>NZ_JBIRUB010000001.1:1049073-1451962 GCF_044334985.1 Embleya sp. NPDC020630
CCGGGAGGCGATCCGGCCCCCACGCAGCCCGTCCGGCGTTTGAGGACAACCAGGCCGGAGGCCGGCCCAGTAGGAGACCCGGGCCTCATGCAGCCTGTCCGGCGTTTGAGGACAGGCGGGGCGCGGCCCGGCTCTCGAAGCGATCTCAGCCCGTCCGGCGCTGGAGCGCACCCGGGCCGGAGCCCGGCCCGGGAGGCGATCCGGCCCCCACGCAGCCCGTCCGGCGTTTGAGGACAACCAGGCCGGAGGCCGGCCCAGTAGGAGACCCGGGCCTCATGCAGCCCGTCCGGCGTTTGAGGACACCCGGGCCGGAGGCCGGCCGCCGCCGACACCGCCGCCGCGACCAGCGACGCGCATACCCCGCCCACCGCCCCAGCCCCATCAGGGCCATGTGGCCGCGAGCCTTTCACCCCTCCGACTGATCACCCTTACGCTTCAAATACCGCTCGAACTCCGCCGCGATCGCATCGCCCGACGCCTCCGGCAGATCCTCCGTGTCCCGCGCCGCCTCCAGCGACCGCACATACTCGGCCACCTCGGTGTCCTCGGCCGCGAGCTGATCCACGCCCACCTGCCACGCCCGCGCGTCCTCCGCGAGCTCGCCCATCGGCACGTTCACGTCGAGGAAGTCCTCCAGGCGCCGCAACAGCGCCAGCGTGGCCTTCGGCGACGGCGGCTGCGCCACGTAGTGCGGAACCGAGGCCCAAAACGTCAGCGCCGGCATGCCCGCGTGCGCGCACGCCTCCTGGAACACGCCCACGATCCCGGTCGGCCCCTCGTACCGCGACTGCTCCAGCCCCACATTGCGCGCCACCACCGGGTCGGAGGTCGTCCCGTTGACCGGGACGGGCCGCGAGTGCGGCGCGTCGCCCAGCATCGCGCCCAGCACCACCACCGTCTCCACACCCAACTCGTGCGCGAAGCCCAGCAGTTCGTTGCAGAACGAGCGCCAGCGCAGGTTCGGCTCTATCCCGTGCACCAGCACCAGGTCACGCCGCGGCTCGGTCAGCCGGACCACCGACAGCCGCGTGGTGGGCCAGGTGATCCGCCGCGTGTCGCCGTCCAGCCATATGGTCGGCCGGTTCACCTGGAAGTCGTAATAGTCCTCGGCGTCGAGCGCCGCGAACACCTCGCCCTTCCAGACCCGGTCCAGGTGCTCGATCGCGGCGGAAGCGGCGTCGCCGGCGTCGTTCCAGCCCTCGAACGCGGCCACCATGACGGGGTCGATCAGCTCGGGCAGGTCGTCGAGCTCGATCACCCAGTGCCTCCTTCCGGCCGGGGCCGGGATCCGTGCGCCGCGGCCGACCGTACGTGGGGACCGCGAGAGCTGTACGGTCCCCACATTACGGGTTGCGGCACCCCCGACCAGACCCGCCGGCGCCGACTTCGCCCACAGTGAAATCCGCGCCCCGCCCACCAACCCGCGCGGCCAACGCGCCACGAACGACCCGGTAAACGTGTGTGACCACACGGTGACCAGTGGGACACGTCACCCGCGAGTCATCGAGCTCCCGACGAGGATCGCATTAAGCTGGCGCTCTGGCCCGAGCCGTCACGACGGCACCGGGCAAGCCGACAGCCGTCGCACCCATCGGAGACGCATTCTCATGACAGCCACCCCGCAGCAGCTTCGCGAAGCACTCGCCACCCGCGTCGTCGTCGCCGATGGAGCGATGGGAACCATGCTCCAGGCCCAGGATCCCAGCCTGGACGATTTCCAGGGCCACGAAGGCTGCAACGAGGTCCTGAACGTCACCCGACCCGACATCGTGCGCAACGTGCACAAGGAATACTTCGACGTCGGCGTGGACTGCGTCGAAACCAACACCTTCGGCGCCAACCTCGGCAACCTGGGCGAGTACGACATCCAGGACCGGATCTACGAACTCGCCGAAGCCGGCGCCCGGATCGCCCGTGAAGTGGCCGACGGCTACACCACGCCCGACCGCCCCCGCTGGGTGCTCGGCTCGATCGGCCCCGGCACCAAGCTGCCCAGCCTCGGCCACGTCCCCTTCGCCACGCTGCGCGACGCGTTCGAGGTCAACGCCGCCGGCCTGATCGACGGCGGCGCGCACGCCCTGCTCATCGAGACCAGCCAGGACCTGCTGCAGACCAAGGCGTCCATCATCGGCGCCCAGCGCGCCCTGAAGAAGGCCGGCGTCGACCTGCCGGTCTTCGCCCAGGTCACCGTCGAGACCACCGGCGCCATGCTGATGGGCTCCGAGATCGGCGCCGCGCTCACCGCGCTCGAGCCGCTGGGCATCGACTTCATCGGCCTCAACTGCGCCACCGGCCCGGTCGAGATGAGCGAGCACCTGCGCCACCTCTCCCAGCACGCCGGCATCGGCGTCACCGCGATGCCCAACGCCGGCCTGCCGATCCTGACCAAGGACGGCGCGCACTACCCGCTCAGCCCCGACGAACTGGCCGACGCGCACGACACCTTCACCCGCGACTACGGCCTGGCCCTGGTCGGCGGCTGCTGCGGCACCACCCCCGCGCACCTGAAGGCCGTCGTCGAGCGCGTGCACGGACGCGAGCTGACCCCGCGCAACCCCCGCCACGAGCCCGCCGCCGCCTCGCTCTACCAGTCGGTGCCCTTCCGCCAGGACCTGTCGTACCTGTCCATCGGCGAGCGCACCAACGCCAACGGCTCCAAGGCGTTCCGCGAGGCCATGCTCGAAGGCCGCTACGACGACTGCCTCGACATCGCCCGCGACCAGACCCGCGACGGCGCGCACATGCTCGACCTCAACATCGACTACGTCGGCCGCGACGGCGTCGCCGACATGCGCGAACTCGCCGGCCGCCTCGCCACCGCCTCCACCCTGCCGATCATGCTCGACTCCACCGAGCCCGAGGTACTCGAAGCGGGCCTGGAACTGCTCGGCGGGCGCGCTGTGGTCAACTCGGTCAACTACGAGGACGGCGACGGCCCCACCTCCCGCTTCCGGCGCATCATGCCGCTGGTCAAGGAGCACGGCGCGGCCGTGGTCGCGCTGACCATCGACGAGGAGGGCCAGGCCCGTACCGCCGAATGGAAGGTCCGCGTCGCCGAGCGGCTGATCACCGCGCTCACGCAGGAGTGGGGGATCAAGGTCTCCGACATCATCATCGACGCGCTCACCTTCCCCATCGGCACCGGCCAGGAGGAGACCCGCCGCGACGGCATCGAGACCATCGAGGCGATTCGCGAGATCAAGCGCCGCCACCCCGAGGTGCAGACCACCCTCGGCCTGTCCAACGTCTCCTTCGGCCTCAACCCGGCCGCGCGCATCGTGCTCAACTCGGTCTTCCTCAACGAGTGCATCGAAGCCGGCCTCGACTCGGCGATCGTGCACGCCAGCAAGATTCTGCCGATGGCGCGCATCCCCGAGGAGCAGCGCGAGGTCGCCCTCGACATGGTCTACGACCGCCGGCGCGAGGACTACGACCCGCTCCAGCGCTTCCTGGAGCTGTTCGAGGGCGTCGACGCCAAGTCCGTACGCGCCACCCGCGCCCAGGAACTGGCCGCACTCCCGCTGAACGAACGCCTGGAGCGGCGGATCATCGACGGCGAACGCGCCGGCCTGGAGGAAGACCTCGACGAGGCGCTGCGCGAACGCAGCGCACTGGTCATCATCAACGACACCCTCCTGGCCGGCATGAAGGTCGTCGGCGAGCTGTTCGGCTCCGGCCAGATGCAGCTGCCGTTCGTGCTCCAGTCCGCCGAGGTGATGAAGTCCGCCGTCGCGCACCTGGAACCGCACATCGAAAAGGTCGAAGGCGAGGACGGCAAGGGCACCATCGTGCTCGCCACCGTCAAGGGCGACGTACACGACATCGGCAAGAACCTCGTCGACATCATCCTGTCCAACAACGGCTACAACGTGGTCAACATCGGCATCAAGCAGCCGGTGTCCGCCATCCTCGAAGCCGCCGAGGAACACCGCGCCGACGTGATCGGGATGTCCGGCCTGCTGGTGAAGTCCACCGTGATCATGAAGGAAAACCTCCAGGAGCTGAACACCCGCGGCCTGGCCGCCGGCTACCCCGTCATCCTCGGCGGCGCCGCCCTCACCCGCGCCTACGTCGAAGAGGACCTCTACGACATCTACGCCGGCGAGGTCCGCTACGCCCGCGACGCCTTCGAGGGCCTGCGCCTGATGGACGCCCTGATGGGCGTCAAGCGCGGCGTGCCCGGCGTGGAACTGCCCGCGCTGCGCCGGCGCAAGGTGGCCGCCGCCAAGGTGATCGAGACCGAGCCCGAGGAGATGCCCGCCCGCTCCGACGTCGCCGTCGACAACCCCGTGCCCACCCCGCCGTTCTGGGGCGACCGCGTGGTCAAGGGCATCCAGCTGAACGACTACGCGTCCTGGCTGGACGAGCGCGCCACCTTCATGGGCCAGTGGGGCCTCAAGCCCACCCGCGGCGGCGACGGGCCCTCCTACGAGGAACTCGTCGAAACCGAGGGCCGCCCGCGCCTGCGCTACTGGCTCGACCGCATCGTCACCGACAACCTCCTCGACGCGGGCGTGGTCTACGGCTACTTCCCCTGCGTGTCCAAGGGCGACGACCTGATCGTGCTCGACGACTCCGGCAACGAGCGCACCCGCTTCACCTTCCCGCGCCAACGCCGCGACCGGCACCTGTGCCTGGCCGACTTCTTCCGCCCCGAGGAATCCGGCGAGATCGACGTCGTCGGCTTCCAGATCGCCACCATGGGCCCGCGCCTGTCCGGCGCCACCGCCGAGCTGTTCGCGGAGAACGCCTACCGCGACTACCTCGAACTGCACGGACTGTCCGTACAACTCGCCGAAGCCCTCGCCGAATACTGGCACGCGCGCGTGCGCGCCGAACTCGGCTTCGCCGGCGAGGACCCCGCCGACCTCGACGGCATGCTCAAGCTGCACTACCGCGGCGCGCGCTTCTCGCTCGGCTACGGCGCCTGCCCCGACCTCGAGGACCGGGCCAAGATCACCGCACTGCTCGGGCCCGAGCGCATCGGCGTCGAACTGTCCGAGGAGTTCCAACTCCACCCCGAACAGTCCACCGACGCCATCGTGCTCCACCACCCCGAGGCGAACTACTTCAACGCCCGCTGACCCACCCACCCACACCGGCCACGGCCGGGGCACCCACCGCCCCGGCCGCACCGGCGGCCCGAACGAGGCACATGCTCGGCGACGTCCTGCACACCCTCGCCTGCCCGCACTGCGGCGCCGACCTGGCGGGGGAGGACACCGGCCTGCGCTGCGCCGCCGGGCACACCTTCGACATCGCCCGCCAGGGCTACGTCAACCTGCTCACCGGCAACGGCCCCACCGGCACCGCCGACACCGCCGCCATGGTCGCCGCCCGGGTCGACTTCCTCGGCGCCGGCCACTACGACCGCCTCGGCGACGCGCTCGCCGCCGCCTGCGCCGACGCACCCCCCGGCACCCTCGTCGACGTCGGCGCCGGCACCGGACACCACCTCGCGCACGTCCTCGACGCCCTGCCGGACCGGTGCGGGCTCGCCCTGGACATCTCCAAATACGCGCTGCGCCGCGCCGCCCGCGCCCACCCCCGCATGGGCGCGGCCGTCTGCGACGCCTGGCGCCCGCTGCCGGTGCGCGAGGGCGTCGCCGCCCGCGTACTCAACGTGTTCGCCCCGCGCAACCCACCCGAACTGCACCGCGTCCTGCACCCCGACGGGGCCCTGATCGTCGCCGCCCCCGCCCCCGGACACCTGGGCGAACTCGTCCCCGCCCTCGACCTGCTCCGCGTCGACACGGACAAGCAGGAGCGGATCGACGCCAAACTCGCCTCCTGGTTCACCGTGCGCGACCGGCAAACCCTCACCTACCCCATGACGCTCGACCACGCCGCGATCGCCACCGTGGTCGCGATGGGCCCCAGCGCCTGGCACACCGACCCCCAGCGGCTGCGCACCCGGCTCGCCGCGCTGGCGAACCCGCAGGTCGTGACCGCTTCGATCACTGTTTCCGCATACGACCCCGTTCGGCGGTTGCCCAATCCCTGACGACGCCGCACAATCGAGGACCCGCCGGAGCCAACCGGCGGATCCGACCCCTGGAGAACCCGCGTGAGGAGATTCACCCACCCCATCCACACCACCACGCCGCGAACCGGCGGAGAGGCGGCCACCCGATGACGGCAGCGCTGACGACCACCACCGGAGCCCGCCCGGGCCACGGCCTCCAAGCCGTCCTGTTCGACATGGACGGCACCCTGGTCGACACCGAACGCCACTGGTTCGCCACCGAGACCGCGGTGATGGCCGACCTCGGCTTCACCCTCACCGCGCAACACGCCGAGCAACTCCTCGGCAGCCCCATGGAGCGCGCGGTCGCCTACCTGCTCTCGGCCTCCGGCCTGGACGTGCCGCCCGCCGAACTGGAGCACCGGATCAACGCCGGCATGGTGCGCCGCCTGCGCGACGGCGTCGACCTGCGCCCAGGCGCCAAACGACTGCTCGCCGAGGTCGACGACGCGGGCGTACCGTGCGCGCTCGTCACCGCCTCCCAGCGGCTGATCGTGGACGCCGTCCTGCCCTCGATCGGCGCCCACCACTTCCGCCTCACCCTCGCCGGCGACGAGATCGCGCGCACCAAGCCGCACCCCGACCCGTACCTGACCGCGGCCCGCCGGCTCGACGCCGAACCCTGGGCCTGCGTGGTCGTCGAGGACTCGCCCACCGGGATCGCCGCCGGCGAGGCCGCCGGGTGCGCCGTGCTGGCCGTGCCGAGCATGACGCCCATCCCGCCCGCGCCCACGCGCACCGTGGTCGACTCCCTCGAAGAGGTCGACCTCGCGTACCTGCGCGACCTGGCCCGGGCCCGCGTCGCCCGCTGACCGGCGGCGCCGCCGCACCCGCGGCCGCCACACCCGCAAACAGGTGGGAGCGGGCGGCCCCGAAGGCCCGCCCGCTCCCACATCCCCGTGTTTCCCCCGTACTGCCTTGCCCGTTCCCCGCGGCTCCCCCGAACCGCGGTTCCCGTACTCCCCGGATTCGTTCCCCGCGATTCCCCCGAATCGCGGTTCCCGGGTTCCCCGTGTCCCCCGAATCGGAGCCCCCGTGCTCCGACCCGCAGTTCCCCGTCGGCCCTGTCGACCTCCCGGCGGCGGTTTCCCCCGTCCCCGTGACCGCCGAGAGGTCTCCCGGTCGTGCTCCGCCCGATCCCCGAAGGAATCGGACCCCCGTAGTACTACCCCCGTAGTACTGCCCGTGGTTCCCGTTGCCGGGTTCCCCGTGTGATGTCCAGTGTTCGCGATCGGAAAGGGCAGGGCTTCAGGGAAGTCCCTCGCGTTGTCCCGCACTCCCTCGCCCGCCCCGCCACACCGTTGAGTACGGCCCGCGACTCCGCCCCTGGGAGGAGATCGCCCCACCCCTCCTCCCAGGGGACGAGACCGAGGCCCCAGGGGGTCAAAACCCCCGGCCGGGGGCCCTACCGTAAGAGACGTGCGCGCCGTGACCCCCGACCCGGACACCCCCGCCGGGACCTCAGACCGACCCGCCCCGAGCGATCTCGCGCCCCGGGTCGTGCGACCACGCGCCGGCCTCGCCGACATCGTCCACGAACTCGGCCGCGACGCGCAGCAACCCTGGCCGCGCCCCACCGTGCTCGACCTGGCCCTGGTCGTCCTGCTGTCCGTCTTCGCCGTCGGCGGCCTGTACTTTCGCGAACTCGGCCTGCGCGACGTGCGCGACCCCGACGTGTGGGGCGTGGTGCTCGCCCTGCTGACCGCCGTGCCGCTGCTGTGGCGCGGCGCGCACTCGCTGCGCGTGCTCGTCGCCGTCAGCGCCGCCGGACTGCTCCTCGCCGGCGCGCACTACGAGTCCGCGGGCGCCGGCATCGGCCAGATCGTCGCCCTGTACGCCGTCGCCGTCGGCCGCTCCCGCGTGCCCGCCGCCATCGCGCTCGGCTTCACCGAGAGCGCCACCGTCGTCTGGCTCGCGCTCCGCGACAGCGACATCGTCTTCCTCGACGTGGTGGCCAACCTCGCCGCGATCTTCGCCGTCTGGGCCTTCGCCCGCAGCGTCGGCTTCCGCCGCGCCTACACCGCCGAACTCGAGGCCCGCGCCGAACGCCTGGAACGCACCCGCGAAGCCGACACCCGCGCCGCGATCGCCGAGGAACGCGGCCGCATCGCCCGCGAACTGCACGACGTCGTCGCCCACCACGTCTCGGTGATGACCGTGCAGGCCTCCGCCGCGCAGCGCATGGTCGCGCGCAACCCCGACCGGGCCAAGGAGGCGATGGCCGCCGTCGAACAGACCGGCCGCGGCGCCCTCGTCGAGATGCGCCGCCTCGTCGGCATCCTGCGCGACACCACCGACGCCGTCGGCGGCCCCAACGAGGGACACAACGCCCCCCAACCCGGCCTGGACCAACTCGACACCCTCGTCACCCAGGTCCGCGAAGCCGGCCTGCCCGTCGAACTGTCCCTGGAGGGCGCCCCCTGCGCCCTGCCGCCCGGCATCGACCTCGCCGCCTACCGGATCGTCCAGGAAGCCCTCACGAACACGCTCAAGCACGCCGGCCCCGCCGAGGCCCGGGTGCTGCTGCGCTACAGCCGCACCGAACTCCTGGTCCGCGTCGCCGACGACGGCCGCGGCGGCAGCACCGCGCCCACCGGCGAACGCACCGGACACGGCCTGCTCGGCATGCGTGAGAGGGTCTCCCTCTACGGTGGACGCCTGTACGCGGGACCCCGCGCCCAGGACGGCTTCGAAGTCCTGGCCCGCATCCCCTTGGCCGCCACGAACCCCACCGACACCGCCGGCCCGCCGGACGGTGTCGCCCCCGACCGACTGGAGCAGACCCGCCCATGACGATCCGCGTCATCCTGGTCGACGATCAGCCGCTGCTGCGCACCGGCTTCCGGATGATCCTGGAGGCCGAGCCCGACATCGCCGTCGTCGGCGAGGCCGCCGACGGCGAACAGGCCGTCGAACAGGTCCGCGCCCTACAGCCCGACGTGGTGCTGATGGACATCCGCATGCCCCGGATGGACGGCGTCGAGGCCACCCGCCGGATCGCCGGATCGGGCCGCGACGGGGAAAACGCCGCCCGCGTCCTCGTGCTCACCACGTTCGACCTCGACGAATACGTCGTCGAGGCGCTGCGCGCGGGCGCCAGCGGCTTCCTGCTCAAGGACGTGCCCGCCGACGACCTCGTCGCCGCCATCCGGGTCATCGCCGAGGGCGAGGCGCTGCTCGCGCCCAGCATCACCCGACGCCTGCTCGACATGTACGCCGCCCGGCTGCCCTCCGCCGAGGACCCCACCCCCGACACGCTCGCAATGCTCACCGAGCGCGAGGTGGAGGTGCTGCGCCTGGTCGCGCGCGGGATGTCCAACGCGGAGATCGCCGCCGAGCTGTACGTCAGTGAGACCACCGTCAAGACGCACGTCGGCCACGTACTGACCAAACTCGGCCTGCGCGACCGGGTCCAGGCCGCCGTGTACGCCTACGAGAGCGGCCTGGTGCGCCCCGGCGCCATCTGAGCGCCCGCCCGGCCCCGACGGACAGGACCGCTACGGGGCCGGCACCACCGGCAGCGGATACACCGGGGGTGTGCCACCGAACTCGGGGCACACCTCCCGGTGGTCGCACCACCCGCACAACTTCGACTTCCGCGGCAGCCACTCGCCCGTGCGCGTGGCCAGGTCGATCGCCTCCCACAGCGCGCGCAGCTTGCGCTCGACCGCGAGCAGCTCGCCCTCGTCCGGGTCGTAGGTGATCACGTCGCCGCTGCCCAGATAGACCAGCTGCAACCGGCGCGGCACCCGGCCGTGCCGGCGCCACAACACCAGGGCGTAGAACTTCATCTGGAACAGCGGCTTGTCCTGGAACATCGGCGACGGCGCCTTGCCCGTCTTGTAGTCCACCACCCGCAGATCGCCCGCCGGCGCCACATCCAGCCGGTCCACCACACCGCGCAGCACCAGGCCGTTCTCCAGCGTGGTCTGCACGTACAACTCGCGCCGGGCGGGTTCCAGGCGGTTCGGGTCCTCCAGCGTGAAGTAGCGCTCCACCAGCTTGTCGGCGTCGGCCAGCCACGCACCCAGACCCGCGACGTCCTCGCCGAACAACTCGGCCAGCTCCGGCCGCTCGGCCAACAACGCGTCCCACGCCGGCCGCACCATCGCCACCGCCCGCTCCGGCGTGCGCTGCCCGCTCGGCAGATCGAACAGCCGCTCCAGGACGGTGTGCACCACCGTGCCGCGCGTGGCCGCCGCGCTCGGCTTCTCCGGCAGCTTGTCGATCACCCGCAGCCGATACAGCAGCGGGCACTGCATGAAGTCGGCCGCCCGCGACGGCGACAACGACACCGGCGGCCGCGACTCCCGCGCACCGGCCTGGGCGGGCACCGCGACAGTCGGCGCGGCGGCGGGATCGACATCGGCCGACGCGACGCCGGCGGCTTCGGAGGGGCTGGCACTCATGCCGCACACCCTATGCGCGCACGGCGACACCCTGTGCGCCCGCGCGGATCGAAGGCCCTGTCCATCGCGCCTACCAGTCAGTAGAGTCCGGCTCCGCGAGGCGCGATACCGGCCCGCGAGTCCCACGCACGCCCTCCCCGTCCCCACCCCTCGTCCCGACGGAGGCCCCATGCGCGTCCCCACCCGCACCCGACTGCTCGGCGCCGCCACACTCGCCGGCGGCCTGCTCCTGGCCGGCCTGCCCGGCCCCGCGTACGCGCAGGGCGGGCAGCACGGCCGCGGACCCGACAAGATCACCGTCGGCGACCGCACCTTCATCGCCGACGAGCACGGGCGGGCCACCCAGTGGCGCGGCTTCAACATCGGCGACAAGGCGCACCGCGGCGCGCAGGCGTTCAAGGACGTCACCGAGAACCAGTTCCGCGAACTGTCCTCGCGCGGCTTCAACCTCGCCCGGGTGCTGTTCTTCTGGGACGACCTGGAACCGCGCCCGGGCCGCTACGACCGCGACTACCTCGCCCGCATCGGCCGCATCCTCGACTGGGCCGAGAAGTACCACGTCAAGGTGATCCTCGACGCGCACCAGGACGTCTACGGGCCCTACTTCTCCGACCACCGCGGCAACCCCGAGTGGACCACCCGCGACGAGGGCCTGCCGTACGAGCCGGTACCCGGCGACTGGTTCGCCGAGTACTACACGCCCGGCGTCCAGGCCGCGTTCGACCACCTGTACGAGGACCGGGACCTGCGGCGCGCGCAGGCGGCCATGTGGACCAGGGTCGCAGCCACGTTCGGCCGGCACCCCGCGGTCCTCGGCTACGACCTGATGAACGAGCCGATGGGCCGCTTCCGCGACGGCGAGGACATCCCCACCGCCGCAGCCCGGCTCGAATCGACCCAGATCACCGACACGTGGAACCGGCTCACCGACGCCATCCGCCTCGTCGACCGCCGCAACTGGATCTTCGTCGAACCCACCCCGATCGTCGGCCTCGGCGTACCCACCGCGCTCGGCCCGATCAGCGACGACAAGGTCGCCTACGCCCCGCACTTCTACGAGACGGCCATGGAGACCGGCGCCGACTACGACCCGGCCGGCGGCTTCATCGAGAACTACGAGGCCGCGATCACCGCCTACCCCAAGGCGAACAAACTCCCGCTGATCGTGGGGGAGTGGGGCCCGCCCGACCAGTCGCTGCCCAACATCCCGCTGTTCTACCGGCGCATGACCGCCGCCATGGACCGCTTCGGCACCGGCTGGGCCGGCTGGCAATGGTGCAACGGCGGC
Organism: Embleya sp. NPDC020630; assembly: GCF_044334985.1. Taxonomy (NCBI): domain Bacteria; kingdom Bacillati; phylum Actinomycetota; class Actinomycetes; order Kitasatosporales; family Streptomycetaceae; genus Embleya; species Embleya sp. NPDC020630. Next base: position 1,060,796 of record NZ_JBIRUB010000001.1, read on the forward strand.
GGCTACTGCACCTTCGACGCCGACGGCCGCATGAAGCCCAACAACAAACTCCTGACCCAGCCCTACGCCCGCGCCGTGGCCGGAAACCCGGAGTCGTACACCTACGACATCGACACCCGCACCTACACCCTGACCTTCACCACCCGCCGGGGCGCCGATGCCCCTACGGAGATCACCCTCCCAAAGGACGTATACGCCGAACCCCCGACGATCCGCGTCACCGGGCCGGGGCGGGCCCGGGTGGACACCCATGGCACCGTCGCCCGCGTCGACACCTCGACGGCGGGGCGGTACACGGTGACGGTCACGCCGGGGCGCTGAGCCGGCAGGAAGGCGGGAGCGCGCGGTGGCGGGCGGCGCGGGGCGGGTCGTGGCGCGCCCGGGGGCGCCGCGCAGGGCGGTACGAGGTTGCGCTGCGCGGGGGCCGCTTCGCGCCGCGATGCGCGTCGGCTACGCGGCCGAGGGGCAGCCCAATCAGCCCCCGCGCCCACTACGCGGCCGGGACAGCCCAATCGGCCCGGCCGGCGTTTGAGGCCAAAAAGGGTCCGCCATTACCCGTCGCAACCCCGGCGCGCGTCGTAAGCAGCGCCTCCAGCCCGGCCGGGGACAGCCCAATCAGCCCGGCCGGCGTTTGAGGCCGAAAAAGGGTCCGCGATCGCCTGTCGCAACTTTGACCCGTGCCGCGAGCAGCGCCCCCGGCCCGGTGGCGACAGCCCAATCAGCCCGGCCGGCGTTTGAGGCCGAAAAAAGGCCCGCGAACACCCGCCGCAACCTCGACACGCGTCGCAAGCAACAACCCCCAGCCCGGCCGGCGCATGAGGCCAAAAGCCCGCACTCAACCCCGCATCATGGCCAAAAACGCATGCTCCACATCCGTCCGAGCCAGCACCCCGTACACCCGCCCATCCGGCTCCACGACCAGATACTCACTCGCGGGAGCGCCCCGCATCGCCACCAACAACTCCTCACCCGCCAAGTCCGCCGGCACCCGCATCCCCTCCGCCAGATCCCGCGCCAACGCCCCCACCTCCACCCACGGCCGACGATGCTCCGGCGTCGCCAACACCGCCGCCTCCCGCACCAGCGCGACCGGATCCCCGCCCCCGTCCACCACGACCAGCCCCCGCGCCCCCTCCTCGTGCGCCCGCCGCAGCGCCTCCGCCAACGGCACGCTCGCCGCCACCGGAATCGCCCGCCGCGTCAGCACCCGCACCCGCAACTGCGGCAACCGCTCGCGCAACCGCTCCGCCCGCAACGACTGCACCGCCCCCGCCCACATGAAACCGGCCACCAACGCGCCGAAGATCATCGTGTACGTGCGCTCGCCCGCATCCGCCCCCAACGACCACGCCACCGCGGCCACCAACACCACCACCGCCAGCACCCGACCGGCCCACGACGCCGCGATCGTGCCCGCCAACGGCCGCCCGCTGACCCGCCACACCACCGCCCGCAACATCCGGCCGCCGTCCAACGGCAACCCCGGCAGCAGATTGAACGCCGCCACCAGCAGATTGGACACCGCCAACAACGCGATCATCCGCCCCGGCAACGTGTCCACGTGCAACGCCAGGCCGATCAGCCAAAACCCGCCACCCAGCACCAACGACAACACCGGACCCGCCGCCGACACCAGGAACTCGTGCCGCGCCGTCTCCGGCTTGTCGATCTCCGACACCCCGCCCAGGAACTGGATGGTGATCCGCCGCACCGGCAGACCCAGCCGCAGCGCCGTCACCGCGTGCGCCAACTCGTGCACCAGCACCGACACGTACAACAACACCGCGAAGCCGAACGACAACACGAACCGCCACGGCCCCAGATCCGGGAACAGACTCTCGAACGTCGGCGCGAACAGCACCGTGATCACCGCCGCGATCACGAACCACGTCGGCGCCACATAGACCGGCACCCCGAACGGACGCCCCATGAGCAGGCCACGCCTCGGCTCCCGCCGCGGGGCCTCGTCCTGCCGCACCCGGCGTCCCTGCGGCCTGCTCGAATCAGTCACGGTCAAGATGCTATGCAACCGAGACCCGGTTCGACCCCCATGGGCCCCGGACCCACGCGTCGGAGCGTCGCCGCCGACCGACTAGGCTGACCCCCATGTCCGAACCGACCGGTACCGCGCGCAGGCGCGGACCCTTCCAGGTCGGGGACCAGGTTCAGCTGACCGATCCCAAGGGCCGCCACCACACCTTCACCCTCGAAGCGGGCAAGGCGTTCCACACCCACAAGGGCTCGTTTCAACACGACGCGCTGATCGGCGCCCCCGAAGGAACCGTCGTACGGTCCACCGGGAACACCGACTACCTCGCGCTGCGACCTCTGCTCCCCGACTTCGTCCTGTCCATGCCCCGCGGCGCCGCGGTGATCTACCCCAAGGACGCCGGCCAGATCCTCGCGATGGCCGACATCTTCGCCGGCGCCCGCGTCGTCGAGGCCGGCGTCGGCTCCGGAGCGCTGAGCACGTTCCTGCTCCGCGCCATCGGCGACAGCGGGCAGCTCGCCTCCTACGAACGCCGACAGGACTTCGCGGACATCGCCCGCAAGAACGTCGAACGCTACTTCGGCGCCCCCCACCCCGCGTGGAAGCTGACCGTCGGCGACCTCCAGGACAACCTCGTCGAAACCGGCGTCGACCGCGTCATCCTCGACATGCTCGCGCCCTGGGAATGCCTCGACGCGGTCTACAAGGCGCTCACCCCCGGCGGCCTGGTGTGCTGCTACGTGGCCACCACCACGCAGCTCTCGCGCACCGTGGAGACCATGCGGGTGATGAACTGCTTCACCGAACCGCAGCCGTTCGAGTCGATGGTGCGCTCCTGGCACGTCGAAGGCCTCGCGGTGCGCCCCGACCACCGGATGATCGGACACACCGGCTTCCTGGTCACCGCCCGCCGACTGGCCGACGGGGTGGAGCCGCCGCTGCGCCGGCGCCGCCCGTCCAAGGGCTCCTACGGCGACGACTACGCCGGCCCCGGCGCGGAGGCGGGCGACTCGGCGGCATCCTGACCCACCGTCAGCGATGTGTCGAATCGCCGGTAATGGTTGAGACAAGGCGGGCCGGAACCCTGTACCGGGGCCCGGCCCGCCGCATATCGTCATCCACCGTGGCGGACGATCACTCTGAGAACCGGCCCGTGCGCGGCGACAGTCCCCGCGGGCTCGCGACCACCGACGGACCACCCGACACCACGATCCCCCCGCACCGCGCGGTACCCGACGTACGCAACGGCATCGCCTTCGCCGCCGCGGGCATCGTGTTCCTGTTCATCGTCGTGACCGGCCTGGTCATCTGGGCCGCCGCATCCCTCGACGGCGGCATACCCGGCGTCACCGCACCGGCCCGAGGCCGCCCCAACCAACAGGACCCCCCGGCCGCGCCGCGCACCCTCGAACCCACCCACGCCGGCGGCACCACCACCGAGCAGGGGCGAAAACCGGCCGGCCCACCCACCGAGACGGTGCAGGCCGCACCGCTCGCGGGCAACCGCCGACCCGCCGGCGGCCCCGGCGCCGCCGAACTCGCCGGGTTCGCCCTCCCACTCGACTGCCCCGGCGTCGGCACCCGCGTCCACAGCGTGCTCACCGACCCCGACGGACCCACCGTGGTCCGCGTCACCTGCGCCGCCGGCTCCGGCAGCCCGCCCACCGCGCTGCTCGCCTACGCCTGGGACGCCGGCGCGCCGCGCCTGGTCGCCACCCTCCTCGGCGCCGACGAGGGCCTGCTGGTCGACGACCTCACCCGCGCCGGCGACACGATCACCGCACACGCCCAGGGCTGGTCCACGCCCGGCATCCCGCGCTGCTGCCCCGACACGAGCACGACACTGCGCTGGCGACTGACTCCACTCGGTGCCCAACGGATCTGACGCGTCGCCAGACACGAGATCACAAAGCGGAATTCAGGAGGCTTCCGGCCCGAATACCTCGACTCCGTCGGAAACCCGACGCATGTGGATGCATTCTCCCGGACACTTGCGTGTGGCGTCGATCACGTCCACGAGCAGCGGCGCGGGCACCGGAACCACCGCGCCCGGCTCGGTGCGCAGCTCGTCGTCCGCGCCCTTGACGTACGCCAGCCCGTCGATGTCCAGCTCGAAGACCTCCCGCGCGTACTGGACGCAGATGCCGTCCCCGGTGCAGAGATCCTGATCGATCCAGACCTCGAGGGGTTCGTTTTCCGCGGACATGCGGCCTCTCTCTTCACCGATTCGTACCGACACGCGACCAACAGACCCTACTCGCGCCTGCTTCCCGACGCGGTCGGGTGGGTATCTGATCCTCACAAGCGTGGGGGCAATCGCACGGGTGAAGATCGGACACGCCCGGACAGTCTTGCTGATCAAGGGGTTTCAACCCCTCCTGCCATAGGTAGGGTCGGAGACGTCGCAGCTCCCAGGAGGAGGTGAGGGCCGTGGCAGTCCACGACGACGACATGAACCGTGGTGGGAGGCCGGCTCGGGGTACGGACGACCTCGTAAGCCAGGTTTCTTTTCTAGAGCAGGAAGTCGCCGTCCTGCGTCGCAAGCTCGCCGACTCACCGCGCCAGAGCCGTTTGCTCGAGGAGCGGGTCGTCGATCTTCAGACGTCCTTGGCCGGCATGACCACACAAAACGAGCGACTGGTCGCGACCTTGCGAGAGGCCCGCGATCAGATCGTGGCCCTCAAGGAGGAAGTGGACCGACTCGCCCAACCCCCCTCGGGGTTCGGCGTGTTCCTACAGGCCAACGAGGACGGCACGGCCGACATCTTCACCGGCGGGCGCAAGCTGCGCGTGAACGTCAGCCCCAACATCGAGCCCGACGAACTCCGGCGTGGCCAAGAGGTCATGCTCAACGAGGCCATGAACGTCGTCGACGCCATGGAGTACGAGCTGATCGGCGACGTCGTGATGCTCAAGGAACTCCTCGAGGACGGCGAACGCGCCCTGGTCATCGGGCACACCGACGAGGAGCGCGTGGTGCGCCTCGCCGAGCCGCTGCTCGACGCCCCGCTGCGCGCGGGCGACTCGCTTCTGCTCGACTCCCGCTCGGGCTACGTGTACGAGCGGGTGCCCAAGAGCGAGGTCGAGGAACTGGTCCTCGAAGAGGTCCCGGACATCGACTACACCAAGATCGGCGGTCTGCGGAACCAGATCGAGATGATCCGCGACGCGGTGGAACTGCCCTACCTCCACCCCGACCTGTTCAAGGAACACGAGCTGCGCCCGCCCAAGGGCATCCTGCTCTACGGTCCGCCCGGCTGCGGCAAGACGCTGATCGCCAAGGCCGTGGCCAACTCCCTCGCGAAGAAGGTCGCCGAGGCCCAGGGCAACGAACAGGGCAAGAGCTACTTCCTCAACATCAAGGGCCCCGAACTCCTCAACAAGTACGTCGGCGAGACCGAGCGGCACATCCGCCTGGTCTTCCAGCGGGCCCGCGAGAAGGCCAGCGAGGGCACTCCCGTCATCGTCTTCTTCGACGAGATGGACTCGCTCTTCCGCACCCGCGGCTCGGGCGTCAGCTCGGACGTGGAGAACACCATCGTCCCCCAGCTGCTGTCCGAGATCGACGGCGTGGAGGGCCTGGAGAACGTCATCGTCATCGGCGCCTCCAACCGCGAGGACATGATCGACCCGGCCATCCTGCGCCCGGGCCGACTCGACGTGAAGATCAAGATCGAACGTCCGGACGCCGAGGCGGCCAAGGACATCTTCGCGAAGTACCTCAAGGTCTCGCTGCCGCTGCACGACGACGACCTGGCCGAACACGACGGCAACCGCGACTCCACGGTCACCGGGATGATCCAGGTCGCGGTGGAGCGGATGTACTCGGAGAACGAGGAGAACCGCTTCCTGGAGGTCACCTACGCCAACGGTGACAAGGAGACCCTCTACTTCAAGGACTTCAACTCCGGCGCGATGATCGAGAACATCGTGGGCCGCGCGAAGAAGATGGCGATCAAGGACTTCCTGGAGCACCGCCAAAAGGGCATCCGGGTGGCCCACCTGCTCGCCGCGTGCGTCGACGAGTTCAAGGAGAACGAGGACCTGCCCAACACCACCAACCCCGACGACTGGGCCCGGATCTCCGGCAAGAAGGGCGAGCGGATCGTCTACATCCGCACCCTGGTCTCGGGCAAGCAGGGCGACGAGGCCGGGCGCTCCATCGACACGGTGGCCAACACCGGTCAGTACCTCTGATCCCCATCGAGCATCGATTGACCACCGCCGCCGCGACCCGTGTTCCGGTCGAACACGGGTCGCGGCGCCGTGCCGGCACGACACTTCCGCACAGGGCAATAGTTCCGGCCGTATCCCCAAGGCAATCCAACGGCAATAGGCTCGGCAGCATGACCAGGGTGTACCCCGACCACGGAGAGTGTGGAACGGGTACCGGCCGGGTGAGGGACGAGGGGGTCGCATGACCGTCCGGCGTGTGATGGGCATCGAAACCGAGTACGGAATCTCCGTACCCGGACATCCGAACGCCAACGCGATGTTGACGTCTTCCCAGATCGTGAACGCGTACGCCGCAGCGATGCAGCGGGCCCGCCGGGCCCGCTGGGACTTCGAGGAGGAGAATCCGCTGCGCGACGCGCGCGGGTTCGACCTGGCGCGCGAGCTGGCCGACTCGAGCCAGCTGACCGACGAGGACGTCGGTCTGGCCAACGTGATCCTGACCAACGGCGCTCGGCTCTACGTCGACCACGCCCACCCGGAGTACAGCGCGCCCGAGACCACCAACCCGCGCGACGCGGTGATCTGGGACAAGGCCGGCGAGCGGATCATGGCCGAGGCCGCACGGCGGGCCGGCGAGCTGCCCGGCGGGCAGCAGATCCTGCTCTACAAGAACAACACCGACAACAAGGGCGCGTCCTACGGCACCCATGAGAACTACCTCATGCAGCGCGCCACGCCGTTCGCCGACATCGTCCGGCACCTGACCCCGTTCTTCGTCTCCCGGCAAGTGATCTGCGGCGCGGGCCGGGTGGGCATCGGTCAGGACGGCTCCACGCACGGCTTCCAGATCAGCCAGCGCGCGGACTACTTCGAGGTCGAGGTCGGCCTGGAGACCACGCTCAAGCGGCCGATCATCAACACCCGCGACGAACCGCACGCGGACGCGGAGAAGTACCGGCGCCTGCACGTGATCATCGGTGACGCCAACCTGTCCGAGGTGTCCACCTACCTCAAGCTCGGCACCACCGCGCTGGTCCTGTCGATGATCGAGGACCGCTTCCTGGGCAACGACCTGACCGTCGACCAGCCGGTGCGCACGCTGCACGAGGTGTCCCACGACCCGACCCTCAAGCAGCTGATCACGCTGCGCAGCGGCCGGAAGCTGACCGCGATCCAGCTCCAGCTCGAATACCTCGAGCTGGCCCGGAAGTATGTCGAGAACCGGTTCGGCAAGGACGTCGACGCCGACACCACGGACGTGCTCGACCGCTGGGAGTCGGTGCTCGCCCGCCTGGAGACCGATCCGATGTCGCTGGCGCGCGAGCTGGACTGGGTGGCCAAGCTCCAGCTCCTGGAGGGCTACCGGCAACGGGACGCGCTCGACTGGGACGCGCCGAGGCTGCACCTGGTCGACCTCCAGTACGCCGACGTACGGCCCGACAAGGGGCTGTACAACAAGCTGGAGGACCGCTTCGAGCGGATCGCCGGCGAGGCCGAGGTGCAGCGAGCGGTGCATCTGCCGCCGGAGGACACCAGGGCCTACTTCCGCGGCCGGTGTCTGGAGCAGTACGCCGACGAGGTCGCGGCGGCCTCGTGGGACTCGGTGATCTTCGACGTCGCCGGTCACGACTCGCTCCAGCGGGTGCCCACCCTGGAGCCGCTGCGGGGGACGAAGGCCCACGTGAAGGACCTGCTCGACCGCTGCCGCACCGCCGAGGATCTGGTCCGCGCGCTCACGGGTGGGTGACCTCGCCCGTTCGCGGGAACAAAGCGAACGGACGGATAAATCGTGTTCCGGAACACCGGGCATCCGACACTCGTTGGCACTTACACCCCCGATCCTTCGGGATCGGGGGTGTGGATCCTCCGGGGAATGGATAAGCACCGGTTCAAGGAAATGATCTCAAGGTGGGGTGAGTGACATGGCCACTAAGGACAGCGGCGGTCAACAGCGCGCGACAAAGCGCTCGGAAGAGGTCGAGGAGACCACCGCCGAGGCCCAGTCGGACGTGCAGGAACGGCACGAAAAGTTGACGGACGATGTCGACGCGGTATTGGACGAAATTGACGAGGTGCTAGAGGAGAATGCCGAGGAATTCGTGCGTGGATTTGTCCAAAAAGGTGGTGAATAGGAGTAAATGTCCGATTTGAGATCGGGCAAGAAATGCCCTGACTGCAAGGAGTGGAAACCCGTCCGGGACTTCGGATCCAACGTGAAGAGCCCGGACGGGCTTTCATTCTATTGCCTTGGGTGTAATCGGCAGCGTAATTCGGCGTCCTACCGCGCACGGCGGGAGCGTGCCGGATTCAAGGTGCGGCCCAGAGTCGACGTGCCGGACGGATATAAGCGCTGCTCGAAATGTGAAGAGATCAAGCCGCATTCCGAATGGCATAAAATTTCCCGACAATGGGACGGTTTGGCGGCGGCCTGTAAGGCCTGTCGCAAGGTCGAAAGTCGGGCCGGTCATCTCAAGCGCAAGTACGGCATGACCGAGGCTGATTATCGGGCCATGCTCGCCGACCAAATGGGCGTATGTCCGATCTGTCGGTCCACCCGGCCCGAGCACGTCGATCATGATCACGAAACCGGTAGGGTCCGAGCCGTACTCTGCTTCAACTGCAATGCCGCACTGGGCATGTTCAAGGATCGACCCGACGCGTTGCGCCGGGCCGCAACCTATGTGGAAGGGATCGTGTGGAAGCCAACACTCGTGGCACCGGGCGTCTACCGGCTGCCTTCCTGACCCCCGGGTCGTCCTCGTTCGCCGAATTCCTCGACGCGTATCGGCCCGAGCTGTTGCCCGCGCGTAGGACGCCGCCGCTGCAGCCCGTGACGATCGAGGCGCCGCACGGTACGACGATCGTGACCGCGACGTTCGACGGCGGCGTGGTGATGGCCGGCGACCGGCGGGCCACGATGGGGAACCTGATCGCACAGCGGGACATCGAGAAGGTGTTCCCGGCCGACGAGTACTCGGTCGTGGGCATCGCCGGCACCGCCGGGCTCGCGGTCGAGATGGTCCGGCTGTTCCAGGTCGAACTCGAGCACTACGAGAAGATCGAGGGCACCACGCTCTCGCTGGAGGGCAAGGCCAACCGGCTGTCGCAGATGATCCGCGGCAACCTCGGCATGGCCATGCAGGGCCTCGCGGTGGTTCCGCTGTTCGCCGGCTTCGACGTGGACGGCGGGGTCGGGCGCATCTTCAGCTACGACGTCACCGGCGGCCGGTCGGAGGAGCACGGCTTCCACGCGGTCGGTTCGGGCTCGTTGTTCGCCCGGGGCGCGCTGAAGAAGCTCTACCGCTCCGGCCTGGACGCCGACGGCGTCGTGCAGGTGTGCATCCAGGCGCTCTACGACGCGGCCGACGACGACTCCGCCACCGGTGGTCCCGACCTGACCCGACGGATCTACCCGGTGGTCACCCTGGTGACCGAGGACGGCATCCAGCGGCTCTCCTCCGACGAGGTCGGCGCCATCGTCCGGACCGTGGTGAACGCCCGCATGGACGCCCCCGACGGCCCGACCGCCCCGCTGACCTGACGTCGATGTCGACGACCCCACCAGCCGACCCTTCGAGACCGGCTTCGACGAAAAGGACTCCACGGTGACGACGCCCTTCTATGTGTCGCCGCAGCAGGCCATGGCGGACCGGGCCGACTATGCCCGCAAGGGCATCGCCCGGGGCCGCAGCGTGGTCGTGTTGACCTACGCGGACGGCATCCTGTTCGTGGCGGAGAACTACTCTCGCGCCCTGCACAAGATCAGTGAGATCTACGACCGCATCGCGTTCGCCGCGGTGGGCAAGTACAACGAGTTCGAGAACCTGCGGATCGGCGGCGTGCGCTACGCCGACATCCGCGGCTACTCGTACGCGCGCAACGACGTCACCGCCCGTGGTCTGGCGAACGTGTACGCGCAGACGCTGGGCACGATCTTCTCCAGCGGGGGGGAGAAGCCCTACGAGGTGGAGCTGATCGTCGCCGAGGTGGGCGCCGCGTCCGAGGACGACCAGATCTATCGGCTCACCTACGACGGTTCGGTCGCCGACGAGCACAACTACGTGGCGATGGGCGGCAACGTCGAGCAGATCACCGACCAGCTCAAGCGCCGGCACCGCGAGGGGCTGTCGCTGGAGGACGCGCTCAAGGTGGCGGTCGACGCCCTCTCGCGCGACGGTGTCGGCGAGAAGCGCTCCATCACGGCCTCGCAGCTGGAGGTCGCGACGCTGGATCGCACCAGGCCGCAGCAGCGCAAGTTCAAGCGTCTGGTGGGCGGTCAGCTGACCCGCCTGCTCGGCGAGGCCGAGCCGACCGGCGAGGCGGCGGAGGGGGCGGCCGAGGCCGCGCCGGAGACCGCTCCCGAGGCCGGCGAGGAGTAGTTCCGCAGGTTTTTTGCTCCCGGGCGCCCCGTCCGCCCGGATCCCGTCACAGGGCCCGTACACCGCCTCGGTGTGCGGGCCCTGACGCGTGCGGGCGGCGCCGGCGGGGTCAGGCCGGTGCCGGGGGCGCGGTGGAGCCGCGGATCACCAGTTCGCCGGGCAGGACCACGTCGGGGCCCGCGTCGCCGGTGTCGAGCAGGTCGAGCAGCGCGCTCATGCCGCGGGCGCCCAGTTCGACGGCGGGCAGTCGGAAGGTGGTCAGTTCGGGCTCGACCACGCGCGCGTAGCGCATGTCGTCGAAGCCGGTGACGGACAGGTCCTCGGGCACGCGCAGACCCAGTGTGCGGGCGGCCTTGTAGGCGCCGGCCGCCTGGAGGTCGTCGTCGCACACCAGCACGGTGGGGCGGGCGGGCGCGGCGAGCAGGCTCAGCGCCGCCTCGCGCCCGCCGTCCAGGGTCAGCGGGGCGCACGCCTCGGCGATCACCTCGGCGGGGCCGAGCGCGGCGCGAAAGGCCGCGTCGCGGGCCTCGAACGTCCAGGTCCGCACGGTGGAGCGCAGCCGGGCCGCGCGCCGATGGCCGAGGCCGACCACGTGCCGCGCGATCGTGCGCATGCCCTCGGCGACGTCGTGGTTGACCGTCGGCAGGCCGTGTCCGGGTTCGCTGTCGAGCATGACCAGGGGCAGGTGGCCGGTGCCGGGGCCGGCGGAGCGCAGCACGTCGAGCGGTTCGGCGGCCATCGAGGAGGCGAGCACGCCGTCGATGGCGGCCGGGGAGAAGGCGTTGGGGGCCAGGTCGGCGCCGTCGAGGGTGGGGTAGACGACGACGCCGAAGTCGCGTTCGGCCGCCACCCGGGCGGCGCCGCTGTGCACGGCGCCGAAGAACGGCGAGGTGAGCACCGGTACGACGAGCATCACCGTGCGGGTGCGGCCCAGGCGCAGCGACCGCGCCGAGGTGTTGGGCCGGTAGTCGAGGGCGGCGGCTGCGTCGCGCACGGTCTCGACGGTGGCGGGGGAGACCCGGCCGCGCCATTTGCCGGCGAGGACGAGGGACACGGTGGACTGCGACACGCCGGCGTGTCGGGCGACGTCCTTGCTGGTCGGGCGACCGGCGGGGGGCGGGGGCGACGGCACGGTGACCTCGGGCGGCGGAGTCGGGGCGGGGCGGCGGGGCGGGGCGGGGCGGGTCCAGCCTAGAACGCGCTTGCCATGCGGCCGACCGGGCGGGCACAGTGATACGGGATAGTCATACGTATGACTTCGGGATGAGCGGATGTGTCGGGTGCGGCACGGGAGGGCGGTATCCGCGGATGCGGACCTATCTGGAGTTGCTGCGCGTGCCCTACGCGGGGCGGCTGCTCGGCGGGACGCTGTTCGGGCGACTGCCCAACGGCATGGGTGCGTTGGCGGTGCTGCTGCTGGTGCGCGCGGACGGCGGCGGCTACGGCCTGGCGGGCGCGTTGTCGGCGGTGTACGGGCTGGCCAGTGCGGCGGGGCAGCCGGTGCTCGGGCGGTGGATGGACCGGCGCGGGCAGACCGGGGTGCTGATCGGTTCGGCGACGGTGTCCGCGCTGGCCTACGCGGTGTTCGCGCTGGTGGGCGCCCATCCGCTCCCGGTGGCGGTGGCGGCGGTGCTGGTGGCGGGCTTCACCACGCCGCCGCTGGAGGCCGGGCTGCGGGCGTTGTGGCCCTCGGTGCTCACCCCCGAGCGGGTGCAGGCCGCCTACGCGCTGGACGCCGCCGCCCAGGAGGTGCTGTTCACTGTGGGGCCGCTGATCGTGGTGGTCGTGGTCCAGCTGGGCTCGGCGCAGCTGGCCGTGCTGCTGACCGGGCTGGTCGGCGTCGCGGGCACGCTGATCGTGGCCACCTCGCACCCGTCGAGGGTCTGGCGCGGCGAGCCGCATACGCCGCACTGGGCCGGGGCGCTGCGCTCGCCCGGCCTGCGCGTGGTGCTGCCGGCCTTCACGCTGGCCGGGGTCGCGCTGGGCGTGTTGAGCGTGGCGGCGGTGGCGTACGCCGATCGCGAGGGCTCGGACGCGCTGTCGGGGGTGTTCCTGGCGGCGATGTCGTTCGGCGCGCTCCTGGGCGGTCTCGTGCACGGGGTACGGGCCTGGCGTACCCCGCCGGCGCGCCGGTTGTTGTGGTTCATGGGGTGGCTGACGGTGTGTTACCTGCCGCTGATCGTGGTGCCCGGGCCGTGGTTGATGATGCCGCTCGCGGTGTTGTCGGGGGTGTTCCTGGCGCCGGCGATCGCGTGCGTGTTCACGCTGATCGACGAGTTGGCGCCGCGCGGCACGGTGACGGAGGCGTTCGCGTGGCTGGTGGCCGCGATGGGCGCGGGCGCGGCGCTGGGCATGGCGGTGGCCGGCTGGGCCGGAGAAGTGGCCGGCGCGCGGGGTGCGTTCGCGGTCGCGGGGGTCGGTGCGGGGCTCGGATTGCTGGTATTGCTGGCCGGTCGGGGCCGGCTGATCCCAAACGTGATCCAGCTTGTGAAAACCACCGACGCGGAGTTGTCCCGGAACGGCGCGTCGTCGGCGTAATGTTGCAGCATGGACCGCCGCATCTTCGGGCTGGAGAACGAGTACGGCGTCACCTGTACGTTCCGGGGGCAGCGCAGGCTCTCCCCGGACGAGGTGGCGCGGTACCTCTTCCGCCGAGTCGTTTCGTGGGGCCGAAGCAGCAATGTCTTCCTACGCAATGGGGCCCGGCTGTATCTGGACGTGGGCAGCCACCCCGAATACGCGACGCCCGAGTGCGACTCGGTGCCGGAACTTGTCGTGCACGACAAGGCCGGTGAGCGCATTCTCGAGGGTCTTCTCGTCGACGCCGAACGGCGGCTGCACGAAGAGGGCATCGCGGGTGACGTGTATCTCTTCAAGAACAACACCGATTCCGCCGGCAACTCCTACGGTTGCCACGAGAACTATTGTGTGGCGCGGCACGGGGAATTCTCCCGGCTCGCCGACGTGCTCATCCCGTTCCTGGTGACCCGTCAGATGTTGTGCGGCGCGGGCAAGGTGCTCCAGACGCCGCGCGGTGCGGTGTACTGCGTGAGTCAGCGCGCCGAACACATTTGGGAGGGCGTCAGTTCCGCCACGACCCGTTCCCGTCCGATAATCAACACGCGCGACGAACCGCATGCCGACGCCGAGCGCTATCGGCGGCTGCATGTGATCGTCGGCGACTCCAACATGGCCGAGCCCACCACGCTGCTCAAGGTCGGCTCGACCGACCTGGTGTTGCGGATGATCGAGGCCGGGATCGTCATGCGCGATCTGACCCTGGAGAACCCGATCCGGGCGATCCGCGAGGTCAGTCACGACATGACCGGCTCGCGCAAGGTGCGGCTGGCCAACGGCCGCGAGGCCAGCGCGTTGGACATCCAGCGCGAATACCTGACCAAGGCGCAGGAGTTCGCCGATCGCCGGGGCATCCGCACCGGCACGGTCGAGAAGGTGCTCGATCTGTGGGAGCGCACCCTCGAGGCGATCGACTCCGGCAATCTCGATCTGGTCGGGCGCGAGATCGACTGGGTGATCAAGTATCAGCTGATCGAGCGCTACCGGGCCAAGCACAACCTGCCCATGTCCTCGCCGCGGGTGGCGCAGATAGACCTCGCCTACCACGACATCCACCGGCGCCGAGGGCTCTACTACCTGATGGAGCGACGCGGACAGGTCGACCGGATCGGCAACGACCTGAAGATCTTCGAGGCGAAGTCGCTGCCGCCGCAAACCACTCGGGCGCGGCTGCGCGGTGAGTTCATCAAGAAGGCCCAGGAGCAGCGGCGCGACTTCACCGTCGACTGGGTGCACCTCAAGCTCAACGACCAGGCGCAGCGCACCGTGCTGTGCAAGGACCCCTTCCGGTCGGTGGACGACCGTGTGGAGAAGTTGATCGCCAGCATGTGAGCCGGGCGTCTCGACCCGCGCCGGCCGGCATGTGAGACGAGGCCGCCGCCCACCCCCTCCCGCGTCGGGAGCCGGGTGGGCGGCCGGCATGCTTGATCGATGGTCGATACACCTGCATGGGACATCGCTCCGCCCGTCTTCGAGCTCGACGGGGTGGATGTGTGGGCGCACGGGCCCGCCGGGCGCACCGACATGCTCGTCGGCGTGGACTGGACGGTCCGCGAGGGCGAGCGCTGGGCGCTGCTGGGGCACAACGGCGCGGGCAAGAGCACGATCCTGGCGTTGGCGGGCGCGTTGCGTTTTCCGGGCAACGGCGCGGTGACGGTGCTGGGCAAGCGGCTCGGCAAGGTCGACGTGCGCGAGGTCCGGGCGCAGGTGGGCGCGGTCAACGCGGCGCTGCGGGTGCCCGAATACCTGACGGTGACCGACTATGTGCTCACCGGCGCGAGCGGCACGGTGCAGCCGCTGTACGGCAAGTACGGGCCGGCCGAACACGCCCGGGCGGCGGAGTTGATCGCGCTGCTCGGCCTGGAGCGGTTGGCGCGGCGCGAGATCGCGGTGTGTTCGCAGGGCGAGCGCGGCCGGGCCCGGATCGCCCGGGCGTTGATGCCCGATCCGAGGCTGCTGCTGCTGGACGAGCCGGCCAACGCGCTGGATCTGCCCAGCCGTGAGGAGCTGCTCGAGGCGATCGACTCGCTGACGCGCGAATATCCGCGGTTGACCCTGGTGATCGTGACGCACCACCTGGAGGAGCTGCCCACCGCGGTGTCCCACGCGTTGTTGCTGCGGCGCGGCGCGACGGTGGCCGCGGGGCCGGTGCGCGAGGTGATGACCGACGCCAACCTCAGCGAGTGTTTCGGGATTCCGCTGACGGTGCGCGCCGAGGACGGGCGCTGGGCGGCGCGGCTGCGCCGGCCGGGGCGCGAAGTGGCCTGAACGCGATTGTCGTCTTCACGTCGCCCTCACATCGGGACCCCATAGAGTGTCCCGGTCCTTGTCCATCTCAGCAGAGGAACATCGTGCGCCGTCTCGCTGCGCTCCTTCTGGTCCCCGCACTGGCCTTCACCGCGGTCGCGTGTGGCGATGACGACGGAGGAAAAACCGTTACACCCATCGTGACCGGTGCCTTCGGGCAGAAGCCGGACATCAAGATCCCCAAGGGGAAGTCCGGCGACAAGACGACGACCAAGATTCTCATCGAGGGCACCGGCGATGTGATCAAGAAGGACGATTACGTCGTCGCGGACACCGTCGGCAAGAACTGGGACGGCACGGACGCGGGCAACTCGTACGACACCAAGACCCCCGAGGTCTTCCAGGCGGGCAGCGCTGAGCTCCTGAAGGAGATCGGTCAGGGGATAATCGGCAAGAAGGTCGGCACCCGGATGCTCGTGGTGGTCCCGGCCAAGGTCACCCAGGAAAAGCAGGCCGTCGTGCTGATGCTGGACCTGAAGTCGACCAAGACGATCGACACCAAGGCCGAGGCCAAGGGCGCCGCGGTGACCCCGCCGGCCGGTCTGCCGGTGGCGAAGGTCGAGTCGGGCAAGGCCGCGGAGATCTCCATCCCGCCGGGTACCGCCGCGCCGACCAAGCTGGTCGTGCAGCCGCTGATCGAGGGCACCGGCCCGGTGGTCCAAAAGGGCCAGACGCTGGTGGCTCAGTACACCGGCGCGCTCTTCGACAAGGGCACCAAGTTCGACTCGTCGTGGGACCACGGCGGCGCGACCGCGTTCAAGATCGGTGTCGGCCAGGTCGTGCCCGGGTGGGACGAGGGTCTGGTGGGCCAGAAGGTCGGCAGCCGCCTCCTGCTGGTGCTGCCCGCGGACAAGGGCTACGGCGCCGAGGCCAAGCCGACCATCCCGGCCAACTCGACGCTGGTGTTCGTCGTGGACATCGTCGACGCGCTGGGCGGTACGGCCGCCTGACGGCCGGTGTGGTGGTCGTACCGGGCGGGTCGCCCGGTACGTTTGGACGCGCATTCAGTACTCGAACGGATACGGATACCGCTGTGAGCGAGCTTACGAAGCCCGAGATCGACTTCCCCGAGGGCGGCGTGCCCGCCGACCTGGAGATCACCGAGATCTGGGAGGGCGACGGCGCGGAGGCCCGGGCGGGCCAGGACGTCAGCGTGCACTATGTCGGCGTGTCGTTCTCCTCCGGTGAGGAGTTCGACGCGTCCTGGAACCGGGGCCGGCCGCTGGACTTCCGGCTCGGGATCGGTCAGGTCATCGAGGGCTGGGACCGCGGCGTGCAGGGGATGAAGGTCGGGGGTCGGCGCAAGCTGGTCATTCCGGCGCACCTGGCGTACGGGGACCGCGGATCGCCGGGGGCGATCGCGCCCGGGGAGACGCTGATCTTCGTGGTGGACCTGTTGAACGTGCGCTAGTCGCTCGGCGACGGCCCCGGTTCGTGCACACGTTGTGCGGATCGGGGCCGTTTGCGTTCCCGGCCTGGCCGGCGGGTCCTCAAACGCCGGACGGGCTGGGATGGCCTGCCTGTGCTCGACGTGGCTGTTTGCTTGCCTGGCCGGCCTGCGGGTCCTCATGCGCCGGACGGGCTGGGAGTGGGCTTGCCTGTGCTCGTCGCCGGGCCGGAGGCGTTCCCGGCCGGCCTGCGGCCTGCTGTCCTCAAGCGTCGGACGGGCTGGGAGTGGCCTGCCTGTGCTGGACGTGGCTGTTTGCTTTCCTGGCCTGCCTGCGGGTCCTCATGCGCCGGACGGGCCGGGTGGTGTCGGCTTGCCTGTGCTCGTCGCCGGGCCGGAGGCGTTCCCAGCCGGCCTGCTGTCCTCAAGCGCCGGACGGGCTGGGAGTGGCCTGCCTGTGCTGGACGTGGCTGTTTGCTTTCCTGGCCTGCCCGCCGGTCCTCGTGCGCCGGACGGGTTGGGGGGCGGTCTGTTTGGCTGGGTTACGTGGGGAGTTGGGTTGCGGCCCAGTGGCCGGCTGCGGCTGCGGCCAGGAAGTAGGCGTGGTCGGCTTTCAGGTCGCGGCCCATCGTGGATAGGCGGGCCGGGCTGGTTTGTAGGGCTCCGTCCAGGCCTGTGGTGGGGTGGGTGTGGATGCGGTGGCGGGCTTGGAGGGGGGTGATGTCGGCTGCTACCTGTGTGGCCAGGGGTTCCGGGAGGACCGGGACGATCACGTCTGCCGGGGCCAGGGCTACTCGGCCGTATGCGGTGAGGCTGTGGTGGGAGACGCCGCGGTGGCGTTCGCGGCCGTCGGCGTCGGAGATGCGCAGGGACGCGACCGGGCGCCCGCCGAGTGTGGCGATCGCGTTGATCGCCTCGCCCGCCGCGACCCCGGAGAAGCCCCACCGGGTGCCGGTGCCCAGGTTGCCCGGGCCCTGCGCGACGATCGCCACGTCGGCGTGTTCGACATGGCGCGCGGCCAGCAGGCCGGTGTGCAGGGTGACTGCCTCCAGGTCGCCGCCGAGTGCCTGGCCGACGGTGATCGAGGCGGCCAGCCAGCCGTGTGTGCGCAGCGTGTCGACGGTCATCGAGAACCACAGCGGCAGCGTGCCGCCGTCGGTCATCACGTACACCACCCGCGCGTCCGGGCGCGCGGCGCGGATCCCGGCGCAGATCGCGGGCAGCGCCGAGTGCAGGTCGGCGACCACCACCGGCATGCCCTCGAGCGAGTCGGCCGCGCTCAGCGTGGCGTGGTGCGGCGAGTCCTGCTCGTCGACGCCGAGCACCACCGCCTGCATCGGGGTGTAGCGGGCCTTGACCACATGCCCCGGTCCGGGCGGCGGGTCCGCGGGCAGCCGTTCGGGCAGCGCCACCACCAGCGCGTAGCCGCCGGTGCCCAGGCCCATGTCCTGCGCGGTGGTGTTGAGCAGCACCGCGTCGCCGACCTCGGGGATACCGGTCAGGTGCGGGTAGGCGATCGCGCGCAACACGCGGGCGGGCTCGGGTTCGGGCACCGTCACCGTCACCTCCACGGCCCCGCGCCAGGCCCGTCGGATCGCCGTCACTTCGCCGCGTCGCCAGGTGATCACGGTCCGAGAGCCTAACGGCGCCGGCCTGCGACGGGCGAACTCGGGGGGCAGATCGGCGGGCGGGACCAACCCGCGCGCCGAACGCGGTACGGTCGGGGCTGCGCCGTGTGGGAGGGACTGGGATCTGATGGCGATTCCGAAGCAGGAGCGGTTGGTGAGTCTGGTCATGTGCCTGCTCGCCGCCCGTCGCTACGTCACCAAGGAAGAGTTGCGGCAGTCGATCGAGTCGTATCGACTGTGCACGTCCGACGAAGCCTTCGACCGCATGTTCGAGCGGGACAAGGACGACGTACGCGAGCTCGGCTTCATCGTCGAGACCGGTGCCAACGACCCCCTGATCGAGTCGGCCGACGGCTACCGCATCCGTCCCGAGGCGAACACGCTGCCCCCGGTGGAGCTGGACCCGGAGGAGGCCGCCGCGCTCGCCCTGGCCGCCGGCGCCTGGCAGCAGTCCGCGCTGGCCGGCGCCGCCACCGGCGCGTTGTACAAGCTCAAGGCCGCGGGCGTGGAGATCGACTCGGCCCCGCTGACCAGCGTCGAGCCGAGGGTCACCGCCCGTGAGCCGGCATTCGGTCCGCTCCTGGACGCGCTGCGTACCCGTCGGCCGATCCAGTTCGCCTACCGCCGCTCGGGCGCCGCGGAGGTCACCGCGCGGGTGGTCGAGCCGTGGGGGATGAGCTGCTGGCGCGGCCGCTGGTACCTGGTGGGCTTCGCCCGCGACCGGGGCGAGCAGCGGGTGTTCCGGCTGGACCGGATCGCCGACAAGCCCAAGCCGAAGCCGCTGAAGGAGCCGTTCTCGGCCGAGGTGCCTGCGAAAGTGGACGTGCGCGCCCAGGTCGCGCGCTTCGCCGGCGAGGGCGGCGAGGGCATCGCCCGGATCCGGGTGCGCACCGGCGCGGGGTTCCCGCTGCGGGCGCGCGCGAGCGCGGTGCGTCCGGCCGGCGAGGGCTGGGACGAGCTGGAGATGAGTCACGGACACGGGCTGCACCACTGGCTCGCCGAGTTCGGCCCCGACGTGGTCGTGCTGGAGCCGCCCCACCTGCGCGACGCCGTGGTCGCGCAACTGCGCGAGGCCGCCCACGGGGCGACGGGACAGGTGAAGGTCGGATGAGCAACGCGATCGACGACACCCGACGGCTGTTGTCCCTGGTGGCCTACCTGCGCGAGCGCCCGGGCACCCAACTCGACGACGTGGCGCGCGCCTTCGGCCTGCCGGTGACCCAGGTCGAGGCGGACCTGGGCACCCTGCACATGTGCGGCACCAGCTTCATGGCCGACGACCTCCTGGAGCCGCACGTCGACTTCGAGGGCCGGGTCTTCCTGGACAACGCCGACGCCCCGGTGCGCCCGGTGCGCCTGGCCCCGCACGAGGCGTTGGCGCTGCTCGTGGCGCTGCGCGCGCTGGCCGGGCTGTCCGGGCTGCGCGAGCGGGACAAGGTCGCGCTGGGCCGGGTGACCGCCAAGCTGGAGGACGCGGCCGGCGAGGCGGCGCGCGCCGCCGAGGGGGTGACCGTCGAGTTCGAGGGCGACGACGCGGCCCAGGAGTCGGCGTTCGCCACGATGGACCGCGCGGTGAGCGAGAAGCGCCGGTTGCGGCTGCGCTACTACGTGCCGCGCCGGGACGAGATCACCGAGCGCGAGGTGGACCCGATCCGGCTGGTCCTGGTCGACGGACACACCTACCTGGTGGCGTGGTGTCGCCAGGCCGAGGGGCGCCGGTTGTTCCGGCTCGACCGGGTCGCCGAGGCGGTGCTGCTGGACGAGGCGTCCGAGCCGCAGCCGATCGAACCGCTCGACCTGGCCGACGGCTTCGCGCCGACCGCCGCCGACGGCATCGAGGTGGTGCTCGAACTGGGGCCCGGCGGGCGCTGGGTCACCGAGTACTACCGCTACGACAAGGTCGAGGAGTTGGCCGACGGCGGTCTGCGGCTGACCCTGCGTACGCCCGACCCCGCCGGGATCCGGCGGCTGGCGCTGCGCCTGGGCGGACACGGCAGGGTGATCTCCCCGCCGGAGCTGGTCGACGACGTACGACGCACCGCCTCGGCCGCGCTCGCGGCCTACGCGGAATAGACCGAGCGGCCGGGCCCGCGGGCGACTGTCCAAAAACGGCACACGCCCCCGGATCCGGCCCGCCGGCACCTCCCGGTACCACCGACGACAACCTTCCCGACCTTGCGAGGAGGCCCACGGTGTCGACGTTCACGGCGCGCTGCCCGGTATGCGGACGGGTGGAGCTGACGGCGGATCAGCTACGGCTGGTGCTGCGACCGAACAAGTCCTTCTACCTCTTCCGCTGCCCCACCTGCGCGGACTCGGTGCGCCGCCCGGCCGGTGAGCGGATCGTCGAACTGCTCACCGACGGCGGGGTGTCGTCCATGCAGGTGGCACGCTGAGCGGGGCCTTCGCGGGCTGTTAGGGTCGCCGCATGTTGCCGTGGGTCCTGCTCTTCCTCGTGCTCGTGCTCGTCGGACTCGGCGTCCTCGCCTGGTTCGCCATGCGGTTGTTCGGTGACGTTCGCCGATTGGGCACAACCGTCGCCGACGCCGCCGACCGGTTGTCCCGGGCGGCGGCCGAGCTGGACGCGGCGGGCCGCCCCACGGCGCGAGACGACGTCGTACCGCACCCGCGGTCCGCGTCCGCGCACCGGTATTGATTCGCCCGCGTGACCCCTGGGGGTTACGCCCGGTGCAGTTGTTCGCCACCATTGCGTTGCACGTGCGTCATCCGCACCGGCGTACGATCGAACCCGTAACCCCCCGGCCCCGGCAATGAGGTACTGACTATGTTTGGCAAGCTCGGTTGGCCCGAGATCATCCTGATCCTGGTTGTCGTCGTGCTGTTGTTCGGCGCCAAGCGTCTGCCGGACACGGCGCGGGCGCTGGGTCGCTCGCTGCGCATCCTCAAGAGCGAGACCAAGGCGATGAAGGAGGACGGGGCGGCCGAGGCCCCCGCGTCCGACAAGAGTGCCAAGACCACCGAGGCGCCGCCGCGCACCATCTCGGCCGCTCCGGGCGACGTGAACGAGGCGCGGCCGGTCGGCGAGCCCGACCACAACCGTCGCTGAGTCCGTACGCCCTCTAGGAGTCGGCCCTCAAGGTGCTTGACAAGGCAGGGCGTGGACGAGAGTCCGGCCCGAAACAAAAGAAGATCAAGGACGCCGAGGGGCGCATGCCCCTGATGGAGCACCTGCGCGAATTGCGCAACCGGCTCGTCAAGGCGCTCCTGGCCATCATTGTCGTGACCATCGTCGCCGCGTTCTTCTACGAGGACATCGGCCGATTCCTGGTCCACCCCGTCTGCGACCTCAAGGACGTCAAGGGCACGGGTGTCACCAAGTGTGGTCAGGGCGTCCTGGTCCAGCAGGGCGTGCTCTCGCCGTTCTCGATGGCCCTGAAGATCTCGCTGGCCACCGGCATCATCGCGGCCTCTCCGATCTGGCTCTACCAGATGTGGGCCTTCCTGGCGCCGGGGCTGCACAAGCACGAGAAGAAGTACTCGCTGGCGTTCGTCGGCGTGGGTGTGCCGCTGTTCCTGGGCGGCGCCTACTTCTCGTACTGGATCCTGCCGCACGCCCTGCAGGTGCTCCTCGACTTCACGCTCGCGGACGCCAGCAACCAGATCCAACTGGACGACTACCTCAACTTCGTCATCCGCATGGTCGTGGTCTTCGGCATCGCGTGCGAATTGCCGCTCGTGCTGATCATGCTGAACATCGGCGGGGTCGTCACCGCGAAGCAACTCGCAAGTTGGTGGCGTTGGGTGGTGATGGGCATCTTCATCTTCGGCGCGGTGGCCACCCCCACCACGGACCCGCTGACGATGATCCTGCTGTCCATCCCAATCACGATCCTGTACGGGATCGCGCTGATCGTGGCCTGGATCAACGACCGCCGGCGCGGCAGGCGGCGCGAGGAGGCGTTCGGCGCCGACCTCGACGACGACGAGGCGTCGGTCTTGGACACCTCGGTGCGCCCGGTCGAGCGCCCGAGCGCCGTCGGCGAGGACCCGGACCCGGGCTCTGCCGCCAGGGTGGACGACATCACCTGAGGTCGGGTGGGCTACTCTCGCGCCTTGTGTCTCGGGAGATCGCAATATTCGTCAACCCCACCGCGGGCCGCGGGCGCGGCCTGAAGGCCGCGTCGCTCGCCGCCGACCTGCTGCGCGACCGGGGGCTGACGCCGCACCAGGTGTCCGCTCCCGGCGCCGCGGAGGGCATCGCCCGGCTGCGCTCGGTGGTGCGCACGGGTGTGGACGCGGTGGTCGCGGTCGGCGGCGACGGCACGGTCGCGGCCGCGCTCCAGGCGGTCGCCGGCACCCCGACGCCGCTGGGCGTGATACCGATCGGCTCCGGCAACGACTTCGCCCGCGCGCTGGACCTGCCGCTGGGCGACGTGGCCGCGGCGGCCCGCGTGGTGGCCGATCGGCACATCCGCCCGGTGGACCTGGGCCGGGTCGGCGAGCGCTGGTTCGGCACGATCCTGTGCACCGGCTTCGACTCGCGGGTCAACGAGCGGGCCAACCGGATGACCTGGGCGGGCGGGCGGACCCGCTACAACGCCGCGCTGCTGGGCGAACTCGGCGCGCTGAAGGCGATCGACTACGAGCTGGAACTGGACGGCAAGCCGTTCGAGGTCGAGGCGACGCTGATAGCGGTCGGAAACGGTCGCTCCTACGGCGGCGGCATGCGGATGTGCCCGGGCGCCGACCTCGCCGACGGGCTGTTCGACATAACGGTGGTGGCCGCCTGCGGGCGGGCCGAGCTGTTGCGGGTGTTCCCCAAGGTCTACGGCGGGCGGCACGTGAGCCACCCGCTGGTCACCGTGCACCGGGCCGCGACCGTGTCGCTGAGCGCGCGCGGGCTCAGCGGCTGGGCCGACGGGGAGCGCCTGGGCGCACTGCCGCTGACCGCGGACTGCGTCCCGGCCGCGGTCCGGGCGCTGGTCCCCGCGCCGCCCGGCTGAGGCGTACGGCGGTGCCCCCGGGCCGCCCGGCCGAGTCGGGCCGAGCAGGGCGGGGCGGACCGGTCGGGTGTGCCGCGGTCGTCTGTTCGACCCGTCGGTCGGCAAGATCGAAAAAAGGTGATCACAGCCGTCGGTCCCGGCCGGTAGTCTGCTTGACGAGATGCCTCTCGATCCCGCACGCGGCACGGACCGCGATACCCAGATGTCCCCGGCCGAGCGCTACGCGGCCGCCCGGCGCCGTGCCGCGGACGAACGCACGAGTCTGCACGCGTTCCGCGAGCAATACCCCTTCGGCCTCGACTCCTTCCAGGTCGAGGCCTGTCGCGCCCTGGAGGCCGGCAAGGGGGTCCTGGTCGCCGCGCCCACCGGTTCGGGCAAGACCGTGGTCGGCGAGTTCGCCGTGCACCTGGCCCTGGAACAGGGCCGCAAGTGCTTCTACACCACGCCGATCAAGGCGCTGTCGAACCAGAAGTTCACCGACTTCCAAAAGCTCTACGGCGCGGCCAACGTGGGCCTGCTCACCGGCGACAACTCGGTCAACTCCGACGCCCCGGTGATCGTGATGACCACCGAGGTCCTGCGCAACATGCTCTACGCGTCCTCGAACGCGCTCGCGGGCCTGGGCTACGTGGTCATGGACGAGGTGCACTACCTCTCCGACCGCTTCCGCGGCGCGGTGTGGGAGGAGGTGATCATCCATCTCCCCGAATCGGTCACCCTGGTCTCGCTCTCGGCGACGGTCAGCAACGCCGAGGAGTTCGGCGACTGGCTGGGCACCGTGCGCGGCGACACCGAGGTCGTGGTCTCCGAGCACCGTCCGGTGCCGCTGTGGCAGCACGTGATCGCGGGCAACCGCACCTACGACCTGTTCACCGACGAGAACCACACCGAGGTCAACCCCGAGCTGGTGCGCCTGGGGCGGATGGACAGCGAGCGGGCCGGGCGCCCGCAGGACCGCTACCGGCGCAACCGCGGCCAGGAGGCCCGGCCGGTGCGCAGCCGGATCTGGACGCCCAGCCGCGCCGAGGTGATCGACCGGCTCGACGCCGAGG
Source organism: Embleya sp. NPDC020630 (assembly GCF_044334985.1). Classification (NCBI taxonomy): domain Bacteria; kingdom Bacillati; phylum Actinomycetota; class Actinomycetes; order Kitasatosporales; family Streptomycetaceae; genus Embleya; species Embleya sp. NPDC020630. Next base: position 1,085,256 of record NZ_JBIRUB010000001.1, read on the forward strand.
GCCTGCTGCCCGCGATCACCTTCATCTTCAGCCGCAAGGGCTGCGAGGCCGCGGTCCAGCAGTGCCTGCACGCGGGCCTGCGGCTCAACGGCGACGCGGAGCGGGCCGAGGTGCGCACGATCGTCGAGGCGCGCACCACCGGCATCCCCGACGAGGACCGGCACGTCCTGGGCTACCACTCCTGGCTCGACGCGCTCCAGCGCGGCATCGCCGCACACCACGCGGGCATGTTGCCGACCTTCAAGGAGGTCGTCGAGGAGTTGTTCGTCAAGGGCCTGGTCAAGGCGGTCTTCGCGACCGAGACGCTGGCCCTGGGGATCAACATGCCCGCCCGCTCGGTGGTGCTGGAGAAGCTGGTCAAGTGGAACGGCGAGACGCACGCCGACCTGACCGCGGGCGAGTACACCCAGCTCACCGGCCGCGCCGGGCGACGCGGCATCGACATCGAGGGCCACGCGGTGGTGTTGTGGCACCAGGGCTTCGACGCGGCCCACTTGGCCGGCCTGGCGGGCACCCGCACGTATCCGCTGCGCTCCTCCTTCAAGCCGTCCTACAACATGGCGGTCAACCTGGTCGGCCAGGTCGGCCGGCACCGCTCGCGCGAGCTGTTGGAGACCTCGTTCGCGCAGTTCCAGGCCGACCGCTCGGTGGTCGGGCTGACCCGCCAGGTGCAGCGCAACGAGGAGGGGTTGGCCGGCTACCGCGAGGCGATGACCTGCCACCTCGGCGACTTCGCCGAATACGGGAGTCTGCGGCGCGCGCTCAAGGACCGCGAGACGGAACTGGCCCGCGAGGGCGCCGTCCAGCGCCGTGCCGCGGCCGCCGCGTCGCTGGAGAAGCTCAAGTCGGGCGACATCATCATGGTGCCCACCGGCAAGTACGCGGGCCTGGCCGTGGTCCTGGACCCCGGCACCGACCAGGGCCCGGAGGGTCCGCGCCCGTTCGTGCTCACCGTGGACCGCCAGGCCCGCCGGCTGGCCGGGATCGACTTCCCCGTGCCGGTCGAGGCGATCGACAGGCTGCGCATCCCGCGCTCGTTCAACGCGCGCAATCCGCAGTCCCGCCGCGACCTGGCGTCCTCGCTGCGCACCAGGGCCGGCCACGTGGACCATCCCCGGGGGCGCAAGCAGCGCTCGCCGGCGGCCGACGACGCCGAGCTGGCCCGGCTGCGCCGGGCGATCCGGCACCACCCGTGCCACGGCTGCGACGACCGCGAGGAGCACGCGCGCTGGGCCGAGCGCTATCACCGGCTGCTGCGGGACACGCAGGTGATCGAGAGCCGGATGAAGGGCCGCACGCACACCATCGCGCGCACCTTCGACCGGGTCTGCGCGATGCTCACCGACCTGGGATACCTGGCGGGCGACACGGTCACCGAGGACGGGCGCCGGCTGGCCCGGATCTACGCCGAGCTGGACCTGCTGACAGCGGAGTGCCTGCGCGAGGGACTGTGGGAGGACTTGTCCCCGGCCGAGCTGGCCGCGTGCGCGTCCGCGCTGGTGTACGAGTCGCGGCAGCCCGACGACGCGATGTCGCCGAAGGTGCCGGCCGGGACGACGACGTCGGCGCTGGTCGACATGGTCCGGCTGTGGGGCCATCTCGACGCGCTGGAGGGGCAGCACCACCTCGACTTCCTGCGCGAGCCGGACCTGGGCTTCGCCTGGACCGCGTACTCGTGGGCGTCGGGGATGAGCCTGGACGCGGTCCTCGGCGACGCCGACCTGCCGGCCGGCGACTTCGTCCGCTGGATCAAGCAACTGGTCGACGTGCTCGGCCAGATCGCCGCCGCCGCGCCCGACGACAGCAAGGTCGGCGGCACCGCCCGCAAGGCGATCGAGGGGCTGCGCCGCGGCGTGGTCGCCTACTCCTCGGTCGGCTGAGCGGGGCCGCCCCGCAGGACGCGCCGGATTGTGCCGATCCGCCGAGCGGCCACACGGCGAGTGGGTACGGTCGCGTACGGTGCGGGGCGGACGTGTTTCCCCAGCCCAGGAGGTCCCACCGTGCGGATCGACGAGTATCAGTCCCATGACGCCACCGGACTCGCGGGCCTGATCGCCCGCGGGGAGGTGAGCGCGGACGAGGTGCTCGACGTCGCCTTCGCCGCGATCAAGGAGCGCGAACCGGCCCTGGGCGCGGTGGTCGCGCTGTGCGAGGAGCAGGCCCGCTCCGCCGTCGCCGGCTTGTTGCCCGGCGTGTTGGCCGGGGTGCCGTACCTGATCAAGGACCTCGAGTGCGACGTGGCCGGCACGCCCACCACCAACGGCTCGCGCCTGTTCGCGGGCGCGCCGGCGAAGCGGGACAGCACCCTGGTCACCCGGCTGCGGGTGGCGGGCGTGCTGATCGTGGGCAAGACCAACACCCCCGAGTTCGGCCTGGGCACCACCACCGAGTCGGCCCTGTTCGGTCCCGCGCACAACCCCTGGCGGCTCGATCACAGCGCCGGCGGCTCCAGCGGCGGCTCGGCGGCGGCCGTCGCGGCGGGCATGGTGCCGGTCGCGCACGCCACCGACGGGGGCGGCTCGATTCGGATCCCGGCCTCGTGCTGCGGACTGTTCGGCCTCAAGCCGAGTCGGGGCCGGGTCACCGCCGGGCCCGACCGCGGCGAGTCGTGGGCCGGTCTCTCGGTGGCGCACGCGGTCACCCGCACGGTCCGCGACAGCGCGACGCTGCTCGATGTCACCGGCACCCCGGAGCCGGGCGACCCCTACCACGCGCCGCAGCCGGTGGGCCCGTACGCCGCCGAGGTGGGCGCGGACCCGGGGCGGTTGCGGATCGGGCTGATCCTGAACCCCGTGGACGCCGACGTGCTCGTGGACGCCGAGTGCACCCGGGCCGCGCAGGAGGCGGCGGCGCTGTGCGAGGCACTGGGGCACGACGTGGAGCCGGTCGCATGGCCGGACACGCTGACCCGGCCCGGCGAGGTGATCGCGCCGATCAGCGCCGCGCACATGGCGCGCATGGTGGACCTGCGACTGGCCGAGCTGGGGCGCGAGTTGCGCCCCGGCGACCTGGACGCGGCGACCGAGCTGATCGTGGAGAAGGGCCGGCGGCTGACGCTGGCGCGCTATCTGGCCGCGGTGGACACGATGCACACCATCGGGCGGGCGGTGACCCGGCTGACCGGGCGCTTCGACGTGCTGCTCACCCCGACGATGGCGGTGGTGCCGCCGAAGCTGGGCGAGTTGGACCCCAACCGCGATCCGCGGGCGGCGCTGGCGGGGATGCGCGGCATGGCGGCGTTCACCAGCCTGTTCAACGTCACCGGGCAGCCGGCCATGTCGGTGCCGCTGGGCAGTACGGCCGACGGGATGCCGGTGGGCGTGCAGTTCGCGGGCCGCTACGGCGACGAGACGACGCTGCTGCGCCTCGCCGGGCAGTTGGAGGCGGCGGCCCCGTGGGCGGGTACGGCGCGCCCTCCGCGCTAGCAGTCGGCGGCTCGGGGTGTGCGGCTCAGCGTCGGCACAGGGTGTAGTGCGAGCCGTTCTTGCCCTTGATCTCGGTGCACTCCGCGGTGGAGCCGGCCGGCATCAGCGGCGCGGCCAGGGCGCTGGGCACGGTGATGGTCGGGTTCTCGCACCACTTGCCGGCGCCGTTGTCGCACCGGAAGCCGATTTTGGCGTCGTCGACCCGGAACTCCTTGTTGTTGGCCACCAGCGTCGGTCCGGAGCGGGTGGGCTTGACGGTCGGGCTGGGCCGGTGGGCCGGTGGGCGGGTGGTGGGCGCCGGGCGCGGCGAGGCGGCCGGCGGGGTCGGCTCGGGTGACGCCACCTCGGCCGGCTTGGGCGGCGAGGGTTGCGGGGGCCGGGTCTCGGCGGGGGGTGGGGCGGGCGGCAGGGGGGCCGGCGCGGAAGCGGCGACCGGCGGGGACGGGTGTTTGGGTTTGGGTTTGTCGGTATCCACCAGGGCGAACGCGGCGACCGCGACGGCGACCACCACCCCGCCCGCGATCAGCGACGAGCGGCCGGCCGTCTGCCCACCCTGCGCCGTGCCCTTGACCGCGGCGGTGCCCACGCCCGCCCCCGCCGCCGCGCCGCCGGCCGCGGCGGCGCCCGCGGCCACGCCGCTCGCGACGCCGCCCGCACCGGTGGCGCCGACCGCCAGGCCGAGACCGCCGGCCACCGCCGCCCCCGCCGCGGCGGCGCCGGCGGCCACGGCGGTACCGCTGAGGAAGACCGGCGCGGTGATGCCGATCAGCGCGAGCGCGATCGGCCCGTACCGGTCGCGCACGTCGGCCATCTCCGCGTAGGTGTCGTGACACCTGCTGCACTTCTTCAGGTGTGCGTCGATGCTCTCCCGGCGCCGTTCCGAGTCCATGCGGTTGCGCAGGTGCCGGCCGTAGTGCCGGGTGAACTTCTTGCACTTCTCGTCGTCGACACCGCCGGTGGCGAACGCCACGAAGTAGTTGTCCTTGAGTTCCTGGCGGGCCCGCTCCAGGATCTTGCGCACGTTGTCCGGGTTCTCGCCGACCAACGGGGCGACCTGGACGGCCTGTTCGCCCTCGATGTCGACGTGCCAGAGCACCGTCCGGGAGCGCTCGGGCAACTCCTGGAACGCCTGGTACGCCAGTCGCGTGTCGTCGGCCCTCACCAGGGGATCCTGGTTCTCGCACGCCGATTCGAAGACGGCGAAGTCCTCGGTGAGCCATTCGCGCCGGTTGTTCCTGGTCCAGCTGATCGCTAGATGGCGCACGGTCGTGAGCAGGTAGGCCCGGAACGCCTCCCGGGGCCCGCCGCCCGCCCGCAGCGCCTCCAGGGTGGCCGCGAACGCGTCGGCGCACAGGTCGTCGGCGGCCTCGGGGGTGCGGGTGCAGGTGCGGGCGAAGGCGCGTACCGAGCGCACGTGTCGCTGGTACAGCAGACCGTAGGCGTTGCCGTCGCCGGCGCGTACCCGCTCGGCCAACTCCAGGTCCGTGGGCCCCTCGAACACGGGTACCGCCTCGTCGTCCCACGGTGGGCGCTCGGTGCCGTCGCCGCCCGATTCGGGCGTGAAGGGGTCGGTCGTTGCGGCGTGGGCCGACCCGGGCTGGGCCGGTTCGGCTGCGGCCGGCTCGGCGGGCCAGAGGTCGCCGTCGTACACCCGAGGGTGATGCACGCCGCGTTGACCGGGGACGAAGGGGGCGCCGGATCCGGTCGCCTCCGCGGCGCCGCCCATGTCGCCGCCGCTGGGGTCCGGGGTCGCCGAGTCGTCCTCGCGTGCCACCGTTTGCCCCCTTGTGCCCTTGCCGTGCCCGATCGGTCGCACAGCATCGTGACCATCCGGCCACGGTCTGTCCAGAAGCGATGGCCCTCGGCAAGGCACCCGGAGTGCGCTCCGGCGCAGGTGGTGCGGTACGGGCGCGGATGGTCGAGGTCCGCGCCCGTTTCGACAGTGGAACCGCGGCCGGGGTGACGCTGCGTCGTTCGGGTGACGAACGGGGGTGCGAAGTAGTGGTTCGTCACGGTGCTATCGACCCGTCGTGCCCGGCGCGGTGGTCACGCGCACGCTCGATCGGGGGATCCGCGGCGCGCCGCCGGGTGCTCCGCCGGGGCCGTCCAGCGGGTCGACGGGGGCGCGGCACAACCGGTCGAGCCGGTCGGGCAGTTCCGGGTCGTCGCCGTCGAGCAGGGCCATCAGCCGGCCGGGCGGCACCGCGTAGGCGAGGTCGCCCAGGGCCCGCTCCAGGTGGCGGGCGGTGAGCAGCAGGTGGCGCAGGTGCCCCCACAGCAGCGACTCGGGCACCTCCAGGCGCACCACGACGATGCGCACGTGTTCGCCGGCGGCGGTGCGCTCGACGAGGCGCTGCTGGAGGAGGGCGGCGGAGGGGAGTTCGGTGATCGGGTCGGTGCCGGGGGGCAGGGTGCCGGGCGGGTTGGCCCGGGCGCGGGTGCTCAGGTAGGCCTGGACGAGCGGGCCGGGGGCGCTGTGCGCGAGGGCGCACAGGAACAGCGCGTCCAGTTCGGCCAGGGCCACCTCCAGCGGGATCTCGGCGGCGGCCCGGTCCCGGGCCAGGGCCAGGCAGGCGGCGTGGTCCCGGCCGCCGCTGACGAAGGCGTCCAGGCACTGCTCGACGGCGTCGCTGTGCCAGGCGACCCGGGTGGGCCAACCGGCCCGCAGGGTCACCCGCTGCCACTCGCCGCGGAGCCAGTCGCGGTCGGGTTGGGCGGTGATCGGGGTGTCACACTCGGTACGCATGGCGGTCGAGAGCGGGCTTTGCGACGAACGTGACAAAGTTCGCCGAAGTTTTCTTGAATGTGACCCGGGTCACATTCACGCCCGTGCGCCCGGCGCGTTCCGGAGCGACCCTTTCGAGTGGCCGGCCGCCGTCCTCAGGTGGAGATTCCGGGCATCACCGGCGGGCGGCGAGCACGTCGAGCAGTCGGTGCACCGGCCCGGTCAGGCCCCACTGCCGGCGCAGCGCGTCCAGCGCCTGCGGATCGGCCGGTTCGGTGGGCAACGGCCGATCCCACTCGGCCGCCGGCGGCAGCGGTACGTCGCGCACCACGCGCACCACGCCCGGTGCCACGTCGAGGTAGTCGCTCGCCTCGACGATCCGCGCCCGCCGGGCCGGGGTGAGCCTGGCCCGGGGGTCGGCCGCCGCCCGGCGCACCCCCGCCAGGTCGCCGTATTCGACGATCAACTGGGCGGCGGTCTTGTCCCCGATGCCCTTGACCCCCGGCAGCCCGTCGCTGGCGTCGCCGCGCAGCGTGGCGAAGTCGGCGTAGGCCGACGCGGGTACGCCGTAGCGGGCCAGCACCGCCGCCTCGTCGATCACCTCGTGCGCGGCCACGCCCTTGACCGTGTAGAGCACCCGGACCGAGCGCGCGTCGTCGACGAGTTGGAACAGGTCCCGGTCGCCGGTGACGATGTCCACCGCCGTAGGCGCTCGGGTGGCCAGCGTGGCGATCACGTCGTCGGCCTCGAAGCCCGCTACCCCCACGCGCGGGATGCCCAGCGCGTCCAACGTCTGTTCGATCACCGGCACCTGCGGGCCGAGCGTGTCCGGGATCTCCTCCTCGTCGGGACCGATCTCCTCGGCGACCCGGTGCGCCTTGTAGGAGGGGATCGCGTCGACTCGGAACTGCGGCCGCCAGTCGGCGTCCATGCACGCGACCAGCCGGGTCGGCTCGCGGTCCTCGACCAGGCGGGTGATGAAGTCGAGCAGGCCGCGCACGGCGTTGACGGGCGTGCCGTCGGGTGCCTTGACGGATTCCGGGACGCCGAAGTAGGCGCGGAAGTACAGGGACGCGGTGTCGAGGAGCATCAGACGTTCGGTCACGAGCCCGATCATGCCGCACGGCACCGACGCGGGAGCCGACCTTCGCGCGGTCGTGCGGGTCGCGCCGGCCCGCCCGCCGGCGCCGGCGTCAGTCGGCGAACTCGTCCAGGACTTCCTGGAGGGTGTCGCGCACCCCGAGCACGTCGATCAGGCCGGTCATCCGCAGCGTCGCCCGCACGTTGCGGTCGGGCGCGGCCAGCCGCAGTTCGCCGGAGAACGCGTGCATCGACTTGAACGCGTCTATCAGCACACCCAGGCCGACCGAGTCGCAGAAGTTCAGCCCGGTGGCGTCCACCACCACCCGACGACACCCGCCGTCGATCAACTCGATCAGGGTGCGGTGCAACAACGGGGCGTTGTGCAGGTCCAGTTCGCCGGCCAGGTGGACGACCGCACAACCGCGCCAGATCGTCACCCCGGTGACGGGATGTTCCTGCCCGAGGGTGCCCAAGCGCGCGATCATGGCTGCGACCTTTCACCGGCCGGACGTACCGCCGCGCCGATACGGCGCCGGCAATGGGCATTGTGGGCCATCCGGAGTGGTGCCGGACAGCCCCTCAACGGGTCGTTTTTTGCGCGGTGGGCCGAACGAGAGGGTCTTGTCCGGGTAACGGCAGGTCGGTTCGGGTGCCGGGGCCGACACGAAGGGCCGCGGCGGGTCCGGGTTTCGGGTTCGCGGCCTACAGGAACGTGTGGCCCTCGCCCCGATACGTGGGCACCGTACGCACCACCCGGTCGCCCTCGACCAGATGCAGCGCGTCGAAACGTTCGCACAACTCGCCCGCCTTCGCGTGCCGGAACCACACCGAGTCGCCGATCCGCAGATCGTCGGCCGGCGCGCCGCGCAGCGGGGTCTGCACCTCGCCGGCGGCCTCTTGCGCGTGGTACGTCAGCCCCGCGGGCAGGTACGGCTGGGGCAGCCGGTCGGGCGCGGGCACGCCGGACGCGGGGTAGCCGCCGCCGAGCACGGTCACGCAACCGTGGCCGGGCCGGCGCACCACCGGCAGGGCGAACAGCGCGGCGGGCCGGCCCCGGAAGGCGCTGTAGTGGTCGAACAGCCGCGGCTGGAACAGCCCGGAGCCGGCCGCGACCTCGGTGATCGAGGTCTCCGCCACGGTGCGCTCCACGCTGCCGGTACCGCCGCCGTTGACGAACTCCAGCGGCGCGACCGCCCGCACCGCGCGCACGATGTCGGCCCGGCGCCGGCTCAGTTCGCCGCCCGAGCGCGCCTGCATCGCCCGTACCACCCGGCCGTACAGCGCGCGGCCTTCGGGCGCGTCGCCGACGCCCGCGATGTGCGCCTCGTAGGCCATCAGGCCGACCAGCCGAAAGCCCGGCCGCCGTACGACCGCCTCGGCGACCGCGGCCACCTGCTCCGGGGTGCGCAGCGGCGAGCGGTGCGCGCCGATGTGCACCCGGCCGCCGAGGAGTTGCCAGGAGGTGTCGATGTCCAGGCACACCCGCACCTCGGCCCGGGGCCGCACGTCGGCGAGCGCGCGCTCGATCAGGTCCAGCTGCGCCGGGTCGTCGATCATGACCGTCACCCGCGCGGCGGCCTCGGCGTCGGCGGCCAGCCGCCGATACGCCGCGCGGTCCGCGGAGGGGTAGGCCACCAGGATGTCGGTGACGCCCTCGGCCGCCAGCCACAGGCCCTCGGGCAGGGTGAAGGCCATCACGCCGCGGTAGCCGTCCATGGCCAGCACCTCGCGCAGCAGCGGCAGGCAGCGCACCGACTTGCTGGCCACCCGCACCGGCGTGCCGGCCGCGCGGCGCACCAGGTCGGCGGCGTTGGCCCGGAAGGCGTCCAGATCGACGATCGCGAAGGGGGCGTCCAGGTGCGCGGTGGCCCGGTCGTAGCGGGACCGGTCGGCGCTCGCCGTCGGCGTCGGGGCGGGAGCGGACACGGGGGGCGCGGCGGAGACCATGGCCGCAGCCTGCCAGATCGACGTACCGATCGGTAGCACTCGCGGGTAGGGCTCGTGGCCGGTGGTGGGCTCGTCGGGCGGCCCGGGTGCGTCTGCGCCGAGTCGCGCCGACGGGGCGTTGACGGTGCGTTAGCTTGATCGTATGAGTCACCCCGAGCGGGTGCGGGCGCTCGACCTGATCGACCGCGTCCTGGACCCGGGCAGCTTCCGGGCCTGGAACGACCCGCTGCCGACGCTCGCCGCCCCGGACCCGGACTACGCGGCCGAACTGGCGGCGGCCCGCGAGCGCACCGGCCTGGACGAGGCGCTGGTCACCGGCGAGGGCCGGATCCACGCGCGCCGGGTCGCGGTGGTGGCCTGCGAGTTCGACTTCCTGGCCGGCTCGATCGGCGTCGCGGGGGCGGAACGGCTCACCCTCGCGGTCGAGCGCGCCACCGCCGAGCGCCTGCCGCTGGTCGCCTCGCCCACCTCGGGCGGCACCCGCATGCAGGAGGGCACCGTCGCGTTCCTGCAGATGGTCAAGATCTCCGCGGCGGTGGCCGCGCATCGCGCCGCGGGTCTGCCGTACCTGGTCTATCTGCGCCACCCCACCACGGGCGGCGTGTTCGCGTCCTGGGGCTCGCTCGGCCACGTCACGGCCGCCCAGCCCGGCGCGCTGATCGGCTTCCTCGGGCCGCGGGTGTACCAGGCCCTGCACGATCGCCCGTTCCCCGACGGGGTCCAGGTCGCGGAGAACCTGTACGAGCACGGGCTGATCGACGCGGTGGTGCCGCCGGAGGAGCTGCGCCGGGTGGTGATCCGGGTCTTCGACGTGCTCGGCCCGGACGCCGCGCCGCCGGGGCCGCCCGTGCCGTCCGGGTCGGCCGTCCCGGACGCCGAGGTCGTCGCCGAACCGCTGCCGGACGTGCCGGCCTGGACGTCGGTGCGGCGCTCGCGCGATCCGCGCCGGCCGGGCCTGCGCACGCTGCTGCGACACGGCGCGCGCTCGGTCACCCCGCTGCGCGGGACGGGGGAGGGGGAGAGCGAACCGGCGCTGCGCCTGGTGCTGGCCCGGTTCGGGGTCGGGGCCGGCCCCGGGGCGCCGTGTGTGGTGCTGGGCCAGGACCGCACCCGGCAGAGCGAGCACGGCCCGTTCGGCCCGGCGGGGCTGCGCCAGGCCCGACGCGGAATGCGGCTCGCGGCCGAGTTGGGGCTGCCGCTGGTGACCGTGGTGGACACCGCCGGTGCGGCGCTGTCCCCGGAGGCGGAGGAGGGCGGGCTGGCCGGGGAGATCGCCCGGTGCCTGGCCGAGCTGGTGCTGTTGCCCGCGCCGACGGTGTGCCTGCTGCTGGGCCAGGGCTCCGGCGGCGGCGCCCTCGCACTGCTGCCGGCCGACCGGGTCGTCTGCGCCCAACACGGCTGGCTGTCGCCGCTGCCCCCCGAGGGCGCGTCGGCGATCCTGTACCGCACCACGGATCGCGCCCCCGAAATCGCCGACCGCCAGGGCATCCGAGCCGCCGACCTGCACCACAGCGCCATCGTCGACCGAGTGGTCCCCGAACACCCGGACGCGGCCACCGAACCCGTGGCGTTCGTACAACGGGTCGCCGAAACCCTCCGCGAGGAACTCGACACTTTGCGAACCATGGACACCCCGACCCGATTGGCGAGGAGACGATCGCGCTATCGACGATTGGGCCTCTGACGACACGACCACGGGGGTGGGACGGGGCCGGCGCGGGCACCGACCTCGACGCGGCGCACACCGGAACCGCTTCCGGTCGCGACTCTGACGTGCACCGAAGGCGCAGCCGGGCACTCAGTCGGCGCATCAGCGCCCACGACCCGGGCTGCCGGCCCATCCGGTGGGCGCACCCGGTAGCGCGTGAGCCCCCCCCCGCGACTCGGGCTGCCTCGCCCATCCGGTGCGCACACTCCTGTGGCGCGTGAGCCCCCCGCGACTCGGCCGCCCTACACGCGACGCGCACCCCCGTTGGCGCGTCAGCGCCCACTACTCGGGCCGCCCGCGTGATCGACGCGCGCAGCGCGGAGAGCGGCGGAGCCGCGAGTTTTGGGTCGGGTGGTCCCTCGCGAGCCGGCGCGAAGCGCCCGATAAGAAGCAACGCTGCGGGATACGGGTTTGGTTGGTTGGGTGGCTTGTGTTGTGGGTGTGGTGGCTTGGGTGGCTTGTGTTGCGGGTTTGGTTGGTTGGGTGGCTTGTGTTGCGGGTGTGGTGGCTTGGGTGGCTCGTGTTGCGACCCTGGTTGCTTGGGCTGCTCATGCCGCGAGCCTGGCTGCTTGGTTGGCTTGCGTCGCGGTCCTGGCTTCGCGTCTTGGTTGCCCCCCGACTCCGGCCGGGCCCCGGCGGCCTCTGGGGCGCGGTCGGGGTGGGTGTGAAGTGGTTTCTCCTCCGCTTCGCTCCGTCGGGGGCGGAAGCGCGGGGGGCGTTGCCGCTGCGCGGCGCCTTGGGGGTTCCGGCTCCGCTGCGCTCTGCCGGTTGTGGAGTGGGTTGCGGTTCCGCTGCGCTCCACCGAGGCGCCTTCGTCCGCCCGCCTCGTGCCCCCGGCGTCCAGGTTGCCTCGCGCCGTTGGTGTGTCGAACTCGGTGCCTCGGTGGGCGCTGCGCGCGATGGATGCCTGTACGGCAGGTGCGGGGCAAGCGGGTGACTTGGGGTTCACTCGAATGGGTGAGCGTGGTGGGAGTCCCCAACGGCAAATCCCGCCGGATCTACGCTGAACGCGGTTCGGGATCCGCGCCGGTTTCAGCCCGACCCGTCCGAGCACGGGCCAGGACGGGCCGGCTCGGCCCGGCGCCTCGTCCGGTCTCCCGGGGCCGTGGCGGCTCGATCGCGCCGTCGCGGGTCGGATGTGCGGGGCGGGCGAGCCGGACCTCGATAGGGAGGTCGCGGGTCGGCAAGTGGTCGCCGACCCGCGATGCTCCCGGGGCTGGTCCGGGGTGGTGGCGGCGGTCGGCCGGTGGCCTACAGTCGACGGGTGGATTTCAGCGGCAAGAGCATTCCCGACACCGGATTCCCCGACGACGACGGCAGCGCCCACCCCGCGCTGGCACAGGCGCTGGCGGCGCCGGAGGTGGACGACGAGGCGGTCTCCCGGGCCCTGTGCGAGGCGCGACTGCTGGTCCCGGTGGTGGCGATCCTGACCGAGGAGGAGGACGTCGCGCCCGGGGAGTTGCGGCGGGAGAAGTCCAGCGACATGGCGGTGCCCACGATCCAGGGTCCGGACGGGCGGCGGGCGCTGCCGGCGTTCACCTCGGTCGCGGCGCTGGCGCGTTGGCGGGCGGACGCCCGGCCGATCCCGGTCGAGGCCGCGCGCGCCGCGCACGCCGCGTACGCGGAGGAGGCGGACACGCTGTTGCTCGACCTGGCCGGGCCGTATCCGTACGAGGTGTCGGGCAGTCGGCTGCGGGCGGTGGCGGAGGGGCGGGCGCATCTGGCTCCGCACCGGGATCCGGAGGTGCTGGGTGCGGTGCGGGAGGCGGTGCACCCCGAGAGCGCGGTGTCGGCTGTGTACCTGACCGAGGGCGGCGGCAACGACCTGACGCTGAGCCTGGTGGCGGCGGCGTCGCCGATCGAGGTGACGGAGGCCGCGCGGCGGATCGTGGGGCGGTTGGCGGAGGACGACGTGGTCCGGGCCCGGCTGGATCGTGGGCTCGACCTGGCGATGTTGCCGCCGGGCGCTTCGCTGGAGGCGGAGCCACTCTTTTCGCGATAGACGCGACCGGGGTTCGTCCTCAAGCGCCGGACGGGCCGGATTGGGGCCGGGTCGCCTCCGGAGCCGGGCTGCGCCCTGCTTGTCCTCAAGCGCCGGACGGGCTGAGTTGGGCCGGGTCGCTTCCGGGGCCGGCCTCCGGTCCGGTTGTCCTCAAGCGCCGGACGGGCTGGATTGGTTGCTCGGCTTGGGTTCGGTGGTGCTTGCCGATCCTCATTCGCCGGAGGGCTGATGGGGCGGGTTTGCCCCCGAGCCGGGCTGTGCCCTGCTTGTCCTCAAGCGCCGGACGGGCTGAGTTGGGCCGGGTCGCTTCCGGGGCCGGCCTCCGGTCCGGTTGTCCTCAAGCGCCGGACCGGCTGGATGGCTCGGTTCGCTTCCGTGGCGGGGTGCCGGGCCAGGGTCCCGGCACCCCGCTTGGGGTTAGTGGACTGGGCCTGTGAGTTTTTCGCCTGGACCCTTTCCGGGGACGTCCGGGTATGTGGAAGCCTCCCGGAAGGCCAGTTGGAGGGTTTTGAGGCCGTCGCGCAAAGGGCCCGCGTGGTAGGAGCCGACCTCTGGGGCCGCGGCGGTGACCAGGCCCGCCAGGGCGGTGATCAGTTTGCGGGCCTCGTCCAGGTCCTTGTGCGCCTCGCCGTCCTCGGCCAGGCCCAGTTTGACCGCCGCCGCGCTCATCAGGTGGACGGACAGCGTGGTGATGACCTCGACGGCCGGCACGTCCGCGATGTCGCGGGTCATGACGTCGACGTCGTCGGCCGGGCCGGGTGCAATATGGGGGGCGCTCTCGCTCATGGGAACCAGTCTCGGGTATGCCCCCGAATCGGGGAACAACGGGGCCCTTCGGCATGTTCGAGCCAGTGGTAGAGTGGTGTATCGACCGACCGGGCATCTGCATGCCCGGCCTGCAAGCGGAGGCTCCGTCTCCCACCCGATCGACCTCACGGACGACGGGTACCGGTCCGGTGCGACGCACTTCGTGTGCGTCCGTTCCACGTTTGCCGCCCTCTGGGCGGCTTCGTCAGCCGGTGGTGGAGCCTCGCATGCAACCGTGCGAGGCTTTTTCGCGTTGCCTGGATGGCTTCGCGGAGAACCTGGCTCGGGGGGAAGTGACACCGAGACACATGTGACCGCTTCGCCCGCGGTCGCTTCAGGTATGAGGAGGCCCCATCAGCGCCGAGCCCCGCATCAACGACCGGATTCGCGTCCCCGAGGTGCGACTCGTTGGTCCTGGCGGCGAGCAGGTCGGAATCGTCCCGCTGGCCAAGGCCATGGAACTTGCCCAGGAGTACGACCTCGACCTCGTAGAGGTCGCGGCCAACGCCCGGCCGCCGGTCTGCAAGCTCATGGACTACGGCAAGTTCAAGTACGAGTCGGCCATGAAGGCCCGTGAGGCGCGCAAGAACCAGGCGCACACGGTCATCAAGGAGATGAAGCTCCGGCCGAAGATCGACCCGCACGACTACGACACCAAGAAGGGTCACGTCGAGCGGTTCCTGAAGCAGGGCGACAAGGTCAAGATCACGATCATGTTCCGTGGTCGCGAGCAGTCCCGGCCCGAACTGGGCTACCGACTGCTGCAGCGTCTCGCGACGGACGTCCAGGAGCTCGGGTTCATCGAATCGAACCCGAAGCAGGACGGCCGCAACATGATCATGGTTCTCGGCCCGCACAAGAAGAAGACCGAGGCCATGGCCGAGGCTCGCGAGGCCCAGGCGGCGCGCAAGGACGCGCGTCGGGTGGCCGTCGAGTCCGGGGACGAACGCCCCGACGAGTCGGAAGCCGGCAGGGCCGAGGCCGCCGCTCAGGTCGCCGAAGCCCCCGTCGAGTCCGACGCGGAGCCGAAGGCCGAAGAGCAGGTCTGACCCGGAACGGGTCGCCCCGCGCCGATTTGCACACACACCTGTGCCTGCCCGGTGGTACCGGGCGGGTACGGCACGACGAGGAGACTGCGGCGACATGCCGAAGAACAAGACCCACAGCGGTGCCAGCAAGCGCTTTCGTATCACCGGCTCCGGCAAGGTGCTGCGCCAGCGTGCGGGTCGCCGTCACCTTCTCGAACACAAGCCCTCGACCCTGACCCGGCGCCTCGCCGGTGTCGTCGAGGTGGCCCCGGCCGACGCCAAGAAGATCAAGAAGCTGCTCAAGAAGTAGTAGTAGGCAGCAGTCGTCGCACCGGCTGACGAGAACCCACCGGTCGGCGACAGGCGACGGTCCCAGACTTACCCGGGCCGCGGTCGACACACCGCGGTCTGACATCAAGGAGTTCATCAAGTGGCACGCGTCAAGCGGTCGGTCAACGCCCACAAGAAGCGCCGCGTCATCCTCGAGCGGGCGTCCGGCTACCGCGGCCAGCGGTCCCGTCTGTACAGGAAGGCCAAGGAGCAGGTCACCCACTCCATGGTCTACAACTACAACGACCGCAAGAAGCGGAAGGGGGACTTCCGTCAGCTGTGGATCCAGCGCATCAACGCCGCTGCCCGCCTGAACGGGATGACCTACAACCGCTTCGTGCAGGGCCTCAAGGCCGCCGGTGTGGAGATCGACCGCAAGATGCTCGCCGAGCTCGCGGTCAACGACGCCCCGGCGTTCGCCGCCCTCGTCGAGGTAGCGCAGAAGGCCCTCCCGGCCGACGTCAACGCGAAGAAGGAAGACGCCGCGGCCTGATCGTCGACTCACGTCGTCGATGTCGCAGCACTTCCCAGACCGTTGCAGGTCGAGAGCAGAGAACGGTAACGCGATGGCGAGCCCCGAGCTGACGTCCACCCGATCACCACGAGTGGCGGCGGCTCGGCGGCTCGCCAAACGCGCTTTCCGGGCCCGGGAGCGGTTGTTCCTGGCCGAGGGACCGCAGGCGGTGCGCGAGGCGGTGGCCCTGCCGGGCACGCTGCGCGAGATGTACATCACCCCCGAGGTGGCCGAGCGCTACCCCGATCTGGTCGCCGGCGCGCACGAGGCCCGGGTACCGGTGTTCACCGCCACCGACGAGGTCGTCGCCGCGATCAGCCAGACCGTCACCCCCCAGGGCGTGGTGGCGCTGTGCCGGTTCGTGGACGTGACCCTGGAACACGCGATGGCGGCGCGGCCGCACCTGGTCGCGGTGTTGGCCAACGTGCGCGACCCCGGCAACGCGGGCACCGTGCTGCGCGCGGCCGACGCGGCCGGCGCCGAGGCGGTCGTCCTCACCGACGCTTCCGTGGACCCGTACAACCCCAAGGCAGTGCGCGCCTCGGTGGGCAGCCTCTTTCATCTGCCTGTCGTCACCGGCGCCCGGATCGAGGACACCGTCGCCGCGCTGCGCGCCGCCGGGATGCGGATCCTGGCCGCGGACGGCGCGGGCGAGGCCGATCTGGACGGCGAACTGGACGCGGGCGGGCTCGCCGGACCCACCGCGTGGATATTCGGCAACGAGGCGTGGGGGCTCCCCGAGCAGACCCGCGCGCTGGCCGACGCCGTGGTGCGGGTGCCGATCCACGGACGGGCCGAGAGTCTGAACCTGGCGACTGCCGCGGCCGTGTGTCTGTATGCCTCCGCCCGCGCGCAGCGCGGTCACGGGGGCTGCCGCTCCGGCGCGCGAAACGCGCGATGACCCCGACGTACCCGGCTTGACTGGCGAGTGCCGGGGAACGAGTCGGTTGCGTCCGGCGCACCCGGACGGCACGCTGCGCCTTGGGATAGTGTGTCCGGCCCGGAACTCCCTCGGGCCCGAAACGGGAAGGGGGCCGATGGACGCCGACATGCTGCCCGACGGCCTGGTGGTCGCCGACGAGAACGGCACGGTGGTCACCTTCAACGCCGCCGCCGCCCGGATCACCGGGACGCGTCCCGAGGACGCGCTCGGCAAACACATCGCCGACGCGCTGCCGCTGGAGGACATCGAGGGCCGGCGCTGGTGGGTGTGCACCGATCCGTACGGCGGGCTGTCCACCCGGACCCGCCAACCCGAGCGCAACCTGCTGCTCGCCGGGCGGGAGATCCTGGTCACCGCGTCCTACGTGCGCGACGACGGGCCGCGCGGGCCGCTGAGCAAACTCGTGGTGTCGCTGCGCTGCACCGACGCGCGTAGGCGGATCGAGCGCGGCCACTCCGACCTGATCGCCACCGTCGCGCACGAGTTGCGCTCGCCGCTCACCTCGGTCAAGGGCTTCACCGCGACGCTGCTCGCCAAGTGGGAGCGGTTCACCGACGAGCAGAAGCGGCTGATGCTGGAGACGGTCGACGCCGACGCGGACCGGGTCACCCGGCTGATCACCGAACTCCTGGACATCTCCCGGATCGACGCGGGCCGGCTGCAACTCAACCGCCAGGTCGTCGACATGGAGGAGGCGGTACACCGGCACCTGCGCGCGCTCGAATGCAACGGCCTGCCGGACGAGCGCTTCGTGGTCGTGGTGGACGGGCCGTTGCCCCGCATGTGGCTCGACGCCGACAAACTCGACCAGATTCTCGGCAACCTGCTGGAAAACGCGGTGCGCCACGGCGCGGGAACCGTCACCATCGAGATGCGCGCGGTCTCCATCGGGTCCGCGCCCGGTGCGTACGGGACGGAGATCACGGTGAGCGACGAGGGCCCGGGCATCCCGGACGAACTCCTCGAGCGCGTCTTCACCCGCTTTTGGCGCGGCAACCGCCGCGGTGGCACCGGCCTGGGGCTGTACATCGTCAAGGGCCTGGTCCAAGCGCACGCGGGCACCATCGGCGTGGATCGCGCCGAGTGCGGCGGGGCCCGATTTCGATTCACCCTGCCGGCCGCGATGCCGGACGTCCTCATGTAGCGCTGCCCGCGCGGAGGAAGTCCCACCCACGTCGTCGCGGTCCGGCGGCCGCGGACACGCACGCCCATCGGGCGTCAGTAAACTCGGAGCGCGGACGTCGCAGGACGTCATTGCCGCCTCCACCACCGGCGGATCCCCCACAGGAGCACTGGACACAGATGTCGGCACCGAACAAGTCGTACGACCCGGTCGAGGTCGAGGCGTTGAAACCCGAGGAAGTCGAGCGGGCCAGGGACGCGGCGCTCGCCGCGGTCGAGGCCGCCGCCGACCTGGCCGCGCTGCAGGAGGCGAAGGTCGCGCACACCGGCGACCGTTCGCCGCTGGCGCTGGCCAACCGCGAGATCGGCGCGCTCCCGCCGCAGGCCAAGGCCGAGGCGGGCAAGCGCGTGGGCCAGGCCCGCGGCGCGGTCAAGCAGGCCCTGGAGCGGCGCCTGGTCGAATTGGAGGCGGAGCGGGACGCGCGCGTGCTCGTCGAGGAGGCGGTCGACGTCACGCTGCCGTGGGACCGTGCTCCGCGCGGCGCCCGGCACCCGCTGACCACGCTCTCCGAGCGCATCGAGGACCTGTTCGTGGCGATGGGCTACGAGGTCGCCGAGGGCCCGCAGGTCGAGGCCGAGTGGTACAACTTCGACGCGCTCAACATCCTGCCGGACCACCCCGCGCGGACCATGCAGGACACCTTCTTCGTGCGCGCCGAGGACGGCTCCGCGGACTCCGGCGTGGTGCTGCGCACGCACACCTCGCCCGTGCAGATCCGCACCATGCTCACCCGCACGCCGCCGATCTACGTGATCTGTCCGGGCCGGGTGTACCGCACCGACGAGCTGGACGCCACGCACACCCCGGTGTTCGGCCAGATCGAGGGCCTGGCCGTCGACAAGGGCCTGACCATGGGCGACCTCAAGGGCACGCTCGACCACTTCGTGCAGGCCATGTTCGGCGAGGGCATCGTCACCCGGCTGCGCCCGTCGTACTTCCCGTTCACCGAGCCCTCCGCCGAACTCGACCTCAAGTGCTTCGTGTGCCGGGGCGCCTCGGTGGGCGACCCCGAGCACCCGTGCCGGACCTGCCGGTCCGAGGGCTGGATCGAGTGGGGCGGCTGCGGCATGGTCAACCCGCGCGTGCTGATCGCGTGCGGCATCGACCCCGAGGTGTACAGCGGTTTCGCGTTCGGTGTGGGTCTGGAGCGCGCGCTGATGTTCCGGCACAACGTCGAGGACATGCGGGACATGGTCGAGGGTGACGTCCGGTTCACCCTCCCGTTCGGGATGGAGATCTGATGCGGGTCCCGCTTTCGTGGCTGCGGGAGTACGTCGACCTCCCTGCCGGCGAGTCCGGGCGCGACGTCGCCGACAAGCTCGTGGCGCTCGGCCTCGAGGTCGAGACGGTCGAACAGCTCGGCGCGGACCTCAAGGGTCCGCTCGTGGTCGGCCAGGTGCTCGAGATCGAGGAGCTGGAGGGCTTCAAGAAGCCGATCCGGTTCTGCAAGGTCGACGTCGGCGACGCCAACGGCACCGGCGAGCCGCAGGAGATCATCTGCGGCGCGCGCAACTTCGAGGTCGACGACAAGGTCGTGGTGATCCTGCCGGGCGGCGTGCTGCCCGGCCCGTTCGAGATCACCGAGCGCAAGACCTACGGGCGCGTGTCGCGCGGGATGATCTGCTCGGCCCGCGAGCTGGGCATGGGCGACGACCACGACGGCATCATCGTGCTGCCGATCGAGGCGCAGATCGGCGCGGACGCGATCGAACTGCTCGGCCTGGTCGACGAGGTCCTCGACATCGCGGTCACCCCGGACCGCGGCTACTGCCTGTCGATGCGCGGCGTCGCCCGCGAGGCGGCGATCGCCTACGGGCAGCCGCTGCGCGACCCGGCGCTGCTGGACGTGCCCGACGCCAACGGGTACGGCTACCCGGTGCGGGTCGAGGACCCGGCCGGCTGCGACCGGTTCGTGGCGCGCACCGTGGTCGGCGTCGACCCCGACGCGCCCTCGCCGCTGTGGGTGCAGCGCCGCGTGCAGATGAGCGGCATGCGGCCGATCTCGCTGGTCGTGGACGTGACCAACTACGTCATGCTCGAACTGGGCCAGCCGCTGCACGCCTACGACCGGGCCCGGTTGCAGGGGCCGATCGTGGTGCGCCGTGCGCAGGCCGGCGAGAAGCTGACCACCCTCGACGACGTCGAGCGCACGCTCGACCCCGAGGACCTGCTGATCTGCGACAACCGCGGGCCGATCGGCCTCGCGGGCGTGATGGGCGGCGAGAGCACCGAGATCGGCGACGACACGAGCGACATCGTGATCGAGGCCGCGCACTTCGACCCGGTGGCCATCGCGCGCACGGCGCGTCGGCACAGGTTGTCCTCGGAGGCGTCGCGCCGGTTCGAGCGCGGCGTGGACCCGGAGGCGGCCCGCGCGGCGGCGCAGCGCGCGGTCGACCTGCTGGCCGCGCTCGGCGGCGAGCGCGCCCAAGCCGAGGCGGGCGTGACCGAGGTGGACGCGCCGCGCGAGCCGGTGCGGATCACCCTGGCCGCCGACCACGCGGCTAAGGTCGCGGGTGTGCCCTACACCCGCGAGACGGTGGCCCAGCGGTTGCAGGAGGTGGGCTGCTCGGTCGAGGGCATCGACACGCTCACCGTCGGCCCACCGACCTGGCGGCCCGACCTGACCGACCCCAACGACCTGGCCGAAGAGGTCATCCGGTTGGAGGGCTACGACCGGGTGCCGGCCACGCTGCCACAGGTGCCGGCCGGTCGCGGGCTGACCGCCGACCAGCGGCGTCGGCGCCGGTTGGGCCGGGCCCTCGCGGGCGCGGGCTACACCGAGGTGCTCAACTACCCGTTCCTGGGGCAGAGCGCGTTCGACGACCTCGGCCTGGCCGAGGACGACGCGCGGCGGCGCACCGTGGTGCTGGTCAACCCGATCTCCGAGGAGGAGCCGGCGCTGCGCACCACGCTGCTGCCGGGCCTGTTGGACACGCTGCGCCGCAACCTCGGGCGCGGCAACACCGACCTCGCGCTGTTCGAGTCGGGTGTGGTCTTCCGGCCGAACGCCTCGACCCCGCCCGCGCCCGTGCTCGCCGTGGACCGGCGGCCGAGCGAGGAGGAACTGGCCGCGCTGGCCGCGGCGTTGCCGCATCAGCCGCAGCGGATCGCGGTCGTGCTGTCCGGGGAGCGCGAGCGCTCCGGGTGGTGGGGCAAGGGCCGGCCGCAGATCTGGGCGGACGCGATCGAAGCCGCGCGGGTGGTCGCG
The DNA here is from genome assembly GCF_044334985.1 of Embleya sp. NPDC020630. Lineage (NCBI taxonomy): Bacteria > Bacillati > Actinomycetota > Actinomycetes > Kitasatosporales > Streptomycetaceae > Embleya > Embleya sp. NPDC020630. Next base: position 1,106,162 of record NZ_JBIRUB010000001.1, read on the forward strand.
GACGCCGTCGGGGTCGAGCTGACCGTGCGGGCGGATCGGCACGAGCCGTGGCACCCCGGGCGCTGCGCCGCGCTGGTGGCGACCGCGCCGGACGGGAGCGAGCGGGTCGTCGGGCACGCCGGCGAGCTGCACCCGAGGGCGCTCAAGGCGCTGCACCTGCCGGAGCGGGTCGGCGCGATGGAGTTGGACCTGGACCTGCTCACCGCCGACCTGGACGGGGAGCGCGTGGTTCAGGCCGGGCACGTCTCCTCCTACCCGGTGGCCACCCAGGACGTGGCGCTCGTGGTGCCCGACTCGGTGCCGGCCGCCGAGGTGGAGGCCGCGCTGGTCGAGGGGGCCGGGGCGCTGCTCGAATCGGTGCGCCTGTTCGACGTGTACACCGGCTCGCAGGTCGGCGAGGGCAGCAAGTCGCTGGCCTACGCGCTGCGTTTCCGGGCGCAGGACCGCACGCTCACGGTCGAGGAGGCGACGGCCGCGCGGGACGCGGCGGTGGCGCTCGCGGCGGAGCGGACCGGGGCGGTGCTGCGCGGGGCGTGACGCCTCTCGGGCCGGATCGGTCGACGTGGGCCCGCACACCGTGACGGTGTGCGGGCCCACTCGTGTGTGCGGGGTCGCCGGTCGGGGCCGGTGCTCGGGAGCGGGTGCTCAGGGGTGGGTGGGGGCGGTGGGCAGGATGCCCGGGGCCAGGACGTCGACGCCGCAGATCTGCCTGGCGGCGGCGATCGGGTCGTTGGGGAAGCGGAAGGACGTGCGGCGCACGGCGCCGGTGAGGTTGGCGACGAAGCGGTGCCGGGTCAGCGGGGCGTGGGTCGAGTCCAGCAGTTCCTTGAGCCGGCCGCGGTTCGTGTCGCCGCAGGTGAGGGTGTAGCGGGCGGCGGCGATGCGGATCGGGTCGATGCCCGGGGGTGGCGGGGCGGCCGGGTCGGCGTACTGGGCGAGCACCCAGGCCGGGTCGATCTGCTTCTCGTGCCCGGGGCGGCCCCGGGTGGACAGCTGTACGTGCGCGGCGAGCGGATAGGCCAGGCCCAGGTCGTCGAGGGCGACGCCGGTGAGCGGGACGGCCGCGCCGAGCATGCCCAGGGAGGGCCACATCGCCACGATCGGCGTGGCGACGTCCGGGCGCAGCGGGGCGTTGAGGGTGTGCGTGGGGGAGCGGTCGACCAGGGTGTGCCGGTATCCCGGGCGGGGGTCGCGGACGAAGGTGGGGAAGCCGGGAAAGCCGTCGATGAAGGCGTCGGCGGTGACGGGGTTGGCCACGCCCAGGACCGAGGTGTAGAAGCCGCGTTCGTCGGCGATGCCGGCCGGGCCGATGCGCTCGTAGGGGACCCGGAAGGCGGACGCGCACAGCAGGGCCCACGCGGCCAGGGCGGCCACGGCGGGGATCGCGAGTCGGCTCGCCGGGACCAGCAGGATCGGCAGGAGCAGGAGGAACAGGCCCGGGAGGAGCATCCGGGCGTGCATGAAATCGCCGCCGACGCGGACCACGTAGAGCAGCATGGCGAGACCGCACACGACGGGGGTCGTGTAGAGGGTGCGGCGGACGCGGGTGCCGGGGAGTGTGGTCGCGGGGGCGGTGCGGCGTCTTGTGGCGAGCACGCCGGCGGTGCCGAGGGCGGCGAGGGTGAGCAGGGGCAACCACAGGTGGTACGGGTCGGCCAGGTCGCGGGCGTAGGCCCAGCCCCGGGGCCAGTCGCTCGCGCCGGCCTCCTTGGTGATCGCGGGCAGGGGGAGCAGGACGCCGTAGTAGCCCATGCGGAAGATCTCGTAGGCCAGCGGCAGCGCGGTCGCGGCGGCGGTGAGGGCCGCCGCGCGGCGGGGGCGCGGGCGGTGGATCAGGGCCAGGGCGGTCAGGAAGCCGAGCGTGGCGATGGCCAGCTCGGGGCGGACCGTCGGGCCCAGGCCCGCCAGGACGGCGAGGCCGTATGCGCGGCGGGTGTGTGGGCGCGGGTGTGGGCGGGTGTGCGGGTCGGCGGCGAGGCGTACGAGCAGCCACCAGCAGCCGGCGATCCACAGGGTGGTGAGGCCGGTTTCCAGGCCGGAGGTGGCGAAGTCCCAGGTCGGCGGCAGGGCGAGCAGGATCGGGGCGCCGCAGGGGAGCAGCGGGGCGTGCCCGGCGGCGGGCCGGTACAGGCGGCGGCCGGCGTCGGCGGCCAGGAACCAGCCGAGTACGGCGCACAGCAGGCCCAGGCGCACGGCCAGGGGCGCGGGGTCCTGGCCGGTGAGGCGCGTCGCGGCGACCAGGAGCCACTGCCAGAGCGTGCCGGTGGCGGCCTCGGCGCGCTCGCCCGGGTTGAACACGGGGCCGTTGCCGGCCAGGATCTGCCGGACCGGGCGGGTGTAGATCAGGCCGTCGTCGCACAGCCAGCTGCGTTTGCCGGCGAGGACGGCGACGAACACGGCGGGCAGCAGCACGGCGGCGATGTTCCACCGGGCGACGCGGCGTGGTGTGCGCGGGGGTGGGAGAGGGGCGGGGGCGGGGTGGTCGGCGGGCGGCGGGCCCTGGTCGGTCGAGGTGGTGGTCAGGGTCATCGGCGGCCTCCGGGCGGGTCGGACGGCGCCGGTGGGATCGTCCGTTCCGCCGGGCGCGCACCTCGTAGGGTGGCGCCATGAGTACTTACGTGATCACCGGTGCGGGTAGCGGTATCGGCGCGGAGATCGCCCGGCTGTTGCGGGAGGACGGTCACGATCTGGTCGCGATCGTGCGGTCGGAGCGGCGGGCGGCGGATCTGGCGGGGCCGGGAGTGCGGACGGTCGTGGCCGACCTGGAGCATCCGGAGACCATCGCGGAGGCGCTGGCGCCGCTGGCGGACGAGACGTTCGCGGGGCTGGTGCACAGTGCGGGCGTCGCGGAGCTGGGCACGGTGGAGTCGACGGCCGTCGCGGTGTGGGCGCACACGCTGACCGTGAACGTGGTCGCGGTGGCGGAGGTGACGCGGGTGTTGTTGCCGGCGTTGCGGCGGGGGCGGGGCGATGTGGTGCTGTTGAACAGTGGGGCGGGGTTGCGGACGAGTGCGGGGTGGACGGCGTATGCGGCGAGCAAGCACGCGTTGAAGGCGTTCGCGGACGGGCTGCGGGAGGAGGAGCCGGGGTTGCGGGTGACCAGTGTGTATCCGGGGCGGACGGCTACGGCGATGCAGCGTGGTGTGCGGGAGCAGGAGGGCGGGGCGTACGAGAGCTCGCGCTACAGCGATCCCGTGACGGTGGCGGGGGTCGTGGTGTCGACGCTTTCGCTTCCGGGCGATTCGGTGGTCCATGACGTGACGGTGCGCTCGCGGGGTTGACGTGAGGTTGTCGTCCTCAAACGCCGGACGGGCTGGGGTGGTGGGTTCGGCGCGCCCGGGGTCGGGCTGGGCCTTGTCCTCCGGACGGCCGATTGGGGCCGGTTCGGCTCCGGGGCCGCGCCCTCGCCTCGGGCGCCGGGCGGGCTTGGTGTTGGGCCTGGTTCGGGCCTCGGGAGCCGGGCTGCGCCCTGCGTTGTCCTCAAGCGCCGGACGGGCTGATTGGGGTTGGGTTCCGGGTTGGGCTGCGGCCCTGCTTTGTCCTCAAGCGCCGGACGGGCTGGGGTTGGGCCCGTTCCGCTCCGAGGCCGGGTTGCGCCCCGCCGTGTCCTCAAACGCCGGACGGGCTGATTGGGTTCGGCTCCGGGGCCGCGCGCCCTCGCCTCAGGTGCCGGGCGGGCTGGTGTTGGGCTCGGTTCAGCTCCGAGGCCGGGCTGTGCGTGTCCTCAAGCGCCGGACGGGCTGATTGGGGTTGGGTTCCGGGGTTGGCTGCGGCCCTGTTTGTCCTCAGGCGCCGGGCGGGCTTGGGGTTGGGCCTGGTTCGGGGTCCGAAGGCCGGGCTGCGCCCCGCCTTGTCCTCAGGCGCCGGGCGGGCTGGTTGGGGTCGGCTTGGGGGTGGGCTCGGGCTTGGCCGGCTTTTGGGTTTTGGGTGGGGTGGTTGGGGTTCAGCGGTTGGGGTTGTCGGTGGGGAGGATGTCTTTTTGGAGGACGTCTACGCCGCAGATTTGCTTGGCTGCTGTTACCGGGTCGTTGGGGAAGCGGAATGAGGTGCGGTCCCAGGCGCCGGTGAAGTTCTTTTTGAAGCGGCTCCAGGTCATGGGTTCTTGGACCGAGTCCTGGAGTTCTTTGATTTTGCCGGTGTTGGTGTTGCCACAGGTGAGGGCGTAGCGGGCGGCTTTGACGCGGATCGGGTCGATGCCCGGGGGGAGGACGGCGTCCGGGGAGGTGTACTGGGCGAAGACCCAGGCGATGTCGATTTCCTTTTCGTGGCCGGGGCGGCCCCGGGTGGTGAGTTCGACGTGGGCGGCCAGGGGGTAGGCCAGGCCGAGAATGTCGACGGAGACGCCGTCGAGCGGGGTGTTCGCGCCGTTCATGCCGAGGTTGGTCCATACCGTGGCGACCGGGGCGGGCAGCTTCGGGTCGAGGGCGGTGACGTAGAAGCCGTCGTACCAGGGGTAGACGATCACGTGCTTGTGGTCGGCGCGGGCGGCCTGGGCGGCGGCGGGGAAGCGTGGGTAGTTGGCCACGTACGAGTAGGCGGTGACCGGGTTGGCGACCTTGAGCGCGCCGATGTAGAAGGCACGTTCGTCGGCGATGCCGCGCGGGCCGATGCCCTCGTAGGGCACCCGGAAGGCGACCGCGCAGACCACGGCCCAGCCGATCAGCACGGTGGCGGCCGGTACCGCGAGCCGGCTCGCGGGGACCACGAGGATGGGCAGCAGCAGGGTGAACAGGCCCGGCAGCAACATCCGGGCGTGCATGAAGTCGCCGCCGACGCGGATCACGTAGAGCAGCATGAGCAGCCCGCACGCCACGGGGACGGCGAAGACGGTGATCCGGGCCCATCCGGCGCGGTCGATCGTGCGCGGGTCCAGGCGGGCGCGGGCGCGAGCGGGGTCGCGGCGTACCCGCAGTACCGCCTGGACGAGCAGGCACGCCGCGAGTACGACGAACGGGAGCCACAGGTGGTACGGCCCGGTCAGGTCGCGGACGTAGTCCCAGCCCCGGGACCAGTCGCTCGCCGACGCCTCCTTGGTCACGGCGGGCAGCGGCAGCATGACGCCGTAGTAGCCCATCCGGAAGATCTCGTACAGCAGGGGGAGGGTGAACGCGGTGCCGAACAGGGCGAGGGCGCGGAGCGGGCGCGGGCGGCGGATCACGGCGAGCGCGATCAGGAACCCGAGGGTGGCGATGGCCAGGTCGGGGCGAACCGTCGGGCCCAGGCCCGCGACGAAGGCCAGCGCGTAGGCGATGCGGGCGCGCGGGTCGTGCGGGAGGCGGACCAGGAGCCACCAGCAGCCGGCGATCCACAACGTGGTCAGCCCGGTTTCCAGGCCGGAGGTGGCGAAGTCCCACACCGGCGGCAGCGCGAGCAGGGCGATCACGCCGAACGGCACCAGGAGGGGGACGCGCGCGGTGCGTTCGTGCAGCCGACGGGTGGCCTGGAGCGCGAGGACGTAGCCGGCGGTGGTGCACAGCAGGCCCAGATAGACCGCGAGGCGGCCGACGTCGCTCTGGGTGATCCAGGACGCGAGCACCAGGATCCACTGCCACAGCGTGCTCGTGGAGGACTCGGCGCGTTCGCCCACATTGAACACGGGGCCGTTGCCGGCCAGGATCTGGCGCACGGTGCGGGTGAAGATCAGGCCGTCGTCGCTGATCCAGCGTCGGTGCCAGCCCAGGATCAGCACGATCAGGGCGGGCGTCAGCACCATCGCGAGGTTCCAGCGGGCCGTGCCGCGGGTGGACGGGCCGTCCTGGGGGGGATCGGCCCGTCGCCCGAAGCGCGAGCGCCCGGACAGCACACTCACGAGGCTCATGGTTCGTTGACTCCAGTCGGGGCGGGCGGGCCGACCACACCATAACCACTGATGATCGACCGCCGGACCGATGACGGGCTCAGGAGGGCGAGCAGAATTTCTTCTCGGCCTCGATCGGGTTGGCCGGGATCCGCAGCTTGGTTCGGTCCACGGCGCCGGTCAGGTTCTTCCAGAAGCGCGACGCGGACATCGGTTCGTCGACCGAGTCGACGAGTTCGGCGAGGTCGCCGCAGCGCAGCGCGGCCCGGGCGGCGCGGATTTCCTCCTGGGTGGCGGCGTCCGGCGGGACCAGCGCGTCGCCGGCCGGATCGACGTAGAGCGCGACGTTCCAGGCGAACGGCAGCAGCTTCTTGTGGCCGGCGGCGGTGTGCCGGGTCTCGGTGATGTGCGCGCCGACGGTGTTGGACAGGCCCCACACGTCGACCACGATCCCGCCGAGCGGGGTGATCGAGCCGCCGACTCCGAGTCGGCCGATGACCAGGCCCTTGTCGTGGTCGAGGTCGGCGCGCAGCGGCAGCGGCGGCACCTTCATGTAGTTGGGGTCCACGAAGAGAAGACGTTCGCCGCCGGCCTTTTCGTTGCGGAACGCCTCTTCTATCGTCGGCAGCGTCCGGATGTGCGCTTCCTCGGTGGTGGGGTTGTCGGTCCTGGTCCACGCGGCGTAGGTGTCGCGTTCGTTCCAGACCTGATTGCCGTTGCCGTCGGGGGCCGGCGTGGTGATCACACCGGAGCGCAGCGTGCTGCCGCAGACCACCGCCCAGACCGCGACCAGCACGATGACGGGGGTTATGAGCCGGTCCAGGGGGGCGAGCAGCAGCGGGAGCAGGACCAGGAGCAGTACGGGCAGCCACATGCGGCCGTGCATGAAGTCGCCGCCGACCTTGAGCACGTACACGGTCTGGCCCAGCGCGGCGACCAAGGGGGTGCCGATGACGATCCAGGTGCGCCGGTCGGCGGGGCGGCGCCGGGTGAGCGCGAGGGCGACCGCGACCACGATCAGGATCATCGGGATCCACAGGTAGTACGGCTTCATGTAGTCGGTCAGGTAGTCCCAGCCGCGGCCCCACAACGATCCCGACGCCTCCTTGGTGAGGGCGGGCATCGGGAAGATCAGGCCGTAGTAGCCCATCCGGAAGATCTCGTAGGCGGCGGGCAGGAACCCGGCGCAGGCGAGCATCGCCAGGGCCCCCCGCCAGCGGGCGCGGATCAGCAGGAACTGGGCGGCGAGCAGGATCACCATGGTCAGGCCCAGGTCGGGGCGGACCAGGGGGCCCAGGCCGAACCAGAAGGACAGAGCCAGGGTGCGCCGCGTGGTGTGGGTGCCGACCGGGCGCAGCCAGGTGCCGATCAGCAGCCACCACGACAGGCCGATCCAGAACAGGATCAGGCCGGTCTCCATGCCGGCGGTGGCGAAGTCCCACACGGAGGGGATGGCGATGAACACGAGCACGCCTGCGGGCAGCAGCAGCCGGGTGACCGCCAGGCCGCGGAAGAGCCGGCGGGTGCCGTCCAGGGACAACCACAGGCCGGCGACCGACAGGATCAGGCCGGTGTAGACGGCGGTGGGCGCGTAGTCGAACGGCGTGATGCCGCCGAGCAGCGCGAGCAGCCATTGCCACAGCGTGCTCGTGGAGGTCTCCACACGTTCGCCGGCGCTGTAGACGGGGCCGTTGCCGGCCAGGATCTCGCGGACCGCGCGGGTGAAGATGAGGCCGTCGTCGGTGATCCAGCGCTGGTGCCAGCCCATGATCGCGAAGACCAGCGTGGGCAGGCCCAGGGCGAGCAGGTCCGGCAGTGGGACGCGGGCGCGCCTGCGCTCGGCGGTGGGCCGGGTCGGCGCGGCGGTGGTGTCCGCGGTGCCCGCCTCGGGAGCCGATGGGGGCTCGCCGGTCGGGGACTGTAGGTCCGGGTCGGCGACGCGTGCGGCGTCGGCGGGCCCGGAGGTGCCGGGGGGAGGGGTCACGTGGTCTCGTTCGTTTCCTGGGCGGGGGCGCCCGCCGTCTGCTGCACGTCGCTGCCGTCCCGCCGGCCGTCGACCGCCCGCCGGGGGCGCGTATCCGAAGTCCGCTGATCCTAACGCACCGGCATGCGCCCTATTGGGTGACCCGGGGACGGGGAAGGCTTGCCCGGAGCGGCCTTGTGCGGGTCTTCGGGCCCCTGCCGGGCACTGCGACGCGCGGCGCCGCATCTGGGCGCACCGGGGAAACGGGCGGATAGGACCACTGTGCGCCTGCTTCCGCGGTGCGCCGATGCAGGGGATCCGCCCTCGGGCTCCTCGCCGCGGTCGCGCCGCGGAGCCCGGCGGGGGCGCCGACGGGGCACCGGCGAGGGCTCGAAGGCACGGTCGGGGGTGGGCGGTCACCCAACGTACTTGCATAGTGATTCGACCATCCGTATAGTCATGCTCCTGACAAGGAGGCGGTAATGGGGGCCAAGGCGGCACTGGCCGGGGCGAGTGGATATGCGGGCGGGGAGATTCTGCGCCTGCTGCTCGCACACCCGGAGATCGAGATCGGCACGCTCACGGCGGGGTCCAACGCGGGCCGACGCCTGGGCGAGCTGCAGCCGCACCTGCTGCCGTTGGCCGACCGCGTCCTCGTCGAGACCACGGCCGAGAACCTGGCGGGGCACGACGTGGTCTTCCTGGCCCTGCCGCACGGACAGTCCGGCGCGCTGGCCGCGCAACTGGGCGCCGACGTGCTCGTGGTGGACTGCGGCGCCGACTACCGGCTGCGCGACGGCGCCGACTGGGAGGAGTTCTACGGATCCCCTCATGCCGGGACGTGGCCGTACGGACTGCCCGAGCTGCCGGGCGGGCGCGCCGCGCTCGTCGGCACCCGGCGGATCGCGGTGCCGGGCTGCTACCCGACCGTCTCGCTGCTGTGCACGGTTCCCGCCACCGCCGCCGACCTGGTCGAGCCCGACTGGGTCGTGGTCGCCGCGTCCGGCACCTCCGGGGCGGGCAAGGCGCCCAAGCCGCACCTGCTGGGCAGCGAGGTGATGGGCTCCGCGAGCGCCTACGGCGTCGGCGGGGTGCACCGGCACACGCCGGAGATCCTCCAGGGGCTGCGCGCGGTCACCGACGCGCCGGTCACGGTGTCCTTCACCCCGACGCTGGTGCCCATGTCGCGCGGCATCCTGGCCACCTGCACCGCCCGGCTGCGGCCGGGCGTCACCGCCGAGGCGGTCCGCGCGGCCTACACCGCGGCCTATGCCGACGAGGGCTTCGTCCACCTGCTCGCCGAGGGCCAGTGGCCCGCGACCGCGATGGTCTACGGCGCCAACACGGCCGTCGTACAGGTCACCGTCGACGAGCGCGCGGGCCGTGTCGTGGTGGTCGGCGCGATCGACAACCTCGCCAAGGGCACCGCCGGCGGCGCCATCCAGAGCACCAACATCGCCCTCGGCCTCGCCGAGGACCTGGGACTGAGCAAGACGGGGGTAGCACCGTGAGCGTCACCGCAGCACAGGGCTTTCGCGCCGCGGGCGTGGCCGCGGGCCTCAAGAGCACGGGCGCGCCCGACGTGGCGCTGATCGTCAACGACGGCCCCTCGATCGCCGGGGCGGCGGTGTTCACCGCCAACCGGATCAAGGCCGCGCCGGTGGTGTGGTCCGAGCAGGTGGTCAAGGCCGGCCTCGTGCAGGCGGTCGTGCTCAACTCCGGCGGCGCCAACGCCTGCACCGGCACCGAGGGCTTTCGCAACACGCACGCCACCGCCGAGCGGGTCGCCGAGGCGCTGGGGCTGAACGCCGGCGAGATCGTGGTGGCCTCCACCGGCCTGATCGGCGTACAACTGCCGATGGACCGGCTGCTGCCGGGCGTCGACAAGGCCGCGGCGGCACTGAGCGCCGACGGCGGCGAGGCCGCGGCGATCGCGATCAAGACCACCGACACCGTGCACAAGCAGTCCGTGGTCACCGACCCCGCCGGGTGGACCGTCGGCGGCATGGCCAAGGGCGCGGGCATGCTCGCCCCCGGCCTGGCCACCATGCTCGTCGTGCTCACCACCGACGCCGCGGTCGACGCCGAGACGCTGGACGCGGTGCTGCGTGGCGCCACGCACACCACGTTCGACCGGATCGACTCCGACGGCTGCATGTCCACCAACGACACCGTGCTGCTGATGGCCTCCGGCGCCTCCGGCGTCGAGCCCGACCTCGCCGCGTTCGCCGAGGCGGTGCGCACCGTCTGCGGCGACCTCGCCCGGCAGCTGATCGGCGACGCCGAGGGCGCGAGCAAGGACATCCGGATCGACGTGACGGGCGCCGCGACCGAGGCCGACGCGCTGGAGGTGGCCCGCTCGATCGCCCGGAACAACCTGTTCAAGTGCGCCGTGCACGGCGAGGACGCCAACTGGGGCCGCGTGCTCGCCGCGATCGGCACCACCGCCGCGACCTTCGACCCCGACCGGCTCGACGTCGCCTTCAACGGCGTGTGGGTGTGCCGGGACGGCTTCGTCGGCGAGGACCGCGAGCTGGTCGACATGACCCCGCGCGAGACGCACATCGTGGCCGACCTCAATGCCGGCGAGGCCGCCGTGACGGTGTGGACCAACGACCTCACCGCCGAATACGTCCACGAGAACTCGGCCTACTCGTCGTGACCGGTACCGACAGCCAGACGAGGGGGAGCGGGATGCGGACGGAATCGGCCGACAAACAGGGGCGCAACAACGCGGCACTGGCCAAGGCGCACACGCTGATCGAGGCGCTGCCGTGGTTGGAGCGCTTCTACGGCAAGACCGTGGTGATCAAGTTCGGCGGCAACGCCATGGTCGACGACGCGCTCAAGCAGGCGTTCGCCCAAGACCTGGTGTTCCTGCGGTTCGCCGGGCTGCGCCCGGTGATCGTGCACGGCGGCGGCCCGCAGATCAGCGCGCAGCTCGACCGGCTCGGCATCGAGTCGTCCTTCGCCGGCGGCCTTCGGGTGACCACGCCCGAGGCGATGGACGTGGTGCGCATGGTCCTCGCCGGCCAGGTGCAGCGCGAGATCGTCGGCCTGATCAACCGGCACGGGCCGTTCGCCGTCGGGATGACCGGCGAGGACGCGCACACGATGACCGCGGAGAAGCGGCTCGCGGTCGTGGACGGCGAGTCGGTCGACATCGGCCTGGTCGGCGACATCGTCGAGGTCGACCCCGGTGCGATCCGGGCGCTGCTCGACGACAACCGGATACCGGTGATCTCCTCGATCGCGCGCGGCGCCGACGGGCACGTCTACAACGTCAACGCCGACACCGCGGCCTCGGCGCTCGCGGTGGCGCTCGGCGCGGAGAAGCTGGTCGTGCTCACCGACGTCGAGGGGCTGTACGCCGACTGGCCCGTCAGCGACGAGGTGATATCGCGCCTGGACGCCGACGAGTTGGCCGCGCTGATGCCGAACCTCTCCACCGGCATGCTGCCCAAGATGGAGGCGTGCCTGCGGGCCGTGCAGGCCGGGGTGCCGGCCGCGCACGTGCTCGACGGGCGGGTCGCGCACTCGCTGCTCCTCGAGGTGTTCACCGACGAGGGCATCGGGACCATGGTGGTGCCCGCCCGGGACAAGCACGCGGGGGCCGCGACCGCGGCCGACATCGAGCACGCGGACAACGACGACGAAGACTCCGAGGGGGCGGCGTGACCATCACCGAGAGCGGTGCCGCCGGTGCGCTGACGCAGCGGTGGAACCAGGCGCTGATGCACAACTACGGCACGCCCGCGATCGAGCTGATCAGCGGCTCGGGCGCGCGCGTGGTGGACGGCGCGGGCAAGACCTACGTCGACTTCCTCGGCGGCATCGCGGTCAACGCGCTCGGCCACGCGCACCCGGCGATCGCCGCCGCGGTGAGCGCGCAGCTGGGCCGGCTGGGCCACGTGTCCAACCTCTACATCGCCGAACCGCCCGTGGCGCTCGCCGAGCGGCTGCTCGGCCTGTTCGGCCGCCCCGGCCGGGTCTACTTCGGCAATTCGGGCGCCGAGGCCAACGAGGCCGCGTTCAAGATCGCCCGGCGCACCGGTCGGCCGCAGATCATCGCGGCCGAGGGCGGCTTCCACGGCCGCACCATGGGCGCGCTGGCGATGACCGGCCAGCCCGCCAAGCGCGAGCCGTTCGCCCCGCTGCCCGGCGGCGTCGACTTCATGCCCTACGGCGACGTCGACGCGCTGCGCGCCGCGGTCGGTCCGCAGACCGCCGCGGTGATCCTGGAGCCCATCCAGGGCGAGAACGGCGTGGTCATGCCCGGTGAGGGCTACCTGGCCGCGGCCCGGGAGATCACCGCCGCGCACGGCGCGCTGCTGATCCTGGACGAGATCCAGACCGGCATAGCCCGTACCGGCGCCTGGTTCGCCCACCAGCCGCTCGGCATCGAGCCCGACGTGGTCACGCTGGCCAAGGGCCTGGGCGGCGGGCTGCCGATCGGCGCCTGTGTCGCCTTCGGGCCGGCGGCCGAGTTGTTGCGGCCGGGCCAGCACGGCACCACCTTCGGCGGCAACCCGATCTGCTGCGCCGCCGCGCTCGCGGTGCTCGACACGATCGAGAACGACGACCTGTGCACCCGTTCGGCGCAACTCGGCGAGCGGCTGCGGGCGGGAATCGACAAGATCGCCCATCCGCTGGTCGACGAGGTGAGCGGAGCGGGCCTGTTGATCGGTATCGTGCTCACCGCACCGGTGGCGCAGACCGTGCAACAGGCGGCGCAGGACGCGGGTTTCCTCGTCAACGCCGCCGTGCCCACCCGGGTCCGGCTCGCCCCGCCGCTCGTCGTCGACGACGCGGACGTGGACGCGCTGCTCGGGGCACTGCCCGCAATCCTGGACGCCGGCCTCGCCGCCGCACCCGCCGGAGGAACTTCGTGAACACCGTCCGACGACGACGCGTGCGGCGCTAGGCGGGGTCGGCCCATGAGCAGCGAGCCCGGCACCGGCGAGCCCGGCACCGACGCGACCCCGGTCGAAGGCGTATACGCGGTGCCCAGCACCCGGATCGCCCGCCACCGGCGGATCGTCGACATCCTGACCCGACACCCGGTCCGGTCGCAGAACCAACTCGCCCGGCTGCTCGCCGAGGACGGCCTCGCCGTCACCCAGGCCACGCTGTCCCGGGACCTCGACGAACTCGGCGCGGTCAAGATCCGCGACGCGGAGGGATCGCTGATCTACGCCGTGCCGGCGGAGGGCGGCGATCGCACCCCCCGGGCGCCGCTGGAGGAGTCCGCGGTCGAGGGACGGTTGTCCCGGCTGGCCGGCGAACTGCTGGTGTCGGCCGAGGCGTCGGGCAACCTCGTGGTGGTGCGCACACCGCCGGGCGCGGCCCAGTTCCTGGCCTCCGCGATGGACCACGCCGAGTCCCGGCTGATCCTGGGCACCATCGCCGGCGACGACACCATCCTGATGGTCTCGCGCGACCCGGAGGGCGGCGCGGCGCTCGCCGCGTACCTCCTGGCGCTCGCCGAGCACAAGGGATAGCCGGGCCCGGTCCGCCCGCGACCATCGACTTCCGCACACCGCCAGAGCGCTCGGCTCGGGCCGAACCAGCACCGCATCTGCCGAATCGCTCATTCGTAAGGAGAAAACGCTCGTGACCGAGCGCGTCGTACTCGCCTATTCCGGAGGTCTAGACACCTCCGTCTGTATCCCATGGATCGCCGAGGAGACCGGCGCCGAGGTCATCGCGGTGGCCGTCGACGTCGGCCAGAACGGCGAGGACCTGGACATCATCCGCAAGCGGGCACTGGCCTGCGGCGCGGTCGAGGCCGAGGTCGCGGACGCCCGCGACGAGTTCGCCGACGGCTACTGCCTGCCGGCCATCCGGGCCAACGCGCTCTACATGGACCGCTACCCGCTGGTCTCCGCGCTGTCTCGGCCGGTGATCGTCAAGCACCTGGTCGCCGCCGCGCGGAAGCACGGCGCGACCACGGTCGCGCACGGCTGCACCGGCAAGGGCAACGACCAGGTCCGCTTCGAGGTGGGCATCTCCTCCCTCGCCCCCGACCTGACGTGCATCGCCCCGGTCCGCGACTACGCGATGACCAGGGACAAGGCGATCGCCTTCGCCGAGGCGAAGAACCTGCCGATCGTCACCACGAAGAAGTCGCCGTACTCGATCGACCAGAACGTCTTCGGGCGGGCCGTGGAAACCGGCTTCCTGGAGGACATCTGGAACGCGCCGATCGAGGACGTGTACGAGTACACGCGAAACCCGGCCGACGCGCGGGACGCCGACGAGGTGGTGATCACCTTCGAGCACGGCGCGCCGGTGGCCGTCGACGGCCGCGAGGTCACCGTGCTCCAGGCGATCGAGGAGCTGAACCGGCGGGCGGGCGCGCAGGGTGTGGGCCGGATCGACATGGTCGAGGACCGGCTGGTCGGCATCAAGAGCCGCGAGGTCTACGAGGCACCGGGCGCGATCGCGCTGATCACCGCGCACCAGGAGCTGGAGAACGTCACCGTCGAGCGCGAACTGGCCCGCTACAAGCGCACCGTCGAGCAGCGCTGGGCCGAACTGGTCTACGACGGCCTGTGGTTCTCCCCGCTCAAGCGGGCTCTCGACGGCTTCGTCGCCGAGGCCAACCGGCACGTGTCCGGCGACATCCGGATGACCCTGCACGGCGGGCGGGCCGTGGTCACCGGTCGGCGCAGCGACCAGTCGCTCTACGACTTCAACCTGGCCACCTACGACACCGGCGACACGTTCGACCAGTCGCAGGCCAAGGGCTTCATCGAGCTGTTCGGGCTCTCCGGCAAGATCGCGGCGCGTCGGGACGGTGCATCGTGACCGAGAACACCGACCGAGTGAGCCTGTGGGGCGGCCGTTTCTCCGGCGGCCCCTCCGAGGCTCTGGCCCTGCTCTCCGCCAGCGTGCACTTCGACTGGCGGCTCGCGCCGTACGACATCGCCGGCTCCCGGGCGCACGCCCGGGTCCTGCACGCGGCCGGACTGCTCACCGACGACGAGCTGACCCGCATGCTGGCCGGCCTGGACACGCTGCAAGAGCACGTCGAGTCCGGTGTCCTGGTCGCCACGATCGCCGACGAGGACGTGCACACCGCGCTGGAGCGCGGCCTGCTCGACATCCTCGGCCCCGACCTGGGCGGCAAGCTGCGCGCGGGCCGCTCGCGCAACGACCAGATCGCCACCCTGGGCCGGATGTACCTGCGCGACCACGCGCGGATCCTGGGCCGGCTGCTCGCCGACCTCCAGGAGGCGCTGATCGAGCAGGCCGCCGCGCATCCCGACGCGGTGATGCCGGGCCGCACCCACCTCCAGCACGCCCAGCCGGTGTTGCTCGCGCACCACCTGCTCGCCCACGTGCAGGCCTTCGCGCGCGATGCCGACCGGCTGCGCGACTGGGACCGGCGCGCCGACGTGTCGGCGTACGGGTCCGGCGCGCTCGCCGGGTCCTCCCTCGGGCTCGACCCCGAGTCGGTGGCCCGCGACCTCGGCTTCTCCGCGTCCGCGGCGAACTCGATCGACGGCACCGCCTCGCGCGACTTCGCCGCCGAGTTCGCGTTCGTCACCGCGATGCTCGGGGTGAACCTGTCCCGGCTGGCCGAGGAGATCATCGTGTGGAACACGAAGGAGTTCTCCTTCGTGACGCTCGACGACGCCTTCTCCACCGGTTCCTCGATCATGCCGCAGAAGAAGAACCCCGACATCGCGGAGCTGGCGCGCGGCAAGTCGGGCCGGCTGATCGGCAACCTGACCGGGTTGATGGCCACCCTGAAGGCGCTGCCGCTGGCCTACAACCGCGACCTCCAGGAGGACAAGGAGCCGGTCTTCGACTCGTGCGACACGCTCGAAGTCCTGCTTCCGGCGTTCACCGGGATGATCGCCACGCTCACCTTCCACCGCGAGCGGCTGGCCGAACTGGCGCCGGCCGGCTTCTCGTTGGCCACCGACATCGCCGAGTGGCTGGTCCGCCGCGGCACTCCGTTCCGGGTGGCGCACGAGGTGGCCGGCGCGTGTGTGAAGTACTGCGAGCCGCGCGGGATCGAGCTGTGGGACCTGACCGACGATCAACTCGCGGAGATCTCGCCGGAGTTGACCCCGGAGGTGCGCTCGGTACTGACCGTGTCCGGCTCGGTCGCCTCGCGTGACGGACGCGGGGGCACCGCCCCGGTCCGGGTCGCCGAGCAACTCGGCGAGCTTCGGGCGGACCTGGCCGGCCAGCGCAAGTGGGCCGGCGTGTAGCGCCGTACGGCACCGGGATCGACCTGAGACGATGGGCCCGCAACCTCCGGGGGGAGGTGGCGGGCCCATCGTCGTGTCCGCATGTCGGGGGCGTCCGGTTTCGGCGTGGTTGCACGAGTGTGAGCGGAAGTTGCGATTCCAGTCCCAATTGTGAAATCGCGGTTACCAAAAGCGATTGCGCGTGTTCGCTCCGTTGATTCCGTACTAGGGTCGGTTCACATCGAGGGGAGGGATCGGCATGCTCGATCACCTGCGTCGAATACGTTCCCAGGGGGAGAAGTCCGCCGCCATGCTGGCGGATCTGCCGGTCGGCGCGCTGCTGCGCAGTGTTCCCCCCTCGGTGGGCTTCGGGGTGCGCTCCTATGTGCGGTCGTTGCGCGCCGAGCGGCGCCGATATCCCGAGATGCCCACCGTGTTCCCCACCCCGGGACTGGTCTCCGCGGCCTTCCTGGACGAACTCGTGGTGGCCGTCCTGGCCGGCGGCCGGCTGTCCCCGGACCCCGAGGACGCCCAGCGGATCCGGACCGAGATCGCCGACGCGCTGGCCAAGTTCCGCGCCGAGGGCTACCTCGACGATCCGACCCGCTTCCATCCCGAACCGCCCGCCCCGGAGGACCCGGTGCTCCGGGACCGGCTCTACGGCACCATCGGCTACGAGCAACTGACCTTCGACAGCGGGTACATGCCCCGCGCCGGGGTGCCGGGGGCCACCCGGTGGCAGGGCGCGGGCGCGAATCAGCGGGTGTGGGCGTACGTACTGCGCCACCCCGGTGCGCCCCGGCCGTGGCTGGTGAACCTGCACGGCTTCGGCATGGGCCGACCCGGCGACCTGGCCGCGTTCCGCTCGCCGCGGCTGCACCGCGAACTCGGCGTCAACGTGATCCACCCGGTGCTGCCCATGCACGGGCCGCGCAAGAGCACGCGCACCCACGACGGCACGTTCATCTCGTTCGACTACCTCGGCAACGTGCACGGCCTGGGACAGGCCGTGTGGGACGTGCGCCGCTGCCTGGACTGGGTGCGCGCGCAGGGCGACGCCGACACCCCCGTCGCCGTGCACGGGCTCTCGCTGGGCGCCTACGTCGCCGCCCTGGTCGCGGGCCTGGAGGACCTGGACTGCGTGGTCGTCGGCGTGCCCTCGGTCGACATGGCGTGGGTGATGTCGCACCACGTACCCGGGGACATCGAGCGCGAGGTGCGCGCGGCGGGCCTGCTCGGCGCGGACGCCGAGACGGTCCACCGCGTGGTCTCGCCGCTGGCGGTGACGCCCCGGGTGCCGCTGGAGCGGCGCTTCGTCTACGCCGGCCTGGCCGATCGGATGGCCACGCCGCAGCAGGCGTATCGGCTCTGGAAGCACTGGGAGGAACCATCCGTCTGCTGGTACCGCGGCTCGCACATCGGAGCCGTGTGGAACCGGCAGGCGCACCGCTTCATCGAGGATGCCCTGACCTCGTCGGGCATCGGGAGGAGGAATACCTGGTGAAGCTCTCCGGTCTGGATTCGGCATTCCTGGCCCTGGAGTCGCAGGAGTGGCCGGCGCACGTCGTCTGCCTGACCATCGTCGACGCCTCGGACACCGGGGGCCGCGTCGACCGCGCCGCGTTCGCGCGCACGTTGGCCGCCCGGCTGCCCCGACTGCCGCTGCTGCGCCGCAAACTGGTCCGCGGCCCGTGGGGTCTGGCCCGGCCGCACTGGGTCGAGGACCCCGACTTCGAGCTGGGCAACCACCTGCGTCGGGCCACCCTGGCGGCTCCCGGCGGCCGGCGTGAACTGACCGCCATGGCCGAGGAGATCTACCGCCACCGCTTGGACCGCGACCGCCCGCTGTGGGAGTGGTGGATCGTCGACGGCCTGGAGAACGGGCGGGTCGCGCACCTGTGGAAGGTGCATCACGCGTGCATCGACGGGCGCTCCGGCGCCGCGATGCAGGAGATCTTCTTCGACGCCGTCCCGAACCCGCCGGACGAGCAGGCGCCCGCGCCGGTGCCCGCGCCGAGCGAGCCGGGCGGTGTACCCGAGGGGTGGGAGGCGATCCGCGAGGGCGCACTCTCGCTGGCCGGCACGCCCGTGCGGGTGGGCCGGCAACTCGGCCGCCTGGGACAGGGCGTGCTGCAGGCCGCGCTGACCGGGCGGCTGGGCCGGGCGCTGCCGCTGAACGTGCCCAGGACCCGGTTCAACGCGCCGATCGGCCCGCGGCGGGCGTACGGCTTTTGCAGCGTCTCGCTCTCCGACGTCAAGCTGGTCAAGAACGCCTTCGGGGTCAAGGTCAACGACGTGGTGCTCGCGATGGTGGCCGGCGCGCTGCGCGAACACCTGGACGCCCTGGGCGAGTTGCCCGAGCGGGAACTGGTCGCCACGGTGCCGGTGGACGCCACGCACGGCGGCGAGCGGGCCGGCGGCAACCTGATCACCGGGATGCTGGTGGGGTTGGCCACCGACGTGGCCGAGCCCGGTCAGCGACTGCTGTGCGTGCACGAGAACTCCGACGCGGCCAAGGCCGTACAGAGCGCGATGGGCAGCGAGTTGCTCACGGGACTGGCCGAGGCGCCGCCACCGGCGCTGCTCGGGGCGCTCGGCGGGCTCTACCGCGAGGCCCGACTCGCGTCCGTGTTGCCGGCGTTGTGCAACGTCACGGTCTCGAACGTGCCCGGTCCGCGCAGGCCGCTGTATGCCCACGGGCAGCGAGTGGAGGCGTTTCATTCGATGGGGATCATCGCCGACGGCTTCGGACTGTTCATCGGTGGCATGAGCTACGACGACCGGATCGACATCGGTGTGCTGGCCGATCGGGACGCGCTGCCGGACCCGTTCGCCCTGGCGGACGCCATCGTCGAGCAGTTGAACCACCTGTTGAAGGCGGCGGACGAGGTCGCGCCGCCGCGCCCGACGCGGGATCTGCCGGTCGAACCCTCCGGCGCGGGTGACCCGGAGGGCCGGGCGGGCGGGGCCGCCGCCGTGCCCAAGGTGCCCGGTCCGCGACGGGTCGAGGAGGATCGTGCGGTCGAGGCCGCCGGGTTCGAGGCGGGTCGCGCGTGAGCAGGACGGCACTGGTCACCGGCGCCAACTCCGGGCTCGGCCTGGCCACCGTGCTGGCGCTGGCCCGGGCGGGCGTGGACACCGTCGGCAGTGTGCGTACGGCGGCCAAGGCCGAGTCGGTCCTGGCCGCGGCGGACGCGGCCGGAGTCGAAGTGCGCACCGTGCTCTTGGACGTCACCGACGCGGCCGGCGGCAAGGACGTGATCGAGCGGGTTCGTCCCGACATCCTGGTCAACAACGCCGGCGGCACCTCGTTCGCCCCCGTGCTCGACGTGTCGGAGGAGGACGCCCGCCACCAGCTGGAGACCGCGCTGTTCGGCCCGATGCGGCTGGCCCGCTTCGCCGTTCCGCACATGCGCGAGCGCGGGTGGGGCCGGGTGGTGCAGATCTCCTCGCTGGCCGGGCGGATCTCGTATCCGCTGCTCGGCTGGTATCAGGCCGGGAAGCACGCGATGGAGGCGGCGTCCGACGCGCTTCGGGTGGAGCTGGCCGGGGCCGGGATCGACGTCGTGGTGGTCTCGCCCGGCGGCTTCCGCAGCGGCGCCACCGAGGAGATGGCCGACGCGGTCGAGCGCCATCGCGGCACCGCGTTCGCGACCGCGTTCCGCCGGATGGACCTGGGCTTTTCGATCATGAAGCCGCTGTGGAGCGAGCCGGAGACGGTCGCCGACACGATTGCCCTGGCCGCCACCACGAAGTCGCCGAGGTCACGCTACGTGGTCGGGGCCGACGCACACCTGACGCTGCTCGTGCACCAGGTCACCGAACCGTTCGCGATGGTGCGCGCGCTCAAGGAGGGAGTCGTCCGCCGCGTCACGGGTCTGTAGCCGGCCGGGCCTCGGCCCGGAACGGGCGTGCGCGCCGCGCGTACCGGCCACATCGTGCGTTTCGCGACCTTCATTTTTCCGGCGATTCACCCCATCGGGCGCACTTCGTCGAACACGCTGCCTGAACGCCGGATTGCGCGTAGGTGAGGGCCGGGTAGAAGTCCGGGAAAAGCCGTGTGGAACAGTGACGAATGCAGTGTTCACGCGCGTGTTCGAGAAGGGGACAACCCTCCCCCTTCGCACCGGGCACGGGGCTCGACGCTGCGGCACACACATCCGCGCGGTGATCAGGGCGATCAGGGGAGCAATCCGATGGGGCAGAACGTGGGTATCGGCACGGCGGACGTATCCGACGCCGAGCAGATTCTCAAGCTTCAGTACCTCTGTTACCAGGGCGAGGCCGCCCTCTACAACGACTACGGCATCGAGCCGCTGACGCAGAGCCTGGAGAGCCTGCGCGCCGAGTTCGAGACGCACACCGTGCTGGTGGCGCGCCTGGGCGAGGAAGTCGTCGGCTCGGTGCGCGGCACCATCGACGACGGCGTGGCCCGCATCGGCAAACTGATCGTGCACCCCCGACTGCAGCGGCACATGCTCGGCACCCGGTTGCTGCGCGCGATCGAGGCGAAACTCGCCGACGCCGCCGAGTACGAGCTGTTCACCGGCCACCGCAGCGAGAACAACCTGCGGCTGTACGAACGCCTCGGCTACGTCTCCGGCCGGATCGAGAAGGTCAGCCCCCGGCTGAGCCTGGTCTACCTGCGCAAGACCGCCGTCCTCGCGGCCTGATCGACGCCCGCGGGGCGAGAAGCACCCCCGAAGCCCCGGCGACCATGGAATCCATGGTCGCCGGGGCTTCGTCGGCTTCGGTCGCAGGTGCTCGGCGGGATGACATTTCCATTGCGAGGCGTGTGTCTGCTTTAATCGGATCATGTTCACGACGGCTCACATCTCCGGCACCGCGGCTACCGCCACGGGTTGTCGTTGCATGCGCCGTTCGTGTCAGATGTGTCGAATGTGTGGCTGTTGAGGATTTGAGGGCCTGATCCCTCTCCCGGGCCGAGCGCTCCGCGCCCCCGGTGCAACCCCCGCCACGCCCCCTGTGTGATCGAGTCGCGCGGCCCTTCGTCGGGCCCGATTCGGCACGCACATCCCCCGAGGACTTCACGGTGATCCGTACCACTGCCCTGAGCAAGGTCTATCGCAGCCGAGAACGGCAGGTGACCGCGCTCGACGGGGTCGACCTGCACGTGCGCGAAGGCGAGATCTTCGGTGTGCTCGGCCGCAGCGGCGCCGGCAAGAGCACCCTGATCCGTTGCGTCAACCTCCTGGAGCGCCCCACGTCGGGCACCGTCGAGGTGGGCGGGCGCGAGCTGACCTCGCTGTCGGCGAGTGCGCTGCGCGCCGAGCGGCGCGGCATCGGGATGATCTTCCAGCACTTCAACCTCCTCTCCAGCCGCACCGTCGCCGGGAACGTCGCGGTACCGCTGGAGATCGCGGGGGTGCCGCGCCGGGACCGGGCCCGCCGGGTCGCGGAACTGCTCGACCTGGTCGGCCTCGCCGAGCACGCCAAGGCGTACCCCGCGCAGTTGTCCGGCGGGCAGAAGCAGCGGGTGGGCATCGCCCGCGCGCTCGCCGCCGAACCGCGCGTACTGCTGTCCGACGAGGCCACCTCGGCGCTCGACCCGGAGACCACCCGCTCGATCCTGGCCCTGCTGCGCGACCTGCGCGATCGACTCGGCCTGACCATCCTGCTGATCACCCACGAGATGGACGTGGTCAAGAACATCTGCGACTCGGCCGCGCTGATGGAGGGCGGCCGGATCGTCGAGTCGGGGACGGTGCCCGAGCTGCTCGGCCGCTCCGACTCGCGGCTGGCCCGGGAGATGTTCCCGCTGGGTACGCCCGCCGTGCTCGCGGGCCGCACGCTGGTCGACATCACCTTCCGCGGTGAGGAGACGGCGCAGCCGTTCATCTCCACCCTCGCGCGCACCTACAACGTCGACGTCAACGTGCTGGGCGCGGCCGTGGAAAGCGTCGGCGGGCGGCAGATCGGCCGGATGCGGATCTCGCTCGACGGCACCTTCGAGCGCAACGTGGTGCCGATCGGCTACCTGCGCGAGCAGGGCCTCCAGGTCGACGTGATCGACGAGGCCGACGCCGAGTCGGGGACCGACCACACCACATCGGACGCCGACGTCGCCGCCGCCGACGGCGTGGCGCTCGCGGGCAAGGAGCTCTGACGATGACCTGGTCCGAAATGCGGCCACTGCTGGAGACGGCCACCCAGGAGACGTTGTACATGGTCGGCGTCGCGACGCTGATCACCGTACTGATCGGCCTGCCGATCGGGCTCCTGCTCGTGCTCACCGACCGCGGCGGGCCGTTGTCCTTCGCGCCGGCGAACAAGCTGCTCGGCCTGGTGGTCAACGTGGGGCGGTCGATTCCGTTCCTGATCCTGCTCGTCGCGCTGATCCCGTTCACCCGCTGGGTGACCGGGACCACCATCGGCACCGACGCCGCGATCGTGCCGCTGACCGTGGGCGCCATCCCGTTCTTCGCCCGCCTGGTGGAGACCGCGGTGCGTGAGGTGGACCGGGGCCTGATCGAGGCCGCCCAGTCGATGGGCGCGGGCACGTTCACCGTCGTGCGCAAGGTGCTCGTGCGCGAGGCGGTGCCGTCGATCATCTCCGCGATCACCGTGACCGTCGTCGCGATCGTCGGCTACTCCGCGATGGCGGGTGTGGTCGGCGGCGGCGGGCTCGGCGACCTGGCCATCCGCTATGGCTACCAACGCTTCGAGACGAACCTGATGCTCGTCACCATCGCGGTGCTCGTGGTCCTGGTTCAACTCGTGCAATTCCTCGGCGACCTGCTCTCCCGCAGGCTCGCCCACCGCTAGACACGCGGCACTTCGCCCGCGCCACCGTACGACGCGAGGCATTCCGCCCGCGTACACCGCACCACCAGGAAAGGCACTCTTCGTGCGTATCAACAAGTTTGTCGCCATCTCCGCCGTCGCCGCCCTCGGACTCGGTCTCGCCGCCTGCGGCAGCGACGACAAGAAGGGCTCGTCCGCCTCCGACCCGCTCAAGGTCGCCGCCTCCGCCGTCCCGCACGCGCAGATCCTGAAGTACATCAAGGACAACCTCGCCGCGAAGGAGGGCCTGAAGCTGGAGATCAAGGAGTTCTCGGACTACACCCAGCAGAACCCGGCCCTGGACGAGGGCGCGGTCGACGCCAACTTCTTCCAGCACAAGCCGTATCTGGCGGAGTACAACAAGGAGAAGGGCAAGAGCCTGACCCCGGTGGTGCCGGTGCACCTGGAGCCGCTGGCGCTCTACTCCAAGAACGTCAAGTCGCTCGCCGAGCTGAAGGAGGGCGCGACCATCGCGTTCCCGAACGACGCCACCAACGGCGGTCGTGCGCTCAAGCTGCTCGCCGACAACGGGGTGATCAAGCTCAAGGACGGCGCGACCACCACGGCGACCGAGAAGGACATCGCCGACAA
Source organism: Embleya sp. NPDC020630 (assembly GCF_044334985.1). Lineage (NCBI taxonomy): Bacteria > Bacillati > Actinomycetota > Actinomycetes > Kitasatosporales > Streptomycetaceae > Embleya > Embleya sp. NPDC020630. The sequence continues at coordinate 1,129,521 of NZ_JBIRUB010000001.1, forward strand.
CCCGAAGAAGCTCAAGTTCAAGGCGATCGAGGCGGCGCAGCTGCCCCGCGCGCTGGACGACGTGGACGGCGCGGTGATCAACGGCAACTACGCGCTGGACGCGGGGTTGACCCCGGGCAAGAACGGCATCGCGGTGGAGAAGGCCGACAACAACCCCTACGCGAACGTCCTGGTGGTCAAGAAGGGCAAGGACACCGACCCGCGCGTGCAGAAGCTGGCGAAGCTGCTGAACTCGCCCGAGGTGAAGAAGTACATCGCCGACGAGTACAAGGGCAACGTGCTCGCCGCGTTCTGATCCCGGCGGCGTGATCCCACCGCCCGCGCCGCGGCGCACACCCACCACGGCCCCCGCCCGATTCATCCGGCGGGGGCCGTGGCGCGTTTCGGGGCATGTGAGAGGGTGTGGCCGACAGCAGGGAAGGAATCCGGCGGATCGCGCGGAGCACCTTCGGGCCCGGTGTCGAGGTGGGTTCGCGGCCGTATCGGACGCGGACCACACCTCGATGCCGGTACATCCGAAGGCGGCGGCGCGATGCGGCAACCCGGAGCGGTCCCGCCACTGTGAACGCACGCCCTCGGGCGGGCGTGAGCCAGAGACTTGCCGCTGTCCGGGACCCCGAACGCGGGTCCCGCCACCGACCAGGGCGTGGACACCCGAGGGAGGCCGACGGCGCATGCCTGCGTGCTTGATACCGATGTTCCCGGCGATCGTCGTACCGATGGGTACGGTACGGACATCCGAAGACGGATCGACGACGCCGGGCCGGCGCCGATGAGCGCCGCCTACCCGTTCTCCGCCATCGTCGGACTGGCCGACCTGCGCCTGGCCCTGGTGTTGAACGCGGTCTCGCCCGCGGTCGGCGGGGTGCTGGTGCGGGGCGAGAAGGGCACCGCCAAGTCGACCATGGTGCGTGCGCTGGCGAGCCAGCTGCCCGAGGTCGCGGTGGTGCCGGGGTGCCGCTTCTCCTGCGAACCGGTTCGACCGGACGAGCACTGCCCCGACGGCCCGCACGATCCCGCCGTCGGCGGCGTCTCGCGCGCCGCGCGTCTGGTGGAACTGCCGGTCGGCGCCAGCGAGGACCGGCTGGCCGGCTCACTGGACATCGAACGTGCGCTCACCGAGGGCGTCAAGGCGTACGAACCCGGGCTGCTGGCCGCCGCGCATCGGGGCGTGTTGTACGTCGACGAGGTCAACCTGCTGCACGACCACCTCGTGGACCTGCTCCTGGACGCGGCGGCGATGGGCACCTCGCACGTGGAGCGCGAGGGGGTGTCCGTGCGGCACGCCGCGCGGTTCCTGCTCGTGGGCACGATGAACCCGGAAGAGGGCGAGCTGCGGCCGCAGTTGCTGGACCGGTTCGGGCTGACCGTGGAGGTGGCGGCGAGCCGGGAGCCGCGCGAGCGGGCCGAGGTGGTGCGGCGCCGGTTGGCGTACGAGGCCGACCCGGACGGGTTCGCGGCGCGGTGGGCGGACGAGGACGCGGCGTTGGCCGGCCGGATCCTGGCCGCCCGGAAGGTGCTGGCCGACGTGCGGTTGCCGGACGCCGAGCTGGAGCGGATCGCCCGGGTGTGCGCGTCGTTCGAGGTGGACGGGATGCGGGCGGACCTGGTCACGGCGCGTACCTCGATCGCGCTGGCCGCCTGGCACGGGCGGACCGAGGTCACGGCGGAGGACGTGCGGCAGGCCGCGCTGTTGGCGCTGCCGCACCGGCGGCGACGCAATCCGTTCGACGCGCCCGGGTTGGATGAGGCGCTGCTCGATGAGGCGTTGCGGGATCCGGAGGAGCCGGAGCCCGAGCCGGAGCCGGAACCGGACGGGGATGGGCCGGACGGGGGCGGGGAGCCGCCGGCGGGGGCGGATGGGTCGCAGCGGTCGGACGGTGCGGACCGGGCGGACGGCTCGGACGGGGCAGACGGCTCGGACCGGGCGGACGGGTCGGGGGCCGACGGGTCGAAGTCGACCGAGGCGACGCCGAGTTCGGCGCCCGGTACCGAGGATGCTCCGGTGGCGGGGGCGCCGAGCGCTTCGGACGGTGGGCGGGAGCAGGCCGCGGTGGCGGCGGCCGAGCCGTATCGCACCCGGCTGTTCGCGGTACCCGGGGTCGGGCAGGGCGCGGCCGGGCGCCGGTCGCGCGCGCGGACCGCGAGCGGGCGTACCACCGGCGCGCAGGTCGCCGCGGGGCGGGTGACCCGGCTGCATGTCGCGGCCACGGTGCGGGCGGCGGCGCTGCACCAGAAGGCGCGCGGACGTACCGGCGCGGGGCTGCTGCTGCGGCGCACGGATCTGCGTGAGGCGGTCCGTGAGGGGCGCGAGGGCAACCTCGTGCTGTTCGTGGTGGACGCGTCCGGGTCGATGGCGGCACGCAAGCGTATGCAGGCGGTCAAGGGCGCGGTGTTGTCCCTGTTGCTGGACGCCTATCAGCGGCGGGACAAAGTCGGGCTGGTGACCTTCCGGGGCGCGGGCGCGTCGTTGGCGTTGCCGCCGACGTCGTCGGTGGAGATCGGCGCGGCTCGGCTGGCGGCGTTGCCGACCGGGGGGCGTACGCCCGTGGGGGCCGGGTTGTTGCGGGCGCACGAGACGTTGCGGGTGGAGCGGCTGCGGGATCCGCTGCGTCGGCCGCTGCTCGTGGTGGTCACCGATGGGCGGGCCACGGGTGGGCGGGACGCGCTGGGGGAGAGCCGGCGGGCGGCTCGGCTGTTGGCGGCCGGGGGTGTCGCGTCGTTGGTGGTGGACTGCGAGAGCGGCCCGGTGCGGTTGGGCCTGGCGGCCCGGCTTGCCGGGGATCTGGGCGGGCCGGTGGTGACGTTGGACGAACTCGCGGGGGAGGGGCTGGCGGGGCTGGTGCGGGATGTGCGCTCGGTGGCGTGACGTGGTTGGTCCTCATACCTACGCCGGACGGGCCGGGTTGGGGCTGGTTCGGGCTTCGGGAGGCGGGCTGCGCCCTGCTTTGTCCTCAGGCGCCGGACGGGCTGATTTTGGATGGGTTGGGCGGGTTGGGATGCGGTTCTCGGGCGCCTGCGGTGAGCGTCCTCAAGCGCCGGACGGGCTGAAGTCGTTGGCTTGGGCGGCTCGGGTTGCGGGTTTCGGGTGCTTGCGGTCTCAAGTGCCGGATGGGCTGAATCGGTTGGCCTGGGGCTTTGCTTTGGGTCTTTGGGTTGAGGGAGAGCGTTGTGCCGCAGGGTGTTCCCGTGCATGTGCCGGCTGATGGGCTGACTACGCGTCAGCGGCGGAATCGGGCGTTGGTTGTCGTGCATACCGGGGCCGGCAAGGGGAAGTCGACGGCCGCCTTCGGGCTTGCCCTGCGGGGGTGGAATCAGGGGTGGGCGGTCGGGGTGTTCCAGTTTGTGAAGTCGGCCAAGTGGAAGGTCGGCGAGGAGAGTGTGTTGCGCACCCTCGGGCGTTTGCACGACGAGACCGGGGAGGGTGGGCCGGTCACCTGGCACAAGATGGGTGAGGGCTGGTCCTGGATCCAGCGCGAGGGCACGCAGGAGGACCACGCGGAGGCGGCTCGGCAGGGCTGGGAGCAGATCAAGCGGGACCTGGCCGCGGAGACGTATCGGGTGTACGTGCTCGACGAGTTCACCTATCCGATGAAGTGGGGCTGGGTGGATGTGGACGAGGTGGTCGCGGTGTTGCGGGATCGACCCGGCAGCCAGCACGTGGTGATCACCGGTCGCGACGCCGATCCGCGCCTGATCGAGGCCGCCGACCTGGTCACCGAGATGACCAAGATCAAGCACCCGATGGACGCCGGGCAAAAGGGTCAGCGGGGTATCGAGTGGTGAGTGCTCCGCCGCGGGTGGTGATCGCCGCGCCCGCCTCGGGGCATGGGAAGACCACCGTCGCCACCGGGCTGATCGCCGCGTTCACCCGACGCGGGGACGTCGTGTCGCCGCACAAGGTGGGGCCGGATTACATCGATCCCGGGTATCACGCGTTGGCCGCCGGTCGGGTCGGGCGCAACCTCGATCCGTTCCTGGTCGGGGAGGAGCGGATCGGGTCGCTGTTCGCGCATGGCGCGCGCGGTGCCGATCTGGCCGTGATCGAGGGCGTGATGGGGCTGTTCGACGGCGCCGCCGGGCGTGGTGGATACGCCTCCACCGCGCATGTCGCGCGGTTGCTCGGCGCGCCGGTGGTGCTGGTCGTGGACGCGCGGGCGCAGAGCCGTTCGGTGGCCGCGCTCGTGCGCGGGTTCGACACTTTCGAGCCGGCCGTGGGCGTGGCCGGGGTGATCCTGAACCGGGTCGGCTCGGACCGGCACGAGAGCATGCTGCGCGAGGCGCTGGACGAGATCGGCATGCCCGTCCTGGGCGTGCTGCGCCGGCACGACTCGATCGCCAAACCCGCCCGGCACCTGGGCCTGGTCCCGGTCGCCGAGCGGCAGGCGGACGCGGTGCGCACCGTGCAGGCGCTCGGCGAACTGATCGCGCGCAGCGTGGACTTGGCCGCCGTGCGGCGGATCGCGGCGGGTGCGGGTGCGCTGCCGGACGCGCCGTGGGACGCGGCCCGGGAGGTCGGCGGCCCGGTTGCCGGGCGGCCGAGAATCGCCCTCGCGGGCGGCTCGGCGTTCACCTTCGCCTATGCCGAGACCGCCGAACTGCTGAGCGCGGCCGGGGCCGAGGTGGTCACCGTCGACCCGCTGCGCGACGAGCGGTTGCCCGAGCGGACCGCGGGTCTGGTGGTGGGCGGCGGGTTTCCCGAGGTGTACGCGGCCGAGTTGGCGGCGAACGCGACGCTGCGCGCGGACGTGGTGGCGCTGGCCGGGCGCGGCGGGCCGATCGCGGCGGAGTGCGCGGGGCTGCTGTACCTGGCCCGGAGCCTGGACGGGGCGCCGATGTGCGGGGTGTTGCCCGCCGAGGCGCGGATGACCGAGCGGCTGACCCTGGGCTATCGCGAGGCGACGGCGGCGCACGACTCGGTGCTCGCGGCGACCGGACGGGTGGTGCGCGGACACGAGTTCCATCGCACCACGCTCACCCCGAGAGCGGGCGGCCGGCCGGCGTGGAGCCTGGGGGAGACGGGCTTCGAGGGGCATGTCGTGGGGTCGGTGCACGCGTCGTACCTGCACACCCACTGGGCGGGCGCGCCGTACCTGGCCCGGCGGTTCGTCGACGCGTGTGCGGCGGCTGCGGGGACGGGTGTGACCTCGGTGGCCGGGGAGGGAGTCACTCTCGGTGCGTGATCGGCGCAACCTCGGGTGGGGAAGACGACGTCGTGTCGGGTACGGGCGCCCGGTCATGGGCGCCGCCGCGGGTCCGCGCGGAACCTCCCCCGGGGTTCGGCGCGGTGAGGGGGGATGGCCATGGCTGATCGGGTGACCGTGATCGGGTACGACGGCGGGCCGCTGTCGGCGCCGGCCGTCCAGGCGCTGCGGGCGGCGACGTTGGTCGCCGGGCCGGAGCGGGTGTTGGCGGCCGTCGAGGTGCCCGACGGGGCCGAGCGAGTGGTGCTGGGCAACGTACACGTGGCCGCGCAGCGGATCGGCGCGCATCGCGGCATCGCGGTGGTGCTCGCGATCGGTGATCCCGGCTTCTTCGGGATCGTGCGGTTGTTGCGCCGGCCCGAGTACGGCCTGGAGTTGGAGATCGTGCCCGCCGTGTCCTCGGTCGCCCTGGCGTTCGCCCGGGCCTCGATGGCGTGGGACGACGCGCGTGTGGTCAGCGCGTTGGGCCGGGACGTGCGTCGGGCGGCGAACCTGTGCCGGGCGTTCGGCAAGGTCGCGGTGCTGACCGGTTCGGGTGCGGGGCCGGCCGAACTGGCCGCGCTGCTCACCGACGTGCCGCGCACGTTCGTGGTCTGCGAGCGGCTGGGCACCGAGGACGAGGAGATCTCGATGGTCTCCGCGGAGCACGCGATCGGGCACGAGTGGTCCGACGTGGACGTGGTGATCGTGATCGGTCCGGCGCCGCGCACGGGCGCCGCTGCGGGCTGGGTGGCGGGCGAACGGCCCGGTTTTCCGGGGCCGGTGCGCGGCTGGGCGCTGGCCGAGGAGTCGTACGCGCATCGTGCGGGCGCGATCACCCGCGCCGAGGTGCGCGCGCTCGCGGTCGCCCGACTCGGGCCGCGGCTCGGCGATCTGGTCTGGGACGTCGGCGCGGGCAGCGGTTCGGTCGGTGTGGAGTGCGCCCGGCACGGCGCCGCGGTGGTCGCGATCGAGCAGGACGCGTTCCGGTGCGACCTGATCGCGGAGAACGCCTCCCGGTTCGGCGTCGAGGTGCAGGTGGTACACGGCAAGGCGCCCGAGGTGCTGGCCCGACTGCCGCTGCCCGACGTGGTGTTCGTCGGCGGGGGCGGGCCCTCGACGCTGGCGGCGTGCGCGGCGCGGCGTCCGGAGCGGATCGTCGCCGCGCTGTCCGAGGTGGATCGGGTTGCCGAGGCGCGTGCGGTGCTGGAGCGGGCGGGTTACACGGTGGACGGCTGTCTGTTGCAGGCCTCGCGGTTGTCGGCGCCGAGCGGTGGGGCGCTGGGGTTGGAGCCGGCGCACCCGGTGTTCTTGGTGTGGGGGGATCGTTCTTGACGGGTGATCGGCGGGCGGATGATCCGCGAGCGGGCGACGCCCGCGGATCATCCGACTCCGGGGCGGACGCCCGGGTGTGGGTGGTCGGGATCGGGGCGGCGCGCGGGGTCGGGGCGGAGGAGGTGCGCGCGAGCGTGTGCGCCGCGTTGGCGCGGGTCGGTGCGGCGCGCTCGGCGGTGCGCGCGCTGGTGACCGTGGCCGCGCGGGCGGACGAGCCGGGTCTGGTGGCCGGCGCGGCGCTGCTCGGACTGCCGCTGTACGCGCGGCCGGCGGCGGAATTGGCCGAGGTGCCGGTGCCCCATCCCTCCGAGCGGGTCCGGGCGGCGGTCGGCACGTCGAGCGTCGCCGAGGCCGCGGCCCGGCTCGGTCCGGTACCGGGCGCGCCGGCGGGCGAGTTGGTGGTGGCGAAGACGCGCGGCGTGGGGGCGCGTCCGCGCTGTACGGTGGCGATTGCCCGTCACGTGGGGTCGACGGGTGGTGAAGTGGACCGACAAACGTCGTGATCGGTGCAGGATCGAGCCGACTCGGCGCTGTGGCGGTCGAATTCGTATGGTGAATCGATCGGGAAGTGCTCGCTCGCGATCAACGCCGGGACCCCGGCCGTCGCAGCGGGCACCATCACCACCATCATGGACACGAACGACACGGGCGGGGCAGGGACACCGGGCGGTGACGCCGGGCAGGGGCACGGGAAGCCGGGAAAGCACGAGCATGGGCAATGACGCGATGACGGACCCGGACGGGCCCACTCCCGACGAGCGGGACGGCACGTCGGGCGCGCGCGTGAGCCCGGACGTGGACCTGTGCCATCACGGCGACGCGGAGATCGGGCCCGGCCTGGTCGACCTCGCGGTCAACGTGCGGCTCGCGGAACCGCCGTCGTGGCTGGTGCACCGACTCACCGCGAGCCTGCGCGACCTGGCCGCCTACCCCGACACCACCCGCGCCCGCGCCGCGATCGCCGCCCGACACCGGCGCCCGATCGCCGAGGTGTTGCCCACCGCGGGCGCCGCCGAGGCGTTCGTACTGCTCGCCCGCACCCTGACCCCTCGGCACGCGGTGGTCGTACACCCGCAGTTCACCGAGCCCGAGGCGGCACTGCGCGCCGCCGGACACACCGTGGACCGGGTGCTCCTCGACGAGCGCGACGGCTTCGCGCTGGACCCGGCGCGGATCCCCGCATCGGCCGACCTGGTCGTGCTCGGCAACCCCACCAACCCCACCTCGGTGCTGCACCCGGCGGCCACGATCGCCGCGCTCGCACGCCCCGGCCGAATCCTCGTGGTGGACGAGGCGTTCGCCGACACCGTCCCCGGCGAACCCGAAAGCGTGGCCGACCGGCGCGACCTGCCCGGGCTCGTCGTTGTGCGAAGTCTCACGAAAACCTGGGCGTTGGCCGGACTTCGGATCGGTTACGTCCTGGCTTCCCCGGATCTGGTGCGCATCCTCACGGACGCTCAGCCGTTGTGGTCGGTGTCGACACCGGCGCTGATCGCCGCCGAGGCGTGCTGCACGCCGGAGGCGCTGGCGCAGGCGGAGGCGTTGGCCGTTACGCTCGCGGCTGACCGTTCGTACCTCGTGGAGAGATTGCGAACGGTTGCGGGGATGCGGCTACCGGTCGTTCCCCGATCCTCGTTCGTGCTCGCGCGGACCGAGGGGGGCCCAGAGATCCGCGAGCAGCTGAGGGAGCGAGGCTACGCGGTTCGGCGGGCCGACACCTTTCCGGGCCTGGGCCCGGATTGGCTTCGGATCGCGGTGCGGGATCGTGCCACGACGCTGGCCTTCGCGGCTGCCCTGGAAGGAGTAGTTCGATGAGCGAAGCCGACGAGCGCCGACCTGCCGGGGAGGGCGCGGGCCCTGCCCCCGCCGGGCACGCCGCCGGCACCGGTCCGGTCGGGGAACCGGCCGGTCCGTATCCGTACGACGATCTGGACGACGAGGACTCGCTGTTGATGCCCGGCCCGCAGGCCGGTTGGGTCGATCCGAACGTACCGACGGCCCCCGGGATGTCGCTGGCCGACCGCATGGTCGCCGCCGGTGAGGACGCCTCGGGACAGGGCCCGGTACCGCCGGTCGAGCAGGCGTACGACGCCGTGCCCGGCCCGCAGTCCGGCATGTTCGCCGCGATGATCATCGACGAGCCCGAACTGCCGGAGACCTACGTCGAGCCGGCCGCGCCCATGACAGCCGGTCAGATTCCGTATCCGCCCGGTCCGATGACGCCGCATCAGGAAGTTCCGCAGCCGGTGCAGGGGTTCGGCCCGGGTGCGTACGGGGCGGCGCCGGGTGTTGCCGAGCCGTATCCGGCGCCGGCGCAGGCTCCGGGTGGGGCGGTGCCGGGCGCTGCCGAGGTGGCTGCGGGTGGGCCGGGCGCGGGTGCGCCTGTGCCGGTTCCGCCGCAGGCGGTGCCCGTGGTGCCGCCGCCGCTCGCAGCGCAGTTCGTGCCGCCGGGTGCGGTGGTGGGCGAATACGGGCCGGCGGCCGGCTCGGTGCCGGTGGGACAGGGTGTGGTCGAGCAGGTGCCCGAGGGTGCGCCGGTGGGTGCGCCCGGAGGGGCCGAAGCGGCGCCCGCCGTCAGTGGTGGTCGGTTGCGGCAGCGGGTGCGGGCGGCGCAGAGCGCGGAGCCGGCGCAGCCGGAACCGGAGTCGGTACAGGTGCCTGTGGCGCCGAATCGGTCGCAGGCGCAGCCGGCGGTTCCGGCCCAGGCGCCGGCGCCCGAGCAGTCCGTGGCTGGGAATCCGGTCGACACCCCGCCGTTCCCGGTGGCCGCCGCCGTGCCGCCGCGCACCACGCTGCCGCCGCGCCGGCAGCGTCGGGTGGGCCGTGGGCCGGTACCGCAGCAGGCGGGGCCGCACAGCGGTGCGCATCCCGTGGGCGACGCGGTGAACACCGGCATCCCCGCACAGGGTCCGGCGGCGCAGCCGCCGTTGGCGGTGCCGGTGGTGCCGCCGCCGGCCGCGCCGCAGCAGGTCGCCGCGGGGGCGCCGCCGGTCGAGCAGGGTGTGTCGGTCGAGCAGGGCGCGCCGGTCGCGGCCGAGGGTGCCGTGGCTTCGGCTGCGCCCGTCGAGCAGGTCGAGCCGCCCGTGGTGGTCGAGTCGGCGGCGCCGGTTGCGCCGGGCGCTCCCGTGCAGGGGGTGACCGCGCCGGCCATACCGCAACCGTTGCCGGGTGTGCCGACGCAGGCGGCGCCGCCGAGGTTTGTACAGGCCGCGCCGGACGCGGTCGCGAGCGTGTTGGCGGGGGCCGCTCCGGCGGTCGCCCCGACGACGGCGCCGACCGCCGAGCCGGTTCCGGCGCCCGCTGCCGCGCCGACGCCGGATGCCGTGGTCGCGGCGCCGGCGGCGAGTGTCGAGTCGCCCGCGCCCGAGCAGGCCGCGGTCGCGCAGCCGGTGGCCCCCGTCGTGCCCGAGGGCACCGGTGGGCGTCGGCGGCGTCCGGAGCGGGCTGCGGAGGCGGCCGAGCAGGGGGAAACTCCCGCTGCCGCCACGCCGATCGGGCCGGTGGCGCCGCCGGAGCCGGCGGCCGTGAGCGAGGGCCCGGCGGAGGCGGCGGTCGCCGCTGCGCCGAGCCCGGACCAGGCCGTGGCCGTGGCCGCGCAGCCGGTTTCGGCTCCTGCCGGGCCGGTCGTGACGCCTGCGGAAGCGGCTCTGGCCGAGACCGTGGTCTTGCCCGCGGGTGGTGTGGTCGGAGGGCAGCCGGCTGCGGCGGCGCAGGAGCCGGTGCCGGTGCCGGCGCCGGAGTCGTCGCCTGCTGTAGTGCCGACGCCCGACGTGCCCGTGCCGGTGGAGCAACCGGCCGGGTCGGCAACGGCGGTTGTGGAAGCGCCGGTTGTGGAGAACGTGCCGGCTTCGGATGTGGCGCAGGCGGCACCCGCCGCGGCGCCTGCGGCGAGTGGGCCGGTCGAGTCCGCCGTAACGGCGGGGCCGGTCGTCGAGGCTGCGCCGGACGCGCCGGGTGTGCCGGTGGCGGCTGCCGCCGCACCGGAGGCGCAGGTTGTCGCGGCTGCGGTTGCTGCGGATGCGCCCGCGACGGTGCCTGCCGCGCCGGAGGCGCAGGCGGCGCCGGTGGATGTCGCGGCCGGGGCGGCCGAGGCGCAGGCGGTGCCCGATTCGGGTGCCGTCGCGACCGTGCCCGCCGGTCCTGACGCGCAGGCGGTGCCGGTTGCCGAGGCGCCGGCGGATGTGCCGGTGCCGGCCCCCGTCGCGGAGGCCGAGGTCGTCGAGGCTTCGGCGAGTGTGTCCGCGGTGCCGCAGGCCGGGCCCGAGGGCGCCGAGGCAGCGGCCGGGGCGGCTGCGGGGAACGCGGCGGCCGATGCGGCTGCCGTGCCCGTGGTGCAGGCGTCGGTGAGTGCGGATGGGGCGGCTGCGCCGGTTGCGGCGGCCGGTTCCGAGGCGCAGGCGGTAGTGGCTGCGGTTGCCGAGGCGGCGCCTGGCGGGGGGGATGCGGCGCAGGCCGTACCGGCTCCCGAGGTTCCGGCGAGCGCGCCCGTCGAGTCGGAGGTTCCGGCGAGTGCGCCCACGGCTCCGGCGGCGAACGTGTCGGACGCGCAGGCGGCTTCGGTCGCCGGGGCCGAGGCTTCCGGGAGTCCGGCGAGTGCGCCGGACGTACCCGGCGCAGATGGTGCGACGCCCGTGGTCGTGAATGAGCCCGCCGAGGCGGCCGGCGCCGACGTGCCCGCCGCTGCGGAGGCGCCGGTCGAGGTGCCGGCCGCCGCTCCGGTGCGTGTGGCCGGGCCGACCACGCGGGCCATCGCGGCGGAGCTGCTCGCCGAGGAGGTACCCGTCGAACAGCCGCCCGCGCCGGCCCCCGAGCCCGTCGCGGGGCCGGCCGAGGCCGACTCCGGCGCCGGCGTCACGCCGCCGGTTCCCCGTACGTCCGAAGAAGGCACCGCCATGCACGCCCCCCAGGTCACCCCCACCGCCGACGCCGAACAGCGGCCGCAGCCCGCGGCCGCCGCCGGGACCGGCGAGATCCCCAGGATCCCGCCGCCGCCGGCCGGGCCGGTCGGCGTGGTCGCCGACGCCCCGGAGGCGACCCCGCAGCCGGATGCGGCCGGCGGGGCCGAGGGCGCGCCGGAGCCGGCGATCGCGGGCGCGCAGGCGTCGGCGACCGCCGAGACGGTGCTGCTGCCCACCACTCCCGCGGAGCCGGCGACCGCCGAGGCGGCGCAGCCGGCCGAGCCGGTGCAGGCGCAGGCCGCGGCGACCCCGGTGGCGGCCGAGGGCGCCGAAGGCGCGGGCGGTGCCGAGGGTGCGGAGGGCGCCCAAGGCGCGGAGCCTGCCGAGGGCGCGGAGGCCGAGGTCGCCGAGGAGGAGGTGCCCGAGGCCGATCGTGGCCCCGCCGCCCCCGGCTACGACGACGCGGCGCGCGAGGCCGTGCACCGCGTCATGCGCGAGCGGCGCGACGTGCGGGCCGGATTCCGGCCCGACCCGGTGCCGGACGACGTGCTGGTCCGGGTCCTCGAGGCGGCGCACGCGGCGCCCAGCGTGGGCTACTCGCAGCCGTGGGACTTCGTGGTGATCCGCTCCGAGGAGACCCGGGTCACCGTCCAGGACCTGGCCCAGCGCCAGCGGGAGGCGTACGCCACCTCGCTGCCCAAGGCCCGGGCCAAGCAGTTCCTGGAGATAAAGGTCGAGGCGATCCTGGAGACCCCGGTCAACATCGTGGTGACCGTGGACTCCACGCGTGGCGGTCGGCACACCCTCGGTCGGCACACCCAGCCGCAGATGGGGCCCTACTCCAGCGCGCTCGCGGTGGAGAACCTGTGGCTCGCCGCCCGGGCCGAGGGCCTGGGAGTCGGGTGGGTGAGCTTCTTCGACGAGCGCGAGCTGGCCACGGCGCTCGGGCTGCCGGAGCACATCGACGTGGTGGCGTACCTGTGCGTCGGCTACGTGGACGCCTTCCCCGACGAGCCGGAGCTGGCCACCTCGGGCTGGGCCAGGGCCCGCCCGCTGTCGTGGGTGGTGCACGAGGAGACGTACGGTCGGCGCGGCCTGCCCGGCGAGGAGCCGGTCAGCCTGCTCGACGAGACGCTCCAGTCGGTGCGCCCGCTCGACGCCAAGGCGCTCGGCGCGGCCTGGGAGCACCAGCGGAACATGACCAAGCCGCCGGGCTCGCTGGGCATCCTGGAGACGATCGGCGCGCAGCTGTCCGGCCTGGCCCGGACGTTCCCGCCGCCCATCCCGGAGCCGGCGGCCGTCGCGGTATTCGCCGGCGACCACGGGGTGCACGCGCAGGGCGTGTCGCCGTGGCCGCAGGAGGTCACCGCCCAGATGGTGGGCAACTTCCTCGCGGGCGGCGCGGTGGTCAACGCGTTCGCCAAGCAGATCGGCGTCGAGGTGTGCGTCGTCGACGTCGGCGTCGCCACCGAACTGCCGGACGCCACGGGACTGCTCCCGCGCCGGATCCGGCCGGGCACCGCCGACATGACCCAGGGCCCCGCGATGACCCGCGAGGAGGCGATCGCCGCCATCGAGGTCGGCATCGAAACCGCGCGGGACCTGGTCACCGCGGGCAACCGGGGCCTGCTCACCGGCGACATGGGGATCGCGAACACGACCGCCTCCGCCGCGCTGATCTCGGTGTTCACCGGGGCCGACGTGGCCGAGGTGACGGGTCGCGGCACCGGGATCGACGACGCCACGCACCGGCGCAAGATCGAGGTGGTCAAGGCGGCGCTCGCGCGGCACGAACCGGACCCGGGTGACCCGATCGGCGTACTGGCCGCGATCGGCGGCCTGGAGCACGCGGCGATCGCCGGCTACATCATCGGCGCGGCGGCGCTGCGTGTCCCGGTCGTACTCGACGGCGTGATCGCGGGTGCGGCGGCGCTGGTCGCGCAGGCGATCGCGCCGGAGGCGGTGCAGGCGTGCGTCGCCGGGCACCGGTCGGCCGAGCCTGGGCACGCGGCGGCGTTGGCGAAGTTGTCGCTGCGTCCGCTGGTCGAGCTGGAGATGCGGCTCGGCGAGGGCACCGGCGCGGTGTTGGCCCTGCCCCTGGTGCAGAGCGCGGTGCGCGTACTGCACGATGTGGCCACGTTCGACTCGGCGGGAGTCAGTGGCAAGACCGACTGATATCGACTGATACCGACTGGTTCGGCTATTTTTCGAGTCCCGCCCGCAGCAGCAGAAGGGCACCTCGGCCACGATGGAGTGGCAGAGGTGCCCTTTCCGCGCGGTGAAACGTGGTGACCCGGAACGGGCCGGAACCAACCGGCCGGCTCCCGGGACACCGCGGAGCACCCCAGACCCACCGAGCACCGCGTACGCGGAGCGCCCCGCCCCACCCGGAAAAGTGAGAACGATGTCCCGACTTCCTGGTCCCCCCGCCTACCCCGCCGGCCTGCGCCTGGAGGGCCGGCGTGTCGTCGTGGTCGGCGCCGGTACGGTCGCCCAGCGTCGCCTGCCCGCGCTGCTCGACGCCGGCGCGGACGTGCTCGTGGTCGCCCCCGAGGCGACGCCCGCGGTCGAGGGCATGGCGAGCGGCGGCGAACTGCGCTGGGCGCGGCGGGCCTATGCGCCCGGCGATCTGGAAGGGGCGTGGTACGCGCTGGCCGCGACCGATGTCGCCGAGGTCAACGAGGCGGTGGCGGCCGACGCCGAGGCGCGACGGGTGTTCTGCGTGCGCTGTGACGACGCCTCGCACGCGAGTGCGTGGACGCCGGCCAGCGGGCGGCACGACGGCCTGACCGTGGCGGTGCTGGCGGGGGGAGACCCGCGGCGGGCGGCGGGAGTGCGGGATCGCATCGTCGAGGGTCTGCACGACGGGTCGCTGGCCGCGCGCAAGGAACGCCCGAGCGGGGTGCTGCCGGGGGTGGCGCTGGTCGGTGGCGGTCCGGGCGACCCGGACCTGATCACCGTGCGCGGGCGGCGGTTGCTGGCCGAGGCCGACGTGGTGATCGCGGACCGGCTCGGGCCGCGGGCGCTGCTCGGCGAGTTGCCGCCGCATGTCGAGGTGGTCGACGCGGCGAAGATCCCGTACGGGCGGGCGATGGCGCAGGAGGCGATCAACGACGCGATGATCGCGCACGCGAAGGCGGGGCGCTTCGTGGTGCGGCTCAAGGGCGGCGACAACTATGTCTTCGGGCGGGGCTTCGAGGAGGCGCTGGCCTGCGCGGAGGCGGGCGTGCCGTGTCAGGTGGTGCCGGGGATCACCAGTGCGATCTCGGTTCCGGCGATAGCCGGCATCCCGGTCACGCACCGGGGTGTGGCGCACGAGTTCGCGGTGGTCTCGGGGCATGTCGCGCCGGAGGACCCTCGGTCGCTGGTGGACTGGGCGGCGTTGGCGCGGCTGCGCGGGACGCTGGTGCTGCTGATGGCGGTGGAACGGCTGGGGCCGATCACGGCGGCGCTGGTGGCGCATGGCCGTGCGGCGTCGACTCCCGTCGCGGTGATCCAGGAGGGCACGATGGCCACGCAGCGGGTCCTGCGCACGTCGCTGGTCGCGGCGGCGGCGGACGTGGCCGCGGCGGGGATCCGCCCGCCGGCGATCGTGGTCATCGGCGAGGTGGCGGCGCTCACCGGTTGACGGCGGCCGGCCCGGTCCTCAAACGCCGGACGGGCTGGGGGGCGACCTGGGCCAGGATCGCCTGGTGGCGCGCCTGGCCTGCGGTCGGCTTGGCGTTGAGCGGCGGACGGGTTGGGTGGCGGGATGTTGGCGTGTGGGGGGCTGGGAGACTGGGGGGATGTCCGTGATTTTGGTTGATGATCCTGGGGATCCGCGGCTTGTCGACTACACCGATTTGACCGATGTCGAGTTGCGCCGTCGTCGTGAACCGGCCGAGGGGCTGTTCATGGCGGAGGGGGAGAAGGTGATTCGGCGGGCAGTGGGGGCGGGGTATCCGATGCGGTCGATGTTGCTTTCGGAGCGGTGGCTGGAGGTCATGGCGGAGGTGATCGAGGGGGCCGACGTGCCGGTGTACGTGGGTAGTCCCGAGGTCGTCGAGCGGGTGACGGGGTATCAGGTGCACCGAGGGGCGCTGGCCTCGATGGGGCGCAAGGTGTTGCCGGCGGCGGGTGAGTTGGTGGCCGGTGCGCGGCGGGTCGCGGTGCTGGAGGGGGTCAACGATCACACCAACGTCGGGGCGATCTTCCGTGGCGCGGCGGCGCTGGGCATGGATGCGGTGTTGTTGTCGCCGGACTGCGCGGATCCGCTGTACCGGCGGTCGGTGAAGGTTTCGATGGGCGCGGTGTTCTCGGTGCCGTACGCGCGCCTGGACCCGTGGCCCGGCGGCCTCGACGTATTGCGCGGGGCCGGGTTGACCCTCCTTGCGCTGACTCCGGGCGAAGGGTCTGTGGCGCTGAACGAGTTGCCGACCGCGGATACCGATCGATGTGCGTTGATGCTGGGCGCGGAGGGGCCGGGGCTGACCGCGAAGGCGTTGGCCGCGGCGGATCGGCTGGTGCGGATCCCGCTGTCCCACGGGGTGGACTCGCTGAATGTCGGTGCCGCTGCGGCGGTCGCCTTCTATGCGGTGGCGTTCGGCTGAGTGGGGGACGGCCGAACGGGGGAACGTGGCGCGATGGGCTCGGCGGGCTCACGTGTTCGACGGGGCGTCGTAGTGGCGTTCGCGGGCGGTTTCGCCCGAGCGCTGGATGTCGTTGATCGATCGGGTGTGGTACAGGTCCGGGCGGGTGTGTACCCGGCGTCCTCGCATCCGGTCCTTCCGGATCTCGGTGCCCCGGTCCCAGATGTGCAGGCGGGGCGCGTCGGTGTCGGGATACCTCCAGGGGTCGAACCGGTTCGGCGGTACCGGCAGGGCCTCGATCTCGCGGCGCGCGGTCCGGGCCGCGCTCACCCGGCGCCGGTAGTCGTGGAAGATCTGGAACCTGTAGCGGCGCAGGTACTCGTAGGCCATCGGCGCGGTGGCGGACACCTCCATGCCCGCGATGCACACGGCTTCGCGTCGGAGCGCTTCGGCGTCCGCGGGCAGCAGGAACAGGCCCTCGCGCATGGTGTCTTCCGGCTTGCGCTTGTGCCGGCGCTCACGCTCCCAGTCCCACATGGGCTCCGGGTGTCGCCGCATCCAGGCATCGCGGTCGGTGAGCGCGGCGTCCAAGCCGTGGGTACGCCAGTGCACGGTGCCGTCCGGTCGGCCGAGCGTGGGCAGCAGTCGGCGCAGGTCGCGGGCGGCCCGGCCGCCGAAGGGGGTGCGCTCGCCGGCGAACAGCACGATGGGCGGCGAGGGTTCGGCGTCGAACGGGTTCGGGTCGAGGTGGCGGCGGTCGATCACCACGAGGGTGTTCGGGTATCGCTCGTGTGCCAGGCCCCACATCAGCCGGGCGAACAGCACTGCGCCGGCGCGGTCGGACACCACGTGCCCATGGTCGTGGAAGTGGTTGACGGCGAACCGGGTCGTGTTCGACGGGCGTGGGGTGATCAGCCGGTAGGGTCGTCCGTCCAGGTAGGCGGCGATCCGATGCATTTTGATCCGATCACCTGCGTCCCGATTGGCGACTGATTGCTTTCGTTTGTGTACTTCGTTGGTAGTGATCCGCTTCTCTCTTTCTTGCGTTCGATGAGATGTTTCTTCCGATCGCCCCGGAATTCGAGGCAACGACCTTCCCTGATTTGTCTCATGACATGCCGATCGCGTCATGCCAATTTCGATCGAATGTGATCTTGGACTAGCGTGTGCGCGGAAGTGCAGTACGGTCGAGCGTCGTCCAAAATGGCGCAGTGGCCTGTTCGGGTCGCACGGGCGGCCGAAAAAGTGGATGTGCGGGGGAATGTCCCGTCACCCACACGCGGGATATTCGGTGGACTCGACCCGCACCAGGCGAAATTCCGCCAGTATGGGGCGCCGCGCAATCGGATCAGGAACGGGAAGCGAGGCAAAGCTCGTTGGAGATCATGGGTGTACCCCTGGCCTGGGCCCTCGTCGGCTTGGCGGAACTGGTCGCCCTTATGGCGCTTGTGGCGTATCTGGTCGTCCGACGCCGCAAGGCCGATGCGACCGATACCGGGGAAGGATCCGACAACTGGGAGCGTGAGCAGGATCGCCGACGGCGCAAGGAGCTGATGTACGGGGTCGCCTCGTACACCCTGCTGTTCGTCTGCGCCGGCGTCGCGGCCGCGCTGTCGTTCCACGGCCTGGTCGGCTTCGGCCGGGAGAACCTCGGGCTCGCCAACGGCTGGGAATACCTGGTGCCGTTCGGGCTCGACGGGGCGGCGATGTTCTGCTCCGTGCTCGCGGTGCGCGAGGCCAGCCACGGTGACGCGGCGCTCGGCTCGCGGATACTGGTCTGGACGTTCGCGGGTGCCTCGGCCTGGTTCAACTGGGTGCACGCGCCGCGCGGCGACATGCACGCCGGTGCGCCGCAGTTCTTCGCCGGCATGTCGCTCTCCGCGGCCGTCCTGTTCGACCGTGCGCTGAAGCAGACCCGTCGGGCCGCGTTGCGCGAACAGGGCCTGGTGCCCCGTCCGTTGCCGCAGATCCGGATCGTGCGGTGGCTGCGCGCCCCGCACGAGACGTTCAACGCCTGGTCGCTCATGCTGCTCGAAGGCGTGCGCACCCTCGACGAGGCGGTCGAGGAGGTCCGCGAGGACAAGCGGGCCAAGCAGGACGACCGCGAGCGTCGGCGGATCGACGGCAAGCGCGAGCGGGCGCAGCTCAAGGCGCTCAGCCGCGGCGAGGGCACCGGCCACTTCGGTCGGCGCGGCGCCGCACGTCAGGAAATGGCTGCTCTGCCGGGAGGTGGCGGCTCCGAAGCACTCTCGGAGCCTGCTATAGCCGGAAACGACGTTTCCGGCCACGGCGGCTCAGCCGATGCGAACGGCCCTTCCGGCCGTCCGGCTCTTGCATCCTCCACGCGAGCGAGCGAACTCCCGGCGGCGACGGGCACTTCCACCGGTGCCGAGCGGCGCGACGTCATCGACCTCACCGCCGAGGACGACACCATGACGCTGCCCCGGCTCGACTCGCTGGAGCGCAAACTGAAGGACCTGGAACGCCAGTTCGGCTGAGGCCGGACACCGCGTGATCCGACGCGGCGCGCGAGGCAGTGCGGTACACGAACGAGGGGCATCCGGCTCGGGCCGGGTGCCCCTCGTCGTTGTGGTGGGTGGCGCAGCGGGCAGAGGTGGGTCGGCCGGAATCGGGGCGGGCGGAGCCGGTCGGGGGTCGGCGGAGGGGCAGGGCGCGGGGCCGTCCGAGTCGGGTCGGGACGAGGCGGCCGGGGCGGGCGCGGCTCGGCACGATGCGTGGGGGCACGGGGCCGAGGGCCAGGTGTCCGGGCGGCGCGGAGCGGAGGGCGGGCGGAGCACGCGGTCCGACACGAGCCCGGGCGGGGGACGCCGGGCGGCACGAGACGCGCCCCCGACGGGGACGGGCACGACACGGGGCGGCCCGACGCCGTCCGCGGCGTACGCTCCGAGGCGTCGCGCGGCTCGACCGCGGAACGCCTCGACCGGGGCGAGCGCGCGGGGCGGGCCGCATCACCCGGATCGCCCCGACGGGGATCGTGCGTGGGCGGCGGGGCCGTGTTCAGGCGGTGGGGACCAGGACGCCGGAAGGGCCGACCACGTAGCGGGTGGTCACGTCGGGGACGTCGAGGTAGGACTGGATGCGCGAGATGCCGCCCTCGACCACCGTCCAGCGGGTGGCGACGGCCTGCGGATCCGCGACCGCGGCGAGCGCGGCCACCGTGGTCGGCGCGCCGTTGGCGAAGCGGAAGAGTTCCACCAGGTGCGTCGCCGGGCCGCCCGCGCCGGGGGTGCGGGTGAGCACCACGACCACCGCCGGGGCGCCGTCCAGGCTTGCCGGGACCACGTCGCCGAGGGTGACCCGGTCGCTGCCGACCACGGCCGTGCCATCGGTCAGGGTGACCGTGGCGCCGCTCACCGAGGGGTCGGAGTAGGTGCGGTCCGACCAGTCCGCGATCGGGATCGAGCCGTGCGCCGGGCCGATCCGGAACGGCCCCGGCGCCTGCGGCGGGGCCGGGTCGGCGGCCGCGGGCACCTTCGGCCCGTCGTCGCCGCCGTCGCTCTGGAACGCCGCGATCGCGAGCGCGGCGATCGCGGTGACCACCACGAAGACGATCAACTGCTGGATGAGCAACCGCCGTCGCTCCTCGGGCCGGCGGCGGCGCGGGGTGCCGGACGCGGATGCCGAGCCGGGGCCGGTGCCGGACCCCGCGCGGGAGCGTGGGCCGTGGTCGAGCCGGCCGGGCCGCTTGCCGTCCGGGCGATCCGGGTGATGCGAACGGTCCGAGTTCGGCCGCTCCCCGCGCTCGGGGCGCTCCGAGGTCGAGCCGCGCGACGCCTCGGAGCGTTCGCCGCGGCCGGCGTCGGGCCGCCCCGTGTCGTGCCGGCCCCCGTCGGGGCGTGTCTCGTGCCGGGCCGACTCCTGCCGCGGCTCGTGCCGCCCGGCGTCGCCCCGGCCGGGCTCGTGCCGGGCCGCGTGGTCCGCCCGCCCGCCGTCCGCGCCGCGCCGATCGGATCCCTGACCCTCGGATCCGTGCCCCCGCGCGTCGTGCCGGGCCGCGTCCGGACGAGTCGCCTCGTGCCGCGCACCGTCCTGCCGACCCGACTCCGACCGGCCCGTGCCGTGCCCCTCCGCCGAGCCCCGACCGGGCTCCGCACGCCCCGTCTCCGGCCGACCCGCCTCTGCGCGCTGCGCCGCCGAGCGCTCGGCCCGCGTGTCCTCGTCCCGCCGCGCTCCCTCGCGCCGCGCCGCCTCGCGCCTGGCCCGTTCCCGCTCCCGCTCGCGGTCCCGCTCCCTCGGCCCCGCCGCGAGCATCGCGCCGCCCTTCATCGCGGCCGGAGCCGCGGTCGACGACGCCGCCGTGCCGCGCGCCGGCGTACCCCGTTCGGCCTCGCGCCGCCGGGCGATCGCGGCCAGCCGCTCGCGGACCTGCTCGGCCGTCGGCCGCATCCGCGGATCCTTGGACAGGCACGCCGAGATCAACGGCACCACCTGCTCCGGCACACCCTCCAGGTCGGGTTCCTCGTGTACGACCCGATACAGCAGCGCGTCCACCGGCCCCGACCCGAACGGCGGTGCCCCGCGCCCGGCGTAGGCCAGCGTGACGCCGAGCGCGAAGATGTCGGTGGCCGGCGTCACGGTCTGCCCGCGCACCTGTTCGGGGGCCAGAAATCCCGGTGAGCCGACGGCCGTTCCGGTGACGGTCAGGGTGCCGGCGCCGTCCGCGTAGGCGATGCCGAAGTCGATGATCTGCGGACCGTCGGGGGACAGCAGGATGTTGGACGGTTTCACGTCGCGATGCACGACGCCGACCGCGTGTACCGACACCAGGCCGTCGGCCACCGCCGAGCCGATCCGGGCCAGGTCCAGACAACCCATCGGGCCGCGTTCGCCGACCCGGCGCTGGAGGGACGGGCCGGGCACGTACACGGTGGCCAACCAGGGCCGCTCGGCGCCCGCGTCGGCGTCCACGAGGGCGGCCGTACGGTTGCCGCGCACCATCGCCGCCGCGGCCACCTCGCGCGCGAAGCGGGAGCGGAACTCCGGGTTCCCGGCCAGCTCTTGGCGGATCAGCTTGAGCGCGACCCGGGTGCCGTGCCGGTCCACTCCGAGGTAGACCACGCCCATGCCGCCGGCACCGAGACGACGCAGCAACCGATACGAACCGACGATGCGCGGATCCTGCCGTCGCAGCCGCACCATCGTCATGTGTGCCCGATCCCCTCGCGTGGTGCCGTCGTCCGGGTTTCGTCTGCCCGAATCCCCTGTGCGAGACACGTTAGAGGAACCCCGGCGCCCGGCGCGGTAAGGCGCCCCGGAGTCGGCGCCGGACCACCCCGCCGCAGCGCCCGTCGATGTCGGACCTGTGGGAGAAGATGGAGGTAATCGGTCGAAGGGGGCACGAATGAAGGGCGATCGGGTCGAGATAGTGGTCGACGCGGGCGACAGCACCAAAACCTACGAGATGACCGCGACCCGCGCGGGGCGCCGGCTCGATGTCGCGGTCCGGCGCGGCGTGGTCGAGGTGAGCGAACTGACCCGGACGGGCACGGTGGTGCGCACGGCACGATTCATGGCCAGCCGCGTACTGGCCCTGGTCGAACAGCCGTTGGACCGCCCCGACGCCGACTGACCACAGGGCGACGGCAGCCAGGCACCCGACTCCCGTCGCCCACAGCCGGCAACCACAAGCCACCCCAGCCCGCGCGGCAACCGCAGGCCGGTCCGCGTGCGGCGAAGAACGCGGCCCAAACCCGCGCGTCCATCGCGGGCGGCCCAAGCGACGCGGCAACCGCAGGCTACTCAAGCCCGCGTGCGGCAACGGAGCGCGGCCCAAGCTCGCCCGCACCGATCGCAGGCAGCTCAAGCCGCGTACAGCAACCAGGGCGCGCCGAAGCCCGCGCGTGGCAACCGAGCGCGGCCCAAGCTCGCGCGTACCGACTGCGGACGGCCCAACCCCGCGTGCGCCAACCCCAGGCCGCCCAAGCCTGCGCGCACCAACGGCAGGTGCCCGGGTCCGCGCGCCAACGGCTGTCGCGGCCTGCGCGAGGCAACCGAGTGCCGCCCAAGATCGCGCGCCGCACCCGGCGCCGGCCCGCGCCGCGTGTGGCAAGCATTGGGCGGACAGGCCCGTGTGCGTATCGATCGCGTGCCGTCCCAACCTCCGTGTGCCGAATGGGCCGAGCGTGGGGGTTTGGGCGTCCCGGTAGGCTCTTCGGTTGAAGATCGATACGGGGGACGAGACGGGGTGGCGTCGAGGTGACGGGTCGTCAGGGCGGTCTGGGAGCCGTCGCGCGGCGACTTGCCGACGCGTTCACCTGGCGGGAGACCCCGTGGGGCACCTTCGCCGACGCGTCCGAGTGGTGGCACGACCCCGAACTGCTCGCGATGCTCGGCCCCGGCCTCGGCGCCCTGCACGCCGATGCGCGGCCGACGCTGATTGTTGGCATCGAGACGCGCGGCCTCGTCCTCGGTCCGATCACCGCGCTGCATCTGGGCGTCGGCTTCGTGGAGATCCGCAAGGATCGACGGATCGTGGGCGAGCACCGGGGGCCCGCCGCCGATCCCATGCTGCGTGCCGCCACCCCGCCCGAATACCAGGACGGCGGCCTCACCCTCGTGGTCCCGGGCCGGCTGTTCCGCCCGGGCGACCGGGTGTTGCTCGTCGACGAGTGGCTCGAGACCGGCGCACAGGCGAGCGCGGTGCGCCGCATGGTCACCGAGGCCGGCGCCGAATGGATCGGCGCCGCGGTGGTGGTGGACGCCTGCGCACCGCACGTGCGCACTCGACTGGACGTGCGTGGTCTGCTCACCGAGGACGATCTGCCGGCGTGACCCCCCGGTCACCGGCGTCCGCGGCGGGACCCGACGGTCGGCTCGGTCAGGCCGCCGTCGTGGTCTCCTCCCGGTCGTGCTCCTGCCCCTGCTCCTGCTCCTGCTCGCGCAACAGCGCGGCGCGTTCGGTCTCGCCGAGACCCGCCCACACACCTCGGCGTTCCGGGACCGACATCGCGTGCTCGTGGCAGCGCCGCCGCACGGGGCAGGAGATGCAGACCTTCTTGGCGACCCGCTCGCGCGCCCGGCGCTCGCCGGGTCGCTCCTGGTCGTCGCCGAAGAAGAGGCCGGCGTCCAGGCCCCTGCATGCCGCGTCCTCCTGCCACCCGTAACGCGGTGGTGTCGGTATGGCGATCCGTGTGGTCCCCATCGCCCCGTTCTCCTCCTGCTCGACGGTGCCAACGGTCAAAGCGGGGCCCCCGTCCCGGCTGACCCTCTTGCTCCTACCGACGCATCGGATGGGAGACCGGTTTCCTCCCGCCGGGAATTCGGCTCCCGTTCGCGCAGGGTTGAGGGCGATCCCTCACTCCCTCGTTCGGAGCACCTCAACAACCAGGTCACAAGTGGCTCGTACACCTGCCCGATGACCGATTCGCCCCGGCGCCCCCGGTAGCGTGACCGGAGGCCGCCGGCGGTTGTCGGGGGTTCGCGGAACGTACGGGAGGAATCTGGTGGGCAGCAGGATGCGACGGTTGCCGTCGGCCGTGCCGTTGATGGTGTCGGTCGTCGTGGTCGCCGGGCTGACCTCGTGCAGCGGCGGAGAAGACAAGAAGGACACATCGGAGACGACGGCCAGGGATTTCCTGACCGCGTGGCAGAGCGGCGACCTGACCAAGGCGGCGTCCTTCACGGACAACCCCGCCACGGCCAAGCAGGGTCTCGACACCACGAACAAGCAGCTGGGGATCGTCAAGGCCGAGTACAAGGCCGGCACCTACACCAAGGGCAAGGACAACGCGCCGGCCACGCTCGCGTACAACGCGACGTTGACCCTCAAGGGGGTGGCGGACCCGGTCAAGATCGCGTCCACGGTTCCGATCGTCACCGCGAACGGCAAGACGACCGTGCACTGGACCCAGACCATCGTGCACCCGCAACTGGCGGACAACGGGAAGATCAAGCGGGATCGTACGCTGCCCAAGCGCGGCGAGATCCTGGACCGCACGGGCAAGTCGCTGGCCACCACGACGCCCGTGGTGGCGTTGTCCCTGTGGCCGGCCAAGATCACCAACGCGGACGCGCTGTACGCGGCGCTGTCGGACCCGATGTTCGACCTGGACATCCCCAAGCTCAAGGGCCGGGTCGCGGCGGCGGATCCGAACCAGTCGCTGCCCCTGGTGACGCTGCGCAAGGACAAGTGGGACGGCGGCGGCCAGGTCAAGCTGGCCGGTCTGGGCGGCATCCAGGTCAAGGAGGGGGCGACCCAATCCGGTGACGTGGCGAAGCAGATCGTCGGCACGGTCGCCTCGGGCGACAACGCCGACCTGCTCAAGAACGCCGACCCGAGCGCCTCGTCGGCGGACCAGGTGGGCGCCTCCGGTCTGCAGTACCGCTACGAGAAGAAGCTGGCCGGCGTCGCCGACCTGAAGATCACCATCGTGGACGCGGGCGGCGCGGAGAAGGCGACCCTGGTCGACGTCAAGGGCAAGCCGGCGGAGTCGCTGAAGACGACCCTGGACCCGGGCGTGCAGGACCAGGCCGAGAAGGCGCTCAAGTCGGTGACCGGCGGCAACAACGCCTCGATCGTGGTGCTCGACGCCAAATCGGGCGGGATCCTGGCCGCCGCGAACACCCCGTCCAACGGCGACAATCGTGCCTTCACCGGGCGCTACCCACCGGGCTCGACCTTCAAGACCGTCTCCTCGGGCGCGCTGTTGCAGGCCGGCATCAAGCCGACCGACAAGGTGGCGTGTGAGAACACGCTGGTGGTCAACGGGCAGACGTTCAAGAACTACGACGGCCTCAAGCCGATGCCCGACGCGCTGTTCCAGGACGACTTCGCGCAGTCCTGCAACACGGCCTTCATCGGCAACCGCGGCAAGATCCAGAACGACACGCTGAACAAGCTGGCCGGCGACCAGTTCGGGATCGGCGCCAAGTGGGACGTCGGCACGGTCACCTTCGACGGCTCGGTGCCGCCGGCGAACAGCGAGAACGACAAGGCCGCGTCGATGATCGGCCAGGGCCGGGTGCTGGCCAGCCCGCTGGTGATGGCCTCGGTCGCCGCGACGATCGCCTCCGGCAAGTTCAACCAGCCGGTGCTCGCGCCCGATGACGTGCCGGGCCGGGTGCCCTCGCATCCCCTGGACCCGTCGATCGCCGGCCAGCTCAAGGCGCTGATGCAGGGCGTGGTGGCGAACGGCTCGGGCAAGATGCTCCAGGGCATCCCGGGCACGGTGGGCGCCAAGACCGGCACCGCCGAGTTCGACGAGAAGGGCGAGACCCTGACCCACGGCTGGATGATCGCGTTCAAGGACGACGTCGCGGTCGCGGTGCTCGTGGAGAAGGGCAAGTCCGGTGGTTCGGCGGCGGGTCCGGTGGTGAAGGCCTTCTTCGGCTAGCCGACCTCCGACCGATGCGGGCCCCTCCCGGGGGTCATGCGGGCCCTCCTCCCGGGTCCCCCACACGACCGGTCGACGGAAGCGAAGCCCCGGCGCGCGGTGCGCGCCGGGGCTTTTCGGTGCGTCGAGGCGCGCCCGGCACGCTCCTTGTGACACCGGGATGCACCTGGACACCGTCCGTGTCCGATGCGAGCGTGAGGAGTGACCGGCAATGACAGCGGCGATCGTTTTCGCTCTCCGAAGGGAGTCGACGTCATGTCGAACAATGTCACCCTGGTGGCCCGGGTTCCGGTGCTGCCGTCCGCCGACGCCGAACGTCCGATCGAGTTGAGATTCGGCCCGCACACCGACGAGCACGGCCGGCCCACCGACGAGTGGACGGTGGAACGACTGACTCCGGACCAGGCCGCGAACCTCGTCGAGGACCTGGCCGCGGTGCTCGGGCTGAGCGTGGTCGGTCCGGCCGAACTCCGGGTGGTCTCCTGACCGGACGCACCCCCCCACACGTCCCATCCGCGTGGCGCCCCCGTGCGCCGTACGGGTGGGACGCGTGCGCGCGGCGACGCGTTTCGGCCGGCGGATCGTTCCGGCGCCGCACAATGGCCGCGTGAGCAGCCAGACCGCAGCAGTACGGAATCCGGCCGTCGGCGGCGACTCGCCCACGCCGGCCACGGAACCGCTCGGCGTTCGCGAGCCGCCGCCGCCGAGCCGGGTCGGCGAGCGCCGCAAGGAGGCCGATGCGCACCCGACCGGCCCCCGGGTGCGCATGGTCCTCCCGGACGGGCAGCACCTCGAGGTCACCCTGGTGAGTTGGCACCAGTACCGGGACGGCAGTTGGCGCGCCCGCGTGCGCTGGCCCGTATGGGGGGCGTACGGCTTCGCCGCCGACGTGGAGACGCGGGCGTGGGCCATGGAGTCCTTCGTACCCGCGCGCGTGCTCGGCCCGCTCGACGGCGAGGACTACGGCACCGTCCGTCGCGACCGCCCGCGCATCCCGGTCCCCAAGCAACCCTGACCGCCCCGGGGCCGCCCTCGCGGCCCCGGTCGTCGGCCTTCGCCCACCCGAGGCCCGATCCCGCGGACCCGGCCGCAGCCGCCGCGCACCCAAGGCGCACCTTTCCGGACCCGGCCGCCGGCTCCCGCATGCCTGGGTGCCGGGTTTCGTGGGCTCGGCCGCCGGCTTGCGCATGCCTGGGTGCGGGGTTTCGTGGGCTCGGTTGTCGGCTCGCGCGTGCCTGGGTGCCGGGTTTCGTGGGCTCGGTTGTCGGCTTGCGCATGCCTGGGTGCCCGGTCTCGCGGACCCGGCTGTCGCGCCCGGATGCCCGCCGCCGCAGACCCGCCCGGCCGTCCACACACACCTGCGCGGCTTCCCCCACCCCCCGGGCCGCCTCCCGCACCTGCCCGGGCGGTCCCCGCACCCGGCCGGCCCCCTCGCATACCCCGGCGGCCGGCGGGCCAACGGGGGCGGTACAGTTCGTGGCTTCGGGTGACGAAACGGTGACAACGGCGCTCCGTGGTTCGCCGAAACAACGGGCAACGGGTACATGTGTCCTAAATCCTGTTGCTCCAGGGTTGCCGGCCACCGATGCTTGCGGCATGTTCGATCCGGTCATCACCTCGCATGACGCCCTCCTCGGCCTGCTTCGCAGGGGCCACGGACAGGGCGCCCGGCGGGCCCTCGTCGCCGACCGCGTCGCCGTGCTCGACGCGCTCGACGGTTGCGTGGTCCGCGATCCCCGTGCCGTTCCGGCCACCGAGTCCCGCTCGCTCTATTACGCGCGCCTGTACGCGGACCTCGACGCCGGCCTCGACGGCCTCGCCCGACATCTGCTGTGCGAGGAGGACTGGACCGACGAGGACGCGGACCGCACCGCGCTCCCGCTCGCCGTCCTCGGCACGCTCGCCCGCCTCGGCCGCACCGACGCGACCGAGTTGTTGCGCGCCTACGTCGAGGAGGGCCGCGACTGGCCGGAGGCGCTGGACCGGCTCGCCGCCATCGGCCGGGACGCGGCGCTGACCGGCATGCTCGACGTCGTGCTGGAGCGCGGCGAGGACGACGAACTCTACGACTGCGTCAAGCGCTCCACCGGCATGCGCCCGTGGCGGATCTGGGCGGCCGAGGACGAGCGGGTGCGCGCCGTCGTCGAACAGGTCGACCTGGACTGGTGGCGCTGGGAGTTGACCCGCTCCGTGCGCCCCGGCACACCGCCGACCGCGCCCGCGCAGACCGTCGACCAGGTGCTCGCCGAGGCCGCCGACGGCCCACGCCAAGCGCTCGCCTGCGGCCGACGGCTCGCCGCCGTCGCCGGGCCGGAGCACCGCGGCGCGATCCTGGCCGCCGCCTGGGCCGGACCCGACGGCGCCAGAGCCGCCGCGCTGCGCTACCTCGGCGAACAGGGCGACGGCGCGCTGCTCGACCTGGCCGAGGGTGCGCTCGCGCCCGACGCGCCCACCGGGGTGCGGCTCGCCGCCGCACACGCCATCGGCGGCCTGCGCACCCCCGCCGCGGTCGCCCGGGCCCGCACCTGGGCCGCCCGCGAGGACCTGCTCGGCGAGGTGGCCGTGCGGATACTGGCCGGTGCCGGGGAACCGGCCGACGGACCGATTCTGCTGCACGCGCTGCGCGCCAAGGTGGCCGCGGTGCCCCCGGTCGGCGCGGCGGGCGCCGACCAGGCCGACCACTTCCGGCTGTGCGACCTCGTCACCGGCATAGGGCGCCTCGCCCTCGTCGACGCGCTCGACCTGATCCGCGACGTCTACCGCGACGCCGCCTCCGCCGGACTGCGCGCCTGCGCCGTGGAGACCCTCGCCCGGATAGAGCCCACCTTCGCCGCCGAGACGGCCGTGGAAGCCCTCTGGGACTGCCAGGCCGACACCCGACTGATCGCCGCGCGCCACGTGGACGCGCGCCGCCCCGAGGCCGTGACGCGACTGCGCCGGCTCGCGGGCGACCCGGCCGAGCACGCCGAGGTGCGCACCGCCGCCAAGGCCAGGCTGAGCGAGATGTGAGCCGGATGTAGCCGGCCCGCGGCCGACCCCGCCCCCGTTCGGCCCCATCCGGGGTGGGCGGGCGCCGAAGCTGTCGGCCGAACGTCCTAGGCTCTACTCCCATGACCGTTTCCGCCCGAGCCGTCCGGCCCGGGGAGCTGCCGCCGCCCGCCGGCCCGGCGCTGCCCCCGGGCGCGGCGCACCCCCGCTCCGGGGTGACCGAGGAGGGCCTGGCCCGCCGCCTCAAGGCCCTCGCCTGCACCGCGCCGCTGCACGACCTGGAGGCGCGCAAGGCCAACCTGGCGGGCGAGTACACCGTCTACGCGATGGCCGAACTCGGCCTCGCCGCGATCGACCTGGTCACGGTCACGATGGACTTCGACACCGGCGCCGACCACGACGAGATCGTGAGCCGGCTCCGCCCGCGCGTGGCCGCCCAGGCCCCCGGGCGCGACCCGGCCGAATACGAGCGCGTCGCCCGCTGGGTCCTGGAGAACCTGATCAACGTCGGCAGCGTCGACCGGGGCTTTCGCGCCGTCTACGGCATGTGGACCCGTGAGGGTGAATACATCCGGCGCGACTACGACTTCAAGCTCCTCGAAGAGGTCCCCGGCCCCGACGGGCACATCTTCCTGCGCGCCACCGACGAGGCGATCAACGTCCTGGTCGGCGCCCTCGACACCGACGTGACCAGCGCGCAGATCGCCGCCGACGTCAAACTCGACCACCTGATCCGGCGCGGCCGGCTCGCCGAGGCCAGGTTCGCCGCCGAGCAGGCCCGCTACCGCACCGTGCAGTACGCCGAATCGCTGCGCCGCGCGCTGGACGCCACCCGGCGCAACGTGCGCGCCGTGGACTGGCTCCAGGCCGTGCCGGACCTGATCGACGAGGCGTTCGACCACGTCGCGGACCGCTACCGGCACGAGAACGCGATCCTGATCAACATCCGCCGGGCCCGGGACGAGGCCGAGGAGAGCGAGCGCAAGCGCGGCGCGGCCGAGTTGGTCGACATCGTGCAGGACTGCATCCGCCGGCACACCCAGTTGCAGACCCGGCTGATGGAGGCCGGACCGCTGTTCCGGGCCGAGCAGGACCGGCAGGCGTTCGCCGCGCCGAGCACCCGCACCGGGCTCGACCTGTACGGGCAACTGCTGCGCCCGCTCCTGGAGTTGCCCGTGGGCGACGCGCGCCGGGTGAGCGACCGGTTCTTCGCCGCCGGCACCGGCCTGCGCACCCCCGTGGCGGTGCGCCTGCACGATCTGACCGAGATGTTGCTCACCCCGCCCGCGCCGCGTGACCACCTCGGCGCCGAACTGCCCGAGCCCGACGTGTCGCTCACCCCCGACGACAGCCGGTACAGCGAGGGCCAGCACGACGCGGCGGCGCTGCTCCTGGACATTCCGCCGGAGACCCCGCGCCGGTTGTCCGGGCTGCTCGCCGAGGCCCGCGAGGCCGATCCCGACCTCGGCTACCTGGTCGCGCTGCTCGCGTTCCACGCCGCCTCGCCGCCGGTGGGCACCGCGCTGCGCCAGGGCGATCACACCCTGCTGGTGGCCGTCGACGACGGCACCGAACTCGACGACCCCGAGGTCGGCGGCGCCGACCTGATCATCGGCACGGCGGTTCTGACCGGCGCGCGACCCGAGCCGGAAGGGCCCACCCCCGGATGACCCACGACACGGCGGCCGACGCCGCCCCGATCACCTCCGCCGACGTCGGCGACGCGGCCCGCCTGGTCGCCTTCGGCCTCCAGCCCAAACTGCTGCCGGCGCGCGACGCGGAATACGCCGACCTGATCCGCCGACACCGCGAGGATCCGCGCTTCGCGGCGCTCGCCGCGGCCGTCGCGGCGGGTCTGGGTCTGGTCGTCCTGGAGGTGTCGCCGCGCGCCGGGATGGCGGTGACCGCCGGTGAGGACTCGGTGTTCGCGGTCCGGATGGGCGACTACGCACGCCGGGCCGGCACCGAGTCGGCCGACCGCTTCCTGCACGGCCTGGCCCACCTGGCGGTGGCCGCGATGGCCTTCCCGCGCCCGGAAGACCTGGCCGACGACGCCTACGTGGGCCGGCTCAGCGTGCACGGCGTGGACGCCTTCGTCCGCCAGGCCTGCCGGCGCCTGGAGGAACGCGCCGAACTGCGCGGCGAGATCAGCGACCCCGAGGTGGACGGGCCGAGCCTGGAGGCGGCCTGGCGGGTCTACGCCAGACGCAGCGCCACCGGCGCGACCAAGGATGCCCGCCGGCTCGCCGCCTCCACCGTGGGCATCGTGGCCAAGGCGGTGGCGTTCCTGGTCGACTCCGGCTTCCTCCAGCGGGTCTCCGACGACGGCGGCGGCACCTATCGCACCACGGCGCGCTACCAGCTCCAGGTCCGCGACACGGCCGGCTCGGCGGCGATGTCGGAGCTGCTGGAGCTGGGCGTGGTGGCGGTCACCGACGGCAGCCCGAGCCTGCTGGCCGCCGCGGTCGACGGCGAACTGGTGCCGGGGGCCGGGTTGCCCTTCCACGGCGTCTGACCGCGCGCCGGGGCGGCGGCGACCGGCACGGCGCGGGTCCCGACCGTCCGCGCGTGCCGCGCCGGGTGCGCCTCGCGCCGTCCGTTCGCCCCTTCGCCCCTTCGCCCGTTCGTCCGCGTGTGCGTTGTTTCGGGTGTCGCGTGACGTGCGCGTTTCGCCCCGTTTATTCGACCTGTTCCGTCCTGTGTTTCGACCAGAGAGATTTGACCGCCGATGTACGAGCTGTCCCGGGTCCGCCTGTTCTCCATCGGGCCCGCCGGTGCGCGTTACGCCGACACCGTGCTCGACCTGCGCGGGGTGGGTGCGCCCGTGCCCGACCCGGCGCCCAGGCAGGCGCAGTTGTTCGAGGGCGAGCCCGTCGGGCCGCCGCGCCGACCCGCGCCCGCGGGCGTGTTGTTCCTGGAGAACGGCGGCGGCAAGTCGGTCCTGCTCAAGTTGATCTTCTCGGTGATGTTGCCCGGACACCGCAACACCCTCGGCGGGGCCAGCTCGGGTGTGCTGCGCAAGTTCCTGCTGGCCGACGACTGCGGGCATGTCGCGCTCGAATGGCAGCACGTGCTCACCGGCGAGACGGTCGTGGTCGGCAAGGTCAGCGAGTGGCGCGGCCGACAGGTCTCCTCCGACCCGCGCAAGTTCGCGGAGAGCTGGTACTCCTTCCGACCCGGGCCCGGGCTCACCCTGGACGGGCTGCCGGTGCAGGTCGGCGGGCGGCGGCGGACCATGCGCGGCTTCCGCGACGCGATGACCGAACTGCACAAGGTCTACCCGGACGTGGACGTGGTCTGGGAGGAGATCCACGACCGCTGGATCGAGCACCTGAACGTGCTCGGCCTGGACCCGGAACTGTTCCGCTACCAGCGCGAGATGAACGCCGACGAGGGCGAGGCGGCGGGCCTGTTCGCGGTCAAGAACGACGCGGACTTCGTCGACCTGCTCCTTCGCGCGGTCTCCGACCCGGCCGACACCGACGGACTCGCCGACCTGGTCGACGGGTTCGCGGTCAAGCTCGCCCAGCGCGCCGAGCTGACCGCCGAGCGGGACTTCGTCGAGGGCGCGGTGGAACTCCTGGACGCGGTCGGCGAGGCCGCCTCGCGGCGCACCCGGGTACGCGCGGTGCACCGCAACGCCGAGGACGCCGCGCGCGGGCTCGGCCGCGAACTGGGCGCCCGGGCCGAGCGGGAGCGCGAGCGGGCGGCCGAACTGGCCCGGCGGGTGGCCGACTCCGCCGCGGCCGTGGACGCCGCCGAGCGGGCCCGGGCGCACGCCGCGCTTGTCACCGCCGAGATCACCCACCGGCACGCGGGCATGCGGCTGACCGCCGCGGAGAAGGACGCCGCCCGGATCAAGCGCGAACTCGGCGACGCGCGCGGGCTGCACGCGGCCTGGCTGGCCACCGAGGCGGTGTTGCGGCACCGGGCCGCGGTGGACCGGGCCGAGCGGGTGGACGTGGCGATCCGGGCCGCCGAGCGGGACGCCGCGCCGGCCCTAGCCGCCCGCCAGGACGCCGCCTCGGCGCTGGTACGCGCGCTGCACGCGGCCGCCGCCGGCGCGGAGGGCCGGGCGGACACCGAGGAGCGGCGCGCGGCCGAACTCCAGGAGCGGGGCGAGCGGGCGCAGCGGGCCGCCACCACCGCCGCGACCGAGGCGCAGCGCACCCGCAGCGAGGCGGCGCATCTGCGCGGCCGGCTCGTGGAGGTGGGCGCCGAACTCGATCTCGCGGTCGAGGCGGGCTGGATCGACGACGACGGCGACCCGGCCGAGTCCGCCGCGCGCGCCTCGGACGAGGAGCAGGCCGCCTCCGCCGCCTGGACCGAGGCCCGGGCGGCGGCCGAACAGGCGGCGGCGCGGGTGCGCGAGGCCGAATCCGCGCGCGGCCGGGCCGAGTTGGCCGCGGCCCGGGCGGCGGACCGGCTGGGCGTGGCCGAGGCCGACCTGACCGCCGTGCACGACAACGCGACGGCGCTGGCCGCCGAGCCGAGGGTGCGCGAACTGCTGGGCCCCGACGCCGAAACTGCGATCGGCGAGCAGGCCGCGCGCACCTTCGACCGGGCCGCCGACGTGCTGCGCGAACTGCTCGCCGAGGCGGTCGTGGACGGCGAGCGCACCCTGTTCCACCTGCGCACCGGCGCCGCCGACGACTCGCGGATCCTGGCCGCGCTGGGCGACGGCGGCCTGCTGCCCGCCGGCCCCGACGTGCTGGCCGCGGTCGAACTCCTGGGCGAGCACGGCATTCCGGCCCTGCCGGGCTGGCGATACCTGGCCCAGTCGGTGCCGGCCGAGCGGCACGCCGCGGTGCTCGCGGCTCGCCCGCAGCTGGTCGACGGCGTGATCGTCACCATGCACGACGCGATGGACCGGGCCCGCGACGTGCTGGCCGAGGCCGCGCTGCTGCCGCGCTCGGCGGTGGCGGTGGGTACCCCGCAGGCGCTGTTGGAGCCGGGCGAGGAGCGGGCGGACACGTTCCTGGTGCCGCCGAACCCGGCGATGCACGACGAGCGGGCCGCCGACACCGAGCGGGACGCGCTGCGCCGGCGGGCGGGCGAGCGGCAGGAGGCGATCCGCGAGCGGGCCGCGCGCCTGGAGGCCGATCGGGCGCTGGCCGGACGCCTCGCGACGTGGCGGGCGGCGTGTCCGGCGGGCCGGCTCGACGAACTGTTCGAGGCGGTCGCCGACGCGCGGGTCGAGTTGGCCGCCGCGCAGGCCGCGGGGGAGGCCGCCGAGATCGCCGCGGTGACCGCCGAGCAGGACCGGGCGCAGGCGGTGGATCGGCGCGATCGGCGGATGGACGCCGCGCAGACCGCGCGCCGCCGCGCCGACGCGCTGGCCGGGCTCGCCTTTCGGCTGCGCGAGCGGGCCGGGTGGGCGCGCCGGATCCGCGAATTGGAGCAGGAGACCACCGAACACGAGGCCGGCGCCGAGGCGGACCGGCTGCTGGCCCGCACCGCCGACGAGGACCGCCGGCAGGCGCAGCGCTCGGCCGACGACGCGCGCCGCACCGCCCGCGCGCTGCGTGAGGAACGCGCCGAGATCACCGGCGCGTCCGAGGAGCCGGGCGCCGACGAGGCGGCCGACGAGGCCGCCGCGCGGGCGTCGTTGCCCGCGCTGCGCGAGGCGTACCGCACCGCCCGCGCGCTGTACGAGAAGGTGGGCGTGGGCGCCGACCTGCGGGCCGAGCAGGCCCGCGCGGAGAGCGAGGAGTCGGCCGCGCAGTCCACCCTGGACCGGCTCACCGCCAAGGTGCGCCGACAGGCCGCCGAGCTGCTCGACGGATTCGACGGCTCCGACGGCCCCTCGCGCCTGGCCGCCGCCGGTCGCGCCGAGGACCACGTACGCACCCTGGAGGGGCGCGCCGACGCGGCCAGCGAACTGCTCGGCCGACTGCGCGGCGAGGTGGAGCGGCACGCGCCCGCCGAGGGCCGCGAGCACCACCTGGACCTGCCCGAGGAGCAGCGCCCCCGCGACGGCGCACACGCGCACGAGTTGTTGCGGGCCGCCGGCGCCGAACACGCGACGCGGACCGAGGAGGTCGCGTCGGCCCGCGAGACGCACGGGCGCCTGGTGCGCGAGCACACCGACGCGGAGCACGCGGCCGGCGCGTTCGGCGAGGTGGCGGCCTCCCTCACGGACACCCTGCCGGCGGTGCCGGTGGACCCCGAGCAGCCGGCCGCGACGCCGTTCGCGGGTCCGGTCGCCGACGCGCGGGACGCGGCGACCACGTGCCGGCGCGCGCTGCGGGCCGCCGCGGCCGACCTGTCCGCCGCCGAGGCCCAGGTCCGCGAGCGCACCGAGACGCTGGTGCGGCACGCGGGCGCGACCCGGTTCGAGCAGGTCCGGATGCCCGCGCGGCAGCAGATCCGGGAACTGCCGCCGGCCGCGCTCGCCGAGCACGCGCCCGCCTGGTCGGCGGCGTTCGCGCCGCGCCTGCGGGTGCTCACCGACGAGCTGCGCCAGATCGAACGCAACCGGGACAGCATCGTGGACCGGATGCGCGGGATGGTCGAGGCCGCGCTGACCACGCTGCGCGCCGCGCAGCGGTTGTCCCGGCTGCCGGAGGAGCTGGGCGAGTGGTCCGGGCAGGAGTTCCTGCGGATCCGCTTCGACGAGCCGGACGCGGCGGCCCTGGTCGAGGCGCTGGGCGAGGTGGTCGACGAGGCGACCCGGACGATCCGGCGCGGGCGCGACGGCACGGTCGGCGGGGTGCGGCGGGACGGGATGACGCTGCTGCTGCGCGGGGTGCACGCGGCGCTGCGCCCGCGCGGGGTGCAGGTGGAGATCCTGAAGCCGGACTCGGTGTTGCGGGCCGAACGGGTTCCGGTGGGGCAGATGGGCGACGTGTTCTCCGGCGGCCAGCTGCTCACCGCCGCGATCGCGCTCTACTGCACGATGGCGGCGCTGCGCAGCAACGACCGCGGCCGGGCCCGGCACCGGCACGCCGGGACGTTGTTCCTGGACAACCCGATCGGGCGGGCCAACGCGTCGTATCTGCTGGAGCTCCAGCGCGCGGTGGCCGATGCGCTCGGGGTGCAACTGGTGTACACCACGGGGCTGTTCGACACCACGGCGCTGGCCGAGTTCCCGCTGGTGGTGCGACTGCGCAACGACGCCGACCTGCGGGCGGGGCTGAAGTACATCTCGGTCGAGGAGCACCTGCGGCCCGGGCTGCCGGTGCCGCAGGAGCCGGACGCACCGCAGATCGTCGGGGAGATCCACGCGACCCGGGTGTTCCGCAAGCCGGTGGATCCGGTCGAGGCAGTGGATCCGGTCGGGGCAGTGGAGGCGGCGGAGCCGATCGGCTGAGGCCGATCAGGCAGGCGGGCCCGGGTCGGCGGGGAACGGCGCGTACACCGCGTCGGTGCGATCCCGTCGGCCCGTGCGCAGCCCCTCGGGCACCGGCCACTGCCCCGCCGCGTCGTCGACCCGGACCCACTCGGTGGTGGCCACCCGGCGGGCGATCCGCCACACGCCGTCGCGCCGGGCGAAGTCGTCGATGTAGCGGAAGCCGGTGGTCAGGTTGCCGCGCGGCGCCGGGTCGGCGCTGCGGTGGAAGGCGATCCCGTACGTCTCCGAACGGGCGAGATCGGGCGTGTCGTCGCGGAAGTCCACCAGGTGGTTGCCGGTCAGATGCATGGTCGAGGTGTATCGGGGGAGCAATCGCCCGATCCACGCAAGGTATTCGTCCACCGTCCCGGTGAAGGCGCCGTGTTCGTCGGTGGCGTCGGGGTGGTAGCACGCGCGGACGGCGTCGAGGTCCATCCGGTCGATGCCCCGGCAGTACCGCGACACCACGTCGCGGATCGCCTGACGGTCGATGAGTCTGCGCAGCTCCACGTCCCCGCCGAAGTCGTCCATGACGCACGACACTACGGTCGGGAGGCATACATCTCCTCGGCCGGGGGGACACCGAACACCTCCGGGCAGCGACCACGTGGCGACGACAAGGGTGATCAGATGGAACCGGCTCTGCGCGAACACGCGGGCGCCGTACGGGAGCTGGCCTCGCGTCTGCTCGACGCGTTGCTGAGCGACGCCGGGGTGCGGGCGGC
This sequence comes from Embleya sp. NPDC020630, assembly GCF_044334985.1. Classification (NCBI taxonomy): domain Bacteria; kingdom Bacillati; phylum Actinomycetota; class Actinomycetes; order Kitasatosporales; family Streptomycetaceae; genus Embleya; species Embleya sp. NPDC020630. The sequence goes on from NZ_JBIRUB010000001.1 coordinate 1,165,904, forward strand.
CGGTGGCGACGTGGTGTGCTCGCCGACCGGCCTGTGGCTGGCGCTCGCGGTGCCGGCCGTCGGCGCGGACGGGGACACCGCCGAGGAGTTGGCCGACGTGGTCGGTCTCGCCTGGCCGGAGGCGGCGCCCGTGGTGGACGCGGTGGCGCGTGAGCTGGCCGGGATCGAGGCGCTCGCGGTGGCCACCGGCGTGTGGAGCGCGGCGCCGCTGCGGGCCGAGTTCCGGGCCGCGCTGGCGGAGGTCGAATTCGGGTCGCCGGTGGATTCGGCCGCGCTGGACCGTTGGGTCGCGCGGGCCACGGATGGGCTGATCGAGCGGATACCCGTGCGGATCTCCGAAGCGACGCGGCTGCTCGTGGTCGGCGCGCTCGCGCTGCGCGCCCGCTGGCGGGACGCGTTCGATCCCGCCCGCACGCGCGATCGGCCGTTCCACGCCGCCGACGGCACCCGGGTGCCGGTCCCGATGATGCACCGGGAGGTGCCCGCCGCCGACGTGTGGACGATCGACGGCCGCGACGGCGAGGTCACCGTGGTGGAGCTGCCGTGCGTGGGGGAGCGGCCCGCACGGGTGCGCTTCGCGCTCGGCCCGCCGCAGGCCCCGCCCGCGTCGGTGATCACCGCCGGATGGGCGCCGCGCGAGACGGGGAAGCCGTACGAGGGCGCGGCCGTGGAGGTGGCCGTGCCGCGTTTCGAGCTGCGCACCCGGCTCGACGTGGTGCCCCGGCTGCGGGCACTGGGCGTGACGGCGCCGCTGGGTGACGCCGCGGACTTTCGCTGGGCGACCGACGAGCCGGTGCGGATCGACGCGATGGTCCAGCAGTCGCTGCTGCGGGTCACCGAGGAGGGCGTCGAGGCGGCGGCGGTGAGCGCCGTCACGCTCACCCCCGTGAGCTGGACGCCCAAGCCGCGTCCGGTGTGCTTCGACCGGCCGTTCGCGTGTGTGGTGACGGATCCCACCGGCTACGTGCCGCTGTTCGCGGGCTACCAGGCCACGGTGCCCCGGGAGGCGGCGGCGCCGACCTCCCGGTAGCGGGGATCGGGCACACCCGCGTAGACCACGGTCATGGTCAGCCGGACCGGATCGGCGCGGGTGTTGCGATACACGTGCGGCCGATCGCCGCGCATCCGCAGCGCGTCGCCGGGGCCGACGGTGAACGTCGCGCCGCCCACCTCGACGGTCACCGTGCCCTCGTGCACGTGCAGAAGCTCGCGCGTACCGGTCGGGTGCGCGTCGGCGGACACCTCGTCGTGTGCCGCCAGGCGCAGTTCCCACAGCTCGGTGAACGGCGCGGTGGTGTCGTTGATCAGCAGCCGGAACACGCTCTCCCGGCCGCCGGGGCGGGTCGGCGCGTCGTCGCGGCGGGCCACGTGGCCCAGTTCCTCGGGCGGCTCGACCAGCCGGCCGATCGGGATGCCGAGGGTGGCCGAGACTCGGGCCAGGGTGGCGATGCTCGGGTTGGTCCGGCAGGTCTCGATCTGCTGGAGCATGTTGCGGCTCACCCCGGAGCGGCCGGCGAGTTCGTCCAGCCGCCAGCCCCGGGCCTGCCGGGCGGCGCGGAGATTGGCGGCGAGGGTGTAGCCGACGGCTTCGGCGGGATCGGTCATGGCGCGATTGTGTCCTTGGGTCCAAAATACTGTGTCCATGACACAGAATAATGTGCACGGGCCGGAAGTCGGGCAGGACACGACCGAGGTCGAGGCCGCAGGGGGCCGCGCCGACGCCCGGGGCCGGCGTCCGGTGCGGCGGCTGCTCGGGGTGGGGTTGGTCGACTACCTGGGCGTGGGGTTGTTCGTCGCGTTCTCCGCCGTCTACTTCACCCGGATCGTCGGCCTGTCCACCGGCGGCGTGGGCCTCGGCCTCGGCCTGGCCGGACTGATCGCGCTCGGTACGGCGGTGCCGATCGGCCGGCTCGCCGACCTCGTGGGGATACGCAACACCCTGGTCGCCCTGCACCTGGCCCGCGCGGCCGGCACCGCCGGCTACGCGGCCGTCGGCGAGTGGTGGGGCTTCCTCGTCGCGGTCGCCGTGGTCACCACGGCCGACCAGAGCGTGTCCGCGCTCACCCAGGCGTTCGTGGCCGAACTCGCCGACGGCGCCGACCGGGTGCGCACCCTGGCCGCCTACCGCACGGTGGCCAATCTCGGGATCAGCCTGGGCGCCCCGCTCGGCGGCCTGGCCATCGGCCTGGACGACGCGGCGGCGTTCCGCGCGGTCGTGCTTGTCAACGCCGCCGCGTTCGTCCTGGTGGCCGCACTGCTCGCGACCATCCCGGCGCCGCCGGCCCGGGGCGCGGCGGCGCGGGTGTCCGGATGGGGCGCGCTGCGCGATCGGCGGGTGTGGGGGCTGGCCTCGATCGACACGCTGCTCCAACTGTGGTTGCCGGTGCTCAATCTGGGCATCCCGCTGTGGCTGACCACCCGAGGCGGGTTGTCCGCGTCCTGGCTCGGCGTGCTGTACGCGGTCAACACCGTCTTCGGCGTGGTGTGCCAGATGCCGGCCGCCCGGCTCGCGATGTCGGTCCGCGCCGCGCGGCGCTGCCAGGTGGCGGCCGGCGCGCTGCTCGCGGCGGCGTGTCTGCTGCTGTGGTCGGCCGAACGGGCGCCCGCCGCCGTGGTGTTCCCGATCGGCGTGCTGCTGCTGTCCTGTGGCGAGGTGATCGCGGTGTCGGCCGCCTGGACGTTGTCCTACGCCGTCGCGCCGGACGACCGCCGGGCCGAATACCTGGCCGCGTTCGGCATGGGTCGCTCCGTCGGCCGCCATGTGCTCGGCCCGATCCTGATCACCGGACTGCTCCAGGCGGTGGGCGGCATCGGATGGGGCGTACTGGCGGCCCTGTTCGCGAGCGCGGGCGTCGGCACGCTGTTCGTCCGCCTCCCGCCCGACCGCCCGGCCGCCGACGCGCGCGGAGCCTGAACGGCGCGTCGTGCGCACGCCCGCGCTGTGGTAGTCCTGATCGACCACCACGACCGTCTCGGGAGTACGCGGAGGAGCACGCATGGATCAGGCCCGCTTCGGGATCACCGTTCCGCTCGACGCCCCGCTCACGGAACACCCCCGTCTGATCCGCGAGTTGCGCCGGGCCGGCTACACCGACGTCTGGTCGGCCGAGGTGGACGGCTCGGACGGCTTCACCCCGCTCACCGTGGCGGCCCTCGCCGATCCGGACGTGCGCCTGGGCACCGCGATCGTCTCGCCGTACACACGCGGCCCGGCCACTTTGGCGATGAGCGCGGCGGCGCTCGCCGAGGTGGCCCCCGGCCGCTTCCACCTGGGCCTGGGCGCCGGCTCCGCGCCGATCGTCGAGGGCTGGAACGGGGCCGAGTTCGACCGGCCCTATCAGCGGGTGCGGGACACCGTGCGGTTCCTGCGCGCGGCGTTCGCGGGGGAGAAGGTCACCGAAAAGTACGAGACCTTCGCGGTGCGCGGCTTCCGGCTGTCCCGGCCGCCGCAGAGCCCGCCGCCGATCCTGGTCGCCGCGCTGCGCCCGGGCATGTTGCGACTCGCCGGCCGCGAGGCCGACGGCGCGATCCTGAACTGGCTCTCCGCGAAGGACGTCGAACGTGTGGTGCCGTACGTGCGCGAGGGCGGCACGGACAAGGAGATCGTCGCGCGGATCTTCGTCGTGCCGACGGGGGACCGGGACACCGCGCGGGCGATCGGCCGACGGATGATCACCGCCTACCTCACCGTCCCGGTCTACGCCGACTTCCACCGATGGCTCGGGCGCGAGGAGCAGTTGGCGCCGATGTGGGAGGCGTGGGCCGAGGGCGACCGCAAGCGGGCCCTCGACCTGGTCCCGGACGCGGTGCTCGACGACCTGATCGTGCACGGCGAACCGGCCGAGTGCCGGGCGCGGATCGCCCGCTACGTCGCGGCGGGCGTCACCGTCGCGGTCCTGGCCGTCATCGACCCCCGCCCCGGCGCCGACCCGATCGAGGCGGCGCTCGCACTGGCTCCGACGGCGGGCTGAGCACCGGCCGGCCGATCAGAGCCCGAGCACCCGCAGGGCGTTGGTCCGCAGGAACTTGGGCCACACCTCGTCCTTGAAGCCGACCCCGGGCAACTCGGCGAAGATCCGGTCCAGGGTCAGCCCGTACGGGAAGTAGCCCGCGTACATGACCTTGTCCGCCCCGCGCGTGTTCGCGTAGTCGACGATCGCGCGCGGGTAGTGCTTGGGCGCGAACGCCGACGAGGACCAGTGCAGGCCCGGCCACTTGAGCATCAGCTTGACCGCCAGATCGCACCACGGCTCGCCGCCGTGGCGCAGCACCACGGTCAGCTCGGGGAAGTCGTAGCAGACCCGGTCGAAGCGCATCACCTCCTGCGCGGCGGCCGGCACCCGGGGACCGGGAATGCCCGCGTTCACGAACACCGGCAGGCCCAGCTCCACACAGGTCGCGTAGAGCGGATACGCCAGCCGGTCGTCGATCGGCACCGGAGGTGTGCAGCCGCACGGGAAGAAGGTCGCGGCCAGGACGCCCGCCTCCTCGCGTGCCCGGCGCAACCCGCGCACGCCCGCCATCACGTCGGTCGGATCCACCTGGAAGCTGCCGAGCAGCCGATCCGGGTGCCGGCGCACCGCGTCGAGCGTGTCCGGGTCCTCGAACGAGACCGGGATCAGCGCCTTCTCCACGCCGAACCGGTCCATCTCGCGCAGCAGATCCTCGGCCGAGGAATCGGTGCGCTCCATCTCGGGCAGGTCCTTGAACATGTAGCCGGCCGGGTGGGTCATCGCGGTCCGGCTGTCCTCGTCCCGCAGGGTGCCCGCCATCGCGGTCGCCCACCAGCGCCGGTCCCGATTCGGCAGACCCATCAGCAGGTCGACCACGCCGATGCCGTCCGGAATACCCATGCACACCTCCGTACAACGGAAACGATCCCGGAGCCGGTCCCGGCCGTGGCACACACGGCCGGAACTCCGGGATCGTTTCGGTGACTTGTCGGTTCGTCGCCGGACAGGGCCTAGCGGGTGACCACGATCGACGAACCGTGCCCGAACAGGCCCTGGTTGGCGGTGATGCCCACCCGCGCGCCCGCCACCTGGCGAGCGCCGGCCTCGCCGCGCAGTTGCCAGGTCAACTCGCAGACCTGGGCGATGGCCTGCGCGGGCACCGCCTCGCCGAACGAGGCCAGGCCGCCGGAGGCGTTGACCGGGATCCGGCCGCCGATCTCCGTCGCGCCGTCGCGCAGCAGCTTCTCCGCCTCGCCGCGCGCGCAGATGCCCAGGTCCTCGATCCAGTCCAACTCCAGGGCGGTGGACAGGTCGTAGACCTCGGCCAGGCTCAGGTCCTCGGGCCCGATGCCGGCCTCCTCGTACGCGGCGTGCGCGAGCGAGGCACGGAAGGACAACTCCTGCGGGGCGACCGCCGCCGACGAGTCGGTCGCGATGTCGGGCAGCTCGATCAGCGCGCTCGGGAAGGTCGGGGTGACCGTGGAGACCGCCGAGATGCGCACCGGGGCGGTGGTGTGCCGGGCGGCGAACTCCTTGCTGCACAACACCACGGCCGCCGCGCCGTCGGAGGTGGCGCAGATGTCCATCAGCCGCAGCGGGTCGCACACGATCGGCGAGGCGGCCACGTCCTCGGCGGTGAACGCCTTGCGGTAGCGGGCGTTCGGGTTGCCCAGGCCGTTGCGCGCGTTCTTGACCTTGACCCTGGCGAAGTCCTCGACCGAGGCGCCGTACAGGTCGATCCGACGCCGGGCGTACATCCCGAAGTAGGCCGGGTTGGTGGCGCCGAGCAGGTGGAAGCGCACCCAGTCCGGGTCGTCGGGACGGTCCCCGCCGACCGGCGCGAAGAAGCCCTTGGGGGCCGCGTCGGCGCCGACCACCAGGGCCACGTCGCACAGGCCGGCGAGGATCTGCGCGCGAGCGCTCGCGATGGCGTGCGAACCGGACGCGCAGGCCGCGTACGAGCTGGAGATGCGCGCCCCGGTCCAGCCCAGCGCCTGGGCGAAGGTGGCGCCGGCGACGAAGCCCGGGTAGCCGTTGCGGATGGTGTCCGCGCCCGCCACGAACTGGATGTCCTGCCACGCCAGTCCGGCGTCCTTCAGCGCGTCCTGGGCGGCCTTGACGCCGTACTCGACGAAGTTGCGGCCCCACTTGCCCCACGGGTGCATGCCCGCGCCCAGGACGACGATCTCGCGGTCGTTGCTCATGCCCGAACCTCCACCGGCCGTACGTTCCACGTGGTGTGCACGTACTCGTCGTCCTCGTACAGCACGCCGGGCACGATCTCCACCGGGTCGCCGACCTTCAGGTCGTCCACGCCCACCCCGGGCGCGCCCTGGCCGAGCACGATCAGACCCTCGGCCTCCAGGCGCACCGCGACGATGGTGTACGGCTGCCACTCGACGTCCGGATCGGACACGAACGGTGCCGGCGGGCGGTAGCCGGCGTTCGTGTACGACCACACGGTGCCGCGCTTGGACAGCGGCACCTCGGCGAACTCGGTGCCGGAGCACGCCGGGTTGCCGCAGAACGTTTCTCGGCGCGGGAAGAACACGGTCCCACAGGCGGTACACCGGGTGCCGAGGAGGGAGAAATCCTCCCCGGACGTGGTGAACCAACCGGGGACCACGGGCTTGTGGTCCTTCGTCACGGGGCCCTCCAACTCGTCTGGCCGTCTCGTCCGATGTGTGTACGGACCACAGTCTGACGGATCGTCAGTTCCGCGCGCCAACCCGACCGGGGGTATTTACGGTCACACCCGCCGGCGTGCCGGGGTGGGTATTCGACGTCCCATCAGACCCGACGCCCGCCACAGTCGCAGGCCCGGTCCGCCGAGCAGGCCCTGCTCGTCGTAGAAGGCGATCAGCCGCCGCGACCAGTGGGCGAGCGTGTCCAATCGGTGCGGATTGGCCCGCGCGGTGCGATACGCCTCGGCCGGATCCAGACCCACCGCCGCGTACACCCCGGGGTGCACCAGACGGGTGGCGATGATGTGCGCGGCGCGGGCCAGCGCGAGCCGGGTGATCGCCCGCTCCGCCCGGGACAGGTGCGGCGCGCCCCGGGCCACCTCGTCGCGCGCGTAGCGCACGTGCCGGGCCTCCTCGACCACGTGGATCCGGGCGGTCCGCCGGGTGATCGGCTGCAGCGACTCGTCGGCCATCATCTCGCGCTGCATCGTGTCCAGGACCTCCTCGGCGATCAGCGCCATCGCGAAGGCCTGCACGCCCGAGCCGAACGTCTTCATCGCCCGCGCCGCCATGTGCGCGTACGGGCCGGGTCCGTACTCCGGGCACTCCAGCTTGTCGATCAATCGGCCGAACATGGTCGAGTGCCGGCACTCCTCGGCGATCTCCATGAACGCGTACTGCACGTGTCGCGAGGTCAGCGGCCGGTCGTAGACGTGCCGGATGAGCAGTTGCATCAGCACGACCTCGAACCAGATGCCGACACTGGCCATCGAGGCGACCTCGTGCCGGGACAGGTCGACGCGCTGCCGCTCGCTCATCCGCTCCCACAGCGGCGTGCCGTACAAAGTGACCCGATGCGCGGGCAGGAAGTAGGCGCCGTCGACCAGCGGGGCGTCCCAGTCGACGTCGGTGATCGGGTCGAACGCGTGCGCGTGGGACGCGGCCAGCAGACGTTGCGCGACGCGTTCGCGGTCGGTGCCAAAGGCGCTGACGATGGGGTGTGGGGTGGGCATGCGGGGCCTCCTTCGCCGGATGTGCCGCCGGACTTGTTTCCCGTCGGTAACATCCCGCGTTCACTCCGCCGCGTCCAGAGTCCGCACGAAGATCCTTTCCGACTCGCCCGGGGGATGCGCGCGCGGGCGCGAGATGGCAGGGTCGGGGGGCACACCGCGTGGAGGGGGCAACAAAGATGACGGAATCGAGCGAGCGGGCCGAGTTGCTGTGGCAACCGTCGGCCGAGCGGGTCGCCGCCGCGGCGGTCACCCGCTATCGCGCGTGGCTCGCCGCCGAACGCGGCGTCCACGCCGAGGACTACGCCCGATTGTGGGAATGGTCGACCACCGAACTCGAGGCGTTCTGGGCCTCGCTGTGCGACTGGTTCGACCTCGACCTGGGCGATCGTGAGGTGGTGCTGGCGGACCGGACCATGCCCGGTGCCCGCTGGTTCCCGAACGCCCGGCTGAACTACGCCCGGCAGGCGCTGCGGCACACCGAGGACGGCGACCCGGACCGCCCCGCGATCGTCTACCTGGACGAGGAGCTGACCCCGCGCGAGATCTCCTGGGCCGAGCTGCGCCGCCAGGTGGCGTCCTGTGCGGCCACCCTGCGCGAGCTGGGCGTGCGCCCCGGCGACCGGGTCGCGGCCTACGTGCCGAACACCCCGCACGCGGTGGTCGGGCTGCTTGCCTGCGCCGCGATCGGCGCGGTGTGGTCGGCCTGCGCGCCCGACTTCGGCGCGCGCAGCGTGCTCGACCGGTTCCAGCAGATCGAGCCGGTGGTGCTGCTCGCGGTGGACGGCTACCGCTACGGCGGCAAGGAGGTCCGCCGCGCCGACGTGGTCGCCGAACTGCGCGAGGGCCTGCCGACCGTGCGACACGTGTTGCATGTACCGCTGCTCGACGAGCCGACGCCCGACGGCGTGCTGCCCTGGGCCGAGGTGATCGGGCGCGACCTGCCCGCCGACGGGCTCGACTTCGAGTCGGTCGGCTTCGACCACCCGCTGTGGATCCTGTATTCGTCCGGCACCACCGGCCTGCCCAAGGCGATCGTCCAGGGCCACGGCGGGATCGTGCTCGAACACCTCAAGGAGGCCGCGTTCCAGCTCGACCTGGGCCCGAACGACCGCTTCTTCTGGTACACCTCCACCGGCTGGATGATGTGGAACATGCTGGTCGGCGGCCTGCTCGCGGGCAGCACGATCGTGCTCTACGACGGCAGCCCCGGCTACCCGGGCCCCGAGGCCCAGTGGACCGTGGTCGAGCGGGCCGAGGTGACGTGGTTCGGCACCTCCGCCGCCTACGTGATGGCCTGCCGCAAGAAGGGGCTGACCCCGCGCGCCTCGCACGACCTGAGCCGGGTGCGGGCGCTGGGCACCACCGGCTCGCCGCTCCCGCCCGACGGCTTCCGCTGGGTCTACGACGCGGTGGGCGCCGACATGTGGCTGGCCTCGGTCAGCGGCGGCACCGACGTGTGCAGCGCCTTCGTCGGCGGCAGCCCGGACCTGCCGGTGTATCTCGGCGAGATCCAGTGCCGGGCCCTGGGCTGCGCGGTCGAGGCGTGGGACGAGCAGGGTCGGCCGGTGGTCGACGAGGTCGGCGAGCTGGTGATCACCCAGCCGATGCCCTCGATGCCGATCCACTTCTGGAACGACCCCGGCGACGCGCGCTACCGGGCCAGCTACTTCGACACCTACCCGGGCGTGTGGCGGCACGGCGACTGGATCACGCTCACCGAGCGCGGCACGGTCGTGGTGCACGGCCGCTCCGACTCGACGCTGAACCGGCAGGGCGTGCGGATGGGGTCGAGCGACATCTACGAGGCCGTCGAACGCCTCCCCGAGGTGCGCGAGTCGCTGGTGGTGGGCCTGGAGCTGCCCGACGGCGGCTACTGGATGCCGCTGTTCGTGGTTCCCGCGCCCGGCCACACGCTCGACGAGGCGCTCCAGGCCCGGATCCGCGCGGTGATCCGCGAGGAGGTCTCGCCCCGGCACGTCCCGGACGAGATCATCGCCGCGCCGGGCGTGCCGCACACCCTCACCGGGAAGCGGATCGAGATCCCGGTGAAGAAGCTGCTCCAGGGGCGCGCCCTGGAGGACGCGGTCAACCCCGGCTCGGTCGACGACCTCGACGTGCTGCGCTTCTACGCCGAGGTGGGCCGCTCGCGGGCCCGGGCACAGGAGAGCAGGCAGGCGGACAAGCCGGCCGACAAGCCCGAGGACAAGTAGGCCGAGAATTCGACGTAGGCGGTGTAACGGGCCGAACCGGTGTGGAACGGCCCGGAACATCCGATGAACACAACACTGTGACGCGCACGGAGTAGTGCGGAGCAAACGGGCGTCGGCGGTGGCACGATCAGGTGCATGCCCGAGACGTCACGTCGCACCCAGCGCTTCCTCGGACGTCTCCCGGTGTTGGCCGCGGTCCTGATCGCGGGGTCGGTCACCGCCTACGTCGCGCTCGCGCTGACCCGACCGGCGACCATGTGGTGGCTCGGCGACCTGCGGGTCTACCAGGCCGGCGGGCGGGCCATCCTGGACGGTCGCGGGCGGCTCTACTCGATGTCGGTCGGGATGGCCCACCTGCCGTTCACCTACACCCCCTGCGCGGCGCTGCTGTTCACCCCGCTGGCCTGGTTGCCGTGGGGCGTGCTGCGCTGGGTATCGGTCGCGGGCAACCTCGCGCTGCTCACCCTGGCCGCGCACCTGGCCTGGGGCATGGTCGGCGTGCGCCGCCCGCGCCGACTGCCCGCGGCGGCGATCACCGCCGCCGTCCTGCTGTGGAGCGAACCCGTCCAGGAGACGCTGCGGTTCGGCCAGATCAACCTGCTCCTGCTGGTGGTGATCCTGGCCGACCTCTCCCGCGCGCCCGATGCCCGGCTGCGCGGCTGCGGGGTGGGCCTGGCGGCCGGGCTCAAGCTCACCCCGGCGATCCTGATCCCCTACCTGTTCCTGACCGGCCGCACGCGTGAGGGACGCAACGCCGTCCTCGCGCTCGGTGCCGGGCTGTTCGTCGCCTTCGCCGTACTGCCGCGCGAGTCGCTGCGCTACTGGGGCGGCCTGTTCCTCGACGACACCCGGGTCGGCCCGGTCCAGGTCCCGGGCAACCAGTCGCTGCGCGGGATACTGATCCGGCTCACCCACGAGGCACCCCCGCCGGGGCCGCTGTGGTTCGCGATCGCGGGCGCGGTCGGCGTCGGCGGCCTCGCCCTGGCCGCGGTGATCGGCCGCAGCCGACCCGACGACCCGCGCCGCGACCTGGCCGGGCTGTGCGTCACCGCGCTGACCGGACTGCTGGTGTCGCCGATCTCGTGGACCCACCACTGGGTGTGGATCGTGCCCGGCGGTGTGCTCCTGGTCGACGTCGCCCGGCGGTCGGGTCCGTTCCGGATCCGGGCCGGGCTCGCCGCGCTCGCCCTGGTCGCGCTCACCGCCGCGGTGCCGGGACGCCGGGTGGAGCTGCCGGTGCCGGTGCCGACCGGGCTGATCTGGCAGGTGCCCTATCGCGACGGCCGCGAACTGCGGCTCGCCGGGTGGGATCTGGTGCTGGCCGACGCGTACACTCTCGCCGGGCTGGCCGCGCTGCTCACGATCGCGGTGGGTCTGGCGGCGAGCCGGCGAAAGTGCGCGAGCCCGTCGGTGGAAGCCGTTACGCTCGACCCGCCGGAACCGGCGGGCCGACCGTCCCCGGGGAGTTCCACGCCCACCCCGGCCGGGGTGTAGCCCCCGTCCACAACGGACGCGGGGTCACGGTCCGCGGTTCCCGTCCGCGGCACTGGACGCCGGGCCGTTTCGACCGTGTGGATATCCTGACCCGGCGCCACCCGGCCTGGCGCCCATTGAACCGTGCAGTTGTGGAGTCCCCGACCGACATGTCCTTGCCCCGCGTGCTCGTCACCTCCTGCCGCGAGTTGTTGACGCTCGCGCCCCGCGTCCCGTTCGGGCACGAGCACAGCCGGGAACCCCGTCGGCCGGGACGCGTCGCGCTCGTCGGCGGCGCCCTGATGGTGCTCTCGCTCGGCCTGTGGGCGCTGTGGACCTACCTCAACCGCCGCGACATGTGGCACATGCTCGACCTGAGCGTCTACCACGACGCCGTGCACAGGTTGCGCGACGGCGACCGGATCTACACCGAGAACTACGGCAAGTGGGAACTGCCCTTCATCTACCCGCCGATTTCCGGGCTGCTCTTCTACATCGTGCTGCCGCTGGGCTTCGCCGGCCTCAAGTGGTTCATGGCGTGCCTCAGCCTGCTGTCGCTGTTCGCCGTGGTCTGGGCCTCGTGGGGGATGCTCGGCTACCGCCGCGGCGCGGGCCGGTTCGGGGTCAGCGCGGCCACCTTCGCCGTGGTCCTGTGGCTGGAGCCGGTGGAATGGACGCTCGTGTGGGGGCAGATCAACCTGCTGCTCCTGGCGCTGATCGTGCTCGACCTGGCGCTGCCCGACGATCGCCGCTACAAGGGCATCGGGGTCGGCGTCGCGGCCGGCCTCAAGCTCACCCCCGCGATCTTCGTGGTGTACCTGCTGATCACCCGCCGGTTCCGGGCCGCCGCGGTGGCCTCCGGCGCGTTCGTCGGCACCGTCCTGGTGGGTCTGGTCGCCGCGCCGTCGGCGTCCGCGTACTACTGGGCGAACCTGGTGTCGATCAGCGGCAAGGTCAATTCCAAGCTCAGCGTCGGCACCCTGAACAACCAGTCGGTACAGGGCATGTTCACCCGCATGCTCGGTGACGGCGGGCCGGCCAAGGGGCTGTGGCTGCTGCTCTGCCTGGTCATCGGGGCGCTGGGCCTGCTGGCCGCCGCCCGCGCCTCGCTCTACGGCAACGAGCTGGTCGGCGTGGTGATCACCGGCGGCCTGTCGCTGTTCGTCTCGCCCATCTCGTGGTCGCACCACTGGGTGTGGGTGGTGCCCGTGTTCGTCCTGCTCACGCACACCGCGCTGACCCGGGCGAGACCGCTGTGGTGGTGGCTCACCGGCGCCTTCTTCGCGTTCTTCGCGGCCTGGCCGATGCGACTGAACGTCCTCGGCGACTGGGACGGCACGCAGACGCTCCAGCCGTGGGGCCTGATCTGGCTCGCCCCCCGGGACGGCGACCGCGAACGGCACTGGACACCGCTCGAGTTCGTGCTGGGCAACGGCTACCTGTTCGCCGGCATCGTGCTCACCCTGATCCTGGTCCTGCGCATCCTGCGCGACCGCGGCCCGCTGCCGACGCTTCCCGCACAGGCCGCCGAGAGCGCGCCCGCGACCGCCACGCCCGACAGCCCCGCTCCGGACCCGGTCTCCGGCGGCTCCGGGCGTCGCTGAGCCCGTCCAACGCGACATAGGCTGACCTCGAACGAAGACCCACCGGAAGAAAGCAGAGGACCCGTGGACGCCCACGTGGACGCGGCCCCGCCGCCTACCCGGGAGGGCGGCGTCGACGCTCCCAGCGACCGGATCGTGACGATCCCCAACCTGCTCAGCTTCGCCCGCCTGCTCGGCGTCCCGGTCTTCCTGTGGCTCATCCTGGCGCCCGAGTTCGGCGGCCCCAAACACGACCTGTGGGCGCTCGCGCTGCTCATGCTCAGCGGGATCAGCGACTACCTCGACGGCAAGCTGGCCCGCCGCTGGAACCAGGTCAGCAAGGTCGGCGCGATCCTGGACCCGGCCGCCGACCGGCTCTACATCCTCGCCACCCTGGTCGGCCTGACCTGGCGCGAGATCCTGCCGATCTGGCTGACCGCGATCATCCTGGGCCGCGAGTTGTTCATGGGCGTGGTGCTGTTGATCCTGCGCCGGCACCGCTACGGCGCGCTCTCGGTCAGCTTCGTCGGCAAGGCCGCGACCTTCAATCTCATGTACGCCTTCCCGCTCCTGCTGCTCAGCGACGGCACCGGACGTGTCGCAACTCTCGCCGCGATCTTCGGATGGGCGTTCGCCTGGTGGGGTACTGCGCTGTACTGGTGGGCAGGAGTCCTCTACGCAGCCCAGGCCAAACGGCTCGTGGCCGCGGACAAGGCGAGTCGCACAGCGACCGCCGGGTAGCGAAGGGATCGCCGGACAACGCGGCGATCACGAGATACTCAAACCACGCCACCCGGCCCCGGCAATTCAGCCGTGGGTGCGGGTGGTGTGACGCGATAGGAGGACGAGACCGATGAAGGCCGTCGTCATGGCCGGAGGCGAAGGCACCCGCCTGCGCCCGATGACCTCCAGCATGCCCAAGCCGCTGCTGCCGGTGGTCAACCGACCGATCATGGAGCACGTGCTACGGCTCCTCAAGCGCCACGGGCTTTCCGAGACCGTCGTCACCGTCCAGTTCCTCGCGTCGCTCGTACGCAACTACTTCGGCGACGGCGAAGAACTCGGCATGAGCCTGACGTACGCGAACGAGGAGACTCCGCTCGGCACCGCGGGCAGCGTCAAGAACGCCGAGGAGGCGCTCAAGGACGACACGTTCCTGGTCATCTCCGGCGACGCACTCACCGACTTCGACCTCACGGCGCTGGTCGAGTACCACCGGGCCAAGGGGGCCCTGGTCACCGTGTGTCTGACCCGGGTGCCCGACCCCCTCGAATTCGGCATCACGATCATCGACGACGAGGGCCGGGTGGACCGGTTCCTGGAGAAGCCGACCTGGGGTCAGGTCTTCTCGGACACCGTCAACACCGGCATCTACGTGATGGAACCCGAGGTCTTCGACTACGTCGCCGCGGGCGTGTCCGTGGACTGGTCGGGCGACGTGTTCCCCAAGCTGCTCAAGGAGGGCAAGCCGATCTACGGCTATGTCGCCGAGGGCTACTGGGAGGACGTCGGCACCCACGAGAGCTACCTCAAGGCCCAGGCCGACGTGCTCACCGGCAAGGTCGACGTGGACATCGACGGCTTCGAGTTGTCGCCGGGCGTATGGGTCGCCGAGGGCGCCGAGGTGGACCGCGACGCGATCCTCAAGGGCCCGCTCTACATCGGCGACTACGCCAAGGTCGAGGGCGGCGTGGAACTGCGCGAGCACACCGTGCTCGGCTCCAACGTGGTGGTCAAGCGCGGCGCCTTCCTGCACAAGGCGGTGGTGCACGACAACGTCTACGTCGGCCCGCAGACCAATCTGCGCGGCTGTGTGATCGGCAAGAACACCGATGTGATGCGCGCCGCCCGGATCGAGGAGGGCGCGGTCATCGGCGACGAGTGCCTGATCGAGGAGGAGTCGCTGGTCGCCGGCGACGTGCGGATCTACCCGTTCAAGACGATCGAGGCCGGCGCGGTCGTCAACACCTCGGTGATCTGGGAGTCGCGCGGCCAGAAGTACCTGTTCGGCCCACGCGGGGTCTCCGGAATCCTCAACGTCGAGATCACCCCCGAACTCGCCGTCCGGCTGGCCGGGGCCTACGCCACCACGCTCAAGAAGGGCGCCACCGTCACCACCGCGCGCGACCACTCGCGCGGTGCCCGGGCGCTCAAGCGCGCGGTGATCTCCGCGCTCCAGGCCAGCGCGATCAACGTGCGCGACCTGGAGAACGTGCCGATGCCGGTGGCCCGTCAGGAGACCGCGCGCGGCTCGGCCGGCGGGATCATGATCCGCACCACGCCCGGGGTGCCGGACTCCGTGGACATCATGTTCTTCGACGAGCGCGGGGCGGACCTCTCGCAGGCCGCGCAGCGCAAGCTCGACCGGGTCTTCTCACGCCAGGAGTATCGCCGGGCCTTCCCCGGCGAGATCGGTGAACTCACCTTCCCCGCACGGCCGTTCGACAGCTACTCCGGATCGCTGCTGAAGGCCCTGGACATCACCGGGGTGCCCGAATCCGGGCTCAAGGTGGTGGTGGACGCCGCGCACGGCAACGCCGCGCTGCTGCTGCCCAGCATCCTGGGCCGGTTGGGCATCGACGCGCTCACCGTCAACTCCGGGCTCGACGACGCCCGGCCCACCGAGACCGCCGACGAGCGGCACGAGGGGCTGCTGCGGCTCGGCGAGCTCGTGGCCTCCTCCAAGTCCGGGTTCGGCGTGCGCTTCGACCCGGTCGGCGAGCGCATGTCGCTGGTGGACGAGCGCGGCCGGATCATCGACGACCACCGGGCGCTGCTCGTACTGCTCGACTGCGTGGCGGCCGAGCGCGGCGGCGGCAAGATCGCGCTGCCGGTGACCACGACCCGGATCGCCGAGCAGGTCGCGGCCTATCACGGCGTCCAGGTGCAGTGGACCACCACCTCGCCCGACGACCTGGCGCGGGTCGCCCAGTCCGACGACACGATCTTCGGCGGCGACGGGCGCGGCGGGTTCGTCATCCCCGAGTTCAGCACCGTCTTCGACGGCACCGCCGCGTTCGTCCGGCTGATCGGCCTGGTCGCGCGCACCCAGCTGACGCTGAGCCAGATCGACGCGCGCATTCCGCGCGCACACGTGCGCCGGCGGGACGTGGCCACGCCGTGGGCGGCCAAGGGCATGGTGATGCGCCGCGTGGTCGAGGCCGCGGGCGACCGGGAGATCGACACCACCGACGGCGTGCGCGTGGTGGAGACCGACGGCCGCTGGGCGCTGGTACTGCCGGACCCGGCCGAGGCGGTCACGCACGTGTGGGCCGAGGGCCCCGACGACGACGCCGCGGACGAACTCCTCGACGAGTGGAGCCGGGTGGTGGAGCACGCGGGCGACTGACGCCCGTTCGCCCGGCTCCGATCCCGCTCGCCGGCCGCCGCCGTCGGCGGTGGCCGGGAGTGTCTTGTAGGGTCTCTTCCGGCCGTGGATCGCCGCACGCGATCCGCGGCCGGATCCCGTATCGGACCCTGCAACGGGCACTCCGACCGGCATGGAACGATGGGGCGCATGTCATCGCGGGAGACACCGGGAACAAGCCGGTACAGGCGGCCGGACGCCTCGATGTCCCTGCTCGTGGACATGATGACCAACAGCCTCGACGCCGGCTACGCGGAGGCCACCGCGCGGCGTGCGGTGCGCGGCGACACCGGCATGAACAAGGGGCCGCTGGCCCGGATACTCGCGGTCGTCGGGGTCGCGCTGATCGCGATGATCCTGATGGTCGCCGCGATGAAGGTGCACGCCGCCGCGCCGCAGGCCGAGCGCGAGCGGCACCAGTTGGTCGACCGCATCCACGCCGACGAGGCCGAGGTGGACGGCCTCCAGTCCACCGTGGAACGGTTGCGCGACGAGGTGGACGCGATCCAGGAGGTCTCCCTGCCCAAGGGGGCCAAGGACCGGGTCGAACTGCTCGCGCTGCTCACCGGATCCGAACCGGTCGAGGGACCGGGGCTGAAGGTGGTCGCCGACGACGCCAAGGGCTCGGACAACAGCAACGGCACCAGCGACCCGCGCCAAGCCGAGGCCGCGGCGAATGGCCGGATCCTGGACCGGGACCTCCAGCGGCTGGTCAACGGCCTGTGGAAGGCCGGCGCCGAGGCCATCTCGATCAACAACCAGCGGCTGACCGCGCTGTCCGCGATCCGCGCCGCCGGTGCCTCGATCCTGGTCGACAACCGCCCGCTCGCGCCGCCCTATACGATCCTGGCGATCGGCAACGCGAAGCCGATGCAGGTGGAGTTCATGGTCGGCGCGGACGGGCGGTATCTGCGCCAGTTGCAGGAGAACTACGGGATCCGGGTCAATCTGAGCGCGCAGAAGAAGATGAAGCTGCCCGCCGCCCTGGGCACCTCGCTGCGCTACGCGAACCCGGCGGGCGCACCGCCGCCGGCCCCGCCGCCGAGCACCCCGGCCAAGCCGACCCCGAGCCCACCGCCCGCCTCGCCCACGGGCACCGGCGGACCGCCGAGCGGTTCGGCCCGGCCGACCGGCGCGCCGACAACGTCGCAAAAGGCGACCGAACGAAAGGGTAAACAGTGATCGCGGTCCTCGGCCTGGTCCTCGGGGTCGTGGTCGGGTATCTCGCCCGACCCGTGATCCCGCACGAGCTGGAGCCGTACCTGCCCATCGCGGTCGTGGCCGCCCTCGACGCGGTCTTCGGCGGCCTGCGCGCACTGCTCGACGGCATCTTCGACGACAAGGTCTTCGTGGTCTCGTTCCTGTCGAACGTGGTCGTCGCGGCCCTGATCGTCTTCCTCGGCGACAAGCTGGGCGTCGGCGCGCAGTTGTCCACCGGCGTGGTGGTCGTGCTCGGCATCCGGATCTTCTCCAACGCGGCGGCCATCCGGCGGCACGTCTTCCGGGCCTGACGGGGAGTCACACATGGCCGACGAAACGGACGAGACGCGCGGGCGACACGCCCGCCACGACGAGGATCCCCGGGAGTTGGGGCTCCCGCGCCCACCGGAGGAGCCGCAACGCCCGCCGGCGCGGGAGCCGGCTCCGGATCCTATTCCGGCGGCGATTTCGGCTGCGGTTCCGGATCCGGAACCCGATCCGGAACCGGTGCCGGCACCCGGGATCGAGTCGGAGCCGGAGGCGCCGTCCGCCCGCAAGCCCACGATCGAGACCCGGCGCCCGGTCGACCTCTACCACGAGGGCCGGCACATCCGGGAGCGGATCCGCGAGCAGGCCGCCGAGGTGACCTCGGAGATCGCGCCGATCACCGCGCCGGTGCGCGAGTCCGCACACGAGATCCGGCACAGGCTCCCGGCGCGCGAACCGCGTGAAACACCCGAACCGGGCGACCCGTCCGAACTCCCGCACGCGGGGGCGCGCGCCGAAGCGCGCGACACGCCCGGGCCGGAATCGGATTCGGTCGAGGCCGTGGCGCCCGACGGGGCGGACCGGATCGATCCGCACCCGGTGGCGTCACATGCCGCCGAGCGGGTCGACGACCAGCCGGGTCGGCGCCGGCTGATCGAGGCGTTCTGGCCACCGCGCGTGAGCCGGGCCCAACTCGTGGGCGCCGTGCTGCTGTTCGCGCTCGGCGCCGGGCTGGCCATCCAGGTCAGATCGAACAACGAGTCGGACCCGCTGCGCGGCGCGCGGCAGGAGGACCTGGTCCGGGTGCTGGACGAACTCAACGCGCGCACACGGCGGTTGGAGGACGAGAAGCATCGCCTGGAGAACAGCCGCACACAGCTGCAGAGCAGCAACGACCGGGTCCAGGAGGCCCGGCAGCAGAACGCGGCCAAGGCGGACGCCCTGGGCGTGCTGGCGGGCACCGTCAAGGCGAGCGGGCCCGGCATCACGCTGACGATCACCGATCCGCAGCGCCAGGTCACCGGCGACGTGCTGCTCGACACGCTCCAGGAACTGCGCGCGGCGGGCGCCGAGGTGATCCAGATCAACGATGTCCGCGTGGTGGCCGGCACCTGGTTCAATGGCACGCCGCCCGGCGACATCCTGATCGACGACGTCAAGGTGCTGCCGCCGTACGTGTTCAAGGTGATCGGCAATCCGCAGGATCTCCAGCCCGCGCTGAACATCCCCGGAGGCGTGGTGAAGACGCTGGAGAAGAAGCAGGCGGGGGCCATCGTCACCCCCTCGCAGGACGTGCAGATCGACGCCTTGCGGCCTGCGAACAAGCCTGGTTACGCTCGCTCGGCACCGGGCGCCGGTAACGGGTGAGCACACCTGACAGAATCAGTCCGCCGGTCGCCGTCGGTGCATCACTCATCAGGGCAAGAAGGGCAGGCTGTCCGCATGTACCCCGCAGATCTCGCGTACACGACGGAGCACGAATGGGTGCGCGTCATGGAAGAGATCTCCGGGACGGTGCGGATCGGCATCACCGAATACGCGCAGGACGCGCTCGGTGACATCGTCTACGTCACGCTGCCGCCGGTCGGCACCCGCGTCGTGGCCGGAGAGCCCTGCGGCGAACTGGAATCGACCAAGAGTGTCAGCGACCTCTTCGCACCGCTCGACGGCGTCGTGACCACCGTCAACGACGCACTCGACGGCGCACCGGAGTTGGTCAACTCCGATCCCTACGGCGATGGTTGGATGTTCGAGGTGCGCCTCGACGACCCCGCCGCCCCGGCCGCGCTCTTGGACGCGGCCGCCTACCAGAACAGCCTGGGCTCCTGACGGCCCGGCGAAGCGGTAGGCAGTCCATCACCACGACCCACTCCTCCTGCCCCACGGGCGGGCCAGGTTCTCTCGGGGAGGTTCGCCCGTGAAGTTGTTCGCGAAATTGTTCGGTCGTTCCCGTCGCTCCGGCGACGCGCCGGCTGCCGATGCGGGAAGGTCCGGCAATCCGCCGGCCGCCCCGCCGACGATGCCGCCGGGTTCCCCCAACGGGGCCTCCACCGGCGCGTCGCCCGCTCCCGCCCCCGCCCCTCGGATGGGCGAATCCGACGCCACCGCCGGGCATGTCGCTGTTGACCAGGAACACACGGCGCGCATAAGTTTCGGACAACTCTCGACCGAAGGTCGAGGTTCGACCGGGACGGGTCAGGAGGCCGACGTGGTCGTGTGCGGCACCTGTGGGCATCACAACCCGCCCGGCGGCCGGTTCTGCTCCAACTGCGGCGCGCGTCTGGGCGCCGGCGCCGAGCGGGCGTCGGAGCAGACCTCGACCATCTCGATCAGCGGCATCGAGGCGCTGGACGCG
This sequence comes from Embleya sp. NPDC020630, assembly GCF_044334985.1. Taxonomy (NCBI): domain Bacteria; kingdom Bacillati; phylum Actinomycetota; class Actinomycetes; order Kitasatosporales; family Streptomycetaceae; genus Embleya; species Embleya sp. NPDC020630. The sequence goes on from NZ_JBIRUB010000001.1 coordinate 1,186,010, forward strand.
GAACCCGCGCCCCGCGAGATCCTGACCCCCGAGGCGCAGGCCGCGGTGGACGCGCTGCCGCCGGGGACCGCGCTCCTGGTGGTGCGCCGGGGCCCCAACTCCGGCAGCCGCTTCCTGCTCGACTCGGACCGCACCACGGCCGGTCGGCACCCGCAGAGCGACATCTTCCTCGACGACGTGACGGTCTCGCGCAAGCACGCCGAGTTCCGCCGCACCGCCGGGGGCTTCGCGGTCGCCGACGTGGGCAGCCTGAACGGCACCTACGTGGGCCGCGAGCGCATCGACGAGGTCCCGCTGACGCCGGGCGACGAGGTCCAGATCGGCAAGTACCGGCTGGTCTTCTTCCCGAGCAGGCAGGGGCTGATGGGGTGAGTTCGGCGGCGGCCGGATCGGTCTCCTCGAGCATCGGCGGGGTGTTGACCCTGTTGCGTCCCGAGTTCCCGGACATCAGCATCTCCAAGATCCGGTTCCTCGAGGCGGAAGGGCTCATCGAGCCGCAGCGGAGCCCGTCGGGCTACCGCAAGTTCGGCCCCGCCGACATCGAACGACTGCGCTACGTGCTGCGTGTGCAGCGCGACCGCTACCTGCCGCTGCGGGTGATCAAGGACCAGCTCGACGCGATGGATCGTGGGCTCGAACCGGCCGGCCCGACCCCGGCCGAATCCGAGCACCCCCGGAACGGGGACGGCGATCCCGGAGCGGCCGGCCGGGACGGGGGCACGGTGCTCCTCGACCGGCCGGGGCTGATCGCCGCGGCCGGCATCCAGGACGCGGACCTGGCCCGCCTGGAGGAGTTCGGCCTGATCCAGCCGCACCGCCCGCGCCCCGACGAGGCCGGTGCGGACGCGGCCGAGGAGGGTGTGGTCTACGACGGGGACGCGCTCGTGGTGGCCCGCCTGGTGGCCGCGCTGGGCCGCTACGGCGTCGAGCCGCGTCACCTGCGACAGGCCAAGGCCGCGGCGGACCGCGAGGCCGCCCTGGTCGAGCAGATCGTCGCGCCGCTCCTGCACCGCAGGGGCGCCCGCGCGAAGGCGGGCGCCGAGGAGACCGTCCGCGACCTGCTGGCGCTCACCTCGCGCCTGCACACCGTCCTGGTCACCACCGCGCTCGCGCCACGCCTGGGCCGCTGACCGGCGCGCCCGCTCGGCGCCCTACCCCGGCGTACGGTCGCCGCCGGGCCTCGGACCCGCGCCGGCCCCCCGACGGCGCCACGAAGAAAAAACGACGAATCCCCGACCTATTCGGCCCCCGGGGATCGGTCACCGACAGTCGAGCGCGCTAGTGTGGCGATGTGAACGAGCTAGAGGTTGTGGGCGTCCGGGTGGAGATGCCCTCTAACCAGCCGATCGTGCTCCTACGGGAGACGGGGGGCGATCGTTATCTCCCCATCTGGATCGGCCCGGTAGAGGCGACGGCCATCGCGTTCGCCCAACAGGGCGTGGTACCCGCGCGTCCTCTGACGCACGATCTCTTCCGGGACGTGCTGGAGGCGTTGGGGCAGGAATTGACCCAGATCCGGATCACCGACCTGCGCGAGGGCGTGTTCTACGCCGAGCTGGTCTTCTCCGGCGGCGTGGAGGTCAGCGCGCGCCCGTCGGACGCGATCGCGCTCGCGCTGCGCACCGGGACGTCGATCGTGGGCAGCGACGCGGTCCTGGACGAGGCCGGCATCGTGATCCCCAATGAGCAGGAGGACGAGATCGAGAAGTTCAGGGAGTTCCTGAACGACATCTCGCCCGAGGACTTCGGCACCACGAGCCAATAGCCGGCCCGCTCCGGCCCGGCGCATCCTCGGAACCGTCGACCGACCCCCTCGCCTCCTGGGCGGCCGGGTCCCGGTCGGCGGTTCTTCGCGTCTCGGACCCGATCGGGGTCGATCGGTTTCGGGCAGAAGCGATCAGCGGCAAAGCCGGCAGACCTACCCGTGTGCGCCGGGCTCAAACCACTCGTGCGAGCAGCGTCACTCGGCGTGCCGAACGCCCCGGTCGTTGACGCGCTGTTGGTGACTGCCTACCGTCGAAATCGACAGTTCCGGGATGACCCCTGCGCGTTGCACCTCGCCGCCTGCGGCCCGGGATTGAAGGAGACTCCTCGCGCCGTACCCGGGCGCGCGGGGACGAAAGGGAGGTCGGCGTGAGCAGCACCGGCGACATCACGGCGGCGGAGCGCGCCCGCACGGCACGTCCTCTGCCGGCGACCGACCCCGGTGCGGGCCTCCGGCGGCCGGACATCGTCCCACCCGGCACTCCGTCGGAGGACGTGGGCTACCGCGGCCCGACCGCCTGTGCGGCGGCCGGCATCACCTACCGGCAACTCGACTACTGGGCCCGCACCGGCCTGGTCGAGCCCACGGTCCGCTCGGCCCACGGCCCGGGCACGCAGCGGCTGTACGGCTTCCGCGACATCCTCGTGCTGAAGATCGTCAAGCGGCTCCTGGACACCGGCGTCTCGCTGCAGAACATCCGGATCGCGGTCGCCCACCTGCGCGGACGCGGCATCGGCGACCTGGCCGGGATGACCCTGATGAGCGACGGGGCGAGCGTGTACGAGTGCACGTCCTACGACGAGGTCATCGACCTGGTCCAGGGCGGCCAGGGGGTCTTCGGCATCGCGGTGGGGGCGGTGTGGCGCGAGGTCGAGGGCTCGCTCGCGCAGCTCCAGGGCGAGCACACCGGCACCGGGGAGCCGACCCCGCAGGTCCATCCGGGCGACGAATTGGCCCGCAGGCGTCGAGAACGCGCGGTCTGATCGGCGATACCGCCGGTGGGAACCGGTGCGCGGGGCGGGACGTCCACGTGGATGTGCCCATTCGTCGCCCCACCCTGCCCCGCTCCCGGCGTGCCCAACGGCGCGGTTACCAGGCCGTCGTCCTGCTCACGGTGGCCGGACTGGCCCCGGTGACGGGGCTGCACCTGTACGCCGGGGACCGGGTGCGCTCGGTGGAACGGGTGCCCGCGCGCGACGTCACGATGGTGCTCGGCGCGGGCGTGCGGGGGGATCGGCCGTCGGATCTGCTGGCCCGCCGACTCGACGTGGCGCTGCGGCTGTACCGGGCCGGCAAGACCCGGGTGATCCTGGTCAGCGGCGACGGCGGCGACAACCGCTACGACGAGACCGGGGTGATGCGGCGCTACCTCGTCGAGCGCGGAGTCCCGGACAAACGCGTCGTGAGCGACGATTCGGGATTCTCCACCTGGGATTCCTGCGCCCGGGCGAAGCGGATCTACGGCATCGAGCGGATGATCGTGGTCACGCAGAGCTTCCATCTGCGGCGTGCGCTGGCGCTGTGCAAGGCCGCCGGCATCGATGCCTACGGTGTTCCGGACCGATCCCTGACGTGGGGTCACATCGGACCCACCGTGTACGGAACCGGCCGCGAGGTGCTCGCCGCGATCAAGGCGACCGGAACGATCGTGTTCAAGCCGGACCCCCGGGTGACCGGTCGCCCCAGCGACGCGATCCGGCGCGCCCTGGAGGACTGACCCCGGGGGCGACCGCCCGCCCGGTGTCTCGCTGCGGCGCGCCCGAACGACCGTTCACCGGGGATGTCGGACCGGTGCGTCATGATTGCGCGGTGTGAGACAGGCGCCGGGCATCCTCCACCTCGACATGGACGCGTTCTACGCGTCGGTCGAGCAGGTCGCCAAGCCCAGCCTGGCCGGCAAGGCCGTGATCGTGGGCGGCATCGGCGCCCGGGGTGTCGTGGCCACCGCCTCCTACGAGGCCCGGGTCTTCGGCGTACGCTCCGCGATGTCCATCGGCGAGGCCCGCCGGCGCTGCCCCAACGCCGCCTTCCTCAGCCCCCGCTTCGGCCTCTACCGGCAGGTCAGCGACACCGTGATGGAACTGCTGCACCGGCTGTCCCCGCTGGTCGAACCGCTCAGCCTGGACGAGGCGTTCATCGACCTGGACGCGGGCCCGCACGGCGGCGCCCTGGACACCGCCCGGGTCACCGAGATCGCCGTGCGCCTGCGCGCCGACATCCACGCCGCCACCGGCCTGACCTGCTCGGTCGGCGCGGCCACCTCCAAACTGCTGGCCAAGATCGCCTCTGAGGCGGACAAGCCCGACGGGTTGTGCGTGGTGGTGCCCGGCACCGAACGGGCGATGCTCGACCCGCTCCCGGTGCGCGCGCTGCCCGGGGTGGGCCCGGCCACCGGCGACGTGCTGCGCCGGGCCGGCCTGGACACCGTCGCCGACCTGGCCGCGGTGGACGAGAGCGAACTGGTACGCCTGCTCGGCCAGGCGCACGGACACGGCCTGCACGTCCTGGCCGCGGGCCTGGACGCGCGCCCGGTGGTGGCCGACCGGGACGCCAAGTCGGTGTCGGTCGAGGACACCTTCGCCACCGACCTGGTCGACCGCGAGCGGATCACCAGGGAATTGGACCGCCTCTCGATCCGCTGCGTGGAGCGGCTGCGCGCGGCCGGCCGCTCCGGCCGCACCATCGTGTTGAAGCTGCGCCGCTACGACTTCAGCACGCTCACCCGCTCGGAGACGCTGCGCGGCCCCACCGACGACCCGGGCGTGGTGCGCGAGACGATCCGCCGACTGGCCGCCCAGGTGGACGTCACCGGCGGGGTGCGGCTGCTCGGGGTGGGCGTCAGCGGCCTGGCCGACTTCGCCCAGCAGGACCTGTTCGGCGCCGCCGACACGCCGGCGGAGGAGCCGGAGGACGACGACGCGGGGCCGGCGGGGGAGGAGCCCGCCGAGGCCGGCCCCGAGCGGGTCTCCTGGTCCCCGGGCCAGGACGTGGTCCACGAGGACTTCGGCCCCGGCTGGGTCCAGGGCAGCGGCGTCGGCCGCGTCACGGTGCGCTTCGAGGTCCCGGGCGGAAAGCCGGGCCGGGTGCGCACGTTCGCCCTCGCCGACCCGGCGCTGCGACCGGGGGAGCCGCTGCCCCTCCCGGGCACGGGCGACGCGGACGACCGGCCCGCCGGACCCGCCGACCCCGGCCCGCCGCCTCCGCCGCCCCCGTCGACCTGACAACCCGCACCCCTCCGGCCTGGCGTCCCGTCCGTATCCGATGCCACGCTGATACCGTTGAAGCCGCCCATTACGTTCGCGCGGGAGAGTTCTCGTGTTCGTCCGCACGAGGCGCCGAAGGAGCAACTCCTCCCCGGAATCTCTCAGGCACCCGTACCGCGTGGTCGTGGGCACTCTGGAAAGCAGGATCCGCACGTGGCTCGCCGAGTCGGGTCGGATCCTCGCCGACGGTGCAAATCGCGTTCGTGGGACCGGCCCCGCCGGTGTTCCGGGCGGGGTGAAGCTCTCAGGTACCGATGACAGAGGGGGAGGCCGGTGGGCGCGCGACCCGCGTGTCCGTCCAGGAGCGATCCAGGAGGCCTTTCGCGATGACACCGCGCACCCCTGCCCCGACGCGTGCTCACGCCGTACTCCCCTCCGGCCCCGGCTCGTTGACCGGCCTGGAGGCCGCGTCGCCGTTCACCGGCCGGCACATCGGTCCGGACACCGACGAACAGGCGAAGATGCTCGCCGCGATCGGTTACGGGTCCCTGGACGAGCTGACCGACGCGGCGGTGCCCGCCGCGATCCGCGCGCTCGCGGGCTTCGAGTTGCCGGCCGCGCGCACCGAGGCCGAGGTGCTGGCCGAACTGCGCGAGCTGGCCTCCCGCAACACCGTGCTGACCTCGATGATCGGGCTCGGCTACCACGGCACCTTCACCCCGCCGGTGATCACCCGCAACGTGCTGGAGAACCCGGCCTGGTACACCGCCTACACGCCCTACCAGCCGGAGATCTCCCAGGGCCGGTTGGAGGCGCTGCTCAACTTCCAGACCGTGGTCACCGACCTGACCGGCCTGGACGTGGCCGGCGCCTCGCTGCTCGACGAGTCCACCGCCGCCGCCGAGGCGATGACGCTGGCCCGCCGGGCGGGCCGGGCCAAGAGCGACGTGTTCGTCGTGGACGCGGCCACGCTGCCGCAGACCATCGCCGTGGTGCGCACACGCGCGCGGGCGCTGGGCATCGAGGTCGTGGTCGCCGACACCGCCGACGGGCTGCCCGAGGGCGGCTGCTTCGGGGTGCTGCTCCAGTACCCGGGCACCGACGGTCTGGTTCGCGACCTGACCCCGGTGATCGAGGCCGCGCACGCGCAGGGCGCGCTGGTGGCGGTCGCCGCCGACCTGCTCGCGCTCACCGTGCTGCGCGCGCCCGGCGCGATGGGCGCCGACATCGCGGTCGGCACCACCCAGCGGTTCGGGGTGCCGATGGCCTTCGGCGGCCCGCACGCGGGCTACCTGGCGGTCCGCGAGAAGCTGACCCGCAGCATGCCGGGCCGCCTGGTGGGGGTGTCGGTGGACGCCGACGGCGCGCCCGCGTACCGGCTCGCGCTGCAGACCCGCGAGCAGCACATCCGCCGGGAGAAGGCGACCAGCAACATCTGCACCGCCCAGGTGCTGCTCGCGGTGATGGCCGGGATGTACGCGGTCTACCACGGGCCGGACGGGCTCGCCTCGATCGCGCGCCGCACGCACCGCTACGCGGCCGTGCTGGCGGGCGGGCTGCGGGCCGGCGGCGTCGAGGTGGTGCACGGCGACTTCTTCGACACGGTCACCGCCCGGGTGCCGGGTCGGGCCGAGCAAGTGCTCGCGGCGGCCCGCGCGGCCGGCGTCAACCTGCGGCCGGTGGACGCGGACCACGTGGCGATCACGTGTGACGAGACCACGCTGCGGGCGCACGTCGAGGCGGTCTGGGGCGCGTTCGGGGTGAGCGGCGACGTGGCCGCGCTCGACGCCGAGACCGCCGACGCGCTGCCCTCGGGGCTGCTGCGCGACACCGAGTTCCTGACCCACCCGGTCTTCCACACGCACCGCTCCGAGACCGACATGCTGCGCTACCTGCGTCGGCTCGCGGACAAGGACTACGCGCTGGACCGGGGCATGATCCCGCTCGGCTCGTGCACGATGAAGCTCAACGCCACGGTCGAGATGGAGCCGATCACCTGGCCCGAGTTCGCGAACATGCACCCCTTCGCGCCGGTCGACCAGGCGGCGGGCTACCTGGAGTTGATCGACGGGCTGGCCGACTCGCTGGCCCGGATCACCGGCTACGCCAAGGTCTCGCTCCAGCCCAACGCCGGCTCCCAGGGCGAACTCGCCGGGCTGCTCGCGGTCCGCGCGTACCACCACGCCAACGGCGACACCGCACGCGACGTGTGCCTGATCCCCTCCTCCGCGCACGGCACCAACGCGGCCAGCGCGGTGATGGCGGGGATGCGCGTGGTGGTGGTCAAGACCGGTGAGAACGGCGACGTGGACCTGGCCGACCTGCACGCGAAGATCGAGCAGTACCGGGACACGCTCGCGGTGCTGATGGTGACCTACCCGTCCACGCACGGCGTGTTCGAGGAGGGCATCGAGCAGGTGTGCGCGGCCATCCACGAGGCCGGCGGCCAGGTGTACGTGGACGGCGCGAACCTGAACGCGCTGGTCGGCCTGGCCCAGCCCGGCGGCGCGATCGGCGCCGACGTGTCGCACCTGAACCTGCACAAGACGTTCTGCATCCCGCACGGCGGCGGCGGCCCCGGCGTCGGCCCGGTCGCGGTGCGCGCGCACCTGGCGCCGTACCTGCCCAACCACCCGCTCCAGCCCACCGCGGGCCCGGAGACGGGCGTGGGACCGATCTCGGCGGCCCCGTGGGGCTCCGCGGCGATCCTGCCGATCCCGTGGACCTACCTGCGCCTGATGGGCCCGGAGGGGCTCAAGGAGGCCACCCAGGTGGCCGTGCTCGGCGCCAACTACATCGCCAGGCGGCTCGCGCCGCACTTCCCGGTGCTCTACACCGGCCCGAACGACCTGGTCGCCCACGAGTGCATCATCGACCTGCGCGGGATCACCAAGGCCACCGGCGTCAGCGTGGACGACGTGGCCAAGCGGCTGATCGACTACGGGTTCCACGCGCCGACGATGTCCTTCCCGGTGCCGGGCACGCTGATGATCGAGCCGACCGAGAGCGAGAACCTGCACGAGATCGACCGGTTCTGCGACGCGATGATCGCGATCAAGGGCGAGATCGACCGGGTCGCCTCGGGTGACCTGCCGGCCGACGACAACCCGCTGGCGAACGCCCCGCACACCGCCGCGCTGCTGGCCGGCGAGTGGGCGCACGCCTACACGCGCGAGGAGGCGGTCTTCCCCGCCGGGGTGGTGCCGGCCGAGAAGTACTGGCCGCCGGTGCGCCGGATCGACGGCGCCCAGGGCGACCGCAACCTGGTCTGCTCGTGCCCGCCGATCGAGGCGTACGGCGCCAACTGATCCGCGGGCCCGCGCGGCCCGTCCCCGAGCCGGCGCTCAGGGGCGGGCCGCGCCGTAGGTCAGCAGGCGGGCCACCGAGGCGGCGAAGCCGGGCCTGGCGGCCAGGTCGCTGCCCAGGACGCCGAACATCAGCGCGCCGCTGAGCGATTCGAACAGCAGATCCGCGTCCAGGTCGGGGCGGGCCTGACCCCGCGCGATCGCGTCCGCGACGAAGGCCCGGAAGATCGCCCGGACGGGATCCATTCGGGCCACGAGCAGATCCTTGAGTTCGGGCTGGTCGCGGTACTCGGCGAGCAGCCCGGGGACCGCCGCCGCGGTCTCCGGGCGGCGGAAGGACTCGAGCGCGGCCTCGGCGAAGCGCGACACGCCCGTGGCGAAGTCCTCGTGCGGCAGCGGCCGGAAGCTCATCTCGCGGGCCGGGTACACCGCCTCGTGCACCAGGTGCGCCTTCGACGGCCAGCGGCGGTACACGGTCGGCCTGGTCACCCCCGCGCGGCGGGCGACCGCGTCGATACTGACCCGGTTGTACCCCTGCTCGGCGACCAGTTCGCGGGCCGCGGCCAAAATCGACTCGTCGGTGCGCGGGTCACGCGGGCGACCGGGCCGAGGGGTGTCGCCAGTGTCGCCAATGCCCATGGGGACAAAACTCCGAGTCTCGCGCGCAGCCGGTGCCGCTCGGACTGTATCGGGACCGCGGGCGCGGGGGCTCCGGGTCGACCCGGGCTCCGCGCCGCCGCCGGACCGGGTCGCGGGCAGACGAGAGCCGGAGGTCGTTCCGAGGGACCTCCGGCTCGTCAGGGCCGTGCGAACGGTTCAGGCCGCCGAAACCAACCCCACCCGGGGTCGGTGCGGGGCGATGGTGCGTCCGTCCGGCAGCAGTTCGCCCGTGTCCTCGAACAGGACGACGCCGTTGCACAGCAGGCTCCATCCCTGTTCGAAATGAGCGGCCACGACGACGGCGGCCTCACGATCGGGGCTGTCCGCCGGGGGGCAATGCGGTCGGTGCTGGCACATCCTCGTACCTTCTCTGTCTGCGCGGAGCGCGCCGGGCCCCATTGCCCGGCAGATCACAGTCTCCGCCTTGAAACCGCCTCGCGCAGGACTTATCGCGGTTCTCACCCGACTGCGCCCAAGATGTGACCACACGTGTGAACGGCCGGGTGTGATCAGCTGTCCGGAGCCCCCACGGCGGCCGGCCGGCGGGTACGCGCGGCCAGGACTTCGGCCAGTTCGGCCGCGGTGTATCCGCGCAGCGCCTGCACCCCGCAGGGCGCCGGGGCGAGCGGGATGAGCAGGTCGACACCGCCCGCCTCGTCCGCCAGCCAAAGCGCGACCATGTACATCCCGGGGACGTTCAGCAGGCGCGCCTCGTCGCGGCGCAGCAAAGTCCCCGGCAGTGCGCGGGCCGCTGCGGCGGCGGGCGCGGTGGCGACGGTGAACGGGCCCTCGACGAATCGGCCGACGCCGTGGCCGGTCGGGCCGGTGCGGACCTCGATGCCGCCGACGACCGTGTCGCCGGACCACATGAGCCAGCGCCAACCCACCTGCCGAGCGCTGCGGACACCGCGCTCGGAGACCAGGTCGAGCAGGTCGATCTCGAAGACGCGGTGCGGGAATCCGGCCGTGAGCGCGGCTTGATCGGCGCGGCAGTCGACGGGAAGCGATTCACGGGAATCGAGTACGGCTCGCGCCGCTCGTCGGGCCGATTCGGGAGCCTCGGGCACACGCAGGACCATGAGACCGCCTCATTTCGATGCAGAGTCCAAGAAACCCGGAAAATCCGGGGAGGGGAAAGCGGCGCTGTGCTGTGGGGAACCGGGTATCCGGCCGGGGGACGACCCGGCGGCGTACAGAGGGACCCGGCAGGGCCGGTCAGCGCATTGTACCGAAACGGCTGCGAAAAGTAACGGTGTATTGCGAACTGACACCCGATTGAAGACCTTTTGGAACAGTCTCGATCAGGGGAAAAGTGAGGACATCACGTCGTCGAGGGTGGCCAGGCCCAGCGGTGCGGAGTCCGGCGCCAGTACCAGGGCCAGGTGGGTGCGGGAGCCGCGCATGCGGGCCAACAGGCCGGTCAGCGCGGTATCCGGGGTGACGGTGACAAGCGGATAGACCGGTACGGAACCGTCCGTTTCGGGCGCCAGTACGTCGAGCACGTGGACGTAGCCCTCGGGGCGCCCGGCGCGGTCCAGGACGGGGAAGCGGGACAGTCCGGTGCGCACCGCGACCTCTTCGAGGGCCGCCGCCGACACCGGGGCGGGCAGCGCCACCACGTCGGACCACGGGCGCAACACCTCGGCGGCCGTCCCGGAGTGCAGCGCGAGCGCGCCGGCGAGCCGGTCGTGCTCGTCCACGTCGAGCAGGTCGTGCTCGCGCGACTCGGCGAGCAGCGCCGGAAGTTCCTCGATCGTGTACACGCTGCGCACCTCGTCCACCTGCCGCACTCCGAAGACGCGCAGGCACAGGTTGGCGGCGTGGTTGAACAGCCACAGGATCGGCGCGGTCACCCGGGCGAACACCAGCAGCGGCGGAGTCAGCCACATCGCGCATTCCTCGGGGCCGGCCAGCGCGATGTTCTTGGGCACCATCTCGCCGAGCACCATGTGGCAGAACACCACCACGGCCAGGCCCACCACGAAGGCGATCGGGTGCACCGCGCCGGCGGGCAGGCCCAGTGCCTCGATCGGGGTGCCGAGCAGGTGCGCGAGGGCGGGTTCGGCCACCGCGCCCAAGCCGAGCGAGGCCACCGTGATGCCGAGTTGGGCGGCGGCGAGCATGGTGGACAGCCGGCCCATCGCGGTGAGCACCATCGTCGCCCGGCGCGAGCCGGCCTCGGCCCGGGGCGCGATCCGGGTGCGGCGGGCGGAGATCACCGAGAACTCGGCGCCGACGAAGAACGCGTTGGCCGCGAGCAGGACCAGCGACAGCAGCAGGTCGCCCATCACCCGTCGGTCTCCGTCCGCAGTTCCACCTCGTCGATCCGGTGCCGGTCCATCCGGACCACGGTGAGCCGCCGGCCGGCCACGTCCACGTGGTCGCCCACCTGCGGCAGCCGGCCCAGTTCGGCCAGGATCAGGCCGGCCAGCGTGTTGTAGTCGCCGACCGGCATGCGCCAGCCGCCGGCCTCCTCGACCTCGTCGGCGCGCAGCAGGCCGGACAGGCGCAGCACGTGGGTGCTCGGGGGGCGCTGCGGCGGCGCGTCCGGCTCGTCGGCCGGGTCGTGTTCGTCGGCGAGGTCGCCGACCAGTTCCTCGGCCAGGTCCTCGGCGGTCAGCACGCCGGCGGTGCCGCCGTACTCGTCGACCACGACGGCCAGCTGGGTGCGGCCCTCGCGCAGGCGCTCCACGGCGCGTTGGAGGTCGAGCGAGGTGGGCACCAGGACCGGGGCGCGGGCGATCCGGGTGAGCGGGGTGTGCGGGCGCTCCGCGGCGGGCACGCGCAGCGCGTCGCGGACCACGGCCACGCCGACGATCTCGTCCAGGTCCTGGCCGCGCACCGGGATCCGGCTGTGGCCGCACGCGCGGGCGGTGTCGAGCAGTTCGGTCACCGACGCGGTCGCGGGCAGGGTGATCAGTTCGGTGCGCGGGGTCATCGCCTCGGCGGCCTGTTTGCCGGCGAAGCGCAGGGCGCGGTTCAGGATCCGGGCGGTGCCGACCGGCAGCGCGCCGGCACGGGCCGAATGCCGGACCAGTTGGGCGAGTTCGTCGGGGGAGCGGGCCGAGCCGAGTTCCTCCTGCGGCTCGATCCCGAGCCCGCGCACGAGGACGTTGGCGGAGCCGTTGAGGAAGACGATCAGCGGGCGGCAGAGCCGGGAGAAGCCGATCTGGAACGGGCCGGCGACGCGGGCGACGCCCAGGGGGCGGGCGATCGCGGCGTTCTTGGGCACGAGTTCGCCGAGCACCATCTGCAACGCGGAGGCCAGTACGAGGGCGGCGAACCTGGGGAGGCGGAACGCGGCCTCGGCGAGGTAGCCGGCGACCAGCGAGGTCAGCGTGATGCCGAGTTGGGCGCCGGAGAGTTGGAAGGAGAGGGTGCGCAGGCCGTGGAGTACGCGCCGGGCGCCGCGGTCGCCGGCTTCGGCTCGGGCGGCGACGTCGCTGCGCTCGACGGTGACGAGGGAGAACTCGGCGGCGACGAACATGCCGTTGCCGGCGATGAGGAGTAGGAGGAGGCCGATGGCGAGGGGGGTGTCGATGGGGGCCTCCGGGGGAGCGGGCGCTCGTGCGCTCTTGCCCGGTGGGCGCGGGAGTATGCGTTCGGCCGCCCATCCGGGGGCCTTGTCCTCAAACGCCGGACGGGCTGGATTGGTGGCGCCGTGTGCGGAGGTTGCGGTTGGGTGGTGCTTTGTCCTCAAGCGCCGGACGGGCTGGAGTGTGTGTCGTTCGATGCGTGGGCTGCGGTCGGGTGTTGTCCTCAAGCGCCGGACGGGCTGGATTGGTGGTGCCGTGTGTGGAGGTTGCGGTTGGGTGGTGCTTTGTCGTCAAGCGCCGGACGGGCTGGGTTTGGTGGAGCCGTGTGTAGGGGTTGCGGTTGGCTACGGGGTTACGAAGGTGTAGCCGTTGGACTTTAGTTCGGGGATTATTTGTTCGAGCATTGTCATGGTTTGGCTGCGTTCGCCGCCGCCGTCGTGGCACAGGATGATGCCTCGGGGGCCGAGTTGGCCGTGGACGTTCTGGAGCATCTTGGGGACGCCGGCCTTCTGCCAGTCGTTGGTGTCCACCGTCCAGTGCAGTGAGCCCATGCCCAGCGATGCGGCGGTCTGGCGGACCTCTTCGGACCAGTTGCCGCCCGGGGCGCGGAACCAGCGCACGGGCGTGCCGGGGGAGGCCTTGTGGATCCACTCCAGGGTCTCCTGCATCTGGCCGTGCATCTCCTGCGGTGTGCGCTTCTTCAGGTTGATGTCGTGCGTCATGGTGTGGTTGCACAACGTGTGGCCGGCCGCGACCACCTTGCGGACCAGGTCCGGGTGGTCCTTGGCCTGTTGGCCGACCATGCAGAAGGTGGCCTTGACGTCGTTGCGGGCGAGGATCGACAGGGCCTTGTCGGTCCACTCCGGCCACGGCCCGTCGTCCAGGGTCAGGGCGACCACCTTGCCCTCGCCCTTGACCTTGCTCACCAGGGTGGAGTCCACCGGCGGCTGCTGCGCGGCCGGCGGCGTGGCCGGCTCCTGTGCGTTCGGGCTGCCCGGCTGCAGCGGTGCCTGTATCTCCTTGGGTGCTTCGCCGGCCCGGGTCGAGGCCGCCGCCGACGACCAGCGACCGTCGCCGACGACATTCCATACGAGTGCGCCACAGACGAGGATCGCGATGACCGTGACCACTGCCTGGAATCGCAGACCCTGTATCGGCAGTGCCCGAATCAACCCCCGCACGACAACCCCCAAAAAGATCTCGCTTCGGCGCCTTGGGAAGAGGCCACCCTAGGTGATCGCCGACAAGGCTTGAAGATCGACCACCGGATGCATCCTCGATGTGATCAGTGACGTGGTTGTCAGCCTCGTGGTTCCCCTGTGATTCGTCACGGTCGATCGGTAATGTTCCCAATGTCGGCCCGATGCATCGGTTGGGGGGAACGTCGGCGGGAACGTTCGGCACGTCCCGATCCGACAGGTACCGGATTGCGACCACTCGACCGGCTCCGTACCGGAGTCGGGTTCCTGGGGAGGGGCATTCATGGGCGAAAAGGTCGAGGTCACCGAGTTCGGCCGGTCCGACCGGCAGCGTTACCGGCACAAATTGCGTCGCTGTCTGGAAACACTCCAACGCATGCTCGACGAGAACCGGTTCGAGAGCGCTCGAAAGCTCATGGGTGTCGAGATCGAACTCAACCTGGCCGATGCCGCGGGCCGGCCCCGGATGAGCAATGCCGAAGTACTGCGGCGGATAGCCAGCCCCGATTTCCAGACCGAACTCGGCCTCTTCAACATCGAGGTCAATATTCCGCCGCACCGGCTGACCGGGCCGGTGTTCTCCGAATTGGTGGAGGAACTGCGCACGAGTCTGGACTACGCGGATCGCAAGGCCGCCGAACTCGACGCGCGGATCGTGATGATCGGAATTCTGCCGACCCTCACCGACGCGCACATGGCGTTCGAGACGATATCCGACAACGCGCGCTACACGCTGCTCAACGACCAGATCCTGAACGCCCGCGGCGAGGACATCCGGCTGCGCATCGACGGCGTCGAGCGGCTGGACACCACCTCCACCACGATCGTCTCCGAGGCCGCGTGCACGTCGGTGCAGTTCCACCTCCAGGTCACGCCGCGCAATTTCGCCCCTCTGTGGAACGCGGCGCAGTCCATCACCGGGGTGCAGTGCGGCATCGGCGCGAACTCGCCGTTCCTGTTCGGTCGCGAGTTGTGGTGCGAGACCCGGCCGATCCTGTTCGAGCAGGCGTGCGACACCCGGCCGGAGGAATTGATCGCACAGGGTGTTCGGCCGCTGACCTGGTTCGGCGAACGCTGGATCGATTCGGTGGTCGACCTGTTCGAGGAGAACCTGCGGTATTTCCCGTCGCTGTTGCCGATCTGCGACGACGAGGATCCGATCGAGGCGCTGGATCGGGGCGACGTGCCGCATCTGCGCGAACTCAAGCTGCACAACGGCACCATCTACCGGTGGAACCGCCCGGTGTACGACGTCGCGCGCGGAAAACCGCATCTGCGGGTGGAGAACCGGGTGTTGCCGGCCGGACCGACCGTGGTCGACATCATGGCCAACGCGGCGTTCTACTACGGTCTGGTGCGCTCGCTGGTGGACGACGAACATCCGGTGTGGGAGCGGATGCCGTTCGAGGTGGCCACCGAGAACTTCCACGCGGGCGCCCGCTTCGGCATCGACGCCGAGTTGAACTGGCCCGGCCACGGCACCGTTCCGGTCACCCGACTGGTCCTGGACGACCTGCTGCCGCGTGCATACGAGGGGCTGGACCGGTGGGGCATCGACCCGCGCGAGCGGGACGAGTACCTGGGCATCATCGAGCAGCGCTGTCTGCTGCGGGTCAACGGGGCCGGCTGGCAGAGCGCCCAGTACCACCACTACCGCGACGCCAAGGGCATGGACCGGCTGGAGGCGCTGCGTGCGATGACCCTGCGGTATGCCGAGCACATGCGCGGCGGGGACCCGGTGCACACGTGGCCCGTGGGCTGACGGCGGGTTTATCCGCGCTCGATACCGTGTGCCTGTGATCACCGAGCCCGCGTCCGAGACCGTCGAGACGCCCACCGAGCCCCGGCGCCGCGTCCTGCGCTCCGAGGTGGTGCTGGTGCTGGCCCTGTCCCTGGGGGCGTCCGGGGTCTCCTCGCTGATCTCCTTCCTGGGTTCGCTGACCGCGCCGGGCGGGCTCGGTCACAAGGCCGCGGTGCTCAACGGTTCGCGCGCGGTGGATCGGCCCTGGTTGGACCTGGCCTGGCAGCTGTTCGGGATCGCCACCGCCCTGGTGCCGGTCTTCCTGGTCGCGCACCTGCTGATGCGCGAGGGCTCATCGATGCGCGTCCTGGGCGTGGACCGGACCCGTCCGTGGTGGGACCTGGGGCGCGGGACGGCGGTCGCGGCGGCGATCGGCGGGTCCGGCCTGGCGCTGTACCTGGGCGCGCACGCGGCCGGGGCGAACCTGACCGTGGTGCCCACCACGCTGCCCGACGTGTGGTGGCGCATCCCGGTCCTGGTCCTGTCCGCGATCCAGAACGCGGCCCTGGAGGAGGTGATCGTCCTCGGCTATCTGCTGCGCCGGCTCGACCAGTTGCGGATGCCGTGGGTCAAGGCGGTGGCGATCAGCTCGGTCGTGCGCGGCTCCTACCACCTGTACCAGGGCATCGGCGGGTTCTTCGGCAACGTGGTGATGGGCGTGCTGTTCTGCCTGCTCTACCGGCGCTGGGGACGGGTGATGCCGCTGCTCGTGGCGCACGCGCTGATCGACATCGTGGCGTTCGTGGGATACGTGCTGCTGGCGGGCCGGGTGGACTGGCTGCCGACGGCGTAGCGGCGGGCCCGACTTCGGGGCCGCGCGGTGTTGTCCTGGTCGGTCGCGGCGATCGATTTGTGGACTCGTGGGTACGTCTTGTGGGCGTCGTTGGTGTCTGATGGGCATTGTGGGCAGACCTCCATCGAGCGGGGTTCGCCGGCGGACAGGCGCATATCGGGCGACGCGGGGACGCAGGGGGTCGTATGGACAACCGGAGGCGGGCGGAGTTCTTCTCCACACCGAACCCCATCGGCGGGCCGCCGCGCGGGCGGTTCGG
Organism: Embleya sp. NPDC020630; assembly: GCF_044334985.1. NCBI lineage: Bacteria > Bacillati > Actinomycetota > Actinomycetes > Kitasatosporales > Streptomycetaceae > Embleya > Embleya sp. NPDC020630. The sequence continues at coordinate 1,202,531 of NZ_JBIRUB010000001.1, forward strand.
GTTGAACGCGCTGAGTCGACACCCGGTGCGGATCCTGATGGTGGCCGGCGGATTGATCCTGCTGGTGATCGTCTTCTTCGTGGCGCTGCTCACGGTGGACGGCGGCGGGTCCGGCGACAAGAAGAAGTCGGCGGACGCGACCGGCGGCAAGAGCTCGTCGGCCTCGCCGAGCGCGAGCAAGTCCGGTACGGGCAAGGCCACCACCGGGCCCGGGCAGAGCGCGGCGGGGCCCAAGCCGGGCTCGGTCGCGGCCACCGTGCACACCGGCGGCCAGTTGGTGCTGTACAAGGGCACGTCGTACCAGTCGGACAAGGTCGTGCAGATCAAGACCGGCACCGAGGTGCGCGCGAACTGCCACACGGAGGGTTCGATCGCCTACTACGCGGGCTCCTCCAGCAAGACCTGGGCGCAGATCGACGTGGAGGGCCGGACCGGCTTCGTGCCCGCGATATTCCTGGACACCGGCGGCGACCTGAGTAAACAGATCCCCGCCTGCACACATTGAGCGATCGCGGGGGCGCCTCGGAACACACTCCATCGGGTCGGTTGGATCACTAGCGTTCGGCGGGCGGGGCGGACCGAGATCGACTCCGGGGGAGAGCCCATGACCACGCTCGTCTTCGTGCACGGAACCGGGGCGCGGGACGTCACCGACTCGGCCGAATTCACCGGCGCGGTCAAGGCGTCGGCCGCCGGTGCCGACTACGACGTGATCGGCCGGGCCCCGAGAGCACGGCACATTCGGCCCCGGGGATGCGCCACGCCCGGATCCACGTCGACGATCCGGCCGCCGGCGCGCTCACGTCCTTTCCGGCCCGGGGCCGCCGGCCGCGCTCCGGGCGCGGGGTGACGTCGACCGCGCGCCACGGGCGGGACGGCCGCATCCACACGTCCCGACGGCGGCTGGGCGTCGACGACGCCACCATGCTGTACGGCGTCCGCGCCCGGGTGTTGCGCCGACCGCCCACACCGCGGCCCGGTGGCGCCGACCCGGCGTCGAGCGCCGCGGAACCGGCCCCGATGGACACCCCCGCGCAGAACGGCCGGTACTCGGGGATCACCCGGCCCGATCCCGGGGAACAACACACACCGGTAGCACCGGCAGGATTGATCCCCCCGCCCCCGACCCCCCGGCCGCCCCGCTGACATCGTGTGTGCGGGCACCGGGCCCGACCTCGACCGGCATCCCGCACGGAAAGGTTCACGTGGACGCGACCGACCGACACGACCGCCCCCGCGAGACCGCGGGCACGTTGCGGGCGCATTGGGCCTGGTACCACGACGGCGCGGTGCCGGCGTGCAGCGCGGGACCCGAACGGCGGGAGCATTTCGAGCGGTTGGTGCGACCCACGCTGGACGAGTACGCGCCGCCCGGCTGGGTCGGGGTGACCGGCGCCGGGCGCGAGGACTCGTTCGTCGCGATGACGCTGCGCGATCCGGAGGGGGTGCGCTACTTCACCGCGCCCTACGCCGAGATCGCCGCCGCCGGCGCCACGTACACCGCGCTGTGGCTGGCCTTTCGCGGCATCGACCTGCCCACCGACCGGGAACGGCCGCTCCGGGTACGGCTGCCCGGGCCGCCGCCGGCCGTCGGCCTGCACCCGGCCGACTTCGAATGGCTCGCGGGGGTCGCGGCGGCGGTTCTGGCCGGGCCCGTCGTGATCACCGGCGCCGACCGCCTGGACAGCCGGGCCCGGCTCGAACTCCTGGACCGGATCACCGCGTTGCTTCCGTACGGCTGCCGCGCCGGACTGCGCTTCGCCACCTCGCTCGGCCCCACCGGCCGACTGCGCCCCCGACTCGCCTTCGGCCGGGTGCCCACGCCGGGGACGGTCCGGGTCGCCCTGGACGGCGTGCCGGCCGTGCCCGACCTCCCCGCCGCCCGCGCCTACCTGGGCGAACTGACCATGCTGCGCCGCCGCATCGGGCTCGACCCGCTGGTGGCCGCGCTCGCGTCTCTGCGCGAGGCGGGCACGCCGGTGGCCGGGGACCGCCTGCTCGGGCTGCTCGCCGAGGTGGGCGCTCGGTTCGGACCGGACGCGGCAGCGGGGGGCGCCGGCGAATCGGGCGTGCGGGTCGGGCCGGCCCCGGGGTCGGAACCGGGCCGTGAGGCCGCCCGGTTCGCCGCCGGTGAGCCGGCCGGGCCGAGTTCGCGTGCGCCGGGCGTCGAGGCGCGGCCGACATCGGCACGGCCGTCGTCGCCGCCGGCTCGCCCGGCGCCCCCGCCCCCGGCGCCACCGGCGCCCCTGTCGCCGGTGGAGCGGCTGCTCGGCGGCGACGTCGCGCTGGCCGCGCCCATCGCCGAGCGCTGGCGGGCGGAGGACGGCGACGAGGTGACCCGGCACATGGCCGCCGCGCTGCGCGCGCGCCCGGCGAGCCTGGCGCTGGGGTGGAATACGGCGGTGGCGGCCGGGCGCGGGGATCGGCTCGTGCACGTCCTGCTCGGCCCGGTGCCGCCGCTCCTGGCCGGCTCCACCCCGCCCGCCGGCCTCGACGCGCGGGCCCTGCGCGTGCCCGAACCCTCGGTCAACGGCGCGGGGAAGGCCGACGCGGACGTGGTCTCGCCGGAGGCCCTGGTCGCCGACCTGTGCCGACTGCTGGGGCCCACCCCGACCACCGAGGTGCCCGCGCTCTACGACGCGCTGTGGAACCACCCCGTGGTGCTGCGCCGCCTCCTGGACACCGCGGGCGCCGACCTGGGCGCGTGGTTGGAGGTGATCCGGCCCTGGGACGACCGGGCTCCGGAGTGGTTGGCGCCGTACGCACTGCTCGCCGGCGAGCGGTTGCGACCGGCCGAGATCCCGCCCGCCGAGGCGGTGTTCACCCTGCGCGTGGCCGGACACACCGACACCGCCACGATCGCCGCGGTGCTGCACGACCTGTGGCCGGTCCTGGTCCCGCTCACCGAGCAGCGCGCCGACCCCGCCGCGCGCGGACTGGCCGCGCTCCTGGAGAAGCCGCTGGGCCCCGGGGCGCCGGTCGCCGCGCGGGTGCGGGCCGACGTTCTGCGGCTGGCGCTCGGCGGTGCGCCGACGGACGGGCCCTACGTGGCGGCCGATCTGTTGGCGCTGCGCCACGAGCCGGTCGCCGAGGGGCGGTTCGCCGGGTGGATCGCGGCGCTGCTGCGTGCGGTGGCGGTCACGCCCGAACTGCTCGGCGAACTGGTCCGTGCCGGCGATCCGGCGGTCACCGCCGCGGTCGCGGACGCGGTGCTCGCCGATGCGCGGCTCGCCGAACTGCCCGGCCTGGACGACGCGTGGTGGGCGGCGATCGCCCGGGCCCGCCCGGAGTTGGCCGGGCGCGCCGCGAGCGGCTGGTTCCGCAACGCGCTGCGCGGGGTGGACGCGGTGGCGGCGGCCGGGGTGTGGGCGGGCGAGATCGTGGACGGCGCGGCCCGCGTGCGGCGCGACCTGTACGTGCACGAGGTCGGCCGCTGGTGGCACGCCGCGCCCGACCGCGAACGCGACCTGCTGCTGCCGAGCCTGGAACGGGAGTTGATCGTGCGCGGCGGCACCCCGGCGCAGGCCCGGGAGGAACTGCACGCGATCCGGGTGTCGATCGCCGCGCACGCGTGGGGGCCGGAGGCCGCGGCGTCGATCGTCGAACGTGAGCAGGAGGAGTTCGAGACGTTCCGCCGCCACCTCAAGCAGTTGCGGACCGCGCTCAAGCACGGCGACGCGCTGCGGGTGCTGGCGATACCGGCGATCCTCGCGCTGATCGCGCTCCTGGCCGCGGTGCCGCCGGGTGATGCCGCGGCCGTCGCGCGCTCCACGACCGCGAGGACCGAACCGTCCGACCCCTATGGCGCCGAGCGGCTGATCACCGCCCTGGGCGCGGACCGGGAGCGGGTGAACTACGTGATCCTCGTGGACACCTCGGCCTCGATGCAGCGCACCGGGCGCTATGCCACGGCCAGGTCCGCGCTGACCGCGTTCCTGGCCCGGCTGTCCGCGCGCGACCGGGTCGCGCTGGTCACCTTCGACGGTGTGGCGACCGAGCATGGCAATGGTCTGGAGCCGGTCACCGACCCGGCCGCGATGGCCGCGCGCCTGCCCCCGCCGCGCCCGAGCGAGCCGGCCGACGGGAGCCCGGCGGGCGGTGCGCCGCCGATCGGGGCCGAGCCGCCGAGCGATGTGCACGCGGCCTTGGAGCGGGCGTTGGTCGTGTTGCGCACCTCCGCGCCGGACTCGGTCGACGGGGTCGTGCTGATCTCGGACGCGGCCCGCGACGCGGTGGGCCCGGACCTGCGCAAGGACTTCGACCGGCTCGGCGAGGAGGGCCGTGCGGTGTCCGGTTTCGCCGTGCCGCTGGCCAGCGACAGCAGCGCGGGACCGGCCCTGCAGCGGGTGTTGCCGAACACGCGGGTGCTGCGCGACGATCCGGCCGACCCCGGCGTCGCGCTGACCCAGGCGCGGACCGGTTTGTACCTGCGGCACGCGGCCCGGCTCGTCGACGCGGACCGGGACAAGGGTGTGCGGGCGACCTGGCTGGTGCCGCCGCCGGAGCAGCCGGACGCGGTGGACTGCCGTGCCTTCCGGCCGGTTCCGCCGGACCGGCGACTCGATCTGTCCTCGGGGCGCGAGATGTGCCTGCGCCTGGTGGCCGGCACCACCCGGGTGCCGCTCCAGGTGACCCGGTTGCGGGTGGACGGCGTGGGTGTGGTCGGCCTCAAGGACGGCGCGCCGCTGCTGGCTCCCGGGCAGCCGGTGTACTTCTCGGTCAATCTGGCCGCGCGTACGCACCGCACGGACGGCATGTGGGCGGACGCCGGTCACTACGACGCGCGGGCGCGCGTGGTGGGGGAGGTGCACAGCCCGCTGGCCGAGACGATCAGGGAGCAACTCCCGGACGCGCGGCTCGCGCCGCGCACGGACGTCGCGGGCGACGACCTGCTCTACCGGGGCGACGAGCGGGTGGACCTGAGCTGGTGGCCGTGGCTGCTCGCGGGCCTGGGCACGCTCGCCGTCGCCGGGGTGGCGTGGTTCGGATGGTTCTGGGTACGCCCACGTGTTCGACGTCGTTGGGTACGGTGAACGGCATGCGCATTTACGTCGTGGACGCGTTCACCGACCGGCCGTTCCGGGGCAATCCGGCGGGGGTGTGCCTGCCCGACGCGGCACATGCCGACGACGTCGCCTGGATGCAGTCGGTGGCGGCCGAACTGGGCTACTCGGAGACCGCGTTCGCGGTACCGGCCACGGGCGACGCGGCGGACTTCGGGTTGCGCTGGTTCACTCCGCAGACCGAGGTGGACCTGTGCGGGCACGCGACGCTGGCCACCGCGCACGTGTTGTTCGGGCAGGGGTCGGCGCCGGCGTCGCGGATCCGCTTCGCCACTCGCAGCGGGGTGCTGACCGCGTCGCTCGACAGCGCCGGCGTGGTCCTGGACTTCCCGGCGCTGCCGCCGCGCGAGGTGCCGATCCCGACCGAACTGGGCCTGGCCCTCGGGGTGGAGCCGATCCTGGTCGCCGCCGGCGGTGACGACCTGCTGGTGGAGGTGGCGTCGGCGGCGGCGGTGCGCACGGTGGCGCCGGACCTGGCGATGCTGGCCACGCTGCCGTATCGGGCGGTGATCGTCACCGCCGCGGGGGAGGGGCGGGTCGACTTCGTCTCGCGGGTGTTCGCGCCCTCGGTCGGCGTCGCCGAGGACCCGGTCACCGGCTCGGCGCACTGCGTGCTCGGCCCCTACTGGGCCCCGCGCCTGGATCGCCGCCGGATGACCGGCGGGCAACTGTCCGCGCGCGGCGGCACGGTCGGGGTGGAGCTGGTCGGCGACCGGGTACGGCTGTCCGGTGCGGCGGTCACCGTACTCGAAGGCGACCTGGTCACCGACTGAGCCCGGGGGCGACCGGCGGGCTTCTTCGCCCGACGCGGTGGTGGATCATTGCGCCCGTCGTTGCTAGCGTGCGGACACCACTAGATCTGACGAGCCGTCAGCTACCCCCGGGAGCCGCGCCGTGTCCGACGCCGTCAGCTACACCCCGTCCCACCTCGGCGTGTGCGTCACCGACCTGGATCGGGCGCTGCGCTTCTATCGCGACGGCCTGGGCTTCGCCCCCGTGGCCCGCTACGACGTGGGCAACGAGGTCGCACACACCCTGGAGGTCGAGGGGGACGTGCGCCTGGTCTCGCAGCTGATCGCCAAGGAGGGCATGGTCGTCGAGCTGCTGTACTACGCCTCGCCCGAACCGCAGGGCGAACCCTCGCGGCGGCGCAATCAGCTCGGCCTGACCCACCTGTCCTTCCTGGTCGAGGACGTGGACGCGGCCGCCGCCCGGCTGGTCGAACACGGCGGCACGCTGCTGACCGGGACCCGGGCGAGCCTGCCGAGCGAGACCGGATCGACCGAACTGGTGTTCCTGGCCGACCCGGACGGCACCCGGATCGAACTGATGCGCCTCGACGGCTGACCCGGCCGACCCGCGCGGCCGTCACGTCCTGCCCGCCGTCAACACGTCGCGGACACACCCGCGCAACCACGCGTGCCCCGGATCGGCGTCGTGGCGCGGATGCCAGGCCAGTCCCATCGGCAGCGGCGGCAATGACAGCGGAACCTCGAAGGTGCGCAACCCCCGAGCCTCGGTCAAGCCGATCAACTGCGCCGCGACCAGGCCGACCAGGTCGCCTTCCAGCAGGATGAACAGCGAGGACGGGTAGGTCGGCACGGCGCCCACCACCCGCCGGGTGAGTCCGAGTTCGGCCAGCGCGGTGTCCACCGGGCCGTGCAGCTTGCCGCGTCGGGACACGATCAGATGCTCGGCCGCGGCGAATCGCTCCGGCGTACACCGGCCGCGCAGGAGCGGGTGCCCGGCCCGGACGCAGCCGACCATACGGTCGTCGAACAGATGCTCGGTCAGCACCTCCGGCGCGGTGGCGTCGATCACGCCCACCTCCAGATCGGCGATCCCGTCACGGAGCGCCTCGGTGTCGGTGTGACTCTCCGCCAGGAACTTCAGCCGTACCCCCGGGGCCTCCCGCGCCGCGCGTGTGAACAGCTCCGCGGCGCAGGCCGCGGTGAACGCGTCGTGGGACAGCACGGTGAAGGTGCGGGACATCGTCCGCAGGTCCACCTCGCCGGCAGCGGTGAACAACGTCCGGGCGCGCTCCAGTACCACCCGCACCTCGGATCGGATGGCCAGCGCGTGCGGCGTGGGTACCATCGTCCGCCCGGCCCGGACCAGGACCGGGTCGCCCAGCGCCTTGCGGATCCGGCCCAGTGTGCGGCTCATGGCCGGCTCGGACAGGTGCATCCGCTGCGCCGCGCCGGAGACGCTGCACTCCTCCAGGAGCGCGTCGAGCGCGGTGAGCAGGTTGAGGTCCATCCCGGATTGCGTCACGCGCATCCTTTCCATGCGATACATGCATTGGAGTAAACCGGCGCCTCAGCCTACGGTGAAGGAGTCCGGACACGCAGTTCCCCGCACCACCCGTGCTTCCCTTCCTTCGCAGACAGTCAGTTCCTGGGGGACCCATGTCCACGTCCGTCCTGGGCACGTCGGCGCGGCGCGCCGACGGTGCCCAAACCGAACGCGCCGGCTCCTCGCGCGCCGTGCTGATCGCGATGTGCGCCTGTGTGCTGGTCGCGCAGAGCATGGTCGCCGCGATCAACCTGGCCATTCCGCAACTGGCCGCGTCCCGGCTGCATCCGTCCGCCGACAGCATCCTGTGGATCGTCGACGCGTACGTGATCGTCTTCGCCGGCCTGCTGATCCCCGCCGGCGCGCTCGGCGACCGCTACGGCCGCAAGGGCGCGCTGCTCGCCGGGCTCGGCGTGTTCGCGGCCGGGGCCGCGGTCAGCGCGCTCGCCACGAACTCCGCCACGCTGATCGCCGGTCGCGGCATCTCCGGCGCGGGCGCCGCGCTGATCATGCCCGCGACCATGTCCATCCTGATGCACGTCTTCCCGGCCGAACGCCGCCCGCAGGCGATGGCGTCCTGGACGCTCGCGGTCGGCCTGGGCGGCCTGCTCGGCAACGTCGGCGGCGGTCTGGTCCAAGAATACCTGCCCTGGCAGGGCCTGTTCTGGATCATGGTCCCGCTCGCCCTGGTGCTCGCCGCGGTCGTTCAGTGGGTCACCCCCCGCACCGAAACGCATCCGGCCGCGCTCGACCCGATCGGCGCCGCGCTGCTGATCGCCGGCCTGGTCGCGGTGTTGTACGGGATCATCGAGGGCCCGGAGTTCGGCTGGGGCTCCACGCACGTGATCGGCGGCTTCGCGCTGGGCGGCGGGCTCTTGCTCGGCTTCGTGCTGTACGCACTGCGGGCGAGGAATCCGCTGCTCGACCCGCGCGTGTTCAAGTCCGCCAAGTTGCGGGCCGGCGTGCTCGGAATCGGTGCGAGCTTCTTCGGACTGTTCGCGCTGTTCTTCATCAACGCCCAGTACCTGCAATACGTCAAGGGCTTCTCGGCCATGCGCACGGGCTTTGCGATCGTCCCGCTCACGGTCGGCATGGCGCTCGCGCCCAAGGTCGCGGTCAAGGCGCAACAACGCTTCGGCGCCCGGCCGTTGGTGGTGCTTGGCCTGGGCCTGATCGGAGTCGGGTTGTTGTGCATGGCGACGGTGGACGCCCGCACCCCGTACGCGGTCTACGCCGCCTACCTGCTGATCCTGTCCGCGGGCATGGGACTGTGCGCGCCCGCGCTGTCCTTCGGCGTGGTCTCCGAACTGCCCAGGCACCAGGCGGGGTTGGGCTCCGGTCTGAACACCGCCGCCCGGGAGATCGGCGCCGCGCTCGGGGTCGCGGTGTTCGGCACCATCCTGGCCGTGCGGTTCGACGGTCAGCCGGCGGTGGAACTGTCCAGGGCCCGCGGCGCGGAACACGCCCGCGTGGTGGACTCGTTCACCGACGCGATGTCGATGGGCCTGCTGGTGGTCGGCGTCCTGGTCCTGGTGGCCACCGCCGCGGTCGCGGTGGGCTATCGCGACCGGGCCGGCACCTCGGCCGTCCGCGTGTCCTCCGGGAGCGCCGCATGAGCTCCGAGACGAGTCGGCGCCGCGGGCCGATGAACCGACTGCTCGACCGGGTGTTCCTGTCCGGCACGATCGTCGAGACCGAGCCGATCGCGGCCCGGATGCGCCGGATCCGGATCGAGGACGCGGGGTTGTGCGGGGTGGCCTGCCGGCCCGGCCAGCAGGTCCGGGTGCATGTGAACGACGTGCTCTCGATTGCGGGTTGGCGCAAGGGGATGGGCAACCTGCTGCGCACCTACTCGGTCTGGGCCCACGACCCGACGGCCGGGACGCTGGATCTGTGCGTACTGGACCACGACGGCGGCACGGGCCCGGGAGCCGCGTGGGGCCGGGCGGCGCGGTGCGGTGACCGGATCCGGTTCGGCCGGCCCGAGGGCGGATTCGTGCTGCGTCCCGACGCGCCGTACCACGTGTTCGTCGGCGAGGAGACCGCGTCGGTGGCACTGGGCGCGATGTCGGCGGCGGTGGGCTCCGGGGCGCACGTGTACGGGGTGATCGAGACCGCGAGCGCGGCCGATCGGCTGCCGATGCCGCACGCCGAACGGCTCACCTGGCTCGAACGCGGCGACGCGTCGGCGGCGTCCTCGGCGCCCCTGGCCGAGGCGGTGGGCCGACTGGCGCTGCCCGCGACGCCCGGGATGGCCTATGTGGCGGGCGAGGCGAGGACGGTCAAGCTGGTCCGGGATCGCCTGGTCGCCGACCACGGCTGGGACCGCAGATCGGTGCTCACCAAGCCCTTCTGGTCGCCGGGACGCACCGGCATGGAGTAGCGGGCAGGGCGCGAACGGGCGCCGGTCGAGCCATGATCGGCTCGACCGGCGCCCACCCGCCTCTCCGGGCGCCGCCCTACAGCGTGAGCAACGCGCGGATCGGTCGGGTCGAGTCGGTCAGCGGGCGCAGCGCGAGCCGCAGGAGGGCGAGCGGATTGTCGTCGCCCGCGATCCGGTTCGCGCCCAGCTCACCGCAGGACCGGCACTGATGGATCAGCTGCCACTCCCCGTCCGCCCGAACGGACATGCTCAGCACGGTCATCCGTCCCCGGCACTCGGCCGCGCGGTCGCCCGGGACGCGGCGGTCGAGGTGCAGGCTGGTCAGACAGTGCGGACAGTGGTTGCGATGGGCCGTGCCGGGCGCCGCAAGCGGTACGTCGAGCCGGCACGCCACGCACCGGAACGCGTCGCCGCGCCCGGTCCGACCGTGCGTGACGTCCTTGTACCGCTGGGGGCGCCGGCCGCTCGACCTGTGTCGGCCCATGCTCACAGCTCCCCGAACACTTCGAGCGGGAACGGTGGTTGGGCCAGCGGTCGCACGGCCATCCGGATCAGGATCAGCTGGTTGTCGTCCGGCGCGATGGCACTGGAGGTCAGCTCGTCGCAGCGGATGCACCGATGCACGAGCATCCAGTCGCCGTTGCGCAGAACCGCGATCGAGATCGGCGACATGCGCGCGCCGCACTCGGACGGGCCGCCCTCGACGTGGTCCACCACGTGCCGCGAGTGCAGGCAGCTCGGGCAGTGGTTGCGCCGGTCGCCGGCGGGGTCGACGGTGGTCACGGTGAGGCCGCAGCGCACGCACCCGAAGGTGTCGACGCGCGGTGAAGTGGGGTGATTCCGGTCGGAATCGGTGGTGCCGGTGGACACTCGGGAATCTCCTTGCCGGGAGGTGGAAGCACTGACAGCAAGGAAGCGCCGAGCGGTCTCGGAAGGGTCGTCGTCGCGGTCCCTCACGCGCCGCGCGGTGCGCCGCGTGCGTGGACCGGCGAGCCCACCGGGGGATCAGTGCGGTCCGGGAGGTTTCCCGGTGTCGGATCCGACCGCGGTCGTACGAGGCGCGCTCGGCGCGGGCACGGGCATCAACACCTGATTTCGGTGGAAGGGGGCCGCGCGGGTCGGCGCGGGGCATGACGCGGCGAAGGTAACAGCGGGCGCGGAGCCGGTGCCAACGATTTTCCGCACGGTGGTGCGGCGGGTGCGGACGGGCCGCGGGCCGGGCGACGGGGCCGCCGGGCGGGCGATCGTTCCTGGCAGACTCGGCGGATGATCGTCAGACTCGCGCAGCAGGCCGATCGGCCCGGATTCCTGACCCTGGCCGCCGAGGTGGAGCACTGGTTCGGGCCGATGGTCGCGGAACCCGGCTTCCACGCGGCCCTGGACGAGCACGTGCGCGACGATCGGGCGCTGGTGGTGCCCGACGACGGGGATCCCGCCGGCGGGCTCCTGGGCGGCCTGCTGTTCGGCACCGAGGCGCCGGTGTACCGGGTGCACTGGCTGGTGGTGGCGGAACGCGCCCGGGGCGCGGGGTGGGTCGTGCGCTGATGGCCGAGGCGATGCGCCGATTCGGCCCCGGCACCGTCGAACTGGTCACCTTCGGGGCCGACCACCCGGGCGCGGTCGAGGGCGGCTCCCGCGCCTTCTACACCTCCCTGGGCTTCACCCCCGCCGAACCCGCCGCACCCGGCCCCGAGGGCGGCTCCCGCCAGGTGTTCCGCCGCACCGTCGAGCGGGACGTTTCCCTGCGCCCCTAGGTCCTGTCCGGCGGATCTTGGCGGGGCCGCGCCGCCCGGCACCGCACCTCCGTGGGCAGTACACCTGGCGCGTGGCTCGGGCCCGCCGCCCGCGTGTGGGCGGCGGGCCCGGTGGGTCACACCACGCCGAAGGCGGTCATCGCGTCGGCGACCCGCAGGAAGCCGGCCACGTTGGCGCCCAGGACGTAGTCGCCCTCGCGGTCGTGCTCGGCGGCGGTCGCCAGGCACGTGGCGTGGATGTCGCGCATGATCGCGCCGAGCCGGGCGTCGGTGTCGGCGAAGCTCCACGAGGTGCGGGCCGCGTTCTGCGCCATCTCCAGCGCCGAGGTGGCCACCCCGCCGGCGTTCGCCGCCTTGCCCGGGGCGAACGGCACGCCCGCCGCCTTGAACACGTGCACCGCCTCCGGTGTGCACGGCATGTTGGCACCCTCCGCGACCGCCATCAGACCGTGCTTGACCAGGTGCGCCGCGGCGGCCCCGTCCAGTTCGTTCTGCGTCGCGCAGGGCAGCGCGACGTCGCACGGGACCTCCCAGACGGAGCCGCCGTCGACGTAGCGCGCGTGCGCCACCCGGTCGGCGTACTCGGCGATCCGCCCGCGCCGGGTCAGCTTGATCTCCTTGAGCAGGTCCAGGTCGATGCCCTTGTCGTCGACGATGTAGCCCGCCGAGTCGGAGGCGGCGACCACCCGCGCGCCGAGTTCGCGGGCCTTCTCGATCGCGAAGACGGACACGTTGCCCGACCCGGAGACCACCGCCCGCCGGTCCATCAGGTCGTCGCCGCGCACCCGCAACATCTCGGCCAGGAAGTAGACGCAGCCGTAGCCGGTGGCCTCGGTGCGCACCTGCGACCCGCCCCAGCCGAGCCCCTTGCCGGTGAGCACCCCGGCCTCGTAGCGGTTGGTGATCCGCCGGTACTGGCCGAACAGGTAGCCGATCTCCCGACCGCCGACCCCGATGTCGCCGGCCGGCACGTCGGTGTGCTCGCCCAGGTGCCGGTACAGCTCGGTCATGAACGACTGGCAAAAGCGCATCACCTCGGCGTCGGAACGACCCTTGGGGTCGAAGTCCGAGCCGCCCTTGCCGCCGCCGATGCCCAGGCCGGTGAGCGCGTTCTTGAAGATCTGCTCGAAGCCGAGGAACTTCACCACGCTCAGGTTCACCGACGGGTGGAAGCGCAACCCGCCCTTGTACGGGCCGAGCGCGCCGTTGAACTCGACGCGGAAACCCCGGTTGACCCGCACCCGACCGGAGTCGTCGGTCCACGGCACCCGGAACATCAGCTGCCGCTCCGGCTCCACCAATCGCTCCAGGAGCGCCGCGTCGGCCAGCTCGGGACGCCTGGCCAGCACCGCGCCGAGGCTCTCCAGCACCTCGTGCGCGGCCTGGTGGAACTCGGGCTCGCCGGGGTTGCGGCGCAGCACTTCGTCGAAGGTCGCCGCGGCCGGTCCGGTCAGCTCGGCGAATGCCTGGGGGCTCATGGGTGGTTGTCCTTTCGTCGAACGGGCCCGTCGCGCGCGATCGGGTGCGGTTACGCTATCCGCCGCGCGGCCCGTTCCGATCCGCGCCGGACCGTGACGCCGGTCAGAGGGAACGCCCTCAGTGATCGCGAACCGTGACCTGGGATGCTGCATTCCGTGTGGCCCAAAAGACTTGATGCAGCGTCACTTCCCGTGGCGGCCCTGGCGACGGTGCTCCTCGCGTCCGGATGCGGATCCGGCGGCGGGGGCGACTCCGGCGGCGGGGGCGACTCCGGCGCGCCGTCCGCGCCGTCCGCCCGATATGCACCGATCGAGGTGGGGGTGCCGGATCCCAAGCTCGCGGCCCCGGTTCCGGCGCCGCCGTGCGACCCGAGTCGGAGCCTGACCCCCGCCGGCCCGCCCCGGGCGGGTGCGATGCCGGCCGGCTCGACGATGCGCGCGATCCAGGACCGGGGTCGGCTGGTGGTCGGCGTCGACCAGAACACCCGGATGTTCGCCGCGCCCAACGAGGACACCGGAACACTGGAGGGCTTCGACATCGATCTGGCCCGGAAGGTGGCCGAGGCGATCTTCGGCGACGCCGACCGCATCCAGTTCAAGACCATCCCGCCGGGTCGACGGATCGACGTCCTGCTCAAGAACGAGGTGGACATGGTGGTGGACGCGATGACCATCACGTGCGAGCGCCGGCAGCAGGTGGACTTCTCCGCGGTCTACCTGGAGGACGCGCTGCGCTTCCTGGTGCCGAAGCACTCGAAGGTGCAGAGCCTGGACGACCTGGCCGGGAAGTACGTGTGCGTGTCCTCGAACACCACGCCGGAGCGCCGGGTGGCCGAGTCCAAGGCCAAGGTCTACGCGGTGTCCGACCGGACCGACTGCCTGGTCGCGCTCCAGGAGGGCCGGGTCGCCGCGGCCTACACCAACGCCTCGCTCCTGGAGAGTCTGCGTGAGCAGGATCCGAAGCTGGAGGTGACGGGACCGAAAGCCGTGGAGGAGGTCAAAGGCATCGCGATACCCAGGGGCCAGGACGATTTTGTGCGTTTTCTCAACGCGGTGATGGAACGTATGAAGACCGATGGCACCTGGCAGCGGCTCTACGACACGTGGCTCGCTCCGTCGCTGGGCGCGGCCAAACCGCCCGCGACCACCTATCGCGACTGACCGGGGCGGGCAGGCGCCGATCGTGGTGCCGTGATCGGGGTGGACGGCCGCTGTGGCAGCGGTTACTGACGATGCGTCAGGTCGCTGCTACGTTGCCGCCCATGTTCCTTTCCCTCGGACTGCCCACGCACCTGGTCGAGGCCGGCGCCGATCTGATCGGCGCCGAGGCCGTGATGGAGATGTCCCGCGCGGCCGAGTCCGCCGGGTTCGACGCGGTCTTCACCACCGACCACCCGTTCCCCGGCGACCGCTGGCTTGCTCACGGCGGCCATCACACGCTGGACCCGATGGTCACGCTGTCCTTCGCGGCGGCGGCCACCACCCGGCTGCGCCTGCACACCAACCTGTTCGTCCCGGCGTACCGCAATCCGTACCTGTCCGCGAAGATGATCTCCTCGCTGGACGCGCTCTCCGGGGGTCGGCTGATCCTGGGCGTGGGTGCGGGCTACCTGGAGCCGGAGTTCGCCGCGCTCGGCGCCGACTACGCGAATCGCAACGACGTGCTGGACGACGCGCTGCGGGCGATGCGCGCGGCCTGGACGGGGGAGAGCGTCGGCGGGAACACGATGCGGCCGCGGCCCGCGCAGGACCGCATCCCGGTGTGGGTGGGTGGCAACAGCAAGCGGGCGATCCGCCGGGTGGTGGACCTGGGCGACGGCTGGCTGCCGATGCCCGCGCCGGCCGGCGCGTCCCGGCACCTGAAGACCCCCGGCCTGGAGACGCTGGCCGACCTGGCCGCCCGGCTCGACTACGCCCGGGAGTACGCCGCCTCGGTCGGCCGCACCGACCCGATCGACATCACCTTCATGCCCCGCGGGATGAGCATGTTCGACGGCGACGGGTTCGATCCCGAGGCGATCGTGGCCGACCTGACCGAGCAGGCCGCGGCCGGGGTCACCGGGGTGACACTGACGCTGCCGGCCACGACACGGGCGCAATACCTGGAGCAGACCGCGGCGCTCGGCGAGTCGGTGGTGCCGAGGGTGAAGGCGCTGACGGTGCGCCCGCTGCTCGGCTGAGCGCGGGCGCCGGGCGCCCCACGACACGCGGGCCGGGCGTCGCGACGACGCCGGCCCGCGGGCTCGGCCGACCGGCGGCCGGCGCCGGATCACTGCCGGTAGGACCCGATGAACTCGCCGATCCGGGTGATCGCGTCGGTCAGGTCGTCGACCTGGGGGAGGGTCACCACGCGGAAGTGGTCCGGCTGGTGCCAGTTGAATCCGGTGCCCTGCACGACCAGGATCCGCTGGCTCTGCAGCAGGTCGAAGACGAACTTCTCGTCGTCGACGATCTTGCACACGTCCGGATCGATCCGGGGGAACGCGTACAGCGCGCCCTTGGGCTTGACGCAGGTCACGCCGGGGATCGAGGTCAGCGCCTCGTACGCGGCGTCGCGCTGGGCGTGCAGCCGGCCGCCCGGCAGGATCAGGTCGTTGATGCTCTGGTAGCCGCCGAGCGCGGTGGCGATCGCGTGCTGCGAGGGCACGTTCGCGCACAGGCGCATGTTGGCCAGGATGTTCAGGCCCTCGATGTAGCTGGTCGCGTGTCGCTTGGGGCCGGACAGCATCAGCCAGCCGGACCGGAAGCCGGCCACCCGGTACGCCTTGGACAGGCCGTTGAAGGTCAGGCACAGCAGATCGGGCGCGAGCGAGGCGATCGGGACGTGCACGGCGTCGTCGTAGAGGATCTTGTCGTAGATCTCGTCGGCGAGGAGGAGGAGTCCGTGCCGGCGGGCCAGGTCGACGATGCCCTCGAGGATCGGCTTCGGGTAGACCGAGCCGGTGGGGTTGTTCGGATTGATCACCACGATCGCCCGGGTGCGGTCGGTGATCTTGGCCGCGATGTCGTCGAGGTCGGGATACCAGTCGGCGCCCTCGTCGCACAGGTAGTGCACCGGGGTGCCGCCGGACAGGCTCACCGCCGCCGTCCACAGCGGGTAGTCCGGCATCGGCACCAGCACCTCGTCGCCGTTGTTCAACAGCGCCTGGAGTGCCATCACGATCAGCTCGGAGACGCCGTTGCCCAGGTAGACGTCGTCGACGTCGACACCCTCGATGCCGCGCGTCTGGTAGTGCTGGACCACGGCCCGGCGGGCGGAGAGCACACCCTTGGAGTCCGAGTAGCCCTGCGCGGCCGGCAGGCTGCGGATCATGTCGTGCAGGATCTCGTCGGGTGCCTCGAAACCGAACGGCGCGGGGTTGCCGATGTTCAGCTTGAGAATCCGATGCCCCTCGTCCTCGAGGCGTTTCGCCTCGTCGAGAACCGGGCCCCGGATGTCGTAACAGACGTCCGCGAGCTTGCCCGACTGGCGCAGCTCGGGCATCGGACGACTCTGCGGCTGCGACAACTCTTCGACGCTCACCTGGATATCTCCTCCTCGCAGGGCGGTCGCCCGCGCGACCTCGAACACACGGCGAGCGGGCGATCCTGCGAGTCTTCCACGCCGGCGGTGCGGAACGCAGTGGGATATCTGCCACGTGGGCGGCTCGGAGCCCGCTCGTGACCGGTCCGGCACCCCCTCGTGATCGGTCCGGCGCCCCTTCACGACCGGTCCGGTGCCCCCCTCGTGACGCCGTCGATCGGCCGCCAAGTGTTCATCCGAGCGTTGCCCGCGTGGCAGATCCAAATCACTCCGTGGCGCCCTCGTGGTGTCACCCTGCCGCACATGGACGTGTCGTACTTCTACGGAACAGCGGGCGAAATCGACGCCGCGAGTCTGTACCGGCTGCTGACGCTGCGCAGCCGGGTCTTCGTGGTCGCACGCCGGCAGCCCTGGCTCGATCCCGACGGCCGCGACATCGAGCCCGGGACCGCGCACCTGTGGGCGGAAGCGGACGGCGTGGTGGTGTCCACGCTGCGACTGACCGAGGAGGGGGACGGCCTGTTGCGGATGGGCCGCGTCTGTACGCTCCTGTCCCACCGGCGCCAGGGGCACGCGACGGTATTGGTTCGACACGCCCTGGTCCTGGCCGGTCCGCGACCGGTGATCGCCGACGTGTACGCGCGCAGCGCCGAGTGGTTCACCCGGCGCGGCTTCGAGCCGCGCGGCGGGCGCACGGTGGTGGAGGGCGAGGCGCACACCTCGATCCAGCACGTGCCGGCGGCCCGGCGCGCGGCGGCGGTACAGGCGGGCGGGAGCGGGGCCGGGCAGCGCGGCGGCGGGTACGTGCCGGCCTGGGCGTCGACCTGAGCCGAGGCCGGCTCCGGGAGACCGGATAACCGGCGGCCTCGGCGGCCCCACGGCGCGGCCTCGACGTGTTTGGATGGGTCCTCGCGTCGGGGAGGGATCGGCCATGCGATTTGTGGTTCTGGGGGCCGGAGCGATCGGCAGCGTCCTCGGCGCCCGCCTCGCCAGGGCGGGGCACGACGTGCATCTGGTCGGTCGGCGGGCGCACGTCGACACGATTCGCGCCCACGGCCTGCGGGTCCGCACGCCCGACGGCGAGGACGTGGTCCGCCTCGACGCGGTGACCACGATCGCGGCCCTCGCGGCGCGGCCGATCTGGTCCGAGGTGGACGCGGTCGTGTTGTGCGTCAAGTCGCAGGACACCGCCGGCGCGCTGCGCGAACTGGCCCGACACGCCGAACCGGAGCTGCCGATCCTGTGCGCCCAGAACGGGGTGGCCAACGAGGACACCGCGCTGCGCATGTTCGCCAACGTGTACGGCGTGCTGGTCGCCTGCCCGACCGCCTATCTGGAACCGGGCGTGGTGCGCGCTTACTCCGCGCCGGTGACCGGGGTGCTGGACATCGGCCGGTATCCGCACGGTCGGGACGCCTTCGCGGCCCAGGTGTCACGTGTCCTGTCCGGCGCCGGATACGGCTCCGAGGTGTACGCGGACATCACCGCGTACAAGTACGGCAAGCTCGTCACCAACCTGGGCAACGCGGTCGAGGCGCTGTGCGGCCCGAACGCGCGCGGCGGGAATCTGGACCGGCTGGCCATGGACGAGGCCCGCACGGTGCTCTTCTCGGCCGAGATCCACGCCGAGTTCGCCCCGGTCAGCCCGCTCGTCCAAGTCCGCCCGGTGGGCGGCGAGCGGCGGCCCGGCGGCTCGTCCTGGCAGAGCCTGTACCGCCGCACCGGCGGCATCGAGACCGACTATCTCAACGGCGAGATCGTGCGCCTCGGCCGACTGCACGGGGTGCCGACGCCGGTCAACGCCGAACTCCAGCGGGCGGCCAATCGCCTGGTCGTGTCGGGGGGCGAGCCCGGCTCGGTATCCGAACTGGAACTGCTGCGAGCGGTGGTGGACGGGCGGGGGCCGGGCCCGGGGCATCGAAAGACGGACTGAGCGACCGCGCCGGTGTGCCGGGTGGGGCCGACCCGGGCCGTGCCCATCAGGGAAAAGCCGGTGACCCCGGCGCGTGGGATCGCTAGCCTGACGGTCCGTCGGCGGTGTGCCGACGTGCCGACCGGTGACTCGGGCGGCGCCGTGCCCACGACGCGTGCGCGAAGGAGTGAGCCCATGGGAGAGCAGCCGACACGTTCGCGCGCCGTCGCCCTGGCGGCCGGCTCCGAGCCATAGGGCCGGTCGCCGGAGCCGCCGCAATGCCCTCGGGGGGACCCCACGATGACCGACGCGGACACACTGCCCACCACCCCGTCCCTCGAGGATTGCCTCGCCGTGCTCGGCGCGCTGTCCGACCTCGCGCCGGACGCCCCGGAGCGGCGCGCGATCGAGCGGGCCCTGGCGTCCTTCAACCGCTCGGGCCGCCACCGTCGCCGCGCCGAGCAGCGCGAACTGCGCACCCGGGAGCGGACCGAGGTGACCGAGCGGACCGCGCTCGGCGCCGCCGACCGGGTAGAGGACGTCGCCTTGGACGACAGCGGGCTGCCCACCTGCGTCGGCGTGGTCGAGATGGGCCTGCGCTGCTACATCTGCAAGCAGCCCTATCGACGCGTCGACGGCTTCTACCACCGGCTGTGCCCGTCGTGCGCGGCGGAGAACCGGGAGCGCCGACACGCGCGCACCGACCTGAGTGGCCGGCTGGCGCTGGTCACCGGCGGGCGGGTGAAGGTCGGCCACGAACTGGTGCTCAAACTGCTGCGCGACGGCGCGGAGGTGATCGTCACCTCCCGGTTCCCGCACGATACGCGCCGACGATTCGCCGCCGCGCCCGACCACGACCGCTGGGCGCACCGGCTGCGGGTGCACGCGATCGACCTGCGCGATCTGGGCGGGCTCGTCGCGTGGTGCGATCGCCTGGTGGCCGAGGGGCGCCCCCTGGACATCCTGGTCAACAACGCCGCGCAGACGATCCGTCGACCCGCGTCGGCGTACGGGCCGCTGCTCGCGGCGGAGCGGGTGGCGTTGGGCGCGGGCGCGTTCGTTCCCCGGTTCGAACTCGGCGCGGCGCCGGGGGCGCTCGTACCCGGGTACGAGCCGGGGTCGGATCCCGTTCCGGTGGACCCGGCCGGGCTGATCCCGGACCGCGCCCCGGCCAACTCCTGGTCCAAGCAGGTGGACGAGGTGGATCCGGTGGAACTCCTTGAGGTGCAACTCGTCAATGTGACCGCCCCGTTCGTGCTGGTGGGCCGCCTGCTGCCGCTGTTGCGCGCGGCTCCGGCCGAGCGGCGCCACATCGTCAACGTGTCGGCGGTGGAGGGCCAGTTCGGGCGCGCGTACAAGTCGCCCGGGCACCCGCACACCAACATGGCCAAGGCCGCGCTGAACATGCTCACCCGCACCAGCGCCGAGGAACTGGCCGCCCAGGGCGTGTACATGACGAGCGTCGACACGGGGTGGATCACCGACGAGAAGCCGGCCCCGGACAAGGAGCGGGTCGCCGCGGCCGGGTTCCGCACGCCCCTGGACATCGTGGACGGCGCGGCCCGGGTGTACGACCCGATCGTGCGCGGGGAGCGGGGGGAGGCGCCGTTCGGCTGCTTCCTCAAGGATTATCGGGTCGCGCCCTGGTGAGTCGGGTCGCCGGGTGATTCGGGTCGCTCCGGTGATCGTTCACCGAGCGAGCCCGCAACGCGCCGCGGCGGTCGGTCGTGACCGCCGCGGCGCGCTGCGGGGGATCACCGGGATCGGCGATCGGGGACCGGGCGCCGGGGGGGGCGGCGCCCGGTGGTTCGGGCGGCCGACATCAGTCGGCTTCGGCCAGGATCAGGTAGAGCCGCTTGCGGGTGTCGGTGACCACTTCGAGCGCCTTGGCCCGCTGGGCCTCGGTGCCGTTGGACATCACCTGGCGCAGTGCGTCGCCGATGCCGTGCATGGCCGAGCGCATGTCGTGGACGGCCTCGAAGTCGACACCCTGGCTGGCCTCGTCCCACGGCTTGGAATCCTCGGGCAGGGCGGCGGCCTCCTCGCGGCCGGCGTCGGTCAGCGTGAACAGCTTGCGGCCGCTGCCCTCGACGCCCTCGATCACGCCCTCGTCCTCGAGGAGCTGCAGGGTCGGGTAGACCGAGCCGGGGCTGGGCTTCCACACGCCGCCGGTGCGTTCGCCGATCTCCTGGATCATTTCGTAGCCGTGCATCGGCCGTTCGGTGAGCAGGGCCAGGATCGAGGCGCGCACGTCGCCGCGGCGGGCACGACCGCCTCGCCCGCGGCCTCGCCCGCGCCCCTCCGGTCCGCCACGCCCACCGTGACCGTGCCCGCGCCCCCACGGGCCCTGGGACGGCGGGCCCCACGATCCGAAGGCCGGGCGGTTGTGCTCTTCGTCGCCCCAACGGGAGCGTCCTTTGTTGCGGTGCATGAGTCTTCTCCTTGATTCGACGCGGATGATCCGATGATCCTCCGCGATCTTGTGAACGTATCGCGATCTTTCGCGATGGCTCAACGATATATCGGTACTGCTCGTTGCGCAAGCATGGACCGTGGGCGGTCGCCCGGTCTCGTAAAGTCGCCGGCGTGACCGAGCCCCCCTACCTCGCCGCCGTCCGGGAGTCGTACGACACCGTCGCCGCCGACTACGCGGAACGCGTCAAGACCCCGGCGGAGCTGGATCCGTTGTCCCGCGCGATGCTCACCGCGTTCGCCGAGATCGTGCGCGCGGACGACCGCGGGCCGGTCGCGGACCTGGGCTGCGGGCCCGGCAAGGTCACGGCGCATCTGGCGGACCTGGGGGTGCCCGTATTCGGCATCGACCTGTCCCCGAAGATGATCGACATGGCCCGGCGGGCCCACCCGGGCCTGCACTTCAGCGTGGGCTCGATGACCGCGCTCGCGATCCGGGACGACGAACTCGGCGGCATCCTGGCCTACTACTCCACGCACCACACGCCGCCGGAGCTGTTGCCCGTCGTGTTCGCCGAATTCCATCGCACACTCGCGCCCGGCGGCTCCGTGATGGTGGCCGGCCACGTGGGAGACGGTGTGCGTCTGCGACCGACGCGGGCATATGGCGGCCATCCGGTGTCCTACGAGTCCCACCTGCAACCGCCGGATCGCATCGTCGCGCTCCTGGAGCAGGCCGGACTCGTCGTCACCTCTCGACTGCTGCAAGAGCCGGACGAAGGAGCGACCACGACGATCGCCACCCTTCTGGCCCACAAACCCGAACCGTCCTCGTCGCCATAGGGATCGGATTGGGACGGGGGATTCGGGGCAGGGCGCTGCGGCGGGTGGGGAATCGGGTCCGCTGTGCGCGAGGGGAACTTCGCTCGGGCGCCGGGCGTCCTTCGGGGGCATGGGTTCGTCGTGGTCGATCCGCGCGGCGGGTCTTCGCAGGTTCTCCACGGAATCCGCACGAGGCGGGCGCACGAGACGCGTTGGGCGACCCTCGCTTACGGGTAGATTTCGGTTGATCGCTCTTGGTGAGCGGCTGACGTGGGGAGAGGGCTGTGTGGACCTGGTTGGCAGTGGGGTCGGCCGCATACCTCGCGTTCCTCGCGTGCGTGATCGTGGTACTGCGCGCCGCCAAGACCCGCGCGCGGGCGGAACGGGCGGTGGACGCCCGGGAGTTCGGATCACCCTCGCCGTCGCCGCCCGCGGTGGAACGGGCGGGGCCGGATCCGGGTTCGGCCGCGGGGCCGGCGGCGGATGGTCGGCCGGCGGAGGCTTCCGTCGAGGACGAGGCGGCGCGGGCGCACCCGGAGCCGAGCGAGTCCGGCGAGCCGGTGCGGGGATGTGTGCCCGGGCCGGTGGCACCCCCGCATCCGCCCACGTCGCGACTGCGGGGCTGAGGCCGAGCCGTTTCCCCCGACCCGCTCGGGGTAGGGGCGGCGCATGGCCGACCCGACGCCCGCCGCCGCGCCCGATGACGAGGACCGACGTCCGCTGGGCGAACTGGTGCCCGCACCCGACCGGGTGATGCGCATCGCCGAGATGGTTCGCCGACTCATGCAGGAGCTGCGCGACGCGCCGCTGGACGAACCGGGGCGCGGCCGGGTCCGGGCGGTCTACGAGCGCTCGTTGCCCGAACTGCGCCGTTCGCTCGCGCCCGACCTGTACGCCGAACTGGAACGCCTCGCCGCGCCGTTCGCCGGCCCGGACGCCCCGAGCATGGCCGAACTGCGGATCGTGCACGCCCAGTTGGTCGGCTGGCTGGAAGGGTTGTGGGGCGGCATCCGGCTGACCCTGACGATGGGGCCCGGAGGCGGCGAGATCGGCCCGCTGCGGCCGGTTTCGGAGGACGGTGACGACGGCTCGTACCTGTGACGGTTGTCTGACTGTGTCAAGCTGATGGCGGGTCAGCCGAGTGCTGACGATCCGTCAGCCGAGCACCGTGGAGTGGCCACCATGACCGAGCAGGCAGCCGCCGAGACCGCGCCGACCCCGGACGGGACGCGCTACGAACTCGACCGGGACACCACGTGTGTGGCCCGCTCGGACGCCCCGGGCGTCCTCGACACCACGCTCTCCGCGGACTGGGCGTTCGGCATGGGCGTCAACGGCGGCTACCTGCTCGCGCTCGCCGCCCGCGCGCTCGGCACGAGCCTGCCGCAACCGGATCCGTTCACGATCACCGCCCACTACCTGACCGCCTCCCGCCCCGGACCGGCACAGGTGCACACCGAAGTGCTGCGCGCGGGACGCACGCTGGCCACCGGCACCGCGTGGATCGTCCAGGACGGCGAGACCCGGGTGCACGTGACCGGCACCTACGGCGACCTGGGCGCGCTGGATCCCGAGGTGCGCACCAGCGCCCGGCCGCCGGAGTTCCCCTCGTTGGCCGAGTGCGCGGCGGGCGGCGCCCTCCCGGCCGCGTTCGGGCGCAACGCCTTCATGCACCGCAGCGAGCAGTTGCTCGATCCCGCGACGGTGCGCTGGGCGGCCGGCGAGCCCTCCGGGCGCGGCGAGATCCGGGCCTGGTGGCGCCTGGCCGACGGGCGGGACCCGGATCCGCTCGCGCTGCTGCTCGCGGTCGACTCGCTCGCGCCGACCGCGTTCGACCTGGGTCTGCGGGGCTGGGTGCCCACAGTGGAGTTGACCGTGCATGTGCGGGCCAGGCCGGTGCCGGGGTGGTTGCGGGTGTCGTTGCGCACGCGCAACCTGGCGGGCGGCTTCCTGGAGGAGGACGGCGAGGTGTGGGACGCCGCGGGGCGACTGGTCGCCCAGTCCCGGCAGTTGGCCCGGGCGCCGCGGCAGCGGGAGGCGTAGCCCCGTTCGGATGCCCCCTCGGTCAGCGCGGCGGTCCGTACGGTCCCGGTGGACCGTAGGGACCCTGCGGGCCGGGCGGACCGTACTGGCCGGGCGGGGGGCCGTACGGGCCCGGCTGCCCCGGCGGCGGGGGTGGGGGCGCGGTGCCGTGCGGGCCGCCGGGGCCGGCCCAGTTGTTGTTCTGGAAGCCGTCCCGCCCCATGCCGAAGTAGCGGTTGCCGTCCGTCGCGGTCAGGTTCGCGGGCAGGATCTCGCTGGGCTGCACCACCACGTAGCCCTCGCCCATGAAGGCCATCGTCCAGCCCTCGCCGGTCTGCCGACGGCGCCGCCAGATGCGCTGGGACGTGGTCTGCGCCTGAAGGCTGGTCTGGAGGCCGGCGGTCCACGCGATCACCGCGTCGGCGTCCGCGAACACCTCGCGATCGTGCGAGGCGCGCAGCACGAGCGGTGCGCCGGAGGTGGTGATCACGATCTTGCCGGTGCCGCCGATCTGCATCGAATACGCGCCCATGCCCCCGACGTTGTAGGCGGCGTCGATCTGGATCACGCTCCAGTTGAGCGTGCCGTCCAGGGCCAGCACGTTCTCGTCCTCGACGATCAACGCCTCGTTGTTCAGGTTCAGGATGTGGATGCTCTGCGCCTGGTTGGCGAGGTAGACCGTGCCGTGTCCGTGGCAGCGCATCAGGTCGAGCATGTCGCCGGTGAGCGCGCCGGTGCGCAGTTCGGCGGCGGTCTGGAAGGCGCCCTCGAACTGCACGTTGCCCTGGTAGGCCACCATCGCGCCCTTGCGGGCCAGCACCTCCGTGCCGACCTCCGGGGCCAGCAGGACCCGGAGCATGTGCGCACTCTGCAGGCTGTAGCGCTCTGCGGACTGGCTCACCGTGTGGTTGAACAGCGGACTCTGCACGAGGTCTCCGACGGATCCGGCAACGGCGTTGGCGTGGTGGATGTGGCGGGCGTGGTGGGTCGACGGCGCGGGCGGGCGGCCGAACCGGTGAACGCCCGGTCACGGCACAGGACTCATGATTCCCCGTCGACGGTTCCGGCGGAAACCAAGGGCTGTCCATGTCGGGTGACGGGGATGGGGCAGGGTCTCTGTTACAGCGTTACAGCGCGCCGGTACAGTGCGGTGGCGCGACGTCGTGTCGTGTCGTGGCGCCGCGTCGGGGCCTCGCGGCGCGGGCCGCGTCGTGCTGGTGCCGCCTCTTCGTTCCACGACCTCTCGGGGGTTCCCATGACCACGCCATCGCCCGGCGCGGCGGCCGCGCATCGACCCGTTCCGGAGCTGGGGCAAATCGGCCTGTGGACCGCCGCGCTCGACCACATGCCGGTGTCGCGACTGCGCGAGACGGTGGCCGAACTCGACGAACTCGGTTACGGCACGTTGTGGTGGGGCGAGGCGGTGGGCCGCGAGGCGTTCACGCAGGCGCTGCTCGTGCTCGGCGCCGCGCCCCGGATCGCCGCCGCGACGGGGATCGCGAACGTCTGGGCGCGGGACGCGATGGCGGCGAACGCGGCGGCGCGGACCGTCGACGACGCGTACCCGGGGCGGTTCCTGACCGGGCTCGGGATCAGCCACGACGGCCTGGTCGAGGGTCTGCGGCCGGGCGGGCGCCGGTACGAGAAGCCGCTGGCACACCTGCGCGAGTACCTGGACGCGATGGACTCCGCCCTGTATCTGGCCGCCGACGCCGACACGCCGCGTCCGGCGCGGGTGCTGGCCGCGCTCGGACCGCGCATGCTCGACCTCGCACGCGAGCGGGCCGAGGGCGCGCATACGTACCTGGTCACCCCCGAGCACACCGCCGAGGCGCGCGCGGCACTGGGCCCGGACCGCCTGCTCGCGGTGGAACAGGCGGTGGTGCTCTCCGACGATCGGGAAACCGTGCTGCGCCGCGCCCGCACCCACCTGGGCATGTACCTGGCCCTGCCGAACTACCGCCGCAACCTCCTGCGCCTGGGCCTGACCGAGGCCGACTTCGAGGCCGGCGGGAGCACGCGGCTGATCGACCGCCTGATCCTGTCCGGGTCGGAATCCGCCGTCGAGAAAGGTGTCCGGGCCCACGTCGCGGCCGGCGCCGACCACGTGTGCCTCCAGGTGCTCGGCGACACCCTGGGGGACGCCCCGACCGCGGACTGGCGGCGGTTGGCGGCGGCGCTGATCTGAGGGCGGGCGGGTGGGCCGGGCACCGCCTGCGGTCCCGGCCCACCCGCCGCTCACGCGGTGAGCGCGCGAATCGCGTCGTCCACCTCGGCCTCGGTGTTGTACACGTGGAACGCCAGCCGGGTGCGGCCCGCGCGGGCGGAGAACCGGATGCCGGCGGCGGTCAGCCGAGCCTGGGCGTCGGACTGCTCGATGGCGACGATCGCACTGTCCCCGGCGGGCAGGCCCAGGCCGGTCAGGAACCGGTTGGCCAGGGCGACGTCGTGGGCCCGGATGTGCTCGACGCCGATCCGCTCGACCACCTCGAGCGCGGGCGCGGCGCCCACCTGGCAGAACCAGGCCGGTGAGGTGTCGAAGCGGCGGGCGCCGGCGGCCAGGCGCAGCGGCGGGCCGTAGTAGGCATCCCCGTCGGGCGCGCCCGCATACCAGTTGGCGGCGTGCGCGAGGGTGCGCTCGGTCAGGTCCGGGTCCACGTAGCCGTACGCCGCGCCGCGCGGGGTCATCAGCCACTTGTACGCGCTGACCACGAACAGGTCGTAGCGGGTCACGTCGACCGGGAGCCAGCCGCACGCCTGGGTGCCGTCCACGTAGACGCGCGCGCCGTACGCGCGGGCCGCCGCGACGATGTCCGCCTCGGGGGCGATGGCTCCGTCGGCGGACTGGACCAGGCTGAACGCGACCGCCGTGGTGCGCTCGTCGATCGACTCGACCAGCTTGGACACCGGCACGGTGACCACCTCGACGCCCCGCGCCTCCTGGACCAGCCAGGGGAAGAGGTTGGAGGTGAACTCCACCTCGGGCACCACCAGTCGCCCGCCGACGGGCAGCCCGGCGGCGAACGGGGCGAGCAGGGCCGAGGTGGTGCCGCTCGCCATGATCGTCTCGGCCGGCGCGCCCACGAGGCGCCCGAAGGTCGCCCGGGCGCGCTCGCCGGCCGCGTGGAACTCGTCCATGTCGGTGCGGCCCAGGCGCCACGACTCCTGGGCCAGGGTCATCGCCTCGTACGCGACGTCCGGCGGTAGACCGTGACTCGCGGTGTTGAGCCAACCGGGCTCCGCACTCCACCGTGCGTGCCCGCGGATCGGATTCTGGTCCGGGTTCGAGTCCATGTGTTCGAGGCTAGGCGGCGAGCGGATCGCCGGGACAGGGCCAATGAGAGCCGAGTGGCCTGACTTTTGCCCGACTCGCGTGAGCCGACGGTGTGTGGGCGGGCCACCCGGCGAGGTGGCCCGCCGTGTGGCCTCTCGGGGGCGGGCCGGGTGCGTCGGGTGGGCCGCCTACGTCGCCGCGCGCTCCGCCGCCGGGTTGCCGTCCGTCCGGGCGGCGAGCCAGTCGGGCCACGGGACCGGGGGATTGGGCAGGGGAGTGATGTCGCGTTCGGCGCACAGGCGTTCGAAGCCCTCGCGGTCGGCGGGGACCGCCCTCGGGTCGCCGCACATGATCTCGTACAACGTCGCGCCCTCCGGGCCGGCGATCAACGGGCCGAACGCGGCGCCCTGTTCGAGGGTGATGTGGGTGCCCGTGGGGCAGGGGCGGTCGCCGATCAGGACCTCGCCCGCCAGGACGAAGACGTAGTGCTCGGACATGTGGCCGTGGCGTTCGACCACGACACCGGCGTCGTAGCGGGCGTAGATGACCAGGCGCTCGGGGGACCACTCCAGGAATTTCTCCCAGACCGACGTGCGCCGTCCGCCGTGCGACTGGGCCTTGACCTCGTGCCACGGGGTTTCGGAGATGTGGGTGATGCGCAGTTCCGGTTCTCGATCCGTCACGGGGTTGCCCTCCCAGAAGGTGACGATGCGTCAGATCGATCTTGGCATACGACGCGACGCCGAGTTTTGCCCACTATTTGGCCGATTTCGGCGCTTCATGCGGCAAATACTTACGGGGAATTTACCCCCGGGTCTCTTTTCCCGGCGCCCTCGTGTCGGATCGGGCGCATAAAGTCGGTTGATACACCCAACCAAATACCCCCGCCGCGGGCCGCCGTGTGATCCAGCCGGTGCCCCGTACATGTAAGGAACCAGCCTTGAAGAGCGCGCAGCAGGCGCCGGCCGCCACTGTCCCGCCCACCGTCCCCAAAACCCCGACCGCCACCGATGCCCCCGGCACCGACCGAGGGGGGATGAACCGGACCGGATTCGTCCTGCTCGTCCTGATCATGGGCGCGCTCACCTACTCGCTGCTCCAGTCGATGCTGGCGCCGGCCCTTCCGCAGATCCAGACCGAGATCGGCGCGAGCGCGGACGCGACCTCGTGGCTGATGACCGGCTACCTGCTGTGCGCCTCGGTGACCACGCCCATCCTCGGGCGGCTCGGCGACATGTACGGCAAGAAGCGCCTGTTCGTGTTCACCATCGGGATGCTCGCGGTCGGCTCGCTGGTCTGCGCGCTCGCCGACTCCGTCGGGCTGATGATCATCGGTCGGGTGATCCAGGGCTTCGGCGGCGCGGTCTTCCCGCTGTCCTTCGGCATCGTGCGCGACGAGTTCCCGCCGGAGCGCCGGGCCGGTGCGATCGGGCTGATGTCGGCGATCATGGGCATCGGCGGCGGCATAGGCATCGTGGTGACCGGGCCGATCATGGACCACCTGTCCTACCACTGGCTGTTCTGGATCCCGATGGTCACCTGCCTGGTCACCGCGGTCGCGTCGTGGTTCCTGATTCCCGAATCGCCGATCCGGGTCAAGGCGAGAATCCACTGGCTCGGCGGCGCGCTGATGTCGCTCGGTCTGGTCGGTGTGATGCTCGCGCTGAGCAAGGGCGAGTCGTGGGGCTGGGGCTCGGTGAACACGATCGGGCTGTTCGTGGCCGGATTCGTCTTCCTCGGGCTGTGGGTGTTCGCCGAGTCGCGCGCCGCGGAACCGCTCGTGGACATGCGGGTGATGCGGCTGCGCGGGGTGTGGGCGACCAACCTCGGCGGACTGCTCGTCGGCTTCTCGATGATGGCGGGGATGCTCCTCGTACCGCGCTTCCTGCAGATGCCGGAGAGCACCGGATACGGCTTCGGCACGACCGTGACCGTGTCCGGGCTGTACGTGCTGCCGCAGGCGTTCGCGATGTTGCTGATCGGGCCGATGGCGGGCGTGATCGACAAGCGCTTCGGGTCCAAGCTCGCGATGGTGGCCGGATGTGTGCTGATGGCCGCCGGGTTCGTCTTCCTGGCGACGCTGCACACCAGCGGATGGCACATCCTGGTGGCGATGTTCGTGTTCGGCATCGGCATCGGGCTCGCCATGTCGGCGATGGCCAACCTGATCGTCGGCGCCGTGCCGGTGGAGCAGACCGGCATCGCCACCGGCATCAACACCATCGCCCGCACCGTCGGCATGTCCTGCGCCAGCGCGATCTCCACCACGCTGCTCACCGCCAACCCCGGTCCGGGCGGGCTGCCCGCCGAACGCGGCTTCGTGCTGACCTTCGTCTGCGCGGCCGGCGCCGCGATCGTCGCACTCGGCGTCACCTTCGTGGTGCCCAGCCGGGCCAAGCCGGGCGCCCGTCCCGTCGCCTGACCGACGCGTCCTCGTGCCGAACCTCGGGGGTGGTGCTGACACCACCCCCGATTCGCGTGGTCGCCCCATCGTGCCCGACCCCTCGCGATCCGTAGCTTCGAACCGTTGGTTTCGACAGCGGTACCGGGCAGCGGTACAGGACACGGGAGGCAGCATGTTCGGGCGAGGCGGTCGTGGGACTCGGCAGGCGAAGCGGGATGCCGAGTACCCCCCGCAGCACGGGTCGCCCGTGTCGATGGGGTCGCCCTTGCCGGCGGGGTCGCCCGGGGCGGGGGACAGCGCGGTGCGGCTGGAGGCGGTGGCCAAGGCCTACGGGCGCGGCAGTTCGGCCGTGCACGCGCTGCGCGGCATCGATCTGGTCATTCCCCGAGGCACCTTCACTGCGGTCATGGGCCCCTCCGGCTCCGGGAAGAGCACGTTCCTGCACTGCGCCGCCGGCCTGGACCGGCCGGACACCGGACGGGTCCTGCTCGGCACCGACGACCTGACCGCGATGAAGGAGAACCAGCTCACCCGGCTGCGCCGGACCCGGCTCGGCTTCGTGTTCCAGGCGTTCAACCTGCTGCCGTCGCTGACCGTGGAGAAGAACGTACTGCTCCCGCTGCGGCTCGCGGGGCAGCGGCCGGAACGCGGCCGGGCCGCCGAGGTGTTGGCGATGGTCGGCCTGGACCGGCACACCCGGCGGCGGCCCGCGCAGCTGTCCGGCGGCCAGCAGCAGCGGGTGGCGATCGCCCGGGCGCTGGTCACCCGGCCCGACGTGCTGTTCGCCGACGAGCCGACCGGCGCGCTCGACACCACCACGGCCGCCGAGGTGCTGGCGCTGCTGCGCCGGGCCGTGGACGACACCGGCGCCACCGTCGTGATGGTCACCCACGACCCGGTCGCCGCCTCCTACGCGGACCGGGTCGTCTTCCTGGCCGAGGGCAACCTCGCCGGGGAGCTGTACCGGCCCACCCCCGAGGCGATCGCGGCCCGGATGGTCGACCTGTCCCAGGGCAACACGCGGCAGCGACAGGCGGCCTGATCATGTCGCTGCTACGACCCAACGGTCTCGCGCGCACCTCCGTGCGCTTTCGGCCCGCGTCCTTCGCGGGCTCCTTCGTGGCGCTGGTGTTCGCCGCGATGCTGGTCAGCATGTGCGGCGTGCTCCTGGAGAGCGGGGTCCGCGCGCACTCCACGCCCGAGCGCTACGCCGACACGCCGGTCCTGGTCACCGGGCCCGCGAAGGTGAGCAAACAACTGGGCAAGGGCGAGGGCAAGTACACCGAGTCCGCGCCGCTGCCCGAGCGCACCCGGATCGACGCCGGGCTCGCCGGTCGGATCGCCGCCGTGCCGGGGGTGCGCGGGGTGATTCCCGACGTGACCTTCCCGGCACAGACGGGGCGCGCCGTGGTGGACGGGCACGGCTGGTCCTCGGCGACGCTGGCGGGTACCCGCGAGGGCACCGCGCCGGGCGCCGGGGAGGTCGTGCTGACGAGCGCGGCGGCCGGTGCGTCCGGTGGTGCCGCCAAGGTCGGCGACACCGTGTCGCTGACCACGCCCGGCGGTGAGGTCGCGCTGCGGGTGAGCGCGGTGGTGCCGGGTCGGGGCGCGCACCTGTACGTGTCCGACGCGGACGCGCAGCGGCTGGCCGGGCATCCCGGCTCGGTCACCGCGATCGGCGTACTGACGGCCGCCGGCGCGGACCCGGGCGCGGTGGCCCGCGACGTCCGCGCCGCGGTGGCCGGCACCGACGCCAAGGTGTCCACGGGGGACGGCCGCGGCGCGGCCGAGTACATCGAGTTCGGCGACACCCAGGAGATGCTGACCTCGATCGGCGGCACCCTCGGCGGCATCGTGCTCCTGGTGGCGGTCTTCGTGGTCGCCGGGGCCACCGCGTTGTCCGTGGGTCAGCGCCGGCGCGACATCGCGCTGCTGCGCGCGGTCGGGGCCACGCCGTGGCAGATCCGGCGGATGATCGCCACCGAGACGGGCCTGGTGGCGCTCGTGGCGGGCGTGGTCGGGGTGCTGCCCGGCACGCTCCTTGCCCGCTGGTGGTTCGGCGCGATGGACAGCCGGGGCCTGATCGCGCACGGCGTCACCGTGTCGGTGAGCTGGATCCCGATGGTGGTGGCGATCGGGGCGGGCGCCCTGACCGCGCTCGGCGCGGGACTGCTCGCGGCCCGACGCAGCGCGAAGATCAAGCCGACCGAGGCGTTGGGCGACGCGGCCTCCGAGCGGGTGTTCGTCGGCTGGTTCCGGCTGCTGCTCGGACTCGGCACGCTCGCCGGCGCGATCGCGGTGACCCGG
Source organism: Embleya sp. NPDC020630 (assembly GCF_044334985.1). Lineage (NCBI taxonomy): Bacteria > Bacillati > Actinomycetota > Actinomycetes > Kitasatosporales > Streptomycetaceae > Embleya > Embleya sp. NPDC020630. The sequence continues at coordinate 1,234,180 of NZ_JBIRUB010000001.1, forward strand.
ATCGCGCTGCGCGCGACCGGTGAGGACGCGGTCGCCGCGTCCAGTGGCGTGATCATGCTGTTCATGGTCGCGATCGGGTTGCTCGGGCCGATCCTGGCGCACGTACTGGTCTCGGTGATCGGCTGGTTCGGGAGCCGGTTCGACGCCATGGGGCAACTCGCGTTCGACAATGCCCGGGCCAACTCGCGGCGCCTGGCGTCGGCGATCACCCCGATCGCCCTGGCCGTCGCCTTCGCGGCCACGCTGACCTTCATGTTCGCGGCCGAGGACCACCACGCGAGCGCGCAGTCCCGGGACGCGGTCACCGCCGATCGGGTCGTGGCCGGGCCGGGCTTCGTGCCGCAGACCACCCAGCGGGTGGCAGCCGCGCCCGGCGTCGCGTCGGTGACGTCGGTGCTGAACACCTCCGTGGTGGTCGTGCGCGACGGCGGCCTCCAGAAGGAGAGCGCCCAGGCCGTCGGCGGCACCACGCGGGATCTGGCGACCACCCTGGACCTCGGGGTGCGCGAGGGCAGCACCGACGCGCTGCGGGCCGGTGCGCCGCAACCCGAGGGCGGGGCCATCGCGTTGGACCGGCAGTTGGCGTCGGCGCTGCACGGCAAGGTGGGCAAGCCGGTGTCGTTGTGGCTGGGCGACGGTACGCCGATCACGCCGATCGTGGTGGCGATCTACGACCGGGGCCTGGGCACCGCGGCGGCGACCCTGCCGCGTGCGGCGGTGGAGAGGCACGTGGAGACGCCGTGGGACGCGCGGCTCCTGGTGCGGTTCGCCCCCGGCGCCGACGTACGGGCCGCGGACGCCGCGCTGACCGGGCTGATCCGGGAACACCCGGGGACGTCGGTCGACGACCGGGCGGGCTACGCGGCCCGGATGGACAAGGACCGCGAGGTGAACAAGTGGCTGAACTACATCATGCTGGTCATCCTCGCGGGGTTCGCGACGATCGCGGCGATCAACACGATGGTGGTCACCACGGCGGCCCGCAGCCGGGAACTGGGCCTGATGCGGATGATCGGCAGCACCCACGGCCAGGTCCGTGCGGTGATCCGGCGTGAGGCGATCCTGGTCGGGGTGATCGGCCTGGGCCTGGGCCTGTCGGTGGCGATGGCCAGCCTGGTGCCGTTCAACAAGGGCGCGTTCGACACCACGACCCCGTACATCCCGCTCCCCCTGTGCCTGGCGATCAGCGCAGCAGCCCTACTCCTGGCCCCCCTGACCGTAGCCCCGGTGACCCGCAGACTCCTACGAGCCACCCCCATCGACGCGGTGGGCGCAAAGGAATAACCCACCAAGGCCCGAAGGGCGAGGCGGCGGCCGAAAGCCCCACCTCGTCCTTCCGGGCTACCCCACCGAACACAAGCCAACAGAGCCACTTCGCCCACCACCGAACACCCCACCCACCCGCTGACGTGCGACCCACGCCCCACCCGTCCGCAAGCCACCCACCCATCGACCCATCGGCTCGCGCGACCACCCACCGCCGGCCCGCTTACTCGCCCGCTCGCCCATTGGCCGGCCCGTCCCCCCGCCGATTCGCCTGCCTGCGTGACAGCCCGCTCGCTCGGCCGCCCACCTGCCCATCGGCTCGCCCGCCGACCGGCTCGCCCGTACCCGCCTGCACCTGTTTGCGGGCCTGCGGGCGTCCGCTTGGCTTGGCTGTTGGTCCGGTCGCCGGGTGTGTGGGAGCCGGCCGGGGTCAGGGGGTGGTGTGGCCTGGGGTTACCAGGGCGGTTTCGTAGGCGAAGACCACGAGTTGGGCTCTGTCGCGGACGGATAGTTTGGTCATTGCGCGGCTTACGTGGGTTTTGGCGGTGAGGGGGCTGAGGACCAGGTGTTCGGCGATCTCGTCGTTGGACAGGCCGCGGCCGACCAGGGCGACGATCTCCCGCTCGCGATCGGTCAGCAGGGCGAGTTCGGCCACCGGCGCGGCGGTCGGACGCAGCGCGCCGGCCGCGTATTCCTCGATCAGTCGGCGGGTCACGTTCGGCGACAGCAGCGCGTCGCCCGCCGCGACCACCCGGACCCCGCGCAGGAGTTCGGCCGGTTCGGTGTCCTTGACCAGGAAGCCGCTCGCGCCGTTGCGCAGCGCCTCGAAGACGTACTCGTCGAGGTCGAACGTGGTCAGGATGACCACCCGCACGGCGGTGAGCGCCGGATCCGCCGCGATCAGCCGGGCCGCTTCCAAGCCGTCCATGCCCGGCATGCGGATGTCCATCAGCACCACGTCGGGGCGCAGTTCGCGGGTGAGTCGCAGCGCCTCGCCGCCCTCACCCGCCTCGCCGACGACCTCCATGTCGGGCTGTGCCGACAGCAAGGCCCGAAAACCCGCGCGCACCAGCGCCTGGTCGTCGGCCAGCACCAACCTGATCATGCGTCCCCCTTGTTGGGCTGCGCCGGACCGCCGGCGGTCGCCGCCGACTCGACCGGCGGGTCTGCGTCGCCATCATGCCCGTCGGCGCGCTCACCGTAGGGGAGGTGTGCCTGCACGTGGAAGCCGCGCCCCGGCACCGGCCCGGCCACGCAGCGCCCGCCGAGCGCGGCGGCCCGCTGGCGCATGCCGTGCAGACCGTTGCCGCCGGACGTCAGCGCGTCGTCGTCGGCCGGCCGCGGTGCCCCGGCGGCGCCTCGGCCGTTGTCCCGGATGGTCAGATCCAGACCGGACTTCCCATAGCCGACCCGCACCACCGCCTCGCTCGCCGCGGCGTGCCGCAACGTGTTGGTCAGCGCCTCCTGGACGATCCGGTACGCGGCGAGATCCACCGCCGCGATCAACGGCCGGGTGCTGCCGGTGCGCTCGACCCGCACGGTCAGGCCGCCCGCCGAGGTGCGCGCGACCAGCTCGTCGAGCAGGTCCAGCCCCGCGGTGGGCGCGCGCGGGGCGCCGTCGGGGCCGGACCGGTCCACCGCGTCGCCCTTGAGGATCTCCAACACCGAGCGCAGTTCGCCCAGCGCCTCGCGGCTGGCGTACTTGACCGCGGTCAGCGCCTCGCGCGCCTGCTCCGGGGACGAGTCCATCAACTCCAGGCCCACCGACGCCTGCACGTTCATCAGCGAGATGTGGTGGGCCAGCACGTCGTGCAACTCACGGGCGATCCGCAGCCGTTCGTCACCCGCCCGGCGGCGCTCGGCCTCGGCCAACCCGAGCGACTGCACCCGGGCCCGCTGTTCCTCGGCGGCGAGGTAGGCGCGGCGAAGCCGTACCACCTCGCCGACGCCCGCGAGCACCAGCATCCACGCGGCGATACCCAGCGCGACGCCCGTGGCGGGTACCGACTCGGCGGTCACCAGCGGGGAGATCCACACGAAGCTCGTGTAGCCCACCGCGAGCACCACATACGCCAACAGGCGCAGTCCGGCGGCGAAGGCGCTCCACAGCGCGATGATCATCGCGAGGAAGAGCGGGCCGCGCGGATAGTCGAGCATCGTGTAGAGCAGCCCCGCGCCGACCGCCACCAGGAGTACCGCGGCCGGATACCGCCGGCGCGCGATCAGCGCCAGCGGACCGAGCGCGACCAACAGCACGCCCCACACGTCCAGGCCCCGGGGAGCGTCCGACTGGTGTCGGGCCGCGAACACCATCGCGACCACCTGGATCGCACAAACCAGCAGCGCGAGCGCGACGTCACGCACCGCGTGGGGGATCGGGCGCAGGGCGTGTGCGAGCCAGCGCGCTCCGGGACCGGAGGCGCGCAGCCACGGCGGCCCGGGGCGGGAGCCCGGGTGCCGGGGCGAGAGGTTCGAGGGGCTCGTCATGTGATCAACGGTAGGGGGAGCCGGGGCAGTCGCGCGTCGGCTGGGCGTGGGCTTGTCGGATGCTCCCGAGGGAGCAGATCGCGCCCCGTCGACTGCTTCCCAGGGAGCAGGAAAGCACCGGTCGACCCGCCCTTCGACCTGCCGGCGCAGCAGGCCGGGTGCATCCCCCGGCCGGACGCCGGCCGACCCGCGAAACGGAAGAGTCGAACCCGTCGACGAGGCCGCGAATCCCACCGGATCCCACCCTCGCCGACGCTGCCCGGGCCTACCCGCCCGACTGCGCGTCCCCAACCGTCAGCATGCCAGGAGGCACACCGTGAACGCGTCCCCGACCACCGGGACCAGGCGTTACTCGAAGTCCGTCCGTCGAGGCGTCAACTCCGCGCACGTCGTCTTCGCCGTCGGGCTCCTGGGCATCGAGTGGGTGATGCTGGCGATCGCGGTCGTGGGCCGTACGACCGACGACCGCGCCCTGCAACACAGCGCCTATCGGCTCATGCGCGTCTTCGTCTTCACCGGCGGCATACCGTTCGCCGTGCTCGCGCTGGTCACCGGCGTGCTGTTGTGCCTGAACACGCCGTGGGGCCTGTGGCGATACCTGTGGATCAAGGTCAAGATCGTGCTGCTCATCGCGGTGATCGTGGCCGGAGCGGGCGTGATCAGCCAGTTCGCGCACCGGATGATCGCGCACAGCGCCCCGGACGGAAACGCGGACGCGCTGCCGCCGCTGCAGACCTGGCACATCGTCCTGGTGGTCTTCCAGGTGGTCGCGCTGATCGTCGCCACGGCGCTGTCCGTCTTCAAGCCGTCCGGCGATCGATCCCGCGGCCGGTCCGCCCCGCGTCGACGCCCCGGCGATGCCGAGGACGCGACCGCCGCCGCGGACCGATCCGGCTCGCCCTCCGCCTCCATCCCCACCCGCCGGCGCGTGGGCGCCGGCTGATCCGCGCCGTGCGCCACCCATTCCTTCCCGCCCACCCGCAACTCCTCGCGAGGATCGTCATGACCACGAACATCGACCCCACCGTCCCCGACGCGGCTCGCGCCGTACGCGTGTCCCGCGTACACGGCGAGGGGGACACCATCGTGCGCGCCCTGGACGACGTCACCATCGGCTTCCCCCGCGGCAGATTCACCGCCGTGATGGGTCCCTCGGGATCCGGGAAGTCCACGCTGCTGCACTGCCTGGCCGGCCTCGACGCCGTCACCGACGGCGCGGTCTACCTGGGCGAGACCGAACTCGGCTCGTTGAGCGACCGACAGCTCACCCGGCTGCGCCGGGACCGGATCGGCTTCGTCTTCCAGGCGTTCAACCTGCTGCCGACCATGACCGCGCTGGAGAACATCGTGCTACCCGCGTCGCTCGCCGGGCGCAGGTCCGACCCGGCCTGGCTGGATCGGGTGGTGGCCGCGGTCGGATTGGAGCAGCGGTTGCAGCACCGGCCCGGCGAGCTGTCGGGTGGCCAGCAGCAGCGCGTCGCGGTGGCCCGGGCGCTGGTCGGCCGGCCGGAGATCGTGATGGCGGACGAGCCGACCGGCAACCTCGACTCGCGGGCCGGCGCCGAGGTGCTGGCGCTGCTGCGTAACGCCGTGGACGAACTCGGTCAGACCGTGCTGATGGTCACCCACGATCCGGTCGCGGCGGGCTATGCGGACGCCGTGGTGTTCCTGGCCGACGGTCGCATAGCGGACCACATGGAGGCGCCGACGCCGGACCGGGTGCTGGACCGGATGAAGGCGTTCGATCGAGTCGCCGCCGGTGTCGGCACCCGAGGGGAGTGACGTCCGATGCTGATCCGTCTCTCGCTCGCCAACCTGTGGGCCCGCAAACGCCGGCTCGTGGGACTGTCCCTCGCGGTGCTGCTCGGCACCGCGTTCCTCTCCGGCGCGCTCGTGCTCGCCGACACCATGAGCTCGTCCATCGGCGGGCTGATCCGCGACAGCGGCGCCGGTACCGACGTAGTGGTGCGCAACGCGACCGCGGTCACCGACCGGCCCGGCAGCCAGCGCGCCGGCATCGACGCGGCGCTGGTGGACCGGGTCCGGGCGGTGCCGGGCGTCGCCGCCGCCGAGCCGGTCATCCAGGGCTACGGCCAGGTGGTCGGCAAGGACGGCAAGGCGCTCACCGGCAACGGCCCTCGGACGGCGGGCAATTGGGTGCCCGACCCGGCCCTGACGCCCTATCGGCTGGCCACCGGTCGCGCCCCCGCCAAGCCCGACGAGGTGGTGATCGACCGGGCCACGGCCAAGCAGGGACACCTCGCTCCCGGCGACCGGGCCACCGTGCTGACCCCGGGGCCGGTCCCGGTCACGATCGTCGGCGTCGCCACGTTCGGCGACGAGGACGCCTTCGGCGGCGGCTCGTACACCGCCTTCGACCTCGAGGGCGCGCGGCAGCACGTGCAGCGCGATCCGGGCAAGGTCGGCACGATCGCCGTGCGGGCCGTGGCCGGCACCGACCAGAAGGAGTTGGCCGCGCGGATCCAGCGGGCGCTGCCCGCCGACACCCAGGCACTGCCCGGCAAGGCGGCCACGGGGGAGGCGGTCGACGCCGTCGAGGACGGCTTCCTGAAGGTCTTCCGCACCTTCCTGACCGTGTTCGCGGCGATCGCGCTGGTGGTCGCGGCCTTCTCGATCAACCACACCTTCTCCGTGGTGGCCGCGCAGCGCACCCGCGAGGTCGCGTTGATGCGGGCGTTGGGCGCGAGCCGTGGGCAGGTATTGCGGCAGGCGCTGATCGAGGCGTTGCTCATCGGCGTGGTGGCGTCCGCCGCCGGGCTGGCCGCCGGGCTCGGACTGGCCGCCGGGCTGAAGGAGTTGTTCGCCTCGATCGGCTTCACGCTGCCCGCTCGGGGGCTGGTGTTCAAGGCGGCCACGGCGCTGACCGTATTGCCGGTGGGCATCCTGGTGACGGCGTTCGCGGCGCTGGTGCCGGCCGTGCGCGGGTCGCGCGTGGCGCCGGTGACGGCGCTGCGCGGTGCGGGAGCCGAGCAGGCGAGGTTGCCGCGGCGCCGGCTCGTCGCGGGACTGGCGCTGCTCGCGGCCGGGCTCGGGACGGGCATTGTCGGCGGTGGCATGGTGGGCCTGGCCGTCGCGGCGCCGGCGGTGCTCGCGGGGGTCCTGCTGGTCGCCCCGGCGGGCATCCGGGCCGCGGGTGGACCGTTGACCGCTCTGCTGCCGCGACTGCGCGGTGCGCCCGGTGCGTTGGCGCGGGGCAACCTGCTGCGCAGTCCGCGTCGGACCGCCGGTGCGGCGACGGCGATGTTGCTCGGGATCGCGATCGTGACGGTGTTCGCGGTGTTCGCGGCCTCGCTCAAGGAGGGCTCCGGGGCGGAGACCCGCAAGGTGGTCGCCGGGCAACTGGTGATCGGCGGCTCCTCGCCCGCCGGCTGGGCCGGTGGCGGACACAGCCCCGAACTCACCCGCCGGACGGCGCAGATACCGGGTGTCGAGGTGGTGAGCGGGCTGCGCAACGCGACCTCGCTCGTGGACGGGCACAGCCGACAGATGCTCGCCGTCGACTCGGCCCGGCTGGACCGGCTGTTCAACCTCGACGTGACCGGCGGGCGGGTGACGGCACTGGGGTCGGCCGGGATGGCCGTGTCGAAGAGCGCCGCGAAGGATCGCGGCTGGGTGCTCGGTTCGACGACCGAGGTCACCTTCCCCGACGGCGCCCGGCAGCGCTTCACGGTGACGGGCCTGTACGACCGCACGGCGATCGTCGGCGACTATCTGATCGATCGCACCGCGTGGGAGTCGCACGCGGACGCGGCCCTGGACGCGGCGACGGTGCTGCGGCTGGCGCCGGGTGTGGCCACGGGGACGGTCAAGGCCGAGGTCGAGCGGATCGCCAAGGACTACGGCGCACCCCCGGTGCGGGATCGGGAGGGGTTCGTGGCGGCGCGGGCGGAGATGTTGCAGACGCTGGTCGCGGTGGTCTACGTGCTCCTGGCGCTGGCGCTGCTGATCGCGCTGGGCGGGATCGCCAACACACTGTCCCTGGCGGCCCACGAACGCACCCGTGAACTGGGCCTGTTGCGGGCGATCGGGGCGGCCCGGGCCCAGGTGCGGTCGGCGTTGCGCTGGGAGTCGACGCTCGTGGCGGTGATCGGAGCCGCGGCCGGGCTCGTGGTCGGGCTGTTCCTGGGGTGGGTGGCGATTCGCGCGATCGGCGGTGCGAACACGGGGGCGGCGCTGCCGTTCGCGGTGCCGTCGGCGCAGTTGGCCGTGCTGGTCGTGGTGGGCGCGGTCGGCGGGTTGGCGGCAGGAGCGCGCCCCGCGGCGCGCGCTGCGAGGCTGCCGGTGCTTCGCTCGATCTCCGCCGAGTAGACCTTGGCCTCAACCGCCGGCCGGGCTGGGATGTGTCGGCCGGCGGTTGGGTTGTTGTTTGGCATTGGCCTCAAGCGCCGGCCGGGCTGGGATGTGTTGGCCGGCGGTTGGGTTGTTGTTTGGCATTGGCCTCAAGCGCCGGCCGGGCTGGGGTGTGTTGGCCGGCGGTTGGCTTTTTGCTCGCCTTTGGCTTCAAGCGCCGGCTGGGCTGATATGCCTCGGGCGGCGAGTGGCCCTCGGTCTCAAGCGCGCGGGGGCTGGGGTGTGTCGGGTGGCGGTTGGGTTTTGGCTCGGGTTTGGCCTCAGGCGGCGGTCGGGCTGGGATTCCTTGGCCGGCGGGTGGTCCTTGATCAGGCTCGGTTTCACGGGCGCGCGGGGCTGGGATGCCTCCGCCGGCGGGTGGGTTTGTTCGGCTGCATGACGTGTGGTTCGTTGCGGGGACCACTCGTGCGCCTTCGGTAGCTGCCATACGCTCGACGGCGAGGCATACACGACCCCGGTGACCTGCGTGGTCACGCGCCCGAGGTGCGCAGGTGTCCAGGTTTGTTCAGTGAAAGCCGCGGGCGCCGGACCGGCCGCCAATATCGCCGCCACCTTGGCGAATTCCTCATTTGGCACACGTCGGTGGGCACCCGGCGGCCCCGCCGTCCACCCGCACGCGATGCCGCAGCGACACCGACTGCGGCGGCACACCCGATCTGCGTGCCACCTGTGAGCCGGCCGGTCGCCCGCAACCGTTGGGGTGGGGTTCTTGGTTGGTGCTTGGGTGGGGGCCGTCAGGCTGCGCGTTCGGGGGTGGCGGTGAAGGCTCTCCATAGGGAGGCGTAGGGGCCGGACCTGGTGAGGAGTTCGGTGTGGGTGCCGAGTTCGACCAGGCGGCCGCGGTCGATCACCGCGATGCGGTCGGCTCGGGCGGCGGTGGTGAGGCGGTGGGCCACGACCAGCGTGGTGCGGCGGCCGGTGAGGGCTTCCGTGGCTCGGGTGACCGCGGCCTCCGTGGCCAGGTCGAGGGCGGCGGTGGCCTCGTCGAGCAGGAGGATGTCCGGGTCGACCAGGTAGGCCCGGGCGAGCGCGATCAACTGGCGTTGCCCGGCCGACAGGTTGCGGCCGCGTTCGCCGACGTCGTGGAGGTAGCCCCCGGGCAGGTCGGCGATCGCCGCGTGTGCGCCGACCGCGCGGGCCGCCGCCTCGACCTCGGCGTCGCCGGCGTCCGGGCGGCCGTACGCGATGGCGTCCCGGACGCTGCCCGGAGCCAGATACGCCTCCTGCGGAACGATGCCGAGCCGGTGCCGGTAGGCCGCGAGGTCGTAGTCGCGAACGTCCACCCCATCCACCGTCACCGCGCCCGACGTCACGTCGTAGAACCGGGCCACCAGCTTGACCAGCGTCGACTTGCCCGCACCCGTCTGGCCGACCAGCGCGAGCGTCTCACCCGGCTCGATCCGCAGCGTCACCCCCGACAACACCTCGGGCGACCCCGCCGCCACCACCCCCGCCTCCGCGAACGCGGGCGCGTTGTACGCGAAGTGCACGTTCTCGAAGGCGATCGCGCCCTTGAGCCCGCCGACCGGCACCGGCACCGCGGTGGCCGGCGGCGGCGTCGTGGTGGGCGTACGCAGCAGATCGCGGATTCGGCGCAGCCCCACCGCCGCCTGCTGATACCCGTCGAACACCTGCGAGAGCTGCTGGATCGGCGAGAAGAACATGTCGATGTAGAGCAGGTACGCGATCAACGCACCGGCCGACAACGTCCCCCCGCCCACCCGATGCGCCCCGACGATCAGCGCGAGCGCCGCCGCGAGGCTGGACAGGAACTGCCCGAACGGGAAGTACAGCGCGATGTAGCGCTGCGCCCGAAGCCGGGACGCGCGGTAGTCGTCGCTGCGCTCGGCGAACCGCTCCGAGTTGCGCCCCTCGCGCCGAAACGCCTGCGACACGCGCAACCCCGCGACGTTCTCCTGGAGATCGGCGTTGACCACGCTGACCTTCTCGCGCGCCTCCGTGTACGCCTTCGACGACCGCGACCGGAACACCACCGTCGCCGCGATCAACACCGGCAACACACTCATCACGATCAGTCCGAGCTCCCAGTCGAGCACGAGCAGCGCGACCATGATCCCGAAGAAGGTCAGCACACTGACCACCGCGCTGATCAGCCCGGTCTGCAAGAACGTGGACAGCGCGTCCACGTCGGTGGTCATCCGGGTCATGATCCTTCCGGACAACTCGCGTTCGTAGTAGTCCAGGCCGAGCCGTTGCAGATGCGCGAACGTCTTCACCCGCAGCGTGTACAACAGCCGCTCACCGGTGCGCCCCGCGACCATCGCCTGGCCGACGTTGACGAACCAGTCCGCCATCACGATCACGACGGCGATCAGCGACACCGTCATGATCGCACCGGTGGCCCCGTCGTCGATGCCCCGGTCGATCCCGTCCCGGATCAGCGCGGGCAATGCGAGCTGGGCTCCGGTGTCCAGGATCACCAGGACGAACCCGAGCAGCAGCGCCCAGCGGAACGGCCGCAGCAGCGACCGCAGATCGAACGCCGTGTCCGAGCGCCGCGCCGCCACGTCGTCCACGTCGGGCGTATCCGTCGCCGGGGGCAACTTCTCCACCTGCGCCAGCAGTTCGGGCGTGGCCTGGAGCATCGCCGCCCAACTCCCCGGACCACCACCGGCCCGGGTACCGGCCATCGCGCTCGCACTCCGCGCCGGCCGATCGGACGACGCCGTCGCGCGATCCCACAACCCGGGCGTCACCCCGTTCGTGCCGCCCGAGGCAGCCCCCGCCTCGGCGAGCGCCGACGGAAGACGCGCGTCCACCCCCTCGGCGTCGTCGCCCGGACCGGACAGCAGCAGGCCATACAGCGGACACCGCGCGGTCAATTCGTCGTGCGTGCCCACGTCCACCAGCCGGCCCCGGTCCAACACCGCGATCCGGTCGGCCAGTTCCAGCGTCGAGCGGCGGTGCGCGACCAGGATCGTGGTCCGTCCCGCCATCACCCGGTGCAGCGTGGCGTGGATCTCCGCCTCGACCTTGGGGTCCACCGCCGAGGTGGCGTCGTCGAGCAGCAGGATGCGCGGATCGGTGAGCAACGCCCGGGCCAGCGCCACCCGTTGCCGCTGCCCCCCGGACAGGGTCAGGCCCTGCTCGCCGACCACCGTGTCGTAGCCGTCGGGCAGTTCGCGGATGAACTCGTCCGCCTCGGCCGCCCGCGCCGCCGCGAGCACCTGCTCGTCGGTCGCGTCCGGCCGGCCGTAGGCGATGTTGGCGCGCACCGAGTCGGAGAACAGGAAGCTGTCCTCCATCACCAGCCCGATCGCCGCGCGCAGCGAGTCGAAGGTCAGGTCCCGCACGTCGCGTCCGTCCACCCGGATCGCGCCCGACTGCACGTCGTAGAACCGGGGGAGCAGCATCGACACGGTGGACTTGCCCGATCCGGACGTGCCCACAAGCGCCAACGTCTCACCCGGCTCCACCCGCAACGACAGCCCGTCCAGCACCGGCCGCGAGGCGACGTAGCCGAACCGCACATCCGCCAACTCGACCGAGGCGGCGACCGCCGGCAGCACCTCGGCGTCCGGCTTCTCGGTCACGATCGGCTGCGAGTCGATCACCTCGAAGATGCGCTCCACGCTGGCCCGCGCCTGCTGGCCGAAGGTCAGCAGACCGGACAACATCCGCACCGGGCCGACCAACTGGCCAAGGTAGGCGGAGAAGGCGAGGAACGTACCGAGGGTGATCTCGCCACGCACCGCCAACCACCCGCCGAGCGCGAGCACGCCGACCTGACCGAGCGCGGGGATCGCGGACAACGTCGGGGTGTACCGGCTGTTCAACCGCACCGAGCGCAACCGGGACGCGAACAGCGTGCGCCCGGCCGTCTCCAGCCGGGCCAACTCCTGCTCCTCCTGTCCGAACCCCTTGACCACCCGCACTCCGGTGACCGCGCTCTCCACCACCCCGGCCAGCGCGGCGGCGTCCTGCTGGGCCTGCCACGTCGCCGGGAACAGCCGCCTCCTGGACAGGTAGGCCACCGCGAACAACCCCGGACCCACCGCGAGCGAGACCACCGTGAGCAGCGGGGACAGCCAGAACATCACGCCGAGCGAGATGACGAACAGCAGTACGTTGCCGGTCATCATCGGGACCATCGCCATGAAGCCCTGGACCATGGTCACGTCGGAGATGCCCCGACTGACGATCTGCCCGGTCTGCAACTCGTCCTGCCGGGCGCCGTCCAGGCGCGAGAGCGCGCCGAAGATCCGGGTGCGCAGGTCGTACTGCACGTCGAGGGACAACTTGCCGCCGACATAGCGCCGGGCGTAGGCGCACCCGAAGGTCACCAGGGCCGCGCCCACGAGCAGGATCGACAGCGGCACCAGGTTGCCCAACTCGCCGGCGACCGCGTCGTCGACCACCCGGCGCTGGACGAGCGGTACGAGCGCGGTCACGGCCATTCCCACCAGGGAGGCGCCGAACGCGATCAGCACGCTGCTCCGATACCGCCACGAGGCCGCCATGAGTCGGCGAAGCCAGCCGTGTTCGGGGCGGCCTGGCGCGGGTCCGGTTGTCATAGCCAACCATTCTAATTGTTAACCCAGAAAACGATGTTCGGACAAGCACACCGAGCCCTGGACCCCGTACACCCGCCGGGCCATCATGGGCCGCGCCCCGGCACGCCGGGGCGGACCCACGGCGGCGGCTGGCTCGCCCGGGACACCGCCGCCCGATTCGCCGGCTACGCCGGGCACGTGGCGGACCGTCTCGGCGACCGGGTCCGCACCGGGATCACCCTCAACGAACCCTTCATCCACATGGCCTGGGGCTATGCGCTCGGCGTGCACGCCCCCGGTCACGCGCTGCTCCTGGACGCGCTGCCCGCCGCGCACCACCAGCTGCTCGGTCACGGGCCGGCCGCACGTGTGCCGGGCGGGGCCGGCGCCGGGCGGATCCTGGTGTCCAACAACCTGACCCCGGTGAGCGCCGCGAGCGAGAGCGGGGCCGATCGCGCCGCCGCGGCCGCCTACAACACCCTGCACAACCGGCTGTTCACCGATCCGCTGCTGCTCGGCCGCTCCCCGGACCTGGCCGCCTACGGTCACGACCGCGACGCGCTGCCGTTCGTCGAACCCGGCGACCTCGACCTGATCGGCGCCTCGCTGACCGGTCTGGGCGTCAACCACTACAACCCGACGGTGATCGCCGCGGCCGAGCCGGATGCGGCGCTGCCGTTCACCACGGTGGAGATCACCGGTGTGCCGCGCACCGCGTTCGACCGGCCCATGGTGCCGGAGGGGCCGACCACCCTGCTGACCGGACTCGGCGCGCGCTACGGCGACGCGCTGCCGCCGATCTGGATCACCGAGAACGGGTGCTCGACCGCGGAGGGCCGGGACGATCCGGAACGCATCGCGTTCCTCGACGGCCATATCGCCGCGGTCGCCGCGGCGGCCAAAGCGGGAATCGACGTGCGGGGCTATTACGTGTGGTCCCTGCTCGACAACTTCGAATGGGCCGAGGGCTATCACCAGCGCTTCGGTCTGATCCATGTCGACTTCGCGACCGGGACCCGCACGCCGAGGGCGTCGTATCACTGGCTGCGCGAGCGCATCGGCGTCGGGCGGCCCGGATAACGCCCGGCACGGGACATGGACACGTGTGGGAGCGCGCAGGCGCGCAATCCTCACCCTTCCGAGTGAAATTGCGTGTCCTGACCCCTGGGCCAACCGATGACGTCACCCGGGAGGGCGAACGGCGTCTTTTTCTTTGCCGACAAAACCTTAGAGTTGCCGCGCCGCCATGAAATCCCCGGGCGGTGCGGCGGAGCCGTGCCCGGAATTCCCCGGTGCGGCGGGACGCCGATTCGATTACCCCGACGTCCCCGGTGAAGGGCAATTCCATGGTCAAGCAGGGATTTCGCAAGGCGGCAGTGATCGTGACCGCGGTCATCTTCGGCTCGATGGCCTCGCTCTACATTCCGGCGGCACGCGCCGCGCAGACGCCCCGAGAGCCGCTGACGCCGGACAGCTTCCTGCCCGCGCAACTGCTGTTGCCCTTCCAGAGCGCGGTCTTCAACACCCAGGGCGCGGTGCGCTTCGGCTGATTCGCGCCGGGTGGCGGGTGAGCGCGATCCGGTGTACGGGCCGATGCGGGCGGCCCAAGGACCGGAGCCGGCGGTGTACGGGCCGATGCCGGCGGCGTGTGGACCGGCGTGGCGGTGTACGGGCCGATGCCGGCGGTGCACGGGCCGGCGTGGCGGTGTACGGGCCGGGTGACAGCAGCGGTGTACGGGCCGACACGGGCGGTGTACGGATGACACCGGCGGCGCTGTACGAACCCATGCCGGCGGTGCTGTGCGGGCCCATGCCGGCGGGACCGGCCACGCCCGGTGGGCGATCCCGGAGGCGGGGAGGTTGCGGCGGTGCGGGCCGCGGCCTCCCCCTCCACCCCGGGATCGCCCCTCGGCGGTCGGCTACTTGAGCTGACCGGCGATCGCGGCCAGGCCCTCGGCGGCGTACTTCTCGTCCAGGTCGCCGGCGGGGGCACCGGCCACCCCGATGCCCACGATCGGGGCGCCGTCCACCGCCACCGGCACCGCGCCGGCCAGGAACAGCGTGCCGGGGATGTCCCGGAGCGAGGCACCCGGCGCGGTCACCCGCTGGGCCAGGGCCGAGGTCGGCGCGTTCCAGGACACGGCGGTGTACGCCTTGCGCCGGGCCGACTCCTCCGACTGCGGGCCCGCGCCGTCGCCCTTGAGCACCACACGCGTCGAGCCGTCGCGGGCCACCACGACCACGGTGACCTTCTGGCCGTCCTTCTCGGCGGCGTCGAGCGCGGCCTGCGCGGCCTTGCTCGCGGCGTCCACGCCCAGCGTCTTGACCTGCACCACGGCCGGCGCCGGACGCGCGTCGTGCCGGGCCTCGGTCGCGCTCGGCACCTGCGCCGCCGCGACGCCGGCGGTGACCGCGCCGACCGCCGCCAGCGAGAAGACCCCGGTCAGCACCCGACCACGCGTGGAAAAGTTGCTCATCGCCCTACCTCTTTCGTCTCCCGCGACCGCCCCGCGTCGTCTCCGAGCGGTGGTCGCCGGGTGGTTTTCCCGATGCCTCCACCCTCCCGGCCGCGCGCCCGCCCGCCATCGGCAAAGCCGCCGGTCCCGGCACGCCGGTCGGGCGGTGCGAAGATCAACCGATCGGCCGATCCGCGCCCGGGCGAGCCGGCCCACGGTGGAGACGACCGTCGATCCGCGCGCGTCGCGCGTGATCGAGCCGACCGGGACAGGGAACAGGTACGTCGTGCCCCGACAGCGAACACAACCGTGGCCGGTCCGGCACGCGGGGCTGGTGATCCACGCGGGATTCCTGCTGCTGCTCGCCGCGTCCCTGGGCCGCTACACGGTCCGGCACGGCACCGACGGCCGGGCCCCGTGGGTGTTCGCGCTGGCCGCGCTGCTCGCCGCGCTCTACCTGGCCGGCCTGGCGCTGCCGCCGGAGCGTTCGCCCGCCCGGCTGGCCTGGCTGGCCGCGGTGCTCGCCGCGTGGCTGGCACTGGTCACCGCCGCGCCCAGCTTCGCGTGGTGCGCGGTGCCGCTGCTGTACACGGGCCTGCGGGTGCTGCCGACCCGCGCGGCGATCGGCACGGTGGTCCTGCTGACGACGGCCGTGGTGATCGCCCAGTATCGGCTCGCCGACACGATCGACCCCAGCCTGTTCCTCGGGCCGCCCGCGGTCGCCGCGATCGCCACGGCCGTGTTCACCCGCATGCGCAGCGACCAGGAACGGCTGCGCGACACCGCCGCCGAACTGGCCGTCAGCGAGCGCCGGGCGGGCACGCTGGCCGAGCGCGAGCGGTTGTCCCGGGAGATCCACGACACCATCGCCCAGGGCACCTCCAGCCTGCGCATGTTGCTCCAGGCCGCCGACCGCGCCTGGGACACCGACCCGGCGGCGGCCCGCGCGCACGTACGCCGGGCCGAGCAGGTGGCGGCGCTCGGCGTCGAGGAGACCCGCCGCTTCGTTCGGGACCTGGCGCCCGTCGAACTGGCCGACGCACCCGGCCTCGCGGGCGCCCTGGCCCGGGTCGTCGACCGCTTCCGCGCCGACGACGGGCCCGACGTCGCGCTCGCCGTGGACGGACGCCCCCGTCCGCTGCCCGAGCCGGTCGAGGCCGCGCTCACCCGGACCGCCCAGGGCGCGCTGGCCAACGTACGCGAACACGCCCGGGCCCGGGCCGTGCACGTGACCCTCACCTACCTGCCGGACCGGGTCGCCCTGGACATCCGCGACGACGGCGTCGGCTTCGACCCGACCCTGCCCCGCACCGGCGACCTGCGCGGCTACGGCCTCCCGTCGCTGCGCCGCCGGCTGGCCGAGGTCGGCGGCGAACTCACCGTCGAAAGCGCCCCCGACGAGGGCACCGCCCTGGCCGCCACCGTCCCCGACGCCGCGGCGCCCACGACCCACACCTCGCCCCCGCTCGCCGATCCCGACCCCGGAGCCGCCCCGTGACGCCGATCCGTCTCGTCGTCTGTGACGACCACGCCGTGGTGCGGGCCGGGCTGCTCGCCCTGTTCGCCGGTGAGGACGGGATCGAGGTGATCGGGGAGGCAGCCGACGGCGAGGAGGCGGTCCGGCTCGCCGCCGCGCTGCGCCCCGACGTGGTGCTGATGGACCTGCAACTGGTCGGCGGGATCGACGGCGTCGAGGCCACCGGGCGACTGCTCGCGCTGCCCGAGCCGCCGCACGTCCTGGTGTTGACCATGTACGACACCGACGCGGACGTCTCGCGCGCGATCGAGGCGGGCGCGGCCGGCTACCTGCTCAAGGCGGGCAGCCCGGAGGACCTGTTCCGGGCGGTGCGCGATGCCGCCGCGGGCCGCACCGTACTGGCCCCGGAGGTGGCCGCCCGCCTGTTCAGCCGGATGCGCAAGCCGGACAACACGCTCACCGCCCGCGAGGTGGAGATCCTGCAACTGCTCGCGCGCGGCGTCGGCAACGCGGAGATCGCCCGCCGGTTGTTCATCTCGCAGGCCACGGTGAAGACCCACCTGGGCCACATCTACGCGAAGCTCGGCGTGGACACCCGTACCGCCGCGGTCAGCGTCGCCACCGAGCGGCGGCTGATCCGGCTGACCTGACGGCCCGTCACCCGGGGTCTCGACGGCCTTGCCAAGGCAACCTCCGCACTCCATAGTGCTAAACACAGTCAAGCATCCAGTGTGCGGAGTGTGCCATGCCTTTCGGACCCGACACCACCACCGACGAGGTCCTGGCGGGCCTCGACCCGAGCGGTCGCACCGTGCTGATCACCGGCGGCACCTCCGGTCTGGGCCGGGAGAGCGCGCGGGCGCTCGCGGCGGCCGGGGCGCGCGTGGTGGTGACCGCACGCGACGCGGACAAGGGCGGGGCGGCGCTCGCCGAACTGCCCGACGGCGTCGAGTACGCGGTGCTCGACCTGACCTCGCTCGCCTCGATCCGCGCGGGCGCCGCACAGGTGCGCGAGCGGTTTCCCCGGGTGGATGTGCTGATCAACAACGCGGGCGTGATGGCCACCCCGTTCGAGCGCACCGCCGACGGCTTCGAGCTGCAGTTCGGCACGAATCACCTGGGCCACTTCCTGTGGACCAACCTGCTCGCGCCGACCCTGGGCGCGGGCGCGCGCGTGGTCAACCTCAGCTCCGCCGGACACCTCGCCTCCGACGTGCGCTGGGCCGACCCGAACTACGAGAGCGCGCCCGAGGAGTACCACCCCTGGACGGCGTACGGCGCGTCCAAGACGGCGAACATCCTGTTCACCGTCGAACTGGACCGCCGGCTGCGCGAGCGCGGCGTGCGCTGCTACGCGGTGCACCCGGGCATGGTCGCGACCAACCTCGGGCGATACCTGACCCCCACCGCCGGGCGTGAGTTGCACAAGAAGGTCACCGCCGCCAAGATGCCGCCGCTCAAGCGGGTGGAGAGCGGCGCCGCGACCCAGGTGTGGGCGGCGACCGCGCCCGAACTCGCCGACGCCGGCGGGGTGTACCTCGCCGACTGCGCGATCAGCGCCGAACACGCGCCGTGGGCGCTCGACGTTGCCGCCGCGGCGCGGTTGTGGACGCTCTCCGAGGCGCTGGTCGGCCAGGACTTCCCCGGGTGAGGGTCTACACCGGGATGGACCCCCGGCTGCCGCTGCGCGAGGTGCCGGCCTACGCGCGGCGCGTCGAGGCGGCCGGGTTCGACGGGCTGGGCGTCGCCGAGACCGTGCACGACGCGTTCGCCGTGGCGCTGCTCGCCCTGGAGCACACCGAGCGGATCGTGGTACGGACCTCGGTGGCCCTGGCGTTCGTGCGCTCGCCGCTGCTGAGCGCGTACGGCGCGTGGGATCTGGCCCGGTTCTCCGGTGGACGGTTCGAACTGGGCCTGGGCAGTCAGGTCCGGCAGAACATCGAGGACCGGTACGGGATGCCGTGGTCGGCGCCGGTGGAGCGGATGCGGGACTACCTGGGCGCGGTCCGGGCCGCGTTCGAGGCGTTCCGAACCGGCGAGCCGCCCGCCCACCACGGCCCGCACCACCGACTCACCCGGATGCAGCCCTACTTCAACCCCGGCCCGGACCCGGACACCGTGCCGCCGAGGATCCTGCTGGGCGGGGTGGGCCGGGGGATGTGCGCGCTGGCCGGCGAACTCGCCGACGGGCTGGTCACCCACCCCACCAACTCGAATCCGCGCTACCTGCGGACGCTCGCCCGCCCGGCCGTGGCCGAGGGGCGCGCCCGCGCGTCGGCCACGCGCCGGTTCGAACTCGTCGCGGGCACGCAGCTGATCGCCGGTCCGGATCGGGCCGCGCTCGACGCGGAGCGCGAGCGGCAGCGGCGGCTGTTCGCGTTCCTGTACTCCACGCCCGCGTATCGCGGCACGCTCGACCTGTACGGCTGGGGCGAACTCCAGGACCGACTGGGGGCGATGATCCGCCGCGACGCGTGGGAGGAGACGGGTCGGCTGGTCACCGACGAGGTGCTGGACACGCTCGTCCCGATGGCGACGTACGAGGAGTTGCCGGGCCTGATCACCGCGCGCTGGGCCGGTCTGGCGGACGCGGTCACCGTGCCGCTGCCGGGTGATCCGGCGCACGACGGGCGGATCCGGGACGTGGTGCGCGCGCTGCGCCGGGTGTGAAACGGCGGTCCGGGTGCGGTGGTCCGCCGGGCCGCCCGGGCGCGCGCAACGGGGGCGACGGACCCGCGAGCGGGGGGAATGCCCGCGGGCCCGCCTTCCTCGGCGGCGCACTGGGGGGAGGTGCACGCCGCCGGCCACCCCGCCGGTACCGTCCCGGGCCCGGCGGGAGCTTGAGGCCACGATGCCCGGTCGACGGCCCTTCGCGCCGGAGGATCGCCAATTCCGGTCCGCAGCAATCCGCAAACCCAGTCCACCTGACGAGGATTGGACCTTTTTAGGCGGTCCGATCATGCGCAGAATGGGGAGTGGCCCGTCGCTCCGCGAGCCGATTCCATCGAGTCGTCGGGAGTGTTGCGTGAACGCGTACGTCGCCTGGTTCCTCGTCCTGTTCTCGGCGGCGATCGCCCTGCTCGGACCCCGCTACGGCGTCGACTCGCGCGACGGTGCCGACTGGTCCGCGCCCGGAGGGCACCGCCAACCGTGAGCGCCGACCGTGGGCGGGGTTTCGCGGACGAGATATCTGACGGATAGTCAGGTTTGCCGGGTCGCACCCGTACAGGCGGCCTACGACGGCGAATTCCATCGGGTGATCTTCCGGCGGGGGGCACTCCCGGTCCTTCCCGGCGACCGCTAGCATCCGCGCTGAGGAGCTGCCGGAAAGCCGAGCGCGCGGAATCCGCCGAACCCGGGAAAGCGGGGTCGGGGTGGGCCGTCCGGTGCCGTCCGGTATCGAGAGCCGCAGCCCACCCGGGGGTCCATCTCCATGCACAGCGTCATTCGCCGTCGTCGCCCGCGCCCTCGGTCCCTCGGCACGGGACTGCTCGCGGCGGCGATCGTGCTCGCCGCACTCGCCTCGCCGGCCGCCGCCGGGGCGCCGGCCGGCATCCGCTCCCGACCCGCCGCCCCGACCGAGCCGGGCGGCAACACGCAGGTGCAGACCCCGATCACCGGGGCCGGCGACCATCGGGTCACCGTCCCGGCCGGCGCGACCGCGATGACCGCCACCGTCTACGGCCGGGCGGTCGGCGGCATCCAGGGCACCTCGGTGGCCGGCTCCGCCGCGGTGTCCGTGGGTGGTCCGCTCCGGGCCGGCGCGACGCTGGTGGTCCGGATCGCCGACGGTGCCACGACGCTGTTCTCGGCCTCGGCCCCAATGCCCTGGCTGCACGCCCCCGCGGCGGGCGCCGGTGTGCCGTACGCCGATCCGCTCGTCTTCCCCGGCGCGCAGACGTCCGCGACCGGGGGCGCCGGCGACGGGCACGCGCTGCTGTCCTTCACCGTGCCCGCCGCGCAGGTGGGCGACGTGCTGCCGGCCATCGACTTCGGCGCCTCGCCCGTCGGACAGAAGGCCACCCGCAATCTGCCGATCACCGTGAGCGGCGACGTGCCGTTCATGATCTCCGCCGCGACCGCGGACGGCCCGTTCGCGATCGACCCCGGCGGGACCACCTGCGCCTTCGGCCCGGACACCAACGTGCCCGGCGGGTCCTCGTGTTCGTTCGCCGTCGTATTCACCCCGACCAAGCGCGGCGCCGCCGCCGGCAAGCTCACCCTGACCGGCAACATCCCGGGCGGCAGCCGCACGGTGACCCTGGCCGGGGTGGGCAGCGGCAAGCCGGGCGCCCCGGGCGGGTTGTCGGTGACGGCCGGACAGGGCCAGGCCGTGCTCTCCTGGATGCCGCCCGCCGACACCGGCGACAGCCCGCTCACGAACTACCTGATCCACCGCTCGACCAACGGCGAGGCCGCCGCCGGCGCGCCGCTCGCCACCCTCGGCGCGGACACCCTGACCTACACCGACCAGGGTCTGGACAACGGCACGACTTATTCGTACACGGTGAGCGCGGTCAACGCGGTCGGCGAATCCGATCCCTCCGCCGCCGTCGACGGGGTGCCCTCGGCCGCACTGGTGCTGCCGGCCGCCGCGCTGCCGCCGGCGACCGTCGGCCGCGCCTACACCGCCAAGCTGGCCGCCCAGGGCGGCACCGCCCCGTACCACTGGATCGCCGATGATCCGCTGCCGCCGGGCCTGGCCCTGGATCCGGACAGCGGAGTGATCACCGGCACACCGACCGCGCCCGGCGAGACCGGATTCGGCGTCACCGTCTCCGACAACGCGCCGGCCAAGCACGAGGCCAAGGCCCGCTTCGGGATCACCGTGACCGCGGCGGTCGAGGCCGCCGGGCCCGCGCGCGCCGCCCTCGCGCCGGGCGACGGAGGCGGTGGCGGCAGCGCGGGGCCCTCGACCTGGCTGTGGGCGATACTTGGCGGCGTGGGCCTGATCGGCGTGGTGATCGCGGTACGCCTCCTCCGATCCCGCCGCACCTGAACGACCACGCATCCGGGCCGGCCGCACCGACCGGCCCCGGCCGGGCCGATCACGCGCATGCCCCCGCCGGGGCGGGCCGCGCGTATGCCGTCCCGGCCGGGCCGAGCGGTCTCTCGGCCGGGCCGATCCGCCCGATGTCCGCCCGTTCCGGGGGCCGGGATCGGGGTATTCCGCTCCCGGGGCCGGCGCCCGAGCGGTGTTCCGGCCCGAGGCGACCCGCCCGGGCGTCGCGGACGGGGGCGCGGGTCCCGAATACTGTGTCCTCTGTCCTCCGGGGGAGCACCCCCGACCCCAGCCGCAACCCCCGTGGGCGGATCGGCCCGCGGGAGACGGCGCCGGCGACCCATACGATCGTCGACGCGTCGTCCACCGTGGGCGCAGACCTGTGTCACGTCACAAGGAGCATCTCTATGCCCGCGCCGGCAGGCGACCCCCAGGCCAAGGAACACGAGCTCGCCGCGGAACAGGGCCACGTCGACCGCTCCTACGCGCGCCTGGAACACATGCGCGACGAAGCCCAGGCACTGCTGCGGCAGGGCTACCGGCAGGCGCAGGTCGGTACCCGCGCGGCCCTGGTCGAGCGCGACGTCATGGTCTACCGCGCCGAACTGTGGGCCCGCTCGCTCGACGCCGCCGACGACGGCCTCGTCTTCGGCCGGCTCGACCAGCTCGACGGCGAGACCCGGCACATCGGCCGGATCGGCATCCGCGACGAGGACAGCGAGGTTCTGGTCGTCGACTGGCGCGCCCCCGCCGCCGAGGCCTTCTACCGCGCCACCCCCGACGACCCGCGCGGGGTGATCCGCCGCCGCGTCCTGCACTGCCGGGGCCGCTCGGTCGTCGACATCGAGGACGACCTGCTCGACCCGGACGCCGCCGGCGACATGGTCATCATCGGCGACGGCGCCTTCCTGGCCGCGCTCTCCCGCACCCGCGACGGCTCGATGCACGACATCGTGGCCACCATCCAGCGCGAGCAGGACGAGGCGATCCGGGCGCCCATCGACGGCTCGGTGCTGGTTCGCGGCGGCCCGGGCACCGGCAAGACCGCCGTCGCGCTGCACCGCGTCGCGTACCTGCTCTTCCAGTACCGCCGCCGGTTCGGTTCGCGCGGCGTGCTCGTGGTCGGCCCCAACCCCCGCTTCACCGCCTATATCGAACGGGTCCTGCCCTCCCTCGGCGAGGGCGGCGCGGTGCTGCGCTCCCTCGGCGACCTCGTCGACGGGGTCGAGGCGGCCTACCACGACGACGCCGCGGCGGCCCGGCTCAAGGGCGCCGCGGTGATGAGCGGGCTGCTCCGCCGCGCCGTGGCCGACGTGCCCGCGGGCGCGCCGACCGAATTCGCCATCTCGCACCGCGGCACCCGGGTCGTGCTCGACCACAAGGCGCTGCGCCGGATCCGCCGCGAGGTGCTGGCCAAGAACCGAGGCGGCCCGAACACCGCCCGCCTCCAGGTGGCCCGGCAACTGCTCACCGAGCTGTGGGGCCGGCTGCTCTCGCGCGGCGCCGGCCGCGGCGAGAAGGACGCCTTCCACGAGGACGTGGCCGCGCGCGACGAGTTCGCCGCGTTCCTGCGCGCGTGGTGGCCGCTGCAGCGGCCGGTGGACGTACTGGCCGGGCTGGCCGACCCCGAGCGGCTGCGCCGCTTCGAGCGCGACCTGACGCCCGAGCAGGTGGCCGTGCTGGCCGGCTCCTGGGCCCGGACCGCGCGTACCGGAGAGGTCTCCTTCCACGACGTGGCGCTGATGGACGAGCTGACCGGGCTGCTCGGGCCGCTGCCGCGCAAGCGCACGCCGGCGCACGGCAGCCCCGACGAGGACAACCCGTACGTGGTGGACGGCCGGGACATCTTCAGCGGCGAGACGGTCGGCCGGGACGTGCCCGACGAGATCACCGAGGTGACCACCTACGCCGACCGCATGGCCGGCGGGCGCGGCGCGCGCCGGGTACGCGACGAGGACGAGGACGAGCCGGTCGAGTACGCGCACATCGTCGTCGACGAGGCGCAGGACCTGACCCCGATGCAGTGGCGGATGCTCGGCCGCCGCGGCCGGCACGCGACCTGGACCATCGTCGAGGACCCCGCGCAGAGCGCCTGGGAGGACCCGAGCGCGTCGGCCGAGGCGATGGCCGAGGCGCTGCGCGAACGCCGCCGGTACGAGTTCGAGCTGACCACCAACTACCGCAATCCGGTCGAGGTGGCCGACGTCGCGGCCCGCGTGCTGGTGCGCGCGGTGCCCGGGGCCCGACCGTCGCGGGCGGTGCGCAGCGGCGGCGAGCCGCCGACCGTGCACGCCACGGCGGGGGAGCGGACCGGTCCGGTGGTACGCAAGCTGGTGCGCGAACTCCTCGACGCGGTCGAGGGCACCATCGGCGTGGTCACCCCGGTCGGCGCGACCGAGGACTTGGCGGCCGACCTGGCCGGCCTGGACGCGCGCGTGCAGCTGATGGACGCGCTCGACGCGAAGGGCCTGGAGTTCGACGTCGCGGTCATCGTCGACCCGCGCGGGATCGTCGAACAGTCCCCCAACGGCATGCGCACGCTCTACGTCGCGCTGACCCGGGCCACCCGGCTGCTGGCCGTGGTCACGGGGGACCCGGACTGGACCGCGGAGCTGCTCGGCGTCGAGCCGAGCTGAGCCCTCCCGGCCGCCGGGCCTGCGGCCGGCTGTCCTCAAACGCCGGACGGGCTGGATTGCCTCGGTCCGTCCGGCGTTTGCGCGGTCGGACCCGTCTCAGCGCCCTTGCCCGCACACAAGTCGCGCAGGGGACCGATCACGCTGTCCGGGCGTTCGGTGAAGACCATGTGGCCGCAGTCCGCGGCGATGTGCAGTGTGGCGTCGGGCAGCTCGGCCGCCAGTGCCCGGCTGTGGGCGAGCGGGGTGAGGCGATCGTGGGCGCCGACCACGATGTGCACGGGTAGGCTTCCCAGCGCCGCCAGCGCGCCGGCCTTGTCGTGTCGGGCCAGCGCCGGGAAGAAGCCGCACACGGTGGTCATCGGCGTCGCGAACAACATCCGCGCGCACTCGCGCACCAGGATCGGATCGGCGTCGGGACCGAACAGGCTCCGGCGCACGATCCGCAGGTGACCCGGCCGGTCCGGGCCCGGGAGCAGCGTGCGGCCCCGGGCGAACACGCGCGGATACCGCTGTCCGAACGCGAAGAACCGGGTCTGCGCGACCGACCTGAGCCGCACCGACGCGGGAAACCCCCTGCCGGTCGGCACCAGGTCGCCCGCCGACGTGCCGACCAGGACCACCCCGGTGATCCGCGACCCGAACAGCTCCGGCCGCGCGGCGGCCAGCGCCATGATCGTCATACCGCCCATCGAGTGCCCGCACAGCACCACCGGGCCGCCGGGCGCCACCGCGTCGATCACGTCGGCGAGATCGTCGCCGAGCAGGTCGATGGTCCACGGCGAGGCCCGTCCGGCGGTGGATCGCCCGTGTCCGCGATGGTCGTACGTGACCACCCGGACTCCCGCCGCCACCAGCGCCTCGACATGGGGCCGCCATACCTCGCCGTGCAGCGTCCAGCCGTGCGCGAAGACCACCGTGACGGCCGCGTCCGGCGGCCCGGCCACCCGCGCGACGAGCGCCGCGCCGTCGCCGGTGTGGATCGTGGTGTCGTGCCGAAGGAGAGTCCCGGTGCCCCCGGTGTCCGTCGCCATGTTCGCCTCCCGCGTGCGCCCCTCCGCTACTTTCTACCCACCGGTAACGGGGTCCGAATACCCATCGGCCGACAAAGCCGGCGCCGATCCCACCCCGTCGGGGGAGGGGAGCGAGGGCCCGGCCGGGATCAGCGTGCTCGACCCCCGCCGCCGGGACACCACCCGCACCAGCGGTTCGAAGACCGAGCCGAGCAGCCGCGAGCCGACGTCGATCGCGGTGGCGTCCGCGCCGACGAACACCCGGGACCGGCCGCGCCGCACCCCGCTCAGGATGATCCGCGCCGCGCGCTGCGCCGAGGTGCGCGAGACCGAGTCGTGCAGGGCCACCACCCGGCCCTTGTCGTGCCCGGCGGCGGCGCGCGAGTTGCGCACGATGTTCGTCCGGATCCCGCCCGGATGCACCGTGGTCACCCCGACCCCGGAGCCGGAGACCCGCTGCTCCTGGCGCACCGACTCGGTGAAGCCGCGCACCGCGTACTTGGCCGCACAGTAGGCGCTCTGCGAGGGCACGCCGAACAGGCCGAACACCGAGGAGATGTTCACCAGGTGCCCGTCGGGGGAGCGGCGCAGGTGGGGGAGGAATGCCTTGGTGCCGTACGCCACGCCCCAGAAGTTGACGCCCATCAGCCACTCGAAGTCGTCCCAGGACATCTCCTCGACGCCCGCGGTCAGCGCCACGCCCGCGTTGTTGACCACCAGGTCCACCCCGCCGAAGCGCGCGGCGGTGGCGTCGGCCCAGGCCAGTACGGCGGCCCGGTCGGCCACGTCGAGGACCTCGGTGTGCACCTCGCGCGCGCCCAGCCGGGCGGCCCGCGCCGCGGTCTCGGCCAGTCCCTCCGCGTCCACGTCGGCCAGCGCGAGGCGTGCGTCGTGCGCGGCCAGTTCCGTCGCCAGTGCCCGGCCGATGCCCGATCCCGCGCCGGTGACGACGCACACCCGTCCGGTGAAGTCCCGTATCACGCGTACTCCCTGGGGATAATCGGATAATCCGATAACTGGCCTGTGCAGCCCGTCGAGACGCCGTCCTCGTAGGCCGGCGCCGCCATCCGGAGGCTACTGAGGGCGGTGAGCGGCACGGAAGACCGGGTAGGCGCCGGTCGGCGGGCGGGGGCCCACCGTGAGCGGACGCGGATCCGGGGTGTGCGACCGGGGTGGGTGATCGAAGCGGGCCACTGAGACGCGTGACCGAGGCGCGTGACCGAGGCGCGTGACGAGGCACGTGGCCGAGGCGCATGATCGCGGCGCGCGTGGCGGTCCGCGTGCCGGGGAAGGTCCGCGTGGTAGGCAGGGAACGATCGGGCGCACGCAAGGAGTGTCGCCCGCCGCGCCGGATGAGGAGTACGACGATGGCCGGGACGCAGTACCAGGTGGTCCAGGACGGTGCCGGACGGCCCACGGACACGCCCTGTGCGCACCTCGACACACTGCCCGAGGACGTGCGGCCGGGGTCGACCGAGGGCTGCGAGGACTGCCTGCGCAACGGCACGCAATGGGTGCACCTGCGGGAATGCCTGTCCTGCGGGCACGTCGGCTGTTGCGACAGCTCGCCGAACCGGCACGCGAGCGCGCACTGGCGCGAGGCCGGCCATCCGCTGGTGCGCTCGTTCGAGCCCGGCGAGGACTGGGCGTGGTGCTACGCCGACGAACTGGTCGCGGTGCCCGTGGACTGACGCGCCGGCGCCCGGGCCCGGGCGGGCCGCGTCGTGCCCGGGCGATTGTCGGAGCGGGTGCCTAGACTCTGCCGCGTGGTCGATGAAGCCCCAATCCGCAGGAGATTCCGATGAGTGACCTGGTCGCGACGGACGGCGCCGACGTGGTCGAGGAGCAGTTCGAGCCGTTTCGGGTCGAGCTCACGGGCTACTGCTACCGGATGCTGGGCTCGGTCTTCGAGGCGGAGGACGCGGTCCAGGACACCATGGTCCGCGCCTGGAAGAGCTTCGACCGCTTCGAGGGCCGCTCGTCGGTGCGCTCGTGGTTGTACCGGATCGCCACCAAC
Organism: Embleya sp. NPDC020630; assembly: GCF_044334985.1. NCBI lineage: Bacteria > Bacillati > Actinomycetota > Actinomycetes > Kitasatosporales > Streptomycetaceae > Embleya > Embleya sp. NPDC020630. Next base: position 1,261,416 of record NZ_JBIRUB010000001.1, read on the forward strand.
GTGTGCCTCGACAGCCTCAACGGGCGCGAGCGTCGGGCCCGCCCGATGGACCTGTCCTCGCCGGTGCCCGCCTCCTCCGCGCTGACGCCGGCCCGACCCGAGGCCACCTGGATCGAGCCGATCCCCGACGGCCGGGTCGTGCCGAGCGTGGCCGACCCGGCCGAGGTGGCGGTCGCGCGCGAGAGCGTACGACTGGCCTTCGTCGCGGCGCTCCAGCACCTGCCCCCGCGCCAGCGCGCGGTGCTGATCCTGCGCGAGGTGCTGGCCTGGAAGGCGAGCGAGGTGGCCGAACTGCTCGGCAGCTCGGTTGCCTCGGTCAACAGCGCGTTGCAGCGGGCCCGGGCCGCGCTCGCCGAGAGCGACGTCACCGCGACCGACCCGGTGCGGCCGATGGACGAGGAGCAGCAGTCGCTGCTCGCCCGCTATGTGGACGCCTTCGAGCGCTACGATCTGGACTCGCTCACCGCCCTGCTGCGCGAGGACGCGACCTTGTCGATGCCGCCGTACGAGCTGTGGCTGCGCGGGCACGCCGACATCCGCGAGTGGTTCCTCGGCACCGGTATAGGTTGCCGGGGTTCGCGCCTGGTCCCGATCGTGGCCAACGGCACGCCGGGCTTCGGCCAGTACCGCCCCAGCGGTCCCGGCGGCAGCTTCGAGCCGTGGGCGCTGCAGGTCATCGAGATCTCAGAGGGGCAGATCATCGGCCTCAACTCGTTCCTGGACGTGCCACACCTGTTCCCGCTGTTCGGCCTCCCGGCGACACTCGACGCGTAGCCCCGCCGCCCTCGGACCGGCCGGGACGATCTCGTCCAGGCCGGTCAGGGTGAGCAGGTCACGCAACTCGCCCGACGTGCCGCGCAGATGGATGCATCGGCCGAGTCCGCGCGCGGTCAACTGGAGGCGGGCCAGCGCCTCTATCACGGCCAGGTCCGGGCGGACCAGGGCGCTCACGTCGCACGGGAAGGGGTCGGCCGGCTCGCGGTGCAGCAACTCGACCAGGCGCGCACACAGGCCGGGCACATCCGCGCGGGTGAGCGGGGCGTACACGATCAGTGCGGTGGTGGGCCGCGGGGCGGCTGCTTCGGGTGGTTCCGGCGGTTCGACCATCGACGACCTCCTGTGACGACGCTGTACCCGGTTATGACCGTTCCGCCGGCCGAAACTCATCACGGGCCGTGGGCCCCGGGCCGCGCGGCGAGTGCGAAGGTTCGGTCAAATCCCTTGTGAAGTGGTCGGTTTGGGTGTCGTAGGCTGACGCCGTACCGACTTCGAGGGGATGACACGTTGTCCGAGCAGGACTGGGCACCCACCGGGATCGACATCAGTCGTCCCCATCCCGCCCGTGTGTACGACTATCACATCGGCGGCAAGACCAACTACCCGGTCGATCGTGAGCTGGCGGAACGGTTCATCGCGGTCGCCCCCCAGACCTCGGTCACCGCCCTCGACAACCGGGCCTTCCTCGGCCGCGCGGTCCGCTACGCGGCCGAGCAGGGCATCGACCAGTTCCTCGACATCGGCACCGGGATCCCCGCGCCGGGCAACACCCACGAGGTGGCCCAGGAGGTCGTGCCCTCGGCCCGGGTCGCCTACGTGGACAACGACCCGATCGTGCTCGCGCACGCCCGCGCGTTGATGCCCGCCACCGATCGGGGCCGGACCACGTTCACCATGGGCGACGTGCGCGAGCCGGAGAAGATCCTGGCCGCCCCCGAGGTGCGCGAGGTGATCGACTTCGACCGCCCGGTGGGGCTGCTCCTGGTGGCGATCCTGCACTACGTGGCGGACGCCGAGGACCCGGCGGGCATCGTGAACCGACTGCTCGACGCGGTGCCTTCGGGCAGCCTGCTGATCGCCTCGCACACCACGTCGGACTTCCTGCCGCCGATCTCGGCGGAGCGAGTGCTGGAAATCAACGACGACGCCGAATTCATGCTGCCGCGCCCACACGCCACGATCGCCGGCTACCTGACGGGCGTCGACCTGGTCGAACCCGGCCTGGTCCAGGCCCCGCTGTGGCGCCCGGAGGAGGGCACCGACCTCTCGCCCGAACGCCTGTCCCAGTCCTGGATCTACACCGCGGTCGGCCGCAAGCGTTGACCACCGCGCACTTCGCGCCGCCTCACAGGATGCCGAAGCCCCGCCCGAACCGGCCGGCCACGGGCGGGACTTCGCCCGGCACGGCAGTCCGGGTGTCCCCGTCACGCGCGAAATCGGCCCGCACTCCCGGGGCGTGAACGGTGCCCGCCCACCACGGCGGTGGGCGGGCGATGGGTGGATCTGGTTCCGGGTGCCGGCGAGTTACCGCGACGGGGCCGGTGGGAGGGCGTCCGCGACGGCGGCTACCAGGGCGCGGAGGAGGGGGGTTTCGTCGATCCAGGCGACCGCGTCGCCGCGGCGGCGGGGGTCGGCGTCGGCGCGAATGGCCGCCGCGTTGCGTTGGAGCCAGGCGGCGGCGTTGGCGCAGTGGTAGGGGTGCATGTCGGCGATCTCCAGTACGTCGCCGCCCGCGGTGGTCCAGGTCAGTTCCTGGTCCAGGAGCGCGGCCCACGCGCCCTTGCGGTGCCGGCCGCGGGCGATCAGTGCCTGGCGGCCGGCGCGGGTGATGCCCATGTTCCGGCCGCGCAGCGGTACTTCGGTGCCGAGGCGGACCAGTCGGCCGCGCTGGAGGGTGGCCAGGGTGCGCAGCGAGATGCCGGGTGCGCCGGGCCGCCCGCCGTCGGGGTGGGTGCGCACGGTCTTGGTGTCGATCCGGGTCAGGGCCCGGCGCACGGTCGCGGGTTTCACGGGGGTCAGCCGGGTCATGGTGTTGATCGTGGACATGGAGGATCCTCCTCTGCGTCGAGCCGCGGCGGGTCGGCCGCGGTGGCGCTCAACCCATGCGTCAAGCATCCCATCCGGCACCGACACCGGGCCCGCTGCGACCTGCGCGTACGTGTGACCAAGTCCGGCTTGCGGGGCGGGAGTTGCCGCCGAGTCAGGTGGGTTGCCAGACCGGTTCGGAGGAGCCCCACGGGGTCGGCGGGTGCGGCCACGCGGCGGGCAGGCCCGGGAGTTCGAACGGCGGCCGCGCGTGGGCGAGTCGGCCGATCGTGGTGTCGGTCTCGCCGAGGTACGGCGCCGGGTCGAAGGGTTCGGCGACCTCGGGTTCGCCGGGCGTGTACCCGGACATCAGCCAGCGCGCGGTCCGGGCGAGGGCGAGGTCGATCCGGCTGCCCCGCCGGCTCGCCCGGCGTCGGGTCAACGCGCGCAGCACGGCGGCGGCGAGCAGGTAGCCGGTGGCCCGGTCGAGCACCTGGGTGGGCAGCGCGCCCGGGTTCGGGTCCGCGCCCGCCTCGATTCGGGCGATCCCGCACGCGCCCTGGACCAGGCTGTCGAAGCCGCGCCGGTTCACCCACGGGCCCGGCCCCCAGGCGTTGAACGCGGCGGTGATCAGGCCGGGGTGTCGGGCGGCCAGGGTGTCGTGGTCCAGGCCGAGCGCGGCCATCGCGTCGGTGCGGTATCCGGTGATCACCACGTGTGCGCCGGCGAGCAGTTCGTCGAAGCGGGCCCGGTCGCCGCGCTCGCGCAGGTCGAGCAGCGTGGAGCGTTTGCCGAACGCGTTGTCCCAGTATTCGCCCGGGTTCTCCGGCAGGTGCGGGGAGTCCACGCGCAGGACGTCGGCGCCGAGGTGGGCGAGGGTGCGGGTGCCGGTGGGGCCGGCGAGGACCCGGGTGAGGTCGAGGACGCGGACCCCGGCGGCGGGCGCGGCCGCGGGCCCGGCGGGCCACGGGTCGCCGACGTCTGTGGGGGTGAGGTCGAGCAGCGGCAGGGCGGCCACGGCGGCGCCCTGCCGGTGGGCGGCCCACTCGGCGGGTTCGCGGACCGCGAAGCCCAACGCGCCGTGTGCCGCGAGCAGTTCCTCGATCTCGGCGCCGGTGCGCTTGGCCAGGGCCTCGATCGCCGCGGCCGGGGTGTCCACGCCGAGCGCGGCGAACGCGGCGGCGCGGTGGTGCGGGTAGTTCCCGTGCAGGCGCACCCAGCCGTCGGCGCAGCGGTGGAAGCGGGAGAGCGGGTGCATCGACACCAGCGGTTGCCCGGCCAGGCGCAGCCGGCGGTCGCTGCTCACCGCGACGGCCGCGGCCCGGCTGTCCAGGACCACCGGCGCGGGGTCGGATCCGCCTCGGGCGAGGCCGAGTTCGCGGGCGGCCAGGGCGGCGGCGCCGATCGACGCCTGGGCGAGCGCGGTCACCGGCAGGGCGGAGGACAGCGTGTGGGCGGGGCCGGTGAAAGTGATGTGCGCGCGGTCGGCGGGGTCGCCGCCGAGGGCGCGCCAGGCCTGGTCGAGGAATTGCGCGGGGGTGCTACGCATCGAGACCTCACAGTTCGGCGAACTTCAAAGCCTTGGGTTGCCTGTTCGAGGCGTCCCGAGGGCAAACTAGCGGGTCGACCCTCTCCGAACGTGGCCGCGTCCGCACTGTGGGCGGCCGGGCAAACCTTTGGTCACTCGTTTGTGTAGGGGTTGTGCGGTTTGCCCCCTGGGGGTGGACCGTATTCGAGACTCGGGGCATGAGGCGGATCTGGGGCGGGGACGGCGTTTCGGGGCTCGGTCCCCACGACGCCCTGCTCAAGGACGCCCGGCTGAGTGTGTCGGCCCGCGGTCTGGCCGTGTATCTGTTGCTGCTGCCCGACGGGGCCCGGCCCGATCCCCGGGTGCTGGGTTCGCGCCCGGGAGAGAGCGTGGCGTCGATCGCCGGCCGTCTGGACGAGTTGGCGGAGGCGGGCTATCTGACCCGCTCCGCCGCGGGGCGCGACGCGCGTGGGGTGGTGCTGGAGCAGGTGCGGCTCGCGGCGAATCCGGGCGAGCACGCGGCGGCGGCCGGCCGGGTGTTCCGGTGGCCGGTGCCGGGCAAGTCCTAGTTTGAAGACACGCGCTGGAGACGCCGCTCACGGCTCACATGTCCCGCCACACGGGTGCGCGGCGTTCGCGGAAGGCGACGGCGGCCTCGGTCATATTGCCGGTGAAGGTGCCCAGGACCTGGGTGCGGTTCTCCAGTTCGATCTGTTGGCGCAGCGAGGCGGCGCCGACCCCGGACCACAGGCCCTTCTTGGTCATCCAGACGCCATATTCGCTGTTGGCCGCGATCGCGCGGGCCAGGTCGAGGGCGGCGGACACGTGTGCGCCCGCTTCGGTACGGGCGTTGAGCAGGCCGTACCGGTCCGCCTCGGCGGCGTCGAAGTGGCGTCCGGTGAGCATCAGTTCGGCGGCCCGGGTGGGGCCGACCAGGCGCGGGAGCAGGTAGCTGGTGCCGACGTCGGCGGAGGACAGGCCGACCTTGATGAACACCGAGCCGAAGCGGGCGCTCTCGTCGGCCACGCGCAGGTCGCAGGCCAGTGCCAGGGCCAGTCCGCCGCCTACCGCCGCGCCGTGCACGGCCGCGATCACCGGCTTCTCGCACTCGTGGACGGCCAGGATCATCTCGGACAGGTGCTCCTGCGAGCGGTAGACGTGTCCGACCGGGCCGCGATCCTCGGCGTCGGGCGCGTGGTCGGGGTCGCCGGACAGGTCGGCGCCCGAGCAGAAGCCGCGCCCCTCGCCGGTCAGCACGATCGCGCGGATCCCGCGCTCGCGGTGCAGTGCGCCGAAGGCCGTCTTCACGTCCGCGACCATGGTCGCGGACAGGGCGTTGAGGCGGTCCGGGCGGTTCAGGCGGACCACGGCGAGGCGGGGCTCGGGGTATTCGACGCGCACGTATTTCATGTGACTCAGTCAAACAGATCGGCCCGGTGAAGGAAACGCCCGCGCATCGGGCGCGAGGCGCCGTACCAGACGAAGTTACCTGCGGGTAGCATCGCGCCCATGAGCGAATCGACGATCGACTTCGATGCCGTCGCCGAGGGCCTGCGTGCCTCGGTGCCCTTCGTACGCACCCTCGGCCTAGAGTTCGTGGAACTCGCCGCCGACCGGGCGGTGCTGCGCCTGCCGGACGAGCCCGCGCACCACAACCACATCGGTGGCCCGCACGCGGGCGCGATGTTCACCCTCGCCGAGTCGGCCTCCGGCGCCATCGTGATCGCCGCGTTCGGCGACCAGCTGGGCCGGGCCACCCCGCTCGCGGTGGACTCCACCATCCGCTACCTCAAGGTCGCGCGCGGCCCGGTGCTGGCCGAGGCCCGGCTCGGCCGCCCCGCCGCCGAGGTGGTCGCCGAACTGGACGCGGGTACCCGGCCGGAGTTCGTGGTGGCGATCACCATTCGGGACGAGGCGGGCGTGACCACCGCGGAGATGACCGTCACCTGGACGCTGCGCCCGCATCGCGCGTAAGTCACGCACACTCGGGCAGGCAAGGCCCCGTACCCGGTCGGGAAGATCCCGATCACGTGCTTGCTTCGGGTTGGTGATGATTTCCTATCGTACTGAGACGACCGGTCCGATCGTGGTGGGCAAGGTGTCCCGCCGAGTCCGGGCCCGCGACGCCTGGCTGCGGTGGCGCCGGGTGTGGCGGGCCCTGCTGACCGCGCTGGTGGTGCTGTCCGTCACGGTGATCACCGGGCTCGGGGTCGCCCGGACCACCGTGCTCTCCGCGGACTGGTACGACGGCGTGTTCGAACGCGAACACGCCTACGACCGGCTCTACGACGAGGTCTTGGTCGATCCCCGGTTGGCCGGTGTACGCAACGACCTGCTCGGCCGGTTGCCGATACCGCCCAACCAGGTCACCGCCAACCTGCGCCTGGCGCTGCCGCCGTCCACGCTGCGCGGCATGGTCCGGGTGCAGGTCGGCCACATCGTCGGCTACCTGCGCGGCGACGAGCGCGAGTTGCGGCTGAGCGTCGACCTCAAACCGGTGATCAACAACCTCGGCAAGGCCGCCGACGTCTACGTCGGCGACCTCACCGGCGATGTGCCCCGGGTGACCCAGGACAACGCGCCCGCGCTCGTGGACAACGTCTCCAAGGCCCTGGACGCGCTGGCCCAGGGCCGACCGCCCGACGCGCTGCCCGCGCTGAACCTGGACCCCGCGGCGGCCCCCGAGGTGGCCGACCTGATCCTGGCCCGGCTGCCGGTCGAGGCGCGCGAGCCGATCCGCGGGCAGGTGGTGGCCTCGCTGCGCGCCGACGATCTGGGCGGGGTGCTGGTCGCCGTCGTCCCGGTGATTTTCGGCGAGAAGGTGCGCCAGGCCCAGCTTGGCCTGACCGGCCTGTCGCACGGCGGCACCTGGGACCTGACCCTGGACCTGCGGGCGGACCGGGCCAAGCAGAGCGAGATGCGGCTGGGCCAGCTCGAACAACTGCGCGCGATGACCGTGTTCGGGCTGGGCCGGCTGCTGATCGCGGCCGGCGTCACCGCGCTGCTCGGCCTGGTGCTGCTGTGGTGGACCGGCCCCACGCGCGGCGCGGCCCGGTTGCGGCTGCCGGCCCTCGCGCTGGCGGGCGGCGGGCTGCTCGCGGGGGTCGGCTGCCTGATCGCCTGGGGCCTGCTGCCGCACGTGATACCGGAGAACCGTGACGGGTGGGCGCCCTCGGTCACCCGGCTCACCGGCGACCTCCAGGAGGCGGCGGCGCGGGACCTGGTCGGGGTGTGGCTGGCCGCCGCCGCGGTGCCGCTGGTGTTCGGTGGGGCCACCTTCGGCGCGGTCGCGCTGTGGGAGCGGCACCGGCACCGGCGGGCCGCGCCGGTGCGCCACACCACCCGCCACGTGCTCACCACCGGCGCGGCGGTGGCCGCGGCCGGGGCGCTCGCGCTGACCGTCTTCGTCCCGGTGCCCACCTCCGGCTCGAAGTCGCACGCCAAACGCTGCAACGGGATGACCGAGCTGTGCAATCGGCGCTACGACCAGGTCGCCTACCTGGCCACGCACAACTCGATGTCCTCGACCGCGGCGCGCTTCCTCAGCCCGCTCCAGGACGCGGACATCGTCACCCAACTCGACGCGGGCGTGCGGGGCCTGCTGGTGGACTCCTACACCTGGGAGGCACCCGAGGAGGTGGCGGGCCGGCTCGCCGAGTCGGACCTGGACCCCGACTCGCGCCGGATCATCGCCGGGGTGGTCAACGACGTCGCCCCGGCCCGACCCGGATTGTGGTTCTGCCACTCGGTGTGCCGGGGCGGCGCGCTGCCGATGGTGGAGACGCTGCGCGCGGTGGGGCAGTGGATGGATCGCAACCCGCAGGAGGTGGTCACCCTGATCGTGCAGGACGCGATCAGCGCACAGGCGACCGAATGGGCCTTCCACGAGGCCGGGTTGGACCGACTGCTGTACACCCCGGCCGCGGATCCGAGCGAACCGTGGCCCACCCTCGGCACGATGATCGACCGCGGCCGACGCCTGGTGGTCTTCGCCGAGCGCGCCGACGGACCCGCCCCGTGGTACCGCAACTTCTACCGCTACGGCATGGAGACGCCCTACGAGTACGCGAGCCCGACCGAGATGAACTGCCTGCCCAACCGCGGGGGTACCGACAAGCGGCTGTTCCTGCTGAACAACTTCGTCACCGCGACCGGCGGCAGTCGCACCGACGCCGCACAGGTCAACGCCCGCCCGTTCCTGCTGGATCGGGCCCGGCGGTGCGAGCGCGAGCGCGGCGCGGCGGTGAACTTCGTCGCGGTCGACTTCGCCGGCATCGGCGACGCGAAGGGCGCGGTGGACGTGTTGAACATCACCCGGAAATCACACTGATGGTCCGTCAATTTATCGACAGTTGGCGATCAGTAGGACAGGCCGTGCCCGGTTTCGAAGAGTGGTTCCGCGTCGGCCGGCAGCGCGTCGACCAGCCGGCCGGCCGGCGCGTAGCGGCCGAACACCACGTCGAGCACGCCCACGTCGTCGGCGCCCCGGGTACCCAGCAACGCCGCGCAATAGCCGACCAGATCGGCCACCGCGGCGGGGCGGTACAGGTCGATCACGGCCACCGTGGGCACCGACGCGGCGATGTCCACGATCCGGTCGAGTTCGCCGTCGGCGTGGTCCTCGGGCAGCCGCAGCAGGGCCACGTCGGCGTCGGCGATATCGCTCACCACGGTCGCGTAGCGGGCCGCGACACCGATGTCCAGGTGCTCGGTGTACACGCGCAGCGCGTCGCGCAGCGGCAGGGCCGGGCCGCCGCTGGTGCTGATCCGCGAGCTGGTGCGGTTCGTGAGCAGCACGACGGCGTGCGGGTCCCGATCCGGCATGGGTGAGCCCTCCTCCTGGCCGCGGCACGCGCCGCCCTGACCCCGGACCCTACGCGCCGGGGACGACGTCTCGAGCACCAGGTTGCCGGCGCCTACCCCGATTCGGCCCGCTCAGCCGGCCGTCTCGAGCGCGGCCGCGGCGGTGCGGGCCAGCGCGACCAGGCGCTCGCGGTCGGCGGCGGGGACGGTGAGGTCGACCGCGACGACCAGGTCGCCCCGGGCCCGGGCGAAGGCCAGGCCCAGACCGCGGACGGGGTCCTGGTACAGCACCGCGGCCTCGGCGATCCCGGGCAGCGTCTCGCGCGGGCCGCCGCCGGTGGCCGACGAGCGCGCGGCGTCGGCCGGTCCGCCGACCATCGCCTGGGGCAACTGCCCGACGGTGACGGTCAGTACCCGCCGTTCGTGCCCGTCCAGGTAGTCGCAGGTGCGGCCCGCGTCCGCGGGACGGGTGTGCACGGGGCCGATCGCCAGCACCTCCTCGACCCGGGTGAGCGAGAGCAGGTCGCAGCCGCTGCTCGGCGGCGCGTTGCCGGCCGGCGCCGCGCGGGTGGGCCGGGGCGGGGCGCCCGCGGGATCGCCCGGGGTGGGGGTGGCCGAGGCCGTGTGTCGCGGCGCCGGGTCGTCGCCGTCGCAACCACCGAGCAGGCACGCCAGACCCACCACGGCCACCAGGCCGGCGGTGGATCCGACGCGCCCGGTCACACCCGGCCGATCATCGTCCGGGCGATCGTGGCCAGCACATCGGGCGGGACGTCCTTGTCGCTGCGGTCGATGTAGACGTCGGCGTCCAGGTAGGTGTCGCCCACGCGCTTGGTCCACACGACGCCGTTCGCGGAGGAGTCGCGGTAGGTGAAGGCCGCGTCGCCCACGCCGGCGAGCGCCACGGGGTTGTCGCTCGCGCCGATCGTGCCCTTCGCGGCCTGCTCGGCGGTGCTGTACCGGGGATCGCTGGTCGACATCATCACCGTCATCATGGACAACCCGCGCGAATCGCGGTAGTCGCAGAACGAACTGCTCGAAGAGTGGAGTTTCTCGTCCACTTCGGCCTTGACCACCGGAAGCCCGATGAACGAGGCCACCTCGGCGACGGTGAGCAGCTTGCACGGGTCGTTCAGATAGGGCGCCGCGGGCCCGGTCGCGGGTGCGGCGGTGCCGCTCGACGACGAACTCGCGGACGTACTCGGCGAGGACGACGTGCCGCCGGTGGGCGGCGCGGTGGTGCGGCGCGGCGGGCGGGTGGCGCTCTCACTGGGGCGATCGGTGGGCCGGTCGCTCGCCCGGGGGCTCGACGCGGGCGGGCTCTCCAGCGCGCGCACGGTGTCCAGCGGGGATCGATCGCCGCTGCCACAGCCGGCCACCGCGCCGGTCGCGGCCAGGGCGAGGAATACCGCGACGCCTGCGCGGACGGTCCTGATGCGCACTTTGGTGTTCCCCCCGATATTCGAAGTGCAGTCGTCCATGAGATGAACCTAGGCCCCCGAGGGTTCCCGAACGAGCGGTACCACCCTTGGCCGTGCCCGTGGACCCTGAGGCGAATCCCGCACGGGATAATGCGCCCATGACTTCCGCTCCACACTCGACCACCCATCCGGGGGCCCGCGCGGTGACGCAGGCCGTGATCCTCGCCGGCGGGCAGGGTTCACGGTTGCGCCCCTACACCGACGATCGGCCCAAGCCGATGGTGGAGATCCCGGGCACCGGTACCCCGATCATCGGGCATCAGCTGCGCTGGCTGGCCGCCGAGGGCGTGACCGACGTGGTGGTCTCCTGCGGACACCTCGCCGAAGTGCTGCAGGAATGGCTCAAGAGCGCCGAGTTGCCGGTGCGCGTGGTGACCGTGGTGGAGACCGAACCGCTGGGCCGGGGCGGCGGGTTGAAGTTCGCCGCCGCCGCGCTGCCGCGTCCGGGCGAGCCGTGGTACGCCACCAACGGCGACATCTGGACCAGGTTCTCGCTCACCGAGATGGCCGCCTTCCACCACGAGCGCACCGCGCTGGCCACGCTCGCGCTGGCCCGACCCAGGATTCCGTGGGGGGTGGTGGAGACCGACAAGTACGGGCACGTCCTGGACTTCATCGAGGCGCCGCCCTCGCCCTACCTGATCAACGCCGGCGTGTATGTGTTCGCGCCCGAGTTCACCGCACTGCTGCCCGACGTGGGCGACCACGAGCGCACCACGTTCCCGGGCCTGGCGCGGGCGCAGAAGCTGGCCGGGTTCCCGATCCCGCAGGGCGCGTACTGGCGGGCGATCGACACCGCCAAGGACCTGTCGGAGGCGGCCCGGGAGTTGCGCGCCGAGGGCTGAGCCGGCGCGGAGCATCGCGTCAAAACGAGTCCGGCCCCGGTCGCGGTTGCGACCGGGGCCGGACTCTTCTCCCCGGCAATGTCGGCGGTTTCCTCCGGTGGCGAGTGTGTGGTTCGGGATCTCGTCGCGCTTCCCGTGACCCCCGCGGCCACGGGTCTGGGCGGTTTCGAGCTACCGCTTCAAGGCCGCGGAATCAGGACGTGATGCCCGCTCGCGCACCCGGGTTGGCGGTGTCGCGCACCACCCGGAGGCCGTCGAGGAGGCCGTCGAGCTGACCGTCGGCCAGCGGATCCAGCAGCCAGGTCTGGATCAGTTCGACGTGGCCGGGCAGGACACCGCCGATCCGGTCCGCGCCGTCGCGGGTGAGCACCGCGAACAGGGCCCGGCGGTCGGTGGGACAGTTCTCGCGGGCGACCAGTCCTTCCTTTTCCAGGCGGTCCACCACTCGGGTCACCCCTGAGGTGGACAGCGACGTCTGTGCGGCGAGATCGCTCATCCGCAGGCGCTGTTCCGAGGATCGGGCCAGGCGGACCAATACGTTGAAGTCCACCGTGGACAGACCGTGCTCGCCCAGCTGCGGGCTGAGGCGATCCATCAGGCCGGTGTAGACCTCCACGAGCAGGCCCATCGCGGTGATGCGGGGGTCGTCGAAGGGTGTGGTCGTCGAAGGGGTGGGGGATGCGGCTCTCGGGGGAGTGTGCATCCGTCCATCATAGCCAGTAGTTGACAAGTGGAATATGTCAGTTAAATATGTTGTTCAGGTCGATATCCGCAGGACAACTACACCCTCCGCGAGGGCGAGGCGATCCGGCGGGAGGACCGAGGCCCGGATGCCGGCACACGCGGGGGCGGGGCCGGGTGCGACGCGCACCCGGCCCCGCCGTTTGCCGCGCGCCGCGCTGTTTCAGCGGCTCGCCAGGAACGCGTCGACCTGCTCGTGGATGTAGGCCACGTCGCCGGCGTCCATCCGGTGGTTCATCGGCACGATCAGCGCGCGCTCCATCACCCGGTCCGCGTGGGGGTAGCCGGCCGGGTCGGCGCGGTGCACGATGTCCTTGAAGCCGGGCTGGCGCAGGATGTTGCCCGACCACACGGTGCGCGTGGACACCCCGCGCTTCTCCAGCCAGGACTGCATCTCGCCCCGGCTGAACGGGACGTCGTCGTTCAGCAGGATCGGGAAGTTGAGCCAGCCCGTCTCCAGGTCCTCGGTCTGCCTCGGTGCGGTGAACTCCGGCCGGGCGTCGAAGTAGGCGTGATGGGCCGCGAAATGCTCCCGACGGGTGGCCAGGAAGCGGGGCAGCTTGGCGAGTTGGGCCAGACCGAACGCGGCACCGAGCTCGGACGGCTCGAAGTTCCAGCCGATCTCGTCGAAGATGAACAGGTTGTCGTACAAGACGCCGTCGATCTCCTCGAAGAAGTCGCGGTTGCCGCGCTTGGAGCCGAACAGCTGCACCTCGCTGCGCCGGCCCCAGCGGCGCAGCAGCAGGCCGCGGTCGCGCAGCTCCTCGTCGTCGGTGAGCACCATGCCGCCGTTGCCGGCGCAGGTGATGATGTGCGACATCGCGAAACTGGTCACCGAGATGTCCGAGCGGGTGCCGGTGGGCGTGCCGCGCAGGGTGGCGCCGAGTGCGTCGCAGGAGTCCTCGACCACCTTCAGGCCGTGCCGGTCGGCGATCGCCCGGATGGTGTCCCAGTCGGGGGCGTTGCCCGCGAGGTTGGGGGTCAGGATGGCCCGGGTGCGCGGGCCGATCAGTGCCTCGATCCGGGCCGGGTCGATCTGGTAGGTGTCCGGCTCGACGTCGACGAGCACGGGCACCAGGCCCGCCTTGACCATCGGTGCGATGTCCGTGGAGAAGGTCAGCGTGGAGGTGATGATCTCGTCGCCGGGAGACAGGCGCAGCAGCTCGATCGCCAGATACAGCGCGGAGGAACCCGAGTTGCACATCAGGCCGTTGTCCTTGCCGAACAACTCCGCGACGCGCGACTCCATGGCCGCGACGTTGGCGCCGATGCCCATCGCCGAGGGGGGTCCGTTCAGGACCGCCAGCATGGCGTCGATCTCGGCCTGGTCGTGCACGCTGCCGGCGTACGGGATCTTGCGCATGAGTGTGCCTACCCTCGTGGTGGTGCCGCGATCGCGGGCGTGGCTGACGGTGTGTCAGTTGACGATGCGTCATAGCTATCATGGCTATGATGGGCGGACAAGACGACGGGAGCAGAGCGTGCGATACACCACGGTGGGCAGGTCGGGTCTGAAGGTCTCCGCGATCGGCCTGGGCTGCAACAACTTCGGCATGCGCATCGATCAGGGCGGCGCCGACAAGGTCGTCGGCGCGGCGATCGAGGCGGGCGTGACCCTGTTCGACACCGCCGACGTCTACGGCGGAGGGCAGTCGGAGGTGCTGCTCGGCAAGGCGCTGGGCAGCCGCCGCGACGACGTGGTGGTGGCCACCAAGTTCGGCGCCAAGGTGGCCGAGGGGCCGTACGGCCGGGGCTCCTCGCGCCGGCACGTGGTGCGCAGCTGCGAGGCGAGCCTGCGGCGGCTGGGCACCGACCACATCGACCTGTACTACCAGCACTACGCCGACCCCGATACCCCGATCGAGGAGACGCTGGGCGCGCTCGACGACCTGGTCCGGGCGGGCAAGGTGCGCTACGCGGGTACGTCCAACCTGACCGCGTGGCAACTCGCCGACGCCGCGCACCTGGCCGGCGGTACCCGGTTCGTCGCCGCGCAGCTGGAATGGAGCCTGCTCGACCGCGCCATCGAGCGGGAACTGGTGCCCGCCGCACGGCACTTCGGCGTCGGCGTGATCCCCTACTTCCCGCTCGCCTCCGGTCTGCTGACCGGCAAGTACCGGCGCGGCGAGGCGTTTCCCGAGGACAGCCGGTTCGGCGCCATCCCGCGCTTCGCGCAGGCGGTGGCCACGGACGAGAACTTCGCCGTCGTGGAACGGCTCACCGACTACGCCGAGGGGCAGGGACTGACCCTGCTCGAACTCGCCCTGTCCTGGCTTGCCGCGCAGCCCGAGGTGGCCTCGGTCCTGGTCGGCGCGACCCGCCCCGAACAGATCGCGGCCAACGCGGCGGCGGTCCGCGAGCTGACCCCGAACCAGGTCGCGGAGACGGCCGAACTGGCCGTGGCGGTACCGGCGTGAACCCCGCGGCGCAGCCGGTCCGCGCCGGCACCGAACGGTCCCTGCACAACGCCGGCATCGCGGACGAACTGGCCCGCCGGTTGCGCCGCCGGATCCTGGACGGTCCACTCCGGGACGGCGACATGCTGCCCAAACAGGACGACCTGATCGCCGAGTTCGGCGTCGGGCGCACCACGCTGCGCCAGGCGTTCCGGATCCTGGAGACCGAGGGCCTGATCACCGTCAAGCGCGGCAACACCGGCGGCGCGGTGGTACACGTCCCGCAACCGGCCGACGCGGCGCACATGTTCGGCATGGTCATGCACGCGCGCCAGGTCCGGCTGGACGACCTGGCGCAGGCGCTGCGGCGGCTGGAGCCGGTGTGCGCGGCGCTGTGCGCGGCACGGCCGGACCGGGCCACCGAGGTGGTGCCCTGGCTGCGCGAGGTGCACGCGCGGATGGAGCGGGCCGTGGCGGACGGGCCGGCGTTCATCCGGGCGGCGCGCGACTTCCACGAGGCGCTGGTGCTGCTGTGCGGGAACGAGACGATGAAGATCCTGCTGGGCGCGGTCGAGGTGTTGTGGGCACAGCAGGAACAGGAGTGGGCCCGGGACGCGTTGGCCGACACGGGTGAGCGGGTGCGACGCGCGGGACTTCGCGAACACGAGCACCTGATCGCGCTGATCGAGGCCGGCGACGAAACCGAGGTCTACCGCGAATCCGTCCGCCACCTGGAAGCCGCCCAGGACTACCCCCTCAAGTCCCACTCCGCGACCCCGATCACGTCCCCGTAGCCGCACACCGGCGACCTCACCCACCGGCGGGCCGAGCCGACCTCGAACGCCGGCGCCTCGGCTCGGGCATGCGCATGGCAAGCCGAGGCGGTTGGGGGCACGTCTCGTCCGAAGCGGTGACGGGTACCGACTGCCCATGCCGGCGCGGCGGCTGGGGCTTGTTCGGGACATGTCCCGAACGCGGTTCGGCCTGTCCGGGACGGCCGTGTGGGTTCGAGGATTGGCCTGCGACGGCAGCGCGGGCCGCTCACGAGCGACGACCCGTGCTCGTGCTGCGGCGATGGCGCGGTCGCGCTGCCGGGTGACCTCGGGCAACGTGCACGGCTCGCGGCGCCTGGCGTCGGGTCGGGGCCATCGATGCAGTGGCAGTCCAGTCCATGTCAGCGTGTTGGGGGATCCATGTACGAGGAATTCGCGCGCCAGGCACGGCAATTCGGCTACCAGGTCTCGCCGCTGAAGGCGATCGACACGCCGGCGGCCCGAGCGTATACGGATGAGCTGTACCACGCCGCGGACCGGCAGATACGCGGCGTGCGTCTGTGGAGCCTTCCGATCGCCGGGCTGTTGGCGACCGGGGATCTGGTGCTGTTCGTGGTGGTGCTCGGCGCTCTTCCCGTCTGGGGTTTCCCGATCCTTGCCGTCTCGGGCGGGGCGCTGATCGTGGCGCTTGCCGCGCTGACGTCACCGGGGCCCGAGAACTTCGTCAAACCGGCCCGGGAACTTTTGTCGGCGCAGCCCTGGCAGGTGTGGCCGGCCCGCCTGGAGGATCTGTCCCGCGAAGACAGGGAAGCCGTTGCCGGGGCGGGCGTGTCCACTGTCCACCACCCAACGGCGCAAGTCCGGAGGGACGCGCGGTTGCACCGCCT
Source organism: Embleya sp. NPDC020630 (assembly GCF_044334985.1). Lineage (NCBI taxonomy): Bacteria > Bacillati > Actinomycetota > Actinomycetes > Kitasatosporales > Streptomycetaceae > Embleya > Embleya sp. NPDC020630. Next base: position 1,277,672 of record NZ_JBIRUB010000001.1, read on the forward strand.
CGTGCTCCTCGCCCCGGACGGGACGGCCGTCCGAACCTACGGCGTGCACCTGCCCCGCGATGCACGCGACGGATTCGTCGACGGCATCGGCGCCGTCTGGGTGTGCGGCGACCTGCGCGACGCCATCCTCGTTGCCGAGCCCGGCGCCCGGCGCTACTGGCAAGCCAAGCCTGTGGCGTTCCCGACCCGCCCCCACTCGCAGGAAGACCCCGGCACCGTCGACGCGGTCGCCACGGAAGCGGGGCGCGTCGCGCTACAGGTTTGGCTCGGCTGACCCTTTGCCGGGGACGGCGCGGCTCCCATCTCGCGTGCGCGCCACCGACTCGGCCGGGCGACCGAAGGCGGACCGAATCGCGGAGGGCTACAGCCCGATGTCCTCGGTGGCGGCGTCCTCCCACATCTTTGACGCGGGAACTCGATCACGGTTTCGTGGTCGGTCACGCACCTTGGACGCCCGACGCCCGACGCCGGTCAGCGGCCCCGCCATGTGGCGCCGAGTACGTCGGCGTTGAAACGGCCGATGACGCCCAGGGGGATGCCCTTCGGGCAGACCGCCGTGCATTCGCCCGTGTTCGTGCAGCCGCCGAAGTCCGCCTCGTCGTGGGCCTGGATCATTGCGTCGACCCTCGTGTCCTGTTCCACCTTTCCCTGGGGGAGCAGGCCCAGGTGGGTCGCCTTGGCGGCGGTGAACAACATCGCCGAGCCGTTCGGGCACGCCGCCACGCACGCCCCGCAGCCGATGCAGGTCGCGGCCTCGAACGCGGCGTCCGCGTCCGCCTTGGGGATCGGCGTGGCGTGGGCCTCGGGCGCCGAGCCGGTGGGTGCGGTGACGTAGCCGCCCGCCTCGATGATCCGGTCCAGGCCGCTGCGGTCCACCACCAGGTCCTTGACCACCGGGAAGGCCGCGGCGCGCCACGGTTCGACGTCGATGCTCTGCCCGTCCCGGAAGTGGCGCAGGTGCAACTGGCAGGTCGTGGTGGCCTTCTGCGGCCCGTGCGGCACCCCGTCGATGACCAGGCTGCACGCCCCGCAGATGCCCTCGCGGCAGTCGTGGTCGAACGCCACCGGCTCCTCGCCCGACTCGGTGAGCCGTTCGTTGAGTACGTCGAGCAGTTCCAGGAACGACATGTCGGCCGACGCGTCGGGCACGTCGTAGGCGACCATGCCGCCCCGGTCCTCGGGACCCTTCTGGCGCCAGATGCGCAGGGTGAGCTTCATGCGTAGTTCCTCGTGGCCAGGGTGACGTTGTCGAAGGCGAGTCGTTCGCGGTGCAGGACCGGCGGGCCGTCCGTGTACTCCCAGGCGGCGACGTAGGCGAAGGAGTCGTCGTCCCGGGCCGCCTCGCCGCCCGGGCTCTGGTGCTCGGCGCGGAAGTGGCCGCCGCAGGACTCCTCGCGGTGCAGCGCGTCCAGGCACATCAGTTCGGCCAACTCCAGGAAGTCGGCCACCCGGCCGGCCTTCTCCAGCGACTGGTTCAGCCCCGCCCCGCTGCCCGGCACCCGCAACCGCGCCCAGAACTCGGCCCGCAACTCGGGGATCCGCGCCAGCGCCTCGCGCAGCCCGGCCGCGTCGCGCTCCATCCCGCACTTCTCCCACATCAGCAGGCCCAACTCGCGGTGGAAGTGGTCGGCGGACAGGTCGCCGTCGACCGCGAGCAGCCGCTTGACCCGGTCCTGGACGCCCTGTTGGGTCGCCACCACCTCCGGATCGTCCGCGTCCACCGCCCCGAACGGCCCCGCCGCCAGGTAGTGGGTGAGCGTGGTCGGCAGCACGAAGTAGCCGTCGGCCAGCCCCTGCATCAGCGCCGAGGCACCCAGGCGGTTCGCGCCGTGGTCGGAGAAGTTGGCCTCGCCGACCACGAACAGCCCCGGGATCGTGGACTGGAGGTCGTAGTCGACCCACAGGCCGCCCATCGTGTAGTGCACGGCCGGGAAGATCCGCATCGGCACGGTGTACGGGTCCTCGCCGGTGATCCGCTCGTACATCGCGAAGAGGTTGCCGTACTTCTCCTCGACCGTCGCCGCGCCCAGGCGCTCGATGGCGTCGGCGAAGTCGAGGTAGACGCCGAGTCCGCCCGGACCCACCCCGCGTCCCTCGTCGCAGACCCGCTTGGCCGCGCGCGAGGCGATGTCGCGCGGGACGAGGTTGCCGAACGCCGGATACATGCGCTCCAGGAAGTAGTCCCGCTCCGCCGCCGGGATTTCGCCCGGCGCGCGGGTGTCGCCGCCGGCCACCGGCACCCACACCCGGCCGTCGTTGCGCAGCGACTCGCTCATCAGAGTGAGCTTGGACTGGTGCGCGCCGGAGACCGGAATACAGGTCGGGTGGATCTGGGTGAAGCACGGGTTGGCGAACAGCGCGCCGCGCCGATGCGCCCGCCAGATCGCGCTCGCGTTGCACCCCATCGCGTTCGTGGACAGGAAGTACGCGTTGCCGTAGCCGCCGGTGGCCAGCACCACGGCCTCGGCCAGGTGGGTGGACACCTCGCCGGTGACCAGGTCGCGCACCACCACGCCGCGCGCCCGCCCGTCCACCACGACCAGGTCCAGCATCTCGGTGCGCGCATGCACCGCGACATTGCCGGCCGCGACCTGGCGCGACATCGCCTGGTACGCGCCGAGCAACAACTGCTGACCGGTCTGCCCACGCGCGTAGAACGTCCGGGAGACCTGGGCTCCGCCGAACGAGCGGGTGTCGAGCAGGCCGCCGTAGTCGCGCGCGAACGGCACGCCCTGGGCCACGCACTGGTCGATGATCTGCGTACTCAACTCGGCCAGCCGGTGCACGTTGGACTCGCGGGCGCGGAAGTCGCCGCCCTTGATCGTGTCCTTGAACAGCCGGGCCACGCTGTCCCCGTCGCCCCGGTAGTTCTTCGCGGCGTTGATCCCGCCCTGTGCGGCGATGCTGTGCGCCCGGCGCGGCGAGTCCTGGTAGCAGAACGAGGTGACGGGGTGGCCGAGTTCGGCCAGCGTCGCGGCGGCGGAGGCGCCCGCCAGGCCGGTACCGACCACGATCACCGGCAGTCGGCGCCGGTTGGCCGGGTTGATCAGCCGCGCGCCCAACCGGCGCTGCTCCCAGCGTTCGGCCAACGGGCCCTCGGGCGCGGCGTGGTCGGCGATCTCGGCGCCGACGGTGTACCGCGCGTACTTGCCGTGTCCCGTGTGCTCGCTGCCTTCGATGTGCTCGGTCATCTCGTTCACCCCACGATTTTGACGGTCACGGCGAACGGCACGGACAGGAATCCGGCCGTCATCAACACGGCGTAGCCGGTCGCGACGCGACCCATCAGCCGCTCGGTGCCCGGGCGTTGCCGGCCGAGGGTGCGGGTCATGCTCCACACGCCGTGGCGCAGGTGGAATCCGACCGCTATCACGGCGATCGTGTAGATCGCGGTGATGTACCAGTGTTCGAAGTCGGCGGTGACGTTGGTGTACGGCTTGCCCGCGGCGCCGGTCGGGTTGGCCACCCCGACGGTCAGGTCGAGCAGGTGGTAGACCACGAACAGGGCGATGATCACGCCCCCCCAGCGCATCGTGCGGGCCGCGTAGGAGCCCTGCACGGGCGGGCGGTGTACGTACTTGACCGGCCGGGCCCGCCTGGCCCGGCGGGTGAGCAGGATCGCCATCGCCATGTGCACGACCACGCTCACGGTCAACCCGACGCGGATGATCCACAGGGTGCCCTCGTGCGGCACCAGCGGCTCGCCGATGGTGCGCAGCCAGTGCGCGTAGTGGTCGAAGCTCGACTCGCCGAAGAAGATCTTCAGATTGCCCAGCATGTGGGCGGTCAGGTAGGCAAGGAGCACGGCACCGCTGAGCGCCATCGCGATCTTCATCGTCACGGTGGAGCGGTGCGACGCTCCCTGCCTGCGCCGTCCGGCGGAGCCGGGAGCGCGGGTCAGGGTCGCCATGTCGTCGACGGTAGGGGGACCGAGGTCATGCCGTCCAAGATCGGGAATGCCTTGTTTCGATAGCTGCAGGCTATGCAAGGCTTGATCCATGCAGTTCCAGCAGCTCGTCTACTTCGTCGCGGTCGCCGAGACCCGGCACTTCACCCGTGCGGCGGCCCGCACGCACGTCGCGCAGCCGTCGTTGTCCAAGCAGATCCGGGCCCTGGAGCACGAGTTGGGGGCCGAGTTGTTCACCCGGGTGCGCGGCAACATCGCGCTCACCCCGGCGGGGGAGCGGCTGCTGCCGATCGCGCGGCGGATCCTGGCGGATGTGGACGTGGCCCACCTGGAGGTGGCCGAGCTGGTCGGGCTGCGCTCGGGGCGGGTCCGGATCGGGGCCACGCCGTCGTTGTCGGCGAGTCTGCTGGCCGAGGTGCTGCGCGGTTTCCAGGACCGCTACGCCGGGATCCGGCTGCTCGTCGACGAGAACGGCTCGCGCGATCTGGTGCGCGCGCTGCTGCGCGGTGATCTGGACCTGGCGCTGATCGTGGTGCCGCCACAGGGGGTCGGCGCGGCGCTGACCACCGAGCCGCTGCTGCGCGAGGACCTGGTGCTCGCGGGCCGCGCGCCGGTGGCCGGCCCGACCGTGCCGATCGCGGCGCTGCGGGGGGTGCGCCTGGTGATGTTCCGGGACGGCTACGACCTGCGCGAGGCGACCCTGACGGCGTGTCATGAGGCGGGGTTCGAGCCGGAGTTCGCGATCGAGGGCGGCGAGATGGACGCGGTCCTGCGGTTCGTCGAGGTGGGGTTGGGGCCGGCCATCGTGCCGAGCATGGTGCTGGCCGGGCGACCCGGCCTGACCGCGACGCCGCTGGCCCCGCCGGGCCTGTCCCGCACCATCGCGCTCGCGCATCGCAGCGACGCCGCGCTCACCCACGCGGCGCGGGCGTTCCGGGAGGAGCTGGTGGCGTTCTTGACCCCCGAGCGACTGCCGGCGGGTGTCGAGCGGATCGGGCGGGCGGCCCCGGGCGGGTGACGCCCGCCGGAGGCGGTCTCAGCCGAGCGCCATGACCAGGCACGTCGTGGTCGCCGTCGCGAGCACCCGGCCCCGGTCGTCGGTGAGTTCGGCCTCGGCGGTGCGGATGGTGCGCCCCCGGTGGACGACCCGGCCCTCGGCGCGCAGCGTGCTGCCGTCCAGCGGACCCGGCCGCAGGTAGCGCACGGAGATGTCGAGCGAGGTGTAGCCGGTCGCGGGCGGCAGCGTGGTGTGCACCGCGCAGGCCATCGCCGAGTCGAGCAGCGTGGCGGCGATGCCGCCGTGCATGGTGCCGATCGGGTTGGCGAACTCGGGCCGCGCGCTCGCGCTGAAGACGACCCGGCCGTCCTCGACCTCCTCGGGCTCCATCCCGATGAACGGGCCGATCCCCGTGGGCATGCCGTGGTCCCGCAGGGCCAGCAGCTGTTCCAGACCGGTCGGTCCCGTGGTCGACGACATCGTGCTCATCCCGAACCCCTCACCTGAGTTGACGTTGTCAAGTTGACAACGTCAACTCACCGGCTGTCAACTGGGGGCGTGCCCGACACCAGTCGCTCCCGCGCCCGCGCCCGACCCGGCGACGGGGCGCTGCTGCGGGGCGAGATCCTGGACGCCGCCACCGCCCTGCTCGACGAGGCCGGCGACGAATCCGCGCTGACGCTGCGCGCGGTGGCCGCCCGCGCCGGGGTGACCACGCCCTCGGTGTACCTGCACTTCGCGAACAAGCGGGAACTGGTCGACGCGGTGTGCCTGGCGGTCTGGGAGGACCTGGGGCGGCGGATGCGCGACGCGGGCGCGGGGATCGAGGATCCCTACCAGGCGATGCGTCGACACGGCGCCGCGTTCGTCCGCTTCGGGCTCGAACACCCGGTGCAGTACCGCCTGTTGATGATGCGCCCGCGCTCGGGCGAGGAGGCCGAGTGGAGCGCGGCCGACGCGTGCCTGGACTGGGTCGGCGAGGCGATCCGGCCGTGTCTGGAGGCGGGCGTCCTGGTCGGCGACCCGACCCGGCTGGCGCTGCAGATGCTGGCCGCGCTGCACGGCCTGGTGGCGCTGTATCTGGCCCGGCCCGACTATCCGTGGCCGGACGACGTGGAGACCATGGCCGACGAGGTGACCCGGATGGCGGGGCTCGGCTCGGCGCTGGCCGGACGGCTGCGCGGCCCCGGCCCGGCGCCCACCACCGGCGCGTTCACGGCGGGGTTCGACGCGCTCGCCGACCGGCTGCGGCGGCCGGATCCGGCCGCCGGGCCCGACGCGACGGAGTGAGGGCGGCGGGCCGCTCCCGAGGGGCAGGAGGGGAGACGGCCGCGCGTGCGACGGTCGAGGGTCAGCGGCCCTTGCGCTTGTCCGCCTGCTTCTTCACCTTGTCGACGATCGACTTGACCTTGTCCGGGTTCTGCTTGGCGTAGTCGGTCGCCTTCTTGATCAGCTTGTCGAGACCGGCCATGACGCCCACTCCTTGTTCCTCGCGGGGCGATCGGGTCGCCACCGCCGTGGTTCGGTGTTGCTCTGGTTCAGGATCAACCGCGGACCGGGGCGAATCGTTCCCTCGGGAAGATTCGTTTCCGGAGCCCGCGGCAGGGCCGCACCGAAAAACGGTGCGACCCTGCCGCGCGGCGTGTCCGCGGGCCGTGCCCGAGCGGATCCCCTGACGGGGAGCCGGCTCAGACGTTGACGCCGAAGTCCTTCGCGATGCCCGCGAGACCGGAGGCGTAGCCCTGGCCGACGGCGCGGAACTTCCACTCGTTGCCGTTGCGGTACAGCTCACCGAAGACCATCGCGGTCTCGGTGGACGCGTCCTCGGTGAGGTCGTAGCGCGCCAGTTCGTTGTTGTCGGCGCGGTTGACCACGCGGATGTACGCGTTGCGGACCTGGCCGAACGACTGGTCCCGGGCCACCGCGTCGTGGATGGAGACCGGGAAGACGATCCGCTGCACGTCGGCCGGCACCGAGGCCAGGTCGACGTTGACGGTCTCGTCGTCGCCTTCGCCCTCACCGGTGAGGTTGTCACCGGTGTGCTGGACCGAGCCGTCGGGGCTGGTCAGGTTGTTGTAGAAGACGAAGTGCAGATCGGACAGCACCCGACCGTCGTTGCCGAGCAGCAGCGCGCTCGCGTCGAGGTCGAAGTCCGCACCGGTCGTGCTGCGCGCATCCCATCCGAGACCCACCGCGACGGCGGTGAGGCCGGGCGCGGCCTTGGACAGGGATACGTTGCCGCCCTTGGCGAGACTGACTCCCATGGCAGTGCTTCCTTCCCTCGTGCATATTCGGGTACGGGCGGATCGGGTGATCACCGCGACGGCCGCCCACCGGGGTAAATCTACAGGAATGTAGAAGTCCGATGTGCGCCGTCGTGACGCGCGCATGACGCGCATCGTGCGATCGCCCATGCAGTGATACCCCATCCCACCACGGGTGGACGACAACGGGCTGCCGAACTGTGGGCGCGGTTCCGTCGATTCCGCCACATCCGCCGTTGTCGTGGGGGTTCGCGCGCTCGCGCATCACCCGCGCACGGGCTCCGTCGGCTCGTCGCCGGGTAGGCGCGCGGGCGTCGGGCCCGGTATTCGGGCGGCCAGTCGAAAGCCCCCGTCGACCACTCCGGCGGACAACGTGCCCCCCTCGGCCGCCAGCCTGCGACCGAGCGAGCCCAGCCCCATGCCCACCGCGGTCGGCGCCGGACCCACCGGGGCGCGGACCCCGTCGTTGGTCAGCACCAACACCACCTCGCCGCACGGCTCCACCGCCGCGGTGATCGCGCACCGCCTCGCGTCGCTGTGCCGCAGCACGTTGGTGGTGCCCTCGCGCAACACGGTGGCCAGCGCGGTGTCCACGCCGACCGGCAACGCGCCGACCTCGACCGAGACCTCCACCGCCATCCCGGCCGCCGCCAGCACGTCCCGGGCGGAGCGCGCCTCCACGGCCAGCGACATCCCGCGATACCCGCCCGCGACCGTGCCCACGTCCGCCAGCGCCTGCCGGGCCATGGTCAGCCCCTGGGCGACCCGCTCCGCCGCCGACTCCGGGTCCCGATCGGCCAGCCGCAGCGCCAGCTGACTCTCCAACACCAGCGCGGACAGGCTGAATCCGAGCAGATCGTGCAGATCGTGCCCGAACCGCAGCCGCTCCCGGGCCACCCGCACGGCCGCCAACTCGGCGCGCGCCGCGTTCAGCGCCCGCGCCACGTCGGCCATCCGCACCAGTCCGAACACCAGCGCGGCCCGCTCCAGGATCCACACCACGTGGTAGACGTGGTCGAGCGCGGTCGGACTCCACGTCCCGAAGTACAGGTCGTGACAGGCGAACCCGATCACCGCGAGCACCCGCCACGGCCCGCGCAGCAGCACCAGCGCGATGCCGGCCAGGAACAACCCGAGCGACCACGTCTTCGCGTCGAACACCACCAGCGGGACGTACGCGAGCGCGACCTGCGCTGCGAACGTCCACCGCCACCCCCGGGGCCGACCGGCCGCGGCCGGCGTGCAGTTGCGGATGTACAGCGCGACGAACCCGGCGAGCAGCAGCAGGAACAGCGCCTGCCGCGCGGGGGAGTAGTGGCTCGCCGCCAACATCCGCACCGGCAGCGGCACCACGATCAGCACCAGGATCACCACGCGCAGCACCGACACCGCCCGCGGCGTCGGCTCGACCGCGATGGCCGGCGGCGGCGTGCCCGCGACGCTCTTGTGCGCGTGCGCGTAGGCGCGCACCTCGGTCATCGCGCCCCGGGCCTCGGCCAGCGCCTCGGTCAGCGCCACCCGGGCCCGCTCCGGACACTCGCGCAGCTCGGCGACCAGCGCCTCGCCGCGCTCGACGATGCGGGTCAGACTCGCCCCGACCCCGTCGGTCAGGTGCCGGGTGAAGCGCAGCCGCTCGCGGGCCACCTCGGCGTCGGCGAGCGCGGTGCGCGTCGCGGCCAGCGCGGCCACCAGATCGGTGAGCCCGGCCAGCGCGTACACCGCGAGCCCGACCAGCGCGGCCTGGCCGAAGACCAGGTACAGCGCCTCGACCACGGTGGGCCGCACCGCGAGACCCACCGGCACCTGGACGGCCACCACCGCCGCGAACCCGGCCCAGCCGGCCCACGCGGGCCGGAGCAGCAGCAGCGCGGCACCGGCCAGGAAGCCCGGGTTGCCGTACCAGGTGTCGTGGAACCAGGTCATCGGCAGATAGGTGAGCACCGCCTGCGCGCCCAGCGTCCACACCCAACCGCGCGGCCGGGAGCCGTCGGTCGGCCGTACGCAGTTGCGCATGTGCAGGGCGACCAGGGTGAGCAGCATGGCCAGCGCGGCGCCCTTGGCCGTCGTGGACAGCCGGGTCGACTGGACCAGGCCGACGAAGCCGCCGAAGAAGAAGCCGCAGGTCACGGTCGCGACCACGACGCGCGCGAGCAGCGGTGCCCACGCGGCGTCGTCCCGGGGACCGGCGGCGATCCGCGGCACGCTGCGACGACCCCTCGACGCCATGACTCTCCCGTGCTGACAACCGATGCGCTCCACGGACGCGATGTGGGGCCGCCCGTACACCCCGCCGCTCCCGCAACGGCAGGGCAAACCGTACCGACCGGACATCCGACCGTCACCCCGGGGCCCGGCTCCCCCGCCGGTTACGCGGCGTCACTCGCACGGATCACCCCGCCGGCGGGGCCGACCGGTCCGTTCGATGGTGACGAGAAGCGATCGGGATCCGGGACGAGCAGGAAGCGAGGCGCCCATGTTCGCGGCCCTGGGCGGATTTGTCGTACGCAGGCCCTGGTGGGTCATCCTCGCGTGGGTGATCGCCGCCGGTGTGGTGATCGGTCTGGCGCCGAAGCTGACCTCCTCCACCGACGAGAAGAGCTTCCTCCCCAAGTCCTACGAGTCGGTCCGCGCGTCCGACCTGCGCGAGCGGGCGTTCCCGCAGCAGGAGAACGTCGGCGCGGTGATCGTCTTCCAGCGGGCCGACGGCAAGCCGCTGACCCCGGCCGACAGCGCCGTGGTGGCGCGGGTCTCCACGGCGGTGGAGGCGCGGAAGATCAAGGACGTGCTGGGGGTCACGCCCGGCCAGGTCTCGCCGAACGGGCTGGTGCAGACCGCGATGGTGGCCATGCCGGAGGTCAAGGACCCCAACGACGAGACCCCGCAGGACGCGGTCGAGGCGATGCGCAAGGAGGTCAAGGCGCAGGTCGCCGGGACCGACCTGACCGCCGGGATCACCGGCTCCGCCGCGCAGGCGCTGGACGAACGGGACTCGTCCGAGACCGCCGGCACCCTGGTCGCGGTGGGCACGATCGTGATCATCGTGCTGCTGCTGCTGATCATCTTCCGCAGCCCGATCATCGCGCTGCTTCCCGTGGTGATCATCGGATTGATCTCGCCGATGGCCACCGGACTGATCGCGTCGGCCAACAAGGTCTTCGACATGAAGGCCGACAGCTCGATCGAACAGTTGCTCACCGTGGTGCTGTTCGGCGTCGGCACCGACTACGTGCTGTTCCTGCTGTTCCGCTATCGCGAGGTGCTGCGCGAGGGGGTCGACCCGAAGAACGGCATGGTGCGCGCGGTCTCCCGGGTGGGCGAGGCGATCGCCTCCGCCGCGGCGGCGGTGATCGTCGCGTTCGCCGCGCTGACCCTGTCCACCCTGGGCATGTTGCGCTCGATGGGGCCGGCGCTCGCGATCGCGGTGTTCGTGACGCTGCTGGCCGGACTGACCCTGGTGCCGGCCGTGGTCTCGCTGCTCGGCACGCGCGTGTTCTGGCCGTCCAAGTCCTGGCGGGTGGCCCCGCACGGCACCGGCTTCGCCCGACTCGGGCGCGGCATCGGCCGGCGGCCGGTGGTGTTCGCGGTGGCCTCCGCGCTGGTGATGGGGGTGCTCGCGATCGGCGCGCTGGGTTACAAGGCCAACTTCGACCTCGCGGGCTCCTCGCTGCCGTCGGACAAGGAGTCGGTCAAGGCGATGAAGAGCCTGGAGAAGGGCTTCCCGCCGGGGACCACCGACCCGACCGAGGTCTACCTCGAGTCCACCACCGGCCGGCCGCTCACCCCGCAGGAGCGGGCCGCCTTCGAGGCGGAGCTGCGCGGGGTGAAGGGGGTCGGCTCGGTGGCCGAGCCGGTGCTCACCCCCGACCTGGCGACCGCGTTCTACTCGGTGGTGCTGTCCGACTCGCCGGCCACCGACGCGGCGCTGTCCACGGTGAAGAACCGGCTGCGGCCGACCATGCACCAGGCCGCGCCGGACGGCACCCGGGCGCTGGTGGGCGGGATCACCGCGGTCTATGTGGACATCAACCGCGCGGTGGACCGGGACTACTCGGTGGTCTTCCCCGTCGCGGCGGTGTGCATCATGATCATCCTGGGACTGCTGCTGCGCAGCCTGGTCGCGCCGTGGTACCTGATGGCCTCGGTGGCGCTCGGATTCGGCGCCACCCTAGGGGCGACCTCGGTGCTGTTCCAGAAGATCGGGGACCAGCCGGGGCTGATGTTCATGCTGCCGGTGATCATGTATCTGTTCGTGGTCGCGCTGGGCACCGACTACAACATCCTGATGGTGTCCCGACTGCGCGAGGAGGCCCGAGAGGGGCACAACCCGCACGACGCGGCGGCCGTGGCGGTCAAGCACTCCGGGCCCACCATCGCCGCCGCCGGCGTGATCCTGGCGGGCACCTTCGCCACGCTGATGCTGGCGGGCAACTCGACGCTGTCCCAGATGGGCTTCGCGCTCTCCAGCGGGATCGCGATCGCGGCCTTCATCATGGCGCTGATCTTCACGCCGAGCCTGACCGCGCTGATCGGCCACACCGCGTGGTGGCCGGGGCACGGGGACACCAAGCCGGCGGGGGAGAAGGAGCGGGCGGGCGCGCCGGTGGGCTGAGGGGCGAGGTGGGGCGGGGCGGTGGGAGCGGGCGGGACGTGGCGTGCGGGGTGCCGTCCGGGGTCAGGGCAGCTGCCGGGCCGCCCGTTCCGGGTCAGGGCAGCAGCACTCGGAACGCCGCGCCCTCGCCCGGGGCGGTGCGTACCTCGACCCGGCCGCCGTGTGCGTTGACCAGGGCGGCGACGATGGCCAGGCCGAGGCCGGAGCCGCCGCCGGCGGCGCGGCTGCGCGAGGAGTCGACCCGGTAGAAACGTTCGAACACACGCTGGGCGTGGGCCGGGGTCAGGCCGGGGCCGGCGTCGGCGACCTCGAGGGCCGCGCACCGGTCCGGCGGCCCGGTCCGGCCCACCGCGATCCGGATCGTGGTCCCGGCCGGGGTGTGGGTCAGCGCGTTGGAGACCAGGTTCGCCACGACCTGGCGCAGCCGGGACTCGTCGCCGAAGACCGTCACCGGATGCGCCGGGCCGCCGTCCAGGCCGGTCAGCGTCACCGCGCGGTCCGGGGCCAGGGTCTTGATGTCGTGCACCGCGTCGGCGGCCAGGATGCGCAGGTCCACCGGTTCGTTGCACAGCGGCCGCTGCTCGTCCAGGCGGGCCAGTTGCAGCAGGTCCTCGACCAGACCGCCCATCCGGATCGCCTCGTCCTCGATGCGCCGCATCGTGCGGGCCACCTCGGCCGGATCGGTGAGCGCGCCCATCCGGTACAACTCGGCGAAGCCGCGCACGCTGGCCAGCGGCGTGCGCAACTCGTGCCCGGCGTCGGCGACGAACCGGCGCATCCGGGTCTCCGACTCGGCGCGGGCCGCGAACGCGGTCTCGATCTGCGCCAGCATGCCGTTGATCGACGTGGACAACCGGCCGATCTCGGTGCCGGGCGCGGGTACCGGGACCCGGTGGGACAGGTCGCCCGCCGCGATCGCCGCCGCCGTCTCCTCGATCCGGCGCAGCGGACGCAGCCCGCCGCGCAGCGCGAACCAGCCGGCTGCGGCCAGTACGGTCAGGCAGGTCAGGCCGATCAGCAGGCACACCGTGCGCATCCGGTCGACCGCCGCCCGGACGTCGTTCAGCGGCTGGGCCAGCACCACGCTGCCCTCGCCGCCCGCCGTCGGCACCGCGAGCACCCGCCAGCGGGTGTCGCCGGACACCGAGTCGGTCTCGAACGGATGCCGGCGAAGCGCCGTCACGGTGACCGCGTCCAGACGGGGCAGCCGCGGGCCCAACTCCTCCTCGGCGCCGGGCGAGCGCACCCGCTGGCGGGTGCTGCCGTCGGGGTTCAGGTATTCGGCCACGATCCGGCTCGGCAACACGCCGAACGCGCGCCCGCGACCGCCGGGCGGCGGCCCGTTGCCGCGCGGCTCGCCGGGGGGTTCGGGCGGGCGGTACGCCATGCCCCGCGCGGCCTGGTTCAGTTGCCGGTCCACCTGGTCGGTGAGGTAGCCGCGCAGCGAGCCCACCACGACCGCCTGACTGACCAGCAGGGCGACGGCGACCAGGGTCATCGCGATGACCAGCACGCGGATGCGCAGCGACGATCGACTCGGGTGCGGGAGGCGCATCCCGGCGCCGTCAGGCCGACGGCTGCGGGCGCCGCAGCACGTATCCGACCCCGCGCACGGTGTGGATCAACTTGCCACCGCCGACGTCGAGTTCGATCTTGCGGCGCAGGTAGCTGATGTACGACTCGACGATGCTCAGGTCGCCGCCGAAGTCGTACTGCCAGACGTGGTCCAGGATCTGCGTCTTGGACACCACCCGGCCGGTGTTGAGCATCAGGTAGCGCAGCAGTTTGAACTCGGTGGGCGACAGCGACACCGGCCGTCCGCCGCGCAGTACCTCGTGGCCGTCCGGGTCGAGTTCGAGATCGGCGACCACGATCCGGTTGGAGGACGTCGGCACCCCCTCGTCGCCGTGCACCCGACGCAGCACCGCGTGGATCCGGGCGATCAACTCCTCGAGGCTGAACGGCTTGGTGACGTAGTCGTCCCCGCCCAGGGTCAATCCGGTGATCTTGTCCTTCGTGGTGTCCTTCGCGGTCAGGAACAACACCGGCAGCCGGGTACCGTCGGCGCGGAGTCGGCGGACCACCTCGAAGCCGTCCAGGTCGGGGAGCATCACGTCGAGCACGACCAGGTTCGGCCGACACCGCGCGACGGCGGCCAGCGCGTCGGCGCCGTCGGCCGCCGAGTCGACCTCGAATCCGGCGAAGCGCAGGCTGGCGGAGAGCAGTTCGCGGATGTTCGGCTCGTCGTCGACGACGAGCAGGCGGGTGCGGGCGCCCTCGGCGGGCGTGGCCATCTAGCCCGCCCCGCCGGTCGCGCCGCCGGTGCCGCCCGCGCTGCCCGTCGTGCCTGCGCCGCCTCGGCCGAGGGGAGTGGTGCCCTGGGCGACGGAGGTCGCGGTTACCGCGCCGTCGGCGCCGGTCGCGCCGCGCACCACGACGGTGTCGCCCGGCTTCAGGTCGACGGTGCGCCCGTCGCGGGTCACCTGGATCTTCGTTCCGGCGTCGGTCTTCACCTTCACGATGTTGCCGGCCGAATCTGAGACGTAGATGAAAGAGTCGTCGACGACCTTCACCGTCCCGGTGGTCAGGTCCGAGCCGGCGCCTGAGCCCGCGCCGGGCGTGGTGCCGCCGGCCGGGCGGCCGGCGCCCGGTTGGGTGCCGCCGCCGCCGGCGGTGCGGGCGGTGAAGGGGTTCGCGCCCTGCTGCGCCGTGCTCTGCCCGGTGCCGCCGCCCGCGTGGTCCTTCTGTACCTCGACGCCGGCGAGGAAGCCCGCGGACAGGAGCACGCCCGCGCCCAGGGCCAGGGTCAGTGCAGGCAGGCGGCGGCGGGGCGGGGCGGCCAACTCGTCGGCGACGTCGCGGGCGGCGGGCGGCCGGGCGAGGATGTCCTCCGGCGATTCGTCCGGCGCGTCGGTGGTGGCCGGTTCGGTGCGGAAGCCGCCGACGAAACCGGGCGGCTCGGGATCGGTGGGATCGTGCGTGGTCTCGTGGGCGGGGGATCCGGGCGTGCCGGAGTCGGGCGCCGGCTCGCCCGGTACGGGGTCGAGGGGGCGGGTGTCGTGCGGGTCGAGGCCGGGCTTCGGCGTCATGGTCGGGATTCTCCTCAGGAACGGCGGTGGGTGGTCGGGCTATTCGTGCCGCAGCGCTTCGATCGGTCGCAGCGCGGCGGCGCGCGCGGCCGGGTAGCCGCCGAAGAACAGCCCGATGGCGACCGACACGGCGAACGAGCCGACCACCGAACTCGGCACCACGACGGGCGTGATCCCGACCACCTCGAAGCGGGCGGCGAACAGCCCGGCGGCCACCCCGAGGCCGCCGCCGATCACCGACAACAGCGTGGACTCGGCCAGGAATTGGCCCAGGATCGCCCCGCGCGGCGCGCCGATCGCCTTGCGGATGCCGATTTCGCGGGTGCGTTCGGCGACCGTCACCAGCATGATGTTGGTGATGCCGATCCCGCCGACCAGGAGCGAGATCGCGGCCACCGCGGCGAGCAGCACGGTGAAGGTCTTGTTGGTTTCGTCGTTGGCGCTCAGCAACGACTGCTGGTTGGTGATCCGGAAGTCGCTCTGCGTCGAATCGGTGATCCGGTGCCGGTTGTTCAGGATCGAGGTGACCTCGTCCTGGGCGAGTGTGGTGTCGGCGGAGGAGGTGGCCTGTACGGCGATGGCGGACAACGAACCGTAGCCGGTCAGGCTGTCGCGCATGGTGGTCACCGGGAGCACGATGGTGTCGTCGGAGTCGGCCGCGCCGTTGCCGCCCTTGGTGCGCAGGACGCCCGCGACGCGGAACGGCACGCCGCCGACCAGGATTTCCTTGTCGATCGGGTTCTCCGTGCCGAACACGTTCTCCACCGTGGTGCTGCCCAGGATCGCCACCCTGCGCCGGGAGTTCACGTCGTCGGCGCCGAACAGCGCGCCCTGGCCCAGGTCGTGGTTGGTGGTGGCGAACCAGTCCGGCGTGGTGCCGACAATCTGGGACACGGTGACCGACTGGCCGGCGTAGGTGACGCTCTGGGACGTGGTCTGCACCGGGGCGGCCGACTTCACGTGCGGGGCCAGGGTCTTGTCGACCAGGGCCTGGGCGTCGTCGGGAGTGAGGTCCTTGAGCGTGCCGCCCTGGCCGGCCGCGCCGAATCGCCCGCCGCCCGCGGTGTGCGAGACGGTGAGCAGGTTGGTGCCGAGGCGCTGGATGGAGGCCTGTACCGACTTGGACGAGCCGTTGCCGACGGCCACGAGCAGGATCACCGCGCCGACCCCGATCAGTACGCCGAGCATGGTCAACGCGGTCCGGATCTTGTTCGCGGCCAGGCCCAGGACGGCGAATCGGAGCACTTCGACGGGGTTCACCGACGGGGGCCTTCCACGAGCGGGCCGGCCGCGACGGGCTCGGGGGTGGTCGGCGCGGATGCGGGGGAGCGCCGTCGGTCGGATACCACCAGGCCGTCGACCAGGCGCAGGACCCGCTCGGCGCGGGCGGCGACCTCGTCCTCGTGGGTGATGATCACGATCGTGCGGCCGGCCTCGTGCAGCCGGTCCAGGATGCCCAGCACCTCGCGGGTGCTGTGGCTGTCCAGGTTGCCGGTGGGCTCGTCGGCGAGCAGCAGCGCCGGGGCGGTGACCAGGGCCCGGGCCAGCGCGACCCGTTGCTGCTGGCCGCCGGAGAGTTCGTTGGGCGCGTGGTCGGCGCGGTCGGACAGGCCGACCAGGTCGAGCGCGGCGCGGGCGCGGCGGCGGCGTTCCCGGGCGCGTACTCCCGCGTAGGAGAGCGGGAGTTCGACCTGGGCGAGTGCGGTGGTGCGCGGGATCAGGTTGAACGACTGGAAGACGAAGCCGATGCGGCGGTTGCGGACCAGGGCGAGCTGGTGCTCGTCGAGCCGGCCGACGTCGAGGCCGTCGAGCAGGTAGCGGCCCGAGGACGGTACGTCGAGGCAGCCCAGGACGTTCATCAGGGTGGATTTGCCCGAGCCCGAACTGCCCATGATGGCCACGTATTCGCCGACCTCGATGGTCAGGTCGACGCCGCGCAGCGCCTGCACGGCGGCGGCGCCGTGGCCGTACGACTTGGTCACCGCGCGGACGTCGATCACCGGCGCGGGCCGGCCCGCGTGCGACCCGCTCATCGTGCGCCGCCGCGCGGGAAGCCGCCGCCGGTCGCGCCGCCGTTGCCGCCGCTGCCGCCGCCTGGGAAGACCGCGCCGCCGCCCGGGATTCCGCCGCCGCCGGTACCGCCGCGGGTGGATTGGCCGGAGCGGCCCGACGTGGAGCCGGTGCCGGTGGCGACGGTGCCGAGCACGATCTCGTCGCCCTCGGCCAGGCCGGAGAGGACCTGCGTGGTCTGGTCGCCCACCACGCCGAGGGTCACCGTGCGGCGCTGTTCGACGCCGTCGACGAGGACGCGTACCGAAGCCCCGGCACCGCCTGTGCTGCCGGGGCCGCTCGTACCGCCGCCGGTCACGGCCGCCGAGGGTACCTGGAGCGCGTTGTCCGCCTGGGCGACGATCACCGAGATGTTCGCGGTCTGACCGGTGCGCAGCGTGGACACGTCGCCCTGGAGCGCGATGGTGGCGCCGTACTTGACCGAACCGGCCGACCCGCCGCTGTCCGGGAGCGGATTGACGCTCACCACCTTGGCGTTCAGCCGGATCGCGGAGTTCACATTGAGGGTGACGGTGGCCGGCTGTCCCGCCTTGACCTTGGCCGCGTCGGCCTCCGAGAAGGACACCCGGCTCTCCATGCCGGTCGGGTTCGCGAGCACCACGAATCCGCTCGCCGTGCCGTTCGAGGACGCCGACGAGCCGCCCTGGCCGCCGGAACCGCCGGACCCGCCCGAGCCGGTGGAAGCGCCGGAACCGCCCGAGCCGCCGGCGGAGACGCTGTCGCCGACCTTGCCCGACACCGAGGCCACCACGCCGTCGGAGGGGGCGATCAGGGTGCAGCCGTCCAGGGCCCGTTGCGCGTCGGCGACCTTGTTGTTCGCCGTGACCAGGGCCGATTCGGCCTGGGTGACCGCCGCGGCGTCCACCGTCGTGCTCGGCGACGGGGTGGCCGTCGCGGTTTTGGTGACGGTGACGGTGACGGTCGGGTGCGGCTGGGCGACAGGGGTGGACGCGGACCCGGGCGGCGCCGTCGTGGGCGTGGCGGCGGGCACATCGCGGGAGGCGGTACCGCCGGTGCCGCCGCGTACGGCCGTGTTCTCGATGCCGGAACTCTGGTTGCCACCGCCCTGGTTGCCGCCACCGCCTCCGTTGTTGCCGCCCCCGCTCTGCTGGACCGGGGTTCCCGCGCGGGCTTTGGTCAGATTCGCCTGGGCCACGCTCACGGCGGACTTCGCCGCGTCCAGCGCCTCCTGGGCCTGGGCCGGATCGATCCGGGCCAGCACCTGGCCGGCGGTGACCCGGTCGCCCACCTTGACCGCGACCGCGGTGACCTTGCCCGCGGCGGTGAAGGCCACCCCCGTGTCGGAGGGCGAACTCAACGACCCGGACGCGGACACCGTGGCCATCACCGTGCCCTTGGTGACCTTGCCCGTACGCACCCGGCCGGCGCGCGTCGATCCGCCCCCGTCGTCCACCGCCGCGTAGGCGAAGCCGGCGCCGGTGACCAACGCGGCGGCCAGGGTCAGGTTGAGCAGGACCGACTTGCGTCGTAGTCGTACACGCCTCATGGCGGCCAAGACTGAACCGGACACGTGCCGGAAGGCTGTCGGCCGTCTGGGAGTTGGCCGGCAACGCGACGGCGGATCGAGGTCGTGAGCCGGGCTCGTATCGGTTGAAAGTGCTGTGATCGCGACAAATCGTCGACCTGATCGGGTCCGGGCTCCCAGCGAACTCCCAGGCGGCGCGCGGCCAATCACCATCCCGCCGTGCTTGAGTCCGGGGCGGATGGGTGGTGCGCCGTCCGGCGGCCGTTCCCGAGTCGCGTGGGAAGGACGTCATGACGAGGTACCCGGGTCGACCGGCGTGGACCACGGCGGTGGTGCCGGTCGCCGCCTCGGCACTCGTGTTGCTGCTGGCCGGATGTGGTGGGGGGAGCAGCGGCAAGAGCACGAGCGTCGCGGGTCCGTCGAGCGTGCCGGGCGCCGGTGCCGACGCCACGAAGGCGTACACCGACTGTCTGCGCGCGAACGGGGTCACGGTGCCGACCGGACGGCCGGGTGGGGGAGCCCGCCCGTCGGGTCGGCCCGATGGCACCGCCCGCCCATCCGATCGCCCGAGCCGTCCGGCCGGCGAACGCCCCTCGGGCTTCCCCGGCCGCCCGCGCGCGACCGATCCCGCGCTCCGCAAGGCCGAGGAAACCTGCGCGACGCTGCGCCCCTCCCGCGCACCGGGCAGTCGAGGCACAGCCGCCCCGAACGGCGGCCCGAACGACTCCGGCATCCGGGCATTCGCAAGCTGCCTCCACGACCACAAGGTCGACCTGCCCCCGGGCGGCCCGTCGGCCCTCAACCGCACGGACCCCGCGGTCGCCGAAGCCCTGAAGATCTGCGAGGCACTCCTGCCGACGACACACCCGAGCCCGGCGGCTTCGTCGTAGCCGACGGCGCTCGCTCCGAATCCCTGGGCCCTGCCCGGCGGATCTCGGCGGGGCCGCGCCGCCCGGCACCGCACCTCGCCGCACCGGAGAAACAGCCGAAGAGAACCACTATGCGGCTGCTTCTCCGGCACGCCGAGGCACGGCACCGGACGACGCGGCCCGATCCACCAGGATCCGCCGGACAGGACCAGCCGTCACACGGCTACCGCAGCAGGCGGAAGAAGCGGCGGATCTCCTCCACGAACAGCTCCGGCTGTTCGAAGGCGGCGAAGTGGCCGCCTCGGGGAAGCTCGTTCCAGTAGCGCAGGTCGCGGAAGCGGTTGGCCGCCCAGCGACGTGAGGCGCGGATGATCTCGTGCGGGAAGACCGAGCATCCGGTCGGCACGTCGACCTCGGCCAGGTCGGGATCGCGATAGCTCTCCCAATACAGGCGGGCCGAGGACGTGGCGGTGCCGGTCAGCCAGTAGAGCATCACGTTGTCGAGCATGTGGTCGCGCGGCAGCGCGTTCTCCGGGTGCCCGTCGCAGTCGGTCCACTGCCGGAACTTCTCCACGATCCAGGCGAGTTGGCCCACCGGGGAGTCGGCCAGGCCGTAGCCGAGGGTTTGCGGCCGGGTGGACTGGATCTTGCTGTAGCCGGAATCCCATTCGGAGTGCGTGGCCAGGTCCGCCAGCGCCCGGCGTTCCTCGGGCGTCGGGTCCCGCATCGCCTCGGCGTCCGGCATCGCCACCGGCATGTTCAGGTGGATCCCGAGCACGTGCTCCGGGTACTGGCGGCCGAGCGAGGCGGTGATCATCGATCCCCAGTCGCCGCCCTGCGCGCCGTAGCGCTCGTAGCCCAGGTCGGCCATCAGCCGCGCCCAGGTGCGGGCGATCCGGTCGACGCCCCACCCGGTTTCGGTCGGCCGATCGCTGAAGCCGTACCCGGGCAGCGAGGGCAGCACCACGTGGAACGCGTCCGCCGCGTCCCCGCCGTGGGCGACGGGATCGGTCAACGGGCCGATCACGTCCAGGAATTCGATGATCGAACCGGGCCAACCGTGGGTCAGGATCAGCGGTACCGCGTCCGGGTACGGCGAACGCACATGCAGGAAGTGGATGCCCACGCCGTCGAGTTCGGCCCTGAACTGCGGATGGGCGTTCAGCCTGGCCTCGGTCTTGCGCCAGTCGTAGGTGGTGCGCCAGTACTCGGCCAACTCCCGCGTATACCCGAGCGGGATGCCCTGCGACCAGTCGGCCACCGGCTCCGCGTCGGGCCATCGGGTGCGCGCCAGGCGCTCCCGCAGATCGACCAGCTCGGCCTCGGGTGTCTCGATCCGGAACGGCGTGAGGTGCGACGGGGTGGGCATCGGCCGGCAACTCCATCCATGGGGACGTCAGGGCGAATCTCCGGGGCGGGTCTCCAGGGCGGTACTCAACCCGAACACCCGAGCGCATACCAGTGCCGGCCGCCCCCGTTCGGCCCGAATCTCGAACAGCGCCGGCGGCTCGCCGCACCGTGCTCCGTCTGGGTGAAGTCGGGTCCCGATGCGCCCGATCGGCTTTCGTCGGGGCGGCCGAAGCCGCCAGGTTGGTGATTTCGTCCTGCTGCCGGAAGGCCCCCTGATGAACCGTCACCTCCGCGGCGGAGTCGGCGTCGTCGCCGCGCTCCTGTCCGCCTGCTCGCTCGCCGCCGGCGCCCCCGTGGCCGCCGACGCCCGGCCCCCGCTGCCACAGCCGAAGGCGTCCACCAACGCCGAGTTGCCACCCTGGCCGGTGCCCGCCGACAGCGCCCAGCGCGGGGCCGACGTGGGGTTGGCGCTGGATACTATGGAGGGCGCGAAGCAGCACTTCCACGTGCATCTGGACATCTTCGTCGGCCTGGAGCGCGTCGAGGTCGCCCCCGATCTGGGCATCGACCACAACTCCGGGCTGCTGGCCGACCTGCACACCCACGACAACAGCGGCGTCCTGCACGTGGAGAGCCACGACGCGAACGCCCGTTTCGTCCTGGGGCAGTTGTTCGCGATGTGGAACGTCAGGTTCGACGACACCCACCTGGGCGCACTCACCCCCGACGCCACGCACACCTACCGCACCTACCTCAACGGCGAGTTGGTGACCGGCGATCCGGCCCGGATCGAACTGCGTCCGCACGACCAGATCTCGGTGATGTTCCAGGGTGATCAGGTGCGGATCAAGCCGCCGGCCTCGTACGACTTCCCGATGGGCCTTTAGGGTCGCGCTCGTTCACGACAGTATGGGGGTGGGTGCAGGGCCGTTACGACGAGACAGGGGTTGCCGCCATGACCGATCTGGAAACCGCGGCCCCGGCCTTCGTCGCCATGGCCCACTCGATCGTGTGGGCCTCGATAGCCACCGTGGACAGCGCCGGTCGCCCTC
Organism: Embleya sp. NPDC020630; assembly: GCF_044334985.1. Classification (NCBI taxonomy): domain Bacteria; kingdom Bacillati; phylum Actinomycetota; class Actinomycetes; order Kitasatosporales; family Streptomycetaceae; genus Embleya; species Embleya sp. NPDC020630. Next base: position 1,299,365 of record NZ_JBIRUB010000001.1, read on the forward strand.
GCACCCGGATCCTGCACCCCTACTGGGTGTGGGAACACGGTCGGCTCACCGGTTGGGTGGCCACCGCGCCGACCGCGACCAAACGCGCGCACATCGCCCGCAACCCGTTCGTGTCCTGCAACTACTGGTCGCCCACGCACGACACGTGTGCCGCCGAATGCCGCGCGGACCTGCTCTTCGACGAGGAGGTCCGCGAGCGGGTGTGGCACCTGTTCCGGGACACCCCGGAGCCGCTGGGCTACGACCCGGCCGGGGTGCCCGGGTGGGAGAAGCCCTCCTCGCCCGACTTCGCGGTGATGCGCCTGTCGCCGTGGCGGCTGCGGGTCTTCCCGGGCGCCGGACGGGGGGCCGGGCTCGGCAATGCGGTACTGACCTGGCAGGAGCCCCGCCCGGAGCTGACCCCGCAGGGCGCGGGTTGACCCGATGCCTCGACGTGCCGCATGAGCCCGTCGCGTAATTCCTGAGACAGAGTTGTCTCATTCGGGCTAGAGTTGATCCATGCCCACCGACAACGAGCAGGTGCTGCGCGCCGCCGTCACCCTGCTGCTCCGGCGCCCCGCCTCGTCCATGGACGAGATCGCCCGCGCCGCCGGGATCAGCCGGGCCACGCTGCACCGGATGTTCCCCGGCCGCCCGGCGCTGATCACCGCGCTCGGCGCGCAGGCATCCGCCCGAATCGGGCGCGCGATCGACACCGCCGACCTGAGCGCCGACGACGTACCGCGGGCACTGCGCGACCTGGTCGAGCAGCTGATGCCCTGCGCCGACTACGTGGCGTTCCTGTACGGCGAGAGCTCACTGGTCGGCGACCCGGACCTGGAGCGGGCCTGGAGCGTGATGGACGAGCAGGTGGCCGCCGTGGTCCGGCGCGGCCAGGAGAACGGCTCGATGCGCGTCGACCTGACCGCCCAGTGGGTCACCGAGGCGCTGTTCTCGTTCGTCGCCGCCGCCGGCTGGGCCGTGCACGAGGGCCGACTCGCCGGCCGCGACGCGGCCCGCTCGGTCGCCGAACTCCTGCTCGGCGGCGCGCGGCGCACCCCAGGCAACCCCGACTGACCCCCCGGGGCGACGCGACACCCGATCCGGCGCCCCGCCCCTGGTTCCATCTCTTTTTTTGGACTTTCGATCATGGCAGCTCCCACTTCCTCGGTTCCTGCTCATACCGGCACCGGCAACCCCGTCAAGGGCGCGCCGGGCCGCTGGATCGCGCTCGGCGTACTGACCCTGTCGGTACTGCTCGTGGCGATCGACGCCACCGTGCTCGGCCTGGCCATCCCGTTCCTCAGCGAGGACCTGGAGCCGACCGGCACCCAGCTGCTGTGGATCGGCGACGTCTACTCCTTCGTCATCGCCGGTCTGCTGGTCACCGCCGGCACCCTCGGCGACCGGATCGGCCGCAAGAAGTTGCTGCTCTTCGGCTCGGCCGCGTTCGGCGCGCTGTCCGTGGCCGCCGCCTACGCGCCCAGCGCCGAGGCGCTGATCGCGGCCCGGGTCGCGATGGGCGTCGCCGGTGCGTCGCTGATGCCCTCCACCCTCGCCCTGGTCCGCAACATCTTCCCCGACGCGCGCGAACGCAGCTTCGCGATCGGCGTGTGGGGCGCGATGTCGATGGCCGGCGCCGCGTTCGGCCCGGTCGTCGGCGGCTTCCTGCTCGAACACTTCTGGTGGGGTTCGGTCTTCCTGATCAACCTGCCGGTGATGGCCGTACTGATCGCCGTCGGCGTCAAGATGCTCCCCGAGTCGCGCAACCCGAACCCGGGCCCGTGGGACATGCTCAGCGCCGCACTGTCCCTGGTCGGCATGATCGCGACCGTCTACGCGGTCAAGGAGGCCGCGACCCACGGCCTGCTGCGCCCCGACGTGTGGGCGGCGCTCGCGATCGGGGTGGGCGCGCTGGTGTGGTTCGGCCGCCGGCAGTTGTCGCTGCCGGTGCCGCTGCTCGACATGCGCCTGTTCCGCAACCGGGCGTTCTCCGGGTCGGTACTGGCCGACCTGCTCACCGTGCTCGGCATGTCCGGGTTGATCTTCTTCCTGTCCCAGTTCCTCCAACTGGTCCAGGGGCGCAGCCCGTTGCAGGCGGGCCTGGCCGAGCTGCCGGCCACCGTCGGGGCGATCGTGTCGGGTCTGCTCGCGGGTGCGGCGGCCCGCCGGCTCACCCCCCGCGTGGTGGTGACGTCGGGTCTGACCTCGATCGGGCTGGCCCTGGGCGCGCTCACCGTGCTGGCCGAGGACACGCCGTACCTCTACCTGGGCGGCGTGCTGCTCCTGGTCGGTGTCGGCGCGGGCTTCTCGTTCACGGTCACCGCCGACCTGATCCTGGGCAGCGCGCCGAAGGAGAACGCGGGCGCGGCCTCGGCGGTCTCGGAAACCGCGTACGAACTGGGCGCGGCGCTGGGCATCGCGCTGCTCGGCTCGGTGGTCACCGGGATCTACCGGGGCCATCTGACGGTGCCCGAGGGGGTGTCCGGCTCGGCGGCCGACGGTGCGCGCGAGTCGCTCGCCGGCGCCGCCGAGGCGGCCGACACGGTGTCCGGGCAGGTCGCCGCCGACCTCACCCACTCGGCCAACGACGCGTTCCTGGAGGGGCTGCGGATCGCGGCCGGCGCGGGCGCGGTAGTACTGCTGGCCGCCGCCGTCGCGGCCTGGTTCATGCTGCGCGGCGCGCGGACCGCCGGGTCCGACGTGGAGCACTGACGACCGGTCCGCCGGCGGGGGCGCCCCCGCCGGCGGACCTCAGAGCGCCTTCGCGAAGCACATGCTGCTCGGGTAGTCCTTGTAGTAGCCGAACCCGGGTATGCGCTCGTATCCGGAGGACCGGTACAGCGCGATCGCCTCCGGCTGCTTGGCCCCGGTCTCCAGGACCACCCGCAGCCGGCCCGCCGCGCGGGCGGTCTCCTCCAGGTGCGCGAGGATCACCCGGGACAGACCGCGCCCGCGGGCGTGCGGCACCACGTACATCCGCTTGAGCTCGGCGTCGCCGTCGTTCAGGCTCGGATCCTCCGGCGACGCGCCGCGGGTCCGCCAGCCCCCGCAGGCGATCGGGGCGCCGTTGTCGTACGCCACGCAGAACAGGCCCTGGGGCGGCAAGAATTCGGCCGGGTCGACCGCCGTCTCGTCGGGGTCGCCGTAGCGGTGCACGTACTCCTGCTGCACATCCGCCACCAGCTTGCGCACATCGGGGTGGTCGTACCCCAAAGTCTCGATCTCCACGGAATGACGCTAGCCCGTGGGGATCACGCGATCATCGGCGGGCCCTGGCCCGGTCGCGCACCGGCCCGCCGACGCACGCGGGCTCAGACCCTCGGGCGGTAGCTGCCGAAGCTCCAGAGGTTGCCCTCGGGGTCGCGGACGGTGTAGCCGCGACCGCCGTAGTCCTGGTCCTTCGGCTCCAGCACCACGGTCGCGCCCGCCGCCACCGCCCGCGCGCAGTGCGCGTCCACGTCGCCGTCGATCACGCCATAGAGCGCGGAGCCGCCGACGGGCCACCGCAGCAACGCGTCGGACCCCGCCGGCGGGTTGCTGCCGAGCATCACCATGGCGTTGCCGAAGGTCAGTTCGGCGTGTGCGACGGTGTCGTCGTCGCCCGGGACCACCATGACCGCGGTCATCCCGAAGGCTTCCCGGAGAAAGGTGATCGCCGCCGTCGCGTCGTTGTAGCGCAGGGTCGGGACGAGGTCGGCGATCAGTGTGTTGTCGCTCATGGTGCGCTCCTTGCGGCCGGGTGTGGCGGCCTGTTCCGGTGGGTCCGGCGGCTGCCGGGTGGGTCGAGACCAGCCTCCGGCGGGTGACCCCTCGCGGTATTGGACAAACGGGAACGAGCGCCGTCGGCCGGCGCGGGTCAGGCCGCGAAGCCGCCGGTGGGCAGCCGGGAGCCCAAGTGGGCACCGGGCGTGCAGCCCGCGAGCACCTTGAAATCACGATTGAAGTGCGCCTGGTCGTAGTAGCCGGCCTCCGCCGCGACCTCCGCCCACGAGCGCGGCGCCCCCTCCAAGAGCGCGATCGCGTGCCGGAAGCGCAACAGCCGGGCCACCGTCTTGGGCGGCAGGCCGACGGTCTCCCGGAAGCGGGCGCCGAGCCGGCGCCGGCTCCATCCGGTCTCCCGGGCCAGTGTGGTGACGGCGATCCGACCGGCGCTCGCCGTCAGCAGGTCCCAGGAGCGGATCACCTCGGGCAGCGGCTCGGGGCCGATCGCCAGACGGCGGAGCAGGACCTCGTCGAGGTGGGCGAAGCGGGTCGACCAGTCGGGCGCGGACACCAGCCGATCGATCAGCGCGTCGCCGTCCCACCCGGGCAGGTCGTCGAGGTGCACCACCCGGTCGGCGATCTCGGCCAAGGGCAGGCCGAGCAGCGTGTAGGCGCCGAGCGGGGTCAGGTCGAGTTGGATGCCGGCCTGTCGGCCGTCGTGCTCGACGAATGTGGGCCCGGCGTGCAGCCCGGCCACGAACGAGCGGGTGGTTCCCGGCGTGGCCGACCCCGCGTGCGGGGAGTGGACCCGGATCGGCGCGAATCCGATGATCACGGTGATCGAACCGGTGGCCGGCTCGCGGCGGCGCAGCGGCGTGTGGGTGTGCTCGTCGTAGCCGAGGTAGGAGTCGAGCAGGGGCGCGAGCGCGGGATGCGTGGGCGCGGACGCGGTCGCCATGGACCCGAGCGCGGAGGTGTGTCGGGTCACGTGCAAAGTGTCCGTGGGGACCATGCTGTCCAGTCTCACACCCGGTGCCGACAAGGCGCCGACCACCGACCAGACGAAGCACCGACCAGGGAGTATCCGATGCGCATCGCGATCTCGGCCGACCAGATCAAGGGCTGCGGCCTGTACCTCGCCGACGAACTGCGCAAGCGTGGCCACGAAGTGTTGCCGTTCGGCGCTTTCGACCCGGCGCACAAGCCCGAGTTCGCCGACGACTGGGCCCCGGTGAGCGCCGCGGCCGCGCGCGAGGTGGCGGCGGGGCGGGCCGATCAGGCGATCGTGTGTTGCTGGACCGGTACCGGTGCGTCGATCGCGGCGAACAAGGTGGACGGGATCCGGGCGGCGCTGTGCTCGGACGCGGAGACGGCGGCCGGCGCGCGGCGCTGGAACCACGCGAACGTGCTGGCGCTGAGCATGCGGCTGACCTCGGGGCCGGTGCTGATGGAGATCCTGGACGCGTGGTTCGCGACCGCGCCGAGCCGTGACGTCGCGGACGTGCTCAACGTGGAGCACGTGGCGGAGATCCGCCGCTGAGCGTGGGCCGTTCGGCGGCGGTGCGATCGAGGTGGTCGGGCAGCTCGGCGAAGTGCCCGATCACCCCGATCGCGGCGGCCAGGCCCGGCGGGCGCCCGGTCGGCGCGATCAGCACGGCGCGCATCCCGTACACGTGCGGCGCGGTGGCGTCCTTGCTCGGGGTGTTGCCGACGAACATGATCCCCTCGCGCGGGACGCCGCAGGCGCGTTCGACCTCGGCGTAGAAGTCCGGGTGCGGCTTGCGCAGGCCGATCGCGCAGGAGAGCACGACGGCGTCGAAGCACTCCTCGATGCCCGCCTCGGCCAGGGTGCGCCGGCGTACCGACTCGGGTCGCTGGGTGTCGCACGCGAGGACGCAGACCAGGTCGCCGCGGGCCCGGATACGCAGCAGCGCCTCGGCGGCCCGGCGGATCACCCGGGAGTCGGGGACCCGCTCGAAGACCGGTTCGAGGGCCGCCTCGGGGTCCGGGATCCGCGCTCCGCACAACCGGGCGGCCCAGTGGATCTCGGTGGCGAAGGAGGTGTGCGTGTCCCGGACCCGGTCGCCCTCGCGGGTGATCCGGTGCACGTGGTCGTAGGCGGCCACGAAGGTGTCCGGGACGTGTGTGCCCGGCAACTCGCGCAGCACCTCCAGGACGACGCGGCCGTCGGGGTTGGGCCCGGGGACCGCCAGGGTGTCCCCGAAGTCGACGGCCAGCGCGCGTACGTTCATGCCCGGCCGGTCCCCGATCCGCGAGCGGCTTACACCGCTGCGCGCACCGTCGCGGCCGGGTCGGTGCGGGGCGGCGTCGTCGGCGGGCCCGCGATAGCCTGCCGGGCGATGCCGATTTCCCGCCGACCCCTCGCCGAGCCGCCCACCGGGCTGAGCACGAACACCCGTCACCTGCCGGCCGGGGGCGGGGTGACGGCGCACCGGCACGACGTGCACCAGGTCGTCTACGCGGGTCGGGGCGTGTTGTCGGTGAGCACCGACGCCGGCACCTGGGTCGCGCCCGCCACCCGCGCGTTGTGGATCCCGGCCGGCACCCTGCACCGGCACCGCGCGCACGGGCGGACCGTGCTGCACGCGGTGGGCATCCCCGCCGACGACGACCCGTTGGACCCGGCCCGCCCCGCGGTGCTCGCCGTCGGCCCGCTGCTGCGCGAGCTGATCATCGCCTACAGCCGCCCCGACCTCGTGGACACCGACGAGGGACGACGCATCCTCGCGGTCCTGCTGGACCAGCTCCGGCACAGCCCCCGGCAGGCGCTGCACCTGCCCACCGGCCGGGATCCGCGCCTGGTGGCGGTCTGCGCGCTGCTGCGGGCCGATCCCGCCGATCAGCGCACACTGGCCGCCCTGGGCGCGGCGGTGGGCGCGGGCGAGCGCACGCTGACCCGGCTGTTCGCGGCCGAGGTGGGCATGACGTTCCCGCAGTGGCGCACCCAGGCCCGCCTGCACCACGCGCTCGTACTGCTCGCCGAGGACGTACCGGTGACCACCGTGGCGCACCGCTGCGGGTGGTCCTCGGCGAGCGCGTTCATCGACGTCTTCCGGCGCGCGTTCGGCCACACCCCGGGGGCACACCGCGCGTGGAGGTGAGTCGCCGCCGGCCGCCCCCACTCAGTTGCGTACGCCCGGCAGACCGGCGACGAACGACGCGAACGCGGACGGGTTGCGGGTCTGGGTGAGCACCCGGCCGGGCCCGGTGAAGTCGAAGACCAGACCCTCGCCGGAGGTGACCGAGGCGATCGTGCGCCCGCGCGCGGCCCGACGGGTGGTGAAGGTGATCGTCGGCGCGTAGGCGACCACATGGCCGGTGTCGATCACGACCTGCTCGCCCGCCTCCAGGTCCAGCACGTCCAGCGCGCCGTAGCAGCCCATGATCACCTCGCCCTGCCCGGACGCGTGCACGAGGAACCCGCCCTCGCCGCCGACCAGGTTGCGCAGCCCGCCCCACCGGGTGTCGATCTGCACCCCCGCGGAGTTGGCGAGCCAGCTGGTCCGGGTGAGCAGGAACTCGGGCACGTCGGGGGTGAGCGTGACGTCGGCGATGTCGCCGGGCAGCGCGGTGGCCACGTCCACCCACCCGCCCCGCGCGGGCGCGGTGAACGTGGTCTGGAAGAGCGACTCCCCGCCCAGCACGCTGCGCTTGAGGCCGCGCATGATGCCGCCTTCGACCTTGGCGGAGATCTCCACGCCCGCGCTGTGCGCCATCATCGCGCCGGATTCGGCCCGCATCGCCTCGCCCGGATCGAGCAGGCAGCGCGCGGCGGCGAAGGCGGGACCGTGTCTGACGTCGACTCTCATGCGGCGAACGTGACACGCCCCGCCCCCGGCCCCCGACCAAAGCAACCCGACCGGCCGACCGGTGTCACCCGATCGGGTCCGGCCGGGGCGCGGTCACGCGGCTCTGGCGCCCAGCACGCTGCCCAGGAGGTCGTCCAGGCCGACGAGACCCAGGAGGGTGCCGTCGGCGGCGTGGACCAGGGCCAGGGACGCGCGGCGTTCCTGGAGGGCGGCCACGGCACGCTGGATCGGGGTGTCCACGGTGAGGGTGAGCACCGCGGTGGCCAGTTCGCCGGCGGTGTTCCCGGACGCCTGGGTGCGCGAGGTGAGCACCTTGCGGATGTGCACCACTCCGAACAGCGTGCCGTCCTCGCCGCGCACGAGCAGCCGGTTGCGGCCGTTGCGGCGCGAGACCGCGGCGATCTCCTCCGGTCCCGCGTCGGCCGGCACCGAGTCGATCTCGGCGGTCGGCACGATCAGCCGGGCCAGCGGCTCGGTGTGCGTGCGCAGCGTGCCCGAGAGCACGTCGTGCGAGGCGTTGTCGATCAGACCCAGCCGGCGGGACTCGCCCACCAGGCGGCGCAGCCCCTCGGCGTCCTTGGGGTGCGACAACTCGTCCTTGGGGTCGATCCGGGCCAGCCGCAGGATCGCGTTGCTGACCCCGTTCATCGCGCGCAGCAGCGGCCGAACCACGCGGGTGTAGCCGCGGAAGGACGGGGCCAGGACGAGCGCGACCTTCTCGGGGCCGGCGATCGCCCACGACTTGGGTGCCATCTCGCCCAGCACCATGTGCAGGATCACCACGACCACCAACGCGATCGCGAACGCCACCGCGTGCCCCGCCGCGGCCGGCATGCCGACGGCGTCGAAGAGCGGGTCGAGCATGGTGGCGATGGCCGGCTCGGACACGATGCCCAGGCCCAGCGAACACATGGTGATGCCCAACTGGGCACCGGCCAGCATCAGGGACAACTCCCGTACGCCCGCCAGCGCCGACTTGGCGCCGCGCTTGCGCTCGGCGGCCAGCGCCTCCAGGCGGTGCCGCCGCGCGGCGACCATCGCGAACTCGGCGGCGACGAAGAACGCGTTGCCCACGAGCAGCGCGACCGTGACGGCCAGGGCGGGCCACAGGCCCAGCTCCATCGAGCCCAGGCCACCACCGGAGGCCAGGGACGGGGTCATGCGGTCACCTCTGTGGTGCGTGTGGGGTCTCCGGAGCGCCGATCGGCGCTCCATTCGGGAATGTCGCGGGGGAACGCGGGCTCGGAGGTCAGCACGCGAAGCCGGACCAGGGCCGGTACGTGCCGTTCGACCGCCAGCACCTCGATCTCGGTGTAGCGGATCGGCTCGTCGTCCTCCTCGGCCGAGCGTCCGGCGCGGACCTCGTCGGGGTCGGGGACCCGGATGCGGTCGCCCACCTCGGGCAGCCGACCCAGGTGCGCGATGACCAGGCCGCCGAGGGTGTCGTACGGCCCGTCGGGCAACTCGGCGCCGACGATCCGCTCGGTCTCGTCCACCCGCAGTCCGGCGTCCAGGCGCCACCAGCCGTCCTCCGGCTCGGTGTCGACGGGGTCCTCGTCGTCGCTCTCGTCGGCGATCTCGCCGACCAGTTCCTCGGCCACGTCCTCGTAGGTGACGATCCCGGCGAGTCCGCCGTGCTCGTCCAGGACGACCGCGAACTCCTCGTTGGCGGACCGCAGTTGTTCGAGCAGCGAGGCCAGCCCGGCGGTGTCGGGGACGAGCAGCGCGGGGCGGGCGATGGATCCGGCGGTGACGTGCGCGGCGTCCTCGGGGGCCACCTCCAGCAGGCAGGCCACGCCGACCACGCCCAGGACGTCGTCGACCCGCTCGCCGACCACCGGGTAGTGCGAGTGGCCGCACTCGGCGACCAATTCGATCAGCTCGGCGGCGGTGGTCTCGGCGCGGACCCGGACCACGTCCGGTCGCGGCACCATCACCTGGTCCACGCTCAGGTCGCCGAACGCGATCGCGCGGCGCAGGATCCCGGACAGACCGGGGTCGAGGTCGCCGTCCCGGCCGGCCTCGTCGACGATGTGCGCCAGCTCCTCGGTGGTGGCCCCGCCGTGCAACTCCTCGACCGGTTCGATGCCGATCGAGCGCACGATGCGGTTGGCCAGGGTGTCGAACAGCCGGATCAGCGGGCCGGCGACCTTCAGGTACACGAGGGTCGGCCGGCCCAGCAGGACGGCGACACGCTCCGGCTCGGCGATGCCCCAGTTCTTCGGGACCAGCTCGCCCAGCACCATCTGGATCGCGGTGGCGACCGCGAAGCCGAGGACGAGCGCGATCACCGGGACGGCGCCGTCGGGCACCGAGACCAGTTCGAGGAGGGGGGAGATCACGGCGGCCAGCGCGGGCTCGGCGATGAAACCGACCAGCAGGGCCGTCACGGTGATGCCCAGTTGGGCACCCGACAACATGAACGACAGTCGCCCCATCACGGTCATCGCCCGGGCGGCGGCCTTGTCACCGGCCTCCGCGCGACGACGCAGCAGGCTCCGGTCGGCCGCCACGTAGGCGAATTCCTGGGCGACGAAGAAACCGGTACCGAGGGTCAGCACGACGATCGCGGCTATGCCCAGAGCCGCGGTCATGAGACCGCCTCCCGGACGTCGCGGCTTCGATCACAGTCTCGGGAGGGACCGGTACTAGGGGGGTCCGTCTCTTGGGCGGACACACACGCTCCTTGCTCAACGGGCAATTCAGGGTCAAACACTTACCACGACGAACGTATCATCGCGCGCCCTTGTTCCCCGGAGCCGGGCGATGATGCGGGCGAGAGGGGTCGGATTCGGACCAGTATCAAAAGATGCTTGGCTTTCCACCCCGCGCCATGACAATCTGTGCTTCCTCGAACACCGTGAGGTGATGAGGGTCCGTCGGGGGTGTGCGACGCACACACCGCGGCGGGGGAAATAGCGAAAATCCGCGCCTCCTGCCACAGGCGTCGCGAAGTTCATCCGTACGGGGGAGCGACCCACGCCCTCCTGTCCGGAAGATTGGTATCGGGAACCCGCACCGCCGCAATGACGTTGACAACATCAGACGGGGGCAGCGTGTACGACAGCAGCCCTGATCCGGCCGACGCCGGCTCGCCCGAGGCGCCCGGATCGGACCTCTCAGCGCGCGAGAAGGAGACCATGCCTCGCACACTCGACGACTACGCCGTGTCGCTCGCCGCGTTGAAGGCCTACGACATCACCGGCGTTCGTCCACGCGACCTCCGCCGATTCCGCGACTTCGGCGAGCTGCCCGAAGGGGTGCCCGAGGCCGTCGTCCTCCGGGCCCAACGCATCGTCGAGGAGGAGCGGGACCGCCTGCTGCGCCTGACCGCCGGCTCCTGATCGCTGAGCGAGCCACGACGAGGGTGCCGGCCCACCGGGCCTTTCGCCCGTCGCGGCCCCTCCGTACGGCACGGGTGAGTCGCCCCTGCGCAGTCCCGGGCCGAGCGGGTGCGACCACCGTGGGGTGATCGCCCGCTCGTGACGTCGCCGGCCGTGCCGGCGGTTCGTGGGGATCCGCCGGACAGGACCTAGTTGGTTCCGTTGAGGTAGGCCAGAACCGCCAGGACACGACGGTTCGTTTCGTCCGATGTGTCGATCGACAGCTTGGCGAAGATGTTCGTGGTGTGCTTGCTCACCGCGCCCTCCGATACGAACAGGCGGCCTGCGATGGCCGCGTTGGAGCATCCCTCCGCCATCAGCTCCAGGACCTCGCGTTCGCGCGGGGTCAGCTGGGCCAGCGGTTTGTCCCGCACGTTGCGGGCGAGCAGCTTCGAGATCACTTCGGGGTCCATCGCGGTGCCTCCCGACGCGACCCGGCGGACCGCGTCCACGAACTCGTCGGTGTTGAAGACGCGGTCCTTGAGCAGATACCCCACCGCGCCGGTGCCGTCCGCGAGCAGTTCGCGGGCGTAGAGCTGTTCGACGTACTGCGACAACACCAGGATCGGCAGCCCCGGGACCTGCCGGCGGGCCTCCAGGGCGGCCTGGAGGCCCTCGTCGGTGAAGGTCGGCGGGAGCCGGACGTCGACCACCGCGACGTCCGGCTTGTGCTGCACCAGGGCCCGGAGCAGTTCGGGCCCGTTGTCCACGGCCGCGACGATCTCGAAGCCGTGCGCCTGGAGCAGGCGGACCAGCCCGTCCCTCAGGAGGGCGAGGTCTTCCGCGAGGACAAGTCGCACGGCAGCTCCATGATTACAGTCGTCGGGCCGCCCACCGGGGAGTGCAGGGCGAGCGTCCCGTCGAATGTATCGAGTCGGCGCTGGATGCCGCGCAGTCCCGTGCCCTTCATCAGATCGGCGCCGCCTTCGCCGTCGTCGGTGACCGTGATCCGCAACGAGCCGTCCGTGTACGTGAGATCGATCTCCACGTGCCGGCCGCCGGAGTGTTTGGCCGCGTTGGTCAGCACCTCGGTGACCGCGAAGTAGGCGGCGGACTCCAGCGGGAGTTCGGGCCGGCCCGGCAGCGAGACGTTGACGTTGACGTCGAGCGGGCTCTCCAGGGCCACCGCGCGCACCGCGTCGGCCAGGCCCCGGTCGGACAACACCGGCGGGTGGATGCCCCGGACCAGGTCGCGCAGTTCGTGCAGCGCCTTCGCGGACGCCTCGCGGGTCTCGGCGAGCAATACGCGGGCCGCGTCGGGGTCGGTCTTCATCAGCGCCTCCGCGGCGCCCAGGTTCATCCCCATCGCGACCAGGCGGGCCTGCGCGCCGTCGTGCAGGTCACGCTCGATCCGGCGCAGTTCGGCCGCCGAGGCGTCCACCGCGTCGGTCCGGCTCTCGGTCAGGTGCTGGACCCGCAGCGCCAACTCGGCCTGCTTGGTGGGGGCGAGCAGGGAGCGGTTCCACAGACCGTTGACCCGGGCGAACCAGGGCGCGAGGGCGAGGCCGGCGGCCACCTGGACCAGGCCCCACGGCACCGCGAGGCCGGCCCGCTGCACGCTGTTCACCTTGATGAACGTGTACCACTGCGCGTCGTCGACGTGCCGGTAGGCCACCTCCCACAGGAACGGCATCAGCACGCCGTGCAGGCCGTTGACGATCAGCAACATCGGGAAGCACGCGATCAGCAGGCTCGACGGCAGGTAGAGCAGCGCCCACAGCAGGTCCCGCCAGGTGGCCGCCTCGGTGATCATGCGCTTGGTGCGCGCCCACAGCCCGGTCACGCCGCCGCCCGTGGGCAGCCGCCGGTACGGGGTGTCGATCGGAACGTGCGCCCACGAGCGCATCGCCTTGCGGGTCACGTTGGCGGTGGCGCGCAACAGCAACATCAGGGGGAAGAAGAACAGCAGGCCGACGCCTATCGGCAGCAGCGCCATGAACACGACGCAGGTGATGAACAGCGCGAGGGCGGGGACCGAGAGGAAGACCAGAGCGAAGCCGCGCCAGGCGCACAGCAGCGCCCAGCCGAGCCGCCACCGGGTGGCCGGCGGGGCGGCTCTGTCGGGCGTGAGCGTGCTCATGGGGTCCTCCCGTGGATCTGCCTGACTGCTGGTGTCATCAGTGTGTCGGGCGCCGACCGGGCAGGTCACGGGGGAGGCACCCCGAACCGGGGTGGGCCTGGGCCCACCCCGGTTCGGGGTCAGCCGGCGATGTCGGACAACAATTCGGCGAGGTCCTTCGGGCGCGAGAACATCGGCCAGTGACCGGTCGGCAGGCTGTGCACCGTGCGCTGCTCGGCCGCGGCGAACTCGGCCATGAACGGGTGCCCGGCCGCGATCATCGCCTCGACCTGCGCGGCCGGGAACAGGCAGGTGATCAGGTGGGCCGGCACCCGCAGCCGGGCCGGGTCGGCGACCCGCTGCGCGCTCACGGCCACGGCGTACGGCTGGGGCATCGCGCGGGCGCGCAGTTCGGCGAGGTCGGTGTCGGACAGGCCGTCGAGCATCACCGGGTCGGCGGCCGGGTCCCAGGGGTAGATGTAGCGGCCGTCGCCGCGAGCGGCGACCTCGGCCTCGATCCGGGCCCGCTCCTCGGGCTCCTGGAGGTCGACGAACGAGACGCCGGCGGCCACCGGGCCGGCGTCCACGTAGACGATGCGGGCGATCCGCTCCGGGATCCGGTCCAGCGCCTCGTACGCGGCGAACGCGCCGCCCGAGTGGGCGGCCAGGACCACGTCGGTGAGGTCGCGCGTGGTGATCTCGTCGACCAGGGCCCGGGACTGGGCGGCCAGGTCGACGCCCGTCCCGTCGGTGCGGTCGGGCTCCAGGCCGGGCAGGGTGATCGCGACGACGTCGTGGCCGGCGGCGCGCAGCGGTTCGGCGACCCGGTCCCAGGCCCACGCGCCGAGCCAGTAGCCGGGCACGAGAACGATGTTCGCCATGGTGATGCTCCTCGATCGTGGTTCGGTGTTCGTCCTGCGCTCGGGATCCTGTCGCGTGTACCTGACAGATCACGACAGGTTTGATACCGGGATTGGCACGCGTCGGGGGTTTCCGGTGCCTCAGAGCCAGTTCCGGCGCTTGAAGATCAGGTAGAGGACGGCGCAGACCACGAGCATCAGGCCGATCGCGTACGGGTAGCCGTACGCCCAGTGCAGTTCGGGCATGTGGTCGAAGTTCATCCCGTACACGGTGCCGATCAGGGTCGGTGCGAACAGGATGGCCGCCCACGCGGAGATCTTCTTGACCTCCTCGTTCTGCGCGTTGCTGGCCGCGGTGAGCTGCTTCATCTCCTCGTTCTGGGCCTGGGTCACCACCACCGCGTTGACCCGCATGATGCCTTCGAGCAGTTGGCGAAAGCCGACCACGCGCTCCACCGCGATCGTCGCGTGGTCTTGGACGTCGCGCAGGTAGCGGCGCAGCTCCTCGTCCACGTGGTACTTGTCGAAGCCGGTGGACAGGTCGGCGAGCATGAGCAGCAGCGGGCGGGTCGCGCGCTGGAACTCGATCACCTCGCGGGAGAGTTCGTAGATGCGCCGGGAGACGTTCGGGGCGCCGAGGAAGGCCTCCGCCTCGATCTCGTCGATGTCGTTCTGCAGTCCGCCGACGACCGGGGCGTAGGCGTCCACGACGCTGTCCAGGATCGCGTAGAGCACCGCCTCGGGGCCCTGGCGCAGGAGTTCGGGCCGTTCCTCCGCCCAGCGGCGCACGGCGGACAGGTCGGGGGACTCGGAGTGGCGGACGGTGACCACGAAGTTGCGGCCGAGGAAGACGTGCAACTCGCCGAAGTCGACCTCCTCGACGTCGTCGAGGTAGCGGGCGGCGCGCAGGACGACGAACAGGGTCTCGCCGTAGCGTTCGAGCTTGGGGCGCTGGTGGGCCACGATCGCGTCCTCGACGGCCAGCGCGTGCAGGTCGAACTCCTCGGCGGCGGAGAGGAGTTGGCTCTCGGAGGGGCGGTACAGGCCGATCCAGGCCATGGCGCCCGGGCGGGCGTGCAATTCGCGGTAGGTGTCGGCGAGGGTGGTCGGCGAGGCGACGCGTACCCCCTCCACGTAGATCGCCGTGTCGATCAGGCTGTGCTCGACGGGCGGGGGCTCGGGGGTGTCCGCCGCCCGGGGGTCCATCGAGCGCTCGGGCGGTTCGGGCGTGCCGTGCCTGCGGGCGCGGAAGGGCAGACGCCGATCGGACATGCGGGGCTCCGGACACTGGGCGGCGACGAGCACGGACACCACATCGGGCCGCTCGCGCCGGGAGTCGCGGTCGGCTCTCCTTCGTATTGTCCATATTTCCGCGCAGATATCGCGTATGTATGCCATTCAGGGCATAGCCCGGTTTGGGCCCGTGGGGATCCGTCGGGGATGCGCCGGGTGGGCTGCGGCGGAAACCGGCCGGGTCGGGGCGGATCGAGGCGCCCCGGCCCGGCCGGAGTCGGGCTACGGCAGCACGAACGGCCCCTTGCCCATCTGCTGCCGCACGGTGACCACGGGCGGGTTGACCAGGCCGCGGCGCTGCCAGTTGGCGCCGTCCACGACCAGGGTGTGCCCGGAGACGAAGCGGGCGTAGGGCGAGGCCAGGAACGTCGCGGCCCAGCCCAGTTCGCGCAGCCGGCCGACCCGCATGGCGGGCTGGCACGGGTCCTTGTCGTGGGTGCCGGCGAGGTTGCCCTTGATGTCGGCGGTCATGTCCTCGTGCGGGAACAGGCCCGGGACCAGGCCGTTGACCTGGATCCCGTACGGGCCCCACTCCACCGCGAGCGTCTCGACCATGTTCTTCACGCCCGCCTTGGCCGCCGCGCTGTGCGCGAAGCCGGGGCCGCCGGTCCAGGCGTAGGACGCGCCGATGTTGACGATCGAGCCGGGGGTGCCCGCCGCCAGGTGTCGGCGGGCGAATTCGCGGGCGCAGAAGTAGGTGCCGTTGAGGGTGATGTCCACGACCGTGCGCCAGGCGTTGGGTGACATCTCCTCGGCGGGTACGGGGAAGTTGGCCGCGGCGTTGTTGATCAGCACGTCGGGCGGCCCGAAGGATTCGACCGCCGCGTCGAAGGCGGCGGTG
Source organism: Embleya sp. NPDC020630 (assembly GCF_044334985.1). Classification (NCBI taxonomy): domain Bacteria; kingdom Bacillati; phylum Actinomycetota; class Actinomycetes; order Kitasatosporales; family Streptomycetaceae; genus Embleya; species Embleya sp. NPDC020630. The sequence goes on from NZ_JBIRUB010000001.1 coordinate 1,315,315, forward strand.
ATCTGCTCGGGTTCGCGGATGTCGCAGCTCACGGTGCGGACCTTCGCGCCGGTTTCGGCCAGCGTCTCGCGGGCCGCCGCCAGGTGTTCCTCCTTGCGACTGGCGACGACGAGGTTCGCGCCGAGGCGGGCGAATTCGAGGGCGATCGCCCGGCCCAGGCCGGTGCCGCCGCCGGTGACGAGGACCGTACGGCCCGCGTAGGTGCCCGCGGGCAGCGCGCTCGCACCGAGCGCGGGCGGCTCGGGCAGGCCGATGATGCCGTCGGACGCCCCGCGCGTTGCGCTCGTCCCGGTCGTCTCGGTCATGGGTCAGCTCCCCGTGTAGTGGGCGGGCCGCCGTTCGGCGCGCGCGGCGCGGAACTCGGCGTAGTCGTCCGACTTGTTGACGAAGGTCTGGGCGATCAACTCGTCGGCCATCGAGGCACGCACCGCGGGTTCGGCGAGCCGGGCGAGCGTCCGGCGGGCGGTCTTGATCGTCACGGCCGGCGCGGCGGCGATGCGCTCGGCCATCTCGCGCACGGTGGCGTCCAGCGCGTCGGCGGGCACCACGCGCGAGACGATGCCGTGCGCGTACGCCTCGGCGGCGTCCATCGGCCGCCCGGTCAGCACCAGGTCGGCCGCCACCCCGTGGCCGCAGATCTGGAACAGGCGGGCCACCCCGCCGGTGTCCGGGATCACCCCGTGGGTGGTCTCCGGGAGCATGAACCGGGCGCCCTCGGCGGCGACCCGGATGTCGCACAGCAGCGCACGCTGGAAGGACGCGCCGATCGACCAGCCCCGGCAGGCGACCAGCACCGGCGCGTCCAGGTCGAACAGCTGCTGGATGCCGCGATGGCCGCGCGTCATCAACTCGTGGTGCGTGTCCTCGACCCGGTGACCGCCGATCGAGGACACGTCGCGGCCGGAGGAGAAGGACTTGCCCTCCCCGCGCCAGATCACCGCCCGGATCTCGGGGCGCTGCCGCAGTTCGCCGAGGATGCGCCAGAGCAGCGCGTCCATCTCGTCGTCGAACGCGTTGTGCCGGTCCGGGTTGTTGTTGGTGATCGTCGCGATCGGACCGTCGTAGTCGAGGAGCAGCTTGTCCGCCATGACACCCTGGGATATCCCAACGGTGCACAGGAATCGAGAGGCGTGGGCCCGGGGGCCGCGCAAGCGGCCAAGATCACAGTCGGCCGCGCGGGCGGCGGCGCCCGGTCAGGGGTTGCGCTGGGTCAGGCCGTAGAAGTTGCCCTCGTTGTCGCGGAAGGTGGCCCACCAACCCCATTCCTGCTGCGCGGGCTTGTCCGGGAAGTCGATGCCCCTCGCGCTCAGCTCGGCGTAGGTGCGTTGCAGGTCGTCGCAGGTGAACAGGACGTTGTTCAGGCTGCCGACCTTCTCCATGTCGAAGCGCTGACTGAACAGGATCAGCGTGATGCCGTCGCCCGGGGCGCGGACCTCGATCCAGCGCGGGCTGCCGGCCTCGCCCATGGGGGTGTCCAGCACCTCCTCGAAGCCCATCTTCTCGACCCAGAAACGTTTGGCCGCGTCCTGGTCGCTGACGTTGAGCGAGACCTTTCCGACCTGCAATCCGAGCTGCGACATGCGAACTCCTTCGGCTGGGGCCACCGGCCGTCGGCGGCCCGGCTACCGGTGTTCGACCGGCTCGCCGAACAGTGCCTCCTGACCGACCGTCGCAAACAGCTTTCCCGCCGCGTCGAACAACCGACCGTGCACCGTGCCGTGCGTGCCGTGCAGCGTGGTGCCCTCCTGGTCGAACAACCACCACTCGTCGGCGCGGAACGGGCGGTGGAAGCGGATCGTGTGGTCCAGGCTGGCCCGCGGCATCCAGCGTCCGGCCAGGGTGTCCGCGTGCGGCAGCACCAGCGCGTCGAGGAAGGTCAGGTCGGTCGCGTAGGCGACGGCGCACGCGTGCAGCAGCGGGTCGTCCGGGAGTTCGCCGTCGGTGCGACACCACAGCGCGTTGTGCGGCGGGCGGGCGGTGAACGTCTCGTCCGCCCAGGTCGGCGGGTCGACGAAGCGCATGTCGATCGGGTTGTACCGGACCAGGCCCGGCCGGCGCAGCGGACCGCGCAGCGTGTCCAGGAGCCGTTCCAGGGTGGGCAGCGTGTGCGGGTCGGGCGCGGCGGGCGCGCTCGGGGCGTGGTCGAACGGGCTCTCGGGGCGGGTCACCCGGAAGGACGCGACCAGGTGTACGACGATCCTGTCGCCCTGGAGCACGTCGACCCGACGGTGGCTCAGCGTGCGTCCCTGGAGGGTCCGGGTGACCCGGTAGGTCAGCGGCAGCGTCGCGTCGGCCGGCCGCAGGAACGAGGCGTGCAGCGAGTGCGGCACCCGGTCCGCGTCGACGGTGGCCCCGGCGGCGGCCAGGGCCTGGGCGACGAGCCAACCGCCGAACACTCGGAACGCGTCAGGATCGGGACTTTTACCTTCGAAAAGGTCGAGCTTGAGTCTGCTGGGCTCAAGTTTCTCGGAATTGAGTGCGGAAGGCTCAACTTCGGTGGCCTCCGGTCCACTACCCTCGGCCCCCTCGGGCCTGAGTCTGGTGGGCTCAACTTCTGCGACGAATCGGCTGACGGCGCTGCTCATGGCTGCAAGTAGAGCAATGACGGCCGCGACACCGACGACGAGGGGCGTGGTGACGGCGTGGCGTGGAGTGGGGTAAAAGTGTTCCGGGACCGCAACGCGGGCCTGTATCTGAGCGGGGTGGTGATCTCCGGTTTCGGCAGCAGCGCGATGACCCTGGTCGCCGGGGTCTGGGCCAAGACGCTCACCGGATCGGACAGCATCGCCGCACTGATGGCACTCGGCGTGTTCGCGCCGAGCCTGATCGGCCCGGTGCTCGGCGCGTTCGCGGACCGATGGCCGGCCAAACGGCTGCTCGTGGTGGTCAACATCGTGCTCGCCGTACTGCTCACCGCCACCCTCACCGTGCGGTCCGAGGCGCAGGTGTGGATCCTGTTCGCGGTGATGCTCGGCTACGGCTTCGGCTTCGTACTGATCGATGCGGGGGAGTCGACCGCGCTCTCCGCGGCGGTCGCGCCGGGCATCCTGGGCGATCTGAACGGGCTGCGGCTCAGCGCCTCCGAGGGCATGAAACTGATCGCCCCGCTCGCGGGCGCGGGCCTGTTCGCGTGGTCGGGCGGACACACCGTCGCGCTGCTCGACGCCGGCACGTTCGTGCTCGCGGCGGGGGTGTTCATGCTGATGCGCTTCGAACAGCCCGTGCGGGAACGGCGGGCGACCGGATGGGTCGCGGAGACCTCGGAAGGGGTGCGCCACCTGTGGGCGCACCGGCCGCTGCGCCGGCTGGTGGTCGCCGGCGGGCTGGCGATGGTGGTGTCGGGGATCAGCGGCGGGGCGGTCTACGCCGTGGTCGACGAGGGGCTGGGCCGCTCGCCGGAGTTCGCCGGGGTGCTGTACATGGCCCAGGGCGCGGGTTCGGTGGCGGCCGGGCTGGCCGCCGGCGCGCTGATCCGGCGGCTGGGCGCGAAGGGGTTCGCGGTGCTCGGGCTGGTGTTGTTCGCGATCGCGGTGGGGCTGCGGGCGCTGCCGTGGTTGCCCGCGGTGGCCGCCGGCAGTGTGCTGAACGGGTTCGGGTTGCCGGCGGTGCACGTGGCGGCGATGACCGTGTTGCAGCGGGAGACGCCGACGCATCTGGTGGGCCGGGTCGCGGCGACGGCCGGGACGATCATGTTCGCGCCCACCGCGTTCGCCGTGCTCGGCGTGGCGGGTCTGTTGGTCGTGGTGGACTATCGGCTCATCCTGCTCGGGGCCGCGGTGCTCGGTGTGGCGGTCGCGCTGTACTGCGCGGCGGGGCGCGGGGAGACGGGACCGCCGGCGGAGGCGACGCCGGCGACCGCCCCGGAGGATTCGCGGCATATGTGACGTACGCATGTCCTAGGTGTCGGGCATGTGGCCACCTACGATGATCCGCATGTATGAAGCGGCGGAAATCCCGGCGGAGCTGATTGCCCTTCAGCGGGACCGCGACCACGCGGCCGAGGTGGTCATCACCTTCGCGCGCGAGAACCCGGGGCGACTGGACGCCGAACTGACCCGGCAGTGGTCGGCGGCGGTGCGCGCGGAGCGCAACGCCATACACGCGCTGCACGCGCACCCGATGATGGTGCTGGGGCCGAACCGGTTCAAGGTCATGCGCGCGCTGCGGGCCGCGGCCCGGCTGTCCTGACGACGGTCCGGGCCGGACAGGGGCAAGAGGGTGCCGGACCGGACCGTCGAACCTCGAAGGCTACGCGCCCGGTCCGACATCCAGGCTCCGCTCGAACCGCATCCGGTCCCGACCGGGCCCGTCCAGGTCCGCGACCGGTCCGTGCACGGTGAAGCCCATCGTCGTGTGGAAGCGGACCGAACCGGTGTTGCCCGGACCGGTGATCGCCCGCACCCGGAGCCGCCCGGCCGCCCGGGCGAGCGCGAAGAAGCGCTCGTACAGCTCGGCCGCCAGGCCCGATCGGCGCAGGTCCGGGCGGACGGCGACGAAGTGGACGTACGCCTCGTCGACACGCGAGGGCGAGAGCAGACCGATCAAAAAGCCGCCGAGCCCGTCGACGTCCTCGGCGACCAGGCTCGTGGTGTGGAAGTGGTCCAGGAACAGGCGGGGCAGGGCGGGGGTCATCGGCCGGCCCCACCAGTCGTCGACGACCGCGGCGATGGCGTCGTAGTCGTCGGCGCGGGCGGCGCGGATCGTCGGTGCGGTCATGCGGTGGCGCTCCCTGGGCAAAAGGTCCGGCGATAGTTCTGCGGCGTGGTGCCGCGGCGGCGCAGGAAATGGTGGCGCAGCGTCGCCGCGCTGCCGAAACCGGAGCGCTCCGCGACCGCGTCGATCGACAACGCGGTCTCCTCCAGCAACTCCTGGGCGAGCAGCACCCGTTGTGCGATGAGCCAGTCGTAGGGCGTGGTGCCGGTCTCCTGCTGGAAGCGGCGGGCGAAGGTGCGCGGGGACATCAGCGCGTGCTCGGCCATACGCTCGACGGTCAGGTCCCGAGCCAGGCGCTCGGTCATCCAGGCGAGTGTGGCCTGGAGCGGGCTGCCGGTCGGCCCGGGCAGCGGGCGGGCGATGTATTGCGCCTGGCCGCCCTCGCGGTGCGGCGGTACGACCATGCGGCGCGCGATCGCGTTGGCGACCCGGCTGCCGTCCTCCAGCCGGACCAGGTGCAGGCAGGCGTCGATGCCGGCGGCGGTGCCGGCGCTGGTGATCACCCGGCGGTCCTCGACGTAGAGCACGTCCGGCTCGACCACGGCCCGGGGGAACAGCCGGGCCAGGCGGTCGGTGTACTTCCAGTGCGAGGTGCAGCGGCGGCCGTCGAGCAGGCCCGCCCGGGCGAGGGTGAACGCGCCGGTGCACACGCTCATGATCCACGCGCCCCGGGCCTCGGCCGCCCGCAAGGCGTCCAGGAGCACCGGGTCGGAGGCCACCCGTTCGTCGTGCTCGACGGCGGCCGGGATGGCGATCAGGTCGGCGTCGGCGACCCGGTCGAGGCCGTGTTCGGCGTACAGGTCGTAGCCCGCCTTGGTGCGCACCCGGCCGGGGGTGACCGCGCAGACCGCGAAGTCGTAGACCGGGCAGCCCTCCTCGCTTCGGTCGATGCCGAACACCTCGCACAGCACCCCGAGTTCGAAGGGTGCCACCCCGTCCTGGACGATCACGACCACATTGCGCAGCATGCGACCAGCATGCCGGCGCGATGATCGTGAGGACAGGGTGTGAGTGGCAGGATGTTGCGGTAATCAGGCAGTCCAGCCACTCGATGCATGTGCAAGCAAATGGCATGCTCGGGGTATGACGGTTCTGGCGATTTTCCTGGTGATCACGGTGATTCTCGGTGTGCTGTCCGCCCTGGGGCGGTCGGCCGATACGCGCGATGGGGGCAAGTCCCCGTCGTGGCACCACTGATGCGGTCCGGCACGGGGCCGGACATGCGAAACGCGCGCCCGGACGGGGGGACCCGGCCGGGCGCGCGTGATGTTTCGTGAGATCAGCTGCGGCGCTTGAGGGCGCGCCAGACGAAGTAGAGGACGATCGCGAGCACGATGATGCCGATGATCGCGAAGATGAACTTCCCGGCCTTCTTGAAGAAGCTCTTCTTCTTTTTCTTCGTCTTCTTGGCCGGGTGCAGCTGCGGAACCGAGGCCCGCTGGGCGGTGGTTCGAGCGGAGGTGTCCGCGAGCGTCTGCACACCGGTCGACACGCCGGTCGCGGTGAGCGAGGTCTGCGTCGAGGCGGACGAGACCTGACGCACCTGCGCCCGGTCGGGTGCGGCCTGTGCGGGCGCCGCGGTCAGGACCGCCGCGAACACGGCGAGCAGGATCGGACCGGCGAGACGCCGAAGAAAACGTTGAACCATCTGGACAAGCCCCCATTTCGAACCCCGCGGAACACGCGCCTCGCGGTGTCGCCCCGGCCCCGTGGTGGGCCGACGGCGGGACGAAGCTACCCGACACGCCAGTGTCCACGTGCAGAAAAGGGTCAAGATTTGGTTTGGACGCCCCCCATGCGACACGTGTCAACGCGGCTTCCGCTACGCTCACGCTTCATCAGGTTGTGGTGGCTCGGGCGCCGGTGAGGGGTGCCCGAGCCTCCCAATTTCTCTGCCCGAGGCGACTTTTGCCTTGCCGGCGTTGTGCTCGTGGCGTCGACAAAGCCGCGGGTCGGGCCGCTACCACCGAAGAAGCCCGGTGCCTGCGCCCCGCTCGTTGTGCGTCCGTGCGATGCCACCCGCCGGGTCCGACAGTGCGGTGGTGGGCGGTCGGCGATCGGGTGGCCTGCTACCAGGCGATGGCGCGGGTGACGGAGACGACCAGGACCGATCCGCTGACGTCGTAACGGATCACGACGCCGGAGATGGTGGCGTCCCGGCGGTCGCGGTCGGAGCCGACCTGGGTGGAGCCGTGCCCGTAGGGGTCGTTGCCGATGGTCGAGTCGACCGTCGATTTGAAGGCGCGGATCCGGGCGGCGGACAGGGGCTTGAGGCCGTCTTCCGCCTCGTCGGAGTACTGGACGTAGTAGCGGCTCATCGGGGGACCGCGTTTCCGTCGCTGTCGGTCCACTGGGCGAAGCCGAAGTCACCGGCCTTGATGCGGCGGGACGCCTCGTCGTCGTCCTCGTGGGCTTCGGGCGGGAGGGCCCAGTCGATGAGCGCCCGGCGTTCGAGCTGGTCGAGGGGTGTTTCGTAGATGACCTTGTCGAACTCCTCGCGCCGTTCCTCGGGGAGTGCGGCCCGGATCTCGGCGAGGGTGTTCGGCAGCTCGATGCGCTCGCCGCGGACGACGGTGGTTCTGGGCATGGGCGCCTCCTCGGATGTCGGGGTTCCCAGGGTGGCATCGTTGCCCGCGTGGTCGGTAGCCGGCGCACTCGGGTGGAGCACGCGCCGGGCGGGGATCTGCGTCAGAGCCCTCGGAGCCGGTGCAGCATCAGGAGCGCGGCTACCGCGTTCGCGGAGCGCACCTCCCCGCGAGCGACCAGGTCCGGCACTTCCTTCAGTGGCACCCACTCGACCCGGGACGACTCGAACGCGTCCTCGGGCTCGCCGACGTGCTCGCCGCTGTCCGACCAGTAGATGTGGTGGACCGCGTCCGAGAGGCCGTTCGAGGGCTCGACGCTGAGCAGGTGCCGTAGCGGGCCCGGCCGCCAACCGGTCTCCTCCAGCATCTCCCGCGCCGCGGCGTCCTCGACCGCCTCACCCGCCTGTTCCTCGACGACACCGGCGGCAAGCTCCCAGCCCCATGTGTCTGTGATGAAGCGATGCCGCCACAGCAGGAGTACACGGTCCTGGTCGTCGACGATGGTCGCGAGGGCGACGGGCCTCTGCCGGATGAGGTAGTGGTCGAGGTGCCGCCCGTCGGGCAGCTCGACATCAGCGAGTCGGATGGTGAACCACTTGTTGCCGTAGACGTCGGTCTCGCTGTGCTTGATCCACTTCATGCGTGGTCTCCTTGCGGGCGGGGTGTTGCCCGTCAGTAGGGCATCGCCAGGACAGTCTCGACCCTCTCGGTCACCTCGCGCACCGCCGGTACGCCCGTGTGGGGTGCGAGCTTGCGGTGCATACCGTGGAGGCGGTCCGTGAGGCGCCGGGATTCCATGCCCTGTGCGGCGTCCAGGGTGGCCGCTGCGGATACCGAGGCCCGGTCGAGGTCGCGGCAGGCCACCGCCACGGAGGTGAGGGTGGCGAGGCGGTGCACCCTGCCGCGGGCGTGGGTCTGCGCGTCGACCGCCTCCTCGGCGTACCGCAGCGCAGGCCGATGATCGCCGAGGCTGAGCAGGGTCTCGGCGCCCTGCGCTTCCACCAGGCCAGGCTGGACGTAGCCGGTCTCCGGCGGCTCCTCCGCGCGTCGGAGCTTCCCGTATGCCTGTTCGGCGCGGTTGAGGCTGTCGCGAGCGGCGCTGGAGTGTCGCATGCGTGCGAACGCCTTGGCCTGCATGGCGTGCAGGTCGGCGGCCAAGCCCGGGGAGATATGGGGGCCGGCTGTGCGGAGCCCGGCTTCGGCGAACGCGGTGGCCTGTCGGTAGTCACGCAGGTAGATGGCCTGGTTGACGAGCAGGGCGATGACGTAGCCGCCGAACGCGTAATCGCCGCTGGCTTTGGCCATGCGCAACGCCTGGTGGAAATACCTCTGCGCGAGGCCCTGTTGGTCGGAGTCGTAGGAGCAGATACCCGCGACGGCCACCAAACCGCCTGCCGCCCGGAACAGCTCGCGGCCGACGCGGTCGGGGTAGTTGCCGCGCATGGCCGGGGTTACCTGCTCGGCAAGGAACCGGATCACCCGAGGCCGGGCGGCGAGGCCGCCGACCTGCTGGTACATGCGCACGTAGTGACTTCGGGCGCCGCGCAGCATCTCCAGGTCGTCGGCTCCGACGCGGGCCGGCCCGCGATGGGAGGCGTCGGCGTCGTGGGGCGGGTTCTCCCACTCCCAGACCGGGGCGATCGCGGCCATGCCGGTGACGGCGGGAGTCTCCTGTGCGGTGGGGGCGTTGCGGTGGTCGGACGTCCACAGCGCGGGCGCGCGCTCGACGAACACCGGCAGGGTCGTGCCGGTGGGTCCGTCCACGGCGGTGTCGAGGTCGATGTCCTGGGGCGTGATCTCGCGGCCGAGCCGCTCGCCCAGGACAGCGCAAACCAGCTCGATCGAACGGCCCCGCGGGCGCTGCCCTTTTAGCCATCTACCGACGGAGGTGTGGTCGTAGCGAAGGTGGAGGCCTGATGCCGCGCCGAGGTCGTTGACACGTTGCGCGAGTCCGGCGCGGGACATCCCGGCGTCGTCGAGTGCGGCGGCGAGCAGGTGGTTCGGGCTCATGAGTCCCCTTGGTATTGCTTGTCAAGCCCTGGTCATCGAGCCTAACGACTCGGCGTTCACACCCCGTGTGAATCGTGCACTTGCGCGGCCGGTTCTCACACCTCCCGCAGTCGGTGGTGAGCACGGGAGGCTGTCCATACAGCAGTCGACCAGACGAGGAGACCTCGGTGACGTACAGGCCGCTCATGGTCCAGGTGCTCGCGTCGGGTGATCTGGGGCGCCCTATTCGGGTCATGCTCGACGTCGGTGACGAGGGCGATGCCCAGGCATACGACCTCGACCGCGATCAAGCGCGCTTCCTCGTACACCAGTTGCAGGTCGAGTTGGCGGAGACGTCCCGGCTCCCTCCTGCCGGCCGGTTCTCGAACTCGGGCGGCTGACGAGCCGCCTTCCTGCCGCTGCGGCTCGGGACCGCACGCGGCCTCCGGCCTAGCCCGCGACTCCCACCGCGCCGCCGGGCCGGCTTCAGCGGGCCGACCGCTGTTCGACGGGCGGCCCTCGGCCCGGCGGTGTCATGGCACCGCCGGCCCCGACTCCCGCCCGGCCGTATCCACCCCCCGACGGCGGCCGGGCGGGACACCACATGCAGCACCGCAGACCCCCCAACCCATCGCCGGAGCCATCGTGACCGAGACGTTCGTGCGCCTGACCGCGGCCGTGGCCGCGCACCGGCGCCTGCACGCGACGTGTCCGGACCCGATATCGGCCGCGCAGATGCCTCGCGATCGCTGTCGTGCCGCTGCGGCCGAGGTGCGGATCGCCGTCGCCAACGCCGCCCGCGACCGGGTGCCGGTCGAGGCCATCGCACGAGCCACGGGGTTCTCACCGCGCTACGTCGACCTGATCCTCGACCGCAACCAGGACTGAGCACCACCCATGCCCCGCCACACCGATCGACATGGAGAAGCCATGCCCGAACCCGACCGGACACTGCTCGACTTCGAGTACGGGAACGACCTGCTCGTCGCCCGCTACACATGGCCCGGCCAGGGCCCCGACGACGCCTACGAGATCCAGACGTTCACGGTTTCGGTCGCGGAAGTGCCGCAGCTGATCGCGATCCTCCTCGCCCGCGTCGACCAGAACCTGCGCGCCGACATCCTGCGGGACGAGGTGCGCAAGGACCGCGGCGTTCGCATCCGACGCGCCGAGGCCATGGGGCAGACGCTCGACCCGAACCACCCGCTCACCGCGTCCATCCTCGCCATGGACGATGGAGACTGACACCCCTTCGGGGAGCAGTCCTCCGCCTGGGCCATTGCGAGCTTGCCCGCTTGCCGGTGAGGGGTGCCCGAGCCTCCCTGTCTTTGATGTGGCGTTGGTGGGGGTTCAGCCCGAGACCACCGCGCGCAGGCTCTCCTTGAGTGAACCCATCGTGGCCAGCACGGCCGTCGGCTCGTAGCCGCAGTGCGCCATGCAGTTGTCGCAGCGCGGGTCCTTGCCCCGACCGTAGTTCTCCCACTCGGTGTCGGTGAGCAGCTCCTTGTAGCTCTGCACGTAGCCGTCGCCCATGAGGTAGCACGGCTGCTGCCAACCGAGCAGCGAGTAGGACGGGATCGCCCACGGCGTGCACTCGAAATCGCGCTTGCCCTCGAGGAAGTCGAGGAACAGCGCGGAGTGGTTGAGCCGCCACTTCTTGCGCTTGCCGCCGGAGAAGGCCGCCTTGAACAACGCGCGGGTCTGCTCGACGCCGAGGAAGCGGTTCTGTACCGGCGCCTTCTCGTAGGCGTATCCGGGGGAGATCTGGATCCGGTCGACCTTGAGGTCGTCGTTGAGGAAGTCCAGCACGTCGACGATGGTCTCGGGGGAGTCCGTGTTGAAGAACGTGCTGTTCGTGTAGACCTGGAATCCGGCCGCCTTGGCCATCCGGATCGCGGCCACGGCCTCGTCGAAGACGCCGTCCTTGGCCACCGCCTGGTCGTGCTTCTCGCGCAGGCCGTCGATGTGCACCATCCACGCGAAGTTCTTGTTCGGCTTGAACTTGTGCAGGTGCTTGGGCAGCAGCACCGCGTTGGTGCAGATGATCACGAACTTCTTGCGCTTGAGCAGTTCCTCGACGATCAGGTCGATCTGCTTGTGCATCAGCGGTTCGCCGCCGGCCAGCGAGACCATCGGGGCGCCGCATTCCTCGACCGCCGCCACCGCCTGCTCCACCGACATGCGCTTGCGCAGCACGTCGTGCGGCTGCTGGATCTTGCCGCACCCGCCGCACTTGAGGTTGCACGCGAAGAGCGGCTCGACCTCCACGATCATCGCGAACTTGTCCACGCGCTTGATCTTCTGCTTGACCAGATGCGTACCGATTTTCACAGCCAGGTTCAGCGGCAGGCCCATGACCGTCGCACCTCTCTATCCCCGTACCCGGGGGCGTCGGCGTCCGCTGAAACCGTGCTCGGCGTGGCGTCGTTGCCCGGGGGCGCCCGATGATGACAACATCTTCAACATACAGGCTGTACGTCACGTGGGGGTTGTATGGCGGTCACGCGTCGGGCACAACATGTCGCAGACACCCGTGCGGCCCTGCTGGCCGCCGCCCGCGAATTGTTCGCGACCCGGGGCTACGCACAGACCGGTACCGAGGAGATCGTGGCGCAGGCCCGGGTGACCCGGGGCGCGCTCTATCACCACTTCAAGGACAAGGCCGACCTGTTCCGCGCCGTGATGGAGACCGTCGCGGCCGAGGCGGCGGAGGCGCTCGTAGCCCACGAGATGAGTCATGCCCAGGACCATCCGAGTGAACCTTGGGATCAGTTGCGACACGGGTTCCAGTCGTTCCTGGATGTGTGCACGACCGGGGACTTCCAGCGGATCGTGCTGGTGGACGGCCCGGCGGTGCTGGGGCCCGGGTCGTGGGACGCGCTGGTGGACGAGCACGGGCACGGGTTGCTCGCGGCGTGGTTGCGGCAGGCGATGGACAACGGCGAGATCGACGAGTTGCCGGTGCCGCCGCTGGCTCGGTTGTTGGCCTCGTTGATCTCGGAGGCGAGCCTGTACACCGCGCGTGCCGCCGATCCGGCGGTGGCGCGGCGCGAGGTGGGGGAGGTCATCGACCGGGTGTTGGCGGGGTTGCGGAAGAGCTGAGCGGGGGCGGGTTCGTCGCGGCCGGGGCGCGGGGTGCGGGGCGGTCATCGGGACAGGGTGGCGGTCATCACGGCCTTGGCGATCGGGGCGGCGAGGCCGCCGCCGGTGATGTCGGCGCGGTCGGCGGCGCCGTCCTCCACGACGACCGCGACGGCGACGGAGGGCTTCGCGTCGGGGCTCGGCTTGGCGTAGGCGATGAACCACGCGTAGGGCACGGCGCGGTTGTGCTCGCCGTGCTGGGCGGTGCCGGTCTTGCCGCCGACGACCGCGCCGTCGATCCGGGCGTTGCCGCCGGTGCCGGTGGTGACCACGTCCTGCATCATGCGCTGGAGTCGGCGGGCCACCGACGCGGGGACGGCACGGGCCAGGGTCCGTCGCTCGGTGCCGCGTACGGTGCTGCCGTCGTCTCGGGTGAGCCGTTCGACCAGGTACGGGCGCATCACCTCGCCGTCGTTGGCGATGCCGGCGGCGACCATCGCCATCTGGAGCGGGGTGGCGCGGGTGTCGAACTGGCCGATCGAGGACAGCGCGGTCTGCGGTCGGTCGGGGTTCTTGGGGAACACGCTCCGGGTGACCGCGACCGGGATCCGCAACTTCGGGTCGTCGAAGCCGAACGCGGTGGCCTGACGGCGCATCACCTCGGCGCCCATGTCCACCCCGAGCTTGGCGAAGACCGTGTTGCAGGACACGGTCAGCGCGTAGCGCAGCGAGGCGTTGCGGCAACCGTCGGCCTCGTTGCCGAGCAGGGTGTGCGTCTCCGGCAGCGGATAGGGGTCGGGGGTGGTGGTCGGCGCGTCGGGATCGGCGACCGTGCCGGAGGCGAGCGCGGCGGCGGCGGTGACCACCTTGAACGTGGAGCCGGGGGGATAGGTCTCGCGCAGCGCGCGGTTGAGCATCGGCCGGTCGGGGTCGCCGTCGAGCGCGGCCCACGCGGCGCGCGCGGACTTGTTCGCGCCGGCCACCGTGCCCGGGTCGTAGGACGGGGTGCTGACCAGGGCCAGGATCGCGCCGGTGGTGGGGTCGAGGGCGACCACCGCGCCCTTGTTGCCGGTGCTCGCGAGGCCGTTGAACGCGGCCTGTTGGGCGGCGGGCAGGATGGTGGTGGCCACGTTGCCGGCGGCGGCGCGCCTGCGGGTGACGGCGGTGATCACCGGCCAGGCGCCCAGGCGCGGATCGGTGCCCGCGAGGATGTCGTCCTCGACGCCCTCCAGGAGCGAGGTGCCGTAGAGCTGGGAGGCGTAGCCGGTGACCGGGGCGTAGAGCGGGCCGTCGGTGTAGCTGCGTCCGTACGCCAGGTCGAAGGATTCGGCCGTGTGTGGCGATCCGGTGATCGGCGTGTCGGCCACCAGGATGTCGCCGCGCGGTTGTTGGTAACGGATGATCTGCGGACGGCGGTTGCCCTCCATGTGGTCGTAGGCGTCGGCCTTGTGGGCCTGCACCCAGGTCGCGTTGCCGAGCAGCGCGAGGAGCAGCAGCAGGCAGAATCCGGCGGCGCGTCGGGCGGTGACGATCACGCGCGCACCTCCTCGGGCAGGGGTACGGGTTCCTCGATCGGCGCGAGCGGGCGGCGGCCCCGGTCGCTGATCTTCATCAGCAGGGCGATCAGGGCCCAGTTGGTGACCACGGACGAGCCGCCCTGGGCGAGGAAGGGCATGGTCATGCCGGTCAGCGGGATCAGCGCGGTCACTCCGCCGGCGACCACGAACACCTGGATCGCCAGCACGGCGGACAGCCCGTAGGCCAGCAGCGAGCCGAACGCGTCCGGCGCGGTCAGCCCGGCCCGGAAGCCGCGGGCGATCAGGAGCGCGTAGAGCACCAACAGCGCGGCGATGCCGGTGAGTCCCAACTCCTCGCCGACGGTGGCCAGGATGAAGTCGCTCTTGGCGGCGAACCCGACCAGGATCGAGTGCCCCAGGCCGAGCCCGGCGCCGAGCAGGCCGCCGGCGGCGAAACAGAACAGCGACTGGGCGAGTTGCCCCGGGCCCAGGCCGGCGTGGATGCTCGCGAACGGGTCCAGCCAGTTCTGTACTCGGCTGTGTACGTGAGGTTCGGCGGAGCCGACCACGAACGCGCCCAGGGCGATCAGGATCAGGCCGACCAGGATCCAGCCGATCCGGGCGGTGGCCACGTAGAGCATCACCACGAACGCGCCGAAGTAGAGGACGGACGTGCCCAGATCGCGCTCCAGGACCAGGATGCCGACCGAGGCCAGCCACACCGCGAGCACCGGTCCCAGGTCGCGGCCGCGGGGCAGGTTCACGCCGCAGAACCGGTGCCCGATCATCATCAGCGTCTCGCGGGTGCCGGCGAGGTAGGACGCGAAGAAGACGACCAGGATGATCTTGGCGAACTCGCCGGGCTGCAACGAGAACGAGCCCCATCGGATCCACACCTTCGCGCCGTTGATGGCGGGGAAGAAGACCGGGACGATCATCAGGAACAGCGCGACGGCGGCGGCGAGATAGGCGTATTTGCCCAGGGAACGGTGATCGCGCACGGCGATCATCACGGCCGCGAACAGGATCACCCCGATGGCCGACCACACCAGTTGCGAGGACGCGGCCTGCACCTTCGGCGCCTCCAGGTCGAGTCGGTAGATCAACACCAGTCCCAGGCCGTTGAGCAGGGCGGCGATCGGCAGCAGCACCGGATCGGCGTAGGGCGCGAAGAAGCGGACCAGGATGTGCGCGATCAGGACCAGCAGACCCAGCCCCAGGCCGTATTTCGCGGTGTCCGGGGGGATCGAGCCGTGCCTGGCCAGGCCGACGTTCGCGTAGGCGAAGACCGGGACCAGGACCGCGAACACGAGCAGCAGGAATTCGGTGTTGCGCCGCGTCGGCGGCAGGGGCTCGCCTGCCGCCGTCTTGCGCCGCCGCCATCTGGACATGCGCTCTGGAGTTCCCACAAGTGACCGTGGGTAACCGGAGTGTCGCAGTGGTGGGAGTATCGCGGTGGCGACAGCCCCGTGAGGGCTACGGCGTTGCCGTGCCTACACGTCGCGCCGGCGGAACACCGTCACCGCCGCGACCCCCGCCGCGATCGCCCACAGCGTCATCACCGCCACGCCCGGCCACGGGGCGAGTTCGTAGGCGTTGAACTCGTGCAGCCGCATGATGCGTTGCCCGGCCTTGTCCGGCAGGAACCTGGCCACCTCGCGGACCCCGGGTATCGCGGTCAGCGCGGCCGTGCCGAGGAAGATCAGCGGGATCAGCAGGCCCATCGAGGCCATCGGGGTGCGCAGCACGAAGGTGACGCCCGCGCAGATCACGGCGAGCAGCACCAGATAGACCACCTGACCGAATGCCGTGCGCCAGGTGGCCGCGGCGGTCAGCGAGATGTCGCCGGCGGGCAGCAACAACCGGGCCGCCAGCGTGCAGGTCAGACTCGACACGATTGCCGTGACCAGGGCCACGGCGGTGATCACGGTCAGCTTGGCGGCGGCGAAGAGCCGCCGGTCGGGCACCGCGGCCAGCGAGGCGCGGATGGTGCCCGCACCGTATTCGCCCGCCACCGCCAGCACCGCGAAGGCCACCAGGGCCAGTTGGCCGAAGTTGACGCCGTAGTGCACGAGGGTGAACGCGTCGTATTCGGCGCCGTCCTCGCGGCGTTGGCCCTCGGCGACGAACGCGTCGACCAGGGCGCTCACCCCGGCGATCGAGAGCACCGTGGCCAGGGGCAGCCAGCGGGTCGACGGCACCGAGCGGAGCTTGATCCACTCGGCCTCCAGGGCCGCCGCGAAGCTTGTCCTGGGCGCACGCGTTGCCCTGGTTTCCCGCTTCTTCGTGGTTTCCCGCGTTTCCGTGTTCATCACCGGCCACCTCCCGCGTATTGCTCGTGTCCGGCGGTCAGCCGGAGATAGACGTCTTCCAGGGACGGGCCGTCGCCGACGAAGTCGGTCAGCGTGGCGTCGGCCAGCAGTCGCCCGCCGGCGATCACCACCAGGTGGTCGGCGGTCAGCGCCATCTCGCTCATCAGATGGCTGGACACGAACACCGTGCGGCCCTCGGCGGCCAGCGAGCGGATCAGTTCGCGGATCCACCGGATGCCCTCCGGATCCAGGCCGTTGACCGGCTCGTCGAAGATCAGCACGCCGGGGTCGCCGAGCAGCGCGGCGGCGATGCCCAGGCGCTGGCGCATCCCCAGCGAGTAGGTGCCGGCGCGGCGGTGGGCCGCGTCGGTCATCCCCACCTGCGCCAGCACCTCCTCGACCCGCGACCTCGGTATGCGGTTGGACCGGGCCAGGTAGAGCAGGTGGTCGTAGCCGCGCCGGCGCCGGTGTACCGCTCCCGCGTCCAGCAGGGCGCCCACGTGGCGCAGCGGGTCGGGCGACTCGCCGTAGGCCCGGCCGTCGATGGTGATCCCGCCCGAGGTCGGGCGATCCAGGCCCAGGGCGATCCGCATCGTGGTCGATTTGCCCGAGCCGTTGGGACCGAGGAAGCCGGTCACGGTGCCGGCCGCGATCTCGACATCGAGGTCGTCGACGGCGAGGACGTCGCCGTAGCGCTTCGTCAGGTTTCGGATGCGGATCATCTGTGGTGCTCCCCGGGCCGGTTCGGCCGAGTCGATGCTGAGGGTGTCGGGCCCGAAGACCTCGTCGACACCCGGTGGTCGCCGCCCGGTTGCTGCGGTGCCTCAAGACTGCGACTCGGGGACCTTGGACCGGATCCCCCAACCGTGGGGACGGTCTCCCCCGGGCGGGGGAGGTCGCCGCCGGGGTGGACCTGGAGGATGGCGGGGTGTTCCGCATCGTTTCGTCCCGCAGCTCGCCGCGCGCCCGGCTCCGTCGCCTCGCCCGGCCCCTGGTCACGGCCGCCACCTACACGCGTGGCTTCCACCTGTTCACGGGCCTGCTCCTGGGCGTCGCGGTGGCCATGGTCTATCCCGGTCTGGAGGGCGGCGGCGGGCTCGGCGACCGCGTCGCGCTGCTGGCCATGCCCGTCCCGATCCTGACCGCGTTCGGGCTGATCGCCGAGGCGCGCCGGTTCGAGGGGTTCCAAGCCCGGCTGCTGCTGCGCCCCGGCGACGAGAGCGACATCGCGGTCACCCGGTCGCAGACCTGGGCCGACCGCCGGCGCACGGCACTGTGGCTGGTGTTGCGGGTCGAACTGGGCTGGCTCGGGCTCGCGCCGGCGGCGTCCGCGATCTTCACCGCCGTGGCGATGATCGGGTCGCCCGCCACCGGCGACGGTCTGGCGTTCGACGGGGCGAGCTTCCCGGGCGGCGCCGCGCACTGGTGGCTGGTCCCGCTGGGCCTGGCCGTCATCGTCGCGGCGCTGGCCTACCTGGTCGGCGCGGGCCTGCTGCTCACCGTGCTGGCCAAGCGGCTGCTCGGGCCGTCCGCGAGCGAGAAGCTGGCCGCCCTCGAACGACGCACCGAGCAACTGCTCGAACACAACCGGCTCGCGCGCGAACTGCACGACTCGATCGGCCACGCGCTGTCGGTGACCGTGCTCCAGGCGGGCGCGGCACGGCAACTGCTCGACACCGACCCGGCCTTCGCCGACCGGGCACTGGACGCGATCGAGGTGACCGGGCGGCAGGCCCTGGAGGACCTGGAACGCATGCTGCTGCTGTTGCGCGACGCGCCGGAGCCGGCCGCGCCCCGACCGGGGCTGGCCGAGCTGAAGGTGCTCGCCGACACCACGCGCGGCGCGGGCGCCTCGGTCCAGGTGCGAGTGCTGGGCTCGCTCGACGCGGTGCCGGCGGTGATCTCGCGCGAGGGCTACCGGATCGTGCAGGAATCGCTGACCAACGTGCTGCGGCACGCCGGTCCGGTGCCGGTCGAGGTCACGGTCGCGGTGCACGACCACGAGGTCGAGTTGACCGTGCGCAACGACACGGCCTCGGCCGAGGTGGGGTGGCGGGGGACCGGCGGGGGCAGCGGAAGCGGGCTGCGGGGCATCCGCGAGCGGGCCGCGCTGCTCGGCGGCGAGGCCACCGCGGGGCCGCACGACGGCTACTGGCGGGTGCATGCCCGGCTGCCCCTACGGTGGGCGTCGTGACGATCCGGATTCTGCTGGTGGACGACAACGAACTGGTGCGCGCCGGCTTGCGGGCGGTCCTGGCCGCACAGCCCGACTTCGAGGTGGTGGGCGAGGCCGGCGACGGCGCGGGGGTGCTCGCGCTGGTCCGTTCGCTGCGCCCGGACGTGGTCGCGATGGACGTACGCATGCCCCGGGTGGACGGCATCCAGGCCACCCGCGACCTCCTCGCGCACCTCGATCAGCCGCCCAAGATCCTGATCATCACCACGTTCGAGAACGACGAATACGTCTATGAGGCGCTTCGGGTCGGCGCGCACGGTTTCCTGCTCAAGCGGGCCCGTCCGGCGGAGATCACCGACGCGGTGCGGACGCTGGCCACGGGGGATTCGCTGCTGTTCCCGGCCAAGCTGCGCGCATTGGCCGAGCGTTTCGGGAAGACGGCGCGCAGCGACGCGGTGGCCCGGGCCAAGCTGACCGATCGTGAGGCCGACGTGTTGCGGGCAATGGCCCGGGGATTGAACAACGCCGAGATCGCCGCGGAGTTGTACCTGGGCACCGAGACGGTCAAGAGCCATGTGAGCGCGCTGCTGGCCAAGTTGAGCGCGCGTGATCGCACCCAGGCGGTGATCGCGGCCTACGAGTCGGGGTTCGTCGCGCCGGGCTGACCCCGGGGTGGGGCCGGCGGCCGGCGGGTGGCGCGTCGGGAGGTTGCCGATCGCGACTCGGGGGGCAGGCGAGGGGACCGAAAAGAGTCACACAAGACGGATTTTCGTACCATGTGTGACCCCTTCCGAGGACGCTCGTTGGCCACCGTGCGCACGGCCCCGCACCCAGTCGCGGGCGTCGACCACGGCGCGGGCGAGAGGGGACCCATCACATGCCACGCGGCGGCCACGAGAGCGCGTCCGAACCGACGGCCGAGCCCGTCCGGGACCTCGGAAGCGACCCGAGCATCGGGGGTCGGACGCGCCGGGCCCGGGCGGGCCTGGCCGACCTGGCCGACCTGTGTCGGCGGCGGCTCGACGGGCGCGCGGTGCACCGGACCGAGGCCCTGATGGTCGGCCGCTACCCCGAACTGGTGCGGCTCGCCTACCTGATCCTGCCGCCCGGCCTGGAGCGGCACCGCCGGGTGCTCACGGCCCACGCCCTGGTCCAGGACGCACTGCCCGGTCGGTGGCGCGACGTCGGGCGTCGACCGGGCGCGGCGGGGATGAGTGACGCGGAACTCGTTCGGCTGCGGATCGTGCGCGGCGCGCTGCTGCGATGTCGGTCCACCCGGCGGTGGGCGGCCCGGCCGGCGGCGCTGCCGCAGGTCTGGGGGCTGCGTCTGTTCCCGCCGACCGGCGGCGCCGACGAGCCGGCGATCGAACAGGCGCTGGGCCGACTGTCCGGGCCGGGGCGGGCCGCCTACGTGTTGCGGGTGCTCGAAGGTCTCGACCCGGTCGGGGTGGTCGAACTGCTGCTGATCGCCGGCGTCGAGGACATCGCGAGCGCAGAGGCCGAGGCCGACGCGCTCGCGGCCGGCCCGCCGGCCCGCGCCGACGGGCCCGGATCGGCGGCGGAGCGACTGCTGCACGCCGCCCACTTCGACCCGTGCACGCTCCGGGCCACCCCGTCGGACCTGCTGCGCCGACGACGCCGGAGGCGTACCGCGCTGGGTGCGGTCGCGGTCGCGGCGGTGCCGGCCGTCCTCGTTTCGTATGTCGGCGACGCGACCGGGTCCGGCACCCACGTCGCGCCCGCCGCCCGGGTCGTGGTCCAGGCGCCGCCCCGGATGGTCCCGGCCGGCGCCTGGACCACCACCACCCGGCTGGACTTCGACGTCTGGTCCACCCGAGGGGCGCGCGCCGGCGACCAGGCGCTGACCCGGCGTGCGGTCCGGGCCTGGGTCGAGCCCGAGGCCGGCACCATCGTCGCGCTCGGCCAGGGCGCCGCCGCCGGCCCACCGATCGGCCTGCCGCGCCTGCTGTACGCGGGCGACGTCGCGGAGGCCGCGGTGGTCCTGCTCACCGACGGCACGCGCCTGGCCCGGTACACCGAGGAGCACGGCGGCCGGCGTCTCGACGTGGCCGCGGCCGACGACTCGGACGCCCGTTCCGCCTCGGCCGTGGTGCTGCACCGGGGTGTGGCGGGCGTGCGGATGTTGCTCGCGCCGTGGGTGGACGAGGCGGCGACGCGGGATCTGCGCCGGCCCGACGACAAGAGCAGGCCGCTGCCGGTCACCGACGGAACGACCGCCCCGATGCCGGACCCGGGCACGGTGGCCAAGGGCTGCGCGACGGTGCCGGTGCTCGAACTGGTGTCCAGGCGGGCCGCCGACGGCCACCCGTACCTGCTCGCGGACCTGGGCGAGGTGTCCGCGACCCACCTCACCTACATGCCGCCGCCGGAGTTCGCGCACACCGGCCGGCCGGCGGAGGCGGCCTCGACCGAGCGTGCGCTGACCGTCTGGTCGCGCACGGCCTGTGTGCTGGAGACGCTGCGCGGGCGGGGCCTGCGGCTGGTGGACAACTGGGAGTTCGCGCACTTCGACCTGCCGGAGGCGGCCGGGGAGGGCATGTGGTCGTGCGTGCACGCGTTCGACCGTCGGGGTGGCGGCGACGTCGTGGTCCAGTTCCTGCCGCCCGGGGCCAACGCGGCCGGGGCGCAGACCGTCGAACGGCTCGCCGATTCGCCCGCGTGCAGCCGTTCGGCCAACGACATCGTCACCGCCACGTGGTGGCGCGCCCGATCCGGCGCCTGGTACCTGGTCGCGGCCGGCAGCCGGGACGTGGTCAAGCTGACCGCCTCCGCCCCCCTCACCGGCTCGGCGGACGCCCGCCAACTGATCCTCAAGTCCCCCGGCACCACCCCGAACACCACGGCCCGTCCCAAGGTGATGGCCACGCTCAAGTCCGGCGGCACCATCAAGCCGCTGACGTGATCAGGAAGCGACCGGCCCGGCACCCGACCGGGTGTTCACCCGCCCCGCACCCTGCCACCGACCCGACCACCACGGCGGCGCCCACCCCGGACACGACCACGGCCACTCGTCGGGCGTCGAGGCCCCAAGCCGCCCGCCTGCCACGCCGTCCGCCGCGCGCCCGCCCGTCGGGCCGCCGGCCCGCTTGCCGCCCGCGTCGCCCACGTGTGAGCGACCCGCCGGCCGGCGGGCCCGGAGCACCCCGCCCTCACCCCGTCGGCAGGCGCACCTCGAAGCGGCAGCCCGTGCCCGTTTTGGCGACCGCGACCCGGCCCGCCTGGGCCTCGACGATGCCGCGGACGATGGCCGGGCCGTCGGGTGCCTCCCCCGGATCCAGCCCGAGCCCGACCTTGGCCACCTGATGACACACCGCGTCCACACCGACCAGCGCCCGCGCCACCGCATCCGCGTCGCGCACGTCCCCGACCCCGGAGCGCACGGAGCGCGCGTCGGCGGCCGGGCGCCGAGCGGGCGTGGTGCGGCCGTGAGCCCCCGCCGATGCGGGCGCCACGGCAGTGCTCGGCCTGGGAGGCGGCCCTGGCCGACCCCCACCCGCCGTCATCCGCGCGCCCCGCCCGCGGCTCGGGGCGGACGCCCGCCGGCGGTCGGGTAGCGATTCGTCGCCTGGCTGTGGTGCCTGCCGCCGAGGGCCGGGACGGTGGTTTGGGGATTGCGGAAAAGTGATATCACTTTGCTATGGTGGTGATGGCAGGTTGGTCGAGTAGGGAGTGGGCGTCGTGAGTGATTTCGGGTCCGGGACTGTCGTGGAGATGCCGGCGCCGCAGGTGCGGGAGCGAGTGGTGACGGGGGCGGCCGGGTTGCCCGCGTTGGCCGTGGGGGTGCTTTGTGTCGCCGGGGGCATCGGGTTGACCGTGGTCGGCGCGCTCCTGGACGACGGGCAGAAGGTGGCCGCCGTCACGAGTGGGATCGTGATCATCGTCCTGGCGCTGTTCGGGCTGTGTGGGCTGACCACCGTCGCGCCCGGCGAGGCGCGGGTGCTTCAGCTGTTCGGGCACTACAAGGGCACGGTGCGCAAGGACGGGCTGCGGTGGGTGAACCCGTTCACCGACCGCACCAAGGTCTCCACCCGGATCCGCAACCACGAGACGCAGACCGCCAAGGTCAACGACAACGACGGCAATCCGATCGAGATCGCCGCGGTCGTGGTCTGGCAGGTCGAGGACACCGCGCAGGCCAAGTTCGAGGTGGACGACTTCGAGGAGTTCGTCGCCATCCAGACCGAGACCGCCGTGCGGCACATCGCCAACAGCTACCCGTACGACGACCACGGCCAGGGCGGCATGTCCCTGCGCGACAACGCCGACGAGATCACCGGCAAGTTGTCCGCCGAGATCGGTGCCCGGGTCGCCTCGGCCGGGGTCAGCGTGGTCGAGTCGCGGATCACCCGGCTCGCCTACGCGCCGGAGATCGCCCAGGCGATGTTGCGTCGCCAGCAGGCCGGCGCGGTGGTCGCGGCCCGGCAGCGGATCGTCGAGGGTGCGGTGGGCATGGTCGAACTGGCGCTGAACCGGCTCGAGGAGGGCGACCTGGTGGAACTTGACGACGACCGCCGGGCGGCCATGGTCAGCAACCTGCTCGTAGTCCTGTGCAGCGACCAGGCCACCCAGCCCGTGGTCAACACGGGTTCCCTGTACGCATAGTCGGTCCCCGTGACCGAACGCAAGAAGATCCTGCTCCGGCTGGACCCGGCCGTGCACGACGCGATCGCCAAGTGGGCGGCCGACGAACTGCGCAGCACCAACGCGCAGATCGAGTTCCTGCTGCGCCGTGCGCTGGGCGACGCGGGTCGGATGCCGGGCAATGCCGGGCGACCGGCCCGACGGGGCCGCCCGCCCAAGTCGGCTCCGCCGGCCGGCTCGGCCTCCGATTCCGATACCGATACCGATACCGAGCCCGGTGGAGGCGACGGTGGCGATCGAGGCGACCCTGGCACTCCTGGTCGGCGCGGCGGCGACGGTGGCGACCCTGGCGACGTCGAGACCGCGCCGTGACGACCACCTCGCGGGCCATCCCGCAGGTCACCGCGCAGGCGGACCGAAGCACCATCCCGAAGACGATCCGACGCCCCGGCGCCGAGGAGGTCGATGTGCACGCGACACTGCCCCAGCGGGTGTTCCTGCTGGCCCACAGCCCCGAACGGCAACTCATGCTGAGCCGCACCCACCTCGGGGCGACGCTACAGGCGGCGGCCCTGTACGAGCTCCACGACCTGGGCCTGATCCACGACGACGCCGGCAAGGTCCGGGCGACGTCGGGGCGGACGGGGCGGGCCCGAGCGGCCGTGCCGCCGTGTGAACTGGCGGCCGACCTGCTGGCCCGGATCGAGGCGAGCGAACGGGCGTACCGCTGGCGGTACTGGGTGAAAAAGCGTGACGGCAAGGCCGTCGACCGGGTCGCGGACTCTCTGGTGCACGACCGGGTGATCCGGCAGGAGACGCGCCGCCTGTTCGGGCTCATCCCGTACCGCCGGTTCGTGCTGCGGCAGGCACCGATGCGTGTCGCGGCGGTGAACGCGATGCAAGCCGCGCTCAAGGGCCGGGTCGCCGAGGTGCCCACTCCGGACGCGGCCCTGGCCGTGCTCGCCTACCACGGCGAGCTGCGCACGGTGCTCGGCGGCCGGGAACGCCGGGAGGCGAAGGAGCGGATCAACGAGTTGTCGGCCCGTCTCGGCCCGATCCCGGGTGCGCTGCGCGTGGTGGTACGGGACGCGAAATCCGGGGCCGCCGGCTGAACCGGCTTGACGGTGTCCGTAGTGTCGGGGAATGACCTCCCGCACCACCACCGGCGTGCCCGCGCGCCCGCATCCCGCCCTCGCCGACCGGCTTTTGCCGGGGCCGCGAGGGCGTGCGGTGTTGTTGGTGCTGGCGAGTGCGTGTTCGATCCAGTTCGGCGCCGCGTTCGCGGCCCGGCTATTTCCCCAGGTGGGACCGGCGGGCGCGGTCACGCTGCGTCTGGTCATCGCCGCCGCGCTGCTGCTCGCGTTCTCCCGGCCCCGGGTGCGTGGACGCTCGCGCGGCGACTGGCTGGTGGTGGCCGGCCTGGGCGTGATGTTCGCGGGCATGAACATGTGCTTCTACGAGGCCATCGACCGGCTCCCGCTGGGACCCGCGGTCACGCTGGAGTTCCTGGGCCCGCTCGGCCTGGCCGTGGTGTTGTCCCGCCGACTGCGCGACATGGTGTGGATCGTGCTCGCGGCCGGCGGTGTGCTGCTGCTCGGCGGTGGCGGATTCGGCGGCCTCGACCCGGTCGGGGTGGTGTTCATCCTGGCCGCGGCGGCCTGCTGGGCGGGCTACATCGTGGTCGCCTCGAAGATCTCCGCGCGCTTCGACGGCATCGAGGGCCTGGCCCTGGGCTTCGTGGTGGCCGCGGTGCTGGTGACCCCGCTGGGCGTGGCGACGGCCGGCTCCGCGCTGGTCGAGCCGAAGATGCTGGGATTGGGCGCGTGTGTCGCGCTGCTGTCCTCGGCGCTGCCGTACAGCTTCGAGATGCTCGCGATGAAGCACCTGCCGCCGGCCACGTTCGGCCTGCTGGCCAGCCTGGAACCGGCGGTGGCCGGGATGGCCGGCTTCCTGGTGCTGCACCAGTCGCTGGTGCTCGTGCAGATCGTGGGCATCGCGCTGGTGGTGATCGCCAGCGCGGGCGTCACCCTCGCCCAGTCGCCTCGGGAGCCCCGGCGGACCCGGCAGGCGCGGCGGTCCCGGTCGGCTCCGGGAATGTCCGATACACCCGGGCCCGGGCCCGATCCACGAGCAACTCCCGATGCAGGTGCCACCCCCACTCCGGCCGCAGCACCGGACGCTTGTGCGGAGTCACCACAACGAACGCCGTCGTGACCTCGGTCAGCGCGTAGGCCAGCGCCGGCAGCCACGACTCGGCGAGCAGGTGCAGCGCGTAGCTGCACACCACGAGCGAATACGTGCGCCCGGCGAGCGCGCCCGCCGCGATCTGCTCGAACCGCAACGGCTCGGCCGGCCGCCCGGTCCGCTCCAGGTAGGCATCGCCGGTGTACGGATCGACGCCGGTCACCTCCCGCGCGCCCAGGTCGCGCAGCGCCAGGGTGGCCTCGCCGCTGCCGCAGGCCAGGTCGAGCACCGAGGCCGCCAACCCGGGCTCGGCCGCGAACGGCCCGGTCAGCACCTCGGTCAGCACCGCCCGCACCCGCGGCTCGTGCGGGTTGCGGTACTGCGCCCCGTGGCGGGCGTAGAAACCCTCGGCGCCCAGTTCCTCGTAGGCGGGCCGGATCTTGTCCATGCCGTCGATTGTCCCCTCGCCGCCGGCCGTGCCGTCGACCGCACCGGTGCTGCCGGGGTGTCAGCGGCGCGGCGCGTACATGATCAGCGCAACGCCGACCAGGCACACGCTCGCGCCGGCCACGTCCCAGCGGTCCGGGCGGAAGCCGTCCACGACCATGCCCCAGGCCAGCGAGCCCGCGACGAACACCCCGCCGTAGGCGGCCAGGATCCGACCGAAATTCGCGTCGGGCTGGAGGGTCGCGACGAACCCGTACACGCCCAGCGCGATCACCCCGAGGCCCGCCACCCACCACGGCCGGTGTTCGCGCACGGACTGCCAGACCAGCCACGCGCCGCCGATCTCGGCGAGCGCGGCGAGGGCGAACAGGATCAGGGAGCGCGCGACGATCATGGACGTACCGTAGGGGCGAAGCGCGGCGCGGCCGAACACCCGGCGCACGCGCACCGGGCCCGCCGGGCGTCCACGATCGTGGACGGCCGGTGAGAGCGGGGTCGGCGGCTCGGTAAACTCCCCGGTCGTGACGTCCCAGCCTGTGCGCAAGCCCCGCATTCCGAACGTTCTGGCCAACCGCTACGCCTCCCCGGCGCTGGCCACGCTGTGGTCCCCCGAGTACAAGGTGGTGCTCGAGCGCCGACTGTGGCTCGCGGTGCTGCGCGCCCAGGCCGACCTGGGCATCGACGTGCCCGAGGGCGCGGTCGCCGACTACGAGCGGGTGGTGGAGCAGGTCGACCTGGCCTCGATCGCCGAACGCGAGCGGGTCACCCGGCACGACGTCAAGGCCCGGATCGAGGAGTTCAACGCCCTCGCCGGCCACGAGCACGTGCACAAGGGCATGACCTCGCGCGATCTGACCGAGAACGTCGAGCAGTTGCAGATCCGCTCCTCGCTCGAACTGGTCCGCGACCGGGTGGTCGCGCTGCTGGTCCGGCTGGCCGAGTTGTCCGCGCAGTACGCCGAGCTGGTCATGGCCGGCCGCTCGCACAACGTCGCCGCGCAGGCGACCACGCTGGGCAAGCGGTTCGCGTCGGCGACCGACGAGCTGCTGGTGGCCTACCACCGCCTCGAGGACCTGATCGCCCGCTACCCGCTGCGTGGGATCAAGGGCCCGGTCGGTACCGCGCAGGACATGCTCGACCTGCTCGGTGGCGACGAGGACCGGCTGGCCGAGCTGGAGGGGCGGGTCGCCGCGCACCTGGGCTTCGAGCACGCGTTCGTCTCGGTCGGCCAGGTCTACCCGCGCTCGCTCGACTACGACGTGGTGACCGCGCTGGTCCAGCTGGCCGCCGCGCCGTCGTCGTTGGCCAAGACGATCCGGCTGATGGCCGGGCACGAGCTGGTCACCGAGGGTTTCCAGCCCGGTCAGGTCGGGTCGTCGGCCATGCCGCACAAGATGAACACACGTTCGTGCGAGCGGGTCAACGGCTTCACGGTGATCCTGCGCGGCTACGCCTCGATGGTCGGCGAGTTGGCGGGCGACCAGTGGAACGAGGGCGACGTGTCCTGCTCGGTGGTGCGGCGGGTGGCGCTGCCGGACGCGTTCTTCGCGTTCGACGGGCTGGTCGAGACGTTCCTGACCGTGCTGGAGGAGTTCGGCGCGTTCCCGGCCGTGGTCGCGCGCGAACTCGACCGCTATCTGCCGTTCCTGGCCACGACCAAGGTGCTGATGGCCGCGATCCGCGGTGGCGTGGGGCGCGAGGCCGGGCACGAGGTGATCAAGGAGCACGCGGTCGCCTCGGCGCTGGCGCTGCGGGAGGGCGTCGAGCGCAACGAACTGCTCGACCGCCTGGCCGCCGACGAGCGCCTGCCGCTGGACCGGGCCGCGCTCGACACGCTGCTCGCCGACCGGCTGTCGTTCACCGGTGCGGCGGCGGCCCAGGTGGCCGAGGTGGTCCGCCGGGTGGAGGCGGTAGCGGAGAAGCACCCGGAGGCGGCGAAGTACCGTCCGGGCGCGATCCTCTAGGCCGGTGCGGCGAGGTGCGGTGCCGGGCGGCGCGGCCCCGCCAAGATCCGCCGGACAGGGCCTGGACGCAATCGCACCTGCGGCCGGACGGGCCGGGGCGTGTGGGGATCCCCTGCACGCCCCGGCCCGTTCGGCGTTCGGCTTCCTGTCCCCGGCCCGTTCGGCTTCCCGGGCTCCCGGTCGCCCGGCGTGACGGCGGCCGGCTCGGGCGCCGCGGTGGCGGCAGTACCGGCGGGCCTCCGGTCGAGTCGGGTACCACGGGGCCGCCCCGTCGCGGCGAGTCGGTCGGACCGCAGCGGTCGTCCGCCGCGCGACCCGGGGCCGGGGATTGAAATCCCGTCTCGGCGGTCATGGTGGGGGGAGTCGTCGGGAGGAGTGGTGGGCGTGGGGTCGCTGTCGTTTCGTGAGGTGGCCGTCGTGTCCGGGGAGATCGCGGGGGAGTCCGGGCGGACCGCGAAGGCGGAGTTGGTGGCCGGCTGCCTGCGGCGGGCGGATCCTGACGAGGCGACCGTGGTGGTCGCCTATCTCGCGGGCACGCTCACCCAGCGGCAGATCGGTGTGGGGCCCGCCATGCTGCGTGCGGTGCCGCCGCCCGCCGCCGAGCCGTCGTTGACCCTCTTGGAGGTGGACGCCGCGCTGGCCGCGATCGGGGCCACCACCGGCACCGGCTCGCAGGCCGCCCGACGAGCCGCGCTCGACGCGCTGTTCGCCCGCGCGACCGAGGTCGAACAGCGCTTCCTGATCGGGCTGTTGGTCGGCGAGGTACGCCAAGGCGCACTGGACGGGGTGATGGCGGACGCGATCGCCCGCGCCGCCGAGGTCCCGGCCACGGCGGTACGGCGGGCGCTGATGTTGCGCGGCGCCGCCGGGCCGGTGGCCGCCGCCGCGCTGCACGGCGGCCGGGCCGCGCTCGACGCGCTCACCCTCGACGTGGGCCGCCCGGTGCGCCCGATGCTCGCCGCCGCCGCGCCGGACGTGACCGCCGCGCTGGCCAAGCTGCGGGCCAAGGACCCCGCCGCCGAGGTCGCGTCGGAGTGGAAGATCGACGGCATCCGGGTGCAGATCCACCGCGACGGCGATCGTGTCGCGGTGTTCACCCGCAGCCTGGACGACATCACCCCGCGCGTGCCGGAACTGGTCGAGGCAGTACGGGCGTTGCCGGTGCGTACCGCCGTGCTCGACGGCGAGGCGATCGCGCTGCGCCCGGACGGTCGGCCGCACCCGTTCCAGATCACCGCCTCCCGCACCGGGACCCGCGACGCCGCGCGGTTGCGGGCCGAGACGCCGCTGACGGTGTACCTGTTCGACGTGCTGCACGTGGACGGCGAGGACCTGATCGACCGCCCCGGCGCGGACCGCTGGGCCGCGCTCGCGGACCTGGCGCCGCCCGAACTCCTGGTGCCCCGGCTGGTCACCGGGGACGACGCGGCGGCGCAGGCGTTCTTCGCCGACGCGGTCGCACGCGGACACGAAGGGGTGGTGGTGAAGTCTCTGGACACCCCCTACACGGCGGGTCGGCGCGGCGCCGGCTGGGTCAAGGTCAAACCGCGGCACACCCTCGACCTGGTGGTGCTGGCCGCCGAGTGGGGCCACGGCCGCCGGCGCGGCACGCTGAGCAATCTGCACCTGGGCGCGCGGGATCCGGGCGGGGACGGGTTCGTGATACTCGGCAAGACGTTCAAGGGGCTCACCGACGAACTGCTCGCGTGGCAGACCGAGCGGTTGCGGGAACTCGAGGTGCGCCGGGACGACTGGACCGTGTGGGTGCGACCCGAACTCGTCGTGGAGATCGCCTTCGACGGGTTGCAGACCAGCACCCGCTATCCCGGCGGCCTCGCCCTGCGCTTCGCGCGGGTGTTGCGCTACCGGGAGGACAAGACGGCGGCGGAGGCGGACGACATGGACACGGTCCGGGCGCTCGCGGCCCGGGAGTGAGGGGTGCAGACGGCCCGCCGGACAAGGGCCTACCCGCGCGGACGGTAGAGGGCGTGCGCGTTGTCGTGCAGGACGGCGGCGGCCAGGTCCGGCCCGACCGAGTCGGCGATCAGGTCGAGATCGGCGTCCCGGAACGGGCGGGGCGCGCGGGTCGAGGGCAGGTCGGTGCCGGCGAGCAGGGCCCGTGGGTCGACCGCGGCGACGGCGCGCAGCGCCGCGGGTACGTCCGCGTCGAATCGGCCGAAGCCGGTGGCCTTGACCCGGGCGCCGTGTTCGACCAGCCGCAGCAGCTGCGGCAGCCCCTCCCGGGACAGGCCCAGGTGGTCGATGCCCACCCTCGGCAGCGCGGTCAACACCGGCAGCAGGTCGGGCAGATCGCGGGCGTCGAGGTACAGCTCGGCATGCCGGCCGGCGATCTCGTGGACCCGGCGGGCGAGCCGGTCCAGGTGGTCGAGCGTCGCGGAGCCGCCGCGCCGGACGTTGAAGCGGATCGCCCGCACCCCGGCCGCGTCCAGCTCGGCGATCCGCCGGTCGGGGACGTCGGGCGGCAGCTGGGTCACCCCGACGAAGGCGGGGCCGAGTCGGGCCAGCGCGTCGAGGAGGTAGGTCTGGTCGAAGCCCTGGAACGAGCCGGACACCACCGCGCCGCCGGTCACGCCGAGCGGGACGGCGCGGGCCAGGTAGTCGGCGGTGGTGAAGGTCGGCGGCAGGTAGCCGTGGTTGGCGACGAGCGGGAAACGCGGGTCGACGATGTGCAGGTGCGCGTCGAACACGCGACGAGCGGGCGATCCGGACACGGCGGTGCCTCCGTCGGCTGCGGGAACGCCGCATACCGTACCCGGGCGCCGGCCGGGCGCGGCGGATTCGCCACCCGGGAGAAGTTGTCAAATGCAACTAATTTCTTCTAT
The DNA here is from genome assembly GCF_044334985.1 of Embleya sp. NPDC020630. NCBI lineage: Bacteria > Bacillati > Actinomycetota > Actinomycetes > Kitasatosporales > Streptomycetaceae > Embleya > Embleya sp. NPDC020630. The sequence continues at coordinate 1,345,728 of NZ_JBIRUB010000001.1, forward strand.
GGTTGTGCCAGGCAACGAAGTCGCCGCGACGCGGGCGTACGACCGCCCGCGCACAGGAAGGAGCGAGCCGCCATGGCCACCAGGGAAGCCTGTCGGCACCTGCTCACCGAGTTGGAGGGCATCGTCGGCGTACGCCGCGGCCTCGCCAAGGCCGTCCCGCCCGGCAGCCTGCCGTCCGGCTCCGCGGTCCTGTTCGTGCTCGGCCGCAGTGCCGAACCGCTGCGCGCCGGGCGGGTGGCCGAACTCCTCGACCTGGACATGTCCGTGGTCAGCCGACACCTCGCACACCTGGTCGAACACGGCTGGGTGGCCCGCCGCCCGGACCCGCGCGACGGCCGGTCGGTGCTGCTCGGACTCACCCCGGAGGGGCGCGCCGTGGTCGACCGGGCCACCGAGAGCTGCCTCGCGGTGATCGCCGAGCGGTTGGCCGACTGGCCGGACGAGGACGCGGAGCGACTGTCCGAACTCCTGGGCCGGTTGAAGGCGGGCTTCGGGTCGAACGCGGGCTTCGGACACCGGGCCGAACCGGTGCCGACGGCCGTGTCACACTGACCCGCATGCCGAAGTCCGCCGCGGAACTGCGCGCGCATTTGGAGATCTTCTACGACGCGGTGCCCCGCCGGTTCACCCGCACCGAGGCGATCGGCGCGCTGACGCTGTTCGTCCGGGAGGGCGAAGGGTGGCCCTACTATGCCCGACCCACGCTCGGCGGCCTCACCGAGCCCACCGTCGCGGACGTGCGCGCGGTGCGGGCGCGGCAGAGAGAGTTGAAAGTGCCCGAGACGTTCGAATGGGTCCACGAGACCACCCCCGCGCTGCGGGCGGCCGCGATCGAGGCCGAACTGCATGTACACGAGCACCCGCTGATGGTGCTCGACCCGGACGAACATCCGGCCGAGCGCCCGGATCTGCCGGACCTGGTGACGCTGCGGCGAATCCGCGCCGACGCCACCGACCTGGCGATCGTGCACAGCGTCGCGGCGATCGGCTTCGCCAACCCCGGGACCGCGCCCGGCTCCGACGGGGCCGCCGAGCGGGACACCGCCGCGCTCGGCCAGGACCCGGGCCTGCTGTCCTACCTCAACGAGCGGTTGCGCAGCGGCGAGACGGTGATGTTCGCGGCGTACAGCCCGGCCGGACCGCTGTGTGTGGGCAGCTACCAGCACCTGTACGACACGACCGAGATCGTCGGCGTGGCCACCCTCCCGGCGGCCCGGCGCAGCGGCCTCGCGGCGGCGGTGACCTGGGAGTTGGCCCGGCACGCGCTGGAGGGCGGGAGCGAGACGGTGTTCCTGAGCGCGGGGGACGAGGACGTCGCGCGGGTGTACGACCGGATCGGCTTCCGCTCGGTGGGGACGGCGATGATCGCGGAGGCGCCGTGAGCGAGAGGGACGAGGGGCGGGCGGCCGAGGCGGGCGCGAAGACCGATGCCGCCGCGTCGATCGTGCTGCCCATCCCGCCGGGACGCAACCCCACCGCCGACGAGTTGGCCGCCGCGCACGGTCGGAGCATCCCGGACGTGATCGCGCCGAACCTGAGGGTGCTGTTCTGCGGGATCAACCCGGGCCTGTGGTCGGGCGCCACCGGGCGGCACTTCGCCCGTCCCGGCAACCGGTTCTGGCCGGCCCTGTACGCCTCGGGCTTCACCCCGCGCCTGATCGAGCCCGCCGCGCAGCGCGAGTTGACCACGCTCGGCCTCGGCATCACCAACGTGGTGGCCCGAACCACCGCGCGCGCCGACGAGTTGACGAAGGAGGAGTACCGGGCCGGCGGCCTGGCGCTCACCGCGAAGGTACGCCGGTACCGACCGGCCTGGTTGGCGGTCCTTGGCATCGGCGCATACCGCACCGGCTTCGGCCGCCCCAAGGCGGTGGTCGGCCGCCGGCCGGAGACGATCGACGACACCGGAATCTGGGTACTCCCCAACCCCAGCGGCCTGAACGCCCACTGGACGGCCGCGGCCCTCGCCGAAGCCTTCACCGCCCTGCGCACTGCGGCCTACCCGACCGAGTAGGAGGGCCGCGCGCGGGGGCGCCATCCGTGCCGCTCACCCTGTGCGGCGGCGACCGGGCGTCGGCGTGGGCGACCCGACTCGGGGGCGGGGCCGTCAATCGACCGAGTGGCATCACCCGGTTGGTGGTTACTTCGCGCCCCCTCGTGAGGTTGGGTCGGCATGAAGATCCTGCGAGCCCCGTACGGGCCGTGGCCCACCGAGACGTTCGAGACTCCCGTCTACGAGGCGTTGGTCGCCGAATGGCGCGACTCGGGCCGGGAGGTACCCTGGCCGGCCGACCGACCGCAAGGCAGCCCGCCCCGACACGCCCGCCCACCCGGACCGAGCCCGCGCACGCGTCGCCCGTGAGCCGGCCACGTGGCGCGATCCGGGTCCGGAGGCGCCCCCGCCGGTCCCGACCCGAGGGCCGGGGCCGCCGATCCGCTCCGCGTGAATCGGCCGGCCGCCGCGCGATGTGCTTCTTGTCACGCGTGTGCCGACACGCCCGGCGAGGAAGGAATTTGCCGGCCGATCGGCGCGGCGGCCGACGCGCGACGCCCCGTCCATCCGGTCCGTCGCCGCCGCCCCCCGCCGCCCTCGGCTCCGCCCCACGCGGCCCGCGCAGGCCCGGTGGGGCCGGACGGGCGCCGGGAGAGCGGGGGTTCGGGGTGCTCGACGCGCGTCGCAATTGCCCGCCGGTCGTACCACCCGGGCACGTCTCCGGCGAACCGTGACACGCCGGGAATCGGGACGCGACACAACACCTGGGGGTGCGACGACCACCCCGCCACTACATATATGCTCTGCGACGCAGCTGGTTCGCCCGACCGAAGTTTTCGGGAAGGCGAGGCAAGAGGGAATCCGGTGCGAGGCCGGAACTGCCCCCGCAGCGGTGAGCGGGAACGAAAGTCGTCATGGAGCGCCGGACGCCGAAGGGCGTACGGGAAGCGACGACCCCTAGGCACTCCGCGGACCACCGAGCACACGCCGTGCCCGGCGGTGCCCCGGCATGCCCGCGAGTCCGAATACCTGCCGGCTGCCCGCGCCTTCGGGCGTGGGGTCACCTGTACGTACGAGCTCGCGAGGAGAGAGCACGTGACCGTTGTGGACAGCGTGGGCGCGACCCGGATGCGGGTCGACGAGAGCCCCGAGGACCGCCTTGCCACCCTGGTGCGCACCCAGGCGCGCGATCTGCCGGAGGTCGATCCGGATCGGGTCGTCCGCCGGGTCGTCGCGGGTCTGAACGAGGGTGCGGACCGCGGCGCGGCGGCCGACCTGGCCGTGCGCACAGCCGCCGAGCTGATCGCCGAGGAGCCCGCCTACTCGCGGCTCGCCGCGCGCCTGCTGGCCGGCCGGATCGCCGACGAGGCCGCCGAGGCCGGCGTCGCCTCCTTCAGCGCCGGCATCGCGCTCGGTCACCGCGAGGGCATCATCGGCGCGGAGACCGCGGCGTTCGTCGCCGCGCACGCCGCCGAATTGGACGCCGCCGTCGACGCCGACGGGGACCGCCGCTTCGAGTACTTCGGTCTGCGCACCGTCTACGACCGCTACCTGCTGCGCCACCCCGTCTCGCGCAAGGTGGTCGAGACCCCGCAGCACTTCCTGCTGCGCGTGGCGTGCGGTCTGTCCAAGGAGCCCGGCGAGGCGATCGGCTTCTACCGGCTGATGTCCTCGCTGGCCTACCTGCCCAGCTCGCCGACGCTGTTCAACTCCGGCACCGTGCACACCCAGATGTCCTCGTGCTACCTGCTCGACTCGCCCAAGGACGAGCTGGAGTCGATCTACGACATGTACGGGCGAATCGCCCGGCTGTCGAAGTTCGCCGGCGGCATCGGCGTGGCCTGGTCGCGGGTGCGCTCGCGCGGCTCGCTGATCCGGGGCACCAACGGGCACTCCAACGGCATCGTGCCGTGGCTGAAGACCCTCGACTCGTCGGTGGCCGCGGTCAACCAGGGCGGCCGGCGCAAGGGCGCGGCCTGCGTGTACCTGGAGACCTGGCACCCCGACATCCTGGAGTTCCTCGAACTGCGGGAGAACACCGGCGAGGACGCGCGTCGCGCGCACAACCTCAACCTGGCCAACTGGGTGCCGGACCTGTTCATGCGGCGCGTCGAGGAGGACGGCGTCTGGTCGTTGTTCGACCCGAACGAGCTGCCCGAGCTGCCCGACCTGTGGGGCGCCGAGTTCGACGAGGTGTACGAGACCGCCGAGCGGGACGGCCGGTTCGTCCGGCAGATGCCCGCGCGCGACCTGTACGCCCGGATGATGCGCACGCTCGCGCAGACCGGCAACGGCTGGATGACCTTCAAGGACGCCGCCAACCGGACCTGCAACCAGGCCGCCGAGCCGGGCAACGTGGTGCACCTGTCCAACCTGTGCACCGAGATCCTGGAGGTCACCAGCGACGGCGAGACCGCCGTGTGCAACCTCGGCTCGGTCAACCTCGGCGCGCACGTGGTCGCCGGCGAGGGCATGGACTGGGACAAGCTGCGCGCCACGGTGCGCACCGCGGTGATCTTCCTCGACCGCGTGATCGACATCAACTACTACCCGACCGACCAGGCCGCCGCGTCCAACCCGCGCTGGCGCCCGGTGGGCCTGGGGTTGATGGGCCTGCAGGACGTGTTCTTCACGCTCGGCCTGCCGTTCGACTCGGCCGAGGCGCGCGAGTTGTCCACGCTGATCTCCGAGGAGATCTACCTCACCGCCTTGGAGACGTCCTCGGCGCTCGCCGAGGTACACGGCCCGCACCCGGCGTACGCCGAGACGCACGCCGCGCGCGGCCGGCTCCAGCCGGACCTGTGGGAGGGCGTGTACCCGACCCAGACCAAGCGCTGGGACGCGCTGCGCACCCGCGTGGCCGAGCACGGGCTGCGCAACTCGCTGCTCGTGGCGATCGCGCCGACCGCGACCATCGCCTCCATCGCCGGCGCCTACGAGTGCATCGAGCCGCAGGTGTCCAACCTGTTCAAGCGCGAGACGCTGTCCGGCGAGTTCCTGCAGATCAACGGCTACCTGGTGCGCGAGCTCAAGGCCCGCGGCCTGTGGACCCCCGAGGTGCGCGACCGGATCAAGCGCGCCGAGGGCTCGGTCCAGGGCATCGCCGAACTCCCGGAGGACGTACGGGAGTTGTACCGCACCGCGTGGGAGCTGCCGCAGCGCGCGCTGATCGACCTGGCGGCGGCCCGCTCGCCGTACATCGACCAGTCGCAGTCGCTGAACCTGTTCATGGCCGACCCGACCATCGGCAAGCTGTCCTCGATGTACCGCTACGCGTGGTCCACCGGTCTCAAGACCACGTACTACCTGCGCTCGCGCCCCGCGACGCGGATCCAGCAGGCGACCGTGCCCGCGCAGGCGTCCGCCGCGCCGGTCGAGGAGATCTCGGACCTCGCCCCCTCCGATGTCGAGATTATCGCCTGCTCGCTGGAGAACCCCGAAGCATGTGAGGCGTGCACGTGAGCCTGCTCGATCCCGGAATGAACCTCACGCTGCGCCCGATGCGGTATCCGGACTTCTACGAGAAGTACCGGGCGGCGATCCGCAACACCTGGACGGTCGAAGAGGTCGACCTGCACAGCGACCTCGCCGACCTGGACAAGCTCAGCCCGGCGGAGCGGCACCTCGTGCAGCGCCTGGTCGCGTTCTTCGCGACCGGCGACACGATCGTGGCGAACAACCTGGTGCTGAACCTGTACCGGCACATCAACTCGCCCGAGGGCCGGCTGTACCTGTCGCGGCAACTCTTCGAAGAGGCCGTCCATGTGCAGTTCTACTTGACGCTGCTCGACACCTACATGCCCGACCACGAGGAGCGCGAGCAGGCGTTCGCCGCGGTCGAGCACATCCCGTCGATCCGGCGCAAGGCGGAGTTCTGCTTCCGCTGGATCGACTCGGCGATGGGCCTGGACCGGCTCGAATCGCGGGAGGACCGGCGGCAGTTCCTGCTCAACCTGATCTGCTTCGCGGCGTGCATCGAGGGGCTGTTCTTCTACGGCGCCTTCGCCTACGTGTACTTCCTGCGCTCGCGCGGGCTGCTCAACGGCCTCGCGTCGGGGACCAACTGGGTCTTCCGCGACGAGTCCGCGCACATGGACTTCGCGTTCTCCGTGGTCGAGACGGTGCGGGCCGAGGAGCCCGGCCTGTTCGACGACGAACTCGCCGAGGACGTACGGCGGATGCTGGCCGAGGCGGTGGACGCGGAGACGGCGTTCGCCGAGGACCTGCTCCAGGGCGGGGTGTCCGGGATGACCGTCGCCGACATGCGCTCCTACCTGGAGCACGTGGCCGACCGGCGGCTCGCCCAGCTGGGCATGGCGCCGGTGTACGGCTCGGCGAACCCGTTCGGCTTCATGGAACTCCAGGACGTCCAGGAGCTGTCGAACTTCTTCGAGCGGCGGGTGTCGGCCTACCAGGTCGCGGTCACCGGATCGGTCTCCTTCGACGAGGACTTCTGACCCGGGTTCGTGTGCCCGAGTACTCCACCGCCGTGCCGTCCCGATTCCGGGGCGGCACGGCGGTTTCGCGCGTTTCGGGGGCGGTCGGCCCCGCCCGGGCTCACGAGCGTTCGGCGGCGCGGCGGCGCAGGGCGGTCGCGGTCGCCTCGTCGGCGGGCAGGAACGCCTCCAGGTGGAGTTCGGACACGGTGACGTCGGTCGCCGTCGCGAACGAGGTGAGCGTGGTGAGCAGGCGCAACTCGCCTCCGCTCGCCGGGTCCCGCAACCGCAGCGGCACCGCGAAGCCGAGGTGGTCGGGGCCCGGTTCCACGTTCGGGACGTAGCCGCGCAACTCCTCGATGAACGTGTCGAGCAGCGGATCGGGGCTGCGCAGCGCCCGGGCCCGCATGTTCTCGATGACGTGATGACCCCACGCGGCCAGGTTCTCCACCCGCGTCGCCATGCCCCGCGGATGCAGCATCAGCCGCAACATGTTCATCGGCTGCCCGAGCAGCTCCGGGGCCGCGCCGTCGGTGAGCACGTCGATCGCCGCGTTGGCCGCCACGATCTGCCCGTACGGCCGCAGCACCATCGCCGGATAGGGCAGATGGCCCTCGATCACCGCGCTCAGCGCCTCCTGGACCGGCCGCATCATCGGGGCGTCCCAATCGGACTCGGGGAACACCGGCGCGAAGCCGGCGGTGTGCAGCAGCGCGTTGCGCTCGCGCAGCGACAGTTCCAGTGATTCGGCGAGCCGGATGATCATGGTTCGGCCGGGCCGGGACCGACCGCTCTCGATGAAGCTCAGATGCCGCTGGGAGGTTTCCGCGCGGGCGGCCAGCTCCAGCTGGCTCAGCCGCCGAGCGGTACGCCAGCGCCGCAGTTCGGCGGGGAAGTCCGGGCCGTGGGTGATCGTGCTCATGGGGCAGTTCTAGGCAGTGCGAGCACGGGGGGCAATTCCCTTGCGGGAATTGTCCTGTCGGGCGGGTCGCTCGCAGGATCGTCACCACGGCCCGCCGAGCGGCGGGCCGGGCACGGCGGATCGTCGCATCATCGTCGCAACGCGGAAGAGGCACCACCATGAAGAGCTACCACCTGCAGCCGGGCGCCGGAATCGACGGACTCACCGTGCGGGACCACGACGAGCCCGCGCCGGGTCCGGGTCGGGTGCTGGTCCGGGTCCGGGCCTCCTCGATCAGCCTGCGCGAGCTGCTCGTCCTGGCCGGCGACTATCCGCTGCCCGTGCGGCCGGACGTCGTCCCGGGCTGCGCCGGGGTCGGCGAGGTGGTCGCGGTCGGCGCCGGGGTGACCCGGGTGGCGCCGGGGGACCGGGTCGCCGCGACCGTCTTCCCGGACTGGATCGACGGGCCGTTCGGCCTGGACTACGCGGCCCAGCTGGGCAGTTCGCGCGACGGCATGTTCACCGAGTACACGCTCGCGGACGAGCGGGCGCTCGTGCACATCCCCGCGCACCTGTCCTTCGCCGAGGCCGCCGCGCTGCCGCTGACCGCGGTGACGGCGTGGAACGCGCTGACCGGCGGCCGGGTGCCGATGCCGGGGGAGACCGTGCTGACCCTCGGCACCGGAGGTGTGTCGTTGTTCGCCGTGCAGTTCGCCAAGCGGTCCGGCGCCCGGGTGATCGCCACCACGTCCAGCCCGGACAAGGCGGAGCAACTGAGAGCCCTCGGGGCCGACGAGGTGGTCGACTACCGGCAGCACCCCCGGTGGGGCGAGGAGGTGCGGCGGCGTACCGGTGGGCGCGGGGTGGACCGTGTCGTCGACGTCGTGGGGGACCTGTCCCAGTCGCTCGCTGCGACCGCGCTCGGCGGCGAGATCGCCTTCGTCGGACACTGGTTGGGCACGGACGCCCCGGAGCGTACGCCGTCCCCGACCGACTTCTTCAACGCCGGCGCGGTGCTGCGTCCGCTCGCGGTGGGCAACCGGGCGGCGTTCGAGACGATGAACCGCGCGGTGGACGCGTGGCGGGTGCGGCCGACGATCCACCGCGAGTTCGGCTTCGACGAGATCCCGGACGCGCTGCGCCACCACGCCAAGGGCGGCTTCGTGGGCACCGTGGTCGTGAACCACGGCTGAGCGACGATCCGTCGGGTGGGGACGGACGGCCGGTGCGCGGCGGTGGGCGAAACCCGGTTGGTCCGGCCGACCGCCGCGCGCACAATGGCGCGCATGGCCATTTCCTTGCATCACATCGTCATCGACGCACACGATCTGCCCGGGCTCGCGCGTTTCTGGGCCGAAGTGTTGGGCTGGCAGGTGTTGTCCGAGCGCGAACGCGAGGTGGTCATCGGCACCGAGCCGGGAGCGCCGGTCGGTATCTGCTTCATGCCGGTGACGGACGTGAAGACCGTCAAGAACCGACTGCACCTCGACCTGACCCCCGGCGCCGGTCCCGGCGAGCGGGACGCGGAGATCGAGCGGCTGATCGCGCTCGGCGCCCGCCGCGTCGACGTCGGCCAGACCGGCACCGAGTCGTGGACGGTGCTCGCCGACCCGGAGGGCAACGAGTTCTGCGTGGTACGGGCGAAGGCGACGCTGATCGGTTGAGCGATCGGCCTTGGTCGAGGGGGGCGTTCGCGAGCGGTGCGCGGGTGCGGGCCGACGCGTTCGCCCCGGCTCGGTGAGGTCAGGCCGAGGTGGTCGGCGGGTGGCCGGAGCCGCTGTTGCCGCCGCGACGGCGGGTGAGTCGGTCGCGCAGGTGTCGCTTGCCCTGCTCGACCTGGCGCGGATTGCGGCGGATGTACCCCTGGATCTTCTTCACGGTCTTCGACAGCGCGCTCATGTCGTGGTCCCTCCCTGATGCCCGGAAACGCGGGCGTCGGCGTCCCCGAGGGCGCCGATAACAGGTGTTTGCCCCGGTCTGGATCGGGATACGCGGTTCGGCCGGGCCAAATCCCCCGGAACTCCCCGGGAAATCCGCCGAATCGGCCCGCCGAGGCCCGCCAGGAGGAAGCGGGTAGCCTGCCGGTATGTCTCACGTCCTCTCCGTGAACCTGGCCCACCCGCGCGCCAACCCGGTGAAGGCCGGGATCGACCTGACCGGGATCGACAAGCGGCCGGTCGACCACGCGGTCGCCGTGCGACCACCGGGGCCCAAATACGGCGGTCACGGCAGCGGACTGGTCGGCGACGAGATCTACGACCGGCAAAACCACGGTGGCAACGACCAGGCGGTATACGCCTACGCCCGGGAGAACCTGGACTTGTGGGCGGCCGACCTGGGCCGCGAACTCGCCAACGGCAGCTTCGGCGAGAACCTGACCACGACCGAACTCGACGTCGAGGCGGCCCTGATCGGCGAGCGCTGGCGGGTGGGCGGCGCGGCGGGTCCGCTGTTGGAGGTCTCCGTCCCGCGCATCCCGTGCTCGACCTTCGCCCACTGGCTGGACGAGCGGCGCTGGGTCCGCCGATTTACCCAACGCGCCCTGCCCGGAACCTACTTGCGAGTGCTGGAACCGGGCGAGGTGCGCGCGGGGGATGCGATCACCGTGGTCTCCCGGCCCGACCACGACCTCACGGTCGGGGTGTGCTTTCGGGCGCTGACCATCGAGCCCGACCTGCTGCCCCGGTTGATCGACGTCGAGGAACTGCCTGGTGAGGCACGCGAGGTGGCCCGGAAGCGCACCGGGGTGATCCCGGTGCAGTTCGTCTCCGACGGCGAGTAGCCGCTATCGGCCGCCGACGAACGTCGGCGGGACGCGGTCGTGCCAGGGCAGGGCCTGTTCGAGCAGCGCGGCGACCCGAAGGAGGGTGTCCTCGCGGCCGAACGGGGCCACCAGTTGCACGCCGATCGGCAGGCCGTCGGCGCTGTGCCCCAGCGGAAGACTGATCGCGGGCTGGCCGGTGACGTTGAAGAGCGCGGTGAACGGGCCGTAGGCGAAGATCGTCTCCAGCCAACCCCGAACCGAGTGCTTCGGGTCGTCGAAGTCCAACGTGCCATGCGGGGGCGGGAGTTGACCCAGGGTCGGGGTGATCAGCAGGTCGTGATCGGCGAAGAAGGCCCCGACCGAGCGGGACACCCGGTTGTGCGCGTCGAACGCGGCGATCAGGTCGAGCGCGGTCACCGCGTGTACGTCGTGCAGGATCTGCCGGGTGACCGCCTCCAGCTTGGCCGGGTCCGGCGGGCGGGGCGCGCCGAGCAGTGGTGCGGCGACGAACGACACCACCTCCGGCACCAGCCCGTCGAGCACGCTCTCCCAGTCGACCACCGGGCTCGCCTCGTCGACCCGATGCCCGAGTTCGCCCAGCAGCCCGGCGACCGCCGCGGCCGCCCCCGCCACCTCGGGGTCGACGGCGACGCCGGACCACGCCCGGGTGGTCACGCCGATCCGCAACGGCGGTACGTCGGCGCCCGGTTCGGCGGCGTAGGGCCGCAGCGGGGTGGGCGCGCCGTACTTGTCGCCCGGCGCCGGACCGGAAACCGCGTCGAGCAGATACGCGGTGTCGCGCACGGTGCGGGTGAGCGCGAAGTTGTACGAGATCCCGAAGAACGACTCGCCCAGGTCGGGGCCGCACGGGGTACGCCCCCGGGTGGGCTTGAGCCCGACCAGTCCGCAGGCCGAGGCGGGCACGCGGATCGAGCCCGCGCCGTCGGTGGCGTGCGCGATCGGGACCGCGCCGGCGGCGACCAGGGCCGCCGCGCCGCCACTGGAGCCGCCGACGCCGCGCTCCGGATCCCACGGGTTGCGGGTGATGCCGTACTTGACCGACTCGGTCGCGAAGTTGATCGCCATCTCCGGCGCGGTGGTCAGCCCGAGGGTGACGAGACCGGCGGCCCGGAAGCGGGCCATCAGCTCGCTGTCGTGCGGCATGACCACCCCGGGCACCGCGCGGCTGCCCAGGAAGAACGGGACCCCGGCCGCGACCGGCCCGGAGTCCTTGATCAGGAACGGCACGCCGGCGAACGGCGCGTCCGGGTCTCGGGAGCGGTCCAGGGCCGGTTCGAACACGGGCAGCGCGAGCCCGTTCAGCTCGGCGTTCGCGACCTCGATCGCCTCCCGGGCGGCCTGCTCGACCTCGGCCGCGGTGACCTCGCCGCCGCGGATCAGGTCACGCAGGCCGACCGCGTCGTACCGGGCGTACTCGTCGAGCCGCATACCGCTCCGCTCCTGGGGGATGGCGATGGGTCAGGCCGTGGCGGGGTGACTCCGGTCGGTGGCCAGCTTGACCGCGAGGCCGCCGAGCACGGTGCCCATGACGTAGCGCTGGATGCGCAGCCACGACGGCCGCTTGGTCAGGAAGATCGCGATCGAACCGGCCGCGAGGACCAGGACGCCGTTCACCGTCAGACTGATCAGGATCTGGATCGTGCCGAGCACGAACCCCTGAAGCAGCACGTGCCCGGCGTTCGGGTCGACGAACTGCGGGATCAGCGAGAGGTACATGATCGCGGCCTTGGGATTCAGCAGGTTGGTCAGCAGCCCCATGGTGAACAGCCGCCGGTTGGAGTCGGGCGCCAGCTCCTGCGGGGCGAACGCCGAGACGCCACCGGGCCGAAGCGCCTGCCAGGCGAGCCAGCCGAGGTAGGCGGCACCGGCCAGCTTGACCGCGAGGTAGAGCTCCGGCACGACGAGGAACACGGCGGACAGGCCGAGGTTGGCCATCGACATGTAGATCATGAACCCGAGGGCCACACCGAGCAGCGACACCATGCCGGCGCGGCGGCCCTGGGTGATGCTGCGCGAGGTCACGTACATCATGTTGGGCCCGGGAGTGAGCACCATCCCCAGCGCCACGGCGCTGACCCCGACTATTGCGCTTGTCTCGATCACTCGTGCCCCCGCTGTCGCACCGCCGGCCGCCTGTCACTTGCAATCCGCAATTCTGTCGCCTTCAGGCTTTTCCCGGCAACCGAGTTGTCCCGTGCGCGCGGCAGCCGCGCTCACCCCCGCCCGAGCCCGAGCCGCCGCCGCCACGCAGCGGAGATCCGTGGCCGGACCAGGACGACCCCCTGCTGGGTGGCGAGCGCGATGTCGAAGCCGTCGAGGAGCGTGGCGCCGTTGATCCGGGCCGGCAGGGGCGTGCGCCAGATCGGGTTGCCGTCCGGGAGATGACACAGGGTGATGCCGTGTTCGTCGTCGACCAGCACGAGAGCTTCGCCGTCAGGGGAGTTGCCGGTCCAGAGGAGGCGCTTGGCAGGGACGGCAAGGCGGCCGACGTCGTTCGGGGAGGCGGAGTTCCAGATGTGGACCGAATCGGCGCCCGACAGGTCGTCGTCGCGACCCGTGGCGAGCAACAACGCGTCGTTCGAGGGCAGACGCACCCAGGCCATGTCGTGTTCGTCGGCGTAGTCCATCTGCGTCCACCACGCGGCGGGGAGTCGACGCCCCATGCCGACCCGGTACATGCGCCTGTCGGTCAGGTCGAGAACGGCGTAGTCACCCCGGTAGTCGACGCAGGAGACATGACGGGTACCGGTTCGGGCATGGAACGGCAGCATGCTCATCACCGGATTCGGTGTCTCGACGCGACCGTGCGCAAGTTCGTTGCCGGTCACCGCATCTCGGATGCGGATCGCCGGGCCCGAGAGCTGCCTGGTGTCCGGTGGCCCGACTCCCTGGGAGAGCAGGAGTAGCGCCCGGCCGGTCGATGTGGCCACGGCGGTCGAACTGCACCAGGTCGCGTGGTTGTCCGCGGCAGACAGCGGCCAGACCGTTCCGGGATGGTGGCCGCCAGGCGCGGTGAACTCGACGGTGTCCAGGACGGGATCGACGGAGACGAGCCGTGCGCGCGGGTGGCTCGCGGACGGCGGAATCAGGTGGAATTTCGTCATCCTGGACATGTGTCTCGGGAAGGCGAGCCGGGTGGTTCGCACCCCTCCGTCGGGGCTCAACCGGTGCCAGACGGTCGAGCCGGATGAATCCGCGTCCTGCGCACCCTCCTTCGCGTTGTGGGAGACCTGGAAGATGGAGACCACACCGTCGTCGTCTTCGTGGCGTCGTGTGATGGCAAGTCTGTCCGAACCCGGAAGCACGTCGCCGCTCACCGCGCTGTCGGGGAGGTCCAACGGCTCGCGGTCGAGCGTTCGCAGACCCAGACGGGATGTGACCAGGATCCGGTCCGGTCGTGCTCTCCAACTCCGTACGGACCGTGCCTCGACGGACACGGGCGTCGGCCGACGCGCGGTGCCCGGGTCGGGAAGGGTGGTTGTCGGGGGTTGCCAATTCCACAGCCGAACCGTGCCGTCGGCACCGGCCGCGAGGATGTTCAAGCCGTCGGACGAGGACGAAGCGAGTATCCGAAGGGCGCAAACCGCGCTTTCGTGGCCGAGGAGGGGGTCTCCGAGCGGGGTGCCGGCGGTGGCGTCGACGACGTGTACCGCGCCCTTCCATCCGGCCCGGACGACGACGGCGCGACCATCGTTTCCCATGGCGACGGCCGAGAGCGGTTTCCTGTCGAGCTGCGTGGAAGACATGGGAAGACCGGACATCGGCAGCGTGTGGATCGTGTGCGTACCACCCACGATGTAGGTGGGGTCCTCGTCCAGCCGAACGAAGCCACCCCATCGCCCGTCGGCCGTCTCCTCCGGTAGATCGAACGAAAGAGATCGGCCGGCGACCCGGACCAGGGTCACCGTCGTCGTGGTCTCTCTCTCCTCTACGAGTGCGAGGAAGGTCTCCCCCCTCGAATTCTCGGCGATGTCGAGGTCGGGTCGGGTATGGAGGCCATCGACCAGAACTTCGGGAGAGGCCGACGGATCTCCCTCCGGGTCGTACAGTACGATCGCGCCGGACTCCTTCCGGAACAAGGGCAACCGCGCCGGGAAACCCGGGGCGCGGATCAGCCGACATCCGGTCAGCGGGGCGTTCCCAGCGAAGCGGTGCTCGACCCGCAGGACGACCTGCCCGGTCGTCACGTCCAAAACCTCGACGCCGTCCCATTCTTGGCAGGCGACAACCGCCCTTCCGCTGCTCAGGACACCGGCCGTGACGATCGACCGGTAGCCGGCGTTGTCCGCGCACGGACGCCATGTCGCGTCGTCGACGTTCCATGTCCGCACTTGGCCCTGGTCGTCGAGAGTGACCGCCGTGGGTTGATCGTGCGCGTCCACGAAAGCCGCAGCGGCGAGTATCTCGTTCGGATGCGGCAGAGTCCTGGCCGCGGACGGGTCGCCCGGGACCCATACATGCAGGCACGTCGCTGCGGGCGGGAGCGCCAACACCAAGGAGCGATTCCGGGGCCGCAGTTCCTCGATCCACCAGTTGTCGTCGATCTCGTCGACCGAGAAGCCCCCTGTGCCGTGGTGTCCGATCACCTGATGCGGCGTTACCGACCGCGGCTCCATCCACACCCGCTCTACGGACGTTGACAAAGCCAGGGCTCGGTCCGCGAATTCGTGCTCGCCGGTCGCCCGGGCCACGAACGCGAGATGGGCGGCCCGATCCCGCTCCCGTTTCCGCAAAACCTCCGCGCACCGCTCCACCACCAGCGGCACCATCGAGTTCCCCCGGGCGCGTCGAACGGCTCGCAGCAGATCCAGAGGGCCGGCGGCCAGGACGAACGCCGGATCCGTGATCAGTTCACCGATGGTGCCCGCCGCTCCCGCATGCGTTGCCAGGTGGTAGCGGACATAGGGCTCCGCCTTGTCCCAGTTCGGACCCATGCCGTCCGGCAAGGGAGGCACCAGGCCCAGCAGCGCCGCGACGAAGCACGTCTGGATGTCCACCATGCTCCGGGCGGTCAGCGCCCGTTCGCGCAGGTGGTCGGTCAACTCCTGGTGGTAGAGGCGGAAATAGCGGTGGCCGCCCACGTCGACCGTCGTGAGATAGGAACCCTCCTCGTCCACCAACTCGTCGATGTCGCGCTCGCATACCGCCGCGCCCGACAGCCGGGACGCCACCGTCGTCCATACGCCCGCGCGGGGCAGGCCGTGGCCCTCGGCGAAGGCCAAAGTCGTGAGTAGGGTCAACGCCGTGGCGCGGCGGGCCGCGGGTAGGCGCTCCAGGTAGGAGCGGAACGCGCCGTCGACGTCGGAGGGGAGTGCGTCGGCCCAGCCCGATGTCCTTACGTCCACCGGCTCCTGCCGCAGCAGAGCGCTCGCCGTCATCCGCGCGACCAGGAAGCAGCGTCCCGCCCGTCGGGCCACCGCCCCCGCGATAACGCGCGCCGTGTCCGGGGCGTCCGTGTACGGCGACCGCACGTCGGCGAGGATGCGCTCGACGTAGTCGGCGACACTCGTGTCGTCCGCGTAGGTGTCGGCGTCCAGGTCCACGATCGGGGCGTGCCTGCACCAGTCGCTCAGCAGTTCGCGCCGCGACCCCACCACCAACCGCACACACGGCACGTCGCCCAGTGGCCGCAGTAGTTCCCACGCGATCCGGCGCGCCTCGACGATGTCGTGGCCCGGGCCCGCCTCGTCGAGCGAGTCCACCACCACGCGATACGGCGCCTGTCGGCCCGCCAGCGCCGCCAACAGCGCGTCCACGCTCGAGGCGCGCACGTCCGCCGCGCCGGCCAGGCGGCCGATCAGCGCGTCGATGGTCTGATGCCGGGCGTTGATCGACACGTCGATCGGGGGTGTGCCGCCGCAGGTGTCGCCTTCGAGCACGATCCGGCCGAGCAGCGCCGATTTGCCCGAGCCGGGCGCGCCGGTGACGGCCAGCGGTCCGCGTCCGCCCGGGCCGGCCAGGCGGGTGCGGACCACGTCGAGGGCGTGTGCGCGGCCGGTGAAGTACGAGCCCGGGTCGTGCACGTGTTCCACACCGCGTCCGCGCGGCTCGAAGTGCGCGGTCAGGTCCCCGCCTTCGCCCTCCGCCCGGCCGTCCGGACCGATCTCGGCCGCCGGGTCGAAGGCGGGGTTCGGGAAGAACGGGGGCTGGATCGACTGGTCGGTGACGGAGCATACGGCGCGTTGCGCGTGCCCGGCGGTGACGAAGGCCCGGTTGATCCGGTCGGCGAGCAGCGCGGGGGACAGCCGGCGCTGCGAGGCTCCGTCGCCCGCCGCGTGGGCGCGGGTGAGTTCGGTCACGAAGTCGCCCGCATCGCCGGCGAGTTCCCGACGCCGGGCCGATGCCAGCACCCACGTCCCCGAACCGGGCTCCTCACCACGTGCCCGGGTCGCCGCGAACGCCGCCGTCACCGCGCCGAGTTCGTCGGCGCCGAGACCGGCATGGCACGCGTCGACGATGAACAGCACGTCACGGACCGGCGATTCGGCCAGGATCGCCGCCAGGTTCTCCAACGACAACCACGTGCGCGGTCGGGTCGCCACCGAGCCCGCGCAGGCCAGCCGATACGGTCCGGCGATCGGCGGGTCGCCGTGGCCGGCGTAGTACACGACCACGACATCACCCGCCGTCAACCCGCCACCCGCGCACCAGTCCGCCAGCGCGTCCTCGAACTCGTCGGCATCCGGGTCGCGGGACACCTCGGTCAGCACCCGCTCGTAGCCCATCGCCCCGAACAGGTCCACGATCCGCCCGACATCCCGGTGCGCGCCGCGCAGTTCGCCGAGTTCGCGATAGTGCCGCGTCCCGGCCGCGACCAGATATCGGCGCGGTTCGCTCACTCGCCCGACCCGGTGCCGCCCGCCGCCCAGCGCAGCGCCTCGGCCCGTGCGTCGAACCGGTCCGACTCGTCCGCGCGCAACCCGGCCATGATCGCCGTCCCCGTCTCCACCGCCGTCAGGTAGCGCGTCGCGTCGTGCATGTGGCTGCCGTTGTCGACCACCACGTCCCGCACCCGCTCGCCGAAGGTGTGCCGCAACTCGCGCACCACGGCGACGACATCGCCCGAGTCGGCGATGTTGGTCCAGGCCCGCAGACCCTGCGGCCACCACCCCATGCCCTCGATCGGAGCCGGTCGCAGCCGATCGTGCACCAACGCGCGCATCCCCAGCGGCGAGCCCAGGGTGACCAGGGTGTCCACCCGGTGCGAGGTGTTGCACAACGTCTCGTAGGCCACCACCGACCCGAGCGAATGGGCCACCACCACCCGGGTCTTTGGGGTGATCCGCGCCGCGACCCGGGCCCGGGCCCGCGCCCGGATGTCCTCGTCGATGAGGTAGCGGACCATCTGCTTCAGGTCGCCGATCAGCGCCCGGTCCAGCACGCCGGTCAGGAAACGCGCGCCGGTCAGCGCGTCCAGGGCCGCCCGCACCGCCTTCAGCCGCACCGCCCGCGAGCCGACCGCGCCGGCCGCACCGCGCGTACCGCCGGAGTCCGGGCCCGGCACACCCGGATCGACCCGCGCGGCCTCCGCCCACCACGCCATCAGCAGGTCGAACTCGTCGTCGTCCACCACGTCGGCCGCGTCGAAGGGCTCGTCCCCCGCCGACCGGGTCCCCGCCGGCCGGAACAGGTCGCCGTAGAAGGCCACCGCGACCTCCTCGGCCGCCGGCACCGGCCCCTCGGCCAGGCGGGCCCCGCCCCGCAGTTCGGGCACCACGTCACGCGCGAGCGAGTCCTCGCTCAGGTACTGCTTACCGACGCCGTGTACAAAAACGACCTTGGTCACGGACCCCTCCCCCTGATGTCTGCGGCAAGCCTAGGTCCTGTCCGGCGGCATGCGGGCCGGTGGCCCGAAAGCCGGGGCTACGCTGGGCGGATGATCCGCGCCGACCCTCCCGAGGAGGGCTTCGTCTTCGTACGCGAGGCGCGCCCCGGGCCGATGGCCGCTGCGGCCGTCGGACGCCGGATCGCCAAGGCGGACTTCGAGCCGCCGTGCATCGTGGTCGACCGGGAATTGTCGAGCGTGATCGTCGGCGGGTGGCCGGGCCGGCTGTACCGGGTCGCGGTGACCCCGCCCGAGACGGACGCCGAGCGCGCGGCGCTGACGCAGGCCAACGAGGCGCTGCGCCAACCCGCCAAGTACATCCGGGCGTTCACGGTGGACGTGCTCGCCGAACTGCCCGCGTCCGCGCTGTTCGGCCCGCACGGCGCGGCGGTGGTGGACGTCCTCGACGCGGCCCGCGTGCTTACCCCGCGGGCCGCCGCCCGGCTCGCCGCGGCCACGATTCCGGGCGCCGCCGCCCACTACGGCGCGGCCTGGATTCGCTGGCTCGCCGGTGAGCCGAACGCCGCGCCCTACCTCGACCGCGACCACTCCGACACTCTGGCCATCCCCGGCGCGGGCCCGGCCGATTCCCCGATCGGCAAGGGGTTCCTTGCGGTGTCCGCCACGGTCCGGGCCGCGGCGCGCGAACGCGGTGGCCCCACGGCGTTCGAGACGGTGTACGACGAGGAGGACGGGGAGAGCGAGGAGGTGATGGCCGAGCCGTGGTCGGACGCCCTGTCCCCGCTGCTGCACGCCGCGATGGCGCTCGGCGCGCCCCACCTGATGTCCGCCGCGGACCGGGACGCGCTGACCGCCCCCTGGCGCGCGACCACCGCCGACCGCCCGGCCCGCTGACCCGCGCGAAAGCGAACCCACGCGAAGGCGAACCCGGGCGGCCAGGCCCACCGCCCTACCGCACCCGCGCCGCGACCGCCGCCACGAAGGCGTCCGCCTCCGCGACCGGGCCGGGCCCGAGATTGAGATGGGTGTCCGCGTTCCAGGCGCCGAGCACCGTGACCCGCGCACGGGTGAACATGTCGAGACTCTCCTCCAGGACGAAGTAGCGCGGCTCGCCCACCACATCCGGCCCGAGGAGCAGCGCGAAGTGCGCCTCCGGCGGATGCAGCGCGGGCGGGAAGCGCACCAGCAGGGCGGTCCCGGCGCCCAGCGGCACGTGCGACAGGGCCAGTCCGCCGGCGGGCAGCCGCTGCTCCTCGGGCAGTTCGCCGCCGACGCCGACCCACAGGTCCGCGGTGCGCGCGTTCAGTTCGTCGAGCGGTGCGGCCAGCAGCCCGGCGGCGTTGCGCAGCGCGATCGAGCGGAAGACCACGTGGGCGAATCGGTAGTGGTGCGGTCGGGAGCTCATCCGTGGCCTTTCGGGTGGGTCGTCGAGGGTTGGTTCGTCGGGCCGGCCGGCGGGCGAAAAAAACCCGTGGCCGGTTCGGCGTTCATCCGTCATCCTGTTCCGCGATGGGAATGATGGACAGCATGGCCGCCAAGGTGGCGCGCGGCGCCACCGTCGAGTTTCGCCCGCGCGGGACCTCCATGGCCCCGCTTATCCGCAGTCGCCAACTCGTGACCGTCGCGCCGGTGGACCCGGCCCGTCTCGCTCTCGGGGACATCGTCTTGGCCAGGGTCGCGGGAAAGATGTACCTGCACCTGGTCTCCGCACTGGATGTCACCCGTTCGCGCGTCCAGATCAGCAACAATCGTGGCCGGACCAACGGCTGGACGTCGTACGCCCGCGTCTACGGGATCTGTGTGTCCGTGGACGGCGTACCCCGTCCGGGCGCCGGCCGCAAGATCCGCGAATCGGTGCCCGCGGACGGGTGAGTGCCGCCGCACCGACCGGAGTCCGGCTCGTGGCGGAAGTCCTGAGGAGGAACCACTCCCGCCACGGGCCGGGCGGTACGACCGCCGGACGGCGATCCACCGCGCCCCGGGACCTTCGGTCCCGATGATCGACACGCGTACACCGTCCGTCCGGTTGCCCGTGATTCGGGACGACCCGGTGGATTCGTCCGCGGCGCTGCCAGGTAGAGATGCAGCCATGAAGAAGCTGATCAATTCCGCCCGCGACGTCGTCCCCGAGATGTTGGAGGGGCTGGCGCTGGCCAACCCCGGCATCGCCCTGCTGGACGGCGCGAACGTCGCGTTGCGCGCGGACGCGCGGGCGTACGCGCAGAGCGGCCGGGTCGCGGTGATCTCCGGCGGCGGCGCCGGCCACGAGCCCGCGCACGCGGGATACGTCGGGCCCGGGATGTTGACCGCCGCCGTGTCGGGGGACGTGTTCACCTCCCCGGCCACCGACACGATCCTGGCCGCGATCCGCACCGTCGCCGGCCCCGCCGGAGTGCTGCTCGTGGTCAAGTCGTACACCGGCGACCGGCTCAACTTCGGCCTCGCCGCCGAGTTGGCCCGGGCCGAGGGGATCGCGGTCGAGGTGGTGGTGGTCGCCGACGACGTGGCCCTGGCCGCGGGGGAGGGCACCGCCGGCCGGCGCGGGATCGCCGGCACCGTGTTCGTGCACAAGGTCGCGGGAGCGGCGGCGGAGGCGGGCGCGACGCTGGCCGAGGTCCGGGCGGAGGCCGAGGCGGCGGCCCGCGCGATCGGCACGATGGGCGTTGCGCTCAGCCCGTGCACGGTGCCGGCCGCCGGGCAGCCTGGCTTCGAACTCGGCGAGGACGAAGTCGAGTTGGGCCTGGGCATTCACGGCGAGGCGGGGGTACGCCGGGACAAGATCGCGCCCGCCGACACGTTCGTGGCCGAACTCCTGGACCGGATCGTGACGGAGACCGGCCTCGAAGCCGGCGACCGGGTCGCGCTGCTGGTCAACAACCTCGGCGGCACCCCGACCATGGAACTGGACATCGTGCTGCGCGGCGCCGTGCGTGACCTGGCCGGCCGGGGTCTGGTCCTGGAGCGGGCCTGGCGCGGATCGTTCCTGACCGCCCTGGAAATGGCCGGCGTCTCGCTGTCCCTGCTCCGGGTCGACGACGCCCGGCTCGCCCGCCTCGACGCGGCGACCTCCGCGCCCGCGTGGCCGACGCCGGTGGCGGGCCGGGTGGGCGAGGTCACCGTGCTGCCGGCGGCCCCCGCTCCCGGCACCGCCGACGCCGGAACCGCGCTGACCGAGCCGACCCCGCTCACCCGCGCCGTCGAGGCGGCGTGCGCGGCGCTGACCGAGGCCGAGCCGCACCTGACCGAGCTGGACCGGATCGTCGGCGACGGCGACCTGGGCATCAGCCTGGCCCGCGGCGCCGAGGCCGTCCGGCGCGAGCTGCCCGGCTACGGCGGCGGCGACCCGGCCGCCGTGCTGCGCGGGCTCGCCGACACCGTACGACGCGCCCTCGGCGGCACCTCCGGGCCGCTGTACTCGGTGCTCCTGCTGCGCGCGGCGAGCGCGGTGGAGGCCGACCCGTCACCGCACGGGTGGCGCGAGGCGCTGGCCGCGGGCGCCCGGGCGGTCGGCGAACTCGGCGGCGCCCGGGTCGGCGACCGCACCATGCTGGACGCCCTCGTGCCCGCCGGCGAGGCCCTGGTCGGCGGCGCGAGCCTGGCCGAGGCGATCGACGCGGCCGCCGCCGGCACCGAGGAGACGGCGACCCACAGCGCCCGCCGGGGCCGCAGCAGCTACCTCGGCGACCGGGCGATCGGCACGGTCGACCCGGGCGCGGAGGCCGTGGTGATCTGGCTGCGCGCGGTCGCCGACGCCCTGGACGCGGAGGGCGAGGGGGCATAGCGCACGACCGCCGCGGCCCGGATCCGGGCCGCGGCGGTCGAGGTATCGGCTCGCCCCGATGTGCGGGGGAGACTCAGCCCGGCCCGGCGTCGTCCGCGAGCGCCCGCAACGTGTCGTACGCGACCTGGATGAAGGGCCCCCGATCCCCCGTCGCCCGGTTCACCAGTGCGGCGAGCCCGACCCCCGTCTGCGGGCTGAAGCCCACGAACGTGGTGAACCCGCGCGTCGCGCCGCCATGGAAGATCAGATCGTGCCCACGACGCACCCGCAGATTCCACACCAGACACACTCGATCACCGCTGTCGGGGCAGATCAGCCGAGGCCGCCGCACCTCGATCAACGCGCGGGCGAGCGAGGCGGGTTGCACCCCGGACGGATCCAGGTGCGCGGCCAGATACCGGGTCAGGTCCGTGCCGCTGCTGCGCAGCGCGCCCGCCGCGGGCAACCCCGGCATGTCCCACGGCGGCCGGGGTCGACCGCGCAGATACCCCGTCACCTGCGGCCCGTTCGGATCGCACGTGGTCATCGTCAGCCCCAGTGGCACTCCGAGCCGGGCCACCACCAGGTCCGGATAGGGCATGCCTGCGGCACGCGCGAGCGCGTGTCCGAGCAGCGCCACGGCCAGGTTGGAGTACAACACCCGGGTGCCCGGACGCGCGTGCGGCCGGGTCCGGCCGAGCAACGCGAACAGGCGCTGCTCGGTGTAGCCCGCGTACGGGTTCGAGTACCAGGCGGGCAACGCCGTGCGCAGCGTGCCCGGCGGCAGCCGGGGCAATCCGGAGGTGTGCGTGGCCAGATGCAGCAGGGTCACGTCCGAGGCCCAGCGCGGCCGGGCGCCGAGCGGCAGGTAGGTGATCAGCGGATCGTCGAGGCGGGCCTCACCGCGCGCCACCGCGTCGGCCAACAGCAGCGCGGTGAACGTTTTGGTCACCGAGCCCAGTTCGAACCGGGCGTCGGCGTCCACCGCGGGCCCTCGGCACACCACCGACGACTCGCCGGCCCGGACCGTGCCCACGACCAGCGCGCCGGCCGAGGGCACGGTCCGCAACAGCGGTGCCAACAACCGTGCGGACGACTCGCTCACGCGGGAACGGGGGCCGTTGCGGTACCCAGGGAGCGCGCCAGCGTGATGGTGCCGGCGACGATCGCGACCACGGCGGTGTGCTCGTGGTCCTTGAACGCCTGCTTCGGGTCCTCGTCGATCGGATCCGCGTCACGCGGCAGCAGCCCGTCCTCGTGCTGTGCCGCCGCGAGCCGCTCCCAGCCCTGCGCGTCACAGACCGGCTCGGTCAGACACGCGTCGACCGCCAACAACTCGCCGACCAGGTCGAACTGCGACACCTCGGCCCAGATGTCCACCCACACCGGCAACCAGAGCCGCAGATAGTCCTGGATCTCGGCGGGCAACAGTTCCGGATGCGCCCCCCAGTCGGTGACGTGGAACACCGTGTGGGTCATGCAGTACGCGGTCATCCAGTCGATCAGCCACGGCTCGGGAGTCAGCCCCAACCAGGTGTCGGCGGCGAGCGCCGCCCAGTCGAATCGGCGGTTCGATCCGGCGACCCGGCTCGCGTTGGCCACCGCGAGCCGCCGGTTGGGCATCAGTTCGATCCCCTGCACCGAGCGCAGCTCGGCCAGGTGCTCCTGCAGGCGATCCATCGGCTCGTGCCGCAGGCCCGCCCGGGCGAAGTGCGCGTACGTCTCCAGCGGATCGGTGATCAGCGGGTGCCGGAGCTGGCGCTCGTAGAGGAAGTTCCCGCACTGGAACTGCTCCCAGGCGAAGCCGATCAGGTTGCGCGCGGTGGCCAGGTCGCCCGGCCCGGCGACCCCCTCGCGCAACATCAGGGAGGTGGCCAGCGCGGTCTCGCCGAGCGGCTTGTACGCGCCGTCGCGGTCGTTGAAGTCGACGATGGTGTGCGTGGGCAGGGTGCCGAACCCGGCGTTGTCGTGCAGCCAGCGCAACGCCCGCGAGCCGATGGTGTGCGCGGTCTTGAGCACCTCGGCGTTCATGAGCCCTCCAGCCCGGTCACGTGTTGGGCGATACGGGTGTCGAGCACGGTACGGGTGCTGCCGCCGCCGAACAGCCGGACGTGGCGCAGCAGCGGCGCGAGGTCCAGCGGCGGGGCGACGCCGTCGGCGGCCACCCACGCGAGCCAGCGGGCGATCCGGGCGGCGGTGCGGTAGTCGCGGCGCAACATCGCCCGTACCAGCCCCCGGGACAGGGCCTCGGCGCCCTCGCGGGCGGCGGTGTGGATGGGGCCGTCCAGGCCGGGCAGGGCCAGGGAGGACAGCTGGGCCATGCGCACCGACCAGGTCTGCCAGGACGACGCGTCCGCGACCTGGGCGCCGTCGCCGGGGACGGGCACGTCCACGGTCAGGCCGAAGCGGGTCAGGGTGCGGGCGGTCGCCCAGTCGCGCCAGGTGACGATCCACGCGGTGTCGGGCGAGGCGCCCACCGCGTCGGGCGGGAAGACGGCGAACGCCCTGGCGGCGGCCTCGGCTCGATCGGTCGGCACGGGCGTGCCGCGCAGGACGTGGGGGGCGAGCGCGTCCGAGCCCAGGACCCGCAGGCCGGGCAAGTCGGCGTCGGGGTCGCGGGTTTGTGCTGTGTGCAGGTCGTCGGCGGCGAATCCGGCGGGCACGACCGCGCCCCCGGCGTCCATGAGGACGCCGAGGGCCTGGCCTGCCACTCGCTCGACCGCCGCCGTGTAGTCCTCGTGTGGCGAGGTGCCGGCGAAGGGCATGGTGGTGTTCAACTTTCCGTCGGAACCGGTGGTGTCACGGACGATTCGTCCGGGTCACCGCTCCTTCGGGGGCTTCGGGGACAGGAGCAGGCCGGCCAGCAGCAGGCCGACGCCGCCGCCGAAGTCTTCCGGCACGCACAGCGGAGCGTCGCTGATGGTCGTCTCCTGCTCGATCATGAGCGACGCGACGGTACCGGCGTGGACCGGTGTGGACTGACGAACGTGCTGAGTAAGCATCGTGTGCTCCCTCGTGGTGACCACATCGCCGGGCTCGGCGACGCCCCGTGCCTTCGACCATAGGCACTTTTTGTCATGCTTTGCACCATTTCGTGATCGGTGTCGCCTGCGGTTCGTTTCGCGTGCGAGGGCGCGTACAGGGGCGCATGGGGGGCGTGTTCGGCGCCGGGTCGAATCCGGGAAGGGGTGGCGGATCGGGCGGCGAATCGGTGTTCACCAGCGGTTTTCGGGTGATTCAGGGCTCGACGCGGGCCAGGCTGCCTGCCTCCAGGGCGACCCAGATCGCGCCGTCGGGGCCCTGGGTGAGGCCGTGCGGTTCGGCGGCGACGCCGGGCAAGTCGTACTCCGTCAGAGTGCCCTCCCGGGCGAGTCGGCCGACCCGGTTCGCGGCCCATTCGGTGAACCAGCAGTGGCCGGCCGCGTCCAACGCCACCGCGTGCGGGCGAGACTCCCGGTCCGGCAGCGGGAATTGGGTGAACTCGCCGGTCGCCGTGCGGCGACCGATCGCGCCCGCGCCGATCTCGGTGAACCACACCGAGCCGTCGGGGTCGGCCGCGATCCCGACCGGGGCCGCGCCCGGGGTGGCCAGCGGGTACATGGTCACCGCGCCGGTCGTGGTGATCCGGCCGAGCGCGTTGGCGGCGTTGAGGGTGAACCACAGCGCGCCGTCGGCGCCGGTGGTGATCGCCGACGGGAACGCGGCCGGGATCGGCAGGTCGAACGTGGTGACCGCGCCGGTCGTGGTGATCCGGCCGATGCGGTTCGCGGTGGTCTCGGTGAACCACAGCGCGCCGTCGGGGCCGCGGGTGATCCCGTACGGCCCGGAATCGGCGGTGGGCAGGTCGAAGTGGGTCACCGTGCCGGTCGGGGCGATTCGGCCGATGCGGTGGGCCTTGTACTCGGTGAACCACAGCGCGTCGTCGGGGCCCGCGACCAGCACGGTCGGGCCGCAGGTCGGGTCGCCGAGATCGTGGATCGTGGCCTGCCCGTCTGCGGGGTCCAGCCGGCCGACGCGACCGGCGTGCACCAGGGTGAACCACAGGGCGCCGTCCGGGCCGACGGCGATCGAGTACGGGCCGGACTCGCGGTCGGCGACCGGGAGTCCGGTGATCGCGGTGGGGGTGGTCATCCGGGCCTTCTCTCGTGCGGTGCGACGCGGGCGGGTGTTTACGGGTGAGCGGATCTAATGCAACCTTGTTGCATTAGAATGAGTATGACGGGCGGGGTATTGCTAATGCAACCGGGTTGCTTTTGGGGTGTCGGGTGAGTGGTGTGGGTGAGGCGCGGCCCGGGGGGCGCACCGCGCGGACCCGGGACGCGGTGCGGCGGGCGACGCTGGCCGAATTGGCGGACAAGGGCTTCGACGGGTTGACCGTGGAGGCGGTCGCCGTGCGCTCGGGGGTGCACAAGACGACGGTGTACCGGCGCTGGCGCAACGCGGCCGGGCTGGCCGCCGACGCGCTCGACCTCGCGGCGGAGGAGCCGTGGCCGCTGCCCGACACCGGTGTGCTTCGCGACGATCTGCGGGCGATCACCGCGATGGTGGTGTCGGGTTTCGAGGACCCCGGGCGCGGGCCGATCGCACGGGCCCTCGTGGCGGCGGCGGTGCGGGATCCGACCACGGGCGCGGCACTGCACGGCTTTCTCGTCGGTCGACTCGCCCAGGCCGAGGTGGTGGTGCAACGAGCCGTCGAGCGCGGGGAGTTGCCGGCGGGTACCGACGCGGGCGAGGTGGTGCGCACGGCCGTCGGCGCGCTGTACTACCGCCTGTTCATCACCCGCGAACCGGTCGACACCGACCAGGCCCGCCGCGCAGCCGACGCAGCCGAGACAGCGGCCCGCGCCGGCGTCTTCGTCCGAACCACCCCAGTCCCCGAACCCACCGACCGGCCGTGATGTCGCCGCCGACGGCGCGCGCCGAGGCGACGAGGCGAGGTCGATCGGGGTTACAGCTCGAACCAGCCGGTGCGGATGTGCCAGTGGCGGCCGGTGTGTAGGTGGGTGGTGATTGCGCGTTGTAGGGATGTGTCTTGGGGAAGGGATGTGGTGGGTAGGTCGGGGTTGCCGAAGATGAAGCCGATGGGGGCGGTGTCGTCCGATTTTGGTCCGGTTGGGTCTGTGTACAGGTGGAAGCGGCTTTGGAAGCGGATGATGTTGGACTCGGGTGGTAGGTACTCGCGTAACTGCGGGTCGAGGAGCCAGGAACCGCAGACCGCGATCCTGTAACGCTCGCTCGGGTAGTGGCGCGGGAAGAATGCGCGGGCGAGGTTCAAGGACTCGTCGCACGCCTCCGGGGACATCGGGCCGAGGAAATCCGGGATGTGCAGCTCCAGCGCGGGGTCCTCGGGGCCGTGGTCGAGCCCGAACGCCGTGGCGCTCGCCGCTGCCGTCTCGCCCATCGTCGAACGTTGGAACTGGAGCCGGCCGAGCTGGTACAGCTCGCCGCGGAAGTGGTAACCCGGCCAGTGCCGCGCGCTCAATCCGCCCGAGCCGTGCCTGCGCCGATGCAGTGCCATGTGCCGGCCCAGGTCGGCGAGGGTGCGGCGGGACACCTCGGGTGGGATGCCGAGCCCGTGGTGGTGGGCCAGTACGTGCGGGAGCGCGGCGACGTACACGTACACGTGGAACCACCGGGCCCCCGCGCCCGCCGCGGCCGGCAGCGGCGGGAAGGGGCGGCGCCGGGTGGGCGTGCCCATGTCGGCCGCCAGCACCCGGACGGCCCGTTCGAACAGCTCGCGCAGCACCGGGTCGGCGAGCAGCGCGGACCGGGCGGAGAGCAGTTCGCCCACGTCCTCGTGGGGGACGGACAGGTCCAGGAGCACCGCGGCGAGCCGGTCGCCGGCGGGTAGCTCGACCTCGATCCGGCTGTCGGCCTCGGCCTCGGTCAACGCCGCGGCCCAGGCCGCCGCCGGCGCGTCCGCGCGCAGCAGCGCCGCGGTGTCCGGCACCGTCGGGGGCGTGGCCGGTGGTGGTTGCGGATGCGGGCGACCCGGCTCCGCGCCGGCCTCGGCCCGGCGGCCCCGGCGGCGGCCGATCACGCGACGGAGGCGCGCAGGTCGATCGAGTAGAAGTACTTGTCGTAGCGGCGCGCGCCGACCGCGACGAAGTCGTGCAGGCGCCCGTACTCGACGAAGCCGAGCGAGCGGTACAGCCGCAGCGCGCCGACGTTGTCGCCCCGGGCGTCGAGGGTGAGGATCTCGACCGCCGCGGCCCGCGCGTCGTCGAGCAACGCCTCGGTGAGCCGCCGGCCGATGCCGCGACCGTGCGCGGGCAGCGCCACCGCGAGCTTCTCCAGGTCGGCGTTGGGCCGATGGGTCGGCCGGATGTAGCGCCGCCAGTAGCCGAACCCGAGCAGCTCCTCGCCCGCGTACGCGAACCGCAGCGCGGCGTCGCCCGACCGCTGCGCCTCGGCGAGGCCGGTGAGCAGGTCGCCCACCTCGGCGAGGTCCGGCGGATCCACCCAGCCGAGTGCGGCGCCGTCGTTGATCAGCTCGGCCAGGATCGCCCGCAGCGGTTCGGCCGCGGACGCGGCGGCCTCGGCTCCGCGCAGTACGACGGGTCGGGGGTCCGGGGCCGGGTCGGTGCGCGCGGCCTGGTTCGGATTCGGGTTCGGCGTCACGCGGACAAGGCTATTGAGTCGGCGCCGAGTACGGGGAGCGGGCCCGGGCCGGGAATCCGGCAGACTGTGCCCGTGAGTGGAACCGTTTTGGTCCTCGGAGGCCGCAGTGAGATCGGGGTGGCGGTCGCGGAGCGGCTGATCGCCCGCGGCGCGCGCACCGTCGTGCTGGCCGCGCGGCGCAGTCACGACCTCGACGACGAGGAGGCGCGGCTGCTCGAAGCCGGCGCCCGGCGGGTGGATCGGGTCGAGTTCGACGCGGACGATCTGGCCACGCATCGGCCGATGCTGGACGACGTGATCGCCCGGCACGGGGCGCTGGACGTCGTGGTCACCGCGTTCGGCATCCTGGGCGATCAGCGCCGGGCCGAGGTCGACGCGGCGCACGCGGTCGCGGTGGTGCACACCGATTACACCGCGCATGTGAGCGTGCTGACCCATCTCGCCGCCGTGTTGCGCGCGCAGGGGCACGGCCGGCTGGTGGTCTTCTCGTCCGTGGCCGGGGTCCGGGTACGGCGGGCGAACTACGTGTACGGCTCGGCCAAGGCCGGTCTGGACGGCTTCGCGAGTGGTCTGGCCGACGCGCTCGCGGGCAGCGGGGTACGGCTGTTGCTGGTCCGGCCCGGGTTCGTGGTGGGACGGATGACCCGAGGCATGTCGCCGGCGCCGTTGTCCAGCACGCCGGAGCAGGTGGCGGACGCGACGGTGCGGGCGCTGCTGCGGGGCCGGGGCGAGGTGTGGGTGCCGGGCACGCTGCGGCCGGTGTTCGCCGGGATGCGGGTGCTGCCTCGGGCGCTGTGGCGGCGGTTGCCGCGCTGAGCGGGGTCAGAACAGGAGCGAGTCGGTTTCGATCGTGGTCACGAAGTCGTCGAGGGCCTGGAAGATTTCCCACTCCGGGCGGCCCGAGGCGGTCGCGAGCAGCGTGATCAGGTCCTGTTCCAGGGCGGCCACCCGCCTTCCCTTCCAGACCTTGTCGGACAGGCTGACCAGGAGTTCGTCCGGGTCGGTCGGGTTCCAGGCCGCGTGGGTACGGGCGAAGCGGGCTCGGGACGGGCACACCCCCTGGGCGGTGAGCAGGTCGTAGCCGGCCTGCTCGTGACACGAACCCGGACCGGACAACTCCTCCGGGTGCAGGGTCTTCCCGATGTCGTGGGTGGCGGCGCCGAATAGCACCGCGTCGCGGTCGAAGGCCAGTTCCGGGAAGGTCGCCGCGACCCAGTCGCACAGCCGGCACGCGACGTCGTGCACGATGCGCAGATGTTCGACCAGGCGGGGGCAGGGGGTGAGTTGATCCAGCAGGGTGATCACTTCGGCGGGCAGCGGACGGAGCTTGGCGGAGGTCACCCGGACAGGGTAAGAGCCCTGCCACGAGGTCAGGAAGCGGGGCCGTCCTGGGCCAGCGCCGGGCCGTCGCCGAGCACCACGACCGGACGCGCGGCCGGGTCCAGGACGCGCAGCAGCGACACCAGCGCCTCGGGCGGCAGGGTGACGCAGCCGTGGGTGGCACCGCCGTGGTCGATGTGCAGCCAGATGTCGCCGCCGAACTCGTCGCCGCGCGGGCGGACCGGGTCCAGCGGCGAGGTCCCGGGCACCCGGTTGTAGTCGATCGCGATCACGTGGTCGAAGGTGCCGGCCAGGGGTTCGCCGGCGAAGCCGGTGCCGTCGATCGCGAAGTCGTCGGAGCGGTCGTAGGACAGCCGGGTGCCGGGATCGGGGCGCAGGCCGCCGGCGTCGGTCAGGGTGTACACGCCGATCGGCGTGCGCAGGTCGTTCTCGTGGTGGTCGAACGTCCAGCCTTCCCGGCCGTTGTGCGCGGGCCACGCGTCGCGGGGCCGCCAGCCGTCGGACTCGCGGGTCCAGAACGAGGCGGTGCCGGAGTCCGCGTTCCGGTCGTCGCCGACGACCAGCAACAACTGGGTGGTCTCGGGCGGGATGTGCCCCGCCAGGCGGGCGCCGATGGGCGCGGGAAGGGGAACGCCGGGTCGGGCGGGCGCGGGCGGGAGCGTCGTGGCGGAATCCGGGGCGCCGGCGGCCGAGTTCCGGGCCGAGGGCAGGCCGGAGAGGGCCAGTGCGGCCGGGACGGTCAGGAACAGCGAGCGGCGGGGGATGGTCATTCCTCCACGACTACCCCCATCGGGCGAGTCATTCCGGCAGCGCGGGCGGTGTGTTCGCCGGTGCCACTCGCTCGGTGGTGTTCGGGGTCACTCGATGGTGGGCGTGGTGCGGGTGGACGGGGCTCGGGGCGTGGGTGCGGGTGTGGTTGGGTTTCGGTGATCCGGTTGGCCCGGGTGGTGTGGGTGTGCAAGGGGGCGGTATGCGGGTCGGAGTGATCGGGGTCGGGCGGATCGGGGGGTTTCACGCCCGGGCGTTGAGCGAGATCGCGGCGGTCGAGCGGGTTGTCGTCGCGGATGTGGATCGGGGGCGGGCCGAGCAGTTCGCCCGGGCGGCCGGCGTCGCGGCGGTCGGGCTCGACGAGGTGTTCGCGGCGGTGGACGCCGTGGTGGTCGCCGCGCCGACCTCGGCGCACGTCGGGCTGCTGCGGGCGGCGGCGGACGCGAAGTTGCCGATCCTGTGCGAGAAGCCGATCGCGCTCGACCCGATCCTCGCGCGCGAGGCGGTGGCGTATGTGGAGGCGCGCGGGGCCGGCCTTCAGGTGGGTTTCCAGCGCCGATTCGACCCGATGTACGTCGCGGCGCGGGGGGCGGTCGAGGCCGGCGGGCTCGGCACGGTGACCCGGGTGCACGCGGTGAGCGTGGATCGCCGGCCGCCGCCGGCCGCGTTCGTGCCGACCTCGGGCGGCATCTATCGGGACACGCACATCCACGACTTCGACATCGTGCCGTGGGTGACCGGTGTGCCGATCGTCGAGGTGACCGCGATCGGGGCGAACCGGGGCGCGGCGGTGTTCCGGGAGCACGACGACGTCGACGTGTCGGCGGTGCTGTTCCGGCTCGCCGACGGCACGCTCGGCACCGCGCACGCGGGTCGGCGGCACGAGCCGGGCTACGACGTGCGGCTGGAACTGGCCGGCACCGCCGGGACCCATGCCTGCGGCGGCGTCACCGAGGGCGACTTCCTGACCCGATTCGGCGACGCCTACCGTGCGGAGCTGGCCGCGTTCGTGGCGATGGCCGCCGGTCGCATCGCCAACCCCTGTCCGGGCGCCGACGCGCTCGCGGCGCAGGCTGTGGCCGAGGCGTGTGTGGTGTCCCGGCGCGAGGGGCGGACGGTTCGGGTGGGGTAGGCCCCGGCTCGGGCGGGAGCCCCTCGGGCGGGGCCAAGGGTTCCGGGGGCGTGGGTTCAGGGCAGGGTCAGGATCTGCGGGCCGTCCTCGGTGATCGCGATGGTGTGTTCGATGTGCGCGGCGCGGGAGCCGTCAGAGGTGTGGAACGTCCAGCCGTCCCGGGCGGTGTAGCACGCGTCCTTGCCGCCGGCGAGCAACATCGGCTCCAGGGCCAGGGTCAGGCCGGGGCGCAGCGCCATGCCGCGTCCGGGGCGGCCCTCGTTTTGTACGTGCGGGTCCTCGTGCATCGTGCGGCCGATGCCGTGGCCGCCCCAGTCGCGCGGCATGCCGTAGCCGGCCCCGCGGGCGACCGCGCCGATCGCGGCGGAGATGTCGCTCAACCGGCCGCCGGGTACGGCCGCCGCGATGCCCGCTTCGAGTGCGCGCCGGGTGTCGGCGATCAGCGTCAGGTCCTTCGGGCGCGGCGTGCCGACGGTGAAGGTGATCGCGGCGTCGCCGGTCCAACCGCGCAGGGTCGCGCCGCAGTCGATGCTGACCAGGTCGCCGTCGCGCAGCCGGTAGTCGGTCGGGATGCCGTGCACCACGGCGTCGTTGACCGACGCGCAGATCACGCCCGGGAACGGGACGGGCGCGAACGACGGCTGGTAGCCCAGGAACGGGGACGTTGCCCCCGCCTCGCGCAGGATCGTGTGCGCGACCTCGTCCAGTTCCTTCAGCGACACGCCGATGGCGGCGACCTTGCGGGTCGCCTCCAGGGCCTGTCCCACGACTCTCCCGGCCTCGCGCATCGCGGCTATTTCGGCTCGGGTCTTGATTTCGACCATGGGTCCCCTCCTCGACCAATTCTTATACCGGTATTAGTATCACGGTCATGGTGCGAACCCCGCTGACCCCACTGGAACGAGCGCGCGGCCTGCAGCTGGGCGCGCTGCTGCGCGGCGCGCGCGGCGAACGCAGCATCGGCCACGTCGCCGTCGCGGCCGGACTGTCGCCGGAGACGCTGCGCAAGATCGAGACCGGCCGGGCGCCGACCCCGGCGTTCTTCACGATCGCGGCGCTGGCCCTGGAGCTGGGACTGTCGCTGGACGAGGTCGCGGCGGTGTGCGCGATCCCCGATCCGGACGCGCTTTCCGCCTAGGGCTTGAAGACGCGCCCCAGGTTTGCTCAGGGCGCTTGGCGGAGCGGCGTTTCGATGTTTTGTGCGAGCACGTCGATCGTGAAGGCGAACTGTTCGTCGACCGAGTCCACCGGGGCCGTCGCGGCGATGGTCACCGCGCGCGGGTGCACCACGCGCGCATCGCGGCACACAGCTCGCGAACGCCGTCGGCGGCGTAGTACGCCTGGGCGATCAGCGGGAGCCCGGTGGCGAGCAACGTCGCCGCGCCGATGCCCTGGAGGCCGCGGAAGGGGGCGGCACCTGGCAGGCTTGTCGGCGGGCGGCGCCGCGCCGGCGACCGCCGGCGAGTGAATCCGTCGCCGAACAGGAGCCCGATCCGTGTCCGTGGCCGTGGCCGTGTCCGAGTCCGAACCGATGCCGAATGCCGAAACGCTTGCCTGGTTGCGGGAGATCGTCGGCGATCTGCCGGTCGAGCCCATGGGAATCGGGGCCAACCGGCTCTACACGGTGGGCGATCTGGTTCTGCGGGTCTTCCACGACACGGAGCGGCTCGCCCGGGACCCGTGGTACCGGCCCGAGCAGGAGGCCCGCACGCTTCGTCTGCTCGCCGAAACGCCAGTGTCCGCGCCGGAGTTGGTCGCGGCGCGGTTGGCGGGGGCGGAGCCGGCGCTGTTGACCACGCGGGTGCCGGGTACGCCCGAGTCGCCGGCGGACCCGGCCGTGCTGCTGGGCCGGGCGGCCGAGGTGTTGGCGGCGATCCACGCGGTCGATGCGGATGGGGCGGGTTTGGGGGAATACGCCACCTACTACGATCCGGCGGTCGACGGGGCGCGGGCGGTGCCGGCGTGGACCACGCGGCCGCACGTGTGGCAGCGCATGTTCGCTGCGCTCGCTGAGGAAGCGCCGTCGGCCGAGCCGGGGTTCATCCACCGGGACTTCCATGGCGGGCAACTGCTGTGGCTGGGCGAGGAGATCGGCGGGGTGGTGGACTGGACCACGGGCTGTGTCGGTCCGCGTGGGGTGGACCTGGCCCGGATGCGGCTCAACCTGGCGCTCAGCCACGGGGTGGCCGTGGCGGAGGAGTTTCTGCCCGCGTACGCGAAGGCGTCCGGTCGTGCGGCGGAGCACCATCCGTACTGGGACCTGCTCGATGCGGGCGACGCGCTGTTGGATTGGCCGGAGCCGCGCACGGGCGACGAATTGGTCGAATGGCAACGCTTCGAGGCTTGGGTGGGGCGGGCGGTCAGGATGCTGGGACGCACGTGAGCGGCACGGGGCGGGGCGCGGCGGTTTGGCCGGCCCGAGTCGGGTGCGGTTGTTGCCGTGGGCGCGCGGGGGTCCGGCCGGCCGCGATGTGGCCTTGTGCGGGCGGCTTCGCCTCGGTCTCGACGCCGACCATCGCGCGCTGCGGTTGCGCTTTGGCCGAGTCCGGTTGGTGTACCCACCCGCTCCACCCGTTGCCTCAGGCGAACACGCTGGGGTTTGAAGCATCGACGACGCCAATCCGGCCCCGCGACCAAGCACCACCCCACCCCACGCACGCCCCCGTGGCGCGTCAGCGCCCACGACCCGGCCCACTCGCGCGATCGACGCGCGCAGCGCGGAGAGCGGCGGAGCCGCAAAGTTCGGGCTGGGTGGCCCGGAGCGAAGCGGAGGGGCATCCGGCCCCGAGCGAGGGGCCGCTTTTCTGCGGAGGAGCGAAGCGGGGGAGCGGAAAAGTGGTCCCTCGCGAGCCGGCGCGAAGCGCCCAATGAGAGTCGTTGTCGCGACCTGCCCCGCCGGGAGGGGTGTCGGGGTTAGGCGACCGGCTGTTTGGTGGGGTTGGGGGATTGGGTTTCTTGGGGGGCTTCCTGCTTTTGGGGTTGCTTGGTTCGGTTCGGGAGGATCAGGGCGACCAGGATCGTGCCTGCTGCCAGGATGATTCCGCCGATCAGGCTGGTGTGGGCCACCGCCTGGGTGAAGGCGTGGTCGGCGGCTTGGACCAGGGCTTGGGCCTGTTGGGGGCCGGCTACGTGGCCTACCTGTTCGGCTGCGGCGAGCGCTCCGCCGATCGAGTCCTGGGCCACGTTCATGGCTTCCGGGGGCAGCTTGCCGTCTACGGCCTTGGTCAGTTCCGACTCGTACGAGGTGGCCAGTACCGAGCCCAGGATCGCGATGCCGAGGGCGCCGCCGAGTTCCACCGCGGTGTCGTTGACGCCGCCGCCCGCGCCCAGTTCGTTTTCCGGGAACGAGCCCATGATCGCCTCGGTGCAGGGCGACACGCTCAGCCCGATCGCGACGCCGAGCAGAAGCAGCGGGGCGAGGAAGTCGGTGTAGCCGGAGCCGTCCGAGACCCGGGTCATCAGCAGTACCCCGAGGGTGCCGAGGGCCATCCCGCCGGTCACCGTCACCCGCATGCCGAGTCGCGGGGTGAGCTGCCCGGTGGCGATCGCGCCCAGGCAGACCGCGCCGGCCAGCGGCAGCAGTCGGACGCCGGTCTCCAGCGGGCTGTAGCCGAGCACGAACTGGAGGTGCTGGGTGAGGAAGTAGATCGCGCCGAAGGTGCCCAGGAAGAACAGCAGTACGGCGAGCATCGATCCGGAGAAGACCCGCTCGCCGAACTTGCGCAGGTCGAAGATCGGGCGCGGGTGCCGCAGTTCCCAGCCGATGAACGAGCCGAGGCCCAGGACGAAGAGGACCAGCGCGGTCACCGGGCCGGTGCCCCAGCCGAAGTGCGGGCCCTCGATGATCGCGTACACCAGCGAGCCGAGCGTGACGATGGACAGCGCGCCGCCGACCAGGTCGAGCCGGCCGTAGTCGTGCGCCTTCGACGGCGGGACCACGAACAGCGCGGCGACCACGGCGATCAGCGCGACGGGCACGTTGATCAGGAAGGTCGAGCCCCACGCGTGGCGCTCCAGGAGCCAGCCGGCGATCAGCGGGCCGAGTGCGATCGCCAGGCCCGAGGTCGCGGTCCACGCGGTGATCGCCTTGGCCCGCTCGCTGCGCGGGAAGGAGGCGACCAGCAGGGACAGGGTCGCGGGCATGATCACCGCGGCGCCCAGGCCCATCACCGCGCGGGCGATGATCACGCCGCTGGTCGAGTGGACCAGGGAACCGGCGACGGAGCCCGCGGCGAACACCACCAGGCCGGTGATGAGCGCGGCGCGGCGGCTGTACTTGTCGCCGATCGCGCCGAGCACGAGCATCAGCGCCGCGTAAGGGACGGTGTAGGCGTCGATCACCCATTGCAGGTCGCGGCTGGACAGGCCCAGGTCCCGGGTCATGTCGGGGGCCGCCACGATCAGCGAGGTGTTGGCCATGACGATGATCAGCAGGCTCAGGCAGAGCACGCCCAGGGCCCACCAGCGGCGGGTGTACGGCCGGTCCATGCGATCGACCGGCGTGGTGGCGAAGACGGACATCGAACGCCTTTCGGAGCAGGCGGCCGGCGCAGCCGCAGTAATTGCACAACGATGTGCAACTTAGTTGATTGCACACGGCTGTGCAAATATTGTGGAACGAGTCGGGTGAATCGGTCGATTCGCCGCATCGGAGCGGAGTGTCGGTGCCGACAGGGCCGGATCTCTGGCAGGCTCCAGGTCACCCCAGGGAGGAACGCGCGATGGAGACGAAACCGGGCGCCGCACGGATTCCGGCCGGTGCCGCAGCGGTCGGTGCCGCAGCGGTCGGCGACGCGCCCGCGGCGCCCGCCACCGCGAGTACGCCGCCACGTCGGCGCAACGCGCAGTCGAACCGGGAGCGGATCCTGGCGGTGGCCCGCAGCGAACTGATCCGCGACGCCGACGCGTCGATGGACGACATCGCACGCGCGGCGGGAGTGGTGCGGCGCACCGTGTACGGGCACTTCCCGAGCCGGGAGGCGCTGGTCGCCGGGCTCGCGGAGGAGGCGCGGCGGGACATCCTGGCCGCGGTCGAGGGTGCGCGGCGTGCGGGTGACTCGCCCGAGGAGGCGGTGGCGCGGTTCGATCTCGCCGCGTGGGAGGGCGGGGAGCGCTATCGGCTGCTGATCGGCTTCGCCCAGCGCAACCTGAAGGACGGCGGGATCCCGGCCATGCTGGCACCGGTCCGGGAGCGCTCGATCGAGCTGATCGCGGCCGGCCAGCGCAGCGGCGTGTTCGCGGACCATCTGCCCGCGTCGGTGCTGGCGCTCGCGCTGGAGGGGATGTGCGTCGCGCTCCTCCAGGCAGCCGAGGCGGACATCGTGGTGACCGCCGAGGACCAGGCGGCGGCGGCTCTGGTGGCCCTCGGCGTACCGGCCGCCCGGGCGGCCGAGGTGGTCGCCCGAGTGGTCGCGACCAACCAGGCCTGATCCGGAGCGGGCAGCCGCCGCCACCGGCCGCCCCCGCCGGCCGCCCCCGGCGGCCCGGCCGTGTCGTGGGTCAGGGGGTGCCGGTGATCAGGGCCGGCAGGTCTCGCATCGACTTGAAGACCGTGGTGGTCGGGCCCTCCAGCAGGTGCGGGGGGATCAGATCGCCCGCGTAGGCGAAGGAGCGCATGCCTGCCGCGCGGGCGGCGCGTAGGCCGTTGAGGCTGTCCTCGACCACGACGCAGTGTTCCGGGGCGACGCCCATCCGGGCCGCGGCGTGGAGGAAGACGTCGGGGGCGGGCTTGCCGTGAGCGACCTCGGTCGCGCTGAATATCCGGCCCGCGAAGCGGTCGTACAGGCCGGTTCGGCCGAGGGTGTGGGCCATCTTGTCGTGGCTGCCACTGGAGGCCACGCACGTGGGCAGGCCCAGGTCGGCGAGGGTGTCCACGGCGTACTCGATGCCCTCGACCGGACTCAGGCCCGCCTCGACCTCGTCCCGGTGCCGCGCCTCGAAGCCCCGGGTCCACTCGGCGGCCACGTCCGGCCCGACACGCTCGGCGATCTGCTCGGCGATCGCCGTGGACGAGCGGCCGACGAACCGCTCGATCACGTCGGCGGGGGTCAACGGCCAGCCGTGCTCGGCGCCGAGCGCCAC
The DNA here is from genome assembly GCF_044334985.1 of Embleya sp. NPDC020630. Lineage (NCBI taxonomy): Bacteria > Bacillati > Actinomycetota > Actinomycetes > Kitasatosporales > Streptomycetaceae > Embleya > Embleya sp. NPDC020630. Next base: position 1,383,332 of record NZ_JBIRUB010000001.1, read on the forward strand.
GTGCACCCGGATGGCGATCGGCTCGCTGTCCACGAGGACGCCGTCGCAGTCGAAGATGACAAGTCCGACAGAGTTGATCATGAACGGGAGCTTAGGGCGTGTGTTCTGTTCCGGTCACGGTTCCCGTCCCGTCGCTGTCCCCGTTCCCGTTGCGCTACGCACCGGGGACTCGGGCCAGCAGCGGCGCCGTGTCGGTGCCGGCCGGGAGCGTGCCGAAGGCGTGGCCGCCCTCGCGGGCCAACCGCGTCGCGCAGAACGCGTCGGCCGCCGGGTTCGCGTACCGCACGAGCAGTGCGCCCTGGAGCAGTACCGCCATCGACTCGACGAGCCGCCGGGCCCGGAACTCCGCCTCGCTCGGATCGGCCAACTCCTTGCGCAGCGCCGCGGCCGCCGCGTCGAGTCGGCGATCCGCCCCGGCGACCGCGTCGATCTCGGCGAAGTACGCGTCCACGCACGCCGGTTCGCGGGCCATCGCGCGCAACGCGTCGAGCGCGGCGACATTGCCGGAGCCCTCCCAGATGGACACCAGCGGCGCCTCCCGGTACAGCCGGGGCAGCCCCGACTCCTCGACGTAGCCGTTGCCGCCCAGACACTCCAACGCCTCGGCCGCGTGCATCGGACCGCGCTTGCACACCCAGTACTTCGACACCGCGACCGCGATCCGACGAAACGCCGCCTCGGCCGGATCCCCGCGCAGCGCCCGGTCGGCCGCGCCCGCGAGCCGCATCGCCACCGTGGTCGCCGCCTCCGACTCGATCACCAGGTCGGCCAGCACGTTGCGCATCAGCGGCTGGTGGATCAGCGCCGCGCCGAACGCCCACCGGTGCGCCGCGTGGTGCGCCGCGCGGACCGCGCCGACCCGCATCCCGACGGCCGCGCCGATCACGCAGTCGAGCCGGGTGGCGTTGACCATGGTGACGATGGTCCGCACCCCCTCGCCCTCGGCACCGACGAGGCGGGCGTACGCGCCCTCGTACTCGATCTCGGCCGACGCGTTCGACCGGTTGCCGAGCTTGTCCTTGAGCCGCATCAGCCGGAACGTATTGCGCGTGCCGTCCGGGAGCACCCTGGGGACCAGGAAGCAGGACAACCCGCCGGGGGCCTGGGCCAGGGTCAGGAACAGGTCGGACATCGGCGCGGAGGTGAACCACTTGTGCCCGGTCAGCCGGTACGACCCGTCCGCCGTCGGAGCCGCGAGTGTGGTGTTGGTCCGTACGTCGGAGCCGCCCTGCTTCTCGGTCATCGACATGCCGGCCAGCAGCCCGCGCTTGGCGGTCGGCTCGCGCAACCCGAAGTCGTACGTCCGCGCCGCCAGCAACGGCTCGTAGCGCTCGGCCAGTTCCGGCTCGACCCGGAGCACCGGCACCGACGCGTAGGTCATCGACAGCGGACACATGTGCCCCGCCTCGACCTGGCCCCACGCGTACAACTTCGCCGCGCGCGCGACGTGGGCGCCGACCCGGTCGTCCTGCCACGGGCTCGCGTGCAGGCCGTGTTCGATCGCGACGGTCATCAACTCGTGCCAGGCCGGATGGAACTCGACCTCGTCGATGCGGTGCCCGGTGCGGTCGTGGCTGCGCAGGATCGGCTCGTGCTCGTTGGCCAACCGGCCCCACTCCCGCGCCGGTTCGTCCCACGCGCGCAGGCCCAACTCGCGCACCTCGGCCTCGGCCCAACCCGCCCGCTCGCGGTGCAGCGCCTCGAACAGGGCCGGGTCGGCGGCGGCCTCCCGCGCGGTCAAAGCCGGGACCTGATTGGTGACCTCGTGCGTCGACATGTCCGGTAGTCAAGCAGTGCTACGGGTCGGTAACAAGGGTCGCACGGCCGCTCGGCGCACGTGTCGCGGCCGTCGATAGGCTCGGATGATGATCTCCGTAGTCGAACTGATCCACTACCCCGTCAAGGGGTGCGCCGGCATCCCGGTGGAGCGCACCTTGCTCACCCCCGCCGGGCTCGCCCACGACCGGACCTTCATGGTGACCGATCCGGACGGCGTCTTCCGCACCCAGCGACGGGATCCTCGCCTGGCGTCGATCCGACCGGAGATCGACGCCGACGGTACCCGGCTGATCCTGCATCGGCCGGACGCCGATCCGGTCGCGATCGAGGTGGACACCGACGGCCCGCGCCGGGAGGTGGACCTGTTCGGCGATCCCTATCGGGGCATCGACCAGGGCGACGCGCCTGCCGCGTGGTTGTCGGATGCGCTCGGCGTGCCGAGCCGCCTGGTCCGGGTGCCGCCGGAGCACGACCGGGTGACCGACGGAGCGATACCGGGCACCTGCGGCTACGCGGACAGCTCGCCCCTGCACGTGCTCTCCCGCGCCTCGCTCGCACTGCTGCACGCGCGCCTGGCCGAGCGCGGGGAGGCGCCGCTGCCGATGGACCGCTTCCGGCCGAACGTCGTGGTGGACGGCTGGGCCGAACCGCACACCGAGGACCGGATCCGCCGATTCACGCTCGGCGAGGCCGAACTGGGCTACGCGAAGCTTGCGATCCGGTGCGCGGTCACCCTGGTCGACCAGCGCACCGGGGCCAAGGCCGGCCCGGAACCGCTGCGCACGTTCGCCGGATACCGCCGCGCGCCGCAGGGCGGGGTGGCCTTCGGCGGCAAGTTCGCCGTGCTGCGCCCCGGCAAGGTGGCGGTGGGCGACGAACTCACGGTGACGGAGTGGGGCGAGTCGGAGCTGTAGCCGGACCCGGGCGGTGCGCGAACCGGTCGGGGCCCTGACTACGCCGACGGAGGCAGCGGGCCGACGTACACCCACGCGCCCTCGTGTCGGACGAAGCGGCTGTGCTCGTGCACCTCGCCCCGGTTGCCGCGCTCGAGGTAGGTCGCGGTGAACTCGACCGTGCCCTCCTGGTGGAACGAGCCGCCGTCGGTGCTCCCGTGCACCTCCAGGCCCAGCCAGCGGGTGCGGTCGTCGAGGCCGACCCGGTCCGGCCGGGTGTCCGGGTGCCAGGTACGCAGCAGGTACGGCTCGTCGCCGACGACGAAGGCGCTGTAGCGCGAGCGCATCAGTGACTCGGCGGTGGGCGCGGGGGAGCCGGCGTGGCGGGCGCCGCAACACTCGCCATAGGTCGCGGACAGGCCGCAGGGGCAGGGCGAGGCGGCGGTGACGGCGTCCGGTCGGGGCCGCGAGGTGCGTCGGGACATGACCCGATTCTGGCCCATCCGGCGGGCGGGGGAGCTGGCGACCACACCGCGCGCCGGTCGGGCGGGCGTCAGGCGGGCGCCAGGCAGGGGCCCGGCAGCAGGTCGCGGATCATCGCCTCCCACTCGTCGGTGCTCGGCGGTGCGTCGGTGAGCAGGGCCTGGATGAGCAGCCCGTCCAGCGCGCCGACGAAGACCCGGACCCGGACCGGATCGCTGCTGAAGCGCAGCGCGAAGTCGGTGACGGCGGCCGTCCAGTGGTCGGTCGACTCGCGCAACTCCGGGCGGCGGGCGGCGAGCAGGAACAACTCGTACTCGGCGACCAGTCGGCCGGGGGCGGTGCAGATGTGCCGCAGGTGCTCGGCCAGCGCGCGCCGGGGGTCGCCCGGGGTGTCGACGAGCCCCCGGATGTGCACCGCGTCCTCGGTCATACACGTGGTGAGCGCGGCGGTGAGCAGGTCGTCGACGCCGGCGAAGTAGTACGTGGACGCGCTGGTGGGCAGGCCCGCCTCGCGCGAGACGGAACGGTGGCTGACCCCCGCGGCGCCGTCCCGCTCGACCACCCGCAGGGTGGCCTCGATCAGCGCGCGGCGCCGGCGTTCGCCCTTGGCCCGTCGGCCGTCGACGGCTTCCTCGGTCAGTGGGACTCACCTTCTCGTACGGGTGCGGCCTGGGGCAGCGAGCCGCCGTGCGCGACGGTCGTGCCGACCACGCGCGGGGCGGTCCGCCGCAACACACGGTATCCACCGAGCGCCATCACGACCGCGACGAGGGCCGCGCCGACCGCGACGCCGAAGCCGGCCCGGGCGCCGAAGTGGTCCACGACCAGACCGGACAGCGAGGAGCCGGCGGCCACGCCGATGCCGATGCCGGTGGTGGTCCAGGTCATGCCCTCGGTCAGCCGCGCGGGCGGGACCAGGCGCTCGACCAGGCTGACCGTGAGGATCATGGTGGGCGAGATGGACATGCCCGCGACGAACACGGTCGCCGCGAGTGCGGGCAGGTTGCCCACGAGCTGCAGCGGCAGGATGGTGATCGCGGTGCAGCCCACGCTGATCAGCAACATCCGGGGCAGCGGGGCGGCGAACTTGAACGCGCCGAACGCGACCCCTGCGATGCAGGAGCCGGCCGCGTAGGTGGCCAACACGAAGCTGGCGTTGCTGCGTTGGCCGTGCTCCTCGGCGAAGGCGATGGTGACCACGTCGACGGTGCCGAAGATGGCGCCGATCGCGATCAGGGTGACCACGAGCACCTGGAGCCCCCGGATCCGCATGACCGACCTGGTCGGGCCGGCGGTGCGCGGGTGCGGCGGGGGCTCGGTGCCGCGCTGCACGGTGAACAGCAGTACGCCGACGGTGAAGAAGACGATCGCGGCCAGCGGCCCCGCCTCGGGGAAGACGGACACCGAGAGCTGGACGGCGATGATCGGGCCCAGGATGAAACACAGTTCGTCGACCACGGACTCGAACGAGAACGCCGTGTGCAGGTGCGCCGAGCCGCGGTACAGGACCAGCCAGCGGGCCCGGACCATGGCCCCCATGCTGGGCATGCAGCCGGCCGGCACCGCGCACACGAACAGGGTCCACGCGGGGGCGTCGTAGCGGGCGCACAGCAGGAGGGCGCCCATCGCGAAGACGCTGACGGCGGTGGCCGGCAAAAGTATTCGGCCCTGCCCGTAGCGGTCCACGATCCGCGACACCTGCGGCGCGATCAGCGCGGTGGCCAGTGCGAAGGTGGCCGCCACCGCGCCGGCCAGGCCGTATTCGCCGCGCAGTTCGGAGAGCATGGTGACGATGCCGATGCCGGTCATCGAGATGGGCATGCGGGCGATGAAGCCGGCCGCCGAGAATCCCTTGGCGCCGGGCGCGGTGAAGATGTCTCGGTAGGGGTTACGCACGGGAGTTCCCGTCGATAGAAAATAAAGTGGGACGTTCGTTCCGGTTTCTATCACGGGAGAGGCGGTCGGCAAAGTTGCTTTCCCGGGGTTGTTTCGTGCGGGAGCACGCCGAACCGGCCCGGGCGCGGCGGTGGTCGGCCGCCGCGCCCGGGATATCGGGATCGCGCGGTCAGGCCGGGTCGACGGTCCAGTCCGGGTGGCCCGGCATCGGCGGTGTCTTGGCGCCGTACAGCCACGGGTCCAGGAACGGGGCGAGGTCGCGGTGGGCGACCTGGGAGGCCAGCTTCACGTAGTCGGCGGTGCTTGCGGCGCGGCCCCGGAAGCGGGTGGTCCAGGCCCGTTCGATCCGGGCGAAGGTGTCCGCGCCGACCTCGGTGCGCAGCGCGTAGAAGACCAGCGCCGAGCCGTCGTAGCGCATGCGCTTGAACAGGTTCGGCTCGGTGGGCTCGGCCGGCGCGCCGGTGTCCCGGCGCCAGATGTCGTGTTGCCGGTACGCCTCGCGCATCAGCGCCTCCATGTCGGCGCCGCCGTTCTCCTCGCTGTAGACGCGCTCGTAGTAGCGGGCGTGGCCCTCGCTCAGCCACAGGTCGGACCAGCGTTCGATGGCCACGCTGTCGCCGGTCCACTGGTGCACCAGCTCGTGCACCATGTTGCGCTCGGCGTTGATCTTGTCGCCGAGCAGGTCGCCCTTGGGGAGCAGGGACAACCCCTGGGTCTCCAGCGCGACGCCGAGGTCGGTGTGCGCGACGAGCAGGCCGTAGCTGTCGAACGGGTACGGGCCGAGCCTGTCCGTCACCCAGGCCAGGTGTCGCGGGGTCAGCGAGCGGTACTGCTCGACCTGGTCGACCAGGTCCGGCGGGATCGCGTCGCGCAGCCGGGTGCCGTCGGCGGCTTTGCCGTCGATCAGGGTGTACTTGCCGACGGCGAGTTGGAAGAGCTGGCCGGCCACGGGTTGCCGGCTGTCGTAGGTCCAGCGGGTGCGGCCGGGGGCGGCCGGGCGCTTGTTGACGAGGGTGCCGTTGGAGAGCGCGGTGAGGTCGTCGGCCGCGGTGATCTCGACCGTGGTGCGGGTGCGCAGGCTCGGGTGGTCGTTGCTCGGGAAGATCATCTTGGCGCCGTCGGGCTGCGGGTAGATCACCGTGCCGTCCGGGGTGGGGATCCAGCCGAACGTATCGATGGCGTCGTCGCGGTGGCGCTGCTGGGTGGGGTCGGCGGTGTACTCGACCCGGACGGTGAACGAGCGGCCCTTGCGCAGCGGGCGGGCCGGGGTGATCACCAACTCGTCGCCGTCGCGGCGGGTTTTGGCCGGGCGCCCGTCGACGGTGACCCGGCCGAGGGTGTTGCCCGCGAAGTCGAGGTCGAACCGGGACAGCGCCTGGGTGGCGGTGGCCTCCATGGTGGTGACGGCCGGGAACGCGGCGCCGGGCGCCTGCCAGTCGAAGGCGAGCGTGTAGTGGTCGGCGCGGTAGCCGCCGTTGCCGCTCAGCGGGAACAGCGGATCGCCGATCCCGGGTGCGCCCGGGGTGGGCCGGGCGTCGTCGGCGTGGGCCACTGGGGCGACGGCCGCGGTGAGGGTGAGGGCGGTCGCGAGGGCGATCAGGGATGTGACGGTGTGGGGTGGACGTCTCATGGGCACCACCCTGTGCCGGCTCGATCGCCCGCGGTAGTGCCCCACGCGCGGATTCACCCGGCCGGCCCGGCAGTTCGCCCGAGCGGCACGCGCCCGCGGTCGAGCCGGAGTCGGCCCGACCGCCGTGCGGCCGTTGCCGGCCCGTGTCGGCGGGGCGCGGCGGCGGTCCGGGGGTGGGTGCGGGCCCGGACCGCCGAGGGGTGGGACGGGTTCAGGCGCGCTGTTCGGTGGCGCGTTCGGCGGCCTTTTCGGCGGCCTTGTCCGCCTGGAAGCCGTCCTCGTCGCGGCCCTTGCGCCAGTAGCCGGAGAAGGAGATGTCGGCGCGGTCGACGCCGCGCTCGTCGACCAGGTGTCGGCGCAGTTCCTTGACCACGCCGGCCTCGCCGTGCACGAATGCGTGCACCCGGCCGGTCGGGAACTCCAGCGCGCGCAGCGCGTCGAGCAGGCCGGGGCCGGCGTCGCGGGTGATCCAGGTGAGGTCGAGGTCCAGGTCGGGGTGGGTCGCGGGCAGGATGCCGGTGGGCGCCTCGGCCGCGGTGCCCACCTCCAGGAGCGCGATCGCCCGGGCGGCGGCGGGCAGCCGTTCCATCGACGCGGCGATCGCCGGGTACGCGCTCTCGTCGCCGACGAACAGGTGCCAGTCCGCCTCGGGGTCGGGCGCGTAGGCGCCGCCGGGGCCGAGCAGGCGCAGCGTGTCGCCCGGCTTGGCGCGCGCCGCCCAGGGGCCGGCCAGGCCCTCGTCGCCGTGGTGCACGAATTCGATGGTCAGCTCGCCGGCCGCCGGGTCGTTCGCGCGCACCGTGTAGGTGCGGGTGCGCGGCCAGTCCTCGCGCGGGAGTTCGGCGCGGATGACCTCCATGTCGAACGGCTCCGGGTAGGTCACCCCGGGCAGCGGGAAGAGCACCTTGACGTAGGCGTCGGTGTAGCCGTTGTCGGTGAAGTTCCGGTGGCCCTCGCCGCCGGCGACGATCCGGATGAGGTGCGGGCCGACCTGTTCGGCGCTGCGTACCTCGAGTTCGATCAGCTTGCGGGGCTTGCGTGCCGGGCTGTCCGCCATGGGGGTTCTCCTCGCCTGCACTGTGCGACTCGGCGTGTGTTTGTTAGGTAACCCTAACCTGACGTGCGCACCGTCGGCCGCCCAGGGCCGGAAAGATTCTCGCTATCGCCACCGGGTGAGTTCGGCGCGCTTGGGGGCGCGGCCGTCGCCGGAGGAGCGACCGGTGGCGCGGCGGGCCAGCCAGGGGCCGAGGTGGGTACGGGCCCAGCGGGCGTCGGCGCGCCTGCGGTCGCCCCACGTGCGCGGCGCGGCGGCGGGCAGCGGCGCGCGCCAGTCGTCGTCGCCGGGCAGGCCGAGCGCCTGCGCGGTGGCCTCGGCGACCCGGCGGTGTCCCTCGGCGGACAGGTGCAGCCGGTCGTCCGCCCACATCCGGGGATCGTCGAAGACGCGCGCGGTGAACAGGTCGACCACGGTGGCGTCGTGGCGGGCGCCGACGGTGTCCACGAACTCCACCAGGCGTTCGATCCGGGGCATCAGCCGGGCGGAGGAGCGCAGGCGGCGGGTGGGGTCGGTGCTGCGGAACAGCACCAGGTGTCCACCGCCGGCGGCGAGCTTGGCCGCGGCCTGCTCGAACACCGCGCAGACCGCGCCGACGTCGCAGCGCGGGCGCAGCACGTCGTTGAGGCCGCCGGCGAGGCTGATCAGCGCGCCGTCGAGCGCGACGGCGGTGTCGACCTGCTCGTCCGCGATCTGCCGGATCAGCTTTCCGCGCACGGCCAGGTTGGCGTAGCGCAGCGTCGGCGTGTCGACGGCGAGCCGGTCGGCGAGGAGGTCGGCCCAGCCGCGGTAGTTGCCGTGGGCGTCCGGGTCGGACATGCCCTCGGTGAAGGAGTCGCCTACCGCGACGAAGGTTTCGAAGGTGGGGTGTGTGTTGAGCATCGCCTGACGAGCCTAGTGCGGGTTGCGGTTGCGCTTTGGTCGGGTTGGGTTTGGTGTGCCCGCCGGCTCCGCCCGTTGCGTTGCGTCCGTGCGCCGGGGTTTCAGTGCGTCGGGCCGGGTTCGGTCAGGCCTGTTGGCCCTGGGGCTTTTCTTGGCGGCGTTGGGCCACTCCGAAGAAGTAGTCGCCGAGGAGGGATTTGCTGCCGACGACGTCGAGGCCGTGTCGGGGGAGTTCGGTGAGGAAGTCGTGGGCGTCGAAGCGGTCCTCGGTGGGGTGGTCGAACAGGCGGGCCAGGGTGGGGCGGGCCAGTGCGCGGGCGGTCATCTCGGAGAAGTAGAACCGGCCGCCCGGGCGCAGTACCCGGCCCACCTCGGCCAGGCAGGCGCGCCAGTCCGGGATGTGGTGCACGATCGCGAAGTCGAAGACCGCGTCGTAGCTCGCGTCCGCCGCGTCGACCGCGGTGCGCAGGTCGGTGGCCGAACCCTGGACGATGGCGACCCGGCTGTTGCCGTGCCAGCGCCGCCGGGCCCGGGCGAGCGAGTCGGGGTCGACGTCGATGCCGTCCACCCGCGCGGCGCCGAAGCGGTTAAGGATCAGCTCGATGCCCCGGCCGGTGCCGCAGCCGATCTCCAGCGCGTGTGCGCCCGGGTCGAGCCGGCCGCCCAGGCGCAGCAGCAGGGGTGTCTCGTACCAGATCTGCGGGCCCCGGCGCAGCGGACTGGCCACGACCATCTTCTCGACCGTGTTCATCCGCATGGCGGTTCCCCCCGAGGTTCGCCGAGCACCGGTTCGTGCCTCCGCCCGGTTGCCGAGTGTGACCGACGCCCCACGATGGGCCATCGCGTGATATGCGTCAAGGACCGGGACGGGCGGTACCGGTGTGCTCTCCGTATCGGTGGACGGGAGGCGTTAGCCTTCGGAGGCGGGTCGGTGGTGCGTGCGCGCCGAGTTCGATGGGTGGGTGTCGGTCCTGTCGAGGGTCGGCCGTGGCCGTGATCCGAAGGTGGTGCGATGAGCCAGACCGCGATGACACGAACGCCGACGGTGTTGCTGGTGGAGGACGACCCGGGCGACGCGTTGATGATCGAGGAGGCGTTGCTGAACCGGGAACGAGGGCACACCCTGTGTCGGGTCGCGGACGGTATGGAGGCGCTGGAGTGGCTGCGTACGCATGAGCGGCCGGATCTGGTGATCCTGGATCTGAACATGCCGCGGATGGACGGTCGTGAGGTGTTGTCGGCGATGAAGGCCGACGAGCGGTGGCGGACGATCCCGGTGGTGGTGCTGTCCACCTCGGCCGCGCCGGACGACGTGCGGCGCAGCTACGACCTGCACGCGAACGCGTTCGTGACCAAGCCGGTCGAGCTGGAGTCGTTCCTGGAGGCGGTGCGCGGGATCGACGAGTTCTTCCTGAGCCTGGTGACGCTGCCGCGCGGGTGAGCGCGGGCGCGCCCGCCGTGCCGGCGCGGCGCGCTCACCCGCTCGCGGGAATCAGGCAGGCGATGCCGTCCAGGAGGCGGTCCAGCCCGAAGGTGAACAACGTTTCGAGGCTCAGCTCCAGGTCGGGGTCGGTCAACGCGGCGGAGTACATCGGGAAGTCGCCGCCGGCCAGGATCAGGTCCAGGGTCTCGTCCTGTGCCTGCATCCATTCCTCGCTGGACACGCCCGTGGCGCGTTCGGCCTCGGATTCGCCGGCGAGATTGATCGCGGTGCCGCGTACGTAGTTGAGCATCGTCACCGCGATGTGGATCATCACGCCCGTCGGCAGCCCCTCGAACTCGGCCATCGCCCACTCCACATGCCGCATGCCGCGCACCGTCGGCAGCGGGCGGGTCATCGACATGACCTGGGCCAGCCACGGGTGGCGGCGGTACATCGCCCACTGCATCCGGCACGAGGTCTCCAGGCGGGCCCGCCAGCCGATGCTTTCCCCGGCGGGGAGCGGCGCCCCGGCGAACACGGTGTCGGCCATCGCGGTGAGCAGGTCCTCCTTGCCGGGCACGTGCCGGTACAGGCTCATCGGAGCCACCCCCACCTCGGCGGCGATCTGCCGCATCGACACCGCCGCCAGGCCGCGTTCGTCGGCGATGGCGATCGCGGCCGCGACCACCCGCTCCCGGGTGAGTTCGGCGTCGGTGCGCGGCGGGTGTGTGGGCGGGACGGCGATCGCCCGGACCCGGGCGCGCGGTGCGTCGGGGTGGTCGGCGACCACGGTGCCGACGCCGCGCACCGCCCGGACCAGTCCCGCCTCGCGCAGCGCGGTCAGCGCCTTGGTGGCGGTGGCCATGGCCACACCCCACTCCGCGGTGATCGCCCGGGTGGAGGGCACCCGATCGCCGGGACGCAGCTCGCCCGTCTCGATCCGCCGCCGCAGCTCGTCGGCGATCCGGATCGAGGGCGTGGCGTCGCGGGGCATCGGGGCCTCCCGGGCTGTCGGTACTCCCTGTCCTGGTCAGTGCACTATAGGGCACCCTTGCCACCGGATTGGTGCACTAGTTTCGGTGCACTACTTGGTGAAGCCTTTATTTCCACTGAATACCTGGCTGTTGTTGTGCTGCGTACGGTGTGTTTACTCTGTACGCGGCGGAGCGTACGCCGTACGGATGCAGTGCGGCGCGACAGTGTGAACACGTGCGAACAATGGGGGAGATCCAGTGGCGATCGACGAGACGACCAAAGAGCCGGGGGCGGCGCCGTCGGCGGGGCGGCGGGAGTGGGTCGGGCTGGCCGTCCTGCTGGTGCCGCTGCTGTTGGTGAGCATGGACGTGTCGGTGCTCTACTTCGCGGTGCCGTTCATCGGCCGGGCACTGGAGCCCACCGGCACACAGCAGTTGTGGATCCTGGACATGTACGGGTTCGTGCTCTCCGGCCTGCTGATCGTGATGGGCGCGCTCGGCGACCGGATCGGTCGGCGGCGGCTGCTCCTGGTGGGGGCGGGGCTGTTCGCCGGGGCGTCGCTGCTCGCGGCGTACGCGCAGGACGCGCAGACGCTGATCGCCGCACGGGCCCTGCTCGGGGTGGGCGGGGCGGCGCTGATGCCGTCCACGCTGGCGCTGATCCGCACCATGTTCGTCGACCCCAAACAGCGCGGGACGGCGATCGCGATCTGGACCGCGGTGATGACCGGCGGCATCTCGCTCGGGCCGATCCTGTCCGGTGTGCTCGTCGAACACTTCTGGTGGGGTTCGATCTTCCTGATCAACGTGCCGGCGATGGCGATCCTGCTGATCCTGGTCCCGGTCTTCGTCCCGCGTCATCGCGGCGTCGCACACGGGTCGTTCGACCTGATCGGCGCGGTGCTATCGCTCGGCACGCTGCTGCCGGTGGTGTACGGGATCAAGGAGATCGCCCGATCCGGGGCACAGACGTTGCCGATCGCGAGCATCGCTTTCGGGCTGATCGTCGGGGCGCTCTTCGCACGGCGCCAACTCACCGCCGAGCATCCGCTGTTGGACCTGGAACTGTTGCGGATGCGGGCGTTCGGCGGGGCGGTGTTCGCCAATGTGATGTCGATGTTCGCGATCGTCGGATTCGCCATCTTCACCACGCAGTACCTCCAGTCGGTGCTCGGGATGAGCCCGCTGCGCGCCGCGCTGTGGAGCCTGGTGCCGTCGCTGGCGGTCGCGGTGGCCACGCCCGTGGCCACCGTGCTGGCCCGGCGGATCGATCGGGCCTGGGTGATGAGCGGCGGATTCACGGTGGCCATCGGCGGGTTCGCGGTGCTGGCGACCGCTCGGCCCGACTCCTCGCTCCCGCTGCTGCTCGGCGGCGCGGCGGTGTACGCGGCCGGCGTGGTCGCGGTGATGACGCAGGTGACCGAGATGGCGATGGGCGTCGCGCCGGCCGAGCGGGCCGCCTCCGCCTCCGCCGTGTTGGAGTCGGGCAGCGAACTCGGCGGTGCGCTCGGCATGGCGCTGCTCGGCACGATCGGCGACGCGGTCTACCACCGGGCGATGGCCGACACCGGTCCCGGGGGGCCGGCGCGGGAGACCCTGGGTGGGGCGCAGGCGACCGCGGCCCGGTTGTCGGGGGACGCGGGGCGGACCCTGCTGGACACGGCCCGGGACGCGTTCTGCGACGGGATGAACGCCGCGGCGATCGGCGCGGCGGTGGTCATGGTGATCGGGGCCGGCTACTGCGCGCGGTTCCTGCGCGGGGTGCCGGTGGCCGACGCCGGGGCGGGGGAGGCGACTTCGACGGTCGCCGACGCGCCCGCGGTCGACGTGCCGGTCGACGCCCGCTGACCCCGGCGCTCGGTCGTCGGCTCAGCGGCGCGGGCAGGCGCGCGCGGTGTGGATCGTGGTCGCGGCGAGGTAGAAGGCGTCCGGGCGCCACAGGATGCCGGTGTCCGTGTCGGGATCGAGCAGGGCGTCGAGGGTGGCCAGGTCCTCCGCGTCCAGGCGGTCGGCCAACAGGGCGCGGCGGTAAGTGAGTTCGGCGTGCAGGTGCTCGCGCGGCAGGGCGTCCAGCGGTGAGGGCAGGTCGATCAGGAACGAGTGGGTGCCGGTCGGGACCAGGCCCGCGCGGGCGAGCATGGCCGGCCGGTCCTCGACCGCCGCCCGGGCGCCGGGCAGGCTCGCCCGCAGCTCGGCGAACCAGTCCTCATATGCGGCGTCGAGCCGGGCCTGGAGGCCGGGGCGGCCGATGCCGATGTCGCGGGGCAGGAAGCGGGTGGACAGGCCGCGCTCGGCGATCGCGATCATGCCGCCGGGACGCAGGGCCCGGGCCAGGGCGTCCAGCGCGGCCTGCTGGTCGCCGAGGTGGTGGACCACGTCGCCCGCCCAGATCAGGTCGGCGCTGCCCAGGGTGTCCAGGTCGGCGGGCAGCTCGACGTGGTGGGTGTGTACCCGGTGGCCCAGGCCCTCCCGGTGCGCGCGGGCGCCGGCGCGGGCCAGCAGGGCGGGGTTCGGCGCGACGGCGATCACGTCGGCGTTGGGGAAGTAGCGGGCCAGCAGGCAGGACGCGACCCCGGGGCCGCCGCCCAGATCGAGGATCCGGTCCACCCGGGTCAGCGTGTGGTCGCCGTACAGCGCCAGATCGCGCAGCCGTGCGGCGGCCTCCTCCAGGAAGGGGGCGTGCAGCTCGGCCTCACGTTCGAGGAGCGGGCCCGCGTCCGGCCCCGGAGGGCCGGTGCGGGGGTCGGTGGTCATCAGGTGCGTCTCCCGAGTTGTGGGCTACCGTCGCCGCGGTTGGCCGGGTCCGTCGTCTGTCGTGTCCTGCGTGTGAGGGACACAACGTCGGCGAAGGGCCGCGGTAATCCACGATCGGCGAGCGTTCCCGGCGACGCGCCGGATCGGTGACCTGCGCCGCGTGTGCCGGCGGGCCGGGGTCGGGTGAGCGGCCGCCCGGCGGCGCGGCGTTAGGGTCGGGGCATGAGTGAGGAGATCGTCTACAAGCTGGTCGGCGCCGACGAGTGGGCCGAGGCGGTGCGGGCCGGCCGGTTCGCGGGGGCCGGGATCGACCTGGTGGACGGCTACGTGCACCTGTCCACGGGCGCGCAGGTGGCCGAGACCGCCCGGCGGCACTTCGCCGGCCGCGACGATCTGGTCCTGGTGGCACTGGACCCGGCCGTCCTGGGTGCGGCGCTGCGCTGGGAACCCTCGCGCGGCGGCGCGCTGTTCCCGCACGTGTACGGCGTGGTGGACCCGGCCGCGGCGCTCTGGAGCGCTCCCCTGGACCTGCCGGCGACCCCCGACGGCGACCACGTGGCCGAGGCGGTCCTCGCGGCACTGGCCGGCCACGGGCACTGACCGCCGGGCGGCCTGCGCCGGGAGGCGCGGCGACCGCGGGGCTCGGTTGCCGTCATCGGGTCGGCGTGCGCAGCAGGTTGCCGGAGGTCGTGTCGTCGACGAAGGTGCGGATTCCCGGGCCGGTGAGTTCGCGGGGGGCGAAGTCGTCGAAGTAGGCCAGCGGTACGTGGACGCACAGCAGTGCCGCCGCCACCAGTGTCCGGTGGCGTGAGCGCACCCGGGACGGCGCCGCATCGGGCCGCTCCTGCCCCAGCCACCACCACGCCACCACGGCCGTGTTGGCCACAAGCAGGAACGCCCAGCGGTGGGTGTCCCATCCGGCGAACGCGGCCACCAGCGGTGCGCCGGCCGCCGCGATCGCCAGCAGTCGGCGCGGCCCCACCACGGTGCCCCCGGCGAACGCCACGGCCAGCGCCGCGGTGAGAATCACCGCGAGCGGGACCAGGAACCACAACACCTCGAACGGCTCGTACATCCGCAGGCTCTGCGCCTGCGTCCGGCCGAAGATCTCGAACACGTCGGCCCGGGCCGGGAATCCGCCCTCGCGCAGCCGGGCCTGTAGACCGGGCGCCGCCCCGTCGGCGGCCGGCGAGACGAGCAGCACCGTGCCGCCGACGAGCACCGCGGGCAGCAGTACGGCCGCCGCCCTGCGGATCGGCAGCCGGTCCACCGCCGGCAGGGTGAACAGCGGGATCACGGTCAGCAGCGCGATCTCGTGCACGCACACCGCGACCGCCATCACCAGCGCGGCGGCGATCACGCGACCTCGGACGAGCAGCCACCACGCGCCGAACAGGGCCAGGAACAGGAGCTGTTCGAAGTAGCCGACCTCGTGGAAGAGGTAGCCGCCGGTGGGCAGCACCAGCCACCCGGCCACCAGCGCCCGCCGGGCCGGCAGCCGAGTGCGCGCCGCCGCGACCACGATGACCGCGAGCAGCGCGGCCAGGATCACAAACGACGTGCCGGCGAACAGCGCGTACGGGTAGTCCGTCGCCTCCGCGACCGGATGCAGCACCGTGCCGACCACGAACCGTCGGCGGAAGCCGTCCTGGAGCGAGATCGACTGCAACGTCGCGGTCCACGCGCTCGGTGCGCGGATCCCGGTGTACGCGGCCAGCGCGACGCACGCCACGAGGAGCAGCACCCGGCGGGCGGGCGCGGACAGGCGCGGTCGGCGGGGCGCGGCCGGCGTGGAGATGCCCGCGGGCATCGCTCGCACGACCGGATGAACAACCGGTTCGTAGCTCGTTTCGGGCATGGCTGACCTCACCGTCGGCGCCCCGACGGAGGAGGAGCGCGGAGGAAATCGGGGCGAACGAGGGCTTGGAGCCGGAGGGACCGGCGGGTTGGCTCGGCGCGCGGGTGCGGCGGCCGAACCCACTGGTGACTAGACGCGTCGAGCGGGAGGCGATCTAACGGGTGAGCCCCCGGGATTTCCTGTGGTGCCGATCACAGCGACCGGTCGGCCGCGCCCCCTGCGCAGCGCGCGGCCGACCGGTGGTCAGGGGGTGGCGGCGGGGATCGGCGGGTTCGTCGGCCGGCCCGGAACGCGGTCCAGGGTGATGCCGAAGTGCTCGCGGTAGGCGGCCAGGAGGGCGGCGTCGTCGACGAGTGGCTCCTCGTGGCGGTCGGTGCCCGTGGTCCGGATCAGGGCGCGGTCGGAGATGGTGATCCGCCCGTCCGGGAGCGCGAGCGAGCACACCGGGGCGTGGGTGAAGCGCGACGTCGGCGCGGTCTGGTGCCACCAGCACCCGGTGACGAAGTCGCCCGACACGCGCGGGCGGGGCTCCAGGCGGTACGCGGGCTTGCCGTCGTGCAGGATGTCGACCTCGCCGTACTCGCCGTCGACGATCCGGAACACCCCACCCGGGTCCACCTGGTCCGTCCGCAGGTCCAGCCGTATCGGGTGGTGGGTGAAGCGCCCGAAACCGACGTCGACCAGCCACGGATACTCGAGGTCGACGCGCAGCGCGAGGTGGTCGAACGGGATCCCCACCCGCCCCGAGTCGTCGTAGGTGTACGCGGACAACAGGGTGACGCGGTAGCCGAGTTCGCGCAGCAACACGGCGAACGCACCGCAGAGTTCATAGCACAGGCCGCCACGCCGCCGATCCAGGATCTTCGCGAGCAGCGTGTCCTCGTCGAGCGAGAGCGGGCGACCCAGGTGGATGTCCAGGTTCTCGAACGGGACGGTCAGCAGGTGCCGCCACTGCAACTCGGCCAACGTCCGCGAATTCGGGGACGCCGGGCGAGGGACGCCGAGCATGGCCAGGTAGCTGTCGATGCGGTTCGGGTTCACCGTGCCTCCGGGCTGTGTGCGGGGTACCGGCCGACTGCGGCCGCGCCTCAGCATGCCCGGCGGGGATCGGCCCCGCCGGCCCGAGTCGGCCTTCCCCCGCAGCGGCGCGAGCGGCCGTGCGGGGCGCGGAAATTCGCACGACAGGCCCGGCCCCGCGGCGGCATCATGCGAGGGCCGCAGCCCGACTCCGGCGCCCCCACACCCCTCGCCGAAAGGTCGCCGTGCAGGCCGCACACACGATCACCCCCGCAGCACTGCCCGACGTCCTGCTGCACACCGCGCTGGTGCGACCGGTCTTCGTGTGGGGCGCTCCCGGGATCGGAAAGTCGTCACTCGTACGCGACTTCGCCGCCTCGATCGGCCTGGAGTGCGTGTCGCTCCTCGGCACCCAGCTCGCCCCCGAGGACCTGATCGGCGTGCCGCAGATCGTGGCCGGCCGCAGCCGGTTCTGCCCACCCGAGCAGATCGCCCGGGACGAGCCGTACTGCCTGTTCCTGGACGAACTCAACGCCGCCTCCCCGGACGTACAGAAGACGTTCTACTCGCTGATCCTGGACCGACGCATCGGCTCGTACACGCTGCCCGCCGGGTCGGTGGTGATCGGCGCGGGCAACCGGGCGAGCGACAACGCGCCGGCCCGACCGATGTCCTCGGCGCTGATCAACCGCCTCGTGCACGTACACCTGCTCGCCTCGGTCGACGACTGGCTCGGCTGGGCCGGCGTCAACGGCATCCACCCCTGGATCCTGGAGCACATCCGGGCCCGACCCGACCACCTGTGGAGCGCGCCGCCCAAGACCGAGGAGGCGTTCTCCACGCCGCGCGCGTGGCACATGCTCTCCGACGGGCTGTACTCCTTCGGCCCCGACGTCGGCGACGAACACGTGCGACTGCTCGCCCACGGCACGCTCACCCCCACCCACGCCGCCGCGTTCCTCGGCTTCCTCAAGACCGTGCGCAACGCCTACGGCCTGGACGCCATCCTCAAGGGCGACGCGCGTTGGCCGGCCGCGCCCGCCGACCGGGACCTGCTCTACTTCCTGGTCGAGAGCTTCCGCGCGCGACTGGCCAAGGACCTCCCGGCCGACCGCCGACACGTCTCGCCCGCGCTGCGCGACTTCGCCTTCCGGGCCAAGGGGCTCCTGGCCGAACTCGCCGAGATCTCCCTGGAGATGGCCCAACTCGTGATCGCCGACGACCGGGAGGGCGCCGAGCCGCTGCCCGCGTGGTTCCTGCTCGAAGCCGCCCGCGACCTGCCGCGCCTGGTCGGCGCGCGGCGCTGAACGGGCCGCCGATGGCCGCCCGTCGGGCCGGTGGGAAGAAGCCGGCCGTCAACCACGCGGACAAGGTCGTGGCGGCGCGCGAAGCCGGCTGGTCGGCGACCGACGTGGCGCCGATCGCCTACCTCGCCCACCTGGTGCGGCACGACTACGACACCCTCGGCCCGGGCGCGCTGGGCCACATCGGCGAGCGCGGCACGCTGACCGTGGACCGGCACCGCTACGTGCCACCGCTGCTGTGGGAACGGGCCTACACCCATCTGCTGCTGCACCTGGCGCTCGGCCACCTCGACGGGCACACCCTCGCCGAGGCCGGCCTCGGCCATCCCGCCGCCGTGATCGACGACGCGTACAACACCGCGTGCTGCGTCGCGGCGCACCGCTTCGCCGACGGCCTGGGTATCGGCACCCCCCTGACGGAGTTGCCCCGGCTGCCCGACGGCGACGAACGCGAACTCACCCAACGCTGGCGCCTCGAGGGTGTGCCCGAGGCGCTGCGCCGGCTCGGGACCAACGGCACCTCGCCCTGTCTGCGCCGCGAACCGCCGCCGACCCGCGACGCCCCGGCGCCGCGCGACTGGCCCGCGGTGATGGCGCGCGGACTGGTCGAGATGGTCGCCACCTCGTTGGAATCCGCAATGGCCGAACCGGGCGAGCAGGTCGGCGTCGCGGGGCGGGCCCGCACCCAGGGCCCCTGGGACCGCGCGTTGTCCTGGTTCGTCTCCTCCTACCCGCTCCTGGGCGCCCTCGCCGCCGGCCTCACCGTGGTCGCCGACGCCGAACTGGCCCGCTCCTGGGGCATCTCGATTGCCGCGGTCAGTGCCGAGCACGGCGAGATCTACGTCAACCCGCACGTGCAACTCTCGCTGGAGGAATGGCAGTTCGTGCTCGCGCACGAGATGTTGCACGCCGCGCTGCGGCACGACCGGCGGCGCGAGCACCGCGACGCGCACCTGTTCAACGTGGCCTGCGACTACGTGATCAACGGGTGGCTGGTCGAGATGGGCGTGGGGGTGATGCCCGACGGGCTGCTCTACGACGCGCGACTGACGGGACTGTCCGCGGAATCCGTGTACGACACGCTGACCACCGACCTGCGCCGGGCCCGCAAACTGCGCACCCCCGGCTCCCGCGAGCACGGCGACATGCTGGGCGAATGGCTCTCCGAACCGGCCGCGGCGACGCGGCGGTCCAGTCGGCGCGGCACCCCCGGACCGCTGCCCGCGCGGCCCGGGCCCCGGGTCTCCTCGGTCGACCTGGACGCCTTCTATCGGCGCGCGCTGACCGCCGGTCTCGCCTACCACGACGTCGGGCGCGGCCTGTTGCCCGCCGGTCTTGTCGAGGAGATCCGCACGCTGGAACAGCCGCCGCCGGCCTGGGACGTGCGGCTGGCCCGCTGGTTCGACGAACACGTACGCCGGCCCGAGACCGTGCGCACCTACGCCCGGGCGGGCCGCCGCCAGGCCGCCACCCCCGACATCCCCCGGCCCGGCCGGGTACGGCCGGAGGACGTCGAGAGGCTGTGTACGTTCGGCGTGGTCCTGGACACCTCCGGATCGATGGACACCACCCTGCTCGGCAAGGCCCTGGGCGCGATCGCCTCCTACGCGAGCGCCCGGGACGTACCGGCCGCGCGGGTCGTGTACTGCGACGCCGCCGCCTATGACGCCGGCTACCTGCCGGTCGAGGACATCGCGCAGCGGGCCAAGGTGCGCGGACGCGGCGGCACGGTCCTACAGCCGGGGATCCGACTCCTGGAGGGCGCCGCCGACTTCCCGCCCGACGGGCCGATCCTGGTGATCACCGACGGGCACTGCGACGTGTTGCGGATCCGGCGCGAACACGCCTTCCTGGTCCCGGCCGGCGCCCGGCTGCCGTTCTCCCCGCGCGGGCCGGTGTTTTGGGTCGGCTGAGGGGCCGCCGACCTGGGCGACTACTGCGATCCCGGTAGGCCGTCGTGCGGTTTCGGTAGGTCGCGGTGTCCGTAGCGGCATGACGACGGGAGGGGTCGTCCCGAACGAGGCTCGAAGGGTCATCGCTCGTGGATAGGGAGACCCTGACGTGGCGACTTTTCTGTATCGGCTCGGCCTCGCGGCCTTTCGGCGGCGCGGTCGGGTGCTCTTGGTGTGGCTGGGGGTGCTGGTCGTGGTCGCGGTGGGCGCCGCGCGGGCGTCGGGGCCCTCGGACGAGGAGTTCTCGATGCCGGGGATCGAGTCGCAAAAGGCGTTCGATCTGATGGAGCGGCGTTTTCCCGGAACCGCCGCGGACGGCGCCACCGCCCGGATCGTCTTCGTCGCCCCGCGCGGACACACGGTGACCGACGGCGACCTGCGCAAGGCCGTCGAACAGGCGGTGACGGCGCTGGGCGACGGCCCGCAGGTGGCCGGTGTCGCGGACCCGTTCGCGTCGAAGGCGGTGAGCAGGGACGGTGCGACCGCGTATGCGACCGTCACCTACAAGGTGGAGGCCAACGACGTCACCGACGCCGCCCGTACGGCGGTGAACAAGGCGGCGGACCGGGCCCGTTCGGCGGGCCTGACGGTGGAGACCGGCGGATCGGCGATGGACGCCGGCGGCGGCCCCGGCGGGAGCGCGGAGCTGGTCGGCCTCTCGGCGGCGGCGATCGTACTGCTGTTCACCTTCGGGTCGTTGGCCGCCGCGGGCCTGCCGCTGCTGACCGCGATCGTGGGGGTCGCCGTGAGCCTGTTCGCGATCCTGCTCCTCGCCGGCCCGTTGGGCCTGTCCTCGGACACGCTCACCCTCGGGATGATGCTGGGCCTGGCGGTGGGAATCGACTACGCGCTGTTCGTGGTCTCGCGCTATCGAGAGGAGCGCGGGCGCGGGCGGGCGCCGCACGAGGCGGCCGGGGTGGCTGTGGGTACCGCCGGATCGGCGGTCGTGTTCGCCGGGGTCACCGTGATCATCGCGCTCGCCGGCCTGTCGGTGGTGGGGATTCCGACGCTGACGAAGATGGGCCTGGCCGCCGCCGGAGCCGTCGCGGTCGCCGTGCTGGTCGCGTTGACCGTCGTGCCCGCGCTGCTCGGCTTTTGGCCGAACGCGGTGCTCGCCCGCCGGGTACGCAAGGGCCGCGCGCGCGGCGGCCCGACCGCCGGGCGGGACAACCTCGGCACCCGCTGGGCGCGTTTCGTGTTGCGCCGCCCCGTGGCGGTACTGGTGCTCGGCGTGGTGGGCCTGATCGCGCTCGCCGTGCCGATGGCGTCGCTGCGCCTCGGCATGCCGGGCGACGAGGCCAAGTCCACCGCCACCACCGAGCGGCGTGCCTACGACGCGCTCGCCGAGGGTTTCGGCCCGGGCTTCAACGGCCCGCTGACCATCGTCGTGGACGCGCAGGGAGCGTCCGACCCGCAGGCCGCGGTGCGCGCCGTCGGCGACCGGATCGCCCGTACCGACGGCATCGTGTCGGTCGCGCCGGCCTGCTTCAACGAGGCCGGCGACACGGCGGTCTTCCGGGCCACCCCGTCGACCAGCCCCACGGACGAGAAGACCAGGGACCTGGTGGAGACGATCCGCCGCGACCGTCCCGCCGTGGAGCGACAGGCGTCGGTGACCTTCGAGGTCACCGGTACGACCGCGCTGAACATCGACGTCGCGGCCAAGGTGCAGTCCGCGCTGGTGCCGTACCTCGCGGTGGTGGGCGGCCTGGCGGTGGTCCTGCTGCTCGTGGTCTTCCGGTCCGTGCTGGTGCCGGTCAAGGCGGCGCTGGGCTTCGTGCTCTCGGTGTTGGCGGCGCTCGGTGTGTTGGTGCTGGTCTTCCAGAAGGGACACGCCGCGGACCTGTTCGGCGTGGAGCAGACCGGGCCGATCATGAGCCTGATGCCGATCTTCATGATGGGCATCGTCTTCGGACTGGCCATGGACTACGAGGTGTTCCTGGTCTCCCGGATGCGCGAGGCGTACACCCACGGGGAGGGCGCCCGGCAAGCCGTCGTGTCCGGGTTCCGGCACAGCTCCCGCGTGGTGACCGCCGCCGCGCTGATCATGGTCGCGGTCTTCTCCGGATTCATCGGGGAGGACGGGTCGCTGATCAAGATGCTCGGGTTCGGCCTGGCCGCCGCGGTGCTCTTCGACGCGTTCATGGTCCGAATGGCCATCGTGCCCGCGGTGTTGGCCCTGCTCGGCGACCGGGCCTGGTGGTTGCCGACGTGGCTGGGTCGGGTCCTGCCCCGCGTCGATGTGGAGGGCGCGGCGCTCGGCCACGCGCGCTCGCACGACCCGCGCCCGGATCCGGACGGGTCGGTCCGGGCGCAGGTGTGACGCCGCCCGCGGATTCCGCCCGAGCGCGCTCTCTCGGGCGGTCCGCGGGGCCCGCCCGCGCCGTCATCGGCGACCATGGACCTCGGCACGCCCCCTCACGGAGAGCACGATGACCGGCAACCTCGAACGGTACGCGGAGCGTCACGCCCGGGGCGTGGACGTGCTGACGGCGGTGGCGTCCTGCGTGTGCACGGTCTTCGGGGCCCGGATCGGCACATCCGAGTCCGCGCCGCCGCATGCCCTGTGGCCCGCCTGGATCCTGCTCCTGTCCGGGGTCGCCGTGGCGGGCTCCCGCAGCCGGCCACGGGCGGCCCTCGTGGTCACCGCCGCCGCGGCCGCCGTGCTGACCGCGCTGGGCTACCTGCCCAGCCCCCTGCTGCTGGCCCCCGTGATGACCGCCCTGTACTGGCTCGCCGCGCTCACCGATGCGCGGACCGTCGGCTGCTACGGCTCGGCGACCATGACCGTGCTCCTGGCCACCTCGCTGGCCGGCGCGCCGATCGGCGACGACTTCACCCTGCGGACCGTGGGCACGGTCCTGTGGCTGCTGCTGCCGGTGTCCCTGGGCAGTTGGAGCCGGTTGCGGCGCGCCTACGTCGAGTCGGTGCAGGCCCGCGCCGCGCATGCCGAACGCACCCGCGAGGAGGAGGCCCGGCTTCGCGTCGCCGAGGAACGGATGCGCATCGCCCGCGAACTCCACGACGCCGTCGCCCACCACATGGCCGTCGCGCACGCCCAGGCCGGCACCGCCGCCCACCTCGCCGACACGCACCCGGAGCAGACCCGGCGGATCCTGACCGACCTCGTCGGCACCACCACCGCCGCGCTCCTGGAACTGCGCGCCACGGTGGGCGTGTTGCGCCGCACCGCCGATCCCGACGCCGATCCGCTGGAGCCCGCCCCGGGCCTGGACCGCCTCCCGACGCTGGTCGCGGCCTGCGCTTCGGCCGGTCTGACGGTCACCGTCGACGCCGAAGGACAGGCCCGACCGTTGTCCCCGGGCGTGGACCTGACCGCCTATCGGATCATCCAGGAGGCCCTGACGAACGCTACGAAACACGCGTCGGACCACGCGGCGCGGGTCTGGCTCCGCTACGACGACGCGCGCCTGTTCATCACCGTCACCAACGACGGCACGACCGACGGTGGGCCCGTGCCGCCGGTGCCCGGCGGCGGATACGGACTGATGGGCATGCGCGAACGCGCCCACTCCGTCGGCGGCGACCTGCGCGCCGGCCCCCGACCCGAGGGCGGCTTCGAGGTCGCGGCCGCCCTCCCGTTCCAGCCCCGCACCCCGGCGGACGCCCCGGCCGGACGACGACACGAGGAAACCCGTTGACCATCCGTGTCCTGCTCGCCGACGACCAGGCCCTGCTGCGCGGCACCTTCCGGCTCCTGATCGACTCCTGCGCCGACCTGGAGGTGGTCGGCGAGGCCGCCGACGGCGGGCAGGCGGTGGCGGCGGCCCGCGCCCACCGGCCCGACGTCGTCCTGATGGACATCCGCATGCCCGGCACCGACGGCCTCGCCGCCACCGCCGCGATCTGCGAGGATCCCGATCTCGCCGGCACGCGCGTGCTGATCCTGACCATGTTCGAGACCGAGGAATACGTCGCGCAGGCGCTCCGGGTCGGAGCCAGCGGTTTCCTCGGCAAATACGTCACCACGGACGCGCTCCTCGACGGCATCCGAACCGTCGCCGGGGGCGAGGCGCTGCAGTCCCCGGGCGCCACCCGGGCGCTGATCACCCGCTTCCTCACCACCCCCGCCTCCGGACCGCCCCTGGCCCCGGCCGAACGCCTCGCCGACCTGACACCCCGCGAACAGGAGGTCACCGTCCTGGCGGCGCACGGCAAGTCCAACGACCGGATCGCCGCGGAGCTGGTGCTGAGCGTGTTGACCGTCCGCACCCACATCCAACGCGCCATGACCAAACTCGGCGCGCGCGACCGCGCCCAACTCGTCGTCATCGCCTACCAGAGCGGCCTGGTGCGCCCCGAACCCCCCGGCCTGTGAGGACGGTGGCGTCGTGTCCCCGATGCGCGTCGGTACGCCCGCGGGCCCTGCCGGACGGCGGCGCACACCACGCCCACGGATGTGCCCCTCGTGGGCGTGGGCGGGCGCGGGAGGCTAGGTTGGAGCGCATGCGTGTGGCGTTGATCGATTCCGGGACGGGGTTGCTGCCGACAGCCGGGTGGTTGCGGCGGTTGCGGCCCGATCTGGACCTGTTGTTGTGCATGGACCCCGATCACATGCCCTGGGGCGACCGGAGCGAGGCGGTGATCACCGCACGGGTGCTCGCCGCCGGTGAACTGGCCGTCGCGCGCGGCGTCGACGGCCTGGTGGTGCCGTGCAACACGGCCACCGTCACCGCGCTCGACACGCTGCGCGCCCGACACGAACCCGCCCTGCCGGTGGTGGGCACGGTGCCCGCGATCAAACCGGCCGCCGCGGCCGGCGCGCCGTTCGCGGTCTGGGCCACTGCGGCGACCACCGCGAGCGCCTATCAGGCCCGGCTGATCGAGGAGTTCGCCGCCGGACACACCGTGGTCCGGATCGCCTGTCCGGGCCTGGCCGAGGCGATCGACCGGGCCGACGAGCCGGCCATCGAGGTGGCGCTCGCCGACGCGGCGCGCCGCACGCCCGCGCACTGCGCGGGCGTGGTCCTGGGCTGTACGCACTACCCGCTGGTCGCCGAGCGGATCGCCGCCGCGCTGCCCGCCGAGGTGGTGCTGTACGACAGCGCCGAGGCGGTCGCGCGGCAGACGCTGCGCCGGCTGGGCCTGAGCGAGGACGCCGGGGCGACGCCGGGTGGCATCGAGGTGCTGCTCAGCGGGCGCCCCGGCGCGCTCCCGCCGAACGCGCTGGCGTACCCGCTCGGCCGGGCCCTCGCCGGTCGCCGCCCGCTGGAGGCGTCCACCGGGATCGGCGCCGGATCCGCCTGAGCCGGCCGCCGCTCAGGCGTTCCAGGAGCGGGTGCACAGCACCAGCGGGTAGCCGTCCGGGTCGGTGACGGTGACGCCGAACCTGTCCCAGTAGGGGTTGTGCGCGGCGGTGCGGGTGCCGCCCGTCGCGATCAGCCGGTCCACCAGCTCGGGGTCGATCGGGCCGCCCAGGTAGAGCACGAACAGGTCGTCGACGGTCGGTGTCGGCGGCAGCGGGTTTTCCGGGTCCCGGGTGAGTTCGAAGTGCCAGTGGCCCCCGGGCAGTCCGACCATCACCAGGTCGTGCTCGCCGGGGACCTGCTCGGTGGTGCGCCACAGGACGCTCAGGCCCAACCCCTCGACGTAGAACCGCTCGGCGGCGGCGAGGTCGAGGGAGGGGCGGGCGATGCGGACGTGCGTGTCGATGTCGATCATGGCGGTGAGGCTAGCGGGCGCCCGCCGGCCGGGGCGGAGAGGCGCCCGCGACGGCGCGGGACGGGCGCCCGCCGCTCTCACGCGAAGTCGGCGGCGTGTTCCTTCGCCCAGTCCCGGAAGCCGCGCGGCGGGGTACCGGTGAGGTCCTGCACCGTGGTGGTGAGCACGGCCGGCTGCGGCGGGGCGTCGGCGCCCGCCAGCAGCGCGTCCACCAGCGCCGGCGGGCGACCGTCGGCGAGCATCCGAGCCCGGGCGACGGCCGGCGGGACCGGCTCGAACCGCAGCGGACGGCCGATCGCCGCGCCGATCAGGGCCACCTGGTCGGCCCGCCCGAGCACGTCCGGGCCGGTCAGTACGTAGCCGGCGCCGGCGTGGCCGTCCTCGGTCAGCACCCGGACCGCCACCGCGGCGACGTCCCCCGGGTGCACCACCGGCTTGGCGGGCAGGTCGGGTCCGTGCACGACGCCCGTCTCGCGGATCTGCCCCGCCCAGCCCAGCGTGTTGCTCGCGATCGTCTCGGCGCGCAGGAAGGTCCACGTCGCATCGGACTCGGCGATCGTGCGCTCCAGATCGGCATGCAGCGCGCCGATCGGGTCGTCCCGCCCGGCGAGCGCGTCGGGCACCCGCGACGAGGAGAGGTAGACGACCCGGTCGGTGTGCTCGGTGATCGCCGCCAGTACCTCCGACGCGCCCTCGGCGGTGAGGAAGGGCCAGACCAGGAACACCGATTCGACCCCGGTCAGCGCCGCGGCGAGGCCGGCCGGATCGGCCAGATCGCCGGCGACCACCTCGACGCCGGGGGGCAGGTCGGCGGTTTCGGGGCGCCGGACCAGCGCCCGTACCTCGGTTCCCGCGGCGAGCAGTTCGGCCACCACATGGCGGCCGACGTTGCCGGTCGCCCCCGTCACCAAAATCATCCATCGTCCCTTTCGTGCCGTCGGGCGGAGGGGGATGTGCCGCCCTCCACCGTCGGACGCTCGCGCGACCGACGCGGACGAGAGGTCAAGCCCGGGTGCGGCGCGGCTTATTCCAGGACCTTGGTCAAGAACGCGGACAGGTTGCCCTTCGTGCGCTCGATCTGCTCGGCCAAGGTCAGCGATTCCTCGAACCGGCCGCCGGGGGCCGGCTTCTTCAAGCCTCGGATGTAGAGCGAGCAGGCCAGGTCGGTGCACATGTACACGCCGACCGAGTTGCCGTCGCGGCCCGCTCGGCCGGTGCGGCGCGCGGTCATCAGCGAGACGCCGCTGCCCGGGTGTGTGGTCAGACACAACGAGCACATGCTGCGGTGCAGGTAGCCGCGCCGCTGGGCGGGGAAGCGCAGGGTGACGCCGACGAGGTCGCCGGCATGCTCGGTCACCAGGTAGGTGCGATCCGGTGCGCCCGGATCGCCCCAGCCCAGGAAGTCCAGCTCGGCCCATGGGCGTTCGGCCAGGTCACGGGGCATCGGCAGGCGTTGCGCCTCGCCCTTGGAACAGTTGACAAACGACGTGCGGATGTCCTGCTCGGTCAGTGGGTTCATGCGGCGGAAACTAACAGTGGCTGTGTACTCTAGGCAACAACCTAGAGGGACTAGGAAATGGGAAAAACACCGGGGTGCGATGATCGGCGCCTCGACGGAGGGGGCGGGTTGGCGCGCAAGGGACTGACCGCGGAACGGGTGACCAGGGCAGCCGCGGATCTGGCCGACGAGGTCGGCTTCGAGAACATCACCCTGACCGCGCTGGCGCGCGGCTTCGGGGTGAAGGACGCGAGCCTGTACTCACATGTCCGCAACCTTCAGGAGTTGCGGGTGGGCATCGCCCTGCTGGCCGCCGCCGAGCTGGCCGACCGCATCGCGGCGGCGGTGGCGGGCCGGGCCGGCCGGGACGCGCTGACGGCGTTCGCGCGGGCATACCGCGACTTCGCGCTGGAGCACCCCGGTCGCTACGCGGCCACCCAGGCGCGGATCGATCCGGCCCTGCTCGCCTGCTCGGACGGTCACCGACGCAACGTCGACTACACCTACGCGATGTTGCGCGCCTACGGCCTGGAGGAGCCGGATCTGACCGACGCGGGGCGGCTGTTGCGCAGCACGTTCCACGGCTTTGCGGTCCTGGAGGCCAATGGCGGGTTCGGCCACGTGCGTCCGCCGGGGGAGTCCTTCGAGCGGGCCGTGCAGGCGCTGCACACCGCGCTGGAGCGGTGGCCCGACTGAGCGCTTGCCGCAGCGCCCGGCGCGCGGTTCGATCATGGTGCCCGGCGGCGGGTCGCCGGTCGGGCGGTACCGGGTTCGAGGGAGGCGTGTGGTGACGAAGTACGTGGCGCTGTTGCGCGGGATCAACGTGGGCGGACACCGCAGGGTGCCGATGGCGGATCTGCGCCGAGTGCTGACCGAACTCGGCTTCACCGAGGTGCGCACGCTGCTGCAGAGCGGGAACGCGGTCTTCGCGGCCGCCGAGCGGCCGACCGACGAACTCGTGGCGAGGATCGAGGCGGGGCTGGCCGCCGAGTTCGGGTTCGCGGTGGACGTGATGGTGCGCAGCGACGCGGAGTGGCGGGCGGTGGTGGCGGCCAATCCGCTGGAGGTGCGCGATCCGGCGAAGCTCGCGGTGGCGTTCCTGCGCGCGCGGTTCGACCCGGCGGTGCTGGCCGGGGTCGATCCGGCCGACTACGCGCCGGAGGAGTTCAGCGCCGGCGGGCGCGAGTTGTACATGTACTTCCCGGACGGCCTCGGCAAGGCGCGGCTGACCCCGATCCTGTCCCGCCGGCTCGGCGACGGGGCGACCGTGCGCAACTGGAACACGGTGATCAAACTGCTCGCGCTGCTGGAGCCGGCGACCTGAGCCGCCCGCCCCCCGGTGTCGGGGCAGCCGGAAAACGCGGTGTCGTCCGGATGGCGCGGAGCAACCCCAAACCATTGCACAATTTCTTGTGCACAGATTAGTGTGCATTCATGGGAGAGACGCCGGAACGCCGCGAGGTCACCGAACTCGAAGCGCTGAAGGCACTCGCCCATCCCCGGCGGCAACGGATCATGCGGCATCTGGAGGTGGACGGTCCGGCCACCTCCGCGACGCTGGCCCGCTCGCTGGACCTGAACACCGGCGCGACCAGCTACCACCTCCGGGAACTGGCCCGACACGGCTTCGTGGAGGACTTCGACGACCCCGACGCGCACGGCCGGGAGCGGTGGTGGCGCGCCGTGCGTCGGGACCTGCGGTTCCCGCCGCGCAGCGAACAGAGCGCCGAGGTCCGCCCGGTGGTCGACGAGATGACCCGCCTGGTCTTCGCGGCCGACCTCCAGGACTTCCTCGACGCGAGCACCGCACCCCAGGCCGAGGAGGAGATGGACATGCCGTACTCGCGCGGCACCATCCATGTCACCCAGGCCGAACTGGGCGAGTTCTTCGAGGAGTACATCGCCCTCCTGAACCGATACAAGCGCACCGGCCCGCTGCCCGACGGCGCACGGGCGGTGCAGACCCGGTTCTTCACGTACCGCTCCCCGGCGACCGGGGCGGGGACGAACCTGCCCGGGACGGACGCGCCCGGGACCGGCGAGCCCGAGACGGCGCGCACCACCACGACCCCCGACACCTGAGACAAGGGCGACGCCGCACCATGAGTTCCCACGAGCAGATACCCGAAGCCGTGTCCCTGATCGGAGTCGCACGCGTGCACGGCAAGGGCACCGCCGCCGTCACCGCGCTGAGCGACGTCACCGTCGGCATCCCCCGAGGTAGCTTCACCGCGGTCATGGGGCCTTCCGGCTCCGGGAAGAGCACGTTCCTGCAATGTGCGGCCGGTCTGGACCGGCCGACCAGCGGCACGGTGCGGCTCGGCGAGACCGACCTGACCGGGCTCAACGAGACCGGCCTGACCGAACTGCGCCGCGAGCGCGTCGGCTTCGTCTTCCAGGCCTTCAACCTGATGCCCTCGCTGACCGTGCTGGAGAACATCACGCTGCCGCTGCGCCTGGCCGGCCGCAAGGCGGACCGCGAGTGGCTCGCCGAGATCGTCCGGCGGGTGGGCCTGACCGGGCGTACCGAACACCGCCCGGCCGAGTTGTCCGGCGGCCAGCAGCAGCGCGTCGCGATCGCCCGCGCGCTGGTCACCCGGCCCGAGGTGGTCTTCGCCGACGAACCCACCGGCGCGCTGGACACGGTCACCGCGAAGGAGGTGCTGGTCCTGCTCCGCGACACGGTGGACACGATGGGGCAGACCGTGGTGATGGTCACCCACGACCCGGTCGCCGCCTCCTACGCCGACGACGTGCTGTTCCTCGCCGACGGCCGGATCACCGACCGGCTCGCCGGGGCGAGCGCCGAGCAGATCGCGGACCGGATGACCCACCTGGGCGCGTGGGCCGCCTGATGCTCTTCCTCGCCCTGCGTACGCTGCGCGCCCGAAAAGGCGGCTTCGTCGGCGCGTTCGTCGCGCTGATCTGCGCCGCCGCCCTGGTCACCGCGTGCGGCGCGCTCCTGGAGACCGGCCTGCGCGGCGACATCCGCGTCGAACGCTACGCCGCCACCGACACCGTGGTCACCGCCGACCAGAACCTGCACTGGACCAAGCACAAGAAGGGCAAGACCAAGGTCAAGTCCAAGCCGCTGACCGAGCACGCCTGGCTGGACGCCGCCGCCGTGGACCGGCTGCGCACGATCCCCGGCGTGGAGGTGGTGCCCGAACTGACCTTCTCCGCCCACGTGCTCACCGCCGGCGGCCGGGCCCTGGACACCGACGACAACGCGTGGGGGCACGCGTGGGAGTCGGCGCGGCTGACCCCGTTCGGGCTGCGCGCGGGACGGGCCCCGGCGGCGGCCGGCGAGATCGTGCTGGACGCGGACCTTGCCCGGCGGGCCCGGGTCGAGGTCGGCGGCACGATCACCGTGCAGGCCGGATCGGCCCCCGGCGCCTACCGTGTGGTGGGCGTCGCGACGCCGCCCGGTCGGGATGCCCTGGCCCGGCAGGCCACCGTGTTCTTCGGCGCCGAGGACGCCCGGCGGCTGGCCGGACACCCCGGACAGGTCGCGGCGGTGGGCCTGTTCCCCGCCCCCGGCGCGGACCCGGGCACCGTGCGCAAGGCCGCGAAGACGGCCCTCGCGGGGACCGGCGCGCAGGTACGGACCGGCACCGATCGTGGCCCCGCGGAGTTCCCGGCGGCGGCCAAGGCCCGGGTCACCCTGATCAGCCTCGGCGGCGCGCTCGGCGGCACCTCGCTCCTGGTTGCCGTCCTGGTCGTGGTGGGCACGTTCGCGCTGTCCATCCAGCAGCGTCGGCGCGAGATCGCGCTGCTGCGCGCGATCGGGGCGACGCCCCGGCAGATCCGGCGCATGGTGGGTCGC
Organism: Embleya sp. NPDC020630; assembly: GCF_044334985.1. NCBI lineage: Bacteria > Bacillati > Actinomycetota > Actinomycetes > Kitasatosporales > Streptomycetaceae > Embleya > Embleya sp. NPDC020630. The sequence continues at coordinate 1,414,237 of NZ_JBIRUB010000001.1, forward strand.
GAGGCGCTGGTGGTGGGCCTGCTCGCGGGCGCGCTCGGCGCGTTCGCCGGCCTCGGTCTGGCCCGTTGGCTGCACGGGCGGTTCGTGGCGTTCGGCGCGATGCCGGACACGCTGGAATTGAGGCTCAGCCCCTTCCCGCTGATCGGCGCGGCACTGCTGACCCTGGTCGCGGCCTGGACCGCGGCCCGCGTGTCGGTCCGGCGCGCGGCGCGGGTGCGGCCCACCGAGGCCCTGGCCGACGCGGCGATCGAACGACCCCGGGTGGGCGTCGGGCGACTGATCGGCGGGCTGATCGCGGCGGCGGGCTACGCCGTGCTGTTGCTGGTGCTCAGCGGGTTGGACACCGAGCCCAAGTCCACCCCCGTCACGTTCCTCACGGTGATCCTGGCCGCCGTCGCGATCGCGCTGCTCGGTCCGATCGTGGCCCGCGCGGCGACCGCCGTGTTCGGCGCGCTGGTCGGGCGCCTGTCGCCGGTGAGCGGCTTCCTGGCCGCGCGCAACGCCCGGGCCGCGGCCGAGCGGGTGGCCGCCGTGGTCACCCCGCTGAGCCTGGCGGTGGCGATGGCCTCGACCATCCTGTTCACCCAGACCACCGCGAGCCACGCCGCGCAGGAGCAGGCGAAGGCGGGCACGTTGGCGTCGTACACGCTGGCCGCCGGCCCCGGTGTACCCGGCCGGGCGGCCGAGGCGGCGCGCGCGGTGCCCGGGGTCGAGGTGGTCACCGAGGTGCTGCACACGCTCGTCCGGGCCGGCCAGGACAAGTTCGCCGCCCAGGGGGTCACGCCCCAGGGCTTGGAGCGCACGCTCGACCTGAAGACGAAGTCCGGCTCGTCGGCGGCGATGACCGACACCACGGTCGCGGTGAGCGACCTGGCCGCCAAGACCAAGGGGGTCGGGGTCGGCGACGACCTGAAGGTCACCATGGGCGACGGCGTGGTGGTCACGCTCAAGGTGGTCGCGATCTACGAACGCGGCCTCGGCTTCGGCGACCTGACCCTGCCGTACGCGGTGACGGCGGCGCACGTGGACCGGCCGGCCGCCGCGGCGGTGCTGATCTCCGGGACACCCGCGTTGTCCCGGGAGCCGCTGCGGCGCGCGATGGCCGACTTCCCCGGGGTCCGGGTGCTCGACCGCGGCGAGGTCGAACAGGCCCGGCGGGACCAGGCCGGCACCCAGGCCCAGGTCAACTATGTCGCGATGGGGCTGATCATCGCGTTCACCGGGATCGCCGTGGTGAACACGCTGGTGATGGCCACCTCGGCCCGGCGGCGCGAGTTCGCGCTGCTGCAACTGGTGGGCACCACGCGCCGACAGGTGATGCGGATGTTGCGCTGGGAGACCGGGGCGGTGGCCCTGCTCGCCGCTGGGCTGGGCTCGCTGGTCGCCTACGCGACGCTGACCGCGTACAGCATGGGCATGACCAAGAGCGCGTCGCCGTACGCGCCGCCGTTGACCTACGCGACCGTCGTGCTCGTGGCGGCGCTGTTGGCGCTGGTGTCCACGGTGGTGCCGGCGCGAGTCGCACTGCGCGGAAACCCGGCGGACACGATGGGGCTGCGCGACTGATCACCGCAGGAACGGGGGGACGCCGGCCGGGCCTTGGGTGGGCCCGGCCGGCCCGCTCCTCGATCCAGAGCACGTCGCGGGTGAGGTGTGGCGGCTCGCCGCGGGGGATCGGGGTGGGGTTGAATGGCGGGTCTTTGTCGGTCGGGTCGGGAGGCGGCGGCGTGGAGATTTGGCTCAACCCGGCGTGTTCGAAGTGCCGGGCCGCCGTGCATCTGTTGGACGCGGAAGGCGCCGCCTACACCGTGCGGCGGTATCTGGAGGAGCCGCCGTCCGCGGCGGAGATCGAGGCGGTGCTCGGGCGCCTGGGCCTGGAGCCCTGGGACATCACCCGCCTCGGGGAGGCGGTCGCCGCGGAACTCGGCATCGCCGACTGGGGGCGGGAGGCCGGGGATCGGGCACGCTGGGTCGCGGCGCTGACGGCGCATCCGGTGTTGATCCAGCGGCCGATCATCACGGCCGACGACGGCCACGCGGTGGTGGGACGCAGCCCCGAGGCGGTGCGCTCGGTTCTCGGGTGAGGGCGGGCGCTCGTCGGGGTGAAGGGAAAATCGGGAGACATCTGTCCGATTTGAGATGATTTACGGTGATCACGCCCTAACGTAGCGTCATGATCCTCTCGGTGGCCTCGTACTTCGTGGTCGCGGCGATCGCTCCGTGGCTGGTTCGCCGCCTCGGGCGCAATGCCTTCCTGGTGCTCGCCGCGCTGCCGGTCGCGACCACCGGCTGGGCGCTCGCCCAGGCCGGCTCGGTGTTCGACGGCCACGCCCTGGTCGAGTCGCGGGCGTGGATTCCCCGGCAGGGCGTTTCGCTGGCCTTCCGGTGTGATGCCCTGGCGCTGCTGATGGTGTTCCTCGCGGCGGGCGTGGGCGTACTCGTCCTCGTCTATTGCGCGCGCTACTTCGACGACGACGAACCCGGGCTCGGTGCGTTCGCCGGGGTCCTGGTCGCCTTCGCCGGCGCGATGATCGGGCTGGTCACCACCGACGACCTGATCCTGCTGTACGTGTTCTGGGAGGCGACCACGGTCTTCTCCTACCTCCTGATCGGCCATCGCAGCGAACACCGGGGCTCGCGCCGGGCCGCGATGCAGGCGCTGACCATCACCACCTTCGGCGGCCTGGCGATGCTGGTCGGGCTGATCCTGCTCGGCGAACGAGCCGGCACCTACCGGCTCTCCGAGATCCTGGCCGATCCGCCCGGCGGCACGCTCGTGACCACCTCGATCGTGCTGATCCTGGTCGGCGCGCTGGCCAAGTCGGCGATCGTGCCGTTCGGATCGTGGCTGCCCGCCGCCATGGCGGCACCCACCCCGGTCAGCGCCTACCTGCACGCCGCCGCGATGGTCAAAGCCGGCGTGTACCTGATCGCCCGGCTCGCCCCCGGCTTCGCCGAACTCGCGCCCTGGCGGCCGATCGTACTGATCACCGGCTGCGCCACACTGCTCCTGGCCGGGTGGCGCGCGCTGCGCGAGAACGACCTGAAACGTGTCCTCGCCTACGGCACGGTCAGCCAACTCGGCCTGCTCACCGTGGTTACCGGCGCCGGCAATCGGGACGCGGCGCTCGCCGGCATCGCGATACTGGTCGCGCACGCCCTGTTCAAGGCCACGCTGTTCCTCGTGGTCGGCATCATCGACCACGGCGCCGGCACCCGCGACCTGCGCCGATTGTCCGGCCTGGCCCGCGCCATGCCGATCACCTGCCTGGTCGCGGTGGTCGCCGCGCTGTCCATGGCCGGACTGCCGCCGACGGCCGGGTTCGTCGCCAAGGAGGCGGTGTACGAGGCGTTCCTGCACCGGGGCCGGGCCGACACCGTCGTGCTCGGCGTCCTGGTCGCCGGATCGGCGCTGACCGCCGGCTACAGCCTGCGCTTCGTGTGGGGCGCCTTCGCCCGCAAGCACGGCGTGTCCACCACCACGTGCGCGCCCCAGAGCGGACTGCTCCTCGCCCCGGCCGTGCTGCTCGGCGCGAGCTGCCTCGGACTCGGCCTGGCCGCGCGCTCTCTCGACCACTGGATCTCCTCGTACGCCGACCTGTTCCCGGCCGGCGGCACCGACTACCACCTGGCCCTGTGGCACGGCCCCGGCATCGCGCTGAACCTTTCCACCGCCGCCGTCTGCTTGGGCATCGTGCTGTTCCTGGCCCGCGAGCCGGTGGTGCGGGTACAACTGGCCACCGCGCGGGTCGAGCCCTCGCGGCTGTACGACCTGCTCGTGCGCGGCGTCGATCGGGGCGCGTTGCAGCTGACCGGCACCACCCAGCGCGGGTCGATGCCGGTGTACGTCGGGGTGATCCTGCTCAGCCTGATCGCGATCACCGCCGCCGCCGCGCTCGGCCGACTCCCGCTGCCCTTCCCGGACACACCACGCTGGTGGGACTCCGCCGCCCAGGTCGTGGTCGCCCTCCTGGTCGTGGCCGCCGCGCTGATCGCCGCCGGTACCCGGGGCAGGCTGCCCACCGTGCTGCTCGTCGGCGTCACCGGCTACGGCTGCGCGACGTTGTTCGTCCTCCAGGGCGCCCCCGACCTCGCGCTCACCCAGGGCCTGGTGGAGACCGTCAGTCTGGTGGTGTTCCTGTTGGTGCTGCGCCGACTGCCCGGCCGCTTCCGCGACACCACCCGACCCGTGCGGCGCGCCGTGCACATCGTGATCGCGGTGCTGACCGGCGGCGTGCTCGCGAGCGTCGCGGTATCGGCGTTCGCCGCGCGGACCCGGCCTCCGGTGTCGGAGGCGTTCGCCGCCGCGGCCGAGGAGGCCGGGGGCAAGGAGATCGTCAGCGTGCTGCTCGTGGACATTCGCGCCTGGGACACGATGGGCGAGATCGCGGTGCTCGCGGTCGCCGCGATCGGGGTCACCAGCCTGATCTTCGTACGCCGGACCCGGGAATTGCCCCGACTCGCCGACCGCGCGCCCGACGCGCCGCCGCTGCCCGCCGGCGGTGACGACGCGCATCCGGGCCACGAACCCGGGCCGGCCGGCCGCCTGGTCGCCGCCCGCACGCTCGCCCCCGGGCGGCGCACGGTGCTCTTCGAGGTGGTCGCCCGGGTGGCCTTCCCGACCGTACTCGTCCTGTCCCTCTACTTCCTGTTCAGCGGCCACTCCACGCCGGGCGGCGGCTTCGCGGGCGGGATCACCGCCGGACTCGCGCTCCTGGTGCGCTACCTCGCGGGCGGCCGGTACGAACTGGCCGAAGCCGCGCCACTGCCCGCCGGGCGGCTGCTCGGCACCGGCCTGGTGGTCGCCGCCGGCGCCGCCCTGGTCGGCCTGATCGTCGGCGGCGCACCGCTGCGCAGCACCGTCCTCGACGCCGATCTGCCGGTGTTCGGCGGCGTGCACATCGCGACATCGGTGTTCTTCGACATCGGCGTCTACCTCCTCGTGGTCGGCCTCGTGCAGGACGTGCTGAGCGCGTTGGGCGCGGAGTTGGATCGGCGCATCGAACAGACCCGTGACCCCGATGCCGAACAGACGGTGATCGTATGAAAAGTCCCACCCTGATCCTGGTGCTCACCGCGGCGGTCCTGGTGGGCGTCGGGGTGTACCTGATCCTCGAACGCAGCCTCACCCGCGTGCTCCTCGGCGTGGTGCTGATCGGCAACGGAGCCAACCTGATCGTGCTCTCCGGCGGCGGCCGGGCGGGCGGCGCGCCGGTGCTCGGCGTGACGCTCCCGGGCCGGATGAACGACCCGCTGCCCCAGGCGATGGTGCTGACCGCGATCGTGATCACCCTCGCGGTGACCGCGTTCGTGTTGTCGATGGTGCACCGGCACTGGGAGTTGACCGGGACCGACGAGATCCAGGACGACGCCGAGGACCTGCGCGTGGTGCGCCGCGCCGAACGCGGCGACCTGCGGGCCGAACACCGGCGCCTGCGCCGCGAGTTGCGCGAGCAGACCAGGGCCAGGCGGGCGGTGGTGCGCAGGCTCGCGGTCGAGGCGCGGGCCAACTACGCGGCCGAGTGCCGGCGGCTCGGTGTGGACGAGCGCGGGCACGGCGGGCGGCCCGAGGAGCAGCGGATCGCCCGCGAGCGGCGCGCCGAGCTGCGCCTGCGGCTGCGCGGGATCAAGTCCGAACACCGGGTCCAGCAGCGCGAGCTGCGCGCCCGTTTCCGGGCCGCGCGGCGCGAGTTGAATCGGCAGGCGCGGGCCGAGCGGGCGGCCGTGGCGCGGGCGGACGGCGTGGTGGACGCGGTGCCGGACACCGAGTTTCCGCGCGAGACGACCACGATCGGGTCCGGCCACGGTGCGACGGCGTTCCGGGCGGGCCGGGGCGGCGACCACGTCGGGAACGAGCCGCGCCGATGAATCACCTGGTCCCGCTGCCGGTGCTGCTGCCGCTGTTCGGCGCGGGCCTGAAGCTGGCCATCGGCGCCCGGCTGCCGCGGGGCCAGCGGGTGATCAGCGTCGGCGTGTTGACCGCCGTACTCGGCGTGGCCGTCGCGCTGCTCGTGTCGGCCGACCGGGACGGTCCGGTGGTGGCGCGGATGGCGGGCTGGCCCGCGCCGACCGGCATCGTGCTGGTGGCGGACCGGCTCTCCGCGCTGATGTTGGTGGTCTCCTGCGCGGTCACCCTGGGCGTGCTGATCTACTCGATCGGGCAGGGACGCGCGGACGAGGACGAGGCAACGCCGCTGTCGGTGTTCCACCCCACCTACCTGATCCTGGTCGCCGGCGTGGCCGACGCGTTCCTGGCGGGTGACCTGTTCAACCTGTACGTGGGCTTCGAGGTGTTGCTCGCGGCCAGCTACGTGTTGTTGACCGTCGGCGGCACCGCCGCGCGGGTGCGCGCGGGCGCCGGCTACGTGGTGGTGGGCCTGCTGTCCTCGCTGGTGTTCCTGGCCGCGATCGCGATGGTGTACGCGGCCACCGGCACGGTCAATCTGGCCCAACTCGCGGTGCGGTTGCCCGAGGTGGACCCCGGGGTGCGGTTGATCCTGGAGTCGATGCTGCTGATCGGATTCGGGGTCAAGGCGGCGGTGTTCCCGCTGTCCGCGTGGTTGCCCGACGCGTACCCGACCGCGCCCGCGCCGGTGACCGCGGTGTTCGCCGGGCTGCTGACCAAGGTCGGTGTGTACGCGATCATCCGGGTGCAGACGCTGCTGTTCCCGGAGGGGCGGGTGCGCGAACTGCTGCTCGTGGTCGCCGCGGCGACGATGATCGTGGGCATCCTGGGCGCGATCGTGCAGAGCGACCTGAACCGGTTGTTGTCGTTCACGCTGATCAGCCACATCGGCTACATGGTGTTCGGCATCGCCCTGGCAAGCGCGGCGGGTCTGGCCGGGGCGGTGTTCTACGCGGTGCACCACATCACCGTGCAGACCTCGCTGTTCCTGGTCGCCGGGCTGATCGAGCGGCGCGGCGGAAGTACCGACCTGGGCCGGCTCGGCGGTCTGGCCCGGATGTCGCCGGTGCTCGCGGTGTTGTTCTTCGTGCCCGCGATGAATCTGGGCGGGATTCCGCCGCTGTCCGGATTCCTGGGCAAATGGCTGCTGTTGCGGGCCGGCGCGGAGTTCGGCACGGTCACCTCGTACGTGCTGATCGGCGCGGCGGTGGCGACCAGCCTGCTCACGCTGTACGCGATGGCCCGGGTGTGGGGGCAGGTGTTCGGCGGTACGGCCGACCACTCGGGGGCGACCGCCTACTCCTCGGGCGCGAGCCTGAGCGGGCGGGATGTCGCGGCGACCACCAGTGTGCTGCCGCGCGCGATGACGCTGGCGACCTGCGCGCTGGTCGCGGTGGGCGTGGCCTTCACCGTATGGGCGGGCCCGCTGGTCGCGCTGGCCGATCGTACGGGGGCCGAACTGGTGGGCCGCTCCGCCTATGTCGACGCCGTCCCGCTGCCCGGCGGGGTGCATCGCAGCGGAGGCCGATGAACGCCACCCGGGTCGCCGCGGCGCGCCGCCGGCGGCGCGTCTCGCCGCTGCTCGTGGTGTGGCTGACCGCCGTGTGGGTGGCGCTGTGGGGCACGTTGACCGTGGCCAACGTGCTCACCGGGGTGGTGTCCGCGGTGCTCATGCTTGCCCTGTTGCCGCTGTCGCCGGCGCGGGATCGGCTCGCCTTCCGGCCCTGGGGGCTGGTGCGCTTCGTGCTGCGCTTCGGGCTCGACCTGGTGGTGTCCTCGCTGCGCGTCGCGTGGCAGGCGCTGTGGCCGGGCAGGTTGCCGCGCAACTCGGTGCTCGCGGTGGAACTCACACCCCGCTCCGACCTGTTGCTCACCCTCACCGTGCTGGCCCTGAACGTACTGCCCGGCAGCATCGTGATCGAGATCGATCGGGGCCGGTCGACCACGCTTTTCATCCACGCGCTCGGCGCCGACACACCGGCGGCGGTGGCGGCGGCCCGCCGGGCGGTGCTGCGGTTGGCCGCCCGCGCGGTCGGCGCGTTCGGGACCCGTGCGGACCGCGCCGGCCCGGAGGATCCGTCCCTGTCCGCTCGAACTCCCGGGGAGCACCCATGAATCCACTCGTCGGCGGCACCGTGATCGTGCTGCTCGGCTCGGCCGCGCTGATGGCGCTGATCCGGCTGGTGCGCGGGCCGTCCACGCTGGACCGGGCGGTGGCGGTGGACATGCTGCTCGCGGTGATGTTGGCCGCGATCGCGGCCGAGGCGACGTTGAACCGGCACACCACCACCGTTCCGGTGCTGCTCGCGCTCGGCCTGGTCGGTTTCCTGGGCTCGGTGTCGATCGTGCGCTTCTCCGCCCGGGAGGGGAGCCGACGTGCGCGCGGGTGAGTTCGCCGACGGCGCGGCGGTAGGCTGCCTGCTCGCGGGCTGCGCGCTCGCCTTCGTCGCGGGGGTGGGCCTGTTGCGGTTCCAGGACACCCTGTCGCGGATGCACACCGTGGCCAAGCCGCAGGTGCTCGGGCTGCTCCTGGTCACCCTCGGCCTCGGGCTGCGGCTGCGCAGCGGGATCGACGTCGGGATGCTGGTGATGGTGGCGTTTTTCCAGGTGACCACGGTCCCGGTGGCCACCCACCTGGTGGGCCACGCGGTGTACCGCCTGCCGCACCTGCCGACCGGCGACCTCGTCGTCGACGAACTCGCGGAGCGGCCCGACCCGGCGGGTTGATCGGGATCCGGACGGTGCTCGTGGCGCCGCGCTGTCGGATGATCGGCGGATGGTCGGATTTCACTCCGATGGCCGGGGTTGGTGCGTCGGTGCGGTGGATACCCGGGACGAGACAACCATCCCGGGCGCGGCCATCCGAGAGAAGGAATCCACGATGAATCCCGAACCCCGCGAGGCAGCCGGCCGGCCCGGGTGCGATCGTGCCCCGAACGGCGGTTGAGTCGTGGCGGAGCGGGTGGCGGTGGTGGCGGTCGGCGGGCACGAGAGCGCGCACGGCGCGGCGCTGCCGGGACTGCTCGGCCCCGAGGTGACCGCGGTGGCCCCCGGCCGGCAGACGCACCGGGCGGTGTCCGCGCTGCTGGGGGGCGGGGCGGACCGGGTGTGCGTGGTGCCGATGACGCTGGGTCGGGACGCCGGGCTGCTCGCGGAGACCACGCGGACCCTGCGCGCGCTGCCGGCGGCGGAGCGCTCGCGGGTGGTGCTCGCCCGGCCGTTCGGCGCCGCCGGGCAGCTGATCGGGTGGTTGCGCGCGGCGGCGGCGCGGGTGCCCGCGCGGGCCGCGATCCTGGTCACCGCGCCGGCGGCGGGACCGGACGAGGACGCGGAACTGTACCGGCTGGCCCGACTGGTCTGGCAGTACGGCACCCATCGGATCGTCGAGGTCGCGCTGATCGGCGGCGACCCGGACCTGGGCCGGGCCCTGGAGCGCTGCCGCGTGCTCGGCGCGGCCCGTACCGTCGCGATCCCCGCCTCGTTCGTGCTGCCGGCGGTCCCGGGCGTGGCCCCGCTGCTGTCCAAGGCCACCGCCGCCGGCATCCTCGCCGCCCGGGTCGCCCTGGCCGTGGACGGCTTTCGCCCCCGGGCCCGCACGACCGAGCCCGCCTGATCCGGGCGAGCCCGGCGCCCGAGGCGCCGGCCCGGTGGCCGGCGGCGTGGGGTCAGGCGCCGATCGTTCGCGCGGTCCATGCCCTCGCGTTCGGCGGAGCGGGCGGTTGGCCGTCCGAGGGGGAGTGGGTGCGGAAGAGGTCGAGGGTGGCCGGGCATTGCGAGTGCAGTGGTGCGGGCGGGGCGTCGGGGGTGAACCAGTCCAGCGCGTCGAACTTGTGGGGTTCGCCGATGACTGCCCGCGCCGGGTCGACGCGGACCGCGAAGACGACCGCGACCCAGTGCGACGCGATCGGGTCGCCGCGCAGGACGTTGCGGGCGCCGAGGGGCTCGATGGACAGCGGCTCGGTGCCGTACTCCTCGCGCACCTCGCGCGTGACCGCCTCCTCGAACGTCTCGCCCCACTCCAGCGCGCCGGCGCCGGTGTCCCATGTGCCGGGCTCGTCCCGGGCGGCGGCCGCGCGGCGGGCCAGCAGCACCCGCCCCGCGCCGTCGTGGCAGACGAAGACGCAGGACACCGAGGGCCCGGCGGGCCGGTCGGCGGCCATCAGAAGTGCCGGAGGAGGTCGGGGAACGCGGCCAGGGTGAGCACCCGCTCGTCGTGCGGGTCCAACTCGCTCTGCTCCAGGACCCAGGTGTGCGCGTTCGGGATGAACACCGCGCCCAGGCCCGCGCCGCGTGCCGGCAGGATGTCCGACTTGGGGGAGTTACCGATCATCCAGGTCGACTCCGGCGCCAGCTCGTGCGCGCGTATCAGGTCGACGTACACGTCGACGCCCTTCTCCGGCACGATGTGCGTGCTGCGGAAGTGGTGGGCCAGCGCGGAGGCGTCGATCTTGCGCTGCTGCTCCTCGGCGTCGCCCTTGGTGAGCAACATCAGATCGTGCCGGGCGCCGAGCGCGGTCAGCGTCTCCACCACGCCGGGCACCAGCTCCACCCGGTTCTCCAGGAGCGCGACCGCCAACGTCTCGATGTGCCGCAGCTCCTCCTCGGTGGCCGGGCGGGCGTACAGCCGCTCCAGCGTCTCGCCCAGGCTGCGCAGGAACATCTTGCTGCCGTAACCGTGGGTGATCGCGTTCGCGGCCTCCACGTCGTTGAGCATCGCCCGGATCCGGGTGCGGTCCAGGGTGGCGTGGTCGAGCCAGTCGAGCCAGTCGTCGATGACCCGCTCGAACAGGATGTTGTTCTCCCACAGAGTGTCGTCCGCATCGAAGATCAGGACCTGACGAGGGGAGTCCGCTGTGGGGTGCATGGTTCGATTCATCTCTGTCCGGTCGGCGATTCGGCGATACGGCGCCGATCATCCTAGAGCCGGACCGCCCGTACGATCATCGGGTTATCTCTTCCGTCGGCGGATTGTGGACGGTGCTCTCGTCCCGCTCCGCGAGCAGTTCCCGGGCCCGCCGCGCCGCCGCCGCGGCCAGGCGTTCCAGTTCGCCGGCCGGGATGCCCGGGGCGGGGGCGACGCGCAACGGCGCGGCGGGTTCCTGCACCGGCGGCGGGTCGGCCGGCAGGGCGTCGACGGCGCGGTACGCCGCGCGCGCGTCGATCCCGGCCGCGTTGTCCGGTTTCGTGGTGGGACGCGGCTGCCGCGCGCGCAACCGCTCCAGCACGGCCGGCTCGTCCCGGCCGCGCATCAGCAACAGCACGAACGGGTCCGCATCCAACAGCCAGGCCGTCTGATAGCCCAGTGCGGCGCCGTGCCGACACGGCAACTCCCAGTCGGGGCAGTCGCATTCGTGATCCAGCTCGTCCATGCCCGGCAGCAGGGACACGTCCGCGTCCGCGGCGGCGGCCACCAGCTCGCGTGGCAACTCCCGCTCCAGGAGCGCGGCCAGGTGTCCCGCCTCGGCGGCCACCTGGTCGAGCAGACGCTCCCAGCGCGCGTCGTCCAGCGGCTCGATCCGCACCTCGGTGCGGTACGACGTGCCGTCGGCGTCGGACACGCGTGCGGTGATCCGGCCCGGTGCGATCGTGATCGGCCCGACCCGGCCGGAGGCGGCGAACGCGCGGCCCTCGCGCAGCGGCCGGCCGTCCAGCGCGGCGTGTTCGAGGGCTTCCGCCCAGGCGCGGCCCCACCAGGTCCGGCCCGCGAGGCCGTGGGCGCGGCGCGGGGCGAAGGCGGGGAACGCGCGGGCCGAGGCGGCGGTCATCGGGCACTCCTCAACTGGACCAGGTCGGCGAGTTCGGCGTCGGAGAGTTCGGTCAGCGCGGTCTCGCCGTGGGCGAGCACGGAGTCGGCGAGCGCGCGCTTGTCCCGCAACATCTCGGCGATCCGGTCCTCGATGGTGCCCTCGGCGATGAACCGGTGCACCTGCACGGGGCGGGTCTGCCCGATCCGGTACGCCCGGTCGGTGGCCTGCTCCTCCACGGCGGGGTTCCACCAGCGGTCGTAGTGCACCACGTGGTCGGCGCGGGTGAGGTTGAGCCCGGTGCCGGCGGCCTTGAGCGAGAGCAGGAAGACCGGGACCGCGCCCTCCTGGAAGCGGCTGACCAGCGCGTCGCGGCGGGCCACCGAGGTGCCGCCGTGCAGGAGCTGATTGCCGATGCCGCGGGCGGTCAGGTGGGTGCGCAGCAGTCGGGCCATGGCCACGTACTGGGTGAACACCAGCACCGAGCCGTCCTCGGCCAGGATGGTGTCCAGCAACTCGTCGAGCAGTTCGAGTTTGCCGGAGCGGCCCGCGAGGCGGGGTTCGGGCTCCTTCAGATATTGCGCCGGGTGGTTGCAGATCTGCTTGAGGCCGGTGAGCAGCTTGACGATGCGCCCGCGCCGGGCCATGTCGGAGCCGGCTGCGTCGAGTTCGGCCATCGCCTCGCGCACCGCCGCCTCGTACAGTCCGACCTGCTCGCGGGTGAGCGCCACCGGCTGGTCGGTCTCGGTCTTGGCGGGCAGCTCCGGCGCGATGCCCGGGTCGGACTTGCGGCGGCGGAGCAGGAACGGCGCGACCAGCCTGGCCAGCCGCTCGGCGGTGGGCCCGTCGCGGTCCGCCTCCACCGGCTTGGTCCAGCGTCGGCGGAACGTGCTCGCGGTGCCGAGCAGGCCCGGGGTGGTCCAGTCCAGGATCGCCCACAGTTCGGTCAGCCGGTTCTCCACGGGCGTGCCGGTGAGCGCGATCCTGGCCCGCGCCGGGATGCGGCGCAGTGCCTTGGCGGTGGCGGAGGTGTGGTTCTTGACGTGTTGCGCCTCGTCGGCGACCACCAGGCCCCACGGCACGGCGGCCAGGCGAGCCGCGTCCAGGCGCATCGTGCCGTAGGTGGTGAGCACGAATCCGGTGGTGAGGTCGTCGAGGCTGCGGGCGCCGCCGTGGAAGCGGCGCACCGGGGTGCCCGGCGCGAAACGGGTGATCTCCCGCTCCCAGTTGCCGAGCAGCGACGCCGGGCAGACCACCAGGGTGGGTGCGGCGCCGTTCGGGTCCTCGGTGTCGGCCGCGCGGTGCAGGTGCAGCGCGATCAGGGTGATCGTCTTGCCCAGGCCCATGTCGTCGGCGAGGCAACCGCCCAGGCCCAGCGAGGTCATCCGGTCCAGCCAGCGCAGTCCGCGCAGCTGGTAGTCGCGCAGCGTCGCGGCGAGCGCGGCGGGCGCGCCGATCGGCTCGCCGCCGCCGTCCGGGTCGGCGATCCGCGCGCGCAGCTCGTCCAGCCATGCCGAGGTGCCCACCTCGATGCGTTTGCCGGCCACCTCGATGCCGCCGGTCAGCGCGCCGGTCAGGGCCTCGATCGGGGCGAGCGGCTTGATCGAACGATTGCGGGCCTTGGCCATCAGGGCGGGATCGACCAGCACCCAGCGGTCGCGCAGGCGCACTACCGGGCGGTGCGACTCGGCCAGCGCGTCCAGTTCGGCGGTGGTCAACGTGTCGCCGCCGAGCGCGAGTTGCCAGTCGAAGCCGAGCGGGGTGTCGCCGCCGAGGAAGGCGCGCAGGTCCCGGGGCGCGTGGTCGTGGGCGCCGATCACGGCCCGGGCGGTGAGGTCGCGGACGAGGTCACGGGGCCAGTGCACCTCGACGCCGGCCGCGGCGAGTCGGGCGGTCGCGGCGCCGAGCAGGGTGCCCAGGTCGTCGTCGGCGACCACCACGCGGTCCGGGACGCTCGCGGTCAGCAGTGGTTCCAGGGCGGGCCAGATGCGGGCCGCCCGGCGCAGCGCGACCAGCACGTCGGGCCGGGCCCGTTCGCCGAAGCGCGCGTCGGTGCCGGTCCACAGCGTGTCGGCGTCGACCACGGCGGTCGGATCGGCGAGCGAGTGCGCCTGGACGATCGCCACGAACGGCGCGCGCTCGACGTCGTTGCTCTCCAGCCGCAGCGAGATCCGTACCCCCCGGTCGTGCCCGGCGGCGACCCGATCCGACCACGGGCGCAGCGCCGGCAACTTCCGCGCGGCGGGAGCGGCGAACGCGCCGTCACCCGCGTGCGGCCCGGCGGCGGTGCGCGGCATGGTGTCGGCGACCGCGTCCAGGAAGGCCCGGACCAGCGGGGTCGCCGCCGGGAGCAGGGTGCCGCCGTCGGTCGGTATCGCCCGCGCCTCGCCGGGCATCGCGTCGGCCAGCGCCCGCACCCGCTCGACGTCGGCGGCATCCAGCGGACCGGCCCGCCACGCGTCGTGGTCGGCGGCGGAGAGACCGGGCAGCATGCGCCCGCGCGCCACCAGTTGCAGGGCGAGCACGGTGGCCGCGCCCCAGAACGCGGCGGCCGGATGCGCGTCGGGGGCGCGCCGGGCCCGGGAGAGCACCCGGACCGCGTCGGCGACGGGCAGCCGTACGGCGGGATGGGTGCGGGCCACGCCGTCGGCGTCGAGCACGGTGATCGTGTCCGGGCCGTCCTCGTGCGGCCAGAACGCGACGGTGCCGGCGCGTGGCGGATCGGCGGGCGCGAAGGTGGCCGCGTGTCGGGTCAGGTCGAGCGGGGGGTGCGGGGCGCGGGTGGCGATGTCCGTTACTCCTGGGGTGCCGGGGGTGCGGCGGCGGGCCGCCGCGAGTGGATCAGGTTCTCGATGCCGTCCAGGACCAGACGCAGGCCGAACTCGAAGCCCGCGTCGGGTGCCTGCTCGTAGACGCCGCCCTCCCAGACCCGGGTGAGGGTGGGGAAGCGGGTGGGCCGGATCAGTTGCTCCAGGTAGGGGGTGCTCTCCGCCCACCAGTCGTCGTAGCCGGCGCCGCCGGCGAGCGCGTCCCGACCGACGTCGACGGTCACCTGGGCGACGCCTCGCACGTAGCCGTCGACGAGACCGACGACATGCGCCATCTCGGCGTCGGACAACCCGAGGTCGGCGACCGTGCGCAGCCCCGCCTCGGCCCGGGCGGTCAGTCGCGGGCCCATCAGCAGCAGCCCGGGTCCCCACAGACGCACCACCCACGGATGCCGGCGGGCCAACTCCCGGTCGGCGCGGGCACGTTGTTCGAGCGCCGCGCGCCAGCCGCTCCCGGTCGGGTCGGGCAGGGCGGACTCGCCGAGCACGGTGTCGAACATGACGTGCAGCAGCTCCGCCTTGCCCGGCACGTAGGTGTAGAGCGACATGGTGCCGACGCCGAGGCGTTCGGCGACCGCGCGCATCGACAACGCGTCGAGCCCGTCGGCGTCGGCCAGCTCGATCGCGGCGCGGACGACACGATCCACGGTCAGCCCCTGCTTCGGCCCCCGGGTGGGCCCGTCGCCCGTACGCCACAACAGCGCGAGCGTCCGCGCGGGATCCGCGCGCCCACCCCGTTCCCGTGCCACTCGTACGCCCTTCGTAGGAAACTCCGCATGGCGTACCGTACGCCATGCGGAGTGGTTCCGTACAGCGTACCGAGTTCCCTTTTCGGTCGGCGGAGTTGGCGGTCGGCGCGGTCGGCGGTCGCCGACCCGGTCAGGCCGGGCCGTCGCCCCGCTCGACGACGTCCCAGGCGTGGGCGAACAGTTCGGGCAGGGTGAATCGCCAGGTGTGCCGCCCCCAGACCCGGTCGCCGATCACCTGCACGCCGAGCAGCTCCGCCTTCCACACCTCCATCGGCCACAGCCACTTGTGCGTCGCCTTGGCCCAGTCGCCCGGCAGGAAGATGCCGCGCCCGGCCCGTGCGCGTTTGTCCGCGACCACCACGCCGGCCGCCTCCAGCGCACCGGCCGCCCGCTTGTGGCGTGCGGTGTTCCAGCCGTTCCAGCGGCGCACCCGGCGATCGCTCGGGCGTTCGAGGACGAGGATTTGCAGGTACAGGGCCGCCGCGTCGGTATCCACCGACAGCGCCTTGGCGACCCTGGCCACCGTCTCGGGCGCGGCGACGGCCGGGTCGCACTCGTACCCGCCGACCGGCAGCGCGCCGCTCGTGACGCGCTCCGCCACCCGCCTGCTCCAGTCGCCCCGGACAAGGTCGACCACGTCGCGGACGTACGCGCCGCTGGAGGCCACCTCGCGCAGCAGTGTCGAACGTTCGTCGTCGGCGTAGTACGCGGGCCGGAAGTACAGACGAGCCCTCGGGTCCGGGTGGCGCTCGGTGGGCTCGGCGACCGAGGCGATGGTGAGGCCGTCGTCGAAGGTCGTCGTGGTGAGCGGGATCGGGCCGACGTAGGGGCGATCGCCGAACAACTCGCGCAGCCGGTCGGCGGAGTCGCACGTCCGCGGCGCGTAGCCGGCGCCGAGGAGCAGGCCCGGATGATCGAACCGGACGCGCAACTCGGCCAGCAGGGCGGGCAGTCCGGCCCGGACCGGGTCCCCGGCGGGCAACTCGGCGTAGATCACGGGTAGCGCGCCGGCGAGCGACTTCAGGAACTCCTCGAACCAGCGCACCCCCTGCTCCTCGCTGGTGCAGTACACCCCGCCGACGCCCTCGGCCAGCCAGGGATCGTGGTCCACGCTGCTCAGCGGGTGGGTGGCCGGGGCCAGGAACGCGGCGCAGATGTGGGCGGCGGGGGTGTGCAGCGTGACGTGGTCGAGTTCGGCCGGCACCGCCAGCGACTCCTCCGGCACCGGGATCGTGCGCCCGAACCGGGCCACCCACGCGGCACCGATGCGCTCGGCGAGTGCGTCGGCGCCGGTCGGCTCCCACAGGTCGGCCGGATCGTCCGGGAGCACGCCCGCGAACACCTCCAGGCGGTCGGTCTCGGTGAGGCGGCGCAACTCGTCGAAACCGGCTTCGAGTTCGGCCGGGCCGAGACCCAACTCCCGGCGCTGGTCCGGCTCCATCCGGGGCAGGGTGTTGATGCCCCCGGCATTGCCGGTCAGGAGCAACGCCGACGCCGCGCGGGAGACTCCGGTCGCCTCGGCCAGTCGGCCGCCCGCTTCGGCGCGCCACGGCATCGGCCCGCGGGCGCGCACCGTCTCGACCAACCGGCGCAATTGCCCCGCGTCGCCCCAGCCGCGCGGCGCGTCGACCCACTCGACCGGCCCGCCGAACTCGGGCGGCGCGGCGTCCCCGGTCCATACCTGGAGCACATCGCAGCGGCCGTCCCGGGGCCACGAGGTCGCGATGGTGGCCCCCCGGTCGTCGCGCACCGCCGTCGCCTCGGCGCGGGCGTTGCCGATGCGGATCCGCGTGGCGGGGTCGGCGAACACCGTCTTCGCCCACAGGTCGAGCAGCGCGAGCAGCGCCTCGCGGTGCTCGGGCCGGGTCGACGGTGCCGCCGCGCGCAGCGCGACCGCCTCGATCCGGCCGATCAGCGCCGGCCAGGACCCGTCGCCGACACAGCCCGGCCCGTCGGATTCGACGGGCGGGGACCAGGTGCCGCCGAGGTAGCCGGCGACTCGGGTGAAGCCCGCCAGGATCTCGCGGTACCACATGCCCGAGCCGGTGACGAGGCCGCCGAGCGCAGAGGAGAACCACTGGTCACGGGGGTCGACAGTCGTATGTGCCATCCGACATGCCTATCGTGTCGCACCGACGCCGCCCCCGGCGGCCCGCGACCCCCGCGACCCCCGCGACCCCCGCGACCCCCGCGGCCCGCGCGTCCCCGGTGGCGGGTCAGCCCACCCGCGCCCGCTCGGCGGACGCGAGGGCGGCGCGCAGGAACTCGCCCGTCGCCGAGTGCTCCGCCTTGACCAACTCGGCCGGCGTGCCCTCGAACACGACCGTGCCACCGTGCTTGCCGCCGCCCGGACCCAGGTCGAGCACGTGGTCGGCGCGACGGATCACGTCCAGGTTGTGCTCGACCACCACGACCGTGTTGCCCGCGTCCACGAGCCGGTCGAACAGCCCGACCAGGGTGTCCACGTCGGACATGTGCAGGCCGGTGGTCGGCTCGTCGAGGATGTACAGGCTGCCCGTCTTGTGCAGCTCGCTCGCCAGCTTGAGTCGCTGCGCCTCGCCCCCGGACAACGAGGACAGCGGCTGGCCCAGCGTCAGGTAGCCGAGCCCCACCTCGACCAGCGTTGTCACCCGGGCGCGCAACTCCGGTTCGACGAACCAGTGCACCGCCTCGTCCGCGGTCAGCGCCAGCACGTCCACGATCGACTTGCCGCGCAGGGTGTACGCCAACACCTCGTTGCGGAACCGCCGTCCCTCGCACACCTCGCAGCGGGTGGTCACCGGGTCCATGAACGCCATGTCGGTGCGGACCACGCCGCGCCCCTCGCACTCGGGGCACGCGCCGGTCGAGTTGAAGGTGAACCACCCCGGGTCCACGTCGTTGGCCTTGGCGAACAACCGGCGCAGCCGGTCGAGGACACCGACGTAGGTGATCGGCGTCGAACGCGAGGTGGTGCCCACGCCCGACTGGTCGACCACCACCGCCTCCGGATACGCGGCGACCAGGACGTCCGAGATCAGCGTGCTCTTGCCGGAGCCCGCGACGCCGGTGACCACGGTGAGCACGCCGGTGGGGATGTCCGCGTCGACGTCGCGCAGGTTGTGCAGGTTCGCGCCGCGGATGGGCAGCACGCCGGTCGCGGTGCGCACGATCGGCTTGAGCGCGGCCGGCCGGCGCAGCGCCCGCCCGGTCGGCGAGTCGGCGGTGCGCAGGTCGGCGAACGGGCCCTCGAACACCACGGTGCCGCCGTGTACGCCCGCGCCGGGGCCGACGTCGACCACGTGGTCCGCGATCGCGATCACGTCCGGGTCGTGCTCGACCACGAGCACGGTGTTGCCCTTGTCCCGCAACCGGGTGAGCAGGTCGCCCAGCCGGACCACGTCGCGCGGATGCAGGCCCACGCTCGGCTCGTCGAAGATGTACGTCATCCCGGTCAGGCTCGACCCGAGGTGGCGCACCATCTTCAGGCGTTGCCCCTCGCCGCCGGACACCGTCGAGGTGGGCCGGTCCAGGTGCAGGTAGCCGAGCCCGATCGCGACGATCCGCTCCAACGCGACGGCGGCCGGCTCGGCGACCCGACGGGCGACCGGATCGCTCAGCCCGGTGAGCACCGGCACCAGGTCGGCGATCTCCATCGCCGCGTAGTCCGGCAACGAGCGCCCTTCGATCAGCGACGCCCGCGCCGCCGCGTTCAACCTGGCCCCCGCGCAGTCCGGACACGGGCCCTCGGTGACGAACCGGGCCAGCGTCTCGCGACTCTTCTCGGCCAGCGCCGAGGTGTCCCGCTTGAGGTAGAGCCGATTAAACCGGTCGACCAGACCCTCGTAGTCGATGTGGTGCCGGCCGTTGCTGTTGACGATCTCCACCTTGGCGCCGGTGCCGTACAGGAACAACCGCCACTGCTCGTCGGTGAACTCGCGCACGGGGACGTCGGTGGGGTACAGGTCGTGGTGCGAGTACAGCTGCCACTGCCAGCCGCCGACGGGGAAGGCGGGGTGGCGGATCGCGCCCTCCCGGATCGACCGCGACGGGTCGATCAGTGCGTCCAGGTCCAGCCGTACGGTCCGGCCGAGCCCCTCGCAGGTCGGACACATGCCGCCGGGCGCGTTGAACGAATAGTGGTTGGCCGGCCCCGCCGAGGGGGTGCCGTGCCGGGAGAACAACACCCGAAGCAGCGGATGGATGTCGGTCATGGTGCCCACCGTCGACCGGGAGTTGCCGCCGATCGGCCGCTGGTCGACGACGATCGCCGTGGACAGGTGCTCGATCGAATCGGCCCGGGGCCGCTCGTGCTTGGGCAGCCGGTTGCGGACGAACGCCGGGAACGTCTCGGCGAGTTGCCGCTGCGACTCGATGGCGATGGTGTCGAACACGATCGACGACTTGCCCGATCCGGAGACCCCGGTGAACACCACGATCCGATTCTTGGGGATACGGAGCGAGACATTCCTGAGGTTGTGTTCCCGGGCGCCGGTGATCACGATGTCGTCGTAGTTCATGCCGCCACGGTATGGAGGGGTCCCTGACAGGTGGTGTCAAGGATTCGCGGGCGACCCCGGATCGACCCGGGAGGACGCCGCCGGGTTGTTGCAGCAGATGTGCACATACCCCTATATGGCAACTAGGCTCGGCGCATGAGTGCCTCACCCATCGTCCTCGGCATCGAATCGTCCTGCGACGAGACCGGGGTCGGCCTGGTCCGCGACGGCCGGCTGCTCGGCCACGCCGTGTCCACGAGCATCGCCGAACACGTGCGCTTCGGCGGCGTGGTGCCGGAGATCGCGGCCCGCGCGCACGTGCACGCGGTGACCCCGACGGTACGGGCCGCGCTGGAGTCGGCGGGGCTGCGGCGCGGTGACATCGGCGCGGTGGCGGTGACCACCGGGCCGGGTCTGGCCACCGCGCTCCAGGTCGGCGTGGCCGCCGCCAAGGGCTTCGCGCTCGCCCTGGACGTGCCGCTGTACGGGGTGCACCACCTGGCCGGACACGTCGCCGCCGACACCCTCGAACACGGGCCGCTGCCCGACCCGAGCGTGGTGCTGATCGTCTCCGGCGGACACACCTCGCTGCTCCTGGTGCGCGACCTCGCGCGCGACCCGATCGTGCACCTCGGCGACACCCTCGACGACGCGGCGGGAGAGTGCTTCGACAAGGTGGCCCGGGTGTTCGGCCTGCCCTATCCGGGCGGCCCGGCCATCGACCGGGCGGCGCGCGACGGGGACCCCGCCTCGGTGGCCTTCCCCCGCGGGCTGACCGGCCCGCGCGACGACCCGTACGCGTTCTCCTTCTCCGGCCTGAAGTCCGCCGCCGCCCGCTGGGCCGAGCGCATGCGCGCGCAGGGCGCCGAACTCCCGGTCGCGGACGGCGCCGCCGCGCTCCAGGAGGCGGTGGCCGACGTGCTGACCCGCAAGGCGCTCGCGGCCTGCCGCGCCCACGACGTACGCACCCTGGTCGTGGTGGGCGGCGTCGCGGCCAACTCCCGGGTGCGCTCGCTCGCGGCGGAGCGCTGCGCCGCGGCGGGCATCGAACTGCGGGTGCCGCCGCCGCGTCTGTGCACCGACAACGGCGCGATGATCGCGGCCGTCGGCGACCTGCTGATCCGCGCCGGCGTCGCCCCGGCCCCCCTCGACGTCTCGATCGACCCGTCGGCGCCGCTGGAATACGCGTCGCTGCACCCGACGGCGCCGACGGCGCGGCGGGCGGCCGGGTAGTCCCCGACCGCCCGGCGCTCGGTCCGTCAGGGGGTGTAGCGCAGGAGCCAGTCGCGGTCCGGGTCGCGGCCGAAGTCGGGGTCGTTGGGCGGGTCGGCCGGCTTCTCCTCGACCAGGTCGTCCGCTGCCACCCGCTCGGGCAGGTGGCCCCAACGCGCGGCGCGGGCGGCCTGATCGGCGTCCGGGTCGGCCGCCGTGCGTGCCGTGGTCGGCGGCTGGGGGTGTTCGTGGCCTCGCTCGGCGTCGGGCCGCTGTCCGGTGTCGGGTCGTGCTTCGTCGTTCGGTTGTGGTTCGAGGTCGGACCGTCGTTCGTTGCCCATGACTACCCCTGCCCTGTTCAGGCCGTGCCCGCTTGACGGCTCAACCGTACCTCCGACGGCGCGGGGATAATGGGCTCGTGTACGTCGAACGTCGGTCCCCCCTGGCTCCGCTGATCGTCTGGACCCGAACCGTCGAGGCGGACGGATCCGCGCGGGTGCTCCCGGACGGCTGCATCGACCTGATCTGGTCCGGGGACGAGCTGGTCGTGGCCGGTCCCGACACGCTGGCCCACGTGGTGGAGGACCGGGTCGGGGCGCGCTACGCGGCGGTGCGCTGCGCCCCCGGGGTCGGGCCCGCGCTGCTCGGGACGCCCGCCGACGCGCTGCGCGATCGGCGGATCCCGCTGGCCGACGTATGGGGCGAGCGCGACGTGCGGATCCTGAGCGAACGCCTCGCCGCCGCCCCCGACCCGGCGGCGTTCCTGGAGGAACTGGCCGCCGCGCGGCTGCGCGACCGCGACCCCGAAGCGGCCCGCTTCGCCGGCACCGTGGTCGGCGAGTTGCGGGCCGGCGCCGACGTCGCGACGGTCGCCGCCGGCGTGCGACTGAGCGAGCGGCAACTGCACCGCCGCTCGCTGGCCGCCTTCGGCTACGGGCCCAAGACGCTGGCCCGGGTGTTGCGCCTGGAACGAGCGCTCGACCTGGCCCGCACCGGGATGCCGCCGGCCCGGGTCGCGGCGGGCAGCGGCTATGCCGACCAGGCCCACTTCGCCCGCGACGTCAAGGCGCTGGCGGGCGTGCCGCTGCGCACCCTGCTGGGCTGAGCGCACGGGCCCGCACCGGCTACGCGGCCTGCGACCGCGGGGCGAGCAGGTCCACGCCGTTGCCGTCCGGGTCGTGCAGGACGGCGTACCGCTGTCCCCAGAACGCGTCCCACGGCGCCCGGTATCCGGTGAACCCGGCCGCGACCAGCTCGGCGTACTTCTTGTCGACCTCCGCCGGATCGGCGAACGCGAAGGCCAGCGAGGCCCGGTGGCCACCGGTGGGCGGGGTCCAGTCCGGGGCGAACGAGCGGACCGTCGCGATCGTGTCGAGGACCAGCAACGGGCCGTCCGGCAAGGGCACTTCGACATGCGGCTCGGCGTCGGCGTCGGCCGGGACGGCCAGGCCCAGGGCCCGGTAGAACGCGAGCGAGGCGGCCATGTCGGCGACCACGAGCCCGATGAAGTGGAAGCGGGGTGTAGGAGAAGTCATGCCCGCACGCTAGCCGGCGGCGGCGCTTGTGGTCTTGAACGAATCGGACGTGTCGCCGGGACGGCCCCGGGTCCACCTCAGCGCCCGGCACGCCGGCCCCACACCAGCGCGAGCAGCGTGGTCGCCGCAGCGAGGGCCGCGCCGAACCACAACACGCTCGACGTGGCCACCGCGTCCACCGCCACCCCGCCGAGCAGCGAACCCAGCGAGATGGCCAGCTGGAACCCGGTGACGAAGACCGCCGAGCCCGCCTCGGGCGCGTCCGGCGCCACCCGCAACATCCACCCCTGCAACGCGACCGGCACCGCGCCGTACGCCAACCCCCACACGAGCATCGCCGCAGCGGTCCCCGGGGTCCATGTCCCCGACACCGCGAGCACCACGACCGCCGCGGTGAGCAGTCCGGCCGCGAGAGCGAGCGTGCGGTGCGGCGGGCGGCCGGCGTACGCCCCGGCCAGTACGTTCCCGACCACCCCGGCGACGCCGTAGCCCAGCAGCAGCGCGCCGATCGGCCCCGGGCCCAGGCCGCCCGACTCCTCCAGGATCGGTCGTACGTAGGTGTACGCGCCGAAGTGCCCGGCGATCACCAGGACCAGCGCCGACACACCGGCCACCACCCCGCCGCGCCGCAGCAGCGCCGGGATCTCGCGCAGCCGCACCGCCCGCTCGGCGGGCAGCGGTGGGAGCAGGACGAGCAGGGCGACCAGCACCGTCGCGCTGAGGCCGGCCATCGCGGCGAAGGCGGCCCGCCAGCCCGCCCACTCGCCGATCATCGTGCCCACCGGCACGCCGACCACCGAGGCCACCGACACGCCGCCGAAGATCACCGCCGAGGCCCGACCGACCGAACCGGCCGGCACCAGTCGTACCGGCAGGCTCGCGCCGATCGCCCAGAAGCCGCCGATGCTGATGCCCACCAGGACGCGGGCCACCAGGAGCGTGGCGAAGTTCTGCGCGAGGGCGGCGATCGTGTTGGCGGCGAGCAGCACGGTCATCATCGCGGCGAGCACGATCCGCCGATCCACCCGCCCGGCGGCCACCAGCACCGTCGGCGCGGCGAATCCGGCGACCACGGCGGCCAGGGTCATGGCCAGGCCCGTGGTGCCGTCGGAGACGTGCAGGCCGTGCGAGATCGGGGTGAGCAGGCCGACCGGCAACATCTCGGTGCTGACCACGGCGAAGGTGCCGACGGCGATCGCCGCCACGGCGAGCCAGGAGCGCAACGACGCGGTTCCGGGCGCCGGATCGGCGGGGGTGGGTCGGTCAGGGGCGGGCAGGGGCGCGTCGGTGTCGACGATCGGTTCGAACATGCCCTCCACCCTGGGCACGGCCCCGACCCCGAACAACGGCGAAGATCGCATGCGAGCATAGGGGCCGCTTATGCTCGCAGGTCGGAATGTGGGAGACGGCCCACCCCGGGCCCGGTGCCCGGTGCCCGGGGCCGAGCGGGGGAGGGGAAACGGGATGAGTGTGGAGTTCCGGGAGCTGGAGTGCTTCGTCGTGCTGAGCGAGGAACTGCACTTCACCCGCACCGCCGCCAGGCTCTACACCTCACAGGCCCGGGTCAGCCAACTGCTGCGGCACCTGGAGGACCGGATCGGCGCACGGCTGTTCGAGCGCAGCAGTCGCCGGGTCCGGCTCACCCCGCAGGGCGAACTGTTCCTGGCCGAGGTACGACCCGCCTACGTCACTCTCACCGGCGCGGTCGACCGGGCCAAGGCCCGCGCCCGGGGCATCGAGGGCGTGCTGCGGATCGGCTTCGTCGGCACCCCGTACGGCGCCCTGCTCGACCTGGTCGGCGACTTCCGCGCCCGGCATCCGCAGGCCCGCGCCGACCTGGTCGAGATGCCGCTGTCGGACCCGTTCGGCCCGGTGCTGCGCGGCGAGATCGACGCCGCCTTCGTGACCCTGCCCGTGGGTGATCCCACGCTGCGCACCGGCCCGGTGATCGCCGCCGACCCGCTGGTGCTCGGCGTCTCGACGCGGCACCCGTTCGCGCGGCGGGCGCGGGTGGACGCGGAGGACTTGGCCGACTGCGTGTTCGTGGAGATCGCCGGACCCGCGCCCGCGCCCTGGCGTGAGCTGCAGTCGCCGACGGTGACCCCGGGCGGGCGACCGATCCCGCGTGGGCCGGGCGCCGGCACCCTCCAGGAGGTGCTGTCGCTGATCGCGGGCGACCACGGCGTGCTGCTGTTCTGCGCCCAGTTCGCCGCGTACAACGGCCGCCCCGACGTGGCCTTCGTGTCGGTGACCGGGCTGAGCGAGTCGGCGGTGACGCTCACCTGGCGGCGCGGGGACGAGACCGCCCTGCTGCGCGCGTTCGTGGCCGCCTCGGGGCGGCAGGTCGTACCGGCGTAGCCGCGCACGGTGAGCCCGGACCCGGGTCGGGCGCCGTCGGGCCCTACCGTGGGGGCGTCCGTCGATCCCGTACCGAAGGCCCCGGTCATGCCGCTGCTCACGATCAAGTCCGAAGGTGAGGTCGAGGTCGAGGTTCGGCGTTCCCGCTTCGTGTGCGCCCTCGCCCGGGTGTCCGACGACGCGCAGGCGCAGGCGTTCCTGGCCCGCCGCCGGGCGCTGCACGCGTCCGCGCGGCACAACTGCTCGGCCTGGATCGCGGGTGGGCAGGAGAAGGCGTACGACGACGGCGAACCGTCCGGCACGGCCGGCGCGCCGATGCTCCAGGTGTTGCGGCGCCGTGAGCTGACCGAGACGGTCGCGGTGGTGACCCGGTACTTCGGCGGCATCATGCTCGGCGCCGGCGGCCTGATCCGCGCCTACGGCTCGGCGGTGACCGAGGCGGTGGACGCGGTCGGCGTGGTCGAGCTGCGCCCGATGCTGGTGCTGACCGTGGATGTCGACCACGCGCACGCCGGGCGGCTGGAAAACGACCTGCGCGGGCTCGGCCACGAGGTGCGCGACATCCGCTACGGCGCCGAGGTGGCGATCGACGTATGCGTCCCGGAGCCGGACCGGGACCGTTTCGTGGCGCGGTTGACCGACCTGACCGGCGGCCGGGCGAGCGCTCGCGAGACCGGGCGCACGTTCGTCGAGGTGGACGCCTCCCCCAACAATTCCTGACGCACTTCTCGCGCCCGTACGCACGGTGCCGGTTGAAACCCGCCTCAGGTCGGAACACCAATGGGTGTACGGGTACTCGCGCGGGGGCTGCGGGAAATGAGGAAGTGATGACGGCTGGATACGACGAGAAGTCGGCCATCGACCAGGCCGAGGTCGTCCGGGCGGTGCGCGAGCGGGTGATCCGGGCCCGTTCCGTGCTGGCGGAGGCGAGTGACGCGCACGACACGAACGCCTTGCCGCCCGCGCTCGACGAGCTGGAGGACGCGCTGCACGAGGCGCGGGAATACGGCGTGAGCGTTCCACCGGCGGGCGAGGCCTGAGCGGCCGCCGACCGGCTTCGAAGTGCTTGTTTCAGGGGCGCTCGTTGTCGAGGGCGCCTAGTTCGAGGGTGCCGATTTCAGGGATTTTCGTGCAGGCCCGCGTCGGCGGGGCCGAGGACGAAGCGGGTGAAACGCACCCGTAGGCCCGCGCGCTGCGGTGAGCAGCAGAACGGCCCGGCGGTGGCCGACGCGTTCGGGGACAGCGGGGCGAGTCGGATGGTCCGCCACGGCTCGTCGGTGTGCCGTGCCCGGATGGTGAGCGCGTCGCCGGCCCGGCTGACCCGCACGGTGATCGGCCCGCCCGCCCACTCGGGTACCGGGGCGATCGACCAGTCGGAGACACCGCGCGTAACCACGGCTCCGACGTGCAGCGCGCCGTCGGTGACCTCGACGCCCGCCTTGACCCAGGTTTGCTCGTCCACTCGGACGAACACCCCGGCCTGGTCGTAGAGCGCGTCGAAGTCCGCCTCGAAGGTGACCTCCACCGCCGTGCCCGCCGGCAGGTCGGTGAGCAGCGCGCTCCCGGTGTCGCGGGTGAAGCCGTAGGACGTCTGCCGCCAGAAGTCGGCACCCGGCACCGGGCTGACCACCAGTGCGTCGCCGTCGCGCTCGGCGCCGGCCGGCGGGTTGAGCCAGTGCGCGTCGTCCCAGTCCACCGCCACGGAATCCATCCGCCGACCCTATCCGGGCGCCGGTTTGGACCCGTCCCGGTACTCGCCCCCCGGCTCCGGTGCGGCCGGGTGGAAGATCGTGGCGAGGCCGGCGAGTGCCGTGTCGAGGTCGGTGAGCGGGCTTCCCGGCGTTCGGTGGGTTATGGGCAGCGGGCGGTACGGCGTGCCGGGTCGACGGCCGATCGCGCGGCGCACGGCGCCGATGTTGGCCGCCACGGCGGTCCTGGCCTCGGTTTTCGGGGTGTGTCCGGGGGCGAGTTGGGCGAGGCGGTGAGCCGGTCCTACGCAGGCGCGTACGGCGTCGATCGCCTGGACGGGGTGCGGGCCCGGGCGGTGTCGGCGGACCAGTCGGTGGTGGGCGCGCAGGGCCGGTTCCAGAGGGTGCAGCGCGGCGACCGCGGCGTCGAAACGGTGCAGCGGGTGGTCGGTGGACGACGGTGCGCCGGTGGGGCCGGCGAGGAGCGGGGTGAGTGCGGCCAGGGCGTCGGCGACCCGGCGGCGCAGGATGTCGACGGTGCGGATCGGCAGGATCAGCCAGGTGGTGGCCACGCCGAGCGCGGCCCCGAGCAGGATCGCGGCGAGGCGATCCACCAGCAGATCGCCGGCGGGTTGGCCGAAGTAGCCATAGAGCAGGGACAGTACGGCGGTCACGCAGGCGGCCCAGTAGGCATAGTCGATCGTGCGCAGCCAAGAGCCGAGGGCGAGCAGGGCGAACATGACCGGTACGGCGCCGGCGTCGTGGGCGGCGAACGCGCCGCCGAGCACGCCGGCGAAGGCGGTGCCGGCCGCGGCGCCGACGGTGCGCACCAAGCCCCGGTGCAGCGCGTCGCCGCGGCCGCGGGTGCCGGCGCAGACGAGGTAGGTGGTGAGCACGGCCCAGGACCAGTGCGTGGGCCAGAGAACGCGGCCGAGGGCGAAGGCCGCGCCGAGGGCGAGACCGGTCTGTAGGGCCATTCGTGTACTCGCGGGAAGACGGCGCCGGGTGCCGGTGGGGGTGCCGGCTCGACGCGGCTTGGGGCCGGGGCCGGGGATGGCCAGGTGTACCGCGCCGACCCAGACGGCGGTGATCAGGGTGCTCAGGCCGACCCACAGGGTGTGCGTGTGATCGGCGGGACGGGTGCCGACGGCGGGCAGGACCAGACTCGCCACCAGGGGCAGCGCCGCGACATTCGCGGCGGCGGCGATCCGGGAGGCGAAGCGGCGCAGTTCGACGGTGGTTGCCATGGCGAGTGCGAACAGGGTGCCGCCGACGGCGGGATGACGTGGGATCAGGGCGCCGATCTCGGCGGCGAGCATGGCGAGCGGGGGCAGGACGAGACAGGCGAGCGCGCGGTCCAGCGGGTCGGCGTCGCGCTGGGTGCGGGCCAGGGTCAGCGCGATCACCACGGTCGCGACGACGATGTCGGCGTGTAGGTGGGCGGTGCGTTGCAGGAGGAGGGCCGAGCCGTAGGCGGCGAGGACCGAAACCATCGCGACGGTGGTCGCGCGAGGCGATTCCATGGCGGAAATCGTAAGCGCAAGCTTAGTAAATAGTAAGTGATAGCTTGGCAATATGACCGGAGCGGGAGCGGGTATGGAGTCGTCGACGGCCACCGGGCAGGGCGGCGGACGGGCCGACGGGCCGGTCGAGTCGGGCGATGTGGCCGAGATTCGGCGCGGGATCACCGCGGTCGCCGGGCGCATGCGGGCGAGTCGGTCGGCCGACGCGTTGAGCAGTAACAAGGTGGTGGTGCTGGGTCGGCTGCTGCGGCACGGGCCATGTACGCCGGGCGAACTGGCCGCCGCCGAGCATCAGCAACCCCAGTCGCTCACCCGGGTCTTCGCGGAGCTGGCCCGGGACGGTCTGCTCACTCGGGCCAGGGACGCCCGGGACGGGCGGCAGTCGGTGCTCACGCTGACCCCGGCCGGCCGCGCGGCGCTCGTGCGCGACGCGGCGGAGCGGGACGCGTGGTTGGCCGGGGCGATGGGATCGCTCACCGAAACCGAGCGGCAGGTGTTGCGCCTCGCCGCCGACCTGATGCGGCGGATGGCCGGCGACGGGGCGAGTGGCGCGGAAGTACCACCCGAGGACGATAAGTGACCGCGTACTAGATGGCTGCGGTGACACGTCAGTCCGGGCGGCTTGCCGTCAGGGCCTTGTCGAGCAGTTCGCGTGTGTCGGCGATCGCGGTCGACAGGGTGGACGCGGTGAGTCGGCCGGCGATCTCGTCGACGTCGCGCAGGCCTGTACGGTCGAGCAGGGTTTTCTCGTTGGTCACCCACTCGCCGCGACCGGCCGCCACCGCGTGTGCCGCCTCGCAGGCCGCGCGGCCGATCGCCCCCGCGACGTCGGTGACATGCCCGTGTGCGGCGTGCGCCTGGTCCGCGTAGGTCAGGGTCAGGCGCGCGTCGTCGCTCCACCGGACGTGCGCGGCGCGGCGCAGCGCCGACGGGTAGGACGGTCGCGGCAGGTCGCCGAACAGCACCCGGTTGACCGCGAGTTCGGCGACCACGAGGTAGGTGGGCACGCCGGCGAGGTGGAACATCAACCGCTCGACCTGGAAGCGGCCATCCCGTGCCTCGGCCAACCTCCGCTCCACGTCCGCGAGTTCGCGATAGTGGAGGTCGATGGCCCGATCCTCCACGGTGAGCCAGGCGCCGCCGTTGAAGACCCCGCCGCCCCAGGCGCCGAACTCCGACACCTCGCCCGGCCAGCCCAGGCCCCGGACCGCGTCGGGGGTGAAGCCGTCGCGGTAGTAGACCGCGAAGTCCCAGTCGCTGTCGGGTCGGTGGGTGCCCTGGGCACGAGACCCGCCGAGCACCACGGCGGCCACTCCGGGCAGCGCGGCGAGACGTTGGGTGACGTGTGTGGTGAAGGATGCGTCACTGGTCATGTTCGGCAGCGTATCCTGGCGCCGGCGGAACGGTTGGCCGGGGCGCGTGGGTCGAGGCTCGTCGGTGCTCGTTGGTCGGTGCTCGTTGGTCGGGGCTCGTCGGTCAGGGCTTGAGGTAGCCGCGCCGCACCGCCTCGTCGATCAGTTCCAGGGTGTAGGCCCACAACGACGGTGAGCCGTCCTCGATCGTGCTGCCCTGCTTGGCCAGCACTTCGGTGCGGGTGAGGTCGTACTCGCGCCAGGTGCCGCCCTCGGTGTGGAAGTTGAGCAGGCACGGCTGGAACCGGTCGATCGCCTTCGCGAAGCGCGCGTCGGGCGTCTCGCGGGCCTCGAACTCCTCCCACAACGACCGGAGTTCGTCGCCCTGCGGAGCCGGAAGCAGGCCGAATATGCGGTCCGCGCCGCGCTGTTCGCGCTCGACTTGGTCGACCTCGGCGACGCTGTCGTAGTAGAAGGTGTCGCCCGCGTCGATCTCGACCAGGTCGTGGATCAACAACATCCGGGTCACGCGGGCCACGTCGACGTCGGTCGCGGCGTGCTCGGCCAGCGTGCCGGCCAGCATGGCCAGGTGCCACGAGTGCTCGGCGGTGTTCTCGCGCCGGGAGGCGTCCGCGATCAGGTTGCGCCGCACCACGGCCTTGAGCCGGTCGATCTCCAGGATGAAGCCGACCTGCGCGGCCAGGTGCGGGTCGGTGGGCGGGAACAGGGGAACACTGGACAAGACGACTCCTGGCTAGGCCGAACGATCACGCGGTATCCAGATCGCACCACCGTTCCGCGAGCGCGGTCACCAGCAGGTGGGTATTGGTACGCGGCACGGTCGGGATCACGGACGCGTCCACGATATGCAATGCGCGCAACCCGAATACCGCCCCGGTCGGGTCGACCACGCCGGCGGCCGGGTCCTCGGCCATCCGGCAGGTGCCGACGCCGTGGTAGAAGGCGTAGTGGGTGCGTCGGATCAGTGCGTCGGACTCGGCGTCGCCGAGCGCGGCCGCGCGGTCGGCCTCGATGTTGTCGAGGAGGATCCCGCTCTCGCGTGCGATGCGAGCGGCGAGGCGGCGGCCCTCGCGCAGCCGGGCCAGGTTGTCGGGGTGGGCCGGGAACGGCCAGTCGATTCGGGCGGGCGCGGCGGGATCGGCGGAGGTGGGGGTCACCGCGCCGGCGCCGGCGGGGAGTTGCAGGCTCACGCTGATGTCCAACTCGCACGTGCCGTCCGGGTTGCGCCGGGCGACGGGGGTCAGCTGGAGGTCGTGGCGCCGGCGGGCGGTCGCCTTGGCGATCACCTGGAGGGTGGGCGCGTCGGCCGGGACCGCGTCGGGGTCGACCCGGGCGGCGAAGGAGACCACCGGGTGGTCGGTCAGATGCCGGCCCACGTGCGGATTCGCGGCGGCGAGCCCGGAGCGGGCGAGCAGGAGCGGGGACTGCACCACGCCGGCCGCGAGGACCACCCGACCGGCGGGCACGATGGTGCCGTCGGCGAGTTCGACGCCGACCGCACGGCCGTGTTCGACCAGCACGCGTGCCACGTGCGTGTCGGCGCGTACGGTGACCCGGTCGGCCGCGCCGGCCAGGTACGCGGCGGCGTTGGAGACCCGGGTGCGGTCCCGGCGATTCATCGGGATCGGGCCGACGCCGGTGCCGGTGGGCGCGTTGTGGTCGGCGCAGTCCGGTATGCCGACGGCCGCGCAACCGGCGGCGAACGCGGCCTGGAGCGGGGCCCAGTCGGCGCGAGGGTGCCGGATGATCGGGATCGGCCCTTCGGCGCCGTGGTAGGGCTGGTCGCCGAAGTCGAGATCGTGCTCGATCCGGTTCAGGTGCGGCAACATATCGGCCCAGGACCAGCCCTCGGGCCAGGTGTCGAGGTCCTCGGGTTCGGGACGCATGGCCACCGCGCCGTTGGTGGCGGACGAGCCGCCGACCACCCGGCCGCGCGCGTACCGCAGGTCCCGATCGCCGGAGACGACCGTGTCGCCCCAGTCGTAGGGCGCCCGGATCGGACGGGACAGTCGCTGCAACTCCTCGGGTAGCGCGGCGGGACCGGCCTCCAGCAGGAGCACGTCGTAGCGCTCCGACAACCGCGCGGCGACCACACACCCGGCCGATCCGGCCCCGACCACGACAACCTCGAAACCCCGCATGATGCCCCCTTCCGCGCGCACTGACGACCCGTCATAGCTATCATGACTATGATGGCCCCACAAGGGTCGTGCACAACCGCAGGGTTGCGTGGTGCGCTATCGGCCGCGCCCGGCGCGGGCTCGGCGTGAGCGGGCGGCGGCCACAGTCGTTCCAGCGGGGAGCCCGGGGGGTGCCGGGCGGATCGTGTCGGCATGGTCGCCGGGTGGTGTGGCGTCGCCGGCGTCCGACCCGATGCCACCGAGCAGCGCCGGCAACCTCGCGACCACGATCGGTAATCGGCCGCGCCGCGCCTCCCGATCGGATGCGGTGCTATCGGTGTTGCTCGGGGGGCGTGACGCCCTCCGGGACGATGTAGTCGCGGATCAGGCGTTCGGCGTCGCGGACCAGCGGGCGGAAGACCTTGTAGCGGGACAGGGTGATCACACGTTCCACCATCGGAGTGGTACGGGCCACGAAGGCGCGGGACTTGGCGCGCTCGGGGGAGCGGTCGTACACCCAGAAGAGCACGATGCCCATCAGGTGCAGCCACAACAACTCCGGGAGCAACTCGGCGAGTTCGTCGTCGATGCGGAGCGAGGAGCCGCGCAGCACGTCGGCGAACAGCTCGGTGACCTGTTCGCGGATCGGGTACGACTCCGCGGAGAACGGGCTGAGCGGGCTCTCCGGGTCGGCGGCGTTGCGGAAGAACTGGACCGCGAACGCGTGATAGGGCTCGGCCACCTCCAGCCACACCGACAACACCACCTGGAGCCGGTCGCCGAAGTCGCGGACACCGCGCAGCTCCTGCCGGCAGCGGGTGATGTGCTCGTGGGTGAGGCGGTCGTAGAAGCCGTGGATCAGGTGCTCTTTGGAACCGAAGTAGTAGTAGGCGTTGCCGACCGAGACGCCGGACTCCTGGGCGATGGCCCGCATGGTCGTCTTGTCGTAGCCGCGTTCGCGGAAGAGCCGCAGCGCGGTCTCCAGGATCAGGGACCGCGTCTGCTCGCTCTTGCCGGGGCGCCCGCCCGGGTCCGGCCTGTCGCCGCCGTCGGTCGGGTTCGCTGCGTCGGTGCCTGCCACGTGCTCCACGAGAGGCAAGGTTAGTGGGCGAGCTCGCAGGCATCGTCACACTCGACGACCGTCCAGGGCTCCCGGTAGGGGTTCCCGTCCGGGTCGGGCGGCAGTGGGCCCCGGTGTGTGGCCGAACGGATCCGGGCCGCGCCCAGGACGGCGGCCCGAGCCATCGGCATCCCGAGCGGCGTGCCGAGCCGGAAGGACAGGCCGCGGTACGCGCGCAGCGCCCACAGCACGGTGACCCACGCGGCGGCGCCGGACCACACCTCGCCGGAGCCGCCCACCACGGTGAGTTCGCGCAGCGTGGCGTCATGGTCCAGGTCGGGATAGCGGTTGCGGGCGCGCGGCGAGGCGGCCGGCACCAGATCGACCGCGATCAGGGTCGGCTGCCGGGCGATCCAGCCGGACAGCGCGACGCACAGCGGGCAGTCGGCGTCGAAGAGGACGGTGATCCGGCGGACCGGGGGAGGCGGGGCGGGGGTACCGCGCCGGGCCGTTTCCTCCGATCGGCCCGGCGCGGTGCTTCCCTGGGAGATGGTCATCGGGATCAGACCCCGGGAGCGGGGTGGGTGGAGCCCTGGGGTGCGATCGGCGGACCGTAGGCCCGGCCGGACAACTTCCGGGCCCGCTGGGGCGCGTGCGTGCCCGGATCGGTCGCCTCGTCCAGGCCGCGCCGCCGGATCCGACTCAGCACGTAGACGTTGAGCAGGTGCAGCCCACCCAGGACCAGCGACACGGTGCCGAGCTTGACGGAAAGCGCCTCGACCGAGCCGCGTGCGTCGTCGACGGTGTCGCCGACCTTGAGGTAGAGCGCGACGAAGCCGAGGTTGACGAGGTAGAAGCCGACCACCAGGAGGTGGTTGACGGCGGCCGCGAGTTCTTCGCGGCCGCGCAGGACGTCCTGCAGGAAGATCTGTCCGTTGCGGCTCAGCGTGCGTGCCACCCACACGGTGAGCGCGATGCTGATGCCCAGGTAGATGGCATAGGTCAGGACGGTCATGTCCATGGACCGGCTCCTTTTTGAACGTGTTCAAACTGGCCGACGCCGGTGACTCTAGACCTGTTTTTGAACACGTTCAAGTTGTTGGCCGGGTGGGTGTGCGAGACGGGTCGGAACGCACGAAACCCGTCGATCACCCCGCAAAGGCGAGGTGATCGACGGGTGTTGGGGAGTGGGTGGGGTGGGAGGGGCCGGTCAGGCGGCAGCCGGTGCGGACCAGTCGATGTGGTGGCGCTG
Source organism: Embleya sp. NPDC020630 (assembly GCF_044334985.1). Taxonomy (NCBI): domain Bacteria; kingdom Bacillati; phylum Actinomycetota; class Actinomycetes; order Kitasatosporales; family Streptomycetaceae; genus Embleya; species Embleya sp. NPDC020630. Next base: position 1,448,062 of record NZ_JBIRUB010000001.1, read on the forward strand.
CGCCTCGCCGAACATCCGTTCCGGGGTCAGCACGGTGCGGGTCATGATCGGCATCAGCAGGGCCATGACGGCCTTGGTGAGCGGCCCCGCGGCCTTGCTGTTGTTGGTCTTGGCGGCAGCGGCGGCGATCTTCTCGACCCGGGGTCGGCGCATCGCCTCGTACGCGGCGAACGCGGCGGTCGGGTCGGGGAAGTCGCGCAGGCAGCGGGCCAGTTGTATGCCGCTCTCCATTGCGAGTGAGGCGCCCTGGCCGGAACTGGCCGAGGGGGCGTGCGCGGAGTCGCCGACCAGGACCAGTCGATCGCGGTGCCAGTGCGGCAGCGGGGGCATCAGTTCGAGCGGACCGGCGACCAGGACGTCGTCGGCGGAGGCCGCGCGCAGCACCGCCTCGGCGGGGATGTCGCCCGCGTGCGCCTCGCGCAGCAGGCCGAGCCATCGCTCGGCGGGGACCGCGCGGGCCTCCGCGGTGGTCATCGGCGGATGCGGCAGATTGCTGAACAGGGCCACGCTGCCGTCGGATTGGGTCCAGTAGCCGAAGAAGGCGCGCTTGCCGAAGGCGAAGTGCATGGTGCCGGGGGCGGGCCGGGCGTCGCCGTCGCGGTCGCCTTCGCCCGGGATGTGGGCGCCGACGCCGAAGCCGAGCAGGCCGACGTATTCCGGGGCGGGCGCGGCGGGGTCGATCAGGGTGCGGACCGTGGAGCGGATGCCGTCCGCGCCGATCAGGATGTCGGCGGTCGCGGTGCTCCCGTCGGCGAACTCGGCGGTGACGCCGTCGGGTTCCTCCCGCACCCCGACGAGCCGGCGGCCGTGTTCGGTGCGGATGTCGTGACCGAGGGCGTGCTCGCGCAACACCCGGTGCAGGTCGGCGCGCAGCACGGTGCGGCTCGGGGGCAGGCCGGGCAGACCGGCGGCGGCGCCGAGACGTCGGCCGCGACCGTTCTCGAAGACCATGTCGGAGGTCGGCTCACCGATCGCGGACACCGCCTCCTCGGCGCCGATCACCCGCAGCGCGTCGAGCCCGTTGGGTGCGATGCTCAGTGCGCCGCCCGACGCGTCGCCGGGCGCGATGTCGGCATACGCCTCGTACACGGTGGCCTCGATGCCGGCCTTGCGCAGCGCGCATGCCGTCACCGGTCCGGCGATGCCGCCGCCGATGATCATCGCGGTCCTGACGCGGTTCATGTCTCTACTCCGAGATGAGGGGGACGGGGCAGGCGGGCCCGATCCGGGCGGATGTCGGGAATTACCTGGTCAGGGGGTGTGCGCGGGGTCGGCCACGGTGGGCGTGGTGCCGTCGCGGCGGGCGCGCCGTACGTCCTCGACGAACGCACGGCTGAACATCGCGGACAACACCGCGACGCCGCTGCGGTGGATCCGGACCTCGCCGTGGTCGATCGCACCGACCAGGCGGACCACCCGGCCCTTGGCGGCGGCCGGCGCGGCGGAGTCCTTGACCCGGCCGCGACCGGTCCAGCGCAACCCGCTCTGCTCGATCACCGCGTCGTCGGGGACCAGGAGCTTGAGCATCGCGTGGTCCAGGTCGACCCGGATCTCGATGTCGCCCTCCTCGATCCGCGGCGAGCGCAGGTCGAGCACGGCGGCGGCCCGCCGTTCGCGGACCTCGAAGGTGGTCGCGGTGGTCCAGTGGCCCAGGTGCTTGGTGGTGGCGTGGTCGGCGTGGATGCGGACCGGGGTGGTGGCGGCCATCGGGAGGCTCCTTGGGGTCGGTGTGGGGCTTCGGGCTTCGATGAATCAATAGTTGCATGGAGACTAGTGTTTTGGCAACTAGTGCTTCTGATGCTAGTTGCCGGAAATCCAGTAGGGTTGGCCGCATGACGACGACTTTCCGCAGGTCACCGCTGGCGCTGGCGCTACTGGGCCTGCTCTACCGCGACCCGATGCACCCGTATGCGATCCAGCAGCGGATCAAGCAGTGGGGCAAGGACAAGGTCGTCAACGTGGGTCAGCGCGCGTCGCTGTACAAGACGATCAATCGGCTGCGCGAGGCCGGGTTGATCGCGGTGCGCGAGACCGAGCGCGATCAGCAGTACCCGGAGCGGACCGTCTACGAGATCACCGAGGCGGGCCGCGTCGCGTGCCACGCCTGGATGGCGGAGATGGTGGGTACGCCGCGCAACGAGTTCCCCGAATTCCCGGCGGCGCTGTCCTTCCTGGCGCTGGTCACCCCGGAGACGGCACGCGAGTTGTTGACCCGGCGTCGGGAGGCGCTGGTCGCCCGGCTCGCCGATCTGGATGCGGAGGCGGCGCAGACCACGCGGATGAACCTGCCGCGTGTGGTGGTGTTGGAAGATGAATACCTGCGCGCGATGACCGACGCGGAACTGCGCTGGGTGGACGCGGTATCGGCCGATCTGGCGGCGGGCCGGCTGGCCTGGGATCAGGCGTCGTTGGCCGCCTTCGTCGACGCGACGGCGGAGTAGCCGCCGCACGCACCGTCGGCGCCTCCCCGGGGTGCTCGTGCGGCGGCCGTATCATCCACCTGATCGACAACTCGGTGACCGCGCTCGGCCCGGGCGCGCCGGGTGGCGACGACCCGGGAGCGACCTTGTCCGACGCACTGGAATACCACGTCCTGCACATCGCGGTGGAGACCGAGAGCGAGGGGCGCGCGATCCTCGACGAACTGGCCCGAGACCCCGGCCGGTTCGGCGAACTCGCGCGCAAACGCTCGAAGGACCCGCTGTCCGCGGCCAAGGGCGGCGACCTGGGCTGGGGGCAGGAGGACGACTACGCCGACGCGTTCGCCGAGGCCCTGGTGGCGCTGCGCCCCGGGCAGGTGAGCGATCTGGTTCCGGCCCAGTACGGCTTCCACATCATCAAGCTGGTGAACACCCGACCGGCCCGCTACGTCGACGAGGACTGAGTCGGCGCCCGTTCGGGTGACGGATCCCGCGCGGATGCATCCGGGCGGCGACGGTGTGCGTCCATGGGGCAGGAGCGTCGTCGTGCGGCGGGAACCCCCGTCGCGCCGGCGTGCGATCGAAAGGGATACCCGGGATGACTCGTACTCGGCACACGTCGGACACCCGCCGGCCCGGCGCGGCGAAGGTGTTCGGCGCGGCGGTCGTCGCCCTGGCCGCGGTCGGACTCTGCGCGCCGTCCGCCTCGGCGGTGCGCAACGGTACCGACGCGCCGGTCGGAGCGGCGCCGTACACCGTAGCGCTGTACACCGCCGACGGCGAACTGCTGTGCGGCGGAACGCTCGTGGCCCCGACCAAGGTGCTCACCGCGGCGCACTGCGCCACGGCGGTGGACGACCCGACCGGCATCACCGTGGTCGCCGGCAAGGTGGAGTTGACCGCGCCCGGCGGTCGGACCCGGAAGGTGACGGGCGCGCGCGTGCACTCGAAGTACACCCAGGGCACGCTCACCTACGACGCCGCCGTACTGACGCTCGACCGGTCGCTCAAGGACCCGACGCTGCCGATCGCCGGCGCCGAGGACGGCGCGCTCTACACCCTCGGCAAGTCCGCGACCGTCTACGGCTGGGGCAAGCGCGACGGCGGAGTGCCCACCACGCGGCAGCAGCGGACCACGCTGGTGTTGTCGCCGGTGGCGTCCTGCGACCCGTACACCTTCCCCGGCGACACCACGGCCACCAAGGTGTGCGGCCTGCCGCCGGCCGCCAACCCCGGAACCAGCATCTGCCGGGGCGACTCGGGCGGGCCGCTGGTGGCCGGCGGCAAGCTGATCGGCATCGTGTCGTCGGGCAACAAGTACTGCGACGGCGCCCAGCCGCGCTCGGTCTTCACCCGCGCGAGCGCGGTCACCAAGGACCTGGGTCTCTAGTGCTGTGACCGGAAACGTTCACCGGGTGGCCGGTGGTCGTGATGGTCTGCGTGCCGGTTGGATGTCATGGACATCCAACCGGCGACAGGGG
>NZ_JBIRUB010000002.1:0-725689 GCF_044334985.1 Embleya sp. NPDC020630
GCAGCGAAAAGGGCGTCCGCTACGGCGGACGCCCCCTCACCCGAGCAGCCTGACCACCCCGGCCACCCGGTGAACGTTTCCGGTCACAGCACTAGATACTCTCGCGGAATGTCTGGCGATCGTGTGGGGGCCGGTGTGTCGGACGGGTCGACGCAGCAGGATCCCGGTCGGTTTCGTGCGGTGCCGTCGCGCGGGCGCAATATGCGTACTGCGGGCGACATCGTCCTCATGGCCGCGTCCGCCGCGCGGCTCGACGGTTGCGACGTGCTCGAAACGCTCGCGGAACGATACGAACTTCCGGTGGAGGAGGTCGTCGAGCGTCTCGCTCAGGCCGAGCCGTACACGACGGTGCTCGTCGCCGTCGGCCCAGGCGATGCCGTGCCGGGGATCGACGTCTCGCATCTGGATCCGGGATGGATACGCGAACCGAGCGCTTGTATGTGGTTGAAGACGATCGGCTTCACCCCCGAAGGCGACGAGGTGCGAGTGCACGTGGTGCCGGCCCCATACACGGCACCAGTCGGATGCGCGTCTTACATCGAGTATTGCTGGGCAGTGGAGGACGCGATGGCGGTGCGCGTCGCGGCTTCGCTGATCGAGACGGGACTGGTGCCGGAGGGGCGGGTGCCGGTCGGGCAGGGGCCCACGGTGACCGGCGACGACGAGGTCTGCTGGGCGCTGACGGAAGTGGTTCGAGAGTTGGTCGACGGCCGCCGCTGGTACCCCGGTGACGCGCTCCGATGGGTCGAGACAACGCTGCTCGCGGCCGTGGCCGGAATGCGACCGGAGCAAGCCGCCGGCTTCCTCGACCGAGCAAGCGCCTACGAGTGGGCCACGGCGATCGCCGAGGGGTGGGAGGACCGCGATCAACTCGCGAAGGTGATCGAACGAGCCGAGTTCACCGCCGAGGCTGCGGCCGAACCCGTCGATCCGCAACTGGTCCGTGACGCAATCGGCGACTGGGGGACGGCGCTGGTGTGCCTGGTTGCATGGGCGGTGGATGCGGAGGCCCTCACGGTAACCCTCTTGCGAGCGCGCCCCGTTGCGCTCGATCCGGCAACGTCCGCCTCATCCGCATCCGATGGGATCGAACTCGAAGCCATCGACGTACGGATCACCCGCCTGCCGGAACCGGCACCCGACGACCCCGAGGCGATCCCGATGTGGTCGCTGACCTGCACGCCGCGCACAGGAGTCTCGTGGCAGGAGGTCCTGCGGGACATACGTCGCATGGCCTGGCGCCTACAGGAGGCAGGCGCGACCCGGGTGAGCATCGAGTTCGGCGACCCGACATGCGAACCCGACCTCACGCCCTCCGCAGCATATGGAACGTTGGTCGATCCTGTCGGAGAATCCTGAACGGTTCACCACCATCGGCCACGGTAGCCCGTGAATGCTCCAACCCAGCGGCGTGCAGCCGGTACACGATCGTGCGCAAGTCCTCCGACAGGTCCGCCCATGACGTGCCGTGTTTCGGTCGGCACGTCATCGACACATATCCCCGGTCGGAGTCGGCGTCGTACAGCTCACCGATGATCGAGATCTGCACGCGCTCGTTCTCGATCCGCGCGGCATGCCCACCCGTGCTCTGCCGCGATCCGGCCACGATGGACACGAAGTCGTCGAGCCGGCCGTCCCACGTCACGAACATCTCGACAGGCGCGAGGTCGTCCCCCAGCGCCAGGCCCCCGAACTCCGGATCCCCGGCCTCGGGCATCGGCCGAGGCCGCGACCGGCTGCGATCGTCCCCCGACCGCTGCAACCACGGATCCGACTCCAGGTAGATCTCGCCGGCCCAGTACTCCTCGGAGTACTCGAACAGGAACCGGCGATCGCCATCCTCCGTGAAATCCCAGCGGTAGGGCCGCATATGCCGATCCACCCGGAGGAACGCCTCCTCCTCCGAAACCGCGAACGCCCGCACCATCTCGTCCACGATCCCGCCCAAGAACGCATACACCTTGGCAGTCCCCCGAACCGCGAACTCCCGCTGTCCAGACCCCACTCCACCGCTGTCGCCGACCACCCCAAAACCCTAGTGCTCTGACCGGAAAGGTTTGCCGGTAAGCCCTTGGCGCACACCAGGGCCCCGCGATCGCGGCCGGCCCGCTGCGGGCGCGATCACCTGCATGTCAGAATGCGGCTATGAGTTCGATTCGAAAGGCACATGCCGCGTAGTCGGCCGAAAGCTCTGCGTTCCGCGCAGTGGCGTCCCCCGAGAAGCATCCGTGTCCGCCGCATCAGCGGCATCTCCGCGCGGACACGTGCGGCAATCCGCCGTGCGGAGGAGGAGCACTTGCGGCCTGATGCGGTCGCGATCGCTCTGTCCCGGTACCACCGCTACGTTGACCTGCCCGGCAGTTGGCGCGCGCCGAAGTACGACGAGGACTGGGGTTACCCGGCGGACCACTCCGAGTACTGCGTCTGCGTGGTCTGCGCGCGCGAGACGCTCCAAGATGTTCTGGTCCGGCTCCCGCGACGCGCCAGAGAGGATCTGGAACGCCTCGTGTTCCGACTGGACGAGCAATTCCAGCGTCGAACCGTCCCCCTGCCACCACGGCAGCTGAGCCCGTGGGCCGCCGAGGCATGGTGGCGCGGACGGCTGCTGGAGGCATGGTGGCGTACGTAACCGTCATTAGAGTGCTGTGATCGGAAACGTTTGCCGGGTTGGTGGGTCATGCGGCGGTGTCGAGGGGGCGTCCGCCCCAGCGGATGCCCTTCTCGCTGCGGATCCGGGCGCGTTCCCTGCGCTGGGCGGCGAGGACGTCGGGGTGGCGGGCGTTCGCGTTGCGCCAGCGGAGGTATGCATGGAGCCGTCGGGTCTGGACGGTGTGGTTGGGATGGTTTGAGTTGGCGAGGGTGAATTGCCGCAGCGGCCCGAAGTGGGCCTCGATCGGGTTGGCCCAGGACGCGTGGGTCGGCGTGAAACACAACTCGACCCTGTTCCGGCTCGCCCACCTGCGGATCCGCCAATTCTTGTGGGCCGACAGGTTGTCGAGGATCACGTATATCGGGGCCCCGTCCGGTCGGGCCGCGCGGATCGACCGCAGGGCCGCCCACGTTGGGGCGATGCCCTTGCGCCGCCGGTTCACACCCCACATCGTGTCGTCGCCCATGGAGTAACAGCCGTGGAAGTAGGTGACGCCGCGGGTTCGGGTGTAGGTGCCCGGGTGGCGGTCGGGCCGGCCCGCCGGGGACCAACTCCCGCCCGGTGTGGGGCGGATGCCCAACGGGCCGAACTCGTCGAACGCGAAGACCCGGTCGGGGAAGTGTCGTGTGACGTGCTCGATCCGGTCGAGTTTGCGATCGCGATCCGGGTCGGTCGACTCCTTCCACGTCTTCGTCCGTTGGAACGTGACGCCCCGGCGTTCGAGCAGTTCCCGCAGAGCCTCGCGGCCGATGCGTATGCGTGGGGTCGGCAGCCGGCACAGGTGGTCGGCGAGTTTGCGGATCGACCAGCGGGTGAACGGTCGGCCGAGTCTCGCCGGGCGTGTGGTGGCCGTCGCCACGACGAAGTCCTCCTGTTCAGGCGTCAGCAGGCGGGGACGGCCTCCCGCCCATCGAGGGTCCAGGGATTTCATCCCGATGGCATTGAACCGGTGGATCACCTCCCGCACGGTGTCCTCGTCGGCCTGCACCAGGCGGGCGATCACCGGGACCGTGTTCCCGCCCGCCGACGCCAGGACAATCATCGCCCGACGAAAGCGCACCGCGCTTGTCGTCCCGCGACGCACGATCGCCTGCAACCGACGGCCCTCGTCGTCACTCAACCGCCGCACCACGACTCTCTCGGCCACCCGCACCCTCCCGATCGAACGACCCGAAAGACCATCCAAGCGGGAATCGCGGCCTCACCAGCGGCGACACTCCAACACCGCGAACCAGTCCGGCCACAGCACTAGCTAGAGTTCGGCCGTGAGTGACGAGGTTCGTATGACTGCTTCGGCATCGGATCCGTCGGGGGCGGAAGGGTGGTGGACGGACCTGCGATGGTTGGTCAACGCTGATCCGGAGCGGGTTATGGGGTTGCCGGCCCCCGATGCGACTTCTGATGCGGGACTCATGGCTGCGGTTTACCGGGCGTCGGTGGACGTCCACCGGGACGTGCCACCGTGGGTGCGGCGGCAACTGCTGGCCCTGGACGCGGCTCGGTACGGGGACCGGGAGTTGTCCACGCGGATGGCCGCCGTGCCGGTGGAGGATGCCTTCGCCGAGCCATGGCGGGTGCTATGGGCCACCGGCGCGCGGAGTGACCCGCACTTCCGGATGAACCCGTCGGGGCACACCGGCGGTGTCGACGCGGTGGTGACAACCTTCTCGGATGGCCGCCACGTCGTGGTCACCGGCAGCAAGGACCAGACGGTCCGGGTGCGGGACCTCGAGACCGGCCGGCCGGTCGGCGGACCCATGAGCGACCTCGACGGCAGAGTGTGGGCGGTGGCGACACAGGTCGTGGACGGTCGAACGTACGTCGTCACGGCCGGCGACTGGGCGGTACGCGCGTGGGACTTGGCCACCCGACAGCAGACGGGCAAGCTGCCGGGGATCAACGGTGAGGTGTGGTGTCTGAGCACCGCTGTCATCCACGGGCGACCGTGTGTGCTCGCCGGCGACGACGACGTGTCCGTGCGAGTCTGGGATCTGGTCAGTGGGGAACAGGTCGGCGAACTCACCGGACACGACGACTTCCTGATGGCCATCGACACGCTGGTGATCGACGACAGACCCCACGCGGTGGGCTGTATGAGCGGCGGCTCGATCCGGCAGTGGGACCTGACCACCGGCCAATCGGTCGGGGAGCCTCTGCCGGGCCACGACGGCGAGGCATGGGCGGTCGCGACAGCGGTCGTCGGCGGCCGAGCCCACGCGATCACGGCAGGCTACGACGCCACCGTGCGCGTATGGGACCTGGCCATGGGACGGGAAGTCGGCAGGCTGGTCGGCCACGATGGCACTGTGTCCGCGGTGGTGACCGCGGTGATCGGTGGAGAACTCAGGGTCGTCACCGGTGGTTCGGATGGAACGGTGTGCCTGTGGGACCCGGCTACCACGCGGCAAATCGGCCGGGAACTGGTGTTCCCCGCGCCAGTCCATGCGCTGACCGTGACCCCGGAAGGCTCGCTCGTGGTGGGCTTCGGCGGCGACGTCGCGGCCCTGTCCCTGCATGCCGACCCCGACTCTATGCGACCGTGAGCGGTTGGTGGTGTGACCGGATGGCTGCCGGCCCGTCCGGCGACGAGGACAAAGCGCGGCCGGCGGCTGCACAACACGGCGAACCTACGCGGACGGAGCATTAGCGACACCCCGCCGAACGCTGGTCCCCTCCCTCCGGAAGCTCCTCCAACCCGTCAAGCAAGTCACGCCGCGTGCGGCCGAGCATTTGCCTGCCGCAGGGGAACACGGCGTTGAACGCGATCTGCGCCCCGGGTCGTTTGGCCGGCAGGTTCGCCAAGCCACCCAAGAACCGCGCCGACCGGTGCAGGACTTCGGAGAGGACCCGCCTTCCTGGACGAGAAGGGCGTCGGGATCGGCTGCGAAGTGGAACCACGGTGCCTCATGACCCCAGACGCTCGGCTCCGTCGAATCATCGGTCGAGGAATCGAAACCCTTCGGAGTCGCTGCCTTCGTAATAGCCCATCGCTCGGATTCCTCGGTCGTCGGGTCGGGGGAGCGTCGAGCGAAGGCGACGAGAGGATCGCCGTCTACCTTTGACGCGCAGATCGTGCGGCGCCCGAAAAAGCAACTCCCGATAGCCCAGAATTTCCCACGCCCGGTAGGAGGAGACTCAGGGTCGGCAGGGTTTCACGCTCATCGTCGGTCGATTCCATGGCGATCAGCGCCGCGACCAGCCCTCGACGAAGGATGTCGGAGTCGCGTTCCCGAACGGCGATCGACGCCATCCGAGCGGCGTAGGTGTCGAGAGCATCCCACCGCCTCTTCTGCCGTCCGAGTTCGATCGCATAGGTCAAATCAAATCATCGCCGTTTGCCACAAGGTCCACGAAGGACCCGATCAACCGATCCCTCTGGCTCCCCAGCGGAGTATCCCATGTCCCCCACCGCCACGTGCTTCCAGCGCAGATATGTGAGTATTCGACGGCTCCATCGAGATCATCATCCCCCGATATTTTCGAGCCTGCGGATGGTTCGGATCGGGACGGACAGTTCCTTGTCGATTCAGAATATTTTTGGCTCAATATACTCCTGCATCTGAAAAACTACCCTTGCATTGACAGTGATACGCACGCCGGAGGTGGATCGGAAAATTGCCGCGTCGCTCAGGATTTCGATTTCATCAAAAGGGTTGGAATTTTCCAGATACGCCACCCACAGCAGTTTCTTGACGCTGTCGATTTTAGCGATAAATCCTTCCGAACCATAAGAACCGTCACCGCAGCACAGATATCCTTCGGATTCGCCGATCTGCTTCACCCTGGTTACATCGATGCTCGTGACCCAATCTGGTTCGGCCCGGAGGAAGGATTCGAGATCGAAAGCCCGCTCGATTTTGACACCGCTGGGGGAAGACGAATCCTGGGTCAACTCATACGATCGACCACTTGCGCAGTAAAAGCCGTTGTGAATAGGGAGGGTTTGCCTATCCCACAACTCAGAGATGATGCTCACCTCACACACCTCCGGATCGGCGGCCCCAATATTCCCTGGATCCCATCGACGGTGCGAAATTATTGGATGTGGTCTCCCAGCCAGTCCCAGTCGCCAGGGCGGGAGCGGAGGCGAGTGAAGGCTTGGTCAAGGCACGCGCCGAGAGTCGTGGCTTCGGCTCGAATGAACCCTTGCTCTCCGAGTGCGGGGCCGGACAGGACCACCGTCCACGGCTCGGCATCATCGGCCAGTCTTTCGTCATCCATCTTGAGGAGCATCGTCACGCCCTCGCGCCCCATCCGCATCATGATGCCTTCGATATCGATCGAGTCCATTGGCTAATACCCTCTCAGCGCCACTGCAATTTCATTGACGTCATGGAGTTGGCCCTTCCCGACCCTATCGATGACGCTTCGAAGATCCGCCGAAGTCGGGCCGCTTATGACTCCGTTGCGTTCCATCAGTTGCTCGATGATTGCCTGGGCCGTCCTCTTGTTTCCATTGTTGAACATGTGACCACCGGCGATGTCGCGGATGACGACCGCAGATTTCTCCCAGAAGCTACTATAGCGGCTCGCGTTCGTGAGAGTGTTGACAGGTGATCCGCTCAGAAGACTTTCTCCTCCGTATCTGCGGTTTATTTCAGCGATTTCCTCCGGCGAGACGCCGACCTTGAACCCACCGGTGTCTCCGTAGTTATTGGGAGCCAGGCCGAAGGGGTCGCACCAGGAGATTGGATTCGCCGGGTATGTATACGGATTGTCTGCCGGCTCCAAGCCCAAGGGATCCGGACTGCCGTACCGGGCTATAGCCGGGTCGTAGTACCGTAAAGTATTGCAACTCTGACTCGATTCCGTGTCCCAATATTGGCCGGGGAATCGTAAGGGGCATTCGACTTCGAAATCTTCCGAGTGCGCCTGGACGCCCCATACCGTAAATGACGGTGACCAGGTAACCCGCCCGTCCCCGTCGATGAGATGGGTCGGTGTACCGACAGGGTCGGAAATTATCGCATGACAGCTTCGATCCGGATTCGGCTCCGAGATCGACGAGCCGAGTCCTTCCGTCTGCAGGGCGGCCCGGAACGAGTCGGGGAGGTAATCCCATGATTTCACCTCGCCCTTTCCTGTCCTCTCCTCGGCCAAGTGGGGGGCGTCCCAGGTGAAATATACGATCTCTGCAGATTTGTCGGGGCTCAGCTGACTTTTGGCGACGCGACGGGCAAGCGGATCGTAAATATAGTGCCAGATACCCTGGGCTGGGGTGGTTACGCTGGTCAGGCGATCTTCGGAATCCCAGGTAAACGTCCATACTTTCAACTTGCCTGAAAGCGTCTTGTGGGACTTTCGCGAAACGCGTCCCTGTGCGTCGTAGGAGTAGCGTGTGCGCCCTGCCCGACTGATGCGTGTTTTGACAACGTTGCGAGCGCCTTGAGTATCGGCTTCCGCACCGGTCCATTCGCCCAGAGTCTGATTTCCTGCGCTGTCGTACGTGTAACGTTCGAACCAGCCTCGTCCGTGGACAGCGGTGATGCGGCCGATTTCGTCCAGGTCGTAGATCTTCAGGCCAGTGTCCGAGCCGTCGATTGCAGTGAGGGCACCGTCGCCTCTGTAGGTGTAGGCACGGCGAACGGATTCGTGCGGAGACGAGGTCGGATCAAATATGTCGGAGAGTTTGTTGAGGGGAGTGCCGACCAACGCGGCTTGGTTCGTGAGGCGATTAAGAGAATCCCACCCCTGAGTCAACGTCACGCGATCGTCGAAGCGCCGTCGAACCTCGCGACCGGCGGCGTCGTGGGAGAACTCGAGCGTATGACCGGCGGTGTTCAGTAGCGAAGGTCGACCTGCGGCGTCGTAGGTCCATTCGCTGACCTGACCGCTGGGAGTCTTTCTGCGTATCCGTTGCCCAAGGACGTCATAAGTGCTTTGCAAAGTGTGGCCATTGCTGGTCTCGGAGATGATGCGACCGATGGCGTCGCGCGAGAACTGCAGATCCACCTCCGGGTTGCCGGCGTACGTCAAGCGGCCCATGGCGTCGTAGCGATATGTGGTTTGCCGCCCGGTGGCCTCGTGGCGGTGCGAGATGATCCGGCCCACCGCGTCGCGGATGTAGGTAACGATCTCGCCGGCGCCATTGGTGCGCTTGGTCAATCGACCTGCGGCGTCGTGTTGGTACGTCAGTTGTCGGCCGTTGAAGTCCATCTCTGCCAGAACACGCCCGGCGGAGTCGTATTTGTAGTGCCAGGTGAGGCCCTGGGGATTGGTGACCTGGGTGAGGCGGAGTTCGGGGTCGTAGGTGAACTGCAACCTTCCGCCGTCTGGGGTGGTTTGGGCGGCCGGGAGGTCGAAGTGGGTTGATTCGTATGTGGTGGTGAAGCCTGCCGGGTTTACGTGGTGGCGGAGGTTGCCTTCTGCGTCCCAGGTCCAGGATTGGGTTGTGCCGTCGGGGTGTTCGCGACGGGCGGGCATGCCTTCGACGGTCCAGACGGTTTTGGTGGTGTGGCCGAGGGGGTCGGTGAGCTCCGTGGTTCGGCCGAAGGCGTTGCGGGTGAGCTTTGTGGTGGCGCCCAGTGGGTCGGTTACCGATATTGGGAGGCCGGCTGCGTTTGATGTGACCTTTGTGGTGTGGCCCAGGGCATTGGTGACGGTGGTGAGGTGGCCGGCCTCGTTGTAGGTGTGGGACGTTTCCGCGCCGAGTTCGTCGGTGGTGGTGAGGAGGTTGGCGCGAGCGTCGTAGGTGTGGTGGCGGACTCCGCCGTCCGGGGCGGTGATTCTGGTGGGGCGGCGTAGGAGCGGGTCGAAGTCGGCGACCGTGAAGGTGCCGTTGGGGAGGACTACGCCGGTCCGGTTGCCCGCCGCGTCGTATGCGTACCTTGTGGTGTGGCCGAGTTCGTCGGTTACTGCGACTCGGCGGTTGTAGGAGTCCCATTCGGTGTGGCGGGTGCCGCCCAGGGGGTCGGTTTCGCGGATTACCTGGGACCAGTCGTTGTATTCGTATTCGCGGACGGCGCCGAGGGCGTTGGTCATCCTGGTGATTCGGGACGCTTCGTCGTACTCGAAGGTGTTGTCCATGACGCCGGCCACGCCGGAGCCCCTGACGCAGCGGCCCGCCTCGTCGTATTCGTACTGGTACCAGGTGTCGTTGCGGTCGGTCCAGGACGTCATGCGGTGGTGGGCGTCGTAGGTGAAGCGCAGAGGGCGGCCCGAGGAGTTGACGACTTCGGTGAGGTTGCCGAGGGCGTCGTGGGTGAAGGTGACGAGGGCGACGGAGGCCGACGGGTCGTCCGTGCTCGCGTGGGTGACCGGGTCCGCGCCGAGCAGGCGGTATCCCGTGATCAGGCCCGCCGCCGAGTCGACCGCCACCCGGTAGCCGCCCGAGTGGGTGACTTCGCACGGCACACCTTCGGCGTCGTAGGCGTACTCGACGCGATTCGCGTTGCGATCCGCCAGCGCCCGCACCGGTATTCGGCGCGACGCCCGCCCCGGCAGCGCCGCGAAGGACCACGACCACCCCCGCCGCGGGTCGGTGACCGTGAACGTGCCGGCGCCGTCCCACGCCAGGGGCCAGCGGTATCCGCCCATCGGCAGCACCGGCTCGCCCGGCCTCGGCACCGGATAGCGCAGCGTCATCCCGTCGGCGGCCGTGAAGGTGACCCGGTCCGCGCCCAGACGCAGGCACTGGTCGAGCGTCGACGCCCACCGCTCACCGAAGAACCGGCCTCCGCCGAACGCCGTCCGGTGATGCCGCTCCAGCACCAACGGCAGCGCGCCCGCCAGCGTCACGTCGGTCTGCGGCAACACCATCTCGCCGGTGACCACGTCGATCGGCTCACCCTCGCGCGTGCACGCCTCAGCGGCCCGGCAGCGCGGGTTGTCCCGCTTGGCGATGTTCTTCTCGACCTGCTCGGCGGGCGTCAGCGCCTTGTTGCCGCCGCGCGTCGCCAGTGTCAGGGCCAGGTCGGGCGCCGCGTGGCCGAGCCAGCGGGCCGGGTTCTTCTTGAAGTCCTCCCACGAGGAGACGACCGTGTCCTGGGCGAACCCCACCGGGTCCCGGGCGATGCCGAGCATGCCGCCCGCGATGCCCTTCAGGTCGGTGGCGTAGGCGATCGGGTCGACGAAGATCCGGCCCGGGTCGATCGTCCACGCGAAGCTCGCGAGTTCGAAGACCCCGCCGGCGGCGCCCTTGGCGAAATCGATCCCGGCCTGGCGGAGCGTCTTCCATATGTCCGGGTCGAGGTCGAGTACGCCACGGGCCTTGCGCAGTTCCAACAGCGCGTGCGCGTCGGCCTTTTCCACCCGCTCGCGGACCCGCGTCAACTGCTCCTGCGCCTCGCGCAACATGTCCGCGCCCGGATGGCCCTCGGGCTTGTGCGGCAGCGCGGGCAGACACTCCTTGCCGACGCCGTTGGCCTTCTGCACGTCCTGATTGCGCTTGGCGAGGTCATACGACTCCTGCTCGCGCGCCTGCGCCTCGATCAGCCAGAACGCCTGCTTCGCCTTGGGGATGATCTCGTTCGCGCACTCGCCCTGGGCGAACCGCAACACCTCGGCGAACTCGCGCAACTTCGCGGCGACACTCGGGTATTCCTTGCCGTGCAGGCCCAGGATCTCGGTGACGATTCCGAGGTCCTTGCGAAAGCCCTCCGCCGCGTTGCCCTGCCAGAGGTCCTTGCCCTCGATTTTGCCGAGCCGGCCCTTGGCCTCCAGCGCCTGCGCCGAGAACCGGGTCAGCACGTCGGCGAGCGTCTGTAACACCTCCCAGTCGCCCGGTATCAGGCCACGAGGCTGCGAGTCGGGGGTGAGCGGTTCGCCGGATACCAACACCGGACGGCCTCCGTCAGTTCGTGGTGCCCATGTCGTCGCCCGCGTGGATCGAGGCCGCGCCGCCGGGCGTGAAGAACCGGGCCTCGGCGTCGCGTTCGGCCGCCTCGTACTGCTGCGCGGCCATCTCCAACGCGATCGCGATGTTCTCGCCGAGGTTCACCAGCGCGGCCATCGCCTTGGCGGACTCCAGCACGATCTCGCCGGCTTGGAACGGTGACGAGTAGTACTTCTGCAGCGCCACCAACCCGTCCCGCAACGGCTGCTGCTTCTGCGCGATCTCCCGGGCCACCGTCAGCGCCTCGATCAACTCCGTACCGGCCCCGCGCACGAACGTGCTGTCGACCTTGAAACCGTCGTCACCCATCCGCCGCCTCCGCGTTCCACAGACTCGCCCGCAGCCGCACCGGTCGTGGGCCGGCCAGGTCGATCGCGATGTCGTAGCCGGGCGGCAACAGCCGCACCAGGTCGGCGCCTTCGGTGGCGAACCAGTCGCACCCGTCCCGGACGAACAGCGCCAACTGCTCCTCGGACGTGAACACCGGAACCACCCCACCACCCGGCGGCCCGATCGCCGCGAAGCCGACCCGCTCGGGTCGTTCGCAGTACAGCCGGGCCGCGAGCAACGCGGCGAGAAGCGCCGGCGGGTCGCCCGCGCCCGCGAGCAGCCGGGCGATCTCCCGCCGCAGCCGCGATGTACCGCCCGAATCCGGTTCGTTCATACGTACGCCCCGTCCCTCGACCGAGCGTCACCATAGCCAATCCGTCGGTGTCCGCGTCACCGAACGGTCGCCCACCGCTATCGGTTCCCGGGCGTGGCTCGTCCCGCCCCGTCGACGCCGCCGGCGCACCACAGCGAGGCCGCCGGGACCCCGGACGCCGTCCGGCACGGCATCGGTCGACGAAGCGGAATCCCTCCGTGTCGTCGCCTTCCCGATATCCCGTGCCCCGGATTCCGCGTCTCCCGGCGGCGCGCGGGTCGAATTTCGCCAAGGCCCGACGCCTTCGGCGATAAGGAATGCTACGCCGTGCCCGGAAGGCGATGTCCAGATCGGCCGCCGGTTCCGCGGAGTGCGCGCGATGCCATGCGGCGGGCATTTACCGCGCAAATGCCCCGGCGGCCGTTTCGCGTCGCCGGTTCGATGACCCGGGTCACACCGTCATGGTTCTCGACGAGATCGACGAGATCGACGAGATCGACCAAGGACCCGATCGGGCGATCCTTCGGGCTTTCCATCGAGGGTTTTCGACAGTCCGAACCCTCGCCCTTTCCCGGCGTTGATAGTCGTGCGTTCCTTGGGTCCGTCGAAAGTTTCCTCGGCGTCACGAGCCGTCGGGGTGGCCGTCATGGTGGCCGTCGAGGTGGCCGCTCGGTCGTGCGGACGGCGGTCGGGTGCCCGGCTCCGGGGTGGCGCGACGTTGTGGAGAGGTTGCGCGACGAGCGGGTTCGCGCGGCGGAATACTTGACGTGACAACATCGGACCGGGGCATAATCCACGAGTCGAAAGCGATGTTCGAGAGGTGGTGGAACCCCAGGCGACCGAACCGCCCGGATGGTCGAGCGAATTTGCCGGACCACGACGATCCGAGAATATTTGCGTCGTCAATCTTTGCCGTGGGCCAGCCTGATATCACACCGATTCGATCGACATACGGGAATTCTTGCTATTAGCGAAGTTGTCAGCTTCCGGAAACCTTCTGTTCATCAACGAGTCATCCCGAGTTCATGGTGTGCTCGTTGATCGTCGTTTCGATCGATGCCAAGAATTGCGGAACGGCCCACCAGGCCGAATTTCCCCAATGATCGGAATCACGATGAGCAAGCTCAAGAAGCTTTCCGCCGTCGCCGGTATAGTGACCGTCGCCGCAACCGGTCTGGTCTCGGGCGCGAGCAGCGCCTCCGCAGTGAATGCCTCTTTCACGCTCCGCCCGGCCTCGGCGAATGGAATGTGCCTGGACGTGGTCGGCGGCCAGGTAATGCAATGGACGTGCGACGGGACCTCCACCCAGCAGTGGTACACGGGTCGGGACGCCCACAACCACGAGACCCTCCGGAACGTCGGCACCGGCGGCCAGTGCCTGGACGTCCCCGGCGGCAACACCAACCAGGGCACGTCGCTGATCGTCTATTCCTGCAACAACGGCGACAACCAGGTGTGGCACCGGGCGGACACGCAGTACGGCTCGTCCTTCCAGAACTACCCGGGAAGCAGCTACGTACTGGACCTCGCGGGTGGCTCGACCCAGTCCGGCGCTTTGGCGATCATCTGGCCCTGGAATGGGCATCCGAATCAGCAGTGGCAGCGGGTGTGACACCGACCCGATCCGGCGGTAGGGCGCGTCCGACATCCCCCGGAGATGTCGAACCCACCTGAACCGCCCACCGGCACCGCACCGCACCGCACCTCGAGCCGCCCCCACGCGAACCGACGCGTGGGGGCGGCTTGCGTGGGTGGCAGCGAGGTCGCCCGCGCCGCACGTCGCCCGGTCGAGGGACGAACCGGTCGATCCGTTCGCGCACGCGTCACCGGATGGTCGCCCACGGCTACCGGTTCGCGGGCGTGCCCCGGGCCGGGCTGCTACTAGGCTGGCCGAGCAGACCAGCGTGCCCCTTGATCAAGGAGAAACTCGTGCCGTCCATCGACGTCATCCACGCCCGGGAGATCCTGGACTCCCGAGGGAACCCCACGGTGGAGGTCGAGGTCGTCCTCGACGACGGCAGCTCGGGCCGTGCCGCCGTGCCGTCCGGAGCCTCCACCGGCGCCTTCGAGGCCGTCGAGCTGCGGGACGGCGACGAGTCCCGCTACGGCGGCAAGGGTGTACAGAAGGCCGTCGACGCGGTCAACGACCGCATCTACGACGAGATCGTCGGCACCGAGGCCGACGACCAGCGGCTGATCGACCAGGCGATGATCGACCTGGACGGCACGGAGAACAAGGGCGAACTCGGCGCCAACGCCATCCTCGGCGTCTCGCTCGCCGTGGCGCACGCCGCCGCCGAATCGGTGAACCTGCCGCTGTTCCGCTACCTCGGCGGCCCGAACGCGCACGTGCTTCCGGTGCCGATGATGAACATCCTCAACGGTGGTGCGCACGCGGACACCAACGTGGACATCCAGGAGTTCATGATCGCGCCGATCGGCGCGGAGACCTTCGCCGAGGCGGTGCGCTGGGGTGCCGAGGTGTACCACTGCCTCAAGTCCGTGCTGAAGGCGCGCGGCCTGGCCACCAGCATCGGCGACGAGGGCGGCTTCGCGCCGAACCTGGAGAACAACCGCGCCGCGCTCGACCTGATCGTCGAGGCGATCGAGAAGGCCGGCTACACCCCGGGCACCGACATCGCGCTCGCCATGGACGCGGCGGCCAGCGAGTTCTACACCGACGGCGCGTACGTCTTCGAGGGCGCCAAGAAGACCTCCGCCGAGATGTCGGCCTACTACGCCGAGCTGGTCGACGCGTACCCGCTGGTCTCGATCGAGGACCCGCTGGACGAGAGCGACTGGGAGGGCTGGGTCGCGCTCACCGCGCAGGTCGGCGACAAGGTCCAGCTCGTCGGCGACGACCTGTTCGTCACCAACCCGGAGCGCCTGGCGCGCGGCATCGCCGAGAAGGCGGGTAACGCCCTCCTGGTGAAGGTCAACCAGATCGGCACGCTCACCGAGGCCTTCGACGCCGTGTCGCTCGCCCACCGCAACGGCTACCGGTGCATGATGAGTCACCGGTCCGGCGAGACCGAGGACACCACGATCGCCGACCTCGCGGTGGCCACGGACTGCGGCCAGATCAAGACGGGCGCCCCGGCGCGCTCCGACCGGGTCGCCAAGTACAACCAGCTGCTGCGCATCGAGGAGATCCTCGACGACGCGGCGGAGTACGCCGGCCGCGCCGCGTTCCCGCGCTTCCAGGGCTGACACCCGGTCGAGCGGGGGACCGCCGGCGCCGAATCGACGGAACGGCGGGAGGACGCGTGAGCGAGCAGGGCGAGGGCGGTCGCAGGACGGCCGGGCCGACTCGGGTCGCCCGCGCGTCCCGAGCCGTCGCACCACCGCGCCAGGCCCGCGGTACACGCCCGGCGCCGGCCTCGTCGAGGCCGGCCGGGCCGAAGTCCGCCAAGCCGGCCAAACCCGCCAAGCCGAAGACCGCGGCCGGGTCCTTCAAGGGCTCGGCCGCGGCCGCGGGCCTGGGTCGGCTGCGCCGGCGCGGCGGCGGCAAGTGGATCGTGCTGAGCCTGGTGGTGCTGAGCCTGGCGATCGCCCTGGTCTACCCGCTGCGGCAATACCTGGCGCAGCGCTCCGACGTGGCCGACCTGCGCGAGAGCACCCGCAAGCAACAGTCCGAGACCGAGCGCATGCGGTCCGACCTGGAGCGCTGGAACGACCCGGCGTACGTCCGGCAACAGGCGCGCGAGCGGCTGCACTTCGTCTACCCCGGCGACACCGCCTACCTGGTGGTGCCGACCGCCGGCACCCCGGGCGACCCGGCGCCGCCCACTCCGGCCCAGGCCGGCTCGCCGCCCTGGTACCGGAACCTGTGGGACTCCACCCGCGACGCGGACAAGGCCGGTACGCCGACCCCGAGCACGCCCCCGACGCCCACGAGGACACCCGCCACGTCGATCGGCTAGCCCGGTCCGGCTCGCCCCGGCCCCGCGCCGCCCGCAGCGACCGGCCGCCGCACGCGGCTCCGGGGCGGCACCCCGCTCGAACGTCGGTCCGAACCATTCAGCGAAACAGGACATACTCCCTCCATGGATCAGCAGGACATCGACGCCGTCAAGGCGCAGCTCGGCCGTACCCCGCGTGGTCTGCGCGGCGTCGCACACCGGTGCCCGTGTGGGCTGCCGGACGTCGTGGAGACCGCTCCGCGCCTGGAGGACGGTTCGCCGTTCCCGACGCTGTACTACCTGACCTGCCCCCGGGCGGCGTCCGCGATCGGGACGCTGGAGGCGAACAACGTCATGCGCGAGATGAACGCGCGCCTGGCCGAGGACGAGGATCTGGCCGCCCGGTACGCCGCCGCGCACGAGGACTACATCGCGCGCCGGGACGCGATCGAGGTGCTGGAGGGCTTCCCGTCGGCGGGCGGCATGCCGGACCGGGTCAAGTGCCTGCACGTGCTCGCCGGCCACGCGCTCGCCGCCGGACGCGGCGTCAACCCGCTCGGCGACGAGGCGCTGGACGCGCTGCCCGACTGGTGGACCAAGGGTCCGTGCGTGTGCGTGGACGCCCCCGCCGACGCGCCCGCCGGCACCTCTCCCGACGCCGCTCCCACTGCCCCGCCCGCCGCCCCCGCCTCGGAGGAAGAGACCCGATGACCCGACGCGTGGCCGCGATCGACTGCGGCACCAACTCCATCCGCCTGCTCGTCGCCGACCTGGACCCGGCCGGCGGCACCCTGATCGACCTGGACCGCCGGATGCGGATCGTACGGCTCGGCCAGGGCGTGGACCGGACCGGCCGACTGGCTCCCGAGGCCCTGGAGCGCACCTTCGCGGCGTGCGTCGACTACGCCGAGGTGATCCGCGAACTGGGCGCCGAGCAGGTGCGTTTCGTGGCCACCAGCGCCAGCCGGGACGCGGAGAACCGGGACGATTTCCGGGACGGCGTCCGCAAGATCCTGGGCGTCGAGCCGGAGGTGATCTCGGGCGACGAGGAGGCCGCGCTCTCCTTCGTGGGGGCGACCCGCGAACTGGCCGGGACCGGCGCCGTCGAGACGCCCTACCTCGTGGTCGACCTCGGCGGCGGCTCCACCGAATTCGTACTCGGCACCGACCGTCCCGAGGCGGCCCGCTCGGTGGACATCGGCTGCGTCCGGATGACCGAGCGCCACCTGCGCGACGACCCGCCGACGCCGGCCCAGGTCGCCGCCGCGATCACCGACATCGAAGCCGCCCTGGACCAGGTCGCGGCCGTGGTCCCCCTGGCGCGCGCCCGCACCCTGGTCGGCCTGGCCGGGTCGGTGACCACCGTCGCGGGCATCGCGCTCGACCTGCCCGAATACGACTCGACCACGATCCACCACGCCCGGCTGACCCTGGACCAGGTCCGCACCGTCACCGCCCGCCTCCTGGCGAGCACCCACGCCGAACGCGCGACCATCCCCGTCCTGCACCCGGGCCGCGTCGACGTGATCGCCGCCGGCGCGCTGGTCCTGCGCACGATCATGGAACGCACCGGCCTGACCGAGGTCGTGGTCAGCGAACACGACATCCTGGACGGCATCGCCTGGTCCGAGGCGGAGGCCCCGGTCGGCAGGTAGCCCCGCCGCCGCCCCCACACTCGCGGCCGCGCCCACCCCACCCGACCCCCGTGGCGCGCCCGCGAGTTGGCCCCCGCACGCCGTCCCGCCCCGGGTCGGCAAGGAGCGAACGGCGACCCGACGGCGACCGAACAGGCAGCGGACCGACAGCGGACAGGCCGCGGCCAACGAACGAACAACCACCACCAGGGAACCAACGACCCCTGTCCAACGTTCGGACACGGACGAAAGTTTGTGAATCCCTTCACATGGTCGACGGGGCAAAAGTTGGCCATGTAGGGCCGTTTTCCTCTGGTCGACCCGGTTCGAGACGGTCCCCGCCTTCGAAAACCACGGTCGTCGACGAGCCGAGGTGGAGATCACATTGCGCCGTCCCCGCACCCCTCGGGCAGGATCGACGCAGGTCACCGGGACCGAGTCGCCGGGTGCCAGGGTCGGATGGATCCTCCCCGACCGCCCACCGTGCACAAATGCACAAGCAAAAGGACGAAGGGTACCAGACGGCCCCTTCGGTACTGCGCGCGGCCTCGAAGCACCGGCGACTTCGATCGGTGGATACTTCCAAACATGAGCAACACGGATCGCCCTCGCATCCTCATCGTCGGCGGCGGCTACGTTGGTCTGTACGCCGCCCAGCGCATCCTCAAGAAGATGCGCTTCGGCGAAGCGACCGTCACGGTCGTCGACCCGCGGTCGTACATGACCTACCAGCCCTTCCTCCCGGAAGCGGCCGCCGGCAGCATCTCACCGCGCCACGTCGTGGTGCCGCTGCGCCGTGTCCTGCCCAACGCCGAGATCGTCAACGGCCGGGTCACCTCCGTCGACCACGACCGCAAGGTGGCCCTCGTCGAGCCGCTGGCCGGCGAGTCCTACGAACTCGGCTTCGACTACATCGTCATCGCGCTCGGCTCCATATCGCGGACCTTCCCCATTCCCGGCCTCGCCGAGAACGGCATCGGTCTCAAGACCATCGAAGAAGCCATCGCACTGCGCAACCACGTGCTCGGGCAGCTCGACCTGGCCGACTCCACCACCGACGAGGACATCCGCCGCAAGGCGCTGACGTTCTGCTTCGTCGGCGGCGGCTTCGCCGGTATCGAGGCGCTGGCCGAGGTCGAGGACATGGCCCGCGACGCGGTGCGTTACTACAAGAACCTCAAGCGCGAGGACATGCGCTTCGTGATGGTGGAGGCGGCCAACCGCATCCTCCCCGAGGTCGGTCCCGAGCTCGGCGCATGGACGCTGGAGCGGCTGAAGAGCCGGGACATCGAGTTCCACCTGGAGACCTCGCTCAAGTCGTGCGTCGACAAGCACTGCGTGCTCTCGAACGACATCGAGTTCGACGCCTCGACGATCCTGTGGACCGCGGGCGTCAAGCCCAACCCGGTGCTGTCGGAGTACGGTCTGCCGCTCGGTCCGCGCGGCCACGTCGACACCCGCACCACCCTCCAGGTGGTCGGCATGGACAACGTGTTCGCCGCCGGCGACAACGCGCAGGTGCCGGACCTGGCCGTGGGCGAGGGCGCCTGGTGCCCGCCGAACGCGCAGCACGCGCTGCGGCAGGCCCGGGTCCTGGGTGACAACGTCGTCTCGGTGATGCGTGGCTTCCCGCCGCAGGAGTACAAGCACAAGAACCTCGGCGCGGTGGCCGGCCTCGGTCTGCACAAGGGCGTCGCGGTGATGTTCGGCCGGTTCAAGCTCAAGGGCCTGCCGGCCTGGCTGTTCCACCGCACCTACCACGGTGCGATGGTGCCGACGTTCAACCGCAAGTTCCGGGTCTTCGCCGACTGGACGCTGTCGGCGTTCTTCCGGCGCGAGATCGTCTCGCTCGGCGCGATGGAGCACCCGCGCGACGAGTTCGCCGAGGCGGCGCTGCCGGCGCCTCGGCCGGCCGCGGAGCCCGTGGCCAAGTCGTAGGTCGTTCGCCGCGAAGCCCGGTACGCCTTGTGCGTACCGGGCTTCGTCGTGTTCCCTCGGTCAGCTCGTGCGCTGTGCCTCGAAGCGCTTCATGCGTTCCAGGACCAGGTCGGCGGTCGGCGCGACCATCTCGTCGACGATCCGACCGTCGGCCAGGAACACCACGCGGTCCGCGTAGGAGGCCGCGTTCGGGTCGTGGGTGACCATCACGATGGTCTGGCCCAGGTCGTAGACGCTGCTGCGGAGGAAACCCAGCACCTCGGCGCCGGAGCGCGAGTCGAGGTTGCCGGTCGGTTCGTCGGCGAAGATGATCTCCGGCTTGCTCGCCAGCGCGCGGGCGCACGCGACACGCTGCTGCTGGCCGCCGGACAACTCGCTCGGCCGGTGCCTGAGCCGGTCGCGCAGCCCGACGGTCTCGATCACGTGGTCGAGCCAGGCCTTGTCCGGCTTGACCCCCGCGATGTCCATCGGAAGCGTGACGTTCTCCAGCGCGGTGAGCGTGGGCAGCAGGTTGAACGACTGGAAGACGAAACCGACCTTCTCCCGACGGAGCAGGGTGAGCTGCTTGTCGTTCAGCGCGGACAGCTCCGCGTCGCCGAGCCGCACCGAGCCGGCCGTGATCGAGTCGAGCCCCGCCATGCAGTGCATCAGCGTGGACTTGCCCGACCCGGAGGGCCCCATGATCGCGGTGTACTCCGCGCGCCGGAAGCCGACCGAGACGCCGTCGAGCGCGATCACCCGCGTTTCGCCCTCGCCGTAGACCTTGGTCAGGTCGGTGGCGACGGCGGCGAGCGCGCCGTGCGTCCCGGCTCCCGCGATGGGTTCGGTGGCGGTCACAGGAGACCTCTTTCCTTGGGTTCGCAGGGCGACGGAAGGGTTCCGATTCGTGCTGCCTACCCACGCTTCCACAAGATTGCGCAGGATCCAGGACGTCTGATCACACTTACTCACGCTTCGTCGGTTTCGCTCACGCCTGGTCGCAATCGATCGCGCCAAGCGGCGCCGACGGTGGCCTCGCGCCCCTCCCACAACCGTCGCCGGCCGGCTCGAAATGGGACTCCCGACTCGGGCGCAGGTGCCGGGCGACCGCAGCCGAATGCGGTATATCCCCTGATCAGGCGCCTCAAAGCACCCATTCGGCATCATCCGTGCGGCATCGGGACGGGTTGCCCTCGGTCGCTCCCCATGATCGAACGGGTCGCCGCGAGCCGTTCACAAGGCGGCAAAAATCAGGGGGTCAACCCGGTGCGCCGAGGCCGCTACGCTCAGCATCGCCCCCGGATGGTGGAACGCAGACACGAGGAGCTTAAACCTCCTTGGCCGCAAGGTCGTGCGGGTTCGAGTCCCGCTCCGGGGACCAGATGATCATGGCTCTGACCTGCGGGAAGGCCATTTTCAAGATCGCTGCCGTTGACAGAAGTGCGGGTCTGTCAACGGACGAGCGAACGAAGATCATTCACGGTCACCCCCTGTGTACCGGTCGGAACTGCGGTTCCGAATGTGAAGATGACGCTCTCATCGATAGAAATTTCGATCGAACCCATCGGCTGTGCTATCGCGCGCCGCCGCGGCGGGCGGCCACGGCATCCGGGGACGGCGCCGTGGTCGATGGACAACGATCGGCTTCGCGATGGATTCCATCCGACTTTTTATGACCGGACAGTGACCACGGGCACAAATCGCGTGTCCGAGGACGTTGAAAGGGAAGGATGGAGCCCCCGGGACCTTTACTCGGGGATTACTCTTTTAAGCCACGACCCCCACCCGGGGGCATGGAGGAGATGACATGAGGAGCAGCAACCCGGTGCTCACGCGGCGGGGGGCGTTCGAGACCGGCCGGCAGCAGCAGGCCGGCTACGGAGCGCCGCAGCCCGGGCCGCAGGGCGCCCCGTTCGGTGGGCCGCAGCAGCCGCCGATGCAACCGATGACCCCCGAGCAGCTTCAGGAGATGTACCGGGCGCAGTCCGCCGGTCCGCTCCAGACCGGCCGGATGACGATCGACGACGTGGTCGCGCGTACCGCGATGACGTTGTTGACGGTCGTCGTCACCGGTGCGCTGTCGTGGGCCTTCCTGCCGTTCGAGAACTTCGGCTGGGCGATCGGCGCCGCGCTCGCGGCGTTCGTCGTCGCGATGGTCCTGACCTTCAAGCGGGAGATCAGCCCGGCCCTGGTGCTGACCTACGCCGCGCTCGAGGGTGTCTTCCTGGGCGCGATCAGCCATGCGTTCGAGCAGCAGTACAGCGGCATCGTCGTCCAGGCCGTCCTCGGCACGGCCTCGGTGTTCGTGGGTGTGCTGGTCGCGTACAAGTCCGGCTGGATCAAGGTGACGAGCCGCTACGCGCGGATCGGCATGGCGATCGCCATCGGCTTCGTGCTGCTCTCGCTCGTCAACGGCCTCGCGATCCTGATCGCCGGCGGCGACGGCCTCGGCCTGCGCAGCGGACCGCTCGGCATCGTGATGGGCATCCTCGGCATCCTCATCGGTGCGTTCTTCCTGTCCCTCGACTTCAACGAGATCGAGCAACTGGCCGCCCAGGGCGTCCCGGAGAAGGAAGCGTGGCGGTCGGCGTTCGCTTTGACCGTGACCCTCGTGTGGATCTACATGGAGGTCCTGCGCCTGCTGTCGATCCTGCGGGACTGACGCGGGTGACGGGCCTCGGCCCGACCACGCGAAAGCGGCGGTGCCCCCACTCGGGGGCACCGCCGCTTTCGCGTTCGCGGGATCGGCGGAGGGTGCGGCGGACGTCGCGCGTGCGCGCGATCAGCGTGTCCGGGGTCTTCGACGGGGGGCCGACAGCGGATCGGCCGCGGGTCGGCGGATCAGCTGACTCCGCCCGGCGCGTGCCGGCGGCGCTCGTGTTCGCGGACGATGGCGAGGGCGTGGCCGTGTCCGAGGTTGTGCTCGCCCTGGAGCCAGGAGACCCGGTCCTCGAACCGGGAGAAGGCCGGACCGGCCTCGATCTCCCGGAACCATTCGGGGAGTTCGCGGCCGGTGCAGGCGGGCACCCGGGCCACGAGGTTGCGGTGGGTCTCTTCGGAGAAGTGCAAGGACATAAGCGCCTCCGGTGAGCGTTCCGTTACCCGAGCGTGCATGACGGGCGAACGGTTGGCAAGCGGTCGAAGCCGGCCCACGCGCGGTGCGCGCGCTGGGTACGCTCCGGTTATGTCGTCCCGCATCCCCATCCCGCCGGTCGGGAAACCGTCCGTTTCCCTCACGGTCGATCTGGGCCCGTTCCTCAAGGAGTCCGGCGCGGTCGCCGACCGGCTCCGCCACCTGTCCGAGGCCCGGCTCAAGGCCCCGCTGACCGCCCGTCAGGAGGGCGCGCCGAGCCGGGCGGGCGCCGCGCTCGCGCTGGCCCAGTGCCTGGCCGATCTGGCCGCCGCGGTGGAGGGCGAACCCCGGCGCGAGGTGCCGGATTTGGGGGTGTTCGTGGTCGGCGATCAGATCGCGGTGACCTCGGGGGACCTGGCCGCGGCGCTGGAGCCGTTGGCCGAGGAGCACCCGCTGGGCCTGGACGACGGCGAACCGACGACGGCGGGCGATGTGGTGCGCCGGGCCCGGGAGATGGTCCGGGAGCTGGCCGCGGCGATCTGACGCCCCGGGCGCGGGGCCGGCTATGCCGGGGGGCGGACGTACAGGCGGTCCGCGAGGGCGAAGGTGGTGTCCTCGTCCAGGCCGAAGGTCAGCGTCCAGCCGCCGCCGATCTCCGAGGTGCCGAGCAGCCGGACCGGGCGACCCAGGGACAGCGCGATCTCGATCAGCGTGGTGGCCTCCGGGTCGCCGGGCATCACCACCAGCGAGCTGCCGTCGGCGAAGTCGAGCACGTCCAGGCCGCCCGCGCCGGCGGGCGATCCGGTGCGCACGCGCGTGACCGGGGTGCCGCCGACGACCAGGCCGGTGAGGTAGCCGGCGGTCAGGTGGGTGGGCAGCAGCGGGGTCAGGTTCTCCGAGGGGTGCGGGCGGCGGGCGCCGTCCTCGTCCGACTCGGGGCGGTCGTCCGGGAGGTCGTCGCGTCCGTGCCTCGGCACGGTCAGCGCCGGCCGCTCCGGCTCGCGGTCGCGGAAGAGGTGGTCGACGAACGCCTGGTCCCAGACCTCGGCGCCGGCCCGGGCCCGGCGGCGTCGAGCCATCCGTCGCACGACGGTGGTCACCGCGGCGGCGCACGCCGCGGTGAGCAGGACGGGGACGATGTACACGTTCGGCATGATCCGCAACCCTCGGCCGACCCGGAGAACCCTTCCCCTCCAGGGTCGCGCCGTCGCCGCCTTGCCGCCAGGGCGCGACGTCCCGACGGGATGGGACCTCGGGCCCACGCGGGCGCGGCGTCCGGGTCAGCCCGCGCGGCCCGCCCGGGGTGTCCCGGACCGGCCGCGCGGCTCGTCGGTGCGATCGACGTGGTGCGTACGGGTCAGCTCATGCGCTCCAGCACCATGGCCATGCCCATGCCGCCGCCGACGCACATCGTCTCCAGGCCCCACTGCTTGTCGTGCCAACGCAGCGAGTTGATCAGCGTGCTGGTGATCCGCGCGCCGGTCATGCCGAACGGGTGGCCGATCGCGATCGCGCCGCCGTTGACGTTCACCTTGTCCAGGTCGAAGCCGAGGTCCCGGTAGGACGGGATGACCTGTGCGGCGAACGCCTCGTTGATCTCGACCAGGTCGATGTCGGCGGAGGTCAGGCCGGCGCGGGCCATCGCGATCCGCGAGGCCTCGACCGGGCCGTAGCCCATGATCTCGGGCGACAGGCCGGACACGGCGGTGGAGACGATCCGGGCGAGCGGGGTCAGGCCCAGCTCGCGGGCCTTGGTGTCGGACATCACGATCACCGCGGCGGCGCCGTCGTTGAGCGGGCACGCGTTGCCGGCGGTGATCGTGCCGTCCGGGCGGAAGACCGGCTTGAGACCGGAGACGCCCTCGAGCGTGGTGCCCGCGCGCGGGCCGTCGTCCTTGCTCACCACGGTGCCGTCGGCCAGGGTGACCGGGGTGATGTCCTCGGCCCAGAAGCCGTCGGCGATCGCCTTCTCGGTGAGGTTTTGCGAACGCACCGCGAACTCGTCCTGTTCGGCGCGCGAGATGCCCTTGTGCTGGGCCAGGTTCTCCGCGGTGAAGCCCATCCCGATGTAGACGTCGGGGAGCAGGCCGGCCTCGCGCGGGTCGGTCCAGGTCGAGCCCTCTTCGACGGCCGCGGCGGTACGGGCCGCGGCGTCGGCGAAGAGCGGGTTCTTGGTGTCCGGGATCGAGTCGCTGCTGCCCTTGCCCCGGGTGCTGGTGACCATCTCGACGCCGGCGGAGATGTACGCGTCGCCCTCGCCCGCGCGGATCGCGTGCATCGCCATCCGGGTGGTCTGCAGCGAGGAGGAGCAGTAGCGGGTGATCGTGGTTCCGGGCAGGTGGTCGTAGCCGAGCAGGACCGAGACGTTGCGGCCCATGTTGAAGCCCTGCTCGCCGCCCGGCAGGCCGCAGCCCAGCATCAGGTCGTCGATGTCCTTCGGGTCGAGCGCCGGGACCTTGTCCAGGGCGGCGCGGACCATCAGGGCGGTCAGGTCGTCCGCCCGCAGGTCCTTCAGCGAACCCTTGAAGGCGCGGCCGATCGGGGAACGGGCGGTGGCGACGATGACTGCTTCGGGCATCGGGACTCCTATGTGGTCTTCGCGGCCGTCGGTACGAGGACCCCGCGAGGACTCTCGTCGGTACGGATGCGCAACTGACGCTTGAAGTTACTGCCTGGTAGCCGAAAGCGGGAGGGGTGGATCGTGCGACCTGCCCCACGCCCGAACTGACGGCCAGTCAGATTTCCTTCGCCACATTACCCCGGACGTCCTCGAATGGGTTCGATGGATTCGACCCCGGGTTCGATGGACCCGATCCGCGGTCCGCCCCGGACCTCCCGCCGGCCGCCCCGGGCCCCTCGGCGGCCTCGGCGGGGCCCTCCGGGTCCACCGTGGCGGGCGTCGGGATCTGCTGCCGCCGACGGTGCCGAAGCAGCGCCCAGCGACCGCGCGGGCCGCGTTCGCGACCGCCCACGTCGGTGCCGGCCACCTCGGTGCCGCCCTCGGCCGCCGCCTCGATCGCGGCCTGCGCGATGGGCAGCACACCCTCGCCGCGGAAGCTGTCCGGGCGCACCTCGTCCAGCGGCCACAGGTCGAGCGCGGCGCACAACGACGGCAGCGAGGCCATCGCGGCGGTGGCGTAGCCCTCGACCGAGGGGTGGAAACGATCCGGGCCGAACATCGCCTTGGGGCGGGCCAGGAACTCCGGCCCGAGCAGCGCGCCGAGCGAGACGGTACGCCCGCCCGCCTCGACCACCGCGATGGTCTGCGCGGCGGCCAGATTGCGGCTCCACTGCCGGGCCAGGTAGCGCAGCGGCTGCGCGATCGGCTCGATCGTGCCCAGGTCGGGGCAGGTGGCCACGACCACCTCGACGCCGGAGGCGATCAGCCGGCGGGTGGCCTGTTCGAGGTGGCGCACCGACTCGGCGGGGCGCATCCGGTGGGTGACGTCGTTGGCGCCGATCATGATCATCGCCACGTCGAGCTCGTGCCGCAGGGCGAGCGTGACCTGGCGCTCCAGGTCCGAGGACTGGGCGCCGGACAGCGCGACGTTGACCAGTCGCACCGGCTGTTCGGCGACCGCGGCCAGGCCGGAGGCGAGCAGCGCGCCGGGGGTCTGCATGGGGTCCTCGACGCCGAGGCCGGCGGCGGTGGAGTCGCCGATCATGGCGAACACGATCGGCTCGTCGGGCTGGTCGCCGTACTCGCCGTACACACCGTCCGCGGTCGGCGGTTCGCCGTCGGGCTCGCCCACCGTGCGGCGGGCCATCTTCGCCTCGGTGTACAACACCGCGAACATCGCCCCGGTCAGCACGCCCACACCGCCGCCGCCGAACGCCGCGGCGGCGGCGACCCGACGGGCCATCCGGGTGCGCATCATCGCCGTGCTCCGCGGCCTGCCGTCGTGTCCAAGGCCTCGGTCTCCTCCCCGTCACGGACTCCACGCCGACCCTAACCGACCGTCAGGTTCGTCGGCGGGTACCGGGCGGCGCGCCGGCGCGGGCGCGTTGGACCGGCCCCGCGCGGCCGTGGGTCGCGGAACGGGAACACGTGTTCGCGCGGGTCGGCCCGGCCATCCGCCCTGGAGATCGAAAGGGGCCACTAGGCTGGGAGAAGTTCGCGCAATGTGAGGATTTCGGGCCATCCGGCCCCGGCTGATGCGCACTCATGGCGGAGGTTCCGTGCGGTACCACGAATCCATGCTCGACCTGATCGGGGACACCCCCCTCGTCAAGCTCAACTCCGTCACCTCGGGGTTGTCGGCGACGGTGCTGGCGAAGGTCGAATATTTCAACCCCGGCGGGTCCGTGAAGGACCGCATCGCCGTGCGGATGATCGACGCGGCCGAGCAGTCGGGCGCGCTGCGTCCCGGCGGTGTGATCGTCGAGCCCACCTCCGGCAACACCGGCGTCGGGCTCGCCATGGTCGCGCAGCGGCGCGGATACAAGTGTGTGTTCGTCTGCCCGGACAAGGTCAGCATGGACAAGATCAACGTGATGCGGGCGTACGGGGCCGAGGTGGTGGTCTGCCCGACCGCCGTCGACCCCGAGCACCCCGACTCGTACTACAACGTCTCGGACCGACTGGTGCGCGAGACGCCCGGCGCGTGGAAGCCCGACCAGTACTCGAACCCGGAGAACCCGCAGTCGCACTACCTCTCCACCGGCCCCGAGCTGTGGGAGCAGACCGACGGCCGGATCACCTGCTTCGTGGCGGGCGTGGGCACCGGCGGCACCATCTCCGGGACGGGACGGTTCCTCAAGGAGGTCTCCAACGGCGGCGTGCGGGTGGTCGGCGCCGACCCCGAGGGCTCGGTGTACTCCGGCGGCAGCGGCCGGCCGTACCTGGTCGAGGGTGTGGGTGAGGACTTCTGGCCGACCGCGTACGACAGCGCGGTGCCCGACGAGATCATCGCGGTGTCCGACCGGGACTCGTTCCTGATGACCCGTCGACTCGCCCGCGAGGAGGGCCTGCTCGTCGGCGGCTCGTGCGGGATGGCCGTGGTCGCGGCGCTGCGCGCGGCCGAGCGGCTGGGTCCCGACGACGTGGTCGTGGTGCTGCTGCCGGACTCCGGGCGCGGCTACCTGAGCAAGATCTTCAACGACGAGTGGATGGCCGACTACGGCTTCCTGGACGCGGACCAGGGCGAGGCCACCGTGGCCGACATCCTCGCCCGCAAGCAGGGCGACCTGCCGGCGCTCGTACACGTGCACCCGGAGGAAACGGTCGGCGACTCGATCGCGATCCTGCGCGAGTTCGGGGTCAGCCAGATGCCGGTGGTCAAGCCCGGCGCCGGGCACCCCGACGTGATGGCCGCCGAGGTGGTCGGCTCGATCGCCGAGCGCGACCTGCTGGACGCGCTGGTGGCCGGTCGGGCGTCGGCGGGCGACCCGTTGGAGAAGTTCATGTCGGCGTCGATGCCGGTGATCGGCTCCGGCGAGCCGATCGCGCGGCTCGCGCGGGTCCTCGAGCAGGCCGACGCGGCGCTGGTGCTGGTGCACGGCAAACCGCAGGGTGTGGTCACCCGGCAGGACCTGCTCGGCCACCTGGCGGGCTGAGTCGCCCGCGTTTCGCCACCGGGGCACGACGTCATCGGATCGGTTCACCGAGGACACGTTCACGTAGTCGACGCGTAACACCGTCTCGACACCGTGGGGGTGGACGGGGACGGATCACGAGGACCGCCCCGGTGGCGAAGGGCGGTGCGGTGATGGAGACGACGACTGCGGCGATTCGGGGTCGGGCCAGGCTCACCATGGTGGGCGGGGTCGGCGTGGGCGAGTGGCCCGCGCGGGTACGGGTGCGCACGGCCCGGATCGAGGACGCCGCCGAGGTCCGCGCGATGCACGAGCGGTGCTCGCCGGAGACCCGGCGATTGCGCTACTTCACCTCGACGCCGCGATTGCCGGACAGCGCCCTGGCCAAGCTGCTCGCGCCGGCCGACGGGCTGAGCCTGGTGGCGGTCGGCCCCGACGGGGCGATCGGCGCGCTGGCCACGCTGTTCCACCCCGAGGGGGAGCGGGTGGGAGAGGTGGCGCTCCTGGTCGAGGACGGCTGGCAGCGGCACGGTCTCGGCACGGCGCTGCTGCGCGCGCTGGCGGAGCACGCGGCGGCGCGCGGGGCGACCGGGCTGCGGGCGCACGTACTGCCGTGGAACCGGCGGATGCTCGCCCTGTTCGAGCGGGCCGGGCTGGTCGGCAGGTGCGGCTACGAGGACGGCGTGGTGCTGGTGGAGGCGGAGCTGCCGGCGGGGGCGCTCTCGACGGAACGGTGCGCGTAGGCCGGGGTGGCGTGCCGGGGGAGTGGTGTGCGAGGGGCGGCCGGAAGGGTGGCCTGCGGACCTGCTTATTTGCCTCTGAGGCAAGTTAATTGCCTCTCCGGTCCATGCCTGCCTAGTCTCGAAGCATGGTCGCTCCTCCACGTTAC
This sequence comes from Embleya sp. NPDC020630, assembly GCF_044334985.1. NCBI lineage: Bacteria > Bacillati > Actinomycetota > Actinomycetes > Kitasatosporales > Streptomycetaceae > Embleya > Embleya sp. NPDC020630. The sequence continues at coordinate 29,077 of NZ_JBIRUB010000002.1, forward strand.
GACACCGGCGATCCCGACCCGGAACCCGCCGACCCGGAAGCCGCCGAGGCGGTGCCGACCGGGCTCGGTGACCGACTGCGTGCGGCGCGGCTGGCGAACGGCTTCAAGCTCGACGAGGCCGCCCGGCTGACCAGGCTCTCCGTCGCCTACCTCTCCCGGCTCGAACACGAGCGCCGGCAACCCTCGTTGCCCGCGCTGCTCACCCTGGCCCGGGTGTACAACACCACCGTCTCCGAACTCCTCGGCGAGGACGCCGCGGCGACCGAGCCCGTGGTCCGTGCCCGTGCGGCCGAGCCGGTCGAGGCGCACGGCTGGACCTACTGGCGCGTGGGCAGCCCGCGACGCGGCATGCAGGCGCTGCGGGTCCGGGTGCCGGCGGGGCGGGCGGACGGGCCCGGCCGGGTGCATCCGGGCGAGGAGTGGCTGTACGTCCTGAGCGGGCAACTCCGGCTGACCCTGGACGGGGCGACCCACCTGCTCGCGCCCGGCGACGTGGCGCACTTCGACTCGGGCCTCGCGCACCGCATGGAATCGGCCGACGCGTACCTGCCCGTCGAGTTCCTGATGGTCCACGCGGCGCCCGCGCTGGTCGCGTTCTCGCCGTGCCTTCCCGCCCACATATGAGGAGTTCGCCGTGATGGAGAGCGAGAAGAGCCGGGCGACCGGGATGTGGATCCGGATCGCGATCTACATCCTCGGATTCTCCGTGGTCTTCGGGGCGCTGATGGTCACCGCCGTGACGTACGGCCACCGCTGAGCGCACGGGGCGTCGCCCCGACACGGCGGCGCGGTGGTGCGCGGCGCGTCAGCGCGCCGGGGGTCGGTCGTGGGCCCGTAGGCTCGCGCCCATGGAAAACCCGACTTCCTCCGAGTCCACGACCCGCTACATCCGGCTCAACCTCGAAATCGTGCTCGAGGTCACCGACGCGGACGCGCTGCGCGCCGCCGCGTTGGACAGCGTCAAGGCCGACGAAGAACTCTCGTCCGGCGACCGGGCCGACGCCATGGCCGCGATCGAGAGCGACCTGGCCGAGTCCGTCTCGTACCTGATCGACCCGTTCAGCCTGGTCGAGGAGATCGCCGGCACCGAACTGAGCGAGGCCGGTTGGCAGTCCGAGGGCGCCGAGTACCTGCCCGAGGACGACGACGAGGACGACGAGGACGCCTGACGCGTCCCGGGACACCCTGTTCCGTCCCGGGCCCGACCTCCTGTTCCCACGTGCCCCCACCCGCGCACCGAGTCCTCCGTCCCCGCGCCCCGCAAAGCCCCGGCTTCGCGGGGCGCAGTTCGTTGCCGCTCGACCGCGTGGTGCGCCGATCGCCGCGCGTGCGCCCCTCGGGATGGGTGGTGCGCCGGCGCCCGGCACCGGCGTACGGCGCAAGTGGGCGTCCCCGTAGGGGTGAATCGGCGGCGAACCGGGCGGTGGGGCGTTGCCGATCGTCGTGGGCTTCGTTGTCCCACGTGCCGCATCCGTTCGTGCGGCACTGTGACATGGAGGAAGAATGAACACGGTCAAGAAGGCGGCCTTCATCACCGTCGCCGCCGGTGGCATCCTCGCCGCGGGCATCGGTGGGGCCAGCGCCAGCTCCGAGGCGGACGGTGCCGCCGTCAACTCCCCGGGTGTCGCCTCGGGCAACAACATCCAGGTCCCGGTGCACATCCCGGTCAACCTGTGCGGCAACAGCATCAACGTCATCGGCCTGGTGAACCCGGCGTTCGGCAACGTCTGCATCAACGCCGGCTGAAACTTCGCACCATCGCGGTGGGCGCTGTACGGGGCAACCGGTCCCGGAACGGCGCCCTCTGGCGTTTTCGGGCCGGTCCCGGGTGCCGCGCGGGTCGACGCGACCCGCGCGGCACCCGGGACCGAGGTCCCGCTCAGGCGTGGGTGCCGCCGTCGATGCGCAGCGACGTGCCGGTGACGAACTTGCCGTCGTCGGAGGCGAGCGCGGCGATCATGCCGGCGATCACGTCCGGGTGGGCCATGCCGTCGCCGATGATCGGCATCAGCTTGCCGAAGAGCTCCCAGTCGGCGTCCTCCGGAACCTGGTTCGGGGTGTCGTCGACGATGCCGCTGGAGATGCTGCCGGGTGCGACGTTGACCGCGCGCAGCCCCTGGCGGCTGTACTCCAGGGCGATCGCGTGGGTGAACGCGTCGATCGCGCCCTTGCTGGCCGCGTAGGCCGCCATGTACGGGTGCGCGAAGCTCGCCGAGGTCGAGCTGAAGTTGATCACCACACCGTTGCCGGTCTCAAGCAGCGCGGGCAGCGCGGCGCGGGTCATCAGGAACGTGCCGGTCAGGTTGATCGTGATGATCTGGTTCCACTTGTCGAGCGGGAAGGTGTGGGTGTGCCCCGCCCGCAGGATGCCCGCGGCGTTGACCAGCACGTCCAGGCCGCCGAACCGCTCGACGGTTTCGGCCACGCCGGCACCGACCGCGGCCTCGTCCGACACGTCCAGCACTCCGGTGGTCAGCCGGGCGTCGAGGCCCTTCTCCGCCGCCATCGCGCGGGTCTTGTCCAGCCCGTCGGCGTTGACGTCGACCGCGTGTACGGAACCCGCCTCGCTCAGCAGCCGCAGCACCGTGGCCTGGCCGATGCCCGAGCCGCCGCCGGTGACGATGATGCGCCGATCCTGGAACCGCTCCACAGTGTTTCCTCCTTGGCCGGGGATGCAGGGGTCCCATCACAGGCGGTTCCCGATGCGGGAGCAAGCCTCCTGAACGGTTGGCCGGGAGTGAAATGAAACATGTTCCTGTCCCTCGACAGGAACGACGAACGGCCGATCGGATTAATTCGCCCGGATTGCGTGAGGAACCGACAGGGAAGGGGTCACACCTGTGTGAGGGGAGCCCCCACCTCTCACGAAAGCGGCGAAAGACGAGGTTCCAGTCATGGCAGACGTACCCGCCCGCCCGGCGACCAAGAGCGACACCAGCCCGGAGCGCGTCCAGCGCCCGTCGACCGGAGCCTCCGGCGCCTCGCATATGACGGAGGTGACCGCGCTGGCCACCGACCGCGGTCGCACCTCGATCGCGGACGGCGTGGTGGCCAAGGTCGCAGGGCTCGCGGCGCGCGAGATCCCGGGGGTGTACGCCCTGGGCAGCGGGGTCTCCCGGGCCTTCGCCGCGATGCGCAAGGCGGTCCCGGGCGGCCGTCCCGACGTCGCGCGCGGGGTCAGCGTCGAGGTCGGCGAGAAGCAGTGCGCGATCGACCTGAGCCTGGTCGTCGAATACGGCGCGCCGATCGCCGAGGTCGCCGCGGCGGTGCGCGACCACGTGATCGAGTCGATCGAGCGGATGACCGGCCTGGAGGTGGTCGAGGTGGACATCTCCGTGGATGACATCCACATCGAACAGGACGACGACGAGGGCTCCACGCGCAACCTGGCCTGAGCCGGGAACGCCGCGAGGGCGGGCCGGGGATCGCCCCGGACCCGCCCTCGCCGCCTCGGCGCGGTCAGCGCCGCCGACCGCGCATGCCCAGCCCGACGGCGCCCACCATGACCATCACGATCGAGGCCGCGAACACCGACCACGACATCGTGTCCAGCGAGTCGGTGAACACGCCGTAGACGGCCTCGATGCCGTCCCGGTTCAGCGTGTTGCGGGCGGCCAGCTCGTCGGCGACCGGACCGCTCGCGGCGTTGACCAGGATCAACAGCAGGCCGCTGGTGACGAACAGCCCGACGCCGGTCATCACCAGCGCGCGGAACCGGTTGACCGCGACCGCCAGGCCGAGCACCAGCAGTACGAGGGTCAGGATCGGCAACCACCGACCCGCGTCGTCCACCGCCTGGAGCGCGTCCCGACTCTGCTTGGCGTCGGAGGCGTGCGGCAGTTGCGCGAGGTCGATCGCGATGTTGGTCGGCACGCCCGCCTTGGAGACCGGGATCCCGGCCTTGTTCAACTGGCCCACGATCGCGTCGACCGGGCTCTTCAGGTTGACCACGACCTCGTCGCCGTTGGTCTGCACGTTCTTGCTGTCCCGGCCCAGCAGCGAGGACAACACCACGTCGTGCGCCGTGGAGACGCCGTCCTTCCAGACCGCCTTGAACGTCGGCTTGGCGATCTCCTCGGTCACCGCCGTCTGCACCACCTGGCGCGGCACCTGATTGCGGACCCCGGGCGGCAGTTGCCGGATCACCTCGTCGGTCATCAGCCGCGCGACCTCATCGCGGATCGCCGACTCGTCGATCAGCTCGACCGCGTTGTCGGTGAATCCCTGGTCGGAGACCACCTCCCAGCGCAACCACAGCGCCGACAGGGCCGGGATCGACAACAGCACGGCCAGCACCAGGCTGATCCCGGCGACGGTGCCGCGCAGCGCGCCGAACGCGGGTCGGGCGGGTTGTGGTCGCGGCGGCGCGCCGTGGCCGCCGCCGGGCGCGCCCGGACCGCCGGGGCGGTACCCACCACCCGGGTCGTATGGCGGTGGCGCCGGTGTGGCCGCGTAGGGCGGGGGCGGGGGCGGGTAGCCGCCACCCTGGCCCGGATACGAGCCCGGGGACGAGTGCATCGCGCTTCCTCCGTCGTAGTCGGCGGACCGCCGTGCGGTTCGGCCCGGTCCCGGAAGGGTCTCACCCGCTTCCCGCTGCCGATGCCGCATGTCCGGTCTTGTGCCTGTTCGGTGACACCGCGGATACCGGCCGGGTCGATACCGGTGATCCGCGGAGCCGGGCATAGCCTGCGGGGATGGACAGTGTGGACAACGCACCGCAAGCCGGCCGCCGGCGACCCCGGGTGGGCCATATCCAGTACCTGAACTGCCTGCCCATCTACTGGGGCCTGGCCCGCACGGGCACGCTGGTGGATCTGGAGCTCACCAAGGACACTCCGGACAACCTCAACGACGCCCTGGTGCGCGGCGACCTCGACATCGCGCCGATCAGCGTCGTCGAATACCTGCGGCACGCGGACGACCTCGTGGTGCTCCCGGACATCGCGGTGGCCGCCGACGGGCCCGTGATGTCGGTCATGCTGATCAGCCAGGTGCCGATCGAAGAGCTGGACGGCTCCCGGGTCGCGCTGGGCTCGCAGAGCCGCACCGGGGTCCGGCTGGCCCGGCTGCTGCTCGAGGAGAAGTACGGCGTACGGCCGAAGTTCTTCACCTCGGCGCCCGACCTGGGCCTGATGATGCAGGAGGCGGACGCCGCCGTGGTGATCGGCGACGTCGCGTTGCGCGCGACGCTCTACGACGCGCCGCGCCTGGGCCTGAAGGTCTACGACCTGGCCGAGGAGTGGAAGCAGTGGACCGGGCTGCCGTTCGTATTCGCGGTGTGGGCCGCGCGCCGCGACTTCCTGGCCGCGCATCCCGCCGAGGTGCGCGAGGTGCACCGGGCCTTCCTGGAGTCGCGCGACCTGTGCATGCGCGAGGTGGACAAGGTCTGCGAGCACGTGGCCCGGTGGGAGGCGTTCGACGCGGCCACGCTGGAGCGCTACTACACCGAGGCGCTCGACTACTCGCTGGGCGCGCGCCACCTTGCCGGGATCGCCGAGTTCGCCCGCCGTACCTCGCACGACACCGGGTATCCGGCCGACGTCCGGGTCCGGCTGCTCGACGCCCCGCAGGCTCCGTGAGCGCGCCGGATAGGCTCGTTCGCGAGTCGCAGTCGTTCCACTCGTATTCGTTCCATGCGGAGGCTTCCCCGTGATCAGCGATCTCCAGCCGGTCCTGGACCGGGCCGCCGACGGTGGGCGGATCACGCCCGAAGAGGCACTCGCGCTGTACGTCCACGCGCCGCTGCACGCGCTGGGTCGAGCCGCCGACGCCGCCCGCCGCAAGCGCTACGCGGACACCGTCGACATCGCGACGTACATCATCGAGCGCAACATCAACTACACGAACGTGTGCGTCACCGCGTGCAAGTTCTGTGCCTTCTACGCCCCGCCCAAGAGCGAGAAGGGCTGGGTCCGGGAGATCGACGACATCCTGCGCCGGTGCGCGGAGACGGTCGAACTCGGCGGCACCCAGATCATGTTCCAGGGCGGGCACCACCCCGACTTCGGCGTCGAGTACTACGAGCGCTCGTTCGCCGCGATCAAGGCCGAGTTCCCGCAGCTGGTGATCCACTCGCTCGGCGCGTCCGAGGTCGCGCACATGGCCAAGGTGTCCGGTGTGGGCATCGAGGAGGCCATCTCGCGGATCCACGCGGCGGGCCTGGACTCGTTCGCGGGCGCCGGCGCCGAACTGCTTCCGGAGCGCCCGCGCACCGCGATCGCCCCGCTCAAGGAGTCGGGCGAGCGCTGGCTGGAGATCATGGAGACCGCGCACGGCCTGGGCGTCGAGTCCACCTCGACGATGCTGATGGGCACGGGCGAGACCAACGCCGAGCGGATCGAGCACCTGCGGATGATCCGTGACGTGCAGGACCGCACCGGCGGCTTCCGGGCCTTCATCCCGTACACCTACCAGCCGGAGAACAACCACCTGAAGGGGCGCACCCAGGCGACCCTGCTCGAATACCTGCGCCTGATCGCGGTCGCCCGGCTGTTCCTGCACAACGTCGCGCACATCCAGGGCTCGTGGCTGACCACGGGCAAGGAGGCCGGCCAGCTGACCCTGCACTACGGCGCGGACGACCTGGGCTCGGTCATGCTGGAGGAGAACGTGGTCTCCTCCGCCGGCGCCAAGCACCGCTCGAACCGGATGGAACTGCTGCACCTGATCCGCGCCGCCGGGCGCGTCCCCGCGCAGCGCGACACCACGTACAACCACCTGATCGTGCACGACGACCCGGCGAACGACCCGGTCGACGACAAGGTGATCTCCCACCTGTCCTCCACCGCCATCCCCGGCGGCACCGCCCGCCCCGAGCCGCCTCGCACACAGCTGAAGGTGGTCGACGCGCGCTGAGCCCGGCTTGGCAGGATGGGCGCATGTCGTTGACGTTGCATGTTGCGCCCGTTGTCCTGTCGATGGTCGACGCGGAGCCCATTCGCGACGGTGCCGTGCTCGTGGAGGACGAGCGCATCGTCGCGGTGGGGCCGCGGGCCGAGTTGGTCGCGGAGGGGGCGCGGGAGCGGGTCTGGCGCGGTGTGCTCACGCCGGGTCTGGTGAACGCGCACGCGCACCTCCAGTACACCGACTTCGGTGATCTCGCGCTGTCCGGGCTGGCGTTCCCGGAGTGGATCAGGCTGCTGACCGAGCGGCGGGGCGACTTCTCCGAGGTGATGTGGCAGGAGAGTGCCCGCCGAGGGGTGCACCACATGTTGCGCTCGGGGACCACGGCGGCGGCGGATGTGGTCACCGACCCGTGCGTGCTGGTGCCGGTGGGCCGGTCCGGCCTGCGCGGGATCAGCTATGTCGAGGTGATCGCGGACGACGCGATGTGGGAGGGCGGGCGCCGCGAGGCGTTCCTCGACACGCTGCGCGGGGCGAGCGGCGGGCGCGCGTTGGGCGTGTCGCCGCACACCCCCTTCACGGTCGGGACGGCCGTATTCGCGGAGTGCGTGAAGATCGCCCGCGAGCGCGGACTGCGGCTGCACCCGCACCTGGCGGAGACCTCGCACGAGGTGGAGTTCGTCCGGCACGGCACCGGCCGGTTCGCCGAGGCGAACCGCGCGATGGGGCTGGCCCTGGAACTGCTCGACGGCGGCAGCGGTGGCAGCCCCGCGACCTACCTGGACGGCTTCGCCGGGCTGGGGCCGGACGTGCACGTCGCGCACGGCGTGCACTTGGGGGCGCAGGACCGGGCGCTGCTGCGCGGGCACGGTACGGCCGTCGCCCTGTGCGTGCGCTCCAACGCGATCCTGGCGGCGGGCGAGGCGCCGGTGGCGGACTACCTGAGCGAGGGCTCGCCGCTGGCCCTGGGCACCGATTCGCTGGCCTCATCGCCGTCCCTGGACATGTGGGAGGAGGCGGCGGCGGCCCGCGAGGTCGCGGTGCGGCAGGGATACCGCGCGGACGACCTGGACCGGCGCATGGTCGAGGCGGTCACGGTCGGCGGCGCGGCGGCGATGGGCGGCCTGGACGGGGCGGGCACGCTGCGCCCGGGCGGCCTCGCCGACCTCGCGGTGTTCGACGTGCCGACCGAGGGCGACCCGTACGCGGCCCTGCTCGCCCACGGCACCGGCTCGTGCGTGGCCACCGTGCTCGGTGGCCGACTCGTGCACCGCCGCTGACGGGCGGCCCGAGAGGCGCGGGCCCGAGAGGCGGCGACGCGGGATCGTTCGGGGTGCGATCAGGCATGGCCGGCCGAACCGGGGGCAGGCGCCCGGTCGACAAGACAGGGTTTCCCGACCACTTCCGACACGGGCGCCGCCCGTGCGGAACGAGGAGGCACACCATGTCCGTTGGTACTCGAATCCGGTCCCTCGTCCATGCCGTGGCCCCGCACCGCAGGCGCCGCCGCACCGGTCGTGGTCGCGGCGGCGGCGTCGGTGTCGGCGTGCGCATCGGCCGGCTCGGCGGCGGGGTCAAGGTCGGCCGGCGCCGAGCCGGCTCCCGTGCCGGGCGTCGCTGAGCGCCGGGCAGCGGGTACAAGGCCACCGGGCGGGTCGCACGCTCCACGCGACCCGCCCGGTGCGTTGCCCGCCCCCTGACCCGGGCTCGGCCCCGGCCGCGAGATGATGGCCGGGTGACCCGAGCCTCCCTGGACAAACAACCGCGTGAAGTCGCGTCGATGTTCGACGCGGTCGCGGCGCGCTACGACCTGACCAACACCGTGCTGTCGATGGGCCAGGACCGGTCCTGGCGCAAAGCCGTCGCGCGGGCCGTGGACGCGCGCCCGGGTGAGCGCGTCCTCGACCTGGCGGCCGGCACCGGCACCTCCTCGCTGCCCTTCCGGGACGCGGGCGCGGAGGTGGTCCCGTGCGACTTCTCGGTGGGCATGCTGCGCGAGGGCAAGCGCCGGCACCCCGAACTGCCGTTCACCGCGGGTGACGCGACCCGGCTGCCGTTCCGGGACGCCACGTTCGACGCGGTGACCATCTCCTTCGGGCTGCGCAACGTCAACGACACCGAGGGCGCGCTGCGCGAGATGTTGCGGGTGACCCGGCCGGGCGGGCGCCTGGTGGTCTGCGAGTTCAGCCGACCCACGTGGCCGCCGTTCGAGACGGTCTACGTGGAATACCTGATGCGCGCGCTGCCGTCGGTGGCCACCGCCGTGAGCAGCAACCCGGACGCGTACGTCTATCTGGCCGAATCCATCCGCGCCTGGCCCGACCAGGCCGGACTGGCCGCGATCGTGCGCCGGGCCGGCTGGGAGCGGGCGGCGTGGCGCAACCTCACCGGCGGCGTGGTCGCGCTGCACCGGGGCTTTCGACCCGCCACCGGATGACCGCGGGCCGGTCCCCGGCCCGCTGCTCATAGACTTGTCCGGCCGGAACCGTCCCGGTTTCGGCACTGCCGCAGAGACTTCCAGGGGAGTCGTCCGTGACCGACGCAGCGCCCGTCACAACCACCAAGCGCGCCGACTCGACGCATGAGGCCGACGTCATCGTGGTCGGGGCCGGTCCGGCCGGATCGACCACGGCGTATCACCTGGCCAAGTCCGGCGTGAGCGTGATCCTGCTGGAGAAGACCGCGTTCCCCCGGGAGAAGGTCTGCGGCGACGGGCTCACCCCGCGCGCGGTCAAGCAGTTGATCGCGATGGGCGTGGACACCTCGGTCGAGGCCGGGTGGCTGCCCAACAAGGGGCTGCGCATCCTCGGCGGCGGCATGCGGCTCGAACTGGACTGGCCGGACCTGGCCAGCTTCCCGGCGCACGGACTGGTCCGCAAGCGGGCCGACTTCGACGAGATCCTGGCCCGCCAGGCGGCGGCGGCGGGCGCGAAGCTGTACGAGCGCGCCAACGTCACCGGCCCGATCCTGGACGAGCGCACCGGCCGCATCGTCGGCGTCAACGCGCGGATGAACGGCTCGAAGGAGGAGACCGTCTTCCGCGCGCCGATCGTGGTCGCCGCCGACGGCAACTCGACCCGGCTCTCCCTCGCGATGGGCCTGCACCGGCGCGAGGACCGCCCGATGGGCGTCGCGGTCCGCACCTACTTCACCTCCCCGCGCAGCGACGACGACTACCTGGAGTCGTGGCTGGAGCTGTGGGACCGCCGCGACGGCCAGGAGAAGCTGCTGCCCGGCTACGGCTGGGTGTTCGGCATGGGCGACGGCACCTCGAACGTGGGCCTGGGCCTGCTCAACACCTCGGCGGCGTTCAAGGACATCGACTACCGCGACCTGCTCAAGGGCTGGGTCTCGGGCATGCCCGAGGACTGGGGCTACACCGACGAGAACCAGCAGGGTCCGATCCGCGGCGCGGCGCTGCCGATGGGCTTCAACCGCCAACCGCACTACACCAAGGGCCTGTTGCTGGTCGGCGACGCGGGCGGGATGGTCAACCCGTTCAACGGCGAGGGCATCGCGTACGCGATGGAGTCCGGCGAGATCGCGGCCCAGGTGATCACCCAGGCGGTGGCCCGGCTCACCCCCGAGGGCCGCGAGCGGGCGCTGCACGACTACCCGCGCATCCTCAAGCAGACCTACGGCGGCTACTACACGCTCGGCCGGGTCTTCGTGAAGCTGATCGGCGACCCGAGGGTGATGAACTTCGCCACCAAGCACGGTTTGCCGCACCCGATGCTGATGAAGTTCGTCCTGAAGATGCTGGCCAACCTGACCGACCCCAGGGGCGGCGACGCGATGGACCGCATCATCAACGGCATGGCCCGCATCGCCCCGGCCGCGTAGCCGCGCGAGGCCCCGCCGGCCCGACCTCGGGCGGGCGGGGCCACCGTTGCACTCAGCCGCGCAACGAGGCGGTGAGCGCCGCCCACGAGGCCGCGCCGATTATCAGGTGACCGGCACTTGGGTTCTTGGAGTCGCGGACGGGAACGATTCCCGGGAAATCATCGACCACCTCGACACAGGCACCTTGAGCATCATTGGTGTAGCTCGACTTACGCCAGGCAAAGGTGTCCAGGTCGGGGGTCGTCATTCCTCGTACTCCTTGATCACCGCGCGAATCAGAATGGCCGACTCCCTGGGGGACAGGGCGTAGGCGCTCACCCGATCGTAGGCCCGGCGTCGCGCAAGTACGACGTCCGGATCCTCAAGGATTTGACCGCTGGCACTGCCTTCCACGTAGACGAGCGACGTACTGTCTTGAAGCTCGATGACGATCTGCGTCGCCTCGCTCAGGCTCTGTTCGCCACGGTTGAAGGGCAATACCTGCAGGGTGCCGTGTTCGTGGTCCATCATCGGCAAGAGCGCGGCGAGTTGCGCCACCATGACCGCCGGTCCGCCGACCCATCGTCGTAGAACCGATTCGTCCAGGATCGCTGCGAAGTGGGGGTTCGGGGATTGGTCGAAGATTGTGCGTCTGCCGATCCGAGCATCCACTCGATCCTCGATTTCGTCCTCCGTCGCCCCTCGGTCGGCCTCACGGAAGACTGTTCGCGCGTAGGCCGGGGTTTGCAGGAGCCCGGGAATCCGGAAACCTGCCCATTCGCGCAACGCTTCGGCCTTGCGCTCCAGATTCATGTAGTCCAAGAACTGATCAGGGAACCGCACATTGCGCAACATCTCGAACAGCGCAGTGAACAGGCCATTCGTGCCGAACGCCGCGTCGAGCTTGGGGCACAACTCTTCAGGCACTCGGCTGTCGCCCGTCTCGAACCGCGACATCGACGACTTGCTGTAGCCCACGATGTCGGCCAGTTCGGTTACGGACAGCCCGGCGCGTGAGCGGTGCTCCCTGATTTGCGCCGCCATGCGCTGCCGTGGCGATCCCTCGGTCGGATTGCTCGGATGCTCCTGGAATCGCACGTATGTTCCCCTGATTTGTCCCAATTGAACTCGCAACGGGAGGTCACTCCAAAGGTTAGGGACGCCGGCCGATGCTGTCAGGGAGTGGCCGAAAAACGACTGACGGCAACGAAAGGCAAGAGGCGTGCCCATGACCGTGGCAAGACAACAACCACCCACCGAAGCCGACTTGCGGCTCCGCATGGCCGGCGGTGAAGTGCGGGTGCGGGATGCCCGGAGTCGGTATGTGGGGACGCTCTACCGTGTGGCCGGCAGCTACGTCGTGGCGCTCACCGCCAACTCCCAGGCGACCTACACCATCCCGCTCGCGCACCTCGAAGTGGTGGACGACGAGGCCGGCTCGCTCATGCCCACCGCGCCCGAACCGGCGAAGCCGGAGGCGGCCCGGCCCGGCCGGATCGTGGCGGCCCAACCTCTCGTGGACGAGCCGCGTCGAACCCGGGCGCAGCACCTGTTCCGCGACGGGTCGATCACGTGGCGCATGCCGCCCGACGACATGGCCCCCAGCCGACCGCCCACCCCCAGCCGACCGCCCACCCCCTGATCGGCCGCACCGCCCCCACTGGCCTGGCCGGCGGTGCGGCCCCGCCACCCGACGCCTCCCGAGGCGGCCGGGCGAAGCCGACCGGCACGGACCACTCCCCGTGCCGGTCGGCCACGAAGCGACAACCATCCACCCCACCCAGGAAAGGGACACCCCGCCATGCCCGAAGCCGCCGAGATCAGCCAAAAGGTCAAGCACCGGGACGCCCGTCTGCGACCGACCCACCCTCCCGGCGTGATCGAGCACATCGACGCGGCCACCGCCCGGGTGCGCGTCCAGCCCTTCGACCCGGCCCGCCCCGCGTGGACCGCCGACATCACCGCCGTGGAGCCGGACGACGCCGTCTGGTTCCCGACCGACGGAGCACCACCCGCCAAGACCGCCCCGTTCCCGATCCCTCCCGGCGCCCGGGCCCCACGCGTCTACGGCTGCTACCGCCGCTGACCCCACCGTGGTCCGCATCTACGGAACCTGAGCACGCGCGAGGCGGCCCTGTACTCGCGACACACGAGGGAATCGGGGCTCACACCGATCCGCACGTCACGTCTCGCCGGTCCTTGTGCCAGGTCTGCGACGAGCCGCACCCGTACGGGTCCAGACATACGCGGGCCATGCCCCTGTCCAGGTCGCCGCGCTGCGACGTCGTGAGTTGGCTACGTACCGTCTCGCAGTCGTGCGAGTACCTCAGCCTGTACGACACTCGGATCCTCCCCCATGATGACGCGGTCGCCCGCCTCCCTGGTGATCGCCTCCACGCGGTCGTGCTCGCGCTCGGTGGCCTCGTCGATTTCCGGTCGCGTTCGGCGCGACCAGCGGTTCATGATCAGGAGCATGTCCCGCGCGGGCGTGTCCTCGATCACCCTGGTGAACTCGTCGCGCCGATCGGCCGGAAGGGCTTCGCGGATGCTCGCGATCGTGGCCGGTGTCTCGATCCGTTCGCCGTCGACCACGGTCCAAAAGGTCCGTCCGTCGGGCTCCGGCCCGTCTTCGGGTTGCTCGTCCATGGACTTCCGTCGGTGTGTCATGACGTGACTACTTACAGTGTGCGTCCGGTCGCGCCGTTCTGTGAAGGGGCAGGTGAAATCGGCCATGCGAGAGAGCGGCGGTCGGGTTGCGGCGACGCGGTGGGCCGGGTGCGGGGCCCGGGCCGCACCGGGGCATACGGTTGGCGTTCGTCGGGTGAGTGGGTGTTCGAGTCGGAGGGTCGGTTCATGCGTGACATGCGGGACTTCATCGGTGGGCTGCCGAAGTGCGAGTTGCACCTGCACATCGAGGGGACGTTGGAGCCCGAGTTGAAGTTCGCGCTCGCCGAGCGCAACGGGATCGAATTGCCCTACGCCTCGGTCGAGGAGATGCGGGCGACATACCGGTTCGACAGCCTCGCCTCCTTCCTGACCGTCTACTACGACGGCATGCGGGTCCTGCTGCACGAGCCGGACTTCTACGACCTGGCGATGGCCTACCTGCGCAAGGCCGCCTCGCAGAACGTGCGTTACGTGGAGATGTTCTTCGACCCCCAGGCGCACACCGGCCGGGGTGTGCCGTTCGACGTGGTGGTGCGCGGGCTCACCCGGGCGATCGGGGACGCGCGGCGCGAACTGGGCATTCGGGCCCAGCTGATCATGTGCTTCCTGCGCGACTTCCAGGCCGAGTACGCGATGGCCACGCTCGTGCAGTCGCTTGCGTACCGCGAGTGGATCGTGGGGATCGGGCTGGACTCGGACGAGCGCGGCAACCCGCCGGCCAAGTTCGCCGCCGTCTACGCGCGCGCACGGGCCGAGGGCTACCGGTTGACGATGCACTGCGACGTCGACCAGGAGAACAGCGTCGAGCACATCCGGCAGGCCATCGAGGACATCGGCGTGGACCGCATCGACCACGGGTCGAACGCGCTGGAGGACCCGAAGCTGGTCGCCGCGATCAAGGAGCGCGGCCTCGGACTGACGGTGTGTCCGGTGTCGAACTCCTTCGTGGTCGACGGGATCAAGGGCGCGGAGATCCGGCGGATGCTGGACGAGGGCATCCTGGTCACGATCAACTCCGACGACCCCGCCTACATGGACGCGTACGTCCAGGAGAACCTGGAGCGCACCCAGGCGGACCTCGGCCTGACCGAGGCGGAGGTGGCCCGGTTCGAATACAACGCGTTCGCCATCGCGTGGCTGCCGGAGGACGTCAAGGACGCGTACGTCGCGGAGCTGGACGCGTGGGTGGCGGCGGGCTGAGTCGGGGAAAGGGCCGAACTCCCGTGATGGTCACGGGAGTTCGGATTACCGGTAGGTGCGGGTGATCAGGACAGCGGAGGGGTCCAGGTCTCCGGGGCCGCGCAGTCGCCGAAGGTCGCCGACGCGAGGATGCGGTGCAGGGTGTCCCTGGGCACCAGGTTGTTGTCGGTGGTCGTGATCTGGACTTCGCAGCCGTTCACCTTGGTGACCAGGATCGCGCCTTGCTGCGGTGGCAGCAGGCCGCCGCCGGGGGAGGTGAAGTACCAGGTGTCGTGTCCCGCGATCACCGTCGGCGGGCCGGTTCGGGCGACGATGTCCGTGCGCCCGCTGTCCGACGCCGAGACCTGGATGCGCAGGGCGCCGTACTCCGTCATGCCTCCCAGCTCGCTCCGCTTCAGCACGGGATGGGCCGCGGCGCCGAAGACCAGCACGGAGTTGGACTGGGCCGGGATGTGCGTGTTCGAGCCGCCGAAGTCGAGCCGGAGCGTGTCGGGGACGAAGCCGAGCCGGTAGGGGGTGCGGGCGTCGGTCGGCCGGAGTCGGACCGCCTCGGCCAATCGCAGCAGGTCCGTCCGCCGGTCGGTGCCGGAGACCACGACCCAGGACCCGGACGAGTCGCGCCACGCGACGACCGGCGCCCGCCTGTCCTGCCACGTGCCGCGGCCGGGCTTTCCGTCGGCGTCGAAGCGCACCGGTTTGGGAGCCCAGGAGTTTTGCGGACCCTCGTGATAGGCGGCCGGATCGATCAGGTAGTTCTCGGCATAGCGGGCCGGGTGCCCCTGCACGGTGATCGCCTCGCCGGCCTCGATCGCCGTCATGTCGACGTCGGCCGGCGCGTAGACGCCGACGTTGCCGCCCCAGCCGGTCCTGGATTGGTCGTTCGAGCGCACGCTCGCCAGCGAGGTGGTCCCCGAGAAGCCCTGCTCCAGGGGGAAGAACCCTTCCGTGCGGTCGACGTCCACGACCACGGCCGGGGGACTGGTCACGGAGACGCCGGGAGCCTTGCTCGCGGCGGGACCCGCCGCCCGACGTACCCCGTCGTCACCGAGGTGATCGAGGACCTGGGGGGTTATGGCGCCGAGCGCGACCACGGTGGCGACGCCGAGGCCGGTGACGGCGAGGCGTCGTCGGCGCACACGTCGGGCCCCCGCGTACGCGGCTTCGACCAGGCCCTCGCCGTCGGGTGCCAGGTGCTCGTGGCGGACGAGTGCCGCCTCCAGTTCGCGGATGTCGGTCATGCCGGTTCTCCCTGGGGGATCGGGGGGATTCGGGTCGGTGTCACGGTCATCTCCACACGCAGCGTCGCCAGGGCGCGGGACGCGTAGCCCCGGACGGTGCCGGGTCGGCAGCGCAGGGTCTCGGCGATCTCGTCGTCGGTGAGCCCCTCGTAGTAGCGCAGGACCAGCACGGCCCGTTGTCGGCGTGGCAGTTCGCTCAGCCGGCGCCACAACTCCTCGCCCGACCCGACGTCTGCGGCGGGGTCCGGCACGCTGGGCGCCGCCGGGCCGTCCAGCGCGTCATGGGTCAGCGCCACCATGCGTATCGCCTTGCGGCGGCGGAAGGACAGGAACTCATTGGTGACGATGGTGCGGACGTAGGCGTCGGGTCGATCGAGCGCGCCGATGCGTTTCCAGCGCACGAGTGCCTTGATCAGTGCCTCCTGCACGAGGTCCCGGGCCAACTCCCGGTCCCCGCACAACAACGCGGCATAGCGCAGCAGGGCCGGCAGCCGCGCCGCCGCGAAGTCCTCGAACCGCATGGTGCACGTCTCCTCGATCGGATCCCGCTCGGAAGCCTCTGTCCCTACAAACGCGAAGTCGAGCCGATCTGTTGTGCGGCGGGCGCGATCGGCCTCGGCAGCTACTGTGCATTGCGTGGTACCGTGCAACGCATAAGAGCTGGAGGCGTCATGGATCCGAGTCAATTGCTCAAGGGAGTGCTGGACCTCGCGGTGCTCGCCGTGCTGCGAGAGGAGGACGGCTACGGCTACGACGTGCTGCGCCGGCTGCGCAAGGCCGGTCTCGACGACGTCGGCGACGCGTCGGTCTACGGCACGCTGCGGCGGCTGTACAACGCCGGACTTCTCACGTCCTACGTGGTGGCGAGCGACGAAGGCCCGAACCGCAAGTACTACGCCCTGAACGAGCCCGGCCGGCAGCGGTTCCGGGAGTCCACCGACACGTGGAACTCGTTCGCCCGGACGATGTCGGAACTGGTGGGGGAGACCCGATGAAGGACACCGCACTGCACCCCGTCGCCGCTGACTACCGCGTCGAGGTGGCCCGCATTCTGGCCGATCTGCCCGCCGTCGAGGCGGAGGAGATCCTGGACGACGTCGAGGTCAATCTGAGCGAGGTGGTCGCCGAACTCGACGGCGCGGTGACCTCCGACGCGCTCCGCGCCCGGCTCGGCACCCCGCACGAGTACGCCGCCGAACTGCGCGCGGCGGCCGGGTATCCGCCGCTGACGCCGCCCGGCGGGGGTGGTCGGCTGCGCGGCGTCGGCAAGGTCGAACTCCTGATGCTGGGACTGCTGGTGGCGCTCGGCGCGGCGTTCGTGACCGGCGTCGCCCTGGGCTCGCAGCAGGACGGGCAGGAGCGCTGGTGGATCTTTCCGTGCGTGCTCGCACTGGCTGTGGAGGCGGTGAACGCGCTGTGGCTGCGCGGGCGCGAGCGCGGCCTGCCGGAGGTCGCCGCACTGTCGGTCACCCGTCGTGCGAGGGCCCTCGGGGAGTCCTTGCGCACCGGGCGCTTCGCCGAGCCGGCGCGGTTCCTGACCGGTCTGCGGTCCGCCTGGTGGGTGCTGCGGGCGCTGGTCGTGTCCCTGCTCGCCTGGGTGATCACGGGTGGGGTGTGGTGGCCGGTGGCGGTCGGAATCCTGGCCCTGGCCGGGTCGTTGTGGCTGGGCTCGCGCTCGGGACACGACCGCCGACTGGTCTGGCTGGCGGTGCCGCTCAACGCGATGGTGGTCGGGCTCGGGATCGGGATGGTGAGCGGGGGGCAGTTCGAGCCGGGCGAGACCGTGCGGTTCGAGCCCTCTGGGTCGAACTACCCTACGTTCTACAGCAGTTCGGACGGACACCCGCTGGAGAGCAGCACGCTGATGGGCACGTTGGACGGTAGGCCGCTGCAGAACATCTACCCGTTCGACGCGCAGGGACGGCCGCTCAAGGACGTCCTGCTGTTCGATCAGAACGGCAAGCAACTCGGTTTGTACAGCGGGTTGTCGAACTACGGATGCACGCCCGACGGCCGGCCGATGGTGCCGAACCGGGAGAGCCTGCCCTTCCCGCAACCGCGGGTCGAGCCGAACCGGGGCGCGCCGGGGTGCCGGATCGTGGAGGGCACGGCCCCGTTCACGATCGCGATCCCGGTCCGGCCGGGGCAGGTGCCGCCGGCGAGTACGCCGCCGTCGGCGGGGGTTCCGGGCAACCCGCCCGCGACGGTGCCGAATACGCCGCCGGGCACCGCGCCGGGTGCGGCTCCCGGTGCGGATCCTGGTGCGGATCCTGGTGCTACGCAGCAGCAGCAACCCCCGGCCGCGTCCCCGGGCGCACCCTCGACGCGCCCCGAGGGCGAGGCGCAGATGCCGGGCAACCCGCCCGGAACGTCGGGGAGTTGACGGCCCGGGTGGTCGGTCGAAGCCCGTTCGTCGGAGATCGGGACCGCCCGGTGTCCGACGAACGGCGAGAGCGCGACGGGGCGTCGGCGACGAGGCGACATGCGCCCGGCATGCCGCCGGCATGAGCCCGACAAGCGTGTTCACCGGGCGTCGAGTCGGTGTTGATCCGGGCATGGGAAAACAGCCGGATGACTTCAGCCCCGGCCGCCGCACGCCTGCTCGTGACGCATCAGTAAGGTCTCGTATCCATGCTGACGTTTCGTGTTCTGGGAGCGCTCGAAGCGTGGGACGGTGACCGGCGGGCCGACCTGCGCGGCCCTCGCCATCGGGCCGTTCTCGCTCGGCTCGTCCTGGCGCGCGGGCACGTCGTACCGGTCGACCGGCTGATCGAGGACCTGTGGCACGGTGAGTCGCCGCACCGCGCGCTCGGGTCCGTGCAGACCTTCGTGTCGCACCTGCGCCGTGCGCTCGAACCCGACCGCGCGCCGCGCACCCCGTCGACGGTGCTGGTCACCGCGCCGCCGGGGTACGCGTTCCGGGTCGGTACGGACGAGGTCGACGCGTGGCGGTTCGAGGCCCTGGTGCACCGGGCCGGCGGCCTGCTCGCGGCGGGGGCGGCAGAGGACGCGCTACGCGAGTTGACCGCGGCGCTCGACCTGTGGCGCGGGCCCGCGTACGCGCAGTTCGCCGACGAGCCGTGGGCCCGGCCCGAGGCGGCCCGGCTGGAGGAGTTGCGCCTGGTCGCGGTGGAGCGTCGGGCCGAGGCCGGCCTCGCCATCGGACAGGCGTCCGGGATCGTGCCCGGCCTGGAGGCGCACGCGGCGGCGCACCCGCTGCGGGAGCAGAGTTGGTGGTTGTTGGCGCTGGCGCTGTACCGGTGTGCCCGTCAGGGCGACGCGCTCGCGGTGTTGCGCCGGGTACGGGCGGCGCTGCGCGAGGAGTTGGGAGTCGAGCCCGGGTCGCGGTTGCAGCGCCTGGAGGCGGACATCCTGGCCCACTCCGCCGAGTTGGACGCGCCGGCGGCGGTGCCGACGTCGGCCGCCGCGCCGGGGGCGCCCGCCGTGTCCGGGACGCCCGCCGCATATCGGGAAGTCGCGGAGCCGGTACGGGATTTCGACGAGTCGGGGGAGGACGGGTTCGTGGCGCGCACGACCACGCTGATCGGTAGGGCCGAGGAGACGGCCGACCTGCTGAACGCGGCGAAGCGCGCCGACGGGCGGCTCGCGGTGGCGCTGGTCAGCGGTGATCCGGGCGAGGGCAAGACCGCGTTGACCGAGCATGTCCGGGAGCTGCTGGCCGCCGAGGGATGGCGGGCGGCGTGGGGACGCTGCCCCGAATCGGGCGGCGCGCCCGCCGGATGGCCGTGGACCCAGATGTTGCGCACCCTGGCCGCGGTGAGCCCGCCGGACGAGGACACCGCGCGGGTGTTGGCGCCGCTGCTCGCCGACTCGTACAGCCCGGTGGGCGATCAGGCCGCGGCCAAGCTGATGTTGCATCACGCGGTGGTGCGCTATCTGGCCCGGGCCACCGCGGAGACGCCGTGGCTGCTGGTCCTGGACGACGTGCACCGCGCCGACGAGGAGACGCTGGCGCTGCTGTGCCACCTGGCCACCGACCGGGACGCGACCGGTCGGGTGCTGCTCGTGGTCACCTATCGGCACAACGAGGTGGGCGACCTGCTCGCCGACGCGCTGGCCCGGCTGGCGCGCTGCGGTCCGGAACGTGTCGAACTCACCGGCCTGGCCCCGGAGGCGGTGGGCGACCTGGTCCGCGGCGCGGTCTCGGCGGCGATCGACGAGGACACCGTACGGGCCATCGTGGACCGCACCGCGGGCAACCCGTTCTACGTCCTGGAGACGGCCCGGGTGCTGGCCGCGGAGGGCACGCACGCGGCGGTGTCCGAGGTGCCGGTCGGGGTGCGGGACGTGATCCGCCGGCATGTCGCCGGATTGCCCAAGGCCGCGCAGGAGGTGCTCAAGCAGGCGTGTGTGCTCGGCCGGGACATCGACGTCGACATCCTGCTCGCGCAGAGCGGCACGGACGAGGACACGGTGCTCGACGCGGTCGAGTCGGCGCTGCTGACCGGACTGCTCGTGGAGCCCGACGCGGGCCAACTGCGGTTCACCCACGCGCTGGTACGGGACACCCTGTACGAGGACCTGTCCCAGCTGCGCCGGGCCCGGATGCACGCACGCACGGCCGAGGCGATCGAGGCGGTACGGCCCCGGGACGTCTCCGCGCTGGCGCACCACTACCTGGCCTCGGCCTCGCGCGCGACGGCGGCGAAGGCCGCCCACTACGCCCGCCTCGCCGCCCTGGACGCGGAGATCCACTTCGCCTACCGGGAAGCCGCCGAGTTGTGGCGCGGCGCGCTGGCGGCCTTCGACCGCTCCGGCGCCGCCGACGACGCGGCCCGCAGCGAACTGGAGGCCGGCGTGACCCGTTCCCTCGCCCAGTCCGGCGACCACGGCCACGACTGACCGCCGGGAGCGGGCCCGAGGCCCCGGCGCGGGAGGGCCTCGGTCAGGTGCGCAGGGCCGGGTACAGGACTTCCGGGTCTGCGGACAGGGCGGCCTTGGCGTCCCGGCTGTAGTGGTCCACCAGGACCTCGTACGTGCCGGCCTCGACCGCGTCCAGGGTCTGCCCGGCGACGTCCTCCGGGGCGATCTTGGGCAGCGGGACGGCGGCGGCCATGTCGGTGTCGATGAAGCCCGCGTGCACTCCGACCACGAGGGTGCCCTGCGCCGCGAGGTCCAGGCGGAGCGCGTTGGTGAGCGACCAGGCGGCGGCCTTGGAGGCGCTGTACGAGCCGACCTGGGGCAGGGTCATGAAGGACAGCACCGAGAGCACGTTCACCAGCGCGCCGCCGCCGTTGCGGGCCAACACGGGGGCGAAGGCCCGGCTCATGGACAGCGTGCCGAAGTAGTTGGTCTCCATCTCGGCGCGGGCCGGGTCCGAGGTCCCGGCGCCCAGGAACGACGCGGAGCCGGACACGCCCGCGTTGTTGACCAGCAGGGTGACGTCGTCGAGCCGGCGGGCGACGGCGGCGACCTGCTCGGGGTCGGTGATGTCGAGTTCGATGGGGACGACCCCGGGGTCGGTGACGGTGCTCGGGTCGCGGGCGCCGGCGTATACGGTGCGGGCGCCGCGGGCGACCAGGGCGCGGGTGAAGGCGCGGCCGAGGCCGCGGTTGGCGCCGGTGACGAGGGCTACGGAGCCGGGGATCTGCATGGACGGCTGCTTTCGGGAGGAGCTTCGGGGGAGGGATGCGCCCGGTGGGGGCGGCGGTCGGGCCGGCCGGGTGGCGGCGGTCGGCCCGACCCGGGCCCGGGACCGGGGGTGGCCGGCTCGGGCCGGCGCGTGGCGGGCGGTGGCTCAGCTCAGCCGCTCGATGATGGTCACGTTGGCCATGCCGCCGCCCTCGCACATGGTCTGGAGGCCGTAGCGGCCATCGATCCGCTCCAACTCGTTGAGCAGCGTGGCCAAGAGCTTGGTGCCGCTCGCGCCGAGTGGGTGGCCGAGCGCGATGGCGCCGCCGTTGACGTTGACCCGCTCCGGATCCGCGCCGGTGGCCTGCTGCCAGGCCAGTACGACCGATGCGAACGCCTCGTTGATCTCGACCCGGTCGATGTCCTCCAGGGTCAGTCCGGTGCGCTCCAGGGCGCGGGCGGTGGCCGGGATCGGGCCGGTGAGCATCAGCACCGGGTCGTCGCCGAGCACGGTGAGGTGGTGGATCCGGGCCCGGGGGCGCAACCCGTGTACCCGCAGGGCACGTTCGGAGACCACCAGGGCGGCCGAGGCGCCGTCGGAGACCTGACTGGCCAGCGCGGCGGTGATCCGGCCGCCGGGGCGCAGCGTCGGCAGTGAGCGGATCTTGGCCGGGTCCGGCTCGCGCGGGCCCTCGTCGCGGGTGACCTCGCCGTAGGGAACGATCTCGTTGGTGAAGCGGCCCTCGCGCTGGGCCCGCAGCGCGCGTTCGTGCGAGGTGACGGCGAACGCCTCCATGTCCTCGCGGGTCAGGCCCCAGCGCTCGGCGATCAGTTCGGCCGCGCGGAACTGGCTGATCTCCTGGTCGCCGTAGCGCTCGTGCCAGCCCCGCGCGCCCTCGTACGGGGTCGCGAAGCCGTACTCGCGGCCGGCCCGCAGCGAGGCGGACAGCGGTACGGCGCTCATGTTCTGCACGCCGCCGGCGATCACCACGTCGGCGGTGCCGCTGAGCACGGCCTGGGCGGCGAAGTGCACCGCCTGCTGCGAGGAGCCGCACTGGCGGTCGATGGTGGTGCCCGGGACGCTCGTCGGCAGGCCCGCGGAGAGCCACGAGGTGCGGGCGATGTTGCCGGCCTGCGGGCCGATCACGTCGAGACAGCCGAAGATCACGTCGTCGACGGCGGCCGGGTCGATGCCGGTGCCGTCGACGAGGCTGCGCAGGATGTGCGCACCCAGGTCGGCGGGATGCGCCTTGGCCAGGCCCCCGCCGCGCTTGCCCACGGGAGTTCGGATGGCGTCGACGAGGTACGCCTCGTTACTCATGGCAGTCGCCTTTCGACCGTGTGGGTTGGAAAATCCAACTCGCTTCTTGGTCAACGTAGCGTCCGTGAGTTGGGGATGGCAACCTTGGGGGCGTGGTCGTCAACGCCGATTCCTCCGGCTCCTCCGATTCTTTGAACGCCTCGAATGCCTCGAATGCCTCGAACGCCTCCTCCACCGACTCCGCCGACTCCGGTCGGGTGCGCGAGGGGGCGGTGGCGGGTGCTCCCGCGCCCTCCCGCGCCGCCCGGGCGCCGGTCGGCCGGCCCTGCTCGGTCGCTTCGACGCTCGGCGTGGTCGGCGAGAAGTGGGCGCTGCCGGCCATCCGCGAAATGGGCTTCGGCAACCACCGCTTCGACGCGATCGCGCGCAACACGGGGGCACCCAGGGACATCCTGACCACCCGGCTGCGCGCCCTCGAGGCGGCCGGGGTCCTGGAGCGGCGGCGCTACCAGGACCGGCCGCCGCGCTTCGAGTACCACCTGACCGCCCGGGGCCGCGACCTCGCGCCGGTGCTGCAGACCCTCGCGGCGTGGGGCGACCGGTGGCTGACCGACGAGCCGCCGGTGGACTTCCGGCACGGGGACCACGCGCTCGACCTCGCGCTGATGTGTCGCGGGTGCGGCGAGGAGGTGGCGCCGGGCAGCCTGCACATCCACGTGCGGGCGCCGGGATGGGACGTTGCGGGGCCGGTGGAGTGAGGACGCGGTTCCGGTGGCTTGACCCTGACACCGTGTGAGGCCGTGCACTGGGAGGCGTCATGTTCACCATCGGAGACTTCGCCCGGCACGGCAACGTGTCCGTCCGCATGTTGCGGCACTACGACGCCATCGGCCTGCTGCGCCCCGACCGGGTCGACCCGGTCAGCGGCTACCGCTTCTATCGCGCCGAGCAACTCGCCCGGCTCAACCGGGTGATCGCGCTGAAGGACCTCGGCTTCACCCTCCAGCAGGTCCGGAGCATCCTGGACGAGCAGGTGAGCGCCGGTGAGCTGCGCGGCATGTTGCGGCTGCGCCGGGCCGAGCTCGCCGCGGCGGTGGCGGCGGACGGCCGGCGGTTGGCCCAGGTCGAGGCGAGGCTCCGCACCATCGAGGCGGAGGGCCGGATGGCCGACGACGACATCGTGCTCAAGCGCATCCCCGGGGTCCGGGTGGCCGTACTGACCGCGACCACCCCGGTCGATGCCGACGGGCCGCGCGACATCGGGCCGATCATCGGTCCGCTGTACGACGAACTGTGCCGCCGGATGGCCGCCGCCGGGGTGGCGCCGACCGGGCCGGGCATCGCCTACTACGAGGTCTCGCCCGACCGGGACGACACGATCGTCATCAACGCCGGAATCACGGTCGCGGCCGACCCGCGCCCCGAACACGACTTCGCGATCGTGGACCTGCCGCCGATTGAGCAGGCCGCCACCTTCGTGCATCGGGGCTCGATGGACGACGTGATGACCGGCGTACAGGCCCTGGCCCACTGGATCGACGCCAACGGCCATCGCTCGCTCGGCTACCCGCGCGAGGTCAACCTGGAGTGCCCACCGGACCCGAGCCAGTGGGTGACCGAACTCCAGGAACCGGTCGCGCGGGCCTGAGCGCGGGCAGCCGCTCACGTCACCGCCGGGACCGATACCGCCCGGACCCCGGTCGGCCGGCGCGGACACCGCCGTCGTTCGCGTGTCCTCCCCGCTCGACCGCCCGCCACAGCGAGGCCCACTGACCCGCCGTCACATCCTTGGGCAGCGCGAGGGGGGAGATCCGGGCCCCGACGAGCCAGTCACGCACCGCGGCACCGGACAACCGGCCCGTGCGATCCAGGATTTCGCGCAGCCCGCGCCCCGGGCCGGTGAACACGTGGCGGACGAACTCCTGGTACGGCTCCCGCGCCCCGACGACCAGCGGCCTACTCCGGCGCGACATCGACAACAGCCCGCCGTCCACCGACGGCATCGGCCGAAACGCCCGAGCCGGGACACGCGCGTGCACCTCGAAGTCGAACCACGGCCACCACGCCGCCGTGAGCATCGAGGCCCCGCCCACACCCGCCCGGCGCCGGGCCACCTCCCACTGCACCAGCAACACCGCGGATTGCCAGTGCCCGGTGTCGAGCAGCCGCCGCAACACCGAAGTCGTCAAGTGGAAGGGCAGGTTGCCCGCCACGGTGAAGGGCCGATCGGGAAACCGGTACCGCAACACGTCGCCCGCCACGATCCGGACGTGCCCGGGCACACGACGGGCCAGCCGCCGAGCGCGCCGCGGATCGAGCTCGACCGCGGTGAGCGGCCGACCGGTGCGGCTCAGCGGGAGGGTGAGGGCACCGTCACCGGGCCCGATCTCCACGACCGGCCCGGACGTACGCCCGACCAGGTCCGTGAAGAGGTCGATCACCGCGGGATCGACGAGGAAGTTCTGACCGAGCTCATGGCGTCCGCCATGAGTGGGGTAGGGCACGAGAAGGCTCCGCAAGGCAGTTCGGAGCCGGGCAGCCCGAAACGGCCGCACCGGCAGGGACCCGAAGTGCGGCGGAACCGGAAGAGAGAAAGCCTCGGCCCGCCGCTAGTGGCGGCGAGTCCTCGTGAATGCGGCGGCGAACATGCCTACCACCCTAGCCGGGGTCGGTCGGCCGGCTCATCCCGGTTTTCGGCGCGGCCGATCGCCGGTGGCGGCGGCGAGCCGGGTCAGTCGAGTCGCAGCGCGGCCAGGAATTCGGGCCAGGCGTGGTGGGGCAGGCGCAGGTGGGCCTGCGTAGGGCGCTTGCTGTCGCGGATCGTGAGGTGGGCGGCGCGCGGGGCCACTTCCACGCAGTCGCCCTGGTGTCCCGAGTGGGTGGACTTGCGCCATGCGTCGGGGGCGACGGGGGCTTCGGGGGTGTCGTTCACAGGGATCGCATCCTTGCCGAGATGAGCGTTCTGGACTCGTCGGTGGAGAGGGCGTTGGCGAACAGGTAGTCGAGGTGGCGGCGATAGCGGCGCAGGTCGCGATCCTCCTCCTTGACCAGCATGCCGCCGTGGTATTCGACGAACAGCACGCTGGGCGCGTGCGGGCCGGAGAAATCGAACATGGTCAGGCCGCCGTTGTAGGCGTTCGCGGTGGAACTCGTCGGTATCACGTGGATGTCGATGTTGGGCAATTCACCGAGTTCGAGGAGATGGGCGAGTTGGCGGGTGAGTACGCCACGACCGCCGATCTCGCATTGCAGGGCGCCGTCGGCGAGCACGGAGCGGAACCTGGCCGGATTCTGCCCGGTGAGCACCCGCTGGCGTCGCATCCGGATCTCCACGAGCGCGTCGGCGCGTTCGGGGTCGGGGATCATCGGCCCGGAGCCGATCACCGCCGCCGCGTAGTCGCGGGTCTGGAGCAGGCCGAGGATCATCCCGGCGTTGGCGGCCCGGATCTCCGTGGCCTGCGACTCCAGCGCGATCAGTTCCTCGTAGGCGGCGTCGAGTACGTCCGAGTAGGCGACCCACCAGCGCGGCCCGCGCGTCTCGATCAGGAGCGCTTCGAGGCGTTCGACATCGGTCGCGCACACCCCGTATATGCCGCAGAGGCGATGCAGATCGTGTCGGGACACCGCGACCTTCGCGGTCTCGATGCGGCTGATCTTGGATTGATCCCAGCCACAGGAATCGGCCACCTCCTCGCCGGACAGACCCGACGCCGTGCGGAGCAGCCGAAGTTCCATACCCAATCGGCGTCTTGCGTGGCTGCGCATCTGGGTCCTCCAGGAGTGGCTTCGTCCGGGATTGTGCTCCGGGTCTGAATGGAACGCGACCGGTATTGGTCGGCGTCACCCGAAAGAGTTATTTATGTCGAAGTACTTGGTTGCATTTATGCGGCGCGGCGATGCTCGGTGTGGGCCGCCTTCTTCTTTCTTCCCGGTGAGTACGGGTGTCCCAGCGGCGGCCAACATCGGATTGGGGAGAAGACATGCCTGCCACCCGGATTCACGCGCCGGCCGATCGGGCCGGCCATCACATGTTGGCCTCCGTCGCCGAACTCCGCTGTGTCGGTACGGCCGAAGTGGTACGACACGTGCGCAACTTCGTACACGAGTGCGCGATCGGGGCGGGCGCCTCGGCCGACACGGCGCAGACCACGAAGCTGCTGGCGAGCGAACTGGTGTCCAACGCGGTCCGGCACACGCCGGATGGCACCGTGGTCCGGGTCGAACTGCTGCACGACGTGCCCTGCGGGCAGTTGGTGGTCGGCGTCGAGGACGGCGGGGCGGCCATCCCGGCGGCCCCGCGCCGACGCCGCCCGTCCTGGGACGCGGAGTCGGGGCGGGGCATCCCGCTGATGACGAGCCTGGCCAACGAATGCGGCGTGACGCCGCTTCCCGACGGCAAGCGGGTGTGGTTCGCGTTGGCGATGAGTTGACAAAGGGTGGGCGTCGGGCGAGTGCCTCGTTTCGGGGAGCGGCCTGGGACACCCCCGCCCGAAGGGCCCGCCGGGTGTCAGCGGCGGGTTTCGATCCTCAGGTCGCCGGTGGTCACGGTGCGGATGTGGTCGCCGGCGAGTAGGTCGTGCGGGAAGCCGAGCGCGATCGTGCTCACCTCGTCGAGGCGGGCCAGGTGGGCGGCGGTGAAGTCGACCTCCAGAGCGCCCAGGTTGTCCGCCAGTTGGGCCGCCGTGCGGGCGCCGATGATCGGTGCGGTCACGTGCGGGTGGCGCAGGGTCCAGGCCAGGGCGATTTGGGCGGGTGCGCGGTCCAGCTCGGTGGCGATCTCCTTCACGACGTCGGCGATGGCGAGGTGGCGTTCGGTGAGCGTGCCCAGGGCGAGGTTCCGGCGGGTGCCGTCGCCGACGGCGGCCGGCGTCGCGGTCAGGTCGTCGCGGCCGTACTTGCCGGTGAGCACTCCGCCGGCCAGCGGCGAATACGGGACCACCCCCAGCCCCATCTCGCGTGCCATGGGGAGCAGGTCACGTTCCCCCGTGCGCTCGATCAGGTTGAACTCGATCTGTAGCGCGACCAGCGGCGACCAGCCGCGCAGGTCGGCGATCGCCTGCATGCGCGAGACCTGCCAGGCCGGGGCGTTGGAGATGCCGACGTAGAGGACCTTGCCCTGGCGGACCAGATCGTCCAGGCCGCGCAGGATCTCGTCGACCGGCGTACGGAAATCCCACACGTGCAGGTAGAGCAGATCGATGTAGTCGGTGTTCAGCTGCCGCAGGCTCGTTTCCACGGACGCGAACAGGTTCTTCCGGTGTGCGCCGTTGGCGTTCGGGTCGCCGGGGCTGCGCAGCGTCGAGTACTTCGTCGCCAGAACCAGGCTCTCGCGCCTGTCGCGGATGAATTCGCCCAGCAGGCGGTGGGAACTGCCGTCGGTGTAGGTGTCGGCGGTGTCGATGAAGTTGCCGCCGCGCTCGACGTAGGTGTCGAACAGCCGGCGCGCCTCGTCCCGCTCGGATCCCCAGCCCCAATCGGTACCGAAGGTCGCCGCGCCCAGCGCCAGGGGTGAGACCCGCAGCCCGGAGCGGCCCATCAGCCGGTAGGTGTCGAGGGTGAGTGTGCTTGTCATCGTGTCCTCCTGTGAGCGTGATCCGGCGTGATTCGTTGCCGGGGATCAGCCTGTGACCGCCGCGCACAGGGGGTAAGGGAGAGGGCATCCTGGGAACGCCGATCCCACGCTGGTTGTTGGCCCGGACATGACGACTGGCACGGACATGACGTCCACCCGCATCGTGGACACGGCACAGGAGTTGGCCGCGTTCCTGCGCGCCAGGCGGGAGCGGCTGGACCCGCACGACCTCGGCCTGCCGGCGCGTCGGCAGCCCCGACGGACCCCCGGGCTGCGTCGCGAGGAGGTCGCCGAGCTGGCCGGGGTCAGCGTGGACTACGTCGTACGGCTGGAACAGGGTCGCGGGATGCGGCCCTCGGCCGACGTGGTGGAGGCACTGGCCAGGGCACTGCGGCTGGCCCCGGTGGAGCGGGCCTACCTCTTCGACCTGGCCCGCCGACGCCCCGACACGGCCGACGAGCCGGCGACGGGCGCCGCGCCGTTGTTGGCCGGGTTGGTGGCCGATCTGTCGCCGTTGCCGGCCATGCTGATGAACCACCGCTACGACGTGCTGGCCTGGAATCGGGAGGCGACCAGGCTGCTGATCGATTTCGCCGCCCTCCCGCCGGCGCGGCGCAACGCGATGTGGTTGTGCCTGATGCATCCGGTGGTACGGGAGTTGTACGTCGATCGGGACCGCGTGGTGCGCGAGGGGGTCGCCCACCTGCGCGCGGCGTGGGCCGCACATCCGGAGGATCGCGCGTTGACCGCCCTCATCGCGGAATTGCACGCGGGGGAAGCGGAGTTCGCGCGCTTGTGGGCCGAACGGGACATCGGGATCAACGGCCGCGGGCACAAAGTGCTGCGCCACCCGGAGGCCGGCACGCTCACCATGCACTTCGAGGTACTGGCGCCGCTTCAGGACCCGAACCAGCGCCTGCTCATCTTCCGAGCCGCGGACGACGAGAGCAGGACGGCCCTGGCCCGGCTGTGCGCGTGAGCCTCGGGCGGCGTCCGGCGCTGTCGTCAGGAGGCGAGCGCGACGGCCTGGAGCACGACCGCGCCGCCGAGGAGCCCGACGGGCCACCGGTAGCGGGAAGACAGGCTCGCGGGGTGACGGTGCCGGTGGACCCGAGCCTGTTGGCCGAGCACCGCCGCGCTCTACGACGCTCTCAACCGTGGCCGCCTCGACGTCGGGCGATCACGGCGGACGCTCGCCGCGCTGCGCCGGCCCAAAAGCCGCCGACGACCGGCTCGTCCTGGCCGTGGACGCGAGCAACCGGCTGCGGCCGGACGCACCCACCAGCGCGGACAGGCTGTTCTGCCACACCTACGGCTGGGGTCGGAATCAACACCTGATGATCCCGGGCCGGCCGTACTGGTTCGTCGCAGCCTTCGAATCGGGCCCCACCTCGTGGTGCCAACTGCTGGACGCCGTCCGGCTCGGTCCCGAGGACGACGTTGCCGAGGTCACCGTTGTCCAGGTCCGCCGAGTGGTCGAGGGCCTGGTCCCCGGCGGCGGTGGCGCGAGAGGGCGATCCGAACATCCTGATCGTCTTCGACGCCGGCTACGACGCCCCGCGCGTGGCCCACCTGCCGGCGGGCTCTCCGTCGTCGACTGGGGCCGGGCCCTGTGGTGGACCGACCTGGTCGACACCCCGATCGCCCGCTGGGCCCCGGACGCCGCCGGTGAGCGAAGCCCCCGCCATCCGGGGCGGAGCGCGCTCGCAGGCGGCGCGGGCGACGTCATCGGGTGATGGGCGGGGCGCCGGTCGCGGCGATGGAGAGGTCCCAGAGGCGCGCGGCCTCGTCGGGGTCGATGGCATACGCGCGCACGCCGCCGTCGTCCATCGGCTCGTCGGGAGCGGAGACGCGGGCGACGTCGCAGTCTTCGAGGTAGAGCCCGCCCCGTCCGTCGAGCAGCGCGGATGTCGCGGCCCACACTCCGGTGGCGGCGCCCTGGGACGCGGTCTTGAAGTCCGCCCCGATCACGTTGCCGTGCTCGTCCACCCAGCCGCGGTCGATCTGCTCCTGCAACGCCATCTCGCGTTGCAGACCGGTGATGATCTTGCCCGGATGCAGCGCGAACGCTCGGACGCCGTCGTCGCGTCCGAGCGCGTCGAGGTGCACGGCGAACAGCGCGTTGGCGGTCTTGGACTGACCGTAGGCCAACCACTTGTCGTAGCCGGTGCGGAAGTGCGGGTCGTGTCGGCGGATGCCGGTCAGGGCGTGTCCGGCGGAACTGTTGACGACGACACGAGCGCCGTCGGCGGCGACCAGGAGGGGATACAGCTCGCACGCGAGGGCGAAGTGCCCGAGGTGGTTGGCCGCGAACTGGCCTTCCCAGCCGGGCCCGACGCGTCGTTCCGGGATGGCCATGACCCCGGCGGTGGCCATCAGCAGGTCGAGCCGGTCGACGGATTCGCCGATCCACGCGGCGGCGGACCGCACGCTGTCCAGGTCGGTCAGGTCCATGGCGACGACCTCGCAGCCCGGTACCCGCTGAAGCGCGGCCCGGGCCACATCGGGACGACGGGCCGGAACGATGACCCTGGCCCGCGCCGCCGCCAGCGTCCGGGCGGTCTCCAGGCCGAGGCCGGAGTAGCCCCCGGTCACCACGGCGGTCATGCCGGACAGGTCGAGGTCGGCCACGATGTCCGAGGCGTGGGTGGCGGCGGAGAAGGGTGAGCCGAGGGGTTGCTGAGCGGTGATCGTCATGTCGCCGACGCTACGATCTAGAGTGAGGTCTAGATCAAGTCCGAGAGCGAGCGACGGCATGACCACCGAGCCCACCACGCAGTCGTTTGGCATCGGCGAGGTGGCCGAACGCACCGGCCTGAGCGTGCACGCCCTGCGCTTCTACGAGCGCGAGGGCCTGCTGGTCGGCCCGGTCCTGCGCACGCCGGGTGGCAGGCGGCGCTACACCTCGTTCGACGTCGACTGGCTCCTGATCTGCGTCAAGCTCCGCGAATCCGGCATGCCACTGGCCGAACTCGAACGCTTCGCCGAACTGGTCCGCCAGGGCCCGGGCAACGAGGCGGAACGCCTACACCTGCTCGACACCCACCGCCGGCGCGTGGACGCCCAGATCCGCGCGCTGGAGGAATGCCGCTCCGTGATCACCTGGAAGGTCGACATCTACGCCGACCATTTGGCGAGGGGCGAAGCGGGCGGGCTTTGGGACCCGAGGACCTGAGGGCGGGGTTGATGGCTGGGTCGGGTGCGGTGTGGCAGGGGCGGTAGCGGTGGCGGGCGAACGGGGCGGCCGACCGGTTCCGAGCCGGGGGTGGGGGTGGGGGTGAGGCCGGGGCTGGGGTCGTCGGAGGCCGGGCGTTTCACCATGGCGATGGGCGCGGGCGGCGACGGCCGCCTCGGGCTGCCTGAGGCCGCGTTGGGCCGGCCGGGCTGGGCTGCGTTGGGTTGCGCCCCCGCGCCTCTAACTCGGCCGGGGTCCGTTCGGCTCGGCCCGCTCGGCCCGGTTTCGGCCGCAGCGCCCATAGGCGGCACGCCACACCTGGCCGATGTGCCTGCCCCATCTTCGATAGCCGATAGGGCAGTTGGCACGCCACCGGGGAAGATCAGCGGCGGAGCCGGGGCGGTCGGGTCGAGTCGACTTGCCAGGGGCCTTCCCGAGTGCGTCGCGCGTCTTCGGCGAGAGTCGCGCTTGTGGTTGCCGGCCGCCTGGTCCGGGGCCGGTCAGAGTCGCCAGGTTGGCCGCCGCCGGCGTGCGGGGCTCCGACACCCGAAGCCCCCGACGAGACGGCCGCTTTACTCGGCGAAAACCGGCCGGCAGCGGGGAGCGGGAGGGCGGTCGGGTCGAGTCTGCCGAGGAGCCTTCCCGAATGGGCCGCGCGTTTTCGGCGAGGGTCGCGCTGGTGGTTGCGGAGGGCCGGTCCGGGGTCGGTCAGAGTCGCCGGGTCGGCCGCCGCCAGCGTGCGGGGCTCCGAGCCCCGAGGTCTCTGACGAGACAGGCGCTTTGCTTGGCGGAAACCGTCCGGCAGCGGGGAGTGGGTGGGGCTCGGGTCGGGTCCGCCGGGGGCCTTCCCGTGTGGGTCGGGTGTTTCCGGCGGGCGTCGCGCTTGTGGCTGCGGAGGGCCGGTTCGGGGCCGGTCAGAGTCGCCGGGTCGGCCGCCGCCGGCGTGCGGGGCTTCGAGAGTCGGGGTTCCCGACGAGGCGAGCGTGTTGCTCGGCGACAACCGGCCGGCAGCGGCGGAGCGGCAGGGTGGTCGGGTCGGGTTCTCCGGGGAGCCTTTCCGGGTGGGTCGAGTGATTTCGGTGTGTGGTGGGCGTGTGTGGGTGGTGTTGGATTCACGAAACCGGATCCCGTGGGGTGCCGCAGCCTTTGCGTGAGGGAAAACCGCAGGTCAGTGCTGATGGGAGCTGTTTCGGGCGCCTCGGGATCCGGTTTTGGCCTCTGCTGGGCACTTTCGGTCTTCTCGGCGGCCTCTGTGAGGTCGCAGCACGCGACGTCGGCTTCCACTGCGCAGTTTTGGTCTCCACGCCGGCGTTGAGGGTGTCGCAAGGCACGAAACCGGCACTCGACGTCCGAGTGTGCCTCCTAGCCCCGCAAAATCGCAGGTCACCGAAGCTCGAAGCCCAGAAGCACGCACCGCGATCCGGTTCCGAATCCCAGCTCCTCTCCAAACGCCTGCGACCCGCCCTGAGGGCCCCGGAGAACCCGACCCGACCCACCCGGAAAGGCTCCCCGGAGAACCCGACCCGACCACCCTGCCGCTGCGCCGCTGCCGGCCGGTTTTCGCCGACCAACACGCTCGCCTCGTCGGGAACCTAGAGTTTTCGAGCCCCGCACGCTGGCGGCGGCCGACCCGGCGACTCTGACCGACCCCGGACCGGCCCTCCGCAACCACCAGCGCGACCCTCGCCGAAAACGCGCGGCCCATTCGGGAAGGCTCCTCGGCAGACTCGACCCGACCGCCCTCCCGCTCCCCGCTGCCGGCCGGTTTTCGCCGAGTAAAGCGGCCGTCTCGTCGGGGGCTTCGGGTGTCGGAGCCCCGCACGCCGGCGGCGGCCAACCTGGCGACTCTGACCGGCCCCGGACCAGGCGGCCGGCAACCACAAGCGCGACTCTCGCCGAAGACGCGCGACGCACTCGGGAAGGCCCCCGGCGGACTCGACCCGAGCGCTCTCCCGCTCCCCGCTGCCGGCCGGTTTTCCGCCGAGCAGCACCCTCGCCTCGCTGGGAGCTTCGAGTCTCGGAGCCCCGCACGCCGGCGGCGGCCGACCCGGCGACTCTGACCGGCCCCGGACCGGCCCTCCGCGACCACCAGCGCAACTCTCGCCGAAGACGCGCGGCCCACCCGGGAAGGCCCCCGGCGGACTCGACCCGAGTGCTCTCCCGCTCCCCGCTCCCCGCCGCCGGCCGGTTTTCGCCGGACAGCGCGCCCGTCTCGTCGGGAGCCCCGGGCTTCGAAGCCCCGCACGCCCGCGGCGGCCCACCACTCGACTCCGACCCGCCCCGCACCGGCCGTCCGCGACCACAAGCGCAACACCCGCCGAAAACCACCCCACCCACCCGGAAGGCCCCTCGGAACCCCCGCCCCCCGCCCCGTCAAGGCCCCCGCCCCCACCGCAGCCGGACTGTGTCCGTTGGTTCACGAACTCGCCACGATGGTGTTCGACGCCGTCCCCGCAGCCCATCCCGTGGTTGCGCTGGGTGACCATGGGCAGCCAACCGGGTGGATCGATTATCACAACCGATCATCATCAGCCAAATTTGATGAGCTTGTGAACGGGTGGTATAGGCGATTCCCATGATCAACATCGTCCGTGAGTGGCGAACCGTTTAGGCTCCCCTATTTCTCACCCTGTGTGATTTTGGCCTGCACGCAACCGTTTCTGATCGATCATCAGGTGGTGAAGATCACACCATGATCATTCTCTACCCGTGTCGCAGATCACATCGGAAGGGGCCTAGGATGGGCGCCGTTCCGGCAGCTTGTGAACCCGGTCACATGCGTGGCTTCGGGGGACTGAGAAGGGAGATGGGAGCGCGGTGAACCTGTACGCGCCGATCCTCGTGCTCGGGGGCATTGCCCTGGCCTTCGGACTGGTCTCCCTCGTGATGGGGGCGCTCACCGGGCCCAAGCGCTACAACCGGGCCAAGCTCGAGGCCTACGAATGCGGCATCGAGCCGACCCCGCAGCCGGTCGGCGGCGGGCGATTCCCGGTCAAGTACTACCTGACGGCGATGCTCTTCATCGTCTTCGACATCGAGATCGTCTTCCTCTACCCGTGGGCCGTCTACTTCGACTCGCTGGGGATCTTCGGTCTCGTCGAGATGGTCATGTTCGTGGCCGCGGTCTTCGTCGCCTACGCCTACCTCTGGCGCCGCGGCGGCCTGGAGTGGGACTGACCGACGACATGGCACATGCACGTACACACACCGTGGGCCCGATCAGCCAAGCCCAGGCTTCCCCCAACGACTGACGGAGAGAGGGCATCCGCGTGGGTATCGAGGAGAAGCTGCCCAGCGGCTTCCTGTTGAGCACCGTGGAAGGGCTGGCCGGCTACTTCCGCAAGGGATCGTTCTGGCCGGCCACGTTCGGACTCGCGTGCTGCGCGATCGAGATGATGGCGACCGGCGCAGGCCGCTACGACCTGGCCCGCTTCGGCATGGAGGTTTTCCGGGCCTCGCCGCGCCAGGCCGACCTGATGATCGTCGCCGGGCGGGTCAGCCAGAAGATGGCGCCGGTCCTGCGGCAGATCTACGACCAGATGCCCAACCCCAAGTGGGTGTTGTCGATGGGCGTTTGTGCCTCGTCGGGCGGCATGTTCAACAACTACGCGATCGTCCAGGGCGTCGACCACGTGGTGCCGGTGGACATCTACCTCCCCGGCTGCCCGCCCCGGCCCGAGATGCTGATGGACGCGATCATCAAGCTCCGCGAGGAGATCCAGGCGATGCCGCTGGGCGTCAACCGCGAGAAGGCCGCCCGCGCCGCCGAACAGGCCGCCATGAAGGCGCTGCCCACCATCGAGATGCTTCCCGCGAGCGCCCGCCGCGGCGCCCACGAACTCGATCCCGGCATCCCGGTCGGCCACGCATCCGCGCAGCACACGCACGCGGGCCACCCGCACACCGGCCACACCAACGACGGGGGCGCCCGATGACCGTCCCTGGCAGCACCCCCGAGGAAAAGGCCCAGCTTCCGGTTCCCGCCGACGCCGACGCCGAGCCCATCGCGGTGCGTCGTGGCATGTTCGGCGCGCGCGACTCCGGCGACACCTCCGGCTACGGCAAGCTCGTCCGTACCGTCGCCTTCCCCGGCCCCGCAGCCCGCCCCTACGGCGGCCCGCGCGGCACCGCGGACGGCGAGGGCGAGTTCGACCTCGTCGCCGACGAGCTCTCCGGCGCCCTCGCGGAGGCCGGCATCGAGTTCGACCAGGCGATCGAGAAGGTCGTGGTCGACCGCGGCGAGATCACCTTCCACGTGCGCCGCGAGTCGCTGCCCCGGGTCGCGCTGACCCTGCGCAACGACCCGGCGCTGCGCTTCGAGCTGTGCACCGGCGTGTCCGGCACCCACTACCCTCAGGAGGCCGGCCGCGAGCTGCACGCGGTCTACCACCTGCGCTCGATCACCCACAATCGGGCGCTGCGGCTGGAGGTCTCGGCCCCCGACGCGGACCCGCACGTACCGTCCCTGGTGAGCGTGTATCCCGCGCTCGACTGGCACGAGCGCGAGACCTACGACTTCTTCGGCCTGATCTTCGACGGCCACCCCGCGCTCACGCGCATCCTCATGCCGGACGACTGGCCCGGCCACCCGCAGCGGAAGGACTACCCGCTCGGCGGCGTGCCCGTCGAGTACAAGGGCGCCCAGATCCCGCCGCCCGACCAGCGGAGGTCGTACAACTGATGTCCGATCAGACAACGACACCCCCGTCCGCCGCGTACGCGCGGGAGACCACCGAGGGCCGGGTCTACACGGTCACCGGCTCCGACTGGGACGAAGTGGTCCAGGCCGCGGCGGACGCCGAAGAGCGCATCGTCGTCAACATGGGCCCGCAACACCCGTCCACGCACGGCGTGTTGCGGCTGATCCTGGAGATCGACGGGGAAAGCGTCACCGAGGCCCGCTGCGGGATCGGCTACCTGCACACCGGCATCGAGAAGAACCTGGAGTTCCGCACCTGGACCCAGGGCGTCACCTTCGTGACGCGCATGGACTACCTGATGCCGCTGCACAACGAGACGGCCTACTGCCTCGCGGTGGAGAAGCTGCTCGGCATCACCGACCAGGTGCCCGAACGCGCGCAGGTGATCCGGGTCCTGCTGATGGAGCTCAACCGCATCTCCTCGCACATGGTCTGCCTGGCCACCGGCGGCATGGAGATCGGCGCGCTCACCGTGATGACCTTCGGGTTCCGCGACCGCGAACTGATCCTCGACGTCTTCGAGATGATCACCGGGCTCCGGATGAACCACGCCTACATCCGCCCCGGCGGCCTGGCCCAGGACCTGCCGCCCGGCGCCGTGGACAAGATCCGCGAACTGGTCAACATCCTCCCCGGCCGGATCCACGAGTACGAACTGCTGCTCAACGACAACGCCATCTTCAAGGGCCGCACCCAGGGCATCGGCTACCTCGACCTGGCCGGCTGCATGGCCCTCGGGCTGACCGGCCCGGTGCTGCGCTCCACCGGCCTGCCGCACGACCTCCGCAAGACGCAGCCGTACTGCGGCTACGAGAACTACGAGTTCGACGTCGCCACCGCCGACTCCTGCGACTCCTGGGGGCGGTACCTGATCCGCATCGAGGAGATGAAGCAGTCGCTGCGGATCGTCGAGCAGTGCCTGGACCGGCTGGCCCCCGGACCCGTCATGGTGGCCGACAAGAAGATCGCCTGGCCCGCGCAACTGGCCCTGGGCACCGACGGGTTGGGCAACTCGCCGGCGCACATCAAGAACATCATGGGCACCTCGATGGAATCCCTCATCCACCACTTCAAGCTGGTGACCGAGGGCTTCCGGGTGCCGCCCGGCCAGGTCTACAGCGCGATCGAATCACCCCGGGGCGAACTGGGGGTCCACGCGGTCAGCGACGGCGGCACCCGCCCCTACCGCGTGCACTTCCGCGACCCCTCCTTCAACAACCTGCAGGCCATGGCCGCGATGTGCGAGGGCGGCCAGGTGGCGGACGTGATCGTGGCAGTGGCGGGGATCGACCCCGTCATGGGAGGTGTCGACCGATGAGTACGGACCTGGGCATGCCGATGCCCCCGGCCAAGCCGGCTCCGCCGTACCCGCCCGAGGTGCGCGCGCGCCTGGAGGTGGACGCGAAGGAGGTGATCGGCCGCTACCCGCAGTCGCGTTCGGCGCTGCTGCCGCTGCTGCACCTGGTGCAGGCCGAAGAGGGCTACGTCACCGGCACCGGCATCGAGTTCTGCGCCGACATCCTCGGCCTGACCACCGCCGAGGTCTCCGCCGTCGCCACCTTCTACACGATGTACCGGCGGCGCCAGGGCGGCGACTTCCACGTCGGCGTGTGTACCAACACGCTGTGCGCGGTGATGGGCGGCGACGAGATCTTCGCGAGTCTGAAGGACCACCTCGGCATCGGCAACAAGGAGACCACCGCCGACGGCGTGGTCACCCTGGAGCACATCGAGTGCAACGCGGCCTGCGACTACGCGCCCGTGGTGATGGTCAACTGGGAGTTCTTCGACGACGCGACCCCGCAGTCGGCCAGGGAACTCGTCGACGACCTGCGCGCCGGCAAGGACGCGCTGCCCACCCGCGGCGCCCGACTGTGCACCTTCCGCGACACCTCGCGGATCCTGGCCGGCTTCCCCGACGAGCGCCCCGGCGCGGTGGACGAGGGCGGCGCCGGTGGCGCGGCCAGCCTGGTCGGCCTGCGGATCGCCAACGGCACGCACACCGACGACGCGCCCCGATCCACGACCGCGACCGTGCCCGGCTCCCGCAGCGCGACCCAGGGTGGCGCGAACGAGGCACCGCCCGCCCCGAGTTCGCACGACGCCCCGGCGCGCACCGCCGAGTCCGACCCGGACCACCCCGCGCCTCCCGCCGGGAACGCGCCCGACCAGGACGGGGACCAGGCGCCGTGACCGAACCCTCCCTTCTCACCCCTGTGCTCTCCGCCAACTGGGACGAGCACCGGCCGTGGACGCTGGACACCTACCGGCGCGGCGGCGGCTACGACGGCCTGCGCAAGGCGCTGGCCATGCACCCCGACGAGGTGATCCAGACCGTCAAGGACTCCGGTCTGCGCGGTCGCGGCGGCGCGGGCTTCCCCACCGGCATGAAGTGGGGCTTCATCCCGCAAAACGACGGCAAGCCGCACTACCTCGTGGTCAACGCGGACGAATCCGAGCCGGGAACCTGCAAGGACATCCCGCTCATGTACGCCAACCCGCACGTGCTGATCGAGGGCGTGATCATCGCGTCCTACGCGATCCGCTCCGGGCACGCCTTCATCTACGTCCGCGGCGAGGTCGTCCCGGTGCTTCGCCGGCTGCACGCCGCGGTCCGCGAGGCGTACGCGGCCGGCTACCTCGGCAAGAACGTGCTCGGCTCGGGCTTCGACCTCGAACTCACCGTGCACGCGGGCGCCGGAGCGTACATCTGCGGCGAGGAGACCGCGCTGCTCGACTCGCTGGAGGGCCGCCGGGGCCAACCCCGACTGCGCCCCCCGT
Source organism: Embleya sp. NPDC020630 (assembly GCF_044334985.1). Lineage (NCBI taxonomy): Bacteria > Bacillati > Actinomycetota > Actinomycetes > Kitasatosporales > Streptomycetaceae > Embleya > Embleya sp. NPDC020630. The sequence goes on from NZ_JBIRUB010000002.1 coordinate 67,928, forward strand.
TCCCCGCCGTGGCCGGCCTGTACGCGTCGCCCACCTGCGTGAACAACGTCGAGTCGATCGCCTCGGTGCCGCCGATCCTGAACAAGGGCGTCGAGTGGTTCCGCTCGATGGGCTCGGAGAAGTCGCCCGGGTTCACCCTGTACTCGCTGTCCGGACACGTCACCCGGCCCGGCCAGTACGAGGCCCCCCTCGGTGTGACGCTGCGCCAACTCCTCGACCTGGCGGGCGGGGTACGCGCCGGGCACCGGATCAAGTTCTGGACGCCCGGCGGCTCGTCCACGCCGATGTTCACCGACGAGCACCTGGACGTGCCGCTCGACTACGAGGGCGTCGGCGCGGCCGGCTCCATGCTCGGCACCAAGGCGCTGCAGATCTTCGACGAGACCGTGTGCGTGGTGCGTGCGGTGCTGCGCTGGACCGAGTTCTACGAGCACGAGTCCTGCGGCAAGTGCACCCCGTGCCGCGAAGGCACCTACTGGCTCACCCAGTTGCTCACCCGCCTGGAGCACGGCGAGGGCACCGAGGAGGACTTGGAGACGTTGCTCGACGTCGCCGACAACATCCTCGGCAAGTCCTTCTGCGCCCTCGGCGACGGCGCGGCGAGCCCGATCCAGTCCTCGCTCAAGTACTTCCGCGACGAATACCTCGCGCACTTCGAGCACGGCGGCTGTCCGTTCGACACCGCGGCATCCACCGCGTGGGCGACGACGGCCCCCGCTTCCACCGGGGCAGGAGCGCACAGCTGACATGACAGTCACGACCAACACCCCCGCGGGTGGGCCGCCGGCCCCCAAGCCGGAGGACCTCGTCACCATCTCGGTGGACGGGATCGACGTCTCGGTGCCCAAGGGCACCCTGGTGATCCGGGCCGCCGAGCTGATCGGCATCCAGATCCCCAGGTTCTGCGACCACCCACTGCTCGACCCGGTCGGCGCCTGCCGGCAGTGCCTGGTCGACGTCGAGGGCCAGCGCAAGCCGCTCGCGTCCTGCACCACCACCGTCACCGACGGCATGGTCGTCCGCACCCAGCTCACCTCCCCGGTCGCGAAGAAGTCGCAGGACGGGGTGATGGAGCTGCTGCTGATCAACCACCCCCTGGACTGCCCCGTCTGCGACAAGGGCGGCGAATGCCCGCTCCAGAACCAGGCGATGGGCGCCGGCCGGGCGACCTCCCGCTTCACCGAGGTCAAGCGCACCTTCCCCAAGCCGCTGCGGATCTCCTCCGAGGTGCTGCTCGACCGCGAGCGCTGCGTGCTCTGCGCCCGCTGCACCCGCTTCTCCGAGCAGGTCGCGGGCGACCCGTTCATCGCGCTGATCGAACGTGGCGCGCTCCAGCAGGTCGGCATCTACGAGAAGCAGCCCTTCGAGTCCTACTTCTCCGGCAACACCATCCAGATCTGCCCGGTCGGCGCCCTCACCTCGGCCGCGTACCGCTTCCGCGCCCGGCCGTTCGACCTGGTGTCCTCCCCGACCACGTGCGAGCACTGCGCGTCCGGGTGCTCGCTGCGCGCCGACCACCGCCGGGGCAAGGTGCTGCGCCGGCTCGCGGGCGACGAGCCCGAGGTCAACGAGGAATGGAACTGCGACAAGGGCCGCTTCGCGTTCCGCTACGCCACCCGTCAGGACCGGCTCACCTCCCCACTGATCCGGGACGAGGAGAGCGGCGAACTGGTTCCCGCGTCCTGGTCCGAGGCACTGGGCGTGGCCGCGCGCGGGCTCGCCGCCGCCCGGGGCAGCGCCGGGGTCCTGGTCGGCGGCCGGGCCACCCTCGAAGACGCCTACGCCTACGGCAAGTTCGCCCGGGTCGCGCTCGACAGCAACGACATCGACTTCCGCGCCCGCGAACACTCCGCCGAGGAGGCCGAGTTCCTCGCCCAGCGAGTGGCCGGCACCGGGCTCGGGGTCACCTACGCCGACCTGGAGAAGGCCCCCGGCGTGCTCCTGGTCGGCTTCGAACCCGAGGACGAGTCGCCGATCGTCTTCCTGCGGCTGCGCAAGGCATCGCGCAAGGGCCTGAAGGTGTACGGCATCGCGCCGTTCGCCTCCTCCGGGCTCGCCCGGATGGGCGGCACGCTGCTGCGGGCCGCCCCCGGCACCGAGACCGAATGGCTCTCCGCCCTCGCCGACCCGGAGGTCGCCGGCGAACTCGCGCGCGGCGCGGCCGAGGTGTTGCGCAAGCCGGGCGCGGTGGTGCTGCTCGGCGAACGCCTCGCCGGCGTGCCGGGCGCCCTCGCCGCGGCGAGCGCGCTGGCCGGGCGCACCGGCGCCCGACTCGCCTGGGTGCCCCGGCGCGCGGGCGAGCGCGGCGCGGCGGACGCGGGCGCGCTGTACAACCTGCTGCCGGGCGGCCGGCCGGTCGACCACCCCGAGGCGCGCGCCGAGGTGGCCGCCGCCTGGGGGGTCGCCGCGCTGCCCGCCGGCTACGGCCTGGACACCACCGCGATCCTGACCGCCGCCCGCGAACAGCGCCTGGCCGCACTCGTGGTCGGCGGCGTCGAGGTGGACGACCTGCCCGACCCGACCGCCGCGCTGGCCGCCCTGGACGCGGCCCGCTTCGTGGTCAGCCTCGAACTGCGGCACAGCGCGGTCACCGAACGCGCCGACGTGGTCTTCCCCGTCGCCGCCGCCGCCGAGAAGCCCGGCACCTTCGTCGACTGGGAGGGCCGCGAACGCCCGTTCGCCACCGTCCTGAAGAAGGACCAGCTCGGCGGCGACCTGGCCGCGGTGATGTCCGACCTGAGGGTGCTGGACGCGATCGCCGAGGCGATGGCCGAACAACGCGAGGGCACCCCGATCGAGCTGCCCTCGCTCACCGCCGCCCGGCGCGAACTGCGCCGCCTCGGCCGGTGGACCGGCGACCGCGGCCCCGGCCCCGAGGGCCGCGCCCGCGAACTCCCGCGCCCCGGCGCGGGCGAGGCCGTACTCGCCTCCTGGCGCCTGCTCCTGGACGAGGGACGCGGCCAGGACGGCGAACCCCATCTGGCGGGCACCCGGCGCGCGCCGGTGGTCCGGCTCTGCGCGTCCACGGCCGCCGAGATCGGCGCCGAGGACGGCGGCGGCGTCACCGTGACCTCGTTGCACGGGGAGGTCACGTTGCCGCTGCGCATCACCGACATGACCGAGCGCGTGGTGTTCCTGCCCGCGAACTCGCCCGGCTCCCCGGTGCGTCGCGCACTGCGGGTCGCCCCCGGCGAGGTGGTCCGGATCCGCCCGGCGGTGCTCGACCTCGCGTCCGCGCAGGGCCCGCCCGACAACACCGGCCTCAACGGTCGGACCGCACACGTTCATGAGGAGGAGCGGTGACGGACAGCGGCATGCAGCTCGCCGCGGCCGGGTTCGGTACCGACGTCTGGTGGCTGATCCTGCTCAAGGCGGTGCTCATCTTCGCGTTCTGCGTCGTCATGACGCTGTTCGCGATCTGGTGGGAACGCAAGGTCGTGGCCTGGATGCAGATGCGCATCGGGCCCAAGTACACCGGCCCGCAGGGCCTGCTCCAGTCCCTCGCGGACGGCGTGAAGCTCGCGCTCAAGGAGGACATCACCGTCAAGGGCGCCGACAAGGCCGTCTACATCATCGCCCCGATCGTGGCGATGGTCCCGGCGTTCATGGCGTTCGCGGTGATCCCCTTCGGCCCCGAGGTCTCCATCTTCGGGCACCGCACGCACCTGCAACTGACCGACCTGCCGGTCGCGGTCCTCTACATCCTCGCGGTCGCGTCCGTGGGCATCTACGGCATCGTGCTCGCGGGCTGGTCCTCCGGCTCGACCTACCCGCTGCTCGGCGGGTTGCGCAGCTCGGCCCAGATGATCTCCTACGAGATCGCGATGGGCCTGTCCTTCGCGGCGGTGTTCCTCTACTCCGGCTCGATGTCCACCTCGGAGATCGTCGCCGCGCAGCAGGACACCTGGTACGCGATCCTGCTGCCGGTCTCGTTCATCATCTACGTCGTCGCGATGATCGGCGAGACCAACCGGGCGCCGTTCGACCTGCCCGAGGCCGAGGGTGAGCTGGTCGGCGGCTTCCACACCGAATACTCGTCGCTGAAGTTCGCGCTGTTCTTCCTCGCCGAGTACGTGAACATGGTCGTGGTCAGCTCGCTGGCGACCACCCTGTTCCTCGGCGGCTACCTGGCCCCCTGGCCGATCACCGCGGTGTGGGACGGCGCCAACTCCGGCTGGTGGCCGTTCCTGTGGTACTTCCTCAAGGTCCAGGCGTTCATCTTCGTCTTCATCTGGCTGCGCGGCACGCTGCCCCGGTTCCGCTACGACCAGTTCATGAAGATCGGCTGGAAGGTGCTGATCCCGCTCTCGCTGGTGTGGCTGATGCTGGTCGCCACCGTGCGCGCGCTCAAGAACGAGGGCTACGAGCAGTCCCGGATCGTGCTGTGGGTCGCGGGCGGCGTGGTCGCGCTGCTCCTGCTGTCGATCCTGTGGGACGCGGTCACTCCGAACAAGGACGCGGAGGCCGAGGAGGCCGCCGCGAAGGCCGCCGGTCCCGAAACGTTCGACCCGATGGCGGGCGGGTTCCCCGTACCGCCCATGCCGGGCCAGCAACTCCCGCCGGTGCCGCGCCGCAACGTGCGCAGACCGGAGCCGGTCGGCGCGCCGGCGGCGGAGCTCCCGGCCGACCGCACTGAAGGAGAGGCATAGACCCGTGCCCAAGTTCCTCGGACCGGTCGCGGGGTTCGGTGTCACCTTCGCGACGATGTTCAAGAAGGCGAACACCGAGTACTACCCGTACGAGAAGAAGGTCACCGCACCGCGATTCCACGGCCGGCACCAGCTCAACCGCTACGCCGACGGCCTGGAGAAGTGCATCGGCTGCGAACTGTGCGCGTGGGCGTGTCCCGCCGACGCGATCTTCGTGGAGGGTGCCGACAACACCGACGAGGAACGTTTCTCGCCCGGTGAGCGGTACGGCCGCAACTACCAGATCAACTACCTGCGCTGCATCTTCTGCGGTCTGTGCATCGAGGCCTGCCCGACCCGGGCGCTCACCATGACCAACGAGTTCGAGCTGGCCGACACCAGCCGGGCGAGCCTGATCTTCACCAAGGAACAGCTGCTCGCGCCGCTGTACGAGGGCATGGTTCCCGCGCCGCACGAGATGTACCCGGGCACCACCGACACCGACTACTACCTGGGCAAGATCACCGGCGCCGCACCCGGCACGGTGACCCAGGGGCGGTCCGGTGAGCCGGCCGAGGCGGGCGCGCAGGGGACGGAGGCGGGCCGATGAGCCCCGGAATGGACTTCGCGGCCGAGGTCACCAAGACCTCCACCGGCGAGGCGCTGCAGTTCTGGGTGCTCGCGGCCGTCGCGCTGATCGGCGCACTGGCGACCGTCTTCATGAAGAAGGCGGTGCACAGCGCGCTCGCGCTGGTCACCACGATGATGTGCCTGGCGATCTTCTACCTGGCCCAGGGCGCGGTGTTCCTGGGCATCGTGCAGATCGTGGTCTACACCGGCGCGATCATGATGTTGTTCCTGTTCGTGCTGATGCTGGTCGGCGTCTCCTCGGTGGACTCGCTCAAGGAGACCCTCAAGGGTCAGCGGATCGCCGCCGCCGGGCTCGGTCTGGGCTTCGGCATCCTGCTGACGGCGGCCATCGCCAACGCCTCGATCACCCACTTCACCGCGCTGGCGACCAAGTCGGCGGGCAGCCGCCCGGTATACCCGGCGGAGACCGACGACGAGGCGCTGCGCGCGGTCTCCCAGGGCAACGTGCAGGGCCTGGCGCACCAGATCTTCACCAAGTACATCTGGGCCTTCGAGATGACCAGCGCGCTGCTGATCACCGCGGCGGTCGGCGCGATGGTGCTCGCGCACCGCGAGCGCCTGGTGCCGCGCAAGACCCAGCGCGAGCTGTCCGAGGAGCGGGTGCGGGACAACAGGCAGGTCGCCCCGCTGCCCACGCCCGGGGTGTACGCCCGGCACAACGCGGTGGACGTACCCGCGCTGCTCCCCGACGGCAGCGTCTCGGAGTTGTCGATCAACGGCACACTGCGGGCGCGCGGTCAGATCCGCGACGTCAGCGCCGAGGCGGTGCACAGCGTGGCCGCGTTGGAGAGCGCGGGCGCCGACGATGACGACGAGGCGTGGCCCGACGAGTCGGACGCGCCCGCGTCCGCGCCGGTGCCCACCGCCCGCCAGGAGCACGAGGACCCCGACCCGGGCTCGGGCGACGAGGTCGGCGCCGGCGCCGGTTCGAAGGAGGGGCGCTCGTGAACCCGGTGAACTACCTGTACCTGTCCGCGCTGTTGTTCACCATCGGCGCGGCCGGGGTGCTGCTCCGGCGCAACGCGATCGTCGTGTTCATGTGCGTCGAACTGATGCTGAACGCCTGCAACCTCGCGTTCGTGACGTTCGGCCGCATGCACGACAACCTCGACGGCCAGATCATCGCGTTCTTCACGATGGTCGTCGCCGCCTGCGAGGTCGTGGTCGGACTGTCCATCATCATCGCCATCTTCCGCAGCCGCCGTTCGGCCTCGGTCGACGACGCCAGCCTCATGAAGTGGTAGGTCGGAACCGGTGATCGAAACCTCCTCCCTGGCCTCCGGCGCCCTGCTCGCCAACGAGGGCGGCGGCGGGCTGCACTCCACGGCCGCCTCCGGTGCCTTCTCGGCGCTGTGGCTGGTCGTCGGACTGCCGTTGCTCGGCGCGGTGTTGCTGCTGGTCGGCGGCAAGCGGACCAACCCCTTCGGACACATCCTCGCCACCGCGCTCGCCCTCGGGTCGTTCGTGGTCGGCGTGCTGATGTTCGTGACCATGCTCGACAAGTCCGGCACCGGCCGCTCGGTGGACCAGCACCTGTGGACCTGGGCGCCGGTCAACGAGTTCCAGGCCGACATCGGCCTGCACCTGGACCAGTTGTCCATGGTGTTCGTGCTGCTGATCACCGGTGTGGGCTCGCTGATCCACATCTACTCGATCGGCTACATGGCGCACGACGAGAACCGTCGGCGCTTCTTCGCCTACCTGAACCTGTTCGTCGCGGCGATGCTGCTGCTGGTGCTGGCGAACAACTACCTTCTGCTGTACGTCGGTTGGGAGGGCGTCGGGCTTGCCTCCTACCTGCTGATCGGGTTCTGGCAGCACAAGCCGAGCGCCGCGACCGCCGCCAAGAAGGCGTTCATCATGAACCGCGTCGGCGACTTCGGTCTGGCCGTGGCGATCTTCCTGATGTTCACCACGTTCGGCACCTTCTCCTTCGCGGACGTGCTCGGCGGCAGCGCGACCGCGAGCGACGGCACGATGACCGCGATCGGCCTGATGTTGCTGCTCGCCGCCTGCGGCAAGTCGGCGCAATTCCCGCTCCAGGCCTGGCTCGGCGACGCGATGGAGGGTCCGACCCCGGTCTCCGCGCTGATCCACGCGGCGACCATGGTCACCGCGGGCGTGTACCTGATCACCCGCTCGGCGGAGATCTTCAACGCCTCGCCCGACGCCCAGCTCGCGGTCACCATCGTCGGCGCGATCACCGTGCTGTTCGGGGCGATCGTGGGTTGTGCCAAGGACGACATCAAGAAGGCGTTGGCCGCCTCCACGATGAGCCAGATCGGCTACATGATCCTGGCCGCCGGCCTGGGTCCGATCGGCTACGCGTTCGCGATCATGCACCTGGTCACGCACGGCTTCTTCAAGGCCGGGCTGTTCCTCGGCGCGGGCTCGGTCATGCACGGCATGAACGACGAGGTGGACATGCGCCGCTACGGCGGCCTGCGCACGTACATGCCGATCACCTTCGTCACTTTCGGCCTGGGCTATCTGGCGATCATCGGATTCCCGCTGCTGTCCGGGTTCTTCTCCAAGGACAAGATCATCGAGGCGGCGTTCGCCAAGGGCGGCACCTCCGGCTGGATCCTGGGCGCGGTCACCCTGCTCGCGGCCGGGCTCACCGCGTACTACATGACGCGCGTGATGCTGATGACCTTCTTCGGCAAGGAACGCTGGAAGGAGGCGCCCGCGGGCGCGCCGGCCGACTGGCACGAGCCGCACCCGCACGAGTCGCCGGTCTCGATGACCGGTCCGATGATCCTGCTGGCCTTCGGATCGGTGTTCGCCGGCGGCCTGTTCGCGCTGAACGACTCGTTCGTGAAGTGGCTGACCCCCGTTACCGGGTTCTCGCACGGCGACCTGCCGATGAGCGAGTGGGCGGTGACCGGCATGGCGATCGCGATGGTCGCCCTCGGCACGGCGGTCGCCTACCTCCAGTACGCCCGCCGCGAGGTGCCCTCGGTGGCGCCGGCGGCGAGCCCGGTCACCGCGGCGGCCCGCCGCGACCTGTACCAGGACGCCATCAACGAGGGCCTGGTCATGCGGCCCGGGCAGTATCTGACCCGCCTGCTCGTGTGGTTCGACAACAGGGGCGTGGACGGATTCGTCGGCGGCCTCGCGGCCTTCGTCGGCGGCACCTCGGCGCGGGTGCGCCGGGTACAGACCGGGTTCGTCCGCACGTACGCGCTGTCCATGTTCGGCGGCACGCTGCTGGTCGTGGCCTGCACGCTGATGGCTCGGATGGCGTGATGACGACGATGCCGACCCGAATTCGGATCGCCCACACGGTAGGCGTCCAGGCGGAGGGACTTCGATGAACGGCCACTTTCCCTGGCTGACGACGCTCGCGGCGCTGCCGTTCGTCGGCGGCCTGTGCGTCGCCGCCGTACCGGCCGGCAAACGCAGGCTCGCCAAGAACGTGGCGCTGCTGTTCAGCCTGCTCACGCTGGCCGTCGCCGTGGTGGTGGCGACCAAGTTCGACAACGACGGCGGACGTTTCCAGATCACCGAGAGCTACAGCTGGATCTCCTCGTTCGGGGTGCGCTGGTCGTTGGGCGTGGACGGGATCGGCCTGGTGCTGATCCTGCTCACCGCGGTGCTGATGCCGCTGCTGATCCTGGCCTCGTGGCACGACGCGGACGACGCGCCGGTGGGCGCCGACGGCTCGGCGGGCACGGGCCGGCCCGCGCCGCGCAGCACGCACGCGTTCTTCGCGCTGATGCTGCTGGTCGAGGCGATGGTCGTGGTGTCCTTCGCGGCCACCGACGTGTTCATGTTCTACGTCTTCTTCGAAGCCATGCTGATCCCGATGTACTTCCTGATCGGCGGCTTCGGCGGCGCGCAACGCTCCTACGCGGCGGTCAAGTTCCTGCTGTACAACCTGCTCGGCGGCCTGGTCATGCTGGCCGCGGTGGTGGGCCTGTACGTGGCCACCGCCAACCAGGGCATCGGCGTCGACGGGCACGGCACCTTCGACTTCGTGAAGATCTCGCAGGCGGTGGCCACCGGTCAGCTGGACATCGATCCGACCGCGGAGAAGGCGCTGTTCCTGGGCTTCATGTTCGCGTTCGCGATCAAGGCCCCGCTGTGGCCGTTCCACACCTGGCTGCCGGACACCATGACCGAGGCCACCCCCGGTGTCGCGGTCCTGGTCACCGCGATGGTGGACAAGGTCGGCACGTTCGCGATGCTCCGGTTCTGCCTGGAGATCTTCCCGGACGCGTCGAAGTACTTCGCCCCGGTGGTGATCACCCTCGCGGTGATCGGGATCATCTACGGCGCGCTGCTCGCGGTCGGCCAGACCGACATCAAGCGGCTGATCGCGTACACGTCCATCTCGCACTTCGGCTTCATCATCCTGGGCATCTTCGTGATGACCAGCCAGGGTCAGTCGGGCGCGACGCTGTACATGGTCAACCACGGCTTCTCCACCGCGGCCCTGCTGCTGATCGCGGGCTTCCTGATCTCGCGCCGCGGCAGCAAGACGATCGCCGACTTCGGCGGCGTGCAAAAGGTCGCCCCCATCCTCGCGGGTACGTTCCTGGTGGCCGGACTCGCGACCCTTTCCATGCCGGGACTCGCCCCGTTCGTCAGCGAGTTCCTGGTGTTGGTGGGCGCGTTCACGAAGTACAAGGTGGCCGCGATCTTCGCCACCACCGGCATCGTGCTCGCCGCCCTGTACGTACTCGTCCTGTACCAACGCACGATGACCGGTCCGGTCCGGCCCGGGAACGAGAAGCTTCGCGACCTGGTGCCGCGCGAACTGGCGGTCGTGGTACCGCTGATCGCGTTCCTGCTCGTGCTCGGCGTCTACCCGAAGCCGGTGCTCGACGCGGTGAATCCGGCCGTGGACCACACGCTCAGCCGGGTGGAGCAGAAGGACCCGGCGCCCACCAAGCCCATCGAACAGGCCGCGGGCACCGAGGCGCACACCACTGGAGGCTCCAAGTGAGCATGAGCACCGCCGCAGCGGCAACGCTCGCCGTGACGAAGGTGGACGCGCCCACCATCGAGTACGGCAAGCTCTCGCCGGTCCTGATCATCGCGGGCGTGGCCGTGGTCGGCGTGCTGATCGAGGCGTTCCTGCCCCGACCGGCCCGCTACCGCGCCCAGCTCACCGTGGCCCTGGTCGGCATGATCGCCGCGTTCGGCGCGATCGTGTGGCTGGCCCGGGACCTGCCCGACGACCACCGGGGCAGCATCACCGCGATGGGCGCGATCGCCGTCGACGGCCCGTCGCTGTTCCTCCAGGGCACGCTGCTCCTGATCGGCATCGCCTCGGTGCTGCTGATCGGCGAGCGCAAGCTGGAACCGGCCGGCGGCGACGCGTTCGCCCCGCAGGCCGCGGCCGCGCCCGGCTCGCAGCAGGAGAAGGACGCCGCGGCGGCCGGGTGGACGCAGACCGAGGTCTACCCGCTGGCCATGTTCTCCCTGGTGGGCATGCTGCTCTTCCCGGCGGCGAACGACCTGCTGATGATGTTCGTCGCGCTGGAGATCCTGTCCCTGCCGCTCTACCTGCTGTGCGGGCTGGCCCGGCGCAACCGGCTGCTCTCCCAGGAGGCCGCGCTCAAGTACTTCCTGCTCGGCGCGTTCTCCTCGGCGTTCTTCCTGTTCGGCGTGGCCATGCTCTACGGCTACTCGGGCAGCGTCTCGCTGGACAAGATCGGGGTGGCCTCGGCCGGCGCGATGGACAACGACGCGCTGCTGCTGATCGGGCTCGCGATGGTGGCGGTCGGCCTGCTGTTCAAGGTCGGCGCGGTGCCGTTCCACTCCTGGACGCCGGATGTGTACCAGGGCGCGCCGACCCCGATCACCGGGTTCATGGCGGCGGCCACCAAGGTGGCCGCGTTCGGCGCGATGATGCGCTTCTTCTACGTCGCGCTGCCGGGCATGCGCTGGGACTGGCGGCCGGTGATGATCGGCGTCGCGATCGCGACCATGGTCGCGGGCGCGGTCATCGCGATCACCCAGACCGACGTGAAGCGGCTGCTCGCCTACTCGTCGATCGCCCACGCGGGTTTCATCCTGACCGGAATGATCGCGATGAACGACGCGGGCGTGTCGTCCACGATGTTCTACCTTGTGGCCTACGGATTCGTCACTCTGGGTGCGTTCGCGGTGGTCACCCTGGTACGGGACGCGCGCGGCGAGGCGACCCACCTGTCCCACTGGGCGGGTCTGGGCAGGCGTTCCCCGCTGGTCGCAGGAGTGTTCGCACTGTTCCTGCTCGCCTTTGCCGGTATCCCGTTGACCAGCGGTTTCGCCGGAAAGTTCGCGGTCTTCCAGGCGGCGGCGCGCGGCGGCGCGGGCAGCCTCGTGGTGGTCGGTGTGCTGTGCAGCGCGATCGCCGCGTTCTTCTACGTGCGGGTCATCGTGCTGATGTTCTTCTCGGAGCCCAAGGCCGACGGTCCGACGGTCGTCGTACCGAGCGTGATGACCACCGCTGCCATCGCGCTCGGGGTAGCCGTTACCGTGGTCCTTGGCATCCTCCCGCAGCCGGTACTGGACCTCGCGGACAAGGCAGCCTTGTTCGTCCATTGAGCACGACGCAGAGACTCTGCGTGATCGACAGGAGAGAACCGTCATGGCGATCGTGGGGCCCTTCGGGCTGAGCGTCACGGACGAAACTCTCGACGCCGACATCAGGGCGGGGATGGCCGCCGTGGAGCAGGAGCTCCTGGCGGCCACCAAGAGCGAGTTCCCCTACTTGACGCAGACCTCGCGACACCTCGTCGAGGCGGGCGGCAAGCGGTTCCGGCCCCTGCTGGTGCTGCTCGCCGCCCAATTCGGCGACTGGCAGGCCCCGGGCGTGGTGCCGGCGGCGGTGGTGTGCGAACTGACGCACCTGGCCACGCTGTACCACGACGACGTGATGGACGAGGCGCCGCTGCGGCGCGGGGCGCCCAGCGCGAACTCCCGGTGGGACAACTCGGTGGCGATCCTGACCGGCGACTTCCTGTTCGCCCGGGCCTCGGAGATCGTCGCCGACCTGGGCAACGAGGCGGTGCGGATCCAGGCCCGCGCGTTCGCCCGACTGGTGACCGGCCAGATCCGCGAGACGGTCGGCCCGGCGATGGGCGACGACCCGGTCGAGCACTACCTGTCGGTGATGGCGGACAAGACCGGCTCGCTGATCGCCGCCTCGGGGCAGTTCGGCGCGATGTTCGCGGGCGCCGACGAGCACGTGGTGGACATCCTGACCCGCTACGGCGAGCGGTTCGGCGTGGCCTTCCAACTGGCCGACGACGTGCTCGACATCGCCAGCGAGGCGACCGAGTCGGGCAAGACCCCGGGCACCGATCTGCGCGAAGGGGTGCCGACGCTGCCGGTGTTGCACCTGCGTGCGGGGGTGGCGGGCTCGTCCCCGGCGGCCGACCGGCACCTGCTCGAACTGCTCGACGGGCCGATCACGGACGACGACGAGCACGCGGAGGCGCTGTCGCTTTTGCGCGGGCATCCGGCGCTTGCCAAGGCCCGTGAGGATACTCGGCGTTATGCCGAGGAGGCTCGAGAGGTTTTGGCTCCTTTGCCGGATTGCAGCGCCAAGCGGGCTTTGTCGTCTTTGTGCGAACTTGTGGTGGAACGCAGCGCTTAGGGGTGTGCTGCGGGTGCGTATTGGTTGTTCGGTTTGCCCGCCCGCCCACCCGTCGCGTTTCGGTGTACGGCTGCGGATTACACCCCGACTGCTCCCCCGGGAGTAGTGCGAGGTGTTGTGGGTCAGCTTGAAGTCCCAGGCTTTCGGGCGCGGGGCGCCCCGAGGGTGATGTTTTCCGGTGACGTACGGGCGACGCCGGGTGGGTGATCGCGATGGTCCTCTTGATGTGTCGCACTGGACACTCGCATCAGGGGGCACCTGTCATGACCAGCACCACCCGCCGATCCGTGCCGTGGCGCTTCGCCGTGCCGGCCGCGATCGCGGCCGCCGCCGTCGGCGCGGTCACCATCGGACCGGCCGCGTTCGCCGACGACGGGCGACCGGGACTGCCCGACGTCACCGCCGAACAACTCGTCGCCAAGGTCGCCGCGGCGCGGGCCGACGCGCTGACCGGCACCGTCCGCATCGACACCGATCTGGGCCTGCCGGCCCTCCCGGGCAAGGGCGGCGGTGGCCCGCAGGCGCTGCTCTCGGGCACCAACAAGCTCCAGGTGGCCCTGGACGGCCCGGACCGGCAGCGGATCGGCATCATGGCCGATCTGTCCGAGTACAACGTCGTGCACAACGGCCGCGACGTATGGACCTACGACAGCCGCGCGCACGCCGTGACGCACGCCACGATCGACGCGACGCGCCCCGACGTGGCGTCGCTGGTGCCGACCACCCCGCAGGACGCGGCCCGCCAACTGCTCGACCTGGTCGGCCCGAGCACCGACGTCCGGGTCGACGGCACCGCCCGGGTCGCCGGGCACGACGTGTACAAGCTGCGCTTCGCGCCCAAGGCGCAGGGCAGCCTGATCGCCGCCGCGACGGTCTTCGTGGACGCGAAGACCGGGGTGCCGCTTCGGGTCACCGTGGACACCGTCAAGGGCGGCAAGCCGGCCGTCGACATCGGCTTCGAGCAGGTCTCCTACGACAAGCCGGCCGCCGGCACGTTCGACTTCAAGCCGCCGGCCGGCGCCCGGGTCACCGAGGCCCCCGCGCACGAGGCGGCGCCCGGGAAGCCCACCGCACCGCCGGCGCCGAACGGTGAGCGGCCCGCGCCCGGTCTGCTGGGCGAGGGGTGGACCACCGTGGTCGAACTGCCCGCCGGGGCCAAGGGCCAGGACGGGAAGGACGGCAAGGACGTCACCGGGTTGCTCGGCAAGCTGGGCAAGCCGGTGCCGGGTGGGACGCTGATCAACACCCGGTTGGTGAACGTGTTGACCACCGACTCGGGCCGGGTCTTCGCCGGCGCGGTCGACGCGGACACGCTCCAGCGGATCGCGGCACAGCGATGACCGCGTCCACGGCGGTCGGAACCGCGGCGATCCGTACCGAGGGGCTGTCCAAGCGCTACGGCCGGGACCGGCTCGCCGTGGACGGCCTCGACCTGACCGTTCCCGCCGGCTCCGTCTTCGGGTTCCTCGGGCCCAACGGATCCGGCAAGACCACCACCATCCGGATGTTGCTCGGGCTGATCCGGCCCACCGGCGGCACGGTCACCCTGCTCGACGGCCCCATGCCGGCGGCCGTCGGGCAGGTCCTGCCCCGGGTCGGCGCGCTGATCGAGGGCCCGGCCCACTACGGCTTCCTGACCGGTCGGCAGAACCTGGAACGGCTGGACGCCGCCGACCCCACGTCCGACCCCCGGACCCGCAATGCCCGGGTGGACGCGGCGTTGGCGAAGGTCGGCCTGACCGCGGTGGCCGGCCGCAAGGCGCGGGCGTACTCGCTCGGCATGAAGCAGCGGCTCGGCATCGCCTCCGCGCTGCTGCGCCCGCGCGACCTGCTGGTCCTGGACGAGCCGACCAACGGCCTGGACCCGCAGGGGATGCGCGAGATCCGCACGCTGATCCGCGGGCTGGCCGCGGACGGCACCACGGTGTTCCTCTCCTCGCACCTGCTGGACGAGATCGAGCAGGTGTGCACGGACGTCGCGGTGATGAGCCACGGGCGGCTGATCACCCAGGGCACCGTCGAATCGTTGCGCGCCGGTACCCGGGCCCGCCTGCTCGTCACGACTCCCGACGCGGAGGCGGCGGTCGTGGTGTTGCGGCGGCTCGGGGCGACCGACGTGGTCACCACCGACGACGGGGTGGGGGCCGACCCGCCCGCGCTGGAGCCGGACGAGATCTGCGCGGCGCTGGTGCGCGCCGACATCCGGGTCCGATCGTTCACCCTCGCGCGGCCGTCCCTGGAGGACGCGTTCGTCGCCCTGACCGGGGAAGGCTTCGATGTCACCGACTGACGCACTGCCCAAGACGGGTGTCCTGTCGCCCGCGTTCGGGCACTCGACGGCGGATACCGGGTCGTTCGGCGCCGAACGGCTGCCGCGGCTGCGCGGATTGATGCGCAGCGAGCTGCGGTTGGTGTTCCTGCGGCCGCGGACGGCCGCGATGCTGGGCTTCCTGGCCCTGGTGCCGGTGCTGCTCGGGGTCGCGCTGCGCTACTTCCACGACGGGGGTTCCTCGCGCGGCGGCGGCGACGGCGGGACGATGGACTTCGTGAACCAGGTCACCGGCAACGGGCTGTTCCTGGTCTTCGCGTCGCTGGCCGCCGCGTTGCCGTTCTTCCTGCCGATGACCGTCGGCGTGGTCGCGGGCGACTCGATCGCGGGGGAGGCGCACGGCGGGACGCTGCGCTATCTGCTGGTCGCGCCGGCCGGGCGGACTCGACTGCTGCTTGTGAAGTTCGCCGGCGTGCTGACGTTCTGTCTGGCCGCGACGCTCACCATCGCGCTGTCCGCGCTGGCGGTCGGCGCCGCGTTGTTCCCGATGGGCGATGTGCCGCTGCTGACCGGGGATTCGATCTCGATGGTCGAGGCGTCGTGGCGGGCGGTGTTGATCGCGCTGTGCGTGGCCGCCTCGCTGGTCGGCCTGGCCGCGATCGGGCTGTTCGTGTCCACGCTGACCACGGTGCCGGTGGCGGCGATGGCGACCACGGTGGGCGTGGTGATCGTGACCGCGATCCTGACCGGGATCCCGCAGCTGTCGGGTCTGCACCCGTGGTTGTTCACCGACGCGTGGATGAGCTTCGGGGACCTGCTGCGCAATCCGATCCCGACCGGCGAGATCCTGCGCAACCTCGGGATGCAGGCGGCGTACGCGGCGGTCTTCGGCGCGGCGGCGTGGGCCCGACTGAACGAGCGCGACATCACCACGTGAGACGGGGCGCCGCCGCCGGCGGGCGTCGGGTGGGCCGGGGGACCGGCTCGCCCGGCGCCCGTCGGCGTTCGGTGCCGGTTGCCCGATGCCGGCTGCTCGGGGCCGGTTCGGAGTCGGCGGGTGGGCAACTCGTCCGGGTGAATGCCGGGTTGGTTCGGGCGGTACATGTGCATGTGGGCCGTTATGAGGATGCGTGTGGCGATCGCGATGCTGTCGGCGGCCGGCGTCGTGTTGCTCGGGACGGTGCCCACGCGGGCGGTGTCGGCGGCGCCGAAGGGGTCGGTCGAGGCGCCCGCGGAGACCTACTCCTACCTGGTGCTGACCCGCGAGCCGGGGCCGGCCGGGACGGTGCTCGTGGAGTCGGCGGTGCGGCGGGCGGGCGGCACGGTGGTCGGGGCGTACGGGCGGATCGGGGTGGTCGTGGCGCACGGCGGGCCGGGCTTCGCGGCGGCGGTGCGGGGGCGGCCGGGCGTGGCACGGGTGGGGGCCACCCGGACGGCGCCGATCGGGGCGCACGGTGGGCCGGCCGCGCGCGGTGGCGGCGCGGTCGAGGATCCGGCGGAGGCCACGCAGTGGAACCTGGCCATGGTGCACGCGTACGAGGCGCAGCGGATCACCGAGGGCAGCCCCGATGTGGCGGTCGCGGTGGTCGACTCCGGGGTGGACGACCGGCATCCCGACCTGGCGCCGAACTTCGACGCGGAGTTGTCGGTGGACTGTTCGACGGGCCGGCCGATCCGGGAGGGCGCGGCGTGGCGGGCGCCGCGCTCCGACCACGGGACGCATGTGGCGGGCACCATCGCGGCGGTGCGCAACGGCATCGGCGTGGTCGGGGTGGCGCCGAGGGTGCGGATCGCGGCGGTGCGGGTCGGCGACGCGGACACGATGTTCCACGCCGAGGCGAGCGTATGCGGGTTCGTATGGCTGGCCGAGCACGCCGCGCGGGGGCTGCGGATCGCCAACCACAGCTACTACAACGACCCGTGGTGGCTGATGTGTCCGGACGACGAGGACCAGGCGGTGGCGTACGAGGGCATCCGTCGGGCGGCGGAGTACGCGGCCGAGCGCGGCGTGTTGTCGATCGCCGCGGCGGGCAACGACGACTACGACCTCGCGCACAAGACGGTGGACCCGTACAGCCCGAACGACGCGGCGAGCCGGCCGGTCCCGCCGCGCCCGGTCACCGACGCGTGTCGGATGGCGCCCGCCGAACTCCCGGGCGTGGTCACGGTCGCGGCGGTCGGCGCGGACGGTCGTCGGGCCGGCTACTCCAACACCGGCCTGGGCGTGGTGGATCTGGCCGGGCCCGGCGGGAACGGCGCGGCCGGCGGCGAGGGCGTGTTGTCCACCGCGCGCGACGGCGGGTGGGCCCGGAAGGAGGGCACCTCGATGGCGGCGCCCGCGGTGAGCGGGGTGGCCGCGCTGATCGTGTCCGAGCACCCGGAGTGGGGCCCGGACACGATCGCGGCCCGGCTGGCCGCCACCGCGAATCGGCTGCCGTGTGCGGGGTCGTGTACCGCGTCGGGGGAGGTCGACTCGTTCCACGGACACGGACTGGTCGATGCGCTGCGGGCGGTGCGACCGGGGTCGTGAGGCCGCTCGGCGCGGCCCCGATCAGGGGGTGCGCGGGTGGCGGGCGCGGGGTGCGGTGATGTGGGTGTCGCGGGAGACCGGGCCGCCGAAGCGGAGGCGGTCGTAGGCGGTGAAGTCCGGCTCCAGGGCGTCCAGGTCGTCGATCGACCGGTGGAGTGCGGCGCGCCAGGCCGGATCGTCGGGCGCGGGAGCGGCCAGGGCGGCGTCGATCGCGGACATCAGTTCGCTCTTGCGCCGGATCGTGGTGGGGGAGACGGAGTGCAGGCAGACGTACTGCCCGCTGAGGTAGCCGGCCCACTCGTCCTCGCCCTCGACCGGGTCGGCCCAGTGCCCGACGAACCAGGCCCGGAGCCGGTCCGGGCCGCCGGCCGCGTCGGCGAGCGCGAACAGGTCGGCCGGCACCATCTCGGCACCGTCCGAGCGCAGGTAGGAGGGCAGCGGCAGGCACCGGTCCAGCACGAGTCGGCGCACCCGTTCCGGATCCCGCCCGGTCGCCGCGCACAACTCGGTCAGCTCGACGAACTGCCGGTTCACGTACGCGTCGTCGGCCGGCGTCATCGGGTGCTCCCCGTTGACCTCCCGAAACCGCTCGGCCACGGCCCGCGCGGCCGTCGATGCCGGCCGAACCCCTGTGCCGCTGCCCATCCCACGCCACCTCCGCTTGCGGTCGGCGACCCCCGGCCCACGAACCGGACCGGGCCCGCCGGCGAACGACCCGAGACCCCGCACGCTAGCCGCGCCACGCTTCGGCGCCGGCCGAAACGCCCCCGTGGTAAACCGGCCTCCGAGCCCCGAAACCGGCCGCCGGCACCGGCTGACAGCCGCCGACAGGGGTGGTCAGCGGATTGTGCGAGGGCTGCCGGCGGTGCGGCGGATGCTCTTCGACATGGACACCACGAGCAGCACCGCCGCCCCCACCCGGACCCCCGGAGTGATCGCCTCCTTCGTCCGCTTCGTCGTCTTCGGCGGCGGGGTCGGCCTCGCGAGCAGCGCGACGCTGGTCCTGCTCTGCGGCCACATGCCGTTCGCCGCCGCCAACGCGCTGGTGACCGTGGGCTCCACCCTGATCGCCACCGAGCTGCACAGCCGCTTCACCTTCGGGCAGGACAAGCCCGGAAAGAGCGACCACGTCAAGGCGGCGCTGACCGTGCTGGTCTGCTACCTGTTCACCACCGCCGCGATGCTGGTGCTGCACACGATCCGGCCGCACGCGGGGGTACTGGTCGAGCAGTCGGTGTACCTGTCCGCCTCCGGCCTGGCGGGCATCGGCCGGTTCGCCTTCATGCGCCTGGTGATCTTCGCGCGCAAGGACGGCCCGCAGGCGGACGAGCGGGTACTGGCCCGCGAGGCCGTGGTGACCGCCGCCTGAGCGGACCCGACCCCGACCGGCGACGGATCGGCTCACCCGGAGCGGCGACTGTGTCCCGCCGCCTCCCGGTCCGAGCCGATCCGTCGCCTTTTCCCGTGCGCCACCCCACCTCAGTCGACGAAGCAGAACTCGTTGCCCTCGGGATCGCGCATGACCCGGAACGACCCCTGCTCGTCGGTGACCGTCTCGCCCACCGGCGTGGCCCCGAGCGAGACCGCAAGCGCCACGGCCGCGTCGATGTCGGCCACCGCCAGATCCAGATGCAGCCGGTTCTTCCCGGCCTTGTCCTCCGACACCGGCTGGAATGCCATCCGCGCCGAACCGGCCGGCTCGACATGCGACCGGCCCCGCTCCCGATCGACCGGTTCCCCACCGAGCAACCCGGCCCAGAACCGGACCAACACCCGCGGTTCCCGGGCATCCACGACGATCTGACGCAGCTGTACACGCATACCGCGACCCTAGACGAGAGCACATCTGCCCGAACGGGTGAATGGCCCGGGAAGGTCTACTGTGCCCCCGACCCCGAAACTAGGCTGAAGGAGTTGCCTCGGGGAGAGGAGGGCTGGGTGTGATGACCGTTGGATCGGTGTATCCCCATCATGTGGAAACCGATGAGGAACCGACACCGCTTCTGGCCGAGTTCTTCGCGCTGTCCGAGCGGCTGAAGAACGATCGTGTGGAGTTCATCGACGGGAATATCAACGTGGCGCCGCCACCGGACGGAGACCACGAGACGATCGTGGATCAGCTCCGCGTGCAGATGTTGCGGTCCGCCATCCGGTTGAACGCGTCGGGCAACAAGGGCTTGGCCCTGCCGAGCGGCGACTTCGTCGTTCCCGACGCGACCTACGTGCGGCACGGTGGGTTGCGGCACGCGCCGTCGTGGATGCCACCGGACGATGTGCTGCTCGTGGTGGAGGTGACCTCCTCCGATCCGAGTCGAGATCGCACGAAGAAGTATCGGGCCTACGCGCTCGCGGGCCTCCCGTTCTACCTGCTCGTCGATCGGCAGAACGGCAAGATGATCCTGTTTTCCGACCCCGAGCGCGATGCGTACACCGGGCGCAACGAGGTCGCCTTCGGTAAGGAGTTGGTGCTGCCGGCGCCGTTCTCGTTGACCATCGACACCGCCGATCTGATCGACTGAGCACCCGGGGGGGGTGACGCCGTGACCGACGATCCCGAGCGCACCGACGATGGACTCAGCCCGCTTGCCCGTCGGGTGCTCGCGTGCATGTTGGCCGTGCCGGAGGGGATCAAGTTCACCGGCAAGGACGTGGCCGACGTGATGCCCGAGGGGCCGTACCGGGTGCAGAAGGCGCTGCGTGAGTTGGGCGCCGCCGGACACCGCACCGTGCGGCGGCTGAAGAAGCCCAACGGGCAGTTCTATGTCGAAGTCGAGTACCACGCCGTTCCGGTCCGATCCGACGACTCGCCGGTGGACTGAGGCGACATCCGGTGCCGGCCCTAGGATCTCGATCATGCGAACGACGGTCGAGACGATCCGGAGCCGTTTCGACGAGGCCGCCCGGGCGCGCGGGTACCTCCTCGATCCGGCCCAGCGGCAGGCCGCCGACCGCTTGGCCGAACTCGGCCTCGCGCTGGGCCGGGGCCGGGCGCACGGGCTGTTCCATCGCCGGACGCCGCCGGGGCTGTACCTGTGGGGGCCGGTCGGGCGGGGCAAGACCTGGCTGCTCGACACCTTCTTCGCCGCCGTCCCCGGACCCGCCGACCGGCGGACCCGGGTGCACTTCCACGCGTTCTTCCGGCAGTTGCACGAGGCGGTCCGGCGGCACCGGGACAACCACGGCCACGAGCACAGCGCGGTGGACGCGGCGGTGTCCGAACTCGTGGGCGACGTCGACCTGGTCTGCTTCGACGAGTTCCACGTGCACGACCCGGGCGACGCGATGCTGGTCACCCGGTTGCTGCGGGAACTGCACACCCGGGGGGTGGTCCTGGTCTGCACCTCCAACTATCCGCCTTCCGGACTGCTGCCCAATCCGCTCTACCACCACCTGTTCGAGCCGACGATCCGGGAGATCGAGACCCGGATGAGCGTGGTCACCGTCGCCGGCCCGCAGGACTATCGGGCGCTGCCCCGGGCCGAGTCCGGCGCCGGCGCGTTCGCGCGGGGCGCGGTGTTGTGGCCGGGCGATCCCGGGCAACTGCGCGCACAGGGCCTGGTGCCGCCCACGCCGGCCGAGGCGGCGACGCTGACCGTGAACAAACGCGCGCTGCTGGTCGAGGCGGCCCGGCCCGACGAGTTGTGGGCCGGGTTCGAGGCGCTGTGCGAGGGGCGGACCTCGCCGCTCGACTACCTCGTGCTGGCCGAGACGTACCCCACGTGGGTGGTCCGCGACCTGCCGCCGCTGAAGACCGCGAGCGCCGAGGCCCGGCAACGTTTCGTGAACCTGATCGACGTGTGCTGCGACGCCGACGTCCGGCTCTTCCTGGGCAGCGACCGCCCGCTGTCGGAACTGCTCGCCGGCGACGACCTGCCGACCGACATCGTGCGCACCGCGAGCCGACTGGGCCTGCTGCGCCGGGTCGGCTGAGTCGGATCGGCCGACCCGGCCGCAGCGCCCGAAGCGGCCGGGACCGCTACTCCTCCTCGTCCTCGGGCAGCAGTTCGTACGTCGGATCGGACATCGCCAGATGGCCCTCCGCCTCGCCGACCACCCCGCGCACGCGCAGTCGGCGGCCCGGTTCCACGCCCGCGAGTCGGCGCCGGCCGTGGAAGAGCAGCAGGATGCCGCCCGTGTCGTCGTACAGCTGGACCTCCAGGGCCGGTCGCGCGGTCTCCGGCGAGGGCGACACCACCCGGATCCGGCCGACCACGTCCGCGTGTTGTCGCCACTTCAGCGCGGCCACCGAGACCGTCGCGACCGCTCCGCCGACCGGCTCCGGCTCCGCGTCCACGATCGGCAGCAGCCGGGGAACACACTTCGCGGCCGCTTCCCGATCCGGCTCCGGCCGGTGGGCCATCGCCGCGCCGACGTCGAACGGCACGACGGTGGCGACCGCGTGCGGCACCCGGGTCAGCGCGGACGCGATCGAGTCGGTGGTCCGCCCGTGCAGCAGCCGACCGATCAGCGGCGGATACGTGCGACGGGGCAGCAGCAGCATGATTCCCGAAGCGCCGTCCGCCACCTCCCGCGCGGCCAGTTCGACGACCGCGCGGGCCAGCCGCCGGTCCGGGCACTCGATCAGCTCCAGCGGAATGTCGGCCGCACGACTGGCGTCCCAGCGGGTGCTCAGCTTGCGGGCATGCCGGCTGTCCAGCACGAAGTGCGCCGCGTGCAGGTCGTCGGCGCGCAACGAGCGGGCGTAGCGCAGCGCCTGGAGCACCGCGACGTCGAGCGAGTCGACCAGTACCACCACCACCGACCGGTCGCGGAGCCCGAAGTCCGCGGTGGCCGGCGCCGCCTCCAGGGCCGCCGCCTCCTCGCGATAGCGCCGGTTGACCCCGATCAACGCCCACACGCCGAGCGGGAAGAGCACGACCACCAGCCACGCGCCCTCGGTGAACTTGGTGATCGCGAAGATCAGTACGACCGTGCCGGACACCACGGCCGCGAGCGCGTTCACCACACATCCGACCCGCCAGTGGCCGGTGCGATGGGTCCAGTGGTGTTTGGTCAGCCCCGCGCCCGCCATCATGAACCCGGTGAATACGCCGATCGCGTACAGCGCGACCAGCGAGTCCACGCTCGCCCGGGTGACCAGGAGCAGGGCCACGGCCGGCACCGCGAGCAGGATGATGCCGTTGGAGAAGGCCAACCGGTGTCCGCGCTTGCGCAACATCTTCGGCAGGAAGGCGTCCTCGGCGACGAAGTCGGCCAGGAACGGAAAGCCGTTGAACGGTGTGTTCGCGCCGGTGTACAGGATCAGCGCGGTGGCGAGCTGCACGAAGACCAGCCCGGCCCGGCCGAGCACCCCGCCGCCGAGCACCAGGTGCGCCTCCTGCGCGATCACCGTGGGATCGCCGTCCACGTAGGGGATCGCGTGCGTGGCGTGCGCGAGCAGCGAGATGCCGAGCACGAGCGTGGCCAACACCAGCGACATCGCCACCAGCGTCTTGCGCGCGTTGCGGCCCTGCGGTTCGCGGAAGGTGGAGACGCTGTTGGACAGCGCCTCCAGGCCGGTCAGCGAGGACCCGCCGTTGGCGAACGCCCGCAGCACCACGAACAGCGAGGCGCCGTAGAGCAGTCCGTTGCCCGAGGTGCCCAGCGGGACCGCGCCCGCGGCGTGTACGTCCGCCTGGGGCAGCGACCCGTGCGTCGTCCAGCGGATCAGCG
Source organism: Embleya sp. NPDC020630 (assembly GCF_044334985.1). Lineage (NCBI taxonomy): Bacteria > Bacillati > Actinomycetota > Actinomycetes > Kitasatosporales > Streptomycetaceae > Embleya > Embleya sp. NPDC020630. Next base: position 91,273 of record NZ_JBIRUB010000002.1, read on the forward strand.
CCACCGCGAAGACGATTGCCAGCGCGCCGATGAACAGGTACGCGGGCAGCGCGAACGCCCGCCCGGCCTCCCGGACTCCGCGCAGGTTGCCGTAGAACAGCACGCCGACCACCGCCACGCACACCTCCGGCTTCCACCGGCTGATGTCGGCGCCCCACATCAGGTGCAGCAGCGAGGCGATCGCGTCGGTGCCGGCCGCGGTCTGCACCGCGACGGTGACCACGTAGTCGATCAGCAGCGCGACCGAGGCGACCTGTGCGACACGCGGCCCGAAGTTGTCCCGGGCCACGATGTAGGAGCCGCCGGCCTTCGAGTACAGGCTCACCACGTCCCAGTAGGACAGGGTGAGCAGGAGCAGCACCGCGAGGATCGCGTAGGTGACCGGCAGCAGCAGGGTGAAGGCGGCGACGCCGATGTAGGGCACCAGGGCGCGCAACATCTGCTCGGTGCCGTACGCGGACGAGGAGATGCAGTCCGAGGCCAGCACGCCCAACGCGGTCGGGTTGGACAACTTCTCGCCGCGCAGCCGCGAACTCACCAGGGGCGGGCCGAGCAGTCGTTTCTTGAGCCGATACCCGATCGTCTCGGGGATGTGGACGTCCACGCTGAGCGGAGCGGGCGGGCCGCCGACCGCCGGCACACCGGCCCGGCCGCCCGGTCCCGGGGGCGACTGCATACCCGCATGGCTTCCCGGGTCCCGGGCCGTGCATGCGGGTGCTCCGCCGAACAGGGGGCCGGACGCAAAAGCGCGCGGGCCCGGCACACGCTCGTGCCGGGCCCGCGCGGGTCTCGCGTCGTTTGCTAGGCGATCGTCCAGGTGTCGTTGCCGCGGATCAGCGAGGCCAGGTCCCCCGGGCCCTGCTTCGTCGCCGCCTCGGCCATCTGGGCCGACATCAGCCGGTCGTAGACCGGACGCGCGATGTCGCGGAACACCCCGATCGGGGTGTGCGTGTTGCTCGTCAGATCGCCGAGCCGGGTCAGCGCGAAGGCCAGCTCCGGGTTGTCCGCGTGCGCGTCGTGCACGAGCACCGCGTCCTCGCCGACCTTGGCCACCTCGGCCACGTCCAGCGCACCGTGCGCGCCGCGGATGACGCCGTACTGGCCCTGTGCGCCGAACCGGATCGGCTGCCCGTGTTCGAGCCGGATGGTCACGTCGTCGCGCTGCGCGGGGTCCTTGAGCTGCTCGAACGCGCCGTCGTTGAAGATGTTGCAGTTCTGGTAGATCTCCACGAGGGCCGTGCCCTCGTGCGCCGCCGCCGCGCGCAGCACCGAGGTCAGGTGCTTGCGGTCGGAGTCGATCGACCGGGCCACGAACGACGCCTCGGCGCCGATGGCCACCGACAGCGGGTTGAACGGGTGGTCGAGCGAGCCCATCGGGGTGGACTTGGTGATCTTGCCGGTCTCCGAGGTGGGCGAGTACTGACCCTTGGTCAGACCGTAGATCCGGTTGTTGAACAGCAGGATCTTCAGGTTGACGTTGCGGCGCAGCGCGTGGATCAGGTGGTTGCCGCCGATGGACAGCGCGTCGCCGTCACCGGTGACCACCCACACCGACAGGTCCTCGCGCGAGGTGGCCAGACCCGTCGCGATGGCCGGCGCCCGCCCGTGGATCGAGTGCATGCCGTAGGTGTTGAGGTAGTACGGGAAACGGCTGGAGCAGCCGATGCCCGAGATCCACACCACGTTCTCCTTGCGGAGCCCGAGTTCGGGCAGGAAGCCCTGCACGGCGGCCAGGATGGCGTAGTCGCCGCAGCCCGGGCACCAGCGCACCTCCTGGTCCGACTTGAAGTCCTTCATGGACTGCTTGGCATCGGCCTTCGGGATCAGCGCCAGCGAGGGGAAACCGCCGGCGCCGTTCGCGGACTCAGACACTCTCGATCACTTCCCGGATCACGTGGGCCAGTTCCTCGGACTTGAAGGGCAGCCCGCGAACCTGGTTGTACGACATGGCGTCCACGAGGAACCTGCCGCGCAGGAGCAGGGCGAGCTGACCCAGGTTCATCTCCGGGACGATCACCTTGTCGTACGACCGCAGCACCTCGGCCGTGTTGGCCGGGAACGGGTTGAGGTGGCGCAGGTGGGCCTGCGCGACCTTGCCGCCCGCGGCCCGCACCCGGCGTACCGCCGCGGCGATCGGGCCGTAGGTGGAGCCCCAGCCGATCACCAGGACGTCGGCGTCGCCGGTCGCGTCGTCGACCCACAGCGGGTCGATGTCCTTCGCGATGCCGTCCACCTTGGCCTGGCGGGTGCGCACCATCAGGTCGTGGTTGGCCGGGTCGTAGGAGATCGACCCGATGCCGTCGGCCTTCTCGATGCCGCCGATGCGGTGTTCCAGACCCGGGGTGCCGGGCACCGCCCACGGGCGGGCCAGCGTCTCGGGGTCGCGCTTGTACGGCCAGAACTCCTTGGTTCCGTCCGCGTTCTCCTGGTTCGGCTCGGTGGCGAACGCGACCCGCAGGTCCGGCAGTTCCGACGTCTCGGGCAGGCGCCACGGCTCGGAGCCGTTGGCCAGGTAGCCGTCGGAGAGCAGGAAGACCGGGGTGCGGTACTTCAGCGCGATCCGGGCCGCCTCGACGGCGGCGGCGAAGCAGTCGGACGGGGTCTGCGGGGCCACGATCGGCACCGGCGCCTCGCCGTTGCGGCCGAACATGGCCTGGAGCAGGTCGGACTGCTCGGTCTTGGTGGGCAGCCCGGTGGAGGGCCCGCCGCGCTGCACGTCGACGATCAGCAGCGGCAGCTCCAGCGAGACCGCGAGGCCGATCGTCTCGGACTTGAGCGCGACACCGGGACCGGAGGTGGTGGTCACCCCGAGCGCGCCGCCGAACGAGGCGCCGAGCGCGGCGCCGATGCCCGCGATCTCGTCCTCGGCCTGGAAGGTGCGTACGCCGAAGTTCTTGTGCTTGGCCAGCTCGTGCAGGATGTCCGAGGCCGGGGTGATCGGGTACGAACCCAGGTAGACCGGCAGCTCGGCCAGTTGTCCGGCGGCCACCAGGCCGTAGGACAGCGCGAGGTTGCCGGTGATGTTGCGATACGTGCCGGAGGGCAGCTTCGCCGGTGCCACCTCGTAGGAGACCGCGAAGTCGTCCGTGGTCTCGCCGAAGTTCCAACCCGCCTTGAACGCCGCCACGTTCGCCTCGGCGATCACCGGCAGCTTGGCGAACTTGCGCCGCAGGAAGTCGATGGTCGCCTCGGTCGGGCGGTGGTACAGCCAGGACAGCAGCCCGAGCGCGAACATGTTCTTCGCCCGCTCGGCGTCCTTCTTGGAGATCTCGAACTCGGCGAGCGCGCCGACCGTCAGCGTGGTCAGCGGGATCGCGTGCACGTTGTAGGCGTCGAGCGACCCGTCCTCCAGCGGACTGGTCGGGTAGCCGACCTTGGCCATCGCGCGCTTGGAGAACTCGTCGGTGTTGACGATGATCTCGGCCCCGCGCGGCAGGTCGCGGATGTTGGCCTTGAGCGCGGCCGGGTTCATCGCGACCAGGACGGTTGGCGCGTCGCCCGGGGTCAGGATGTCGTGGTCGGCGAAGTGGAGTTGGAAGCTCGACACGCCAGGCAGGGTGCCCGCGGGCGCCCGGATCTCGGCGGGGAAGTTGGGAAGGGTCGACAGATCGTTTCCGAACGTCGCCGTCTCGGACGTGAAACGGTCGCCCGTCAGCTGCATTCCGTCACCGGAATCGCCGGCGAACCGGATCACGACCCGGTCGAGCTGCTTGACCTGCTTGGTCACGGGGAAGGACCTCCTCGGCGCTGCGGCGGTTGGTCCGCGCACCGCGCGGATGTCGCAGTTTTCATCGTACGGCGGCACGGAGGGACACCGTGGTGCCCCCCGCGAACGGGCGGGGATCCGCCCTGGCGCGCGACGTGAGCGGCGTCACGCTCCGGACATGGCCCGCAAGCGGTACAAATCCGGCTGAATCCGAGCAAAACACTGCGGTATCCGAGTAAAGCAAAGGCCCGTCCCCGGCTTGGACGGCGCCTGCGATCGACCGGATGATTGCATGGGTCCAGTAATTCGATCCCTACGATGTCAGGATCCGAGATAGGCGAGTACCGCGAGCACACGTCTGTGATCGGTGTCACTGGGCGCCAGGCCGAGCTTGCCGAAGATGTTGCTGACGTGCTTCTCCACCGCTCCGTCGGACACCACCAAAGCCTGCGCCACGGCAGCGTTGGTGCGCCCCTCGGCCATCAGACCGAGTACTTCGCGCTCGCGCGGTGTGAGCTTTTCCACCACATCCCGTTTGCGCGAGCGGCCGAGCAGTTGCGAGACCACCTCGGGATCGAGGGCGGTACCGCCGCCGGCCACCCGCTCGACCGCGGCGACGAACTCGCCGACGTCGGCGACCCGGTCCTTGAGCAGATAGCCGACGCCGCTGGTGTTGCCCGCGAGCAGTTCCGTCGCGTACTGCTCCTCGACGTACTGTGACAGGACAAGCACCCCGACCTCGGGCAGCGTCGCGCGCATCTTCACCGCCGCGCGGATGCCCTCGTCGGTGTGCGTCGGCGGCATGCGCACATCCACCACGCAGACATCGGGACGCAGCTCGGTCGCGACCGCGACCAGTTGCTCGGCGTCGCCGACCGCTCCCACGATCTCGTGGCCACGAGCGGTCAACAATCGGGACAAACCATCCCGAAGTAGTACGGAATCCTCAGCGATGACGACGCGCACTGCGTTCACATCCCCCAAATCCGGTAGGCCGCACCCGGACGGCGGGTGCGGCCTACAGTCTTCCGGATTCGAACGGATGCGGTGTACTTCGGCCGAAACCGCGGCCGGCCGTCCCGATCGGGAGGGCGGGGGTCACCCCCGACAAAACCTCACAGCGGCAACCACACGGTGACCCGGGTCGGCCCGCCCTCGGGGCTGTCCACGTGCAGCGTGCCGTCCACACCGCGCACCCGCTCGGTGAGGCCGGCCAGACCGGAGCCCTTGCCGGTGGCGGCGCCACCCGCGCCGTCGTCGGCGACGATCAGGTACATCCGGCCGTCCTCGTGGCCCACCGTCACCCACGCGTGCGTGGCGCGGGCGTGCTTGGAGACGTTGGTCAGCAATTCCGACGCGCAGAAGTAGGCGACCGACTCGATCGGCGCGGGCGGGCGCTCCGGCAGATCCACCTCGACCCGGACCGGGACGGTGCAGCGGGCCGCGATCGAGGACAGCGCCGCGTCCAGACCCCGGTCGGTGAGCACCGCCGGGTGGATGCCCCGGGCGAGGTCGCGCAGTTCCTGGAGGGCGAGCTTGACCTCGTCGTGCGCGGAGGACACCATCCGCGCGGTCTCGGTGTCCTGACTCGCGTTCAGGTTTTCCTTCGCCATGCCCAGGTCCATCGCCAGTGCCACGAGCCGTGCCTGGGCGCCGTCGTGCAGGTCGCGCTCGATCCGCCGCAGGTCCGAGGCGGCGGTGTCGACCGCCGCGCCGCGCGAGACGGTCAGGTCGCGCACCTGCTCGGACAGGAAGGCCGGGCCGAGCAGCCCGCGCACCATCACCCGGTCCACGTTGGCCATCCCGCGCACTAGCCACGGGGTGACGAAGAACAGCACCACCCCGGCCGCCACGGTCAGCGACACCGGGCCCGGCCCGGCGAGGTAGTGGTCCACGCCCGGCTCGTTCGGCCCGTCGCCGGAGATCATCGCGCCCGGCATGTCGGCCTGGCGGTACAGCGGCTGGGTGAGCGGATAGGTGATCGCGCTCAGCGAGGTCGCCCACAACACCGTGGTGACCACGAAGGTGAAGACGCCCCAGGGCAGTTGCAGGAACAGGTAGAGACAGGCCCGCCACCCCGTACGGTCGGTCAATCCCCCCTTGATCCAGCCCATCCACCCGGGCGGGTGCCGCATCGGTGCCGGAGCGCGGACGTGCTCGTCGAGCAGCGCGCTCGCCCGGGCCCGCTCCATCCGCCCCAACGCGCGAGCGCCGAGCAGGGTCAGCACGATCAGCGGCAACCCGAGCAGGAACAGCGGGGTCAGCCCGATGCCGAGCGCGATGAACACCACCGCGTAGGTGAAGCCGACGATGCCGACGGGCAGATTCAGCACCAGATGGATGGTGTCGGTCCACGTGCGCACGGTGAACGGCGCGCGCAGGACGCCCGGCCGGGTTCGAGCCGGGGCATCACCTGTGGACCCGTCGTAGGCAGTCACGGGTGAGGGCATGGACATGGAGTTGCCTCGCTGGGAGAGAAGCCGATCCGTTGGGTCAACTCTGCCTGGAGGCCCGGACGGGTCCCATGGCGCGGGTCGGTGTCTTGGGGGTGGGGTTGTCCCTACCACCTGGGGCCGGGGCGGACGTCACCGGTCCGGCGGGGTCGACCGGACCGGACACCGGGGACAGGTCCGGCGCAACCCCCCTAGACTCCCGTGCCACAAAGATACGCAACGTCCACGCAACGTCGAGGCAATGTCGATCGGGAGGCAGGCGCCGGGTGGAGGGCTACTACGGAACGTACGCGCTCGTGGGTCTGGTGCTGCTGGTCGCGTCCGCCTTCGTCGCGGTGGCGTTCGTCGGCGGGCGACTGCTGCGACCGAGCGTACCCACGCACGAGAAGCTGACCACGTACGAGTGCGGTGTCGACCCCGTGGGGGTGGGCTGGGCGCAGGTGCACATCCGCTACTACCTCTACGCCTATCTCTACGTCATCTTCGCGGTCGACGCGATCTACCTGTTCCCCTGGGCGACGGTCTTCGACGCGCCCGGCTTCGGCGCCACGACCCTGGTGGAGATGTTCGTGTTCGTCGGCTTCCTGGCCACCGGACTGCTGTACGCGTGGCGGAAGGGCGTGCTCGCATGGACGTGACACCCGCTCCCGCGGATCGACCGCCGGTCGATCTGCCGACACCCCGGCTCGGGGTGCTCTCCCGGTTGGCGCCCGACCCGGTGCGGTTGGTGCTCAACTGGGGGCGGCGCTACTCCCTCTGGGTGTTCAACTTCGGCCTGGCCTGCTGCGCGATCGAGTTCATCGCGTCGTCGATGGCCAGGCACGACTTCATCCGCCTCGGCGTGATCCCCTTCGCGCCCGGGCCGCGCCAGGCCGACCTGATGGTCGTGTCGGGCACGGTCAGCGACAAGATGGCGCCCGCGATCAAGCGGCTGTACGAGCAGATGCCCGAGCCCAAGTACGTCATCTCGTTCGGGTCGTGCGCCAACTGCGGTGGGCCGTACTGGGATTCGTACTGCGTCACCAAGGGCGTGGATCAGATCGTGCCGGTCGACGTGTACGTGCCGGGCTGCCCGCCTCGGCCGGAGGCACTGCTCCAGGGCATCCTCAAGCTCCAGGAGCGGATCGCGGTGGAGAACCCGGCCGCGCGGTACGGGCGTACGCTGCCCGCCGCCGCGCTGAGCCGGCCGCCGGTCGCGCCGCCCGCGCCGCCGGCCGGGGGTGCCGGATGACCCCGGAGGAGATCCGCGCCGGGGTGGGCGAGGAACTGGTGCTCGCCGTGTCGGACGCCTACGGGCTCGTCACGCTCGACGTCGCGCCCGAGCACTGGGTCGACGCGCTGACCTCGGCGCGCGATCGGCTCGGTTGTGCGTTCTTCGACTGGCTCACCGGGGTGGACGAACTCGCGGACGGGTTCGGCGTGGTCGCCCACGTGTGCGCCATCCCGCGCGGGCCCCGGCTGCTGCTGCGTACCCGGGTGCCGCGCGAGAGCGCGGTGTTGGCGAGCGTGACCGGGGTGTACGCGGGGGCCCGCTGGCACGAGCGCGAGACGCACGAGATGTTCGGGATCGACTTCACCGGGCACCCCGGCCTGGATCCGCTGTTGTTGCCGGACGGGTTCGAGGGGCATCCGCTGCGCAAGGAGTTCGTCCTGGCCGCGCGGGTGGCCAAGCCCTGGCCGGGGGCCAAGGAGCCGGGCGAGTCCGACCACGGCGGCGGGCCCGGGCGCTCGCCGGGTCGGCGGCGCACACTGCCGCCGGGTGTGCCGGACCCGGCCTCGTGGGGTCCGCACAAGGAGGAGGCGGCGGCCGAGGCCGCGGCGGCGGCCGAGGAGCGCCCCCGCCGCGCCCGCAGCGCGTCGGCGGGGTCGGCGAGCCAGGCCGGGACGGGGACGACGGAGGGCGCGGGCGCGCCGCCGCGCCGGACCCGCAGCGCCTCGGCCGGATCGGCGAGCCAGGCGGCGGAGGGTGCGCCCCCGGCGCGGCGCACCCGCAGCGCGTCCCAGGGATCCGCGAGCCAGACGCCGCCGGCCGCGCAGCCGGCCCAGGCACCGCCCACCGCAGAGCCCGCCGCACCTGCGGAGCCCACCGGGCCGGCCGAATCCGCCGCGCCCGCTCCGCCCCCCGGGCCCGCTGGGGCCGAGCCCACGAAGGCCGCCGAACCCGTGGAGCCGACCAAGCCGGCCGAGCCGACCAAGCCCGCCGAGCCGACCAAGCCCGCCGAGTCCACCGATCCGACCGAACCCGCCGAAGGGGACACCCCGTGAGTCTCCTCGACGTGTGCCTCCGGCTCGTTCTCGTGCTCGGGGCCTTCCTCGTGCTGCCCCTGGTGATCGGTCAGACCGAGCACAAGGTGATGGCGCACATGCAGGCCCGGGTCGGCCCGATCTACGCCGGCGCCTTTCACGGCTGGGCACAACTGGTCGCCGACGGCGTCAAGTTCGCCCAGAAGGAGGACATCGTCCCGGCCGGAGCCGACCGCCGGGTCTTCAAACTCGCGCCGGCCGTCGCGCTGATCCCCTACTTCGTGGTGCTGATCGCCATCCCGATCGGCCCGAACGGATTCGTCGGCCGCACCATCGACGCCGGCATCGTGTTCGTGCTCGCGGTGATGGGCGTCGGCGTGCTCGGCTCGCTGATGGGCGGCTGGGCGTCGGCCAACAAGTACTCGCTGCTCGGCGGCATCCGCGCGGCGGCCCAGCTGATGGCGTACGAGCTGCCCATGCTGCTCGCCGCGGCCTCGGTCGCGATGGCCGCCGGCACCGTGTCGCTGCCCGGGATCGTCGAGGGCTTCGAGTGGTGGTGGCTGCCCTGGCAGGCGATCGGCGGCGTGGTGTTCTTCACCGCCGGCCTCGCCGAGATCCAGCGCCCGCCGTTCGACATGCCGGTCGCCGACTCGGAGATCATCTTCGGCGCCTACACCGAGTACACCGGCCTGCGCTTCGCGCTGTTCCTGCTCTCCGAGTACGCCGGGATCCTGGTCGTCTGCGCGCTGACCACCGTGCTCTTCCTCGGCGGCTGGCACGGGCCGTGGTCGGACTCGGTCGGCTGGTTGTGGACCCTGCTCAAGATCGGCGTGCTCGCGTTCGTGGTGATCTGGCTGCGGGTCAGCTACCCGCGACTGCGCGAGGACCAGCTGCAGAAGCTGGCCTGGACGACGCTCGTCCCGCTCGCGCTCGGCCAACTCGTCCTGACCGGCGTGGTAAAGGTGGCGACCTGATGAAGGGCCTGGCCAAGGGCCTCGCGGTGACCCTCAAGACGCTCACCCGGCGCAGCACCACCCAGTCCTATCCGGAGGTGCTCCCCGAACTGCCGCCCCGCTCGCGCGGGGTGATCGCGCTGTTCGAGGAGAACTGCACGGTCTGCATGTTGTGTGCGCGCGAATGCCCCGACTGGTGCATCTACATCGACTCGCACAAGGAGGTCGTGCCCGCCCGCGAACCCGGCGCGCGCGACCGCACCCGCAACGTGCTCGACCGCTTCGCGATCGACTTCGCGCTGTGCATGTACTGCGGGATCTGCGTCGAGGTGTGCCCGTTCGACGCGCTGTTCTGGTCGCCCGAGTTCGAGTACGCGACGGGCGACATCCACGAGCTCACGCACGAGAAGGACCGGCTGCGCGAGTGGATGTGGACGGTCCCGCCGCCGCCCGCCCTCGACGAGCGCGCCGAGGACCCCAAGGAGCTGACCCAGGCCCGCAAGGCCGTGGAGAAGGCGGAGAAGGCCGCGGCCGCGGCCCGGGCCGCCGCGTCGGACGCGGAGGAGACACCGTGAATCTCGCCGCCACCGAGCACGGGTTCCTCTCGCCCACCGGCGCGGAGATCGCGTTCGTGCTGATCGGCCTGGTGGTGCTCGGCTCCGCGCTGCTCGTGGTGACCACCCGTCAGGTCGTGCACGCCGCGCTGTGGCTGGTGGTCACCCTCGGCGGCCTGGCCGCCGAGTACCTGCTGCTCACCGCCGAGTTCATCGCCTGGGTCCAAGTGCTGATCTACGTCGGCGCGGTCGTGGTGCTGCTGCTGTTCGGGCTGATGCTCACCAAGGCGCCGATCGGCTACTCGGAACCGGCCGACCGCACCGCCCGGATCCCGGCCGCCGCGGTCGCGCTCGGCGCCACGGCGACCCTGGTCACCGTGATCGTGGACGCGTTCCGGACCGCCTACCTCCACCTGGGCGACGACACCGTGGGCACCACGAAGGTCACCGGGGAGAGCCTGTTCAAGGTGTGGGTGTTGCCGTTCGAGGTGTTGTCCGTGCTGCTCCTGGCCGCGTTGATCGGCGCCGTCGTGCTCTCCCGCTCCCGGGCCCGCGCGCGCTCGGATCGGAAGGACTGACCCGATGCATCTGGTCTATCCGCTCGTCCTGGCCGTCCTGCTGTTCGGCATCGGGCTGTACGGGGTGCTCGCGCGCCGCAACGCGATCCTGGTGCTGATGTCGATCGAGCTCATGCTCAACGCGGTCAACGTCAACCTGGTCGCGTTCGACATGTACCTGCGCGACACGCTGCACGCCGGACAGGCGCTGACCCTGTTCGTGATCACCATCGCCGCCGCCGAGATCGGCCTGGGCCTGGCGATCGTGCTGATGGTGTTCCGCAACCGGGCCACCGCCGACATCCCCGACCTGCGCGAGCTGGCCGAGCACAAGGAGGGGTCGGTATGACGGTCGCCGCCGCGACGGCCATCGCACTGCCCGCGCTCGCCGCCCTGTTCGGGCTGCTGTTCGGACGCCGGGTGCGCCCGGTCCTGATCGCCGTACCCGCCGGCCTGGCCGCCACCGTGCTCACGATCGTGCCGGCCGCCGGCATCGGCGGCGACGTGCGCGAGTCGGCGGTGCGGCTGACCCCCACCGGCGCCCTCGACATCACCCTCGGGCTGCGCGTGGACGGCCTCGCCGCGCTGTCCGCGGTGCTCGTCACCGTGGTCGCGCTGCTCGTGCAGGTCTACTCGGCGGCCTATCTGCGCGAGGACCCGCGCTACTCCTCCTACGCCGCGCTGGTCTCGCTGTTCACCGCGGCGATGTTGCTCGTGGTCTACACCGGCGACCTGATCGTGCTGCTCGTCGGCTGGGAGGTGATGGGCGTCTGCTCCTACTTCCTGATCGGCCACCACTGGGAGACGGAGGCGGCCCGCTCGGCCTCGATCAAGGCCTTCGTGGTCACCAAGTTGGGCGACGTGCCGTTCCTGATCGGCATCCTCGTCCTGGCCGCGGGCGCCGACTCGTTCCGGATCCGCGACGTGCTCGCGGCCGTGCCCGAGGGCGGCGCAGGCTGGGTCACCGCGGGCACCCTGCTGATGCTGGGCGGCGTCGCGGGCAAGTCGGCCCAGGTGCCGCTGCAGACCTGGCTGCCCGACGCGATGGCCGGCCCCACCCCGGTGTCCGCGCTGATCCACGCGGCCACCATGGTCGCCGCGGGCGCCTACCTGGTGGCCCGGCTCTACCCGGCGTTCCTGGCCGCGCACCCGACGCTGATCGTGCTCGCCGTCATGGCCGCGGTGACGATGGTCGGCTCGGCGCTCGCCGCGCTCGCCCAGGAGGACCTGAAGCGGGTGCTCGCGTGGTCCACGGTCGGCCAACTCGCCTACATGACCGGCGGCCTGGCGGTCGGCGGGCGTGACGCGGCGGTGTTCCACCTGCTTTCGCACGGCGCGTTCAAGGCGCTGCTCTTCCTCGGCGCGGGTGTGCTGATCCACGTGGCCGGGACCGGCGCGCTGGCCGGCATGGGCGGCCTGCGCGGGCGCGCCCCGATCGCGTTCTGGACCATGACGGCGGGTCTGGCCGCACTCGCCGGTGTGCCGCCGTTCTCCGGCTTCTTCAGCAAGGAGGCGGTGCTCGGCGCGGCCGAGCACACCGCCGCCGGGCACGGTTCGGTGCCCGCCGTCGCCGGTTGGCTGGTGCTGGTGGCGGGGCTGCTGACGGCCGCGGTGACGGCGGCCTACGCGACCCGGGTCTGGCTGCGGGTGTTCTTCGGGCCGACGCGCGAGGCGGCGCCCGGTGCGGAGGTGCCGGCGCACGCGGACGCGGCGGACTACGGCGAACCCGGGCGGGGCCGACACGGCGAGGCCCCGGGCGCGATGGTGTGGCCGCTGGTGGTCCTCACCGTGCCCACCGTGCTGTTCGGCTTCCTGGCCTTCCCCGGGCTGCCCTCACTGGGCGGTGAACTCGGCTACGACGAGTTGACTCCGCATCCGCTGACCACGGGATTGGCGCTGGTCGCGCTGCTCCTGGGCGCGGGTACGGTCGCCGCGGCGTGGCGGCGTGATCCGGCCGCCGACCCGGCCCGGGTGCTCGGTCCGGTGCGCGGCCCGGCGTTGCGCGGGTTCGATGTGGACGGGCTGTACGCGGCGCTGGTGCTCACCCCGGTCCGAGCGGCCGCCAAGGCGGCCCGGTTCACCGACGGGGCCGTGATCGACACCTACGTCAAGGGCGCGGCGCAGAGCGCGTGGCTGCTCGGCGGCGGGATCCGCCGCGGCCAGAACGGCAACACCCGGCTGTATCTGACCGGCCTGTTCGCCGGCGTGGTCGTGCTCGCCCTCGCGGTGGCGGTGGGCTCGTGATCCGCCCCCGGTCGTTTCCCCCGACGCCCCTTCACGCCCAGGAGACCCCGCGGTGAGCGTCGTGCTGATCCTCGTCGTGGCCGCGCCGCTGCTCGGTGCCGCCCTGCTCCTGCTGCCCGGGGTCGGTGATCGGGCGGCCCGGCTGATCGGCGTCGGCGCCACCGCGGCGACCCTGGCCGGCGCCGTCGCACTGGCCTGCGCGTTCCGGCGCGGGCGGGGGATGCGGTTCGAGACGGACGTGTCCTGGGCGCCCTCGCTCGGGTTGCGGTTCCACCTCGGCATCGACGGCATCTCGCTGCCGCTGCTCGTGCTCACCGCGCTGCTGACCCTGCTGGTCGCTGTCCACAGCCTGTGGAACATTCCGCCGGGCGGCTCCTCGCGGGCCTTCGTCGCGCTGTTCCTGGTCCTCGAGACCGGCACGCTCGGTACCTTCGCGGCCCTCGACCTGATCCTGTTCTTCCTGTTCTTCGAGGTCGTGCTGGTGCCGATGTACTTCCTGATCAATCGGTGGGGGAGTCCGGGCGAGCGCGGCCCCGCGTCGTACAAGTTCATCCTGTACACGCTGCTCGGCTCGGCCGTGATGTTGCTCGGCTTCCTGCTGATCCAGGCCGAGACCGGCACCTTCGACATGGTCGAACTCGCCGACCGGCACGGCGAGGGCATGTCGCACGGCGTACAGGTGCTCGCGTTCCTGGCGATCGGCCTGGGCCTGGCGGTCAAGGTGCCGATGTGGCCGCTGCACACCTGGCTGCCCGACGCGCACACCGCCGCGCCGACGGCGGGCTCGGTCCTTCTGGCGGGCGTCCTGCTCAAGATGGGCACGTACGGCCTGATCCGGATCGCGGTGCCGGTTTTGCCGGAGGGCGCCGAGACGTTCGCGCCTTATCTGGCCGCGTTCGGCGTGGTCGGCATCGTGTACGGGTCGCTGGTGTGCCTGGCGCTGCTGCGCGACCCGGACGGGGACCTGAAGCGCATCATCGCCTACTCGTCGGTGGGCCACATGGGCTTCGCGCTGCTTGGCATCGCCACGCTCACCCCGCAGGGCGTCAACGGCGCGCTGTTCGTCAACATCGGCCACGGACTGGTCACCGGCCTGCTGTTCTTCCTGGCGGGCGCGGTCAAGGACCGGCGCGGCACGGCGCTGCTCGGCCGGCTGGGCGGCGGGATGTACGGGCGTACGCCCCGGCTGGGCGCCCTGGTCGCGTTCGGCGCGGTGGCCGGGCTCGGGCTGCCGGGGCTGGCGGGCTTTTGGGGCGAGCTGTTGGCGATGTACGGCGCGTACGAGCCGGGCGCCGGGTTGTCCGTCGGCGGTTACCGGACCTTCCTGGCGATCGCCGGCCTGGGCACCGTGCTGACCGCGGCCTATCTGCTCGGCCTGGTCCGGCGGCTTTGCATGGGACCGGCGGGCGGCGAGCCGGCCGCCGAGGTGGACGTGACCGGTCCGGAACTCGTGGTGTGGACCCCGCTCGTCGCGCTGACGCTGGTCGCCGGGCTGTGGCCGGCCACCCTGCTCGCGATCACCGACCCGGCCGTGCGTGCCCTCATGGGAGGCAGCTGACATGCCGTTCGACGTCCAGTCGATCGACTGGCTCGCGATCTCTCCGGTGGTCGCGGTCGCGGTCGCCGCGCTCGTGGTGCTGCTCGCGGACCTGTTCCTGGAGGGTGCGCGCAAGGCGGTGTTGCCCTGGCTGACGCTGGCCGGGCTCGGCGCGGGCCTGGTGCTGTTGTTGCCGCTGCGGGCGGACGGGGACGACGCGCGCGGAACGTTCTGCTCGCCGTCGGGCTGTTCGTACGTGGTCACCGATCTGACCCTGGTGCTACAGCTGGTCCTGCTCGGCTCGGCGTTCGTGGTGGTGCTGCTGTCGATGCCGATGGTGCGGGCGGACGGCGTCGAGGGGGCGGGCGATTCGTCGGAGGTGCCGGGCGGGGAGTACCACTTTCTGCTGCTGTCCTCGGTGACCGGCGCGGTGGCGCTGGCCGGGGCCCGCGACCTGCTCACCCTGGTGGTCGCGCTGGAGACGTTGTCGCTGCCCGCGTTCGCGCTGGTCGGGCTGCGCCGGGACGGCCGGGGCGGCGAGGCGGCGCTGAAGTTCTTCCTGCTCTCGGCCGGCGCAACCGCGGTGCTGCTGTTCGGGGTGAGCCTGGTGTACGGGAGCACCGGCAGCGTGCATCTGGCCCGGATCGCGGGCGAGCTGGACCGGCTCGATCCGAAGCTCACCCACGTGGCCGCGACCGGCGCGGTGCTGACCATGATCGGGTTCGCCTTCAAGGTCGCGGCGGTGCCGTTCCACGCCTGGGCGCCGGACACCTATCGCGGTGCGCCGATCCCGGTCGCCGCGTACCTGTCGGTGGTCTCGAAGACCGCGGGCTTCGCCGGGCTGCTGCTCGTCGCCGGCATCGCCTTCCGCCCGTACGCGCACCTGTGGGGGCCGGCCCTCGCGGTGCTCGCCGCGGTGACGATGACCGCGGGCAACGTGGCCGCGCTGCGGCAGACCGACGCGGTACGGCTGCTCGCGTGGTCCTCGATCGCCCAGTCGGGCTATGTGCTGGTGCCGTTCGGCACGGCCGCCGGGCACGGCGAGGACCTGGCCGACACGCTGCCCGCGGCGGTGGCGTACCTGGCGGTGTACGCGGTGATGAACCTGGGCGCGTTCGCCGTGGTGACGCTGGTCGCGCGCGAGCGGGGCGGGCTGGTCGCCGACCATCGCGGCCTGTTCCGCGCGCATCCGGTCGCGGCGCTCGCGATGGCGTTCTTCCTGCTGTGCCTGGCCGGTATCCCGCCGGGTCTGGCCGGGCTGTTCGCCAAGGTGACGGTGTTCCAGGCGGTGATCGGGGCCGGCACCGGATGGCTGGCCGTGGTGATGGCGGTCAACGTGGTGATCGGCCTGTACTACTACCTGGCGTGGACGGCGCAGCTGTTCGCGGCCGAGGCGCCGGGGATGCCGCCGGTCGCGGGTTCCGAGGGGGCGGCCGGGGTGCGTACCGGGACGGCCCCGATGCCGCTTCCGCTGGTCGCCGCGCTCGTGCTCACGGGGGCGCTCGGGGTGCTGCTCTCGGTCGCGCCGCAGCTGGTCCTGCGGGTGCTCACCATGCCGGGGCTGCTCGGCTGACCTGCGGTTCCGTCCCGAGGCGGGGGGTTACGCCCGCCTCGGAAGGGAACTCTGGGTGGCGTTGTCCCGTTGCGAAAGAAGAGACAACGGGCAGAGGGCGACAAGCCGGCGGATACCCCGCACGGGCCCGCATTGTCACCCCTGGACGCTGACGCTTCGAGAGGACTCTGCCGTGCACGGCCAGCACAACGGACTGAAGACCGCCGTACTGCTCGGCGGGATGTCGGCGCTCATCCTGGTCGTCGGCAGCTTCTTCGGGCGCACCGGGTTGATCATCGCCCTGTTCGTGGCGCTCGCGACGAACGGCTACGCCTACTTCAACAGCGACAAGATCGCGCTGCGCTCGATGCGGGCGCGTCCGGTCAGCGAGGCGGAGAACCCCGAGCTGTACCGGATCGTGCGCGAACTCTCCAACGACGCGCGCCAGCCGATGCCGCGCCTGTACATCTCGCCCACCGAGGCGCCGAACGCGTTCGCCACCGGCCGCAACCCGCGCAACGCGGCGGTGTGCTGTACGACCGGCATCCTGCGCATCCTGGACGCGCGGGAGCTGCGCGGGGTGATCGGGCACGAACTGTCGCACGTGTACAACCGGGACATCCTGATCTCGTCCGTGGCCGGCGCGCTGGCCAGCGTGATCATGTTCCTGGTCAACTTCGCCTGGCTGATCCCGTTCGGCCGCAGCAACGACGACGAGGGCCCCGGCCTGTTCGGCATGCTGGCCATCATGATCCTGGGGCCGCTGGCGGCCAGTGTCATCCAGTTGGCCGTCAGTCGATCGCGTGAATACCAGGCGGATGCCTCCGGGGCCCGGCTCACCGGCGACCCGCTGGCGCTGGCGAGCGCGCTGCGCAAGCTGGACGCGGGCACCCAGGCGCTGCCGCTGCCGCCGGAGCCGAAGTTGCAGACCACCAGCTCGCTGATGATCGCCAACCCGTTCCGGCGGGGCGCGGGCGGGATGAGCAAGCTGTTCTCGACCCACCCGCCGATGGCGGACCGGATCGCGCGGCTGGAGCAGATGGCGGGGCGGTAAGTGTTCTCGCGAGTGGTGCGCGGCCTCGTGATTTCGCCGCGGTCAGTCCTATGGGTGACGGCATGTCGGCCTGGGCCGGGGTAGAACAACCCTCGTGAAAACTGTCCTGAACGTCATCTGGCTCGTCTTCGCCGGCTTCTGGCTCGCGATCGGCTACGCGGTCGCCGGCATCGTCTGCTTCCTGCTCTTCTTCCTCGTGGTGACCATTCCGCTCGGCATCGCGGCCTGGCGGATCGCGGCGTACGCGCTGTGGCCGTTCGGGCGGCGGGTGGAGTGGCGTCCGGACGCCGGGGCCGGGTCGATGCTCGGCAACATCCTGTGGATCGTGCTGTTCGGCTGGTGGCTGGCGCTCGGCCACCTGGTCACCGGCGTGCTCCTGTGCATCACGATCATCGGCATCCCGTTGGGCCTGGCCAACTTCAAGCTGATCCCGGTCTCGCTCACCCCGCTGGGCCGCGAGATCGTCTCGACGAGCGACCCGATGCACGTCGGCGTCTGAGCCCGGACAGGCCAATCGGGAGGTCTCGTACGAGGGAGACGAGCACCCGATCGCTGTAGTCGCGCACCCGGTGTGTCGATATGGGTCGAGACACCGGTGTGGCGAAATCCACCGGTAAGCCCTGTTGATCCCACCTCGGGAAGCGCGGAGGTTGCCGTGGCGGCGACGGTCAGTGTCATCGTTCCCACCCGGGATCGCACGGCCCAACTGGCCGACGCCCTGCGCAGCGTGGCCCTCCAGGGCATCCGCGGCATCGAGGTGGTGGTGATCAACGACGGCGGCGCGGACGTGGCGGGGGTGCTGCCGCTGGGGGTGCGCGGGATGACCGTGCGACTGTTGTCGTTCCCGCGCTCGCGGGGGCCGGCCGCGGCGCGCAACGCGGGCCTGGAGATCGCCACCGGCCGCTTCGTCGCCTTCCTCGACGACGACGACCTGTACCTGCCGGGCCACCTCGACCGGGCCCTGGCCGCGCTGGAGCACTCCGGGACGGACGCCGTGTACGCGGACTGCGTGCTGAGCGGGGAGCGGGCGGTGCCGGGCGAGATCCCGGCGGGCAGCCCGTACCGCTACGACTTCCCGTACGACCCGGACATGCTCTCGGTGGCCAACTTCGTCCCGACCACGGCCGTGGTCGCCCGCAACCCCGCGCACACCGCGCCCGCGTCGTGGTTCCGCTTCGACCCGGAGTTGCCGATCCTGGTCGACTGGTCGTTGTGGCTGCGCCTGGTGCACGACCGGGGCTGGTCGTTCACCCGGTTGTCCGAGCCGGGGGTGGTCTACCACCGGGAACCGGCCGACGCGAGCCTGGCGGGCGGGATGGCGGCCCGGGTCGCGTGGCTGAGCCAGTACGAGGACACCTACCGCACGGTGATCGCCCGCTGGCCGGTGCCGCCGACGGGCCGCGTCGCGAGGTTCCGCCGGCACGCGCTGACGATGTTCGCGATCGCCCAGGAACACCTGGCCACGGGCGCGGACCTGGCCCCCTTCGCCTACGAGGAGGCCCTCAGAGTGCTCCACGCGGGCTTCACGGGCCGCCTCGAGGAAGACCGGGTCCCCACCCACCTGACCGAGGTCCTGACCACCCGAACCGCAACCGAGCCCAAGGCGGCGGCGCCCCGCTAGACCCTGTCCGGCGAACCCGCCAAGATCCGCCGGACAGGGCCTGGCGACGTGGGCTCGGTGGCCCGCCGCCGACACGCACGAAGGGCACGGCGAGAACCGCGGGAGGGGCCGCCGGCAGGCGACCCCTCCCCGGACCCTCGTCGTGCCCTTCGTCCCGGTCGACGCCGGGCCACCGAGCCCACGTCGCCATGACATCGCCACCACGCCGCCGCGCGGCGACGACCGCGACTAGCGGTAGTTCACGAACTGGAGCGCGAACTCCAGGTCCTTGCCCTTGAGCAGCGCGATGACCTCCTGGAGGTCGTCCCGGTTCTTCGACGACACACGCAGCTCGTCGCCCTGGATCTGCGCCTTGACGCCCTTGGGGCCCTCGTCGCGGATGATCTTGGAGACCTTCTTCGCGTTCTCCTGGGAGATGCCCTCCTGGATCGACGCGAAGATCTTGTACTCCTTGCCGGACGCCTTCGGCTCACCGGCGTCGAGCGACTTGAGCGAGATGCTGCGCTTGATCAGCTTGCCCTGGAACACGTCGAGGATCGCGTTCACGCGCTCCTCGGAGTTGGCGCGCATCTCGATCTGCTCGCCGGTCCAGCCGATGTGCGCGCCGACGTTCTTGAAGTCGAACCGCTGCGCGATCTCCTTCGAGGTCTGGTTCAGCGCGTTGTCGACCTCCTGACGGTCGACCTTGGACACGATGTCGAAAGAGGAGTCAGCCAAGGCTCGGAATCGCTTTCTGTGGGATCTGACAGGGAGGGAAGGCAACCCCTCCAGCCTAGAGCGTCCCCCACAACCGCGACCCCGACCGCACCCGCCCCCACCCGAACCGATACCGAGTGGCGAAGCACCCGGGGTGGTCCGCTATTGTTGTCCCCGTCGCGCCGAAAGACGCACAAGGCGGGTTGCCCGAGTGGCCAAAGGGAGCAGACTGTAAATCTGCCGGTGTACGCCTACGTTGGTTCGAACCCAACACCCGCCACACCTTGATGAGGGCCCCTGATCTGCGGAAACGCGGTCAGGGGCCTTCTTCGTTCCTGGCGGGGGTCGGGCGGGGCGGTCGAGGGCGATCAGGGTGGTATTCCTCGATGCTCGGCAGGGTGGCTTGTGCCTTGGTGAGGGTTTCGCCTCTGGTGGCGGCCTGGGGTTGGCGGGTGGCCGGGGCCCGTGGCGGGCGATGAACAGCCCCCGGAGCGGGGGCGGGCTCGGGGGCTGTTTTTCGAAGTGCCTGGGCGGGGTCAGAATTGGGTGGGGAGTTCGCGCAGGGGGGTGGTTGCCCCTTCCACCGCGTCGGCGGCGTTCGTGGTCGTCTCGTGGTGGGTGCCCTGGGTGATGGAGCGGTCGGCGGCGGCCATCGGGGCGTTGAGGCCGCGGTCGGTGGCGGGGGCGGCGCCGACGACGCCGGGGGCCAGGGTGTCCTTGAGCGGGGCCACGACCGTGTCGGAGGCGGGTTCTTCGAGGACGTTGGGGACCGTCGGCAGGCCGTAGTGCTCGGGGTCCGGCTGGGTGATGCCGGTCAGGCCGGGCGGGGCCGGGGTGACCGCCTGGGCGGCGCCGGCGGAGAACAGCGGGATGACGCCGACGGCGGTGAGCAGGGCCGCCTGGGCGAGCCGACGCGGACGGATGTGCGACATCGTGCTCCTCGGGGTGTGCGGGGTCGGACTTGACACCTCGTATATCTGTCGTGGGGCCCGAAAGGTTGCGATCCATGCACCCGCCTGCCCGGTACGGGCGACCCGTCCGCGAGGATGGGCGGCGAGCGGGTCGCCCGGGACGACGACGGATGTGACGGGGGAGCGGATGAGCGTGGATGGCATCGACGAGCCGGTATCCCGGGAGCTGATCGACTACTGCGCCGGCCTGCCGGGCGTGGTCGTGGGCGCCTCGATGGTGCTGCACGATCGGCGCGGTCGGCTCGTGGTGGTCGACCCCGGGTACAAGCCCGGCCTCGACCTGCCCGGCGGGACGGCCGAGGCCGGGGAGTCCCCGCACGAGACGGCCGGGCGCGAGGTGCGGGAGGAATTGGGCCTCGACCTCGCGGTCGGGCGGTTGCTCGCGGTGTGCACCACGTCCGCCGCGGCGTTCGGGCGGGTCGTGCTCGACTTCGTCTTCGCCGGGCCGACGCTCACCGACGAGCAGGTCGCCGTACTCGCCCCGGCCGACGCCGAGTTGGACGCGGTGTACGTGCTCACGCCCGACGAGGCGCTGCCGCGTTTTCCGGGACGCACCCGGCGGCGGGTCTCGGTCGCGTTGGAGGCGGAGGCGTCGGGGGCCTGTCTGTACGTGGTCGACGGGCGCGAGTATCGGCCGCCGAAGGAGCGGGTCTGGCACGAGGACGAGCCGATCCCGGCCGGTACGCCCGTGGGCCGGGCGGCGGGGTGGCTGTTCGATCCGGACGGTCGGGTGCTCCTTGTGGGCGACCCCGACGGCGGGTACGCGCTGCCCGGCGGCGGCGCCGAGCCGGAGGACGTGGACGCGCTCGCGACCCTGGCGCGCGAGGTGGCCGAGGAGGCCAACGCGGTGCTGGGCGAAATCACCCATGTGGGCTACCTGTCCGACCCGGACGGCGGCGATGTGCGCTCCCGCAGCGCCGCCCGGCTCGCCGCGCTCGGCCCGCTCGCCCCCGACCCGGCCACGGGCTGGTCGTGGAGCCGGGTCCTGGTCACCCCCCGCCGCGCCGCCGCGCTCCTCGGCGGCGGCTACGACACCCGACTGCCACAGGCCCTCGCCGCCCAGCGCATCGCCCACGAGCGCCTGGGCGTCCCGATCCTGGACGACGACAGCCGCGTCGACGTCCCCCCGGAGGGCGTCACCTTCGCCTGACCGCCTGACCGCCCGGCCGCCCTCCCTACAGCGGGTGGTTCAGGTGCCGGCTCAGGTCGCCCACGTAGTCCGTGATCATGTGGCGGCGCGTGAAGCGCCACGCCCCGTCGAGGCGGGCGAAGGTGTCGTGGTACCGGCCGGTGAAGACGGGCTGGAGAGGGAAGTCGGGCAGCGCCTGGAACACCGTGACGTAGCTGCGGCACGTGCCCGTCCCCGCGTCGTCGTCGACGTCCACGATCAGGTTCGTGGTCACGTGCCGCGTGTGCGGCGTGCCGTTGTCGGGATACCGGCGCGTCCACGCCTCGTACATCTCCCGCGCCCCGGCCGCGCCCCGCACCTCCAGGTCCTGGCCCTCCGAGGTGATCACGGCGTGCGCGAACAACTCGCCCACGCCCGCGAAATCGCCCGCGTCGATGCGCTCGGCGTACAGCCCGACCAGGTTCGGGATCGCGTGGTATCCGGAAGGCATGACGGCACCGACCAACCTCTCGTGGGGGAGGGGCGAGGAGGCCGAGGCCGCCCGGACCCATCCGGGCGACCATAACTGACGCAGCGTCAGGTGTCAGTCCCCCGCGAAGCGGGGCCGCACCCCGCTCCGCCTCACCCCACCGCCCCACCCCTGATGTTCTCCGTCAGCTCCAACAACTCCGCCTCCCGCTCCGCCCGCGACTTCGGGAACCCCGGCGCGTCCGGCCGGGTCTGCCACGGGTGCGGCCCGTCGAGGGGGCGGTACTCCACGCCCAACGCGTCCAGCCGCGCCAGGTGCGCCGACGTCAACCGCTCGGTGAATTCCGCGAAGTCGCCCGGCCCCGACCACACCGCCTCGGCGAACGCGCACATCCTCGGGAAGGCCATGTAGTCGATCCGCCGCACCGAATCCATGTGCTCGGTCCAGATCTGGGCCTGCCCGCCCAGGATCCGCGCGCCCTCCTCGGCGGTGAGCACCGACGGCACCGGCCGGAACGCGTACACGTCCGCCAACGTCAACAACGGCCCCACCGGAATCGGCTCGTCCGCCGCCTCGCCCTGGCGGTAGTCGAAGTACACCGACATGTCGGGGCACGCCACCACGTCGAACCCGGCCCGCGCCGCCACGATCGTCCCGTGCTCGGCGCGCCACCCCCCGATCAACGCGTCCGACGGCACCGCGTCGCCGCCCGCCAGCACCTCGTCCCAGCCGAACACCACCCGCCCGTGCGCGGCCAACATCTTCGCCAACTCGGCCACGAACCAGCCGCCCAGCGAGCCGGGGTCGGGGTGCCCCATCCGCTCCCACGGCCCGGTCGGCACCTCGTCGCCGCCGACGCACACATACCGCGAGGGGAAGATCGCGCACACCTCGGCCAACACGTCGCGGCAAAAGCCCAGCGCCTCCTCGGTCGGCGCCAGCACCCCGTCGGACAGCCCGCCCCAGCGGGTACGCACCCCGTCCACCGGCACCGCGCCCAGCGACGGATACGCCGCCACCGCCGCCTGGACATGCGCCGGCAGGTCGATCTCGGGCACCACGGTGATGTGCCGATCGGCCGCGTACGCGACGATCTCGCGCAGATCGTCGCCCGTGTAGAAGCCGCCGTGCGGCTTCTCGTCGAAGCGCTCGTGCTGCCGCGCCCCGCGCATGCTCGCGGTGCGCCACGCGCCCACCGAGGTCAGCCGGGGCCACCCCGGCACCTCGATCCGCCAGCCCTGGTCGTCGGTCAGATGCAGGTGCAGCACGTTCAGCCGATGCGCGGCCAGCAGGTCGACGAAGCGCAGCACGTCCTGCTTGGGCACGAAGTGCCGGGCCACGTCCAGCATCACCCCGCGCCACCCGAACGCCGGCGCGTCCTCGATCAGGCACGCCGGCATCGACCACGCGCCGTCCCGCACCCGTCCGCGCCGGAACACGTCCGCCGGCAACAACTGCCGCAGCGTCTGCAGGCCCGCGAACACCCCCGCCGGCGCACCACCGCACAGGTCCACCCCGGCGGCGGTGACCTCAAGGCGGTATCCCTCCGCCGGCAGCGCCTCCGGGTCGAGCCGCAACTCGATCCCCGGCCCCGGCGGCAGCAGGCACCCGGTCGCCGGGCCGAGCGCGCCGCGCAACCACGCCGCCTCGCCCGCCAGTTCCGGCGGATGGCTCAACCCGGTCGCGGGCGTCAGTACGAACCCGCCCACACCGGGCGTCATCCGCGCCGGTCGCGGAACCACGGACGGCCCGGATGCCACCGGTGCCACGGACGAGGAAGACGAAGACACGGAATCAGCCCTTCACCAACGAGGAGGTCACCACGGATACCAACGACGACCGAACGCCGACACACCCCGAACCGTCAGTCCTTCACCGCCCCGCCCAACCCCGACACCAGATGCCGCTGCACCAGCACGAAGAAGATCAACACCGGAATGGTCATCAGCGTCGAAGCAGCCATGATCCCGCCCCAGTCGTTCTCGTCCGGCTTGAAGAACACCATCAGCGCCGCCGGCAAGGTCTGGTGATCGGTGTCCAGGATGAACGTCTTCGCGAACACGAAGTCGTTCCACGCGGTGATGAACGAGAACACCGACGTCGCCGCGAGCCCGGGCGCCACCAGCGGGAACAGGATCCGCCACAGGATGGTGAACCGGTTCGCCCCGTCGATCCGCGCCGCCTCCTCCAGCGACTCCGGGATCGCCTTGACGAAGCCGCGCAACATCCAGATGGCGAACGGCAGCGAGAAGGCCAGGTTGACCAGCATCAGCGAGCCGAGCGTGCTCAGCCCGAACTGCGGCGCCACCGAGCCGATGTCGCGGACCAGGAAGAACAGCGGGATGGTCAGCGCCTCGACCGGCACCATCTGGGCGACCAGGAACATCACCAGGATCGTGGTGCGGAACTTGAAGTTGAACCGGGTCAGCGCCACCGCCGCCAGGAACGCCACGAGCCCGGACAGCACCACCACCACGCTCGCCACGATCAGGCTGTTCAGGAAGTAGCCGCCGAAGCCGCTGACCCCGAACGCGTCCCGGAAGTTGGACAACGTCGGATGCCACGTCCACGGACGCGGGTCGACCGAGTTGATCTCACCGTCCGGCTTGAACGCGGAGAGCACCATCCAGTACAGCGGGAAGACGGTGAGCAGCGCGATCACGATCGCCGTGGTGTTGGCGATCCGCCGGGACACCGTGCGATTGCCCTTCGAGCGACGGGGGCCGGCCGGCCGGACGGCGCCGGCGGAGGTACGGTTCACAGCTCCTCCCCGGAGCGACGCAGCGCGCGGATGTAGAAGATGGTGACCGTGAGCAGGATCAGCGTCATCAGCACGCCGATCGCCGCGCCCAGGCTGTAGTCCGAGGATGCGAAGGCCTTCTGGTACGCGTACACGTTGAGCACCAGGTTCTGGCCGGCGATGCCGCCACCGCCGGTCATCACGTAGATCTGGGTGAAGACCTTGAAGTCCCAGATGATCGACTGGATCACCACGATGGTCAGGATCGGCCGCAACATCGGCAGCATCACGTGTCGAAAGACGGTCCAGGTGGACGCGCCGTCCAGGCGGGCCGCCTCCAGCACCGAGACCGGGATCGACTCGATGCCCGCGTACAGCGAGATCATCACGAACGGGAACGAGTGCCACACCACCACGACGCCGACCAGCGCGAACGCGGACCACTTGTCGTAGAACCAGTTGTGGCCCTGCATCCCCAGGACCTCGTTGACCAGGCCCAGGTTGGTGTCGAACAGGAACATCCACACCGTCGAGCCGGTCATCGCCGGCGCCGCCCAGGCGCCGAGCGCGGCGAACAGCAGCAACAGCCGGGGCCACTTGCCGACCCGGGTGAGCAGCACCGCCAGCGCCGCGCCCACCGCCAGGGTCGCCACCACGCACGCCGCGGCGAACACCACGGTCTGGAACAGCACGTCCCAGAACTGGTCGTCGCCCAGCAGGGTCGAGTAGTTGTCGAACCCGACGAACTCCGCGACCTCGCCCGCCGATGCCTGCGGCTGACCGAACTTCAGGAAGGAGAGCAGGCCGAGCTGATAGAGCGGGTAGCCGAACAGCGGGATCAGGATGACCGCCGACGGCAGCAGCAGCCAGAACGGCGTCCACGAGCGGCGCCGTCCGGTCTTCGTCTTGCCCGCGCCGCCGCGCGGGCGGACCGAGGCCGGGGCCGGCCGGTCCGCCCGCGCGGGCGTGGTGGTCGTGGTCACCGGCTTACTTCCCGGCGAACGCGTTGTCGATGACGGTCTTGGCCTCGCCGGTGGCGCCAGAGACGTCCGACTTGCCGGTGATCACCTTCTGGAACATGGTCGGCACCACGGACTGCGAGTCGATCTTGGCCCACGCGGCGTCCTTGGGCACGAACTTGGTGCCCGCGTTCAGGGTGTCGATGAACGGCTTGAGCCACGGGTCCTTGGCCACCACGTCGCCGCGTGCCGAGGCGAGCGTGGGCAGGTTGCCCATCGCGTCGAACATCTGGAGCTGGTACTTCTTGCCGCCCAGGATCTTCATGAAGTCGACCGCGAGCGAGCGGTGCTGCGAGGACTTCATCACGCCGAGGTCGTTGCCGCCGGAGAAGGCCGGCGCGATCGAGCCCGGGGCGGTGCCCGGCAGCGGCACGACCGCGTACTTGCCCTTGGCGGTGCCCGCCTCGACCGCGCTGCGCGAGGAGTTGGGCAGGATCGCCATGCCGGCGGTGCCGGCCGCGAACGCCTCGACCGTCTTACCGCCGGTCAGGTCGGCGCACTGCTGGGGCGGACAGATGTCCTTGGCGAACAGGTCCGTGTAGGCCTTGACGCCCGCCTGCGACTGCGGCGAGTCGATCGCGGCCGCGTACTTGCCGCCCTGCTGGGTGGCGATCTCGCCGCCGTTGGCCCACAGGAAGGGCAGGCCGCCGAAGGTGTACTTGCCGCCGACCGCGATGCCGAGCATGTCCGGCTTGGCCTGGCGCACCTTCTTCGCCGCGTCGACCAGCTCGGCGTACGAGGTGGGGGGCTTCAGGCCCAGCTCGGTGAACACGTCGGTGCGGTAGTACAGCGAGCGCAGGCCCAGCCACCACGGCAGGCCGTAGATCTTGCCGTCGACCAGCGTGGTGTCCTTGAGGTCCTTGGGCAGGTCGCCCGCCTCCGACCAGTTGCTCAGGTCGCCGGAGATGTCCGCGAGGCCGCCGGCCTGGACGTAGCCGAACAGGTCGGTGTTGCCGAACTCGACCACGTCCGGCGCGCTGTTCGGGTCGTTGAACGCGCCCTTCATCTTCTCCGCGCGCGGGCCCGCGTCGGTGGGGATGTAGCCCACCTCGACGTTCACCTTGGGGTGCGCCGCCTTGAAGTCGGCGACGGCCGCGCCCACGACCTTCTCCTTGGGCGCCCGGTTGGCCTCGTCGTACAGCCACACCTTGAGCGTGCCGGTCTGTTCGTCGGCGGACTTCGTCTTGGACGCCGTGCCGGGCGCGCACGCCGCCAGCGCGATGCCGGCCACTGCGACGGCGGCCAAACTCCGGATCTTCACGACAATTCCTCCTGCGGCGAGGCAGGCCGAGGCGATCGCGGGGGGTGCCGCGACCCGAGGGTCGGCCTGTACGTCTGGACGTCGCGTCAATCGACACGAACGGGGCCGCAAGGGGGAAACAATCCGGTGCGGCGTGAGCGGGACGTTAGAAAGCGGCGCGTCGATCCGACAAGGCGTCCCGCCGAACGTTGTGCACTGCAAAACTGTGTGCTGCGAAAGTGGTATCGGACGCTTACGGACACGTAACGTCCGTGCTCGGTCGACCCGTCGGTCATCCACCGGACACCGTGTGTTCCGAACCGCAGGCACGCGGACACACGGGGTCACGCGAGGTGTGCGGACGAGGCAGGAAGACGCGGGAGCGACGCCGCGCCGCGCGCGGCGAAAAACGCGTGGAAGGGCAGGGAGGGCTCGCATGTACGACGTACCGCCGCGCGGCGGACAGGTGCCCGGTGGCGGCGATGTGCCGGTGGCGGGTGTCCCCGTACTCTCGTTCGAAGCCCTGACGGGCAACCCGCCCGGGCACCCGGTCAGGCCGTCCTGAGGACATGCGAGTGAGCACTCCCGAGCACGGCCCCGAACCGGTCGACGGCAGCGCGTCGACCCGCGTCGACCAGCCGATCCGCCCGGTCGAATCGACCCACGCGGTCGGACCGGCGCACGCGGGCGCGTCGCCCCGCGCCGCCGGAGCGGCCCCCGCGGCCGCACCGACCCCTGCGGTCGCGCCGACCCGCCCCGACGAGCCGGACGACGCCCGCGCCGGCCGCGCCCCGGCCCCGCCGCGCAACCAGTCCGCGTCCCTGCGCCGCGCCCTCGCCGTCCTGGAGCAGGTCCGCGACCACGCCGCCGCCGAGGGCCTGAGCCTGACCGAGCTGGCCGACACGCTCGGCCTGTCCAAGAGCACCGTGTTGCGCCTGGCCCAGCCGCTTCTGGACACCGGCCTGCTCTCCCGCGACCGCCGGCACGGCCACTTCCGGCTCGGCCCCGGCGCGCTCGCCCTCGGCCAGGCGTACCTGGCCGGCATCGACCTGCGCACCGCCGCCGCCGAGGAGGCGCACCGCCTGATGCGCGAGGCCGGCGGCACGGTGCACCTGTGCGTGCCGGACGCGCCGCACATCGTCTACATCGACAAGGTCGAGAACGAGACCGCGGTACGGATGGCCTCGCGGATCGGCAGCCGCGCGCCGATGTACTGCACCGCGGTCGGCAAGGCGATGCTCGCCTGGCTGCCCGAGGACGTGTTCGCCCAGGTCGTCGAAGCGGGCCTGCCCACGGTCACCACCCGAACCCTGACCGACCCCGGCCTGCTGCGCACCGAACTGGCCCGGATCCGCAACCGCGGCTACTCGGTGGACGATCGCGAGAACGAGCCCGAGGTGCGCTGCGTGGCGGCGCCTATCTTCGATCACAACGACGTCGTGGTCGGGGCCCTGTCGGTCTCCGGTCTCACGTCGCGCGTCACCGCCGCCCGGGTCCGCGAGCTGGGACCCGCGGTCGCGGCGGCGGCACTCCGTGTATCGCGCACCCTGGGAGCGACCCGATGACCCTCGACTCGTACACCAAGGGCACCTGGCTGCCCTACGAGGAACTCACCGACGACGAGTTCGGCGCCGCCGGACACAGCCTCTTCGACGGGCCGCTCACGTGGCCGGTGATGGTCGCGCGCAAATCCGCGCTGCTCGCGAACGTGGCCACGATGGCCGCGTACACCGAGCGGCACGGCGTGTTGTTCGCCCCGCACGGCAAGACCACGATGTCGCCCGAGCTGTTCGCCGAGCAACTGGACGCGGGCGCCTGGGGGATCACCGTCGCCACGGCGAACCAGGCGCTCGCCGCGCACCGGTTCGGCGTACCGCGGATCCTGATCGCCAACGAGATCCTGGACGAGAAGGTGCTGCGCTGGGCCGCCACCCGGCCGGACCTGCTGTTCTACGTCGACTCCCGGGCGGGCGTCGAGGTCGCGGCGGCGGCGCTCGCGGCGGTGCCCGGGGGGAAGTTGTCGGTGCTGGTCGAACTGGGCCGCGCCGGCGAGCGGACCGGGTGCCGCGGTGTCGCCGAGGCGGCCGAGCTGGCCCGGGTCGCGGCGGCGGTGCCGGGGCTGACCGTGGCGGGCGTGGCGGGCTACGAGGGCGGCCTGCCCGACGCCGCGGCGGTGTCCGCGTGGATGGGCGAACTCGCGTCCCTGGCCGACGAGATCGCCGACCTGGTGCCCGGTTCGCCGATCGTCTCGGCGGGCGGCAGCGCCTGGTTCGACGCGGTCGTGGACACGCTCGCACCGGACGGCAAGCCGCTCACCGACCGGACGATCATCCTGCGCAGCGGCGCCTACGTCTCACACGACGACGGCTTCTACGCGGTGCGCACCCCGTTCGTCCGGCACCCGGAGGAGGGCTCGCTCGCGAGCGCCCTGGAGGTCTGGGCGCAGGTGCTCTCCGTGCCCGAGCCGGGCCTGGCCCTACTCGGCGCGGGACGCCGCGACGTGCCCTTCGACCAGGACCTGCCGGTGCCGCTGCGCATCCGTGCGCTGGACGGGACGCTGCGCGAGCCGGGTGCCGCGCGGGTGACCAGGCTCGACGACCAGCACGCCTACCTCGACCTCGGTGACACCGAGGTGGCCCCGGGCGAGCTGGTCTGCCTGGGCATCTCGCACCCCTGTACGGCCTTCGACAAGTGGCGCGTGGTGCCGGTGGTGGACGACGAGCACCGCATCGTGGACGTACTGAACACGCACTTCTGACCGGGGAAGCCGCGCCGGTCCCGGCCCAATCCGGGCCCGGCGCACCGGCCCGGCCCGCCCGGACCACCGGACCCACCCGAACCACTCGGACCACCCGGACCACCGGACCCACCCGAACCGATCCCGCATCCGATGCCGTCGACGACGCGACGCCCGCGAGAGGACATCATGACCGCCGAACCCCGGGAAACCCCGGACGTGGTCACGCTCGGCGAGACCATGGTGCTGCTCCGCGCGCCGCACATCGGCCCGCTGCGGCACGCCCGCACGCTCGACGTCGCCACCGGCGGCGCCGAGAGCAACCTGGCGATCGGGATCACCCGGCTCGGCGGGCGGGCCGCGTGGATCGGCCGGGTCGGCGACGACGAGTTCGGCCGGCTGGTGCTGACCGTGCTCGGCGGCGAGGGACTGGACACACGCGCAGCGGTGGTCGACCCGGAGGCGCCCACCGGGCTGATGGTCAAGGCCCGACGCACCAGCGCGGCCACCGACGTGCGCTACTACCGCGCGGGCAGCGCCGGTTCGCGGCTGTGCCCGGACGACGTGGACCCCGCCCTGGTGCGCTCCGCCCGGATCCTGCACGTCACCGGCATCACCCCCGCGCTGTCCCCGACCGCGCGCGCCGCGGTGCGCGCGGCCGTCGCCGAGGCGAACGCGGCCGGCGTCCCGGTCTCGCTCGACCTGAACTACCGGCGGGCGTTGTGGTCGGCCGAGGACGCCGCCGGCGAACTGCGCGCCCTGGCCGGCCACGCCGACATCCTGTTCGCCACCGAGGACGAGGCCCGCCTGGTGCTCAAGGCACCGGACCACACCCCGTTCGTGGACCTGGCCCGCGAGTTGACCGCGCTCGGACCCGCCCAGGTACTGCTCAAGCGCGGCGCGCTGGGCGCGGTCGCGATCGTCGACGGCAGGCCGCACGACGTGCCGCCGCACCGGGTGCACGCGGTCGACCCGGTCGGAGCGGGCGACGCGTTCGCCGCCGGCTACCTGGCCGAACTGGTCGGCGGCGGCCCGGTCGCGACCCGACTGGCCACCGCCGCCGCGGCCGGCGCGTTCGCGGTGACCGTGCCCGGCGACTGGGAGGGCCTGCCCCGCCGGGACGAGTTGCCGCTGCTCGCCCAGGACGACGCGGTCACCCGCTGAATCCCGGCCACACGTAGCATTCCCACGCATCCGCACACGCGATCGGGAAGGCGAACCATCATGGCCCACAAGGAAATCCGCACCGACGCCGCGCCGAAGCCCGGCGGCACCTACTCGCAGGGCATCGACACCGGCGACTTCGTCTACACCGCGGGCATGGGCCCGATCGACCCGGCCACCGGCGCGACCGTCGGCGACGACGTGGCGACCCAGACCCGCCAGGTGCTGGACAACCTCAAGGCCGTACTGGCCGAGGCCGGGCTCGACTTCAGCCATGTGGTGAAGGTGACCACGCACCTGGAGCATCTCAAGCGTGACTTCGCCGGCTACGACGAGGTGTACCGCGAGTACTTCACCGCGCCGTACCCGGTGCGCACCACCGTCGGTTCGGACCTGATGAACATCCTGGTCGAGATCGACGTGGTGGCCCGCCGCCCGTGACCCGAGGCGGCGCGGGCGGTCACAGCGGTTGGAGGAATTCGAGCCGGTTGCCCACCGCGTCGTGCGCGTAGCACCGGCGGTGGCCGGGGAACTCGCCGTCGGGCGTGACCTCGGTGCCGTGCGCCGCGAGCCGAGCCATCACCTCGTCCAGGTCGTCGACCAGGATGCCGGGATGGGCCTTGCGCGCGGGCCGGAAGTCGGCCTCGACGCCGAGGTGTATCTCCAGCGTGCCGGCGCGCACCCACAGTCCGCCGCGTGCCGCGAGCACCGGCGGCTTGGCCACCTCGGTCATGCCGAGCACGCCGAGATAGAAGGCACGACACGCGTCCTCGCTGCCGGCGGGGATCGCGAGCTGTACGTGGTGCAGGGCGAAGGATGTCATGCGCGCATTCCTACGCTCCCGGTGCCGCGGAGCGGAACCACGCCCCCGCGCGAGCACACCCACCGTCCGGGTCCCTCGGCGGGCGCCGCGGCCCACGGTCCCCCCGGTCGCGGGCACACGAGGCAACGGCCCCGCCCGGCGCGCGGAAACACGCGCCGGGCACGGCCGAGGCGTCGGCTCAGCCGCCGTTGACGCAGACGTTGCCGAACGTCGGGTTGAGCGCCGCGATGATGTTGATGGTGTTGCCGCACACGTTGACCGGGATGTGCACCGGGATCTGGATGTTGTTGCCGGACAGCACGCCGGGCGAACCGACCGCCGCGCCGTCGGCCTCGGCGCCGGCCATGGCGGGGCCGGCGGCACCGGCGAGAGCGGCGCCCACGGTGGCGGTCAGGACAGCGGCCTTGGCGATACGCGACATGTTGAGTCGGTCCTTTCGGTGCGTACAGGTCCCACCCTCGGCGGGTGGGTCCTGAACAACGCGCCAGGGCGCCGGGGGATACGGCACACGTCCGAACGAGCGGTGCAGGCCCCGCGGGATTAGGCCGTTCGGGCGGCGACCCGCAGTCGACCGGCCAGTTCGTGGGCCACCTGTGCCAGCTCCGCCGGGGCGCTCGCGGCCAGCGCGCACAACACGTCCGCCGACGCCTCGGCGACCGCGCGCGGTACCGGCACCGGCGCGAGGCCGTCCAGCATCGAGCGGGTCCTGGCCGCGATCGGTGGCGACCCGGCCGGGGGTCCGGCGGCCTCGGCGGGGCCGGACGCGGGTCGCCCCGCGTCGTCCAAGATCCCCTCCGGGCCGGGGCCGGGAATCAGGCTGCGCAGTCCACGGGGCACGGCGGGCACGGTCATTCCCCGCAAGTTAGCCGACCCGCTCCCGCGAATTTCCCTGCGGGGCGTACTTTTCAGCCATCGAATGTCGTTTCGCGCGGTGTTTCATCCTGACGGGTGACGGCGCTGTCGGAATCGACGGCTAACGTTCCCGCCAACCTGATCACGGGCGCCGAGCGCCTTGTGCCGCTGGGCAGTTGACGGGTTGTCACCGACATTCGCACACATGCGTGGAGGGGAACGATCGTGGGATGGATCCGGGCGGGCGACTATGAGGTCGCCTTGGAAGACGGCAAGGTGGTGTGCCGCAACGCCAAAGGGCGGCAACTGAAGTCGGTGCCCGGGAAACTCGCCGACGATCCGGCCGTGGTGGGCCTGCGCCAGCTCGTCGAGTGGCTGGATCGGCACGATCGGGCCTGCCTGGACGCGGTGGAGCGCTGGATGATCGGCTCGCTCCCGGTCCCGGTCGCGGTGTTGGCCCGGGTGTGGCCGGATCCCGCCTGGCAGCGGGTGTTGCGCGACCTCGTGGTCACCACCGACGAGGACGGCGCGGTGGCCGGATTCCTGCGCGGCGCGGACCCCGAGCGCGGCGTCGGCATCGTCGACCCCGACGGCGACACCGTCTACCTCGACGCGCGAACCATCCGCATCCCGCACCCCGTGCTCCTCGACGACCTCGACGACCTGCGCGAATTCGCCGTCGAACTCGGCGTCGAGCAGCGCGTCCAGCAGCTCTACCGCGAG
Source organism: Embleya sp. NPDC020630 (assembly GCF_044334985.1). Classification (NCBI taxonomy): domain Bacteria; kingdom Bacillati; phylum Actinomycetota; class Actinomycetes; order Kitasatosporales; family Streptomycetaceae; genus Embleya; species Embleya sp. NPDC020630. Next base: position 124,311 of record NZ_JBIRUB010000002.1, read on the forward strand.
GTGTGGCACCGCCCCGCCGACGTGGACGCGGCCCGCACCGGCGTGGAGGAATTCGCCGGCGGACGCTACGACCAGCTGCGCTTTTTGATCGGCCGGGCCACCCAGCTGGGCTACCAGGTGCGCGGCGGCCAGGCCGTGTGCGCCGTGCTCGACGGCGGCCGCGAGATCGAGGCGCGGATGTGGCTGGGCGACTACGACGGCTACGACTCGACCGAGACCGGCTCGGTCGCCTGGACCGAGGACGGCGCCACGCTGACCCTCGACCGGGTGCCGCCGGTGGCCTGGTCGGAGGGCATGCGGATGGGCGCCGCGCTGTACGCGGGCCGCACGATCGAAACCACGGAGGACGCGGCATGAACACCACCGGCACGGGCACCACCCCCGACCCGTCGCGCGTCCTGCTGGACGCCGGCGCCGTCCTGCCCGTCGGCACCCTCGCCGGCGACGACATCGACACGCTCACCGTGCGCACCTACCTGCACCCGGCGTTCGGCGACCGCCAAATCGTCCGGCTGGTCCCGGGCACCCTGGGCGAGGCCGAGGACCTGGCGCTCGGCTTCCTGGGGCTGACCCGCGAGGCGGACGCCCCCGAGGTCGGCCAGGTCCGCCGCGAGGCGCTCGGCTTCCCCGCCTGGGCACTGGTCAACGACCCGGCGAACGGACACCACGCACTGGCCCTGGTCCGCGACATCGAACGCCTGGACCGGCAGGCCAAGACCAAGCCCGGCGCCGCCAAGGACGGCTTCGACCAGCTCGCGATTCGCCTCGGCCGGGCCGTACCGCACTTCCTGCCCACCTTCCACGAGCAGGCCGCGCGGATCTTCCTCAAGCACGACAACAAGACCTACGCGTCCGCGTTCTTCGGCAAGGCCCGCGAGGCCGAGCGGGTGCACAACCTGGCGATCGAGGAGGAGCGGCTGCGCGCGGTCTTCCTGGAGTTCGCCTTCGCCGGCGCGCTGACCGCCAAGGCGCTCAAGGAGCACGCCAAGTCGCTCGCCGCCCGCCTCGGCCCCGCCGAGGCGTGGGTACAGTTCCGCCAACTGGCGGTCGAGCGCTGCACCGCGGGCATGCCGCCGTACGCCGGCCTGGCGGAGGACGCCCGCGCGCTGATCCGCGCGGCCGGCGGCGACCACACCGCCGAGGAGCGCGCGCTGCTGCGCGAACTGCTCGCCACCCCCGCGATCGCCCGCGCGCCGCTGTCCTTCTGGAAGGTCAACCGCGCCCCGATCGCGGCACTGGCCGGCGCCGAACCCGAGTCGCGGGCCCGCCTCCTCGACATCCTGCCCACCCCCGGCGGTTCGACGTCCGACGCCGAGGTCGACGACTTCTGGCTCGACCTGCTCGACGACGCGGGTGTCCTGGACCTGCTCGTCGGCGGCGACCTCGAACCCGGCGTCCGGGCCCAGTGGGTCACCCGCTGGGCCGCGCACCGTCAGCGCGGCTGGGGCTACACCGGACGCAGCGCGCGCACTGCCGCGCTGGTCGCCCGGATGGCCGACAAGCTGCGCGCCGAGGCGGTACCGGTCACCCTGTTCGGCGGCAACCGCTACCGCTCCGGCGTCGACCTGGACCTGCTGGACCTGGCCCTGGCCGAGCGCATACCCGTGACCGACCCGGACCCGAAGTGCACGTTCGGCCTGGGCGAGTGGTGGGACGACGAGGCCGAGGGCCGGCGCGATCTGGCCGCCGTCGCCGCCGACGAACGATTCCAGGCCCTGCTCCTGATCGCCGTCGGCGGCCTGAACGCCAAGCACCAGCCGGCCACCGCCGCCCACCCCGTGCTGCGCCCCGTGCTCGCCCGCCGACTCACCGAGATGGGCGAACGGCTCACCTCCGCCGCCGGCCTGCCCGACGCCGAGCGCGAACTCACGCTGCTCGACGGATTCCGCGGCGTGGTCGAGGACGTGACCCCCGACCTGGTCGCCCGCGTGCGCGCGTTCGACGCGGTTGCGCTGCTCGCCACCACGCTGCGCGCCGGCGTCTACGACGAACTCGGCTGGCCCGCGCTCGACGAGGCCGTCGAACTGCTCGGCCGCAAGGGCGACATCCGGATCGACGAGTCCTGGCCCGCGCTCGTGCTCTCCACCGACAAGCGCGCGCTCGTGGTCGGCCCCGAGGGCATCCTGCTCGACCACGAACCGCGCGTGCCCAAGGACCGCACCAACTGGCAGCGCACCCAGTATCGCTACGTCGACGGACAACTCCTGGTCGCCTGGTACAACACCGACTACGAATGGGAGGGCTACTGGTCCGCGCGCCCGAGCGAGACGTTCCTGCTCGGCGGACCGCCGAACAACGGCTCCGACGGCACCATGCTCTCCCTCGCGCTGCCCGGCGGCGGGGTGACCACCGGAGGCCGGCCGCTGTACGCGGGTGACACCAAGCTGCCCGCGCGCCGGGGCGTGCTCACCGACGGCACCACCCACTGGTCGCTCGACTACGAGCGGTCGGACCGCAAGTGGACCGAGTTCGACCCGACCACCGGCACCCACGGCCGCGCCTCGCTGCCCGCCCCGTTCGCCGCGGCGGTCGCCGACGGCGGCTCGCTGGTGCCCGACGCGTGCGAGTTGATGCCGCTGCTGCCCGGCCTGGAGCAGACCCCGTTCGGCACCGACGGCACGCTCGTGGGCCGCTGGGTCCGGATCGACGGCGAAACCCTCACCACCGGCTCGGTCGACGGCCGTACCGTGACCGCGCCCGTGCGCGGCCGGCGGCACTGGGACCAGCGTCCGCTGCAGGTTCCGATCGGCGCGCTGCGCCTGCCCGGCGGCGCGGCCCCCACCGCGGTCGCCCCGCACAACGGCGCCGTGACGCTGTGGCACGACGGTGTGCTGCTCGGCCACTGCGGGTCCGGCTCCGGACTGGCCGCCGGCACCCGGGTGGTGCCGTCGCCCGCGTTCTGGCACGCGCTGCGACCGCGCGACGAGGCCGGCTCGCTGGCGCTGCGCGCGATCACCCACGAGCAGGCAGGCGCACTGGTCGAGGAGGTGCGCGCGGACCGCGAGCGCGCCCGGGCCGAGTACGAGGCCGCCAAGAAGGCCTCGACGAACAAGCCCGCCAAGCCGGACACGATCCGGACCGCACCGGTGCGCCGGCTGCTGCCCGCCATCGCCCACGCCGGCCTGGTCCGCGGCGTCGCCTCGCTGGCCGGGGAGACCGCCCGACTCGCGGAGCGGCTGCGCGACTTCGGCAAGGTGAAGCACAAGGAGCAGCGGCTCCGCGCGGTGCCCACCGGCCCCGAGCACGGCCGGGACAACGAATTGTGCTCGGCGGTGGCCGGCATCGCGGGTGTCGGCTGCCGCTACTACGGCAACCAGGGCCAGGGCACCTGGACCACGTTCGAACACATCACCGCGGTGTCCGCCGCGCTGGCGCGTACCGACGGCCCGGCCGAGTGGACCACCGAACCCGAGAAGCTGCGGGAACCCCACGTGGCCGCCTGGCACGACCTGCTCGACCACCGCGCCGCGATGGTCGCCCGTGCCCTGTCCCCGCTCACGTCCGACACACAGCGCGCCTCGCTGCTGCTGCTCCTGGAGGCGCTCGCCGCCGGCCCGCTGGGTACCCCCGCCGGGACGCTGCGCCGGGTCGTGTTGTGCGAGCCCTCCGGCAAGAAGAAGGAACGCAAGCGCGTCGGACAGGTCCTGCGCCGCGCCGACCGCACCGTGATCTTCCTGGACAGTCAGTACACCTACGGCAACGACACGCAGCACTGGCTCGCGCTCGACCACGACCCGTCGGGCCGGTTCGAGGCGGTCGACGGCTTCACCACGCACGAGGAACACCGCTACCGCGAGCCGATGTCCCCCGAGCGGGTCGCCGCCGTCGTCGAGGGCGTTCGCGCCCACGGCCCGGTCCCGTGGCGACCGGAAGCGGTGTCGGCCCTGACCGAGGGCACCGGATTGGGCCGCGCCGAGGCGAGCGTGCTGCTCGCCGGGCTGGTCGCGGGCGACATGGACAAGGACCGACGGGCGGTGCTCGGCCTCAAGGCGGCCGAGGCGACCACCGCCCGCGAGCAGTTGGACCGGCTCGACCGCGCGGGGCGCGTCGGCGTCCAGGGCGCGCTGGTGCCCGAGCGGCCCGGGGACATCGCAGCCCTGTGGACGACCGGCTGGGACATCGCGGCCTGCAGCCGCGCCTGGGAGGCCGCCTTCGGGCGGGTGCTGCGGCTGCCCGAGGAGGTCGCGGCGGACGTCCGGGGCATCGCCGCCGCCGCGTTCGAGTACGTCCTCACCCCCGAATCCCAGCGGTGGATCACCGGTACCTCCACCCACAGCGTCGACAAGGACGGCAACCTCGTCGCGTCCGACCCCGCGGCCGTGCCCGCCGGCCACGTACTCGGCCAGGTCGTCACCGCGCTCGCCTGGCTGGCCTACCGGCTGCCCTACGGCGATCCGCTGCGCCCGCAGCTGCCGCGCGTGCTCGACCTGCTGCGCAAGCGGGTGGCCGACCCGGGCCTGGTGGTCGACCTGGACGTCGAGTACGCCGAACGCGGCGCCACCTCCACCCTGTTGCGCGAGGCGGCCGGACTGCCCGCCACCGGCGGCGCCGACCCCGACGGCGTGCTCCGGATCGAGGACCGCTTCTGGTTGCGCCCCTGGTACACCGACAACGAGTTCACCCTGGTGCGCACCGCCGGCTTCACCGGGGTCGACGACCCGTGGTTCGACCGGCTGATCGCGCTGCGCGGTGAGGCGAAGTCCGTCGCCTTCGCCGCCTTCCGCCGCATTCTCGACCCCGCCTTCGAGACGCTCCTGCGCGCCGACGGCCCGCCCGGCGTCCCGCAGGACCCGAGCCACTCGGTGCCCGAGCTGGTCGCCGAGGTCGGCAAGACGCACGGCATCGGCGAGGACGCCGCCGTGCTGTACCTGCAGTTGCTCGCCCTGCCCGACCCGACGGATCGTCAGGTCGCCCGCTGGACCGGCTGGAAGCCCGCCCGGCTGAAGAAGGCCCGGACCGAACTCGCCGGCACCGACCTGGTCCTGGAGGCCAAGCGGGCCCGGGCCGGCCGCACCCTCTTCCTGCCGGGCGGCTGGAACGCGCTGAAGAGCCCCGCACTGCCCCTGGAGGTCTGGAAGGAGGGGCTCTACCCGAAGCCCGGTCAGGGCATGATCGTGCCCGACCTGCCCGTGCCCGAACTGTTCCACCGGGCCTGGCGGCGCGTGCAGGACGGCGATGCGCCAGGCTTCGAGGAACTCGTCACCCGCACCACCCGGAAGGGCCGCCGCTGATGGCAACCGCGACCGAACCCGCCGCCGGGGCACGCCAGATACACCCGCCCGAGGACCTGTACGCCCGGGAACTGGCGTTCCTGGCCGCCTACGACCGGGGCCCGCGCCCGCCGGCCTGGCGGCTGACCCCGCGCGCCGTGGTCACCTTCGTGATGGGCAGCGGCGACGAACTCAAGCTGCCCGAACCGGTCGAGGGCCTGCCCCGCGCCCTGACCATCGGCGCCAAGTTCGTCGGGGAACGCGCGCTCGTCGAGCGCTGCGTGGTCACCCTCGCCGGCGAACGCGGCCTGCTCCTGGTGGGCGAGCCCGGCACCGCCAAGTCGATGTTGTCCGAACTGCTCGCCGCCGCCGTCTGCGGCACCAGCGGGCTCACCGTGCAGGGCACCGCGGGCACCACCGAGGACCAGCTCAAGTACGGCTGGAACTACGCGCTGCTGCTCGCCCAGGGCCCCAGCCGCCGCGCCCTGGTGCCCTCGCCGGTGCTCACCGCGATGACCACGGGCGCGGTGGCCCGGATCGAGGAGGTCACCCGCTGCCTGCCCGAGGTGCAGGACGCGTTGGTGTCGCTGCTGTCGGAACGGCGGATCGCGGTCCCCGAACTCGCGGGCGGCCCCGACGCGCAGGTCCACGCCGCGCCCGGCTTCACCCTGATCGCCACCGCGAACCTGCGCGACCGGGGCGTCTCGGAGATGTCCGCCGCGCTCAAGCGCCGGTTCAACTTCGAGACGGTCGGCCCGATCGGCGACCACGACGCGGAGACCGCGCTGGTGCGTCGCCAGGCCAAGGCCGCGGTGGAACGCACCGGGACGGCGTACGCCGTCGACGACACGGTCCTGGAGGTGCTGGTCACCGCGTTCCGTGACCTGCGCACCGGCCGCTCCGCCGAGGGTTGGGAGATCGAGCGCCCGTCCACCGTGCTGAGCACCGCCGAGGCGGTCTCGGTCGCCTCCGCGCTCGCGCTGGCCGCGGCCTACTTCCCGGGCGACCGGGACGTGCTGAGCCTGCTGCCGGGACACCTGCTCGGCGTCGCGAAGAAGGACGACCCGGCCGACGCGGCCCGGCTGCTCTCCTACTGGGACGCGGCGGTGCGCCGACGGGCCGAACACGGCTCGGCCACCTGGCGCACCCTGTGGGACCTGCGCGGAGTCCTGGAGGGCTGACGAGGTGTCGACCATACGTACGGACGGGCCCGACGACGAGGCCCGTCCGGCCGCCGCGCGCCTTGCCGCGTCCTTGCGGCCCCACCTGATCGGCGTGCGCCACCACGCGCCCTCGCTCGCCGCCGCGGTGCCGGCGCTGCTCGACGAGGCCCGGCCCGACGTGCTGCTCGTCGAACTGCCGCACGAGGCCGCGCCCTGGTTGGAGTGGCTCGCGCACGAGGACACCCGGGCGCCGATCGCGCTGGCCGGGACCGGACCGCACGGGCTCGGCTTCTACCCCTTCGCCGACTTCTCGCCGGAACTGGCCGCGCTGCGCTGGGCCGCGCGCAACGGCGTGCCGGCGATCCCGTGCGACCTGCCGCTGGGCCACCCCGGGTGGGACCGGGCGGCCGGTCCGGGGGCGGACGCGGGGGACACCGGCGCGCGGGGCGGCGGGCTGCACGCGGTGCTGCGCGACCGGCTCACCGGCCGGGCCGGGGACGACCTGTGGGACCGGCTGGTCGAGGCCACCGCGCCCGGCTCGTCCGCCGAGGCGATCCGCCGCGCAGCGCTCACCGTCGGCTGGGCGCTGCGCCGCGACACGGGCGGCGTCGACCCGGTCGACCTGCGCCGCGAGGCGTGGATGCGGTCCACGCTGCGCGCGGCCGAGGAAGCCGGGGCGACGCGGGTCACCGTGGTGCTCGGCGCGTTCCACGCACCGGCCCTGCTCGACGGCGACGCGGAACCGCCCGCCGGCGACATCGCCGACGTGACGATGTCGTTGATCCCGTACACCTACCCGCTCCTGGACTCGCGTTCCGGCTACCCCGCCGGCATCCGCGATCCCGAGTGGCAGCAGTCCGTCCTGGAGTCGGCCGGCGACCCCGCCGCGCTGCGCGAGGCGCTGATCGGCGCGGCGGTACGGATCTGCACCGATCTGCGCGGCCAGGGACACCCCAGCGGTCCGGTCGACGCGCGCGAGATCGTCCGGATCGCCGGCGATCTCGCGAACCTGCGCGGCCTGCCGGCGGCGGGGCGCGGCGAACTGCTCGAAGCGACGCAGACCGTGCTCACCCACGGCGAGCCGCTGGGCCGGGGCCGCTCGGTCGCCCGTGCCCTGGAGCGGGTGCTGGTCGGCACGCGGGCCGGGCGCCCGTCACCGGCCGCGCCGCGCAGCGGCCTGGGGCCCGAGGTGGAGCGCCGGATCGCCGAACTGGGCCTGCCCGGACCGACCGACCCGGCGGAGCGCGACCTGCGTCTGGACCCGCTGCGCAGCGACCGCGACCGGCGCCGGGAACTGCTCCTGCAACAGCTGACGACCTGTCGCATCCCCTACGCCGAGCCGACCGCGGTGGTCGGTACCGGCGGCGCGGACGCGGTCACCACCCGCTGGCGGGTGCGCTGGACGCCGTCGGTGGCGGCCCTGCTCGACGCGGCCGGCACGCGTGGCGTCACCCCGGAACAGGCCGCCGAGGGCACCCTCCGCGCCCAACACCACCAGGAACTCGCCGAAGGCGGCCCCACGGCCGCCCAGATCCTCACCGGCCTCGAACGCGCCGCCGCCTGCGGTCTGCCGGACCTCACCGCGACCCGCCTCGCCGAAACCGCCGAATCCCTTCCCACGATCGCCGGCCTCCCCGACCTCCTCGCGGCCCTGACCCTCACCGACCGCATCCACCAGGGCCACCTGGGCCTCCCCGCCCCCGAGACCGCCTCGGCGACCGCCACGGCCGACGAGTACGCGGAGCCCGGCGACCCAAAGGCCCCCACGGCCTCGGGATCGGAGTCGGGGTCGGGGTCGGGCGAGGAGATCACCCGCATCCTCCTCACCGCCGCCGTCCGCCACCTCGACGGCCTGACCGGATCCGACGACCCGGCCGACGCCCGCGCGCTGGCCGACCTCGCCGGACGCGCCGACGTGTTCGGCGGAGTCCGGCTGACCGCCGGGCTGGCCCGCCTGGCCGCCGACGGCTCGCCGCTGATGTCCGCCGCCGCGGGCGCCGTCCGAGTCCTGCTCGGGCACGAGGACCCGACCACCCTCGGCGACCGGATCGGCTCCTGGATCGACACCGCGACCACCCCGGCGACCCGAGCCGAACTGACCCGCCGCCTCACCGGCCTGCTCACCGCGGCCGGCCCCCTCCTCCAGGCGGGCGGCCCGATCCTCACCCCCCTCCTGGACCGCGTCGACACCCTCCCCGACCGCCCCTTCCTGGACCGCCTCCCGGCCCTGAGAGGCGGCTTCGACACCCTGACCCCCGCAGCCCGAGACCGAGTCCTGGCCACCCTGGCCGACCACTTGGGCGACCGAGTCGACACCGACGCGGACCCCATCACCCTGGCCCTATGGACCAGCACCGACCTGACAGCCAAATCGGCCCTACTCCAACGAGCCCTCTTGGCACCCCCCACGCCCCACAACCCCACCCCGCCCACGGGCACGCCAAACCCGCGGCCCACGAACGCCACCTCCGCCGCTTCCAGCGGGACGCGAGCCCAAGCGGTCCGCGCCGACGCCGAAAAACCCCAGCCCTCACATCCCAACCCCACCCCGCCCACCGGCGGCCCACAAACCCGGCCCGACACGCCAAACCCGCAGCCCACGACCCCCGCCCCCACCCCCCAGGGCCGGTCCGCCCAGCCCGACGCCACCCTCGCCCCGGCTCCCACCACCGGCGTTCCGCAAGACCGATCCGTCCAGCCCGAGGCGGTGAATCCGCAGCCCACGAACCCCGCGGCCGCCCCGGCCGCCTCCACTTCCGCCGGCGCTCCGCCGGACCAATCCGTCCAGCCCAACCCCGCGGCTCCACAGCCCCCGGACCCCGCCCTCGCCCCGGCCTCCACCGCCGGCGTTCCGCAGGCCCAATCGGGCCCGGCCAACCCCGCGGCTCCGCAGCCCCCGAACCCCGCCCTCGCCCCGGCCCCCGCCGCCGGTGGTCCGCAGGCCCAATCGGGCCCGACCAACCCCGCGGCTCCGCAGCCCGCGAACCCCGCCCTCGCCCCGGCCCCCGCCGCCGGTGGTCCGCAGGACCGATCCGGCCCGGCCAACGCAGTGGATCCGCAGCCCGCGAACCCCGCGTCCGCCGCAGTCCCTCCCGCTCCCGACGGGCGGCCGCGAGGCCAATCCGGCTCGGCCGATGCCGTAAATCCGCAGCCTGCGGGTCTCGCCGAACGGGTGGGCGGGTGGGCAAAAATCCACGACCTCCCCCCCGCCCAACGCTGGAAACTCATCCTCGGCCGCCAATCCGACCGCCTCCCCCCAAAGGCATCCGGCATGGCCCGCGCGCTCGACGAGCTCTACGGCACCGGCCACGGCGAAGGCTCCCGCAGCGACCTCGGCGACGCCCCGGGCGCCGGTCGCGAAGCCCCCTACCCCGGCGTCCGCGAATGGTCCGAAGACCTGATCGCCCTCTTCGGCCCAGCCGTCCGCGAGGAGGTCCTGGCCGCCGCCGCGTCGGCGGGCCGCACCGATGTGCTCACCCACCTCGACCCCGCCGCCGCCCGCCCCTCCGTCGACCTGCTCAAGACCGTCCTGACCCACGCCGGCGGCCTCCCGGAGAGCAAACTCGCCCTCCTCCGCCCGCTGATCGCCCGCATCGTCGCCGAACTCGCCCGCGAACTCGCCACCCGGCTGCGCCCCGCGCTCACCGGCATCACCACCCCCAGGCCCACCCGCCGCCCCGGCGGCGCGCTCGACCTGCCACGCACCCTGCGGGCCAACCTCACCACCGCCCGCCGCGCCGCCGACGGCTCGGTGCTCGTGGTGCCGGAGAAGCCGATCTTCCGCACCCGTGCGAGCCGCAGCAACGACTGGCGGCTGATCCTGGTGGTCGACGTGTCCGGCTCGATGGAGGCGTCGACCATCTGGTCCGCGCTCACCGCCTCGATCATGGCCGGCGTCCCGTCCCTGAGCACCCACTTCCTGACCTTCTCCACCGAGGTCATCGACCTCACCGGACACGTCCACGACCCCCTCGGCCTGCTCCTGGAGGTCAAGGTCGGCGGCGGCACCCACATCGCCGCCGGCCTGCGCGCCGCCCGCGACCTCGTCACCGTGCCCTCGCGCACCCTGATCGCCGTGGTCAGCGACTTCGAGGAGGGCTATCCGATCGGCGGCCTGCTCGCCGAGGTCCGCGCGCTCGCCTCCTCGGGCTGCCACATCCTCGGCTGCGCGAGCCTGGACGACGCCGGCCGACCGCGCTACTCGACCGCCGTCGCCGGCCGACTGGTCGCCGCCGGCATGCCGGTCGCCGCGCTGAGCCCCACCGAACTGGCCCGCTGGGTCGGAGAGAAGGTCCGATGAGCACGCAGGGCCTCCCACCGGTCGCCCCCGACGTCACCGCCGACATCGTCGAAGCACTCACCCCGCGCCTGCGCAAACGCCTCGACGCCGCGATCGGCAAACTCGCCGCCTGCCCGATCGAACACGACGGCGACACGGTGCGGATCACCGTCGGCGAGGACGCCGAACTGACCCTGTACATCCCGACCGGAGCCGTCACCACCGCCGCCGACCTGCGCTGCAGCTGCCTGCTGGCCCCCGCCTGCGTACACCGCGCCGCAGCCGCCGCCGCGGCCCCGGTGGCCGAGCCCCAAGCCCCCGACGAAACCGCCACACCCGACGCGCCCACCACAACCGAGCCCACGGAACCGGCCGAAGCGACCACCGAGCCCACCCCCACCGAGCCCACCCCCACCGAGCCCACCCCCACCGAGCCCACCCCCACCGAGCCCACCCCCGTCGAACGCACCGCCGCCGACGCCCTCTGGACCGCCGGCGCCGCGATCGTCGACGCCGGTGTCGACGGCGCCGGCGCCGTACTCCAGGCCGGCCTGCTCCGCGCCGCGCACACCGCCCGCCTCGCCGGCCTGCACCGCGCCGCCGCCGCGGCCGTCACGGTGGCCACCGGCCTGCGCGCCGCCCGCGACCGCGACCCCGCGTACCGACTCGCCGACCTCGTCGCCGCCATGCGCGAACTGCTCGACGTGGCCCACGCGTTGCGCACCCCGGCGGCGACCTACCCGCAGTCCCTCGACCTCCTGCGCGGCACCTCCCGCCGCGCCTACGCCCCGGCCGGCTCGCTGCGCCTGTACGGCCTGTTCACCGAACCCGTCCTGACCGCCCGGGGGTTCGCCGGCGCGGTCACCACCACGGTCGACCCCGCCGGCACCCTGCGCACCATCGGCGACGTCGCCCCCGGCGGCGCCGACCGGGCGATCGGCGCCGCCGGCCGCGCGATCCGGCTCGGCGACACCTCGATCGACCCCGTCGCGCTCACCCGCGCCGGCCTCGTCGTCTCCGGCGCAACCGTCTCCGCCAACGGTCGGCTCGGCGCCGGCCAGGCCGTCCGCGCCGCACGCGCGAGCGGCGCGGCCTGGACCGACGAACCGCTGCGCGCCCTGTGGGAGACGCCGCTGTCCGCCCAGATCGACCGGATCGTGGGCCACCGCGACCTGCCCCCCGACGACCGCCCCGCCGGCGCCGACCTGCTCTTCCTCGACGTCGCCGTGCTCGGCACCACCCCCGGCGCCCGGGACCGCCTGCTCGCCGAATGCGCCGGGCAGTCCGTACACCTGCTCGTCGCGCACGCCGACCCCGTCTTCGCCTACCGGGACAACCTGCGCCTGCTCGCCGACCGCCCCGGACTGCGCCTGCGCGTGGTCGGCCGCCTCGAACCCGGCGCCGACCGGGCGATCCGGGCGCTCGCGGTCGGTGTCGCCCCCGGCGACGGCCCGACCCTGCGGCTCGCCGAGGACCGCCTGGGCCGGATCGACCTGGGCCTGGAGCGCCTGCACCGCGCCGACCTGCCCGCCGCCGACCCGACCCCGTCCGTACCCGGCGCGGCCGAGGAACCCCCGCCCGCCCCGCTCTACCTGATGCACCGTCACGTCGAACGCGCGATCAGCGGCGGCCGTCCCGTCCTGGCCCTGGCCGGCTCCACCGCCGGCGACACCGCCCGACTGCGCCGGGTGGGGCTGGCCACGGGGGCACTGCTCGTGGAACGTCTGACGCACGCCGCGGCGGGCCGCGAACGGGATGTTTTCGGGCGTCTTCGCGCGGGCGACAACGACCTTTTGTCCGCCGCGTGGCTGGCCGCGGCCGTGTACGCGCAAACCGTCGAAGGGGCTCTGACCAGGGCTGTTTGGTCCATCGAGAGCTGAGGCAGGGGGCATTGCGCCAATCGATTTCCGATCGGTGTCGGGCAGCGTGTATGGTTTTCCTGCTCGCCCCAATAGCTCAGTCGGTAGAGCGTCTCCATGGTAAGGAGAAGGTCTACGGTTCGATTCCGTATTGGGGCTCAGACGATGGGATCCCCGCCTGGCAACGGGTGGGGGCCTCGTCGAGGCGGCGTAGCTCAGACGGTAGAGCAAGCGGCTCATAATCGCTGTGTCACCGGTTCAAGTCCGGTCGCCGCTACCAAGCGAGCCGATTCGGGGGAGACTCCGCATCGGCTGCTTTTGCTGTATTCACCCCTGACCGCAAGGAAGGCACTCCAGTGGCTGCCACCGACGTCCGCCCGAAGATCACGCTGGCCTGCGTGGAGTGCAAGGAGCGGAACTACATCACCAAGAAGAACCGGCGCAACGACCCGGACCGTCTTGAGATGAAGAAGCACTGCCCCCGCTGCAACGCGCACACCGCGCACCGCGAAACCCGCTAGGCGTTTCGCACTCCGACATCGACGAGGCCACTCCCCACGAGGGGGGTGGCCTCGTTGTCGTATTCTCCGCAGCGTTGCCCCGCCGGCTCGCCGGCCACCGCCGCCTCCACCAGGGAGAACCGCTTCATGCCGCTGGACGCGAAGTTCATCGGGCGGACCTACCCGCCCACCGAGCCGTACGAGGTGGGTCGGGAGAAGATCCGCGAGTTCGCCGCCGCGATCGGTGACCCCGATCCCGCGTACAACGACCCCGAGGCGGCCAAGGCGCTCGGCCACCCCGACGTGATCGCGCCGCCGACCTTCGCGATCGTGGTCACGATGCGCGCCGCGGACCAGGTCGTATACGACCCCGAACTGGGCCTGGACTACTCGCGTGTGGTGCACCGCGATCAGAAGTTCACGTACACCCGACCGGTCCGCGCCGGCGACCGACTGACCGTGGTGACCACCGTGGACGACATCAAGACCCTCGCGGGCAACGACGTCCTCACCACCCGCGCCGAAGTCAGGACCGTGGAGGGCGAGCACGTCGTCACCGCGCTGTCGAGCCTGGTGGCCCGCGCCGCCGACGAATCGGAGGGCTGACCATGACCGCCAAGATCTCCTTCGACGACGTCGCGGTCGGCACCGAACTGCCCACGCGCAGCTTCCCGGTCACCCGGGAGACCCTGGTCCGCTACGCGGGCGCGTCGGGCGACTTCAACCCGATCCACTGGAACGGCCGGTTCGCCACCGACGTCGGCCTGCCCGACGTGATCGCGCACGGGATGTTCACCATGGCCGAGGCCGCCCGCGTGGTCACCGACTGGCTCGGCGACCCGGGCGCGCTGGTCGAGTTCGGCGTGCGCTTCACCAAGCCGGTCGTGGTCCCGGACAGCGTCGAGGGCGCGACCATCGAGGTCACCGGCAAGGTCGCGGTACTCCTGGACGACCGCCGGGCCCGCGTGGACCTCGTGGTCACCGCCGCCGGCGCCAAGGTCCTGGGCGTACCCAGAGCCATCGTGCAACTGGCCTGAGCCCGGGCGCCGGGGCGCGCCCGGAGCCGCGGCCCGCTCGGCCCCGGCCCCGGACGCCGAGCGTGCCGGCAGCCGTGATGCGGCCGGCCTCGGCCCGAGCCCCCGGAGCCCCGGGGCGGCCGGCCCGAGCCCGGCGCCGGGCGGGTGATGCGAGAATCCAACGGTGCAGCCTGAAATCGACGCGCCCCTCGCCGCCCTGACCACCCTCCGCCTCGGCGGCCCGGCCCGTCGGCTCCACACGGCCACGACCACCGACGCGGTCCTGGCGGTCGTCCGCGCCGCCGACGAGCAGGGCATCCCGCTGCTCGTGCTCGGCGGCGGCAGCAACCTGGTCGTCGGCGACGACGGCTTCGCCGGCGACGTGCTGCGGATCGCCACCACGGGCCTCCGCGTCGACGGCACCGAGCTGAGCGTGGACGCCGGCGTGCCGTGGGACGACGTGGTCACCGCCGCGGTCGACGCGGGCCTGTCCGGCATCGAATGCCTCGCGGGCATCCCCGGCAGCGCGGGCGCCACCCCGGTGCAAAACGTCGGAGCGTACGGCCAGGAGGTCGCCGAGACGATCACCTCCGTCGAGGTCTACGACCGCACCGAACGCCGCCCGCGCACGCTCACCGCGGCCGACTGCCGCTTCACCTACCGGCACAGCGTGTTCAAGGGCGACGACCGCTTCGTGGTGCTGCGGGTGCACTTCCGGCTGCACGACGACGCCGGCCGCTCGGCCCCGATCCGCTACGCCGAACTGGCCCGCGTGCTCGGCGTCGAGCCGGGGGAGCGGGTCGCGCCGGCCGCCGCCCGCGCCGCCGTACTCGAACTGCGCCGCGGCAAGGGCATGGTCCTCGACGCCGCCGACCACGACACCTGGAGCGCGGGCTCCTTCTTCACCAACCCGATCCTGACCCACGACGCCTTCGCCGACCTCACCGCGCGTGTCGCCCGCCACCTGGGCCCCGACGTCACCCCGCCCCGCTACCCGTCCGGCGCCGACCACGTGAAGACCTCCGCGGCCTGGCTGATCGAACGCGCAGGCTTCGCCAAGGGCTACGGCGAGGGCAGAGCCCGCATCTCCACCAAACACACCCTGGCCCTGACCAACCGCGGCAAAGCCACCACGGAAGACCTCCTCACCCTGGCCCGAGAGGTCCGCGACGGCGTAGCAAAAACCTTCGGCATCACCTTGACCAACGAACCAGTCCTCATCAACGCCAAGCTCTGACCCACCCAAGCCCGGGGCCCGCTCACGCCCGCCACCCAACGTCCGGCGGCCCGAGCCGAACCGGATGCCCCGGCCCCGCTCGCGAGGCTCCGCCGCCCCCGGGCCCGCACAAAACCCCGCAGCCCACCCCCGCCCCGCACCCCACCTCGGCCCCCAACCAACCCCCCGCGCCGCCCCCACTCGCGAGGCCCCTACCGCCCGGCGCCCACCGAAGCCCACAGCCGGCTCATGCCCGGAACCCAGCTCTCGGCGCCCGACCCGAGCCGACGGCCCGGCCCCTGCTCACGAGGCCCCTACCGCCCGGCGCCCACCGAAGCCCACAGCCCGTTCACGTCCGGCACCCGGCTCCCGGTACCTGAGCCGAGCCGGATGCCCCGGTCCCCGCTCGCGAGGTTCCGCCGCGCTCGGGCCCGCACAAGAGCCCACAGCCCACCCCGCCCCGCACTCAACCTCGGTACCCGACCGAACCCCACGCGCCGCCCCCTGTTCACGAGGTCCCCACCGCCCGGCGCCCGCCGAAGTCCGCGGCCCGTTCACGTCCGGCACCCGGCTCCCGGCGCCCGAGCCGAGCCGGATGCACCGGTCTCCGCTCACGAGGCCCCGGTCACCCGGCGCTCACGGAAGTCCGCAGCCCGCGTCCGGCACCCAGCTCCCGGTGTCGGACCGAGCCGGATGCACCGGTTCCCGGCCGCAAGGTTCCGCCGCCCCCGGGTCCGCACAGAAGCCCGCAGCCCGCCGCCGCCCCGCACGCAATCTCGGCGCCCAACCGACCCCCCCGCGCCGCCCCCCACTCGCGAAGCCCCTACCGCCCGGCGCCCACCGAAGCCCACAGCCGGCTCATGCCCGGAACCCGGCCTCCGGCGCCCGAGCCGGCCCGGACGCACCGGTCCCCGCTCACGAGGCAGCGCCCGGGCCCGCATCGCAGCACGCAGCACGCAGCACGCAGCCCATCCACACCCCGCGCCCAGCCGTCGGCACCCGACCCGCACCCCGATGCTCTCGGCCGCGGGGCCCGATTCGCTCGCCGCCTGCCCGAATCCCGCAGCCTTTCACCTCACGCAACGGGTGGGCGGGTGGGCACAACCCCCGCCCCCACCACCGCGCCGGACCCCGTGAGCCACCCCTCCACCCCGTCCAGCAAAGCCCGCTGCACCTCCGCCGGCGCCACCGAGCCCAGGATCGACTGCCGCGCCAACTCCGCCAACTCCGCGTCGGTGAAGTCGTGTTCGTCCCGGGCCAGCTCATACTGCGCGGCCAACCGCGACCCGAACAGCAGCGGGTCGTCCGCGCCCAGCGCAATCGGCACACCCGCCTCGAACAACGTCCGCAACGGCACATCCGCCGCCTTGTCGTAGACGCCGAGCGCGACATTGGAGGCCGGACACACCTCGCACACGATCCGCCGCCGGGCCAACACCGCCATCAACTCGGGATCCTCCACCACCCGGATCCCGTGCCCGAGCCGCCGCGCGCCCAACACGTCCACGCAGTCCCGGATGCTGCGCGGCCCGTCCAACTCACCGCCGTGCGGATTCGCGAACAGCCCCGCGTGCCGGGCGATTTCGAAGGCCCTCTCGAACGCCGGCGCCCGCCCGCGCCGCTCGTCGTTGGACAGCCCGAACCCGACCACGCCACGATCGGTGTACTGCGCCGCGAGCCGCGCGAGCGTACGCGCCTCCAACTGGTGCTTGGTCCGGTTCGCCGCGATCACCACGGCGATCCCGATCCCGGTGGCCTTCCGCGCCGCCTCCACCGCGTCCAGCACGATCTCCACCGCCGGGGTCAGCCCACCCAGCCGCGGCGCGTACGAGGTCGGATCGACCTGGATCTCCAGCCACCCTGACCCCTCGGCCCGATCGTCCTCGGCCGCCTCGCGGACCAGCCGATGCATGTCGTCCTCGGAGCGCACACACGAGCGCGCGATGTCGTACAGCCGCTGGAAGCGGAACCAGCCGCGTTCGTCGGTCGCCCGCAATCGTGGCGGCCGGCCCGAGGTCAACGAGTCGGGCAGCCGCACACCGTGCAGATCCGCCAGTTCCAACAGGGTTTCCGACCGCATGGATCCCGTGAAGTGCAGGTGGAGATGAGCCTTCGGGAGGGTGCGGACATCGCGTGCGGGACGATCCATCCACAGATCATGGACCACCGGCCCCGCACACGTGAGGGGTACCGCCGATGATCCCCCTGAAGGAGAGCGGAAACTTCGGCGGCGCCGACGTGAACGACGACACGGGCGACGACATAAGCGACGACGTGCGGCTACTTCGCCTCGGCCAGCAATTCCGCGATCCGCCGTACGCCCTCGACCAGGTCCTCGTCGCCGAGCGCGTACGACAGGCGCAGGTAGCCCGGAGTGCCGAAGGCCTCACCCGGCACCACCGCCACCTCGACCTCGTCCAGGATCAGCCCCGCCAACTCGGCCGACGTCGCGGGGCGCGCGCCCCGGATCTCCCGGCCGAGCACCCCCTTCACCGACGGATAGGCGTAGAAGGCGCCCTTCGGCTCGGGGCACTCGACGCCCGGGATCTCGTTCAGCATCCGCACGATGGTGCGCCGGCGCCGGTCGAACGCCGCCCGCATCGTGTCCACCGCCGACAGATCCCCGCTCAGCGCGGCCAGCGCCGCGGCCTGGGCGACGTTGCAGACGTTGGAGGTGGCGTGCGACTGCAGGTTCGCGGCGGCCGCCACCACGTCCCGGGGGCCGATGATCCACCCGACCCGCCAGCCGGTCATCGCGTAGGTCTTGGCCACCCCGTTGACGATCACGCAGCGATCCGCCAGCTCCGGCACCACCACCGGCATCGAGACGAACTCGGCGTCGTCGTAGACCAGGTGTTCGTAGATCTCGTCGGTCAGCACCCACAACCCGTGCTCGACGGCCCAGCGCCCGATCGCCTCGGTCTGCGCCCGCGAGTACACCGCGCCGGTCGGGTTCGACGGCGAGACGAACACCAGCACCTTGGTGCGCTCGGTCCGGGCCGCCTCCAACTGCTCGACCGACACCAGGTAGCCGGTGGTCTCGTCGGCGACCACGTCCACCGGGACGCCGCCCGCGAGCTTGATCGACTCGGGGTAGGTGGTCCAGTACGGCGCCGGCACCAACACCTCGTCGCCCGGGTCGAGCAGGGCCGCGAAGGCCTCGTAGATGGCCTGCTTGCCGCCGTTGGTGACCAGGACCTGTGCCGGATCCACCGCCAGACCCGAGTCGCGCAGCGTCTTGGCCACGATCGCGGCCTTCAACTCCGGCAGCCCGCCGGCCGGGGTGTAGCGGTGGAAGCGCGGCTCGCGACAGGCCGCGACCGCGGCGTCCACGATGTAGTCCGGCGTCGGGAAGTCCGGCTCACCGGCGCCGAAGCCGACCACGGGACGCCCGGCGGCCTTGAGCGCCTTGGCCTTGGCGTCGACCGCGAGCGTCGCGGACTCGGCGATGGCGCCGACGCGAACCGAGACCCGTCGCCCGGCGGCGATGGACCCGGACTCGAACGCGGACCCGGACGCGGCGGACGGGGAGCTGGGGGTGGAAGCCGTCATGCCGGCCATCGTCGCATTCGCCCCCGCCGAGAGCACGCCGATTCCGCGCCGCGAGCACACCCGAACTTCGGTACCGTCACGGCACGGGTTCGACCTGACGCACCCGACCCCGTACACTCGACGCTTGGCGGTCCCAACCTGCGTGCTGCCGCGCCCGAAATCCTGTGTTCTCGGGCCGGTGACTCCGCTAGGTTGATGACCAAACGAAGGGCACTAGCTCAATTGGCAGAGCACCGGTCTCCAAAACCGGGGGTTGGGGGTTCAAGTCCCTCGTGCCCTGCGATGTGCGAGAGCGGTCGATCCTCGGATCGACCGTGACGTGCACGCAGTCAGCGCAAACTGTCGGCGCCGACAACCCCGTCGGTGATCCACGGTCGGACCGGATCAGGTGAGGACGAGTTGACGGAGGCCCACGGCTCCACGGCTACGCCTGAGCACAGCAGCTCTGATGGCCACGGCTCCGACGACGTGCCCCCCGGCGGTCGCCGGGCGAATCGCCCGAAGGGCTCCTCGGGCAAGCCGGAGCAGAAGAAGAAAAACCTGTTCGCGCGGGCGGCTCTCTTCTACCGGCAGATCATTGCCGAGCTGCGCAAGGTCGTCTGGCCGACCCGCAACGAGCTGAGCACGTACACCACCGTGGTCATCGTGTTCTGCCTGATGATCATCGGAATCGTCTACGGACTCGACCTCGCCTTCGCGAAGGCCGCGCTCGCCGTCTTCGGCTGAGCCCCGTCCCTCGCAGCGCGCCTGCAACGACCGTTCGACCCCCAGCCAGGAAGAAGCACCCAACGTGTCTGACCCGAACCTGTCCGCCGACAACTCCGCCGATGAGACGGGGACCCTGTCGGAGCAGGCGGAGGCCGCGGCTCTCGAGGACATCGCCCTCGAGGACGCGGCCGAGGCCCCGGCCGTCTCCACCGATGACGACGTGGAAGACGCCGAGGCCGACGAGGAAGACGCCGAGGGCGCGGAAGCCGAGTTCGCCGACGACGAAGACGAGGACGACGACGAGTTCGCCGACGCGTCCGAGTCCGACGACGACGCCGAGGCAGCCGAGGACGTCCCCGAGGGCGACCCCGTCGAGGACTTCAAGGAGGTCCTCCGTCGCGCCCCGGGCGAGTGGTACGTCATCCACTCGTACGCCGGCTACGAGAACCGGGTGAAGGCCAACCTCGAGTCCCGCACCACCTCGCTCAACATGGAGGACTACATCTTCCAGGTCGAGGTGCCGCAGGAAGAGGTCGTCGAGATCAAGAACGGTCAGCGCAAGACCGTCAAGCGCAACAAGTTCCCCGGCTACGTGCTGGTCCGGATGGACCTGACCAACGAGTCGTGGGGCGCGGTGCGCAACACCCCCGGCGTCACCGGCTTCGTCGGCAACGCGCACGAGCCCTTCCCGCTCACCCTCGACGAGGTCGTCAAGATCCTCGCCCCCGAGGAGGAGAAGGCGACCGGCGGCGGCAGCGGCGCCAAGAGCACCACCGAGGTCAAGGTGCTCGACTTCGAGGTCGGCGACTCGGTCACCGTCATCGACGGCCCCTTCGCGACGCTGCAGGCGACGATCAACGAGATCAACGCCGACTCGCAGAAGGTCAAGGGCCTGGTGGAGATCTTCGGGCGCGAGACGCCGGTCGAGCTCTCGTTCAACCAGATCCAGAAGAACTGATACTTCCCCCTGGTGGGGCCCCGGTTCGCCGGGGCCGCATCCGGGTGGTGGACAAGGCGCCCTCACAACGGTGGTTATCGTTGAGTGGGCGCCGCACCGCGTGGCGGGCCCGAACACGTCCGCGCTCCGCGTGGTGATCGGGACGTACATCTCGTCGAAGGACCCGGAAAAAATGCCTCCCAAGAAGAAGAAGCTGTCAGCGATCATCAAGCTGCAGATCAAGGCCGGCGCAGCCACGCCGGCCCCGCCGGTCGGCCCCGCGCTGGGTCAGCACGGCGTCAACATCATGGAGTTCTGCAAGGCCTACAACGCGGCGACCGAGTCGCAGCGTGGCGACATCGTCCCGGTGGAGATCTCGGTCTACGAAGACCGCTCCTTCACCTTCGTGACGAAGACGCCGCCGGCCGCGCGCCTGATCCTCAAGGCCGCCGGTGTCGAGAAGGGCTCGGGCGAGCCGCACAAGACCAAGGTCGCGAAGATCTCTCGCGAGCAGGTCCGCGGCATCGCGCAGACCAAGATGGCCGACCTGAACGCCAACGACCTCGACGCCGCCGAGAAGATCATCTCCGGCACCGCGCGTTCGATGGGCATCACGGTCGAGGGCTGATCCAGCCCCCGCAGCACTCCGGCAGTACCGAAACAGCGCGAGAAGGTGTGCGTACGCCCACCGACTCGCGGAGTGGAAGGGTCCGCGCGACCCGCTCCCACCACAACTCCTTTCAGAATTCCAGGAGCTTTCAGTGAAGCGCAGCAAGTCCTACCGCGAGGCCGACACCAAGGTCGACCACGAGCGTCTCTACTCGCCGCTCGAGGCCGTTCGCCTGGCCAAGGAGACCTCGCCCACCAAGTTCGCCGGCACCGTCGAGGTGGCCATGCGCCTGGGCGTCGACCCGCGCAAGGCCGACCAGATGGTCCGCAGCACGGTCATCCTCCCGCACGGCACCGGCAAGACCGCCCGGGTCCTGGTCTTCGCGACCGGTGACCGTGCCGAGGCTGCCAAGGCCGCCGGCGCCGACATCGTCGGCTCCGACGAACTCATCGACGAGGTCGCCAAGGGTCGGCTCGACTTCGACGCCGTCGTCGCCACCCCGGACCTCATGGGCAAGGTCGGCCGCCTGGGCCGCGTGCTCGGCCCGCGTGGTCTGATGCCCAACCCGAAGACCGGCACGGTCACGCCCGACGTGGCGAAGGCCGTGAACGAGATCAAGGGCGGCAAGATCGAGTTCCGCGTCGACAAGCACTCGAACCTGCACTTCATCATCGGCAAGACGACGTTCGACGACGCCCAGCTCGTCGAGAACTACGCCGCCGCCCTCGAAGAGGTGCTCCGCGCGAAGCCGTCGGCCGCCAAGGGTCGCTACATCAAGAAGGTCGGCGTCTCGACCACGATGGGCCCCGGCATCCAGGTCGACCCCAACCGCACCCGCAACCTCCTGGTGGAGGAAGAGGCGGTCTGATCCGCCCCGCACACGAACGAGGCCCGGCACCCCACACGGTGTGCCGGGCCTCGGCACGTCCGGCCCCGGCGCCGCCAAGCACCGCCGGGCAGCCCCGGTGAAGCCCGCGCCGCTCGCCCGACAGAAGCGATTTGCTCCGACCGAGTGCCGTCGCGTACCTTTACCCCAAGCCAAAGACCGTCGGTCGTTGTCGTCGTGCCGCAAGGCGGGTCGACAAACGAAGGTTCCGCATCGCGGACGGCCTGCGCAGGTGTGAACGTGAGACGTTACCCCCGATACATACGGATGCCGTGTGGATCGAGGATGTACGCCCCGTGCGCCTGCGCCGGGGCGTTTTTCGTGTGTGGACCCCTTCCGCCCCGCGGACCGGCGAATTCATCCGGCACAGGTCGACCGCCACGGTCGACCGGCAATCGCATCGCGGAAGGAGGCCAGCCCTATGGCGAGGCCCGACAAGGCGGCCGCGGTCGCCGAGCTCACGGACCAGTTCCGTGACTCGAACGCCGCAGTGCTGACCGAGTACCGCGGGCTCACCGTCGCGCAGCTCAAGGAGCTGCGTCGTTCGCTCGGTGAGAACGCGCAGTACGCCGTGGTGAAGAACACGCTGACCAAGATCGCCGCCAACGAGGCGGGCATCGATCAGCTGGACGACCTCCTCGAGGGCCCGTCCGCGATCGCGTTCGTCACGGGTGACCCCGTGGAGGCCGCGAAGAGCCTGCGTGACTTCGCCAAGGCGAACCCCCTTCTCGTCATCAAGGGCGGCGTCCTTGAGGGCAAGGCGCTCAGCGCCGACGAGATCAAGAAGCTCGCGGACCTCGAGTCCCGCGAGGTGCTGCTCGCCAAGCTGGCGGGTGCCATGCAGGGTTCCATGGCCAAGGCCGCGGCGACCTTCCAGGCCCCGCTCACGCAGTTCGCCCGCACCGCGGACGCGCTTCGGGCGAAGGTCGAGCAGGGCGGTGCCGGCGAGCCGGCTCCCGCCGCGGAGGCCGAGACCGCCGAGTAGTTCGGCAGTCGCGACCGACGTCGCCGGGGGCAGCGCCCCCGCCCATCCACACCACCCGGCACCAGCCGAATTGATCAGGAAGGAACGCCGATCATGGCGCTCACGCACGAAGAGCTCATCGAAGAGTTCAAGGCCATGCCCCTCATCCAGCTCGCGGACTTCGTGAAGCTGTTCGAGACCACCTTCGACGTCAAGGCCGCCGCCCCGGCCGCCGTCATCGCCGGCCCCGCCGGCGGCGGCGCCGCTGCCGAGGCCGTCGAGGAGCAGGACGAGTTCGACGTCATCCTCACGGGTGCCGGCGACAAGAAGATCCAGGTCATCAAGGAGGTGCGCGCGCTCACGAGCCTCGGTCTGAAGGAGGCCAAGGACCTCGTGGACTCCGCCCCCAAGGCGCTCCTGGAGAAGGTCTCGAAGGAGGCCGCCGAGAAGGCGAAGGCCGCCCTCGAAGGCGCCGGCGCCTCGGTCGAGGTCAAGTAATTCGACGCCGCCCACTCGGGCGGCATCACCGAAGGCGATCGTCCGTCAGGGCGATCGCCTTCGGGCTTTTCCGGGCCGGTTTCGGGCTCGCCCGCACCCGGCCCGCCGGCGTCGGCGGGTCACCGGAAGGGGTCGCGCGGCGCCCGATTCGCCCCGATCGGCCTCGCCCGAAAGGGTGATACTCCCAACACCCTGAGCAGTCGCCGAACCCCCGCGCACCAGCGTCGTCGGGTCCTCGCCGAGGGCGTGCGCCACGGCGCGCGCGGCCGGTCCGAAGCGCGCCGTCCGGGCGTTGTCGGACCGGCGGTCTACCGTGTTTTTCCGGCTTACCGAGGCTTCTCGCCGACCCGGTCGGCCGCTGTGACGAGACTCTCGCCGCAGGCCGCGAGTTCGGGACGGAGGTCCGGTTTTCTCGGCGCTCGGAAGGGTTCCGTCGGCTGTCAGGGGGAAAGCAACCCCTTGACGAACGGATCGGGGCGCGCAATTCTTCGGACGCACCCCTGAAGCACGGTTGCCGGATGGTTCACGAATCCGGGTGGTGGACCGGCCCTTCATAGGGGCTGGACAGCGGTGTGCCTTGTGGCTACACTGACCCTTTGCGCTGCCTATTGACTTACCCCGGTGTATGAACCCGGGCCGTCCAGTATGCGCATAGTGAGTCCGAGCCCTCGGAAGGACCCCTCTTGGCCGCCTCGCGCACCGCCTCCGCTACCAACCCCGGCGCCGCCACTGCCCCGCTCCGCATCTCCTTCGCCAAGATCAGGGAACCCCTGGAGGTTCCGAACCTTCTCGCGTTGCAGACCGAGAGCTTCGACTGGCTGCTCGGCAACAGTGCGTGGAAGGCACGGGTCGAGGCCGCCCTCGCGGGCGGACAGGATGTGCCCACCAAGTCCGGACTCGAAGAGATCTTCGAAGAGATCTCGCCGATCGAGGACTTCTCCGGTTCGATGTCCCTGACGTTCCGGGACCACCGGTTCGAGCCTCCGAAGAACTCCATCGAGGAGTGCAAGGAGCGCGACTTCACCTACTCGGCGCCGCTGTTCGTCACGGCCGAGTTCACCAACAACGAGACCGGCGAGATCAAGAGCCAGACGGTCTTCATGGGCGACTTCCCGCTCATGACCAACAAGGGCACCTTCATCATCAACGGCACCGAGCGTGTCGTGGTGTCCCAGCTGGTCCGCTCGCCGGGTGTCTACTTCGACAGCCAGGTCGACAAGACGTCCGACAAGGACATCTTCAGCGCGAAGGTCATCCCCTCGCGTGGTGCCTGGCTGGAGCTGGAGATCGACAAGCGCGACACCGTCGGTGTCCGCATCGACCGCAAGCGCAAGCAGAGCGTCACCGTGCTGCTCAAGGCGCTCGGCTGGACCGACTCCCAGATCCTGGAGGAGTTCGGCCAGTACGAGTCGATGCGCCAGACCCTGGAGAAGGACCACACCCAGGGCCAGGACGACGCGCTGCTCGACATCTACCGCAAGCTGCGTCCGGGGGAGCCGCCGACCCGCGAGGCCGCGCAGACCCTGCTCGAGAACCTCTACTTCAACCCGAAGCGCTACGACCTCGCCAAGGTCGGCCGCTACAAGGTGAACAAGAAGCTCGGGGTCGAGCAGGCGCTGGACGCCGGCGTCATGACCGTCGAAGACGTCATCGCGACCATCAAGTACCTGGTCAAGCTGCACGCCGGCGAAGAGGCCATGGAAGGCGCGTCGGGCCAGGAGATCGTGGTCGAGGTCGACGACATCGACCACTTCGGCAACCGCCGCCTGCGCAACGTCGGCGAGCTGATCCAGAACCAGGTCCGTACCGGCCTGGCCCGGATGGAGCGCGTCGTCCGCGAGCGCATGACCACCCAGGACGTCGAGGCGATCACGCCGCAGACACTGATCAACATCCGGCCGGTCGTCGCCTCCATCAAGGAGTTCTTCGGCACCAGCCAGCTGTCGCAGTTCATGGACCAGACGAACCCGCTGTCGGGCCTGACCCACAAGCGTCGTCTGTCCGCGCTCGGCCCCGGTGGCCTCTCGCGTGAGCGGGCCGGCTTCGAGGTCCGCGACGTGCACCCGTCGCACTACGGCCGCATGTGCCCGATCGAGACCCCCGAAGGCCCGAACATCGGCCTGATCGGCTCGCTCGCCTCCTACGGCCGGGTCAACGCGTTCGGCTTCGTGGAGACGCCGTACCGCAAGGTCGTCGAGGGCCGGGTCACCGACGGCATCGACTACCTGACGGCCGACGAAGAGGACCGCTTCGTCATCGCGCAGGCCAACGCCCCGCTGAACGAGGACGACTCGTTCGCCGAGGCCCGTGTGCTCGTGCGTCGCCGCGGCGGCGAGATCGACTACATCCCCGGCGACGAAGTCGACTACATGGACGTCTCGCCGCGCCAGATGGTGTCGGTCGCGACCGCGATGATCCCGTTCCTCGAGCACGACGACGCGAACCGCGCGCTGATGGGCTCGAACATGATGCGCCAGGCGGTGCCGCTGCTGAAGGCGGAGTCGCCGCTGGTGGGCACCGGCATGGAGTACCGCGCCGCGGTCGACGCCGCCGACGTGATCACCGCCGAGAAGCCCGGCGTGGTGCAGGACGTCTCGGCCGACTACATCACCGTGATGAACGACGACGCGACGTACACCACGTACCGCGTGCAGAAGTTCATGCGCTCCAACCAGGGCACGTCCTTCAACCAGAAGGTCGTCGTCGACGAGGGCGCGCGGGTCGAGGCCGGCCAGGTGCTGGCCGACGGTCCGTGCACCGAAGAGGGCGAGATGGCCCTCGGCAAGAACCTCCTCGTGGCGTTCATGCCGTGGGAGGGCCACAACTACGAAGACGCGATCATCCTGTCGCAGCGTCTGGTGCAGGACGACGTCCTCTCCTCGATCCACATCGAGGAGCACGAGGTCGACGCCCGTGACACCAAGCTCGGCCCGGAGGAGATCACCCGGGACATCCCGAACGTCTCCGAAGAGGTCCTCGCCGACCTGGACGAGCGCGGCATCATCCGGATCGGCGCCGACGTCGTCCCCGGCGACATCCTGGTCGGCAAGGTCACGCCCAAGGGCGAGACCGAGCTGACCCCGGAGGAGCGCCTGCTCCGCGCGATCTTCGGCGAGAAGGCGCGCGAGGTGCGCGACACCTCGCTCAAGGTCCCGCACGGCGAGTCCGGCAAGGTCATCGGCGTGCGCGTGTTCGACCGCGAGGCCGGCGACGAGCTGCCGCCGGGCGTGAACCAGCTGGTCCGCGTCTACGTCGCGCAGAAGCGCAAGATCACCGACGGTGACAAGCTCGCCGGCCGGCACGGCAACAAGGGCGTCATCTCGAAGATCCTGCCGGTCGAGGACATGCCGTTCCTGGAGGACGGCACCCCGGTCGACATCATCCTCAACCCGCTCGGTGTCCCGTCCCGGATGAACCCGGGTCAGGTCCTGGAGACGCACCTCGGCTGGATCGCCAAGACCGGCTGGAGCGTCGAGGGCGACGACGAGGACTGGAAGGGTCGCCTCCGGGCGATCGCGGCCGACCAGGGTGCCCCCGGCACCAACGTCGCCACCCCGGTCTTCGACGGCGCGCGCGAGGAGGAGATCACCGGTCTCCTCGACTCGACCAACAAGACCCGTGACGGTGTCCGGCTGATCGACGGCACCGGCAAGGCGAAGATGTACGACGGCCGCTCCGGCGAGCCGTTCCCGCACCCGGTCTCGGTCGGCTACATGTACATCCTCAAGCTGCACCACCTGGTCGACGACAAGCTGCACGCCCGGTCGACCGGTCCCTACTCGATGATCACCCAGCAGCCGCTGGGTGGTAAGGCCCAGTTCGGTGGCCAGCGCTTCGGTGAGATGGAGGTGTGGGCGCTCGAGGCATACGGTGCCGCCTACGCCCTCCAGGAACTGCTGACCATCAAGTCCGACGACGTCCTCGGCCGCGTGAAGGTGTACGAGGCGATCGTCAAGGGCGAGAACATCCCGGAGCCGGGCATCCCCGAGTCCTTCAAGGTGCTCATCAAGGAGATGCAGTCGCTCTGCCTCAACGTGGAGGTCCTCTCCAGCGACGGTATGTCGATCGAGATGCGCGACACCGACGAGGACGTCTTCCGCGCTGCGGAGGAGCTTGGAATCGACCTGTCGCGGCGCGAGCCGAGCAGCGTCGAAGAGGTCTGAGGCTCCCTCCCGGGTCCGGCCGCGAGGCCGGACCCGGGATTTCGACCCCAGTCCTGATGAAGACACACACTGGTGGACACGGCACAGCCCCCGCCGTGACCGCCGGGACCAAACCCCGAAAGAGGGATTGACGAAACAGTGCTCGACGTCAACTTCTTCGACGAGCTGCGTATCGGCCTCGCTACCGCAGACGACATCCGCCAGTGGTCGCACGGCGAGGTCAAGAAGCCCGAGACCATCAACTACCGCACCCTGAAGCCGGAAAAGGACGGGCTCTTCTGCGAGAAGATCTTCGGTCCGACCCGGGACTGGGAGTGCTACTGCGGCAAGTACAAGCGTGTCCGCTTCAAGGGCATCATCTGTGAGCGCTGCGGCGTCGAGGTCACTCGCGCCAAGGTGCGTCGTGAGCGCATGGGCCACATCGAGCTCGCCGCTCCGGTCACGCACATCTGGTACTTCAAGGGTGTGCCCAGCCGCCTCGGCTACCTGCTCGACCTCGCCCCGAAGGACCTGGAAAAGGTCATCTACTTCGCGGCGTACATGATCACGTACGTCGACGACGAGCGCCGCCAGCGCGACCTGCCGTCCCTCGACGCCAAGATCTCGGTCGAGCGTCAGCAGATCGAGCAGCGCCGTGACGCCAGCGTCGAGGAGCGGCAGAAGAAGCTCGAAGCCGACCTCGCCGAGCTGGAGGCCGAGGGCGCCAAGTCCGACGTGCGCCGCAAGGTGCGCGAAGGCGCCGAGCGCGAGATGAAGCAGCTGCGCGACCGCAACCAGCGCGAGCTGGACCGGCTCGACGACGTGTGGACCCGGTTCAAGAACCTCAAGGTCCAGGACCTCGAAGGCGACGAGATCCTGTTCCGCGAGATGCGGGACCGCTTCGGCACCTACTTCATGGGCGGCATGGGCGCGCAGGCGCTCCAGCGTCGGCTGGAGTCGTTCGACCTCGACGCCGAGGCCGAGAAGCTGCGCGAGATCATCCGCACCGGCAAGGGCCAGAAGAAGACCCGCGCGCTCAAGCGCCTCAAGGTCGTCTCCGCGTTCCAGCAGACCCGGAACAGCCCCAACGGCATGGTCCTGGACTGCGTCCCGGTGATCCCGCCGGACCTGCGTCCGATGGTGCAGCTGGACGGTGGCCGCTTCGCGACCTCCGACCTGAACGACCTGTACCGCCGCGTGATCAACCGCAACAACCGCCTGAAGCGCCTGCTCGACCTCGGTGCCCCCGAGATCATCGTGAACAACGAGAAGCGCATGCTCCAGGAGGCCGTCGACGCGCTGTTCGACAACGGCCGCCGCGGTCGTCCGGTGACGGGTCCGGGCAACCGGCCGCTCAAGTCGCTGTCCGACATGCTCAAGGGCAAGCAGGGTCGTTTCCGGCAGAACCTGCTCGGCAAGCGCGTGGACTACTCCGCGCGTTCGGTCATCGTCGTCGGCCCGCAGCTCAAGCTGCACCAGTGCGGTCTGCCGAAGGCCATGGCGCTCGAGCTGTTCAAGCCGTTCGTGATGAAGCGCCTGGTGGACCTCAACCACGCGCAGAACATCAAGTCGGCCAAGCGCATGGTCGAGCGCGCCCGCCCCGTGGTGTGGGACGTGCTCGAAGAGGTCATCGCCGAGCACCC
The DNA here is from genome assembly GCF_044334985.1 of Embleya sp. NPDC020630. Taxonomy (NCBI): domain Bacteria; kingdom Bacillati; phylum Actinomycetota; class Actinomycetes; order Kitasatosporales; family Streptomycetaceae; genus Embleya; species Embleya sp. NPDC020630. The sequence goes on from NZ_JBIRUB010000002.1 coordinate 153,494, forward strand.
GGTGCTGCTCAACCGCGCGCCGACGCTGCACCGTCTGGGCATCCAGGCGTTCGAGCCGCAGCTCGTCGAGGGCAAGGCCATCCAGATTCACCCGCTCGTGTGCACCGCGTTCAACGCGGACTTCGACGGTGACCAGATGGCCGTGCACCTGCCGCTGTCCGCGGAGGCGCAGGCCGAGGCCCGCATCCTGATGTTGTCCAGCAACAACATCCTGAAGCCGGCCGACGGTCGCCCCGTCACCATGCCGACCCAGGACATGGTGCTCGGGCTGTTCTTCCTGACCTCCGAGCGGGAGAACACCAAGGGCGACGGGCGCGTCTTCGCGTCCACGGCCGAGGCGATCATGGCGTTCGACGCCCGTGAGCTCGACCTTCAGGCGAAGATCGAGCTGCGGCTGCCGGCGGGCACCGTCCCGTCGCGCGGCTGGGTCGCGCCCGAGGGCTGGGAGCCCGGTTCGCCGCTGCGCGTGCGCACCTCGCTCGGTCGCGCGCTGTTCAACGAGCTCCTGCCGGCGGACTACCCGTTCGTCGACGAGGAGATCGGCAAGAAGACGCTGTCGGTCATCGTGAACGACCTGGCGGAGCGGTACCCGAAGGTGGTCGTGGCGGCGACGCTGGACAACCTGAAGGAGGCCGGCTTCCACTGGGCCACCCGTTCCGGTGTCACCGTCTCGATCTCCGACGTCGTCGTCCCGCCGGCGAAGAAGGAGATCCTGGAGCGCTTCGAGGCCCAGGCCGAGAAGGTCCAGAAGCAGTACGAGCGCGGCCTGATCACCAAGGACGAGCGTCAGCAGGAGCAGATTCAGATCTGGACCAAGGCGACCAACGAGGTCGCCGAGGCGATGAACCTGAACTTCCCCAAGACGAACCCCATCTTCATGATGGTCGACTCGGGTGCTCGCGGAAACATGATGCAGATGCGGCAGATCGCGGGTATGCGCGGTCTGGTGTCGAACGCCAAGAACGAGACGATCCCCCGTCCCATCAAGGCGTCCTTCCGCGAGGGCCTGTCCGTGCTCGAGTACTTCATCTCGACGCACGGTGCCCGTAAGGGTCTGGCCGACACCGCGCTGCGTACCGCCGACTCGGGTTACCTGACCCGTCGTCTGGTGGACGTCTCGCAGGACGTCATCGTGCGCGAGGAGGACTGCGGCACCGACCGCGGTCTGGTGCTGTCGATCGCCACGCGTGGTGCCGACGGCGTGCTCCGCAAGGACGACGACGTCGAGACCAGCGTCTACGCCCGCAACCTGGCCGAGGACGTCGTCGTCGACGGCAAGGTGCTGGCCCCGGCCAACGCCGACCTCGGCGACGTGATCATCAACCACCTCGTCGCCGAAGGCGTCGAGTCGGTGAAGACGCGGTCGGTGCTGACCTGCGAGTCCAAGGTCGGTACCTGCGCGATGTGCTACGGCCGTTCGCTGGCCACCGGCAAGCTGGTGGACATCGGCGAGGCGGTCGGCATCATCGCCGCCCAGTCGATCGGTGAGCCCGGCACCCAGCTGACGATGCGTACCTTCCACACCGGTGGTGTGGCGGGTGACGACATCACCCAGGGTCTGCCCCGTGTCGTCGAGCTCTTCGAGGCGCGCACCCCCAAGGGTGTCGCCCCGATCAGCGAGGCGGCCGGTCGGGTCCGCATCGAGGACACCGAGAAGACCCGCAAGGTCGTCGTGGTGCCGGACGACGGTTCCGAGGAACTGGCGTACGCGGTCAGCAAGCGCTCGCGCCTGCTGGTCGAGGAGGGCGACCACGTCGACGTCGGCCAGAAGATGCTCGTCGGCGCGGTCAACCCGCACGACGTGCTGCGCATCCTCGGTCAGCGCGCGGTGCAGATCCACCTCGTGGCGGAGGTCCAGCAGGTCTACCGCTCGCAGGGTGTGTCGATCCACGACAAGCACATCGAGATCATCATTCGGCAGATGCTCCGCCGCGTGACGATCATCGAGTCCGGCGACGCCGAGCTGCTTCCGGGCGAGCTGGTCGAGCGCGGTCGCTTCGAGACCGAGAACCGTCGGGTCATGTCGGAGAGCGGGCACCCGGCCTCGGGCCGTCCGCAGCTCATGGGCATCACCAAGGCGTCGCTGGCCACCGAGTCGTGGCTGTCGGCGGCATCCTTCCAGGAGACCACCCGGGTGCTCACCGACGCGGCGATCCACGCCAAGTCGGACCCGCTCCTTGGCCTGAAGGAGAACGTGATCCTGGGCAAGCTCATCCCGGCCGGTACGGGCATGCCCCGCTACCGCAACATCCGGGTCGAGCCGACCGAGGAGGCCAAGGCCGCCATGTACTCGATGTCCGGGTACGACGAGGCCGACTACTCCGCGTTCGGGTCCGGCTCCGGCCAGGCCGTCCCGCTGGAGGAGTACGACTTCGGCGGCTACCAGGGCTGATCCGTCCCGGTACCGGACAGGGCCGCCATCCTTCGGGGTGGCGGCCCTGTCGCGTGTCCGAGGCCGGGTGCCCGAAGGACTCTCCACGAGGGTCCGGGGGTGCGACGATGCTCCCAACGCTCCGTCGTACCCCGGGAGGACCCCATGAGCACCCCCGGCGGGCCCGGCCCGTACGGCTCCTTCGGCGAACGACCCGCCGACGACTTCGAGGGCCCCTACGGCGCCCCCGGCGGGCAGCCGCCGTATGGCGACCCCGCCGCGCCGTACGGCTACGGCCAGGCGCCGTATGGGCAGCCCTACGACCCGCACGCCCCGTACGGCCAACAGCCCTACGGCTACGGCTACTACCCACAGCCCGGCTACGGCGGCTACCTGCCCCAGCCGGGCACCAACGGCCTGGCCATCGCGTCGATGATCCTGGGCATCGTCTGGATCTACTGGATCGGCAGCCTGCTCGCGGTGATCTTCGGGCACATAGCCTTGGCCCAGACCGCCCGCACCGGCCAGGAGGGCCGCGGCATGGCGATCGCCGGCGTGGTGCTCGGCTGGATCGGCATGGCGGTGCTCGCGCTGGTCGTGGTGATGCTCATCGTGGATTCCCGGCACGACCACGGGTATTCCGACTACCTCGGCCTGCTCGTCGGAGGGTGCGGCGTGCGCTGACCCGAGGCCCGGCCGCCCGGGGGAGCGGCCCCCGGCGCTCGTTCGCCTCTTTCCGCGATGCCGGGTACGGTGGGGCCCGGAGAGTGACATATCGGCCCGAGCGAATCGGTGCTCCACCAGCGTGAGAGCCCCGGATTCGGTGTCGTGGTGGGGGTCTTTCTTTTCGCTTTGACCTCTGCTGCTGTGGTAGGTAGTCTCTCTCCTTGTGCCTGGGGTGTCCCCGGGCTCTTGTGCCTGCGCTCACCGCAATCCCCTCGGGATGCGTGCGTGAGAGGGCGCGGGAGACCGACCCGCAGCCTCCTGAGCAAGCACACTCCCAAGACCGGGCGACACGCCCGACCGCGGGGGTCGGGCTTGCCGGTGGTTCCGGCGTCGACCGGGATGCAGGCCGATTCAGACATTGCAGTCGCTTCAAAAAGACCGCTCGGCACGAAGAAGACGGAGACGCGGTGCCCACGATCCAGCAGCTGGTCCGAAAGGGCCGCCAGGACAAGGTCGACAAGGCCAAGACTCCGGCGCTCAAGGGGAGCCCGCAGCGTCGCGGCGTGTGCACCCGTGTTTACACGACGACGCCGAAGAAGCCGAACTCTGCGCTTCGCAAGGTCGCGCGTGTGCGCCTCACGAGTGGCATCGAGGTGACGGCCTACATTCCCGGCGAGGGTCACAACCTCCAGGAGCACTCCATCGTGCTCGTTCGCGGTGGTCGTGTGAAGGACCTCCCCGGTGTCCGCTACAAGATCATCCGCGGTTCGCTCGACACCCAGGGTGTCAAGAACCGCAAGCAGGCGCGCAGCCGCTACGGCGCGAAGAAGGAGAAGAGCTAATGCCGCGTAAGGGCCCTGCCCCCAAGCGACCGGTCATCATCGACCCGGTTTACAACTCGCCGCTGGTCACCTCGCTGGTGAACAAGGTCCTGATGAGCGGCAAGCGCTCCGTCGCCGAGAAGATCGTCTATGGCGCGCTCGAAGGCTGCCGCGAGAAGACCGGTACCGACCCGGTCATCACGCTCAAGCGCGCGCTCGAGAACGTGAAGCCGACCCTCGAGGTCCGCAGCCGCCGTGTCGGTGGCGCGACCTACCAGGTGCCGGTCGAGGTCCGTCCGGGCCGCTCCACGACCCTCGCTCTCCGCTGGCTCGTCGGCTACTCCCGCGCCCGTCGCGAGAAGACGATGACCGAGCGTTTGATGAACGAGCTGCTGGACGCGAGCAACGGTCTGGGTGCCGCGGTCAAGCGCCGCGAGGACACCCACAAGATGGCCGAGTCCAACAAGGCCTTCGCGCACTACCGCTGGTAGTTCCACCCGCAACGACGAGAAGCCGAGAGAAGACAAGCCACGATGGCTACCACTGCTCTTGATCTGGCCAAGGTCCGAAACATCGGCATCATGGCCCACATCGACGCGGGCAAGACCACCACCACCGAGCGGATCCTGTTCTACACCGGGGTCAACTACAAGATCGGTGAGGTTCATGAGGGCGCTGCCACCATGGACTGGATGGAACAGGAGCAGGAGCGCGGCATCACCATCACGTCCGCCGCGACGACCTGTCACTGGACGCTCGACGACGTCGATCACACGATCAACATCATCGACACCCCGGGCCACGTCGACTTCACCGTCGAGGTGGAGCGTTCGCTGCGCGTGCTCGACGGCGCCGTCACCGTCTTCGACGGTGTCGCCGGCGTGGAGCCGCAGTCCGAGACCGTTTGGCGTCAGGCCGACCGGTACGGCGTGCCGCGCATCTGCTTCGTGAACAAGCTCGACCGCACCGGCGCCGAGTTCCACCGCTGCGTCGACATGATCGACGCGCGCCTGGGCGCGGTTCCGCTGGTCATGCAGCTGCCGATCGGCACCGAGATGGACTTCCAGGGCGTTGTCGACCTGGTCGCCATGAAGGCGCTGGTCTGGTCCGCCGAGGCGGCCAAGGGCGAGATGTACGACGTCGTCGACATCCCGGCCACGCACGTCGAGGCGGCCGCCGAATACCGCGGCAAGCTGCTCGAGACGATCGCCGAATACGACGACCAGATGATGGAGCTGTACCTGGAGGGCCAGGAGCCCGACACGGAGCAGCTGATCGCCGCGATCCGTCGCGCGACCATCGCCTCGACCAAGGGTGAGAACAAGGGCAAGCCCACGTTCACCCCCGTGTTCTGCGGTACCGCGTTCAAGAACAAGGGCGTCCAGCCCCTGCTCGACGCGGTCGTGCGCTACCTGCCGTCGCCGCTCGACATCGAGGGCATCCAGGGTCACGCGGTCAACAACGAAGAGGAAGTCATCGTTCGCCAGCCGAGCGACGACGAGCCCTTCGCGGGCCTCGCGTTCAAGATCATGCGTGACCCGCACCTCGGCAAGCTCACCTTCGTCCGGGTCTACTCGGGTGTCCTGGAAGCCGGCAGCTCCGTGCTGAACTCGGTGAAGGGCAAGAAGGAGCGCATCGGCAAGATCTACCGGATGCACGCGAACAAGCGTGAGGAGATCCCGTCGGTCGGCGCGGGCGACATCATCGCGGTGATGGGTCTGAAGGACACCACCACCGGCGAGACGCTCTGCGACCCGTCCAACGCGGTGATCCTGGAGTCGATGACGTTCCCGGCCCCGGTCATCGAGGTCGCGATCGAGCCGAAGTCCAAGGGCGACCAGGAGAAGCTGGGTGTCGCCATCCAGTCCCTCGCCGCCGAGGACCCCTCCTTCCAGGTGCACACCGAGGAGGAGACCGGCCAGACCATCATCGGTGGTATGGGCGAGCTGCACCTCGAAGTGCTCGTCGACCGGATGAAGCGCGAGTTCCGCGTGGAGGCCAACGTCGGCAAGCCGCAGGTGGCCTACCGCGAGACGATCCGCAAGATCGTCGAGCGCGTGGACTACACGCACAAGAAGCAGACCGGTGGTACCGGTCAGTTTGCCAAGGTGCAGATCGCGCTCGAGCCGCTCGAGGGCGACGCGTACGAGTTCGTCAACAAGGTCACCGGTGGCCGCATCCCGAGGGAGTACATCCCCTCGGTCGACGCGGGCGCGCAGGAGGCCATGCAGTACGGCGTGCTCGCGGGCTACCCGATGGTCGGCGTGCGTCTGACGCTGATCGACGGTGGCTACCACGAGGTCGACTCGTCCGAACTCGCCTTCAAGATCGCCGGTTCGCAGGCGTTCAAGGAAGCGGCTCGGCAGGCGTCGCCGGCTCTTCTCGAGCCGATGATGGCCGTCGAGGTCACCACGCCCGAGGACTACATGGGCGATGTGATCGGCGACCTCAACTCGCGTCGCGGCCAGATCCAGGCCATGGACGAGCGCTTCGGTGCGCGTGTCGTCAAGGCTTTGGTCCCGCTGTCGGAGATGTTCGGCTATGTCGGCGACCTCCGCAGCAAGACCTCGGGTCGCGCGAGCTACTCCATGCAGTTCGACTCCTACGCCGAGGTTCCGAGGAACGTCGCCGAGGAGATCATCGCCAAGTCGCGCGGCGAGTAATCACCGCAGGCGCGGCGCCAGCGATACCTGGGGGACCCGGGGTCCGGAACCGGACTTCGGGGCCTCCGCCCCGGCTCACCCCCGATACCCGACGTCGTACGGCGTAAAGAACCAGTCCACAGGAGGACCCCAGTGGCGAAGGCTAAGTTCGAGCGGACTAAGCCGCACGTCAACATCGGCACCATTGGTCACATCGACCACGGTAAGACGACGCTGACCGCGGCGATTACCAAGGTGCTGCACGACGCGTACCCGGACCTGAACCCCTTCACGCCGTTCGACCAGATCGACAAGGCGCCGGAGGAGCGGCAGCGCGGTATCACGATCTCGATCGCGCACGTCGAGTACCAGACGGAGAACCGTCACTACGCGCACGTCGACTGCCCCGGGCACGCCGACTACATCAAGAACATGATCACCGGTGCCGCGCAGATGGACGGCGCGATCCTCGTGGTCGCCGCCACCGACGGCCCGATGCCGCAGACCAAGGAGCACGTGCTCCTGGCCCGCCAGGTCGGCGTTCCGTACATCGTGGTCGCGCTGAACAAGGCCGACATGGTGGACGACGAGGAGATCCTGGAGCTCGTCGAGCTCGAGGTGCGCGAGCTCCTCTCCGAGTACGAGTTCCCGGGCGACGACCTTCCGGTCGTGCGGGTCTCGGCGCTCAAGGCGCTCGAGGGCGACAAGGAGTGGGGTGGCAAGCTCCTGGAGCTGATGGCCGCCGTCGACGAGGCGATCCCGACTCCGCCGCGTGACACCGACAAGCCGTTCCTCATGCCCGTCGAGGACGTCTTCACGATCACCGGTCGTGGCACGGTCGTCACCGGCCGCATCGAGCGTGGCATCGTCAAGGTCAACGAGACTGTCGACATCGTCGGCATCAAGGAGACCAAGACCACCACCACGGTCACCGGCATCGAGATGTTCCGCAAGCTGCTCGACGAGGGCCAGGCGGGCGAGAACGTCGGTCTGCTCCTCCGCGGCATCAAGCGCGAGGACGTCGAGCGCGGCCAGGTCATCATCAAGCCGGGTTCGGTCACGCCGCACACCGACTTCGAGGCCCAGGTCTACATCCTGTCGAAGGACGAGGGTGGCCGTCACACCCCCTTCTTCAACAACTACCGGCCGCAGTTCTACTTCCGTACGACGGACGTGACCGGCGTGGTGACCCTCCCCGAGGGCACCGAGATGGTCATGCCGGGTGACAACACCGGCATGGACGTTGCGCTGATCCAGCCGATCGCCATGGAAGAGGGCCTGCGTTTCGCCATCCGCGAGGGTGGCCGCACCGTGGGCGCCGGCCAGGTCGTCAAGATCAAGAAGTGATGAAATCCCGCCCGCCGGTCCACCTGGGTCGGCGGGCGGGGCTTTGTCCGGATCGATTCCACCCCCTAGGTGGGACCGGATATCCATTGCTCGGGGGCTCTCTCCAACCCGGGAGAGCCGCTCGATTGGCCAAGCCCGCCATCGGTGGGGCATACTAGCCAAGTTGCTCGGATGGACAACGGGCTGCGCCGTGCCTGTCGCGAAGACGGTACGTAGCGCGGCCCCCGTTGGCTCCGAACAATCGGTGGACTTCTGTCCTGCCACCCATGCAGCCGGCGTCGTCGCTTAGTGACCTCGTGCCGTCCTTTCGCTTGCCGCAGCGAAGGTGACGCCGAGCGTACGTTGCCCAGGCCCCCAGGCCGCCCGTAAGGGTTTCCAAGGGGCGCTTGTGAGCAACAAGGCGACACGCCCGACCGCGGGGGTCGGCGGGGAAGGGAAACCCCGAGGGGTTTTCAGCCCAAGTCTTCTCCCCGTGTCAGCGGGGGTGATCCGCAGCGGTACGAGAGAAGGAATTCGAAGCAGCCATGGCGGGACAGAAGATCCGCATCAGGCTCAAGGCCTACGACCACGAGGTCATCGACAGCTCGGCGAAGAAGATCGTCGAGACGGTGACGCGTACTGGTGCGCAGGTTGCGGGACCGGTGCCGCTGCCGACCGAGAAGAACGTGTACTGCGTCATCCGCTCGCCGCACAAGTACAAGGACTCGCGCGAGCACTTCGAGATGCGCACTCACAAGCGGCTCATCGACATCCTCGACCCCACGCCGAAGACGGTCGACTCGCTCATGCGTCTCGACCTGCCGGCCGGCGTCGACATCGAGATCAAGCTCTGAGGACGCACCGACGATGACGAAGCAGATGAAGGGCATCCTGGGCAAGAAGCTCGGCATGACCCAGGTCTGGGACGAGAACAACCGCGTCGTTCCAGTGACTGTGGTCGAGGCCGGGCCCTGCGTCGTGACCCAGGTCCGCACCGCCGAGGTCGACGGCTACTCCGCCGTCCAGATCGCGTTCGGCGCGATCGACCCGCGCAAGGTGAACAAGCCGCTCGCCGGCCACTTCGCCAAGGCCGGTGTGACCCCGCGTCGCCACCTGGTCGAGCTCCGCACCTCCGACGCCGGCGAGTACACGCCGGCCCAGGAGATCACCGCCGATGTGTTCGAGGCCGGCCAGAAGGTCGACGTCATGGGCACCTCGAAGGGCAAGGGCACGGCCGGTGTCATGAAGCGACACGGCTTCAAGGGTCTCGGCAGCTCGCACGGTACGCAGCGCAAGCACCGCTCGCCCGGCTCGATCGGTGGCTGCGCCACCCCGGGTCGTGTGTTCAAGGGTGTGCGCATGGCGGGCCGCATGGGCAACGAGCGCGTTTCCACCCAGAACCTGACCGTTCACGCCGTGGACGCGGAGAAGGGCCTGCTCCTGATCAAGGGTGCGGTCCCCGGTCCGAACGGCGGCCTGGTTCTGGTGCGCACTGCGGCGAAGGGTGTGTGAATCTCATGACCAGCATTGACGTTCTTTCGCCCGCCGGCGACAAGTCCGGGACGATCGAGCTCCCCGCGGGGATCTTCGACGTCCAGGTGAGCATCCCGACGATCCACCAGGTCGTCGTAGCGCAGCTCGCCGCCGCCCGTCAGGGCACGCACAAGACCAAGACTCGTGGCGAGGTCCGCGGCGGTGGGCGCAAGCCGTACCGCCAGAAGGGCACCGGTCGCGCCCGTCAGGGCTCGACCCGCGCGCCGCAGTTCGCCGGTGGTGGCGTCGTGCACGGTCCCGTGCCGCGCGACTACGAGCAGCGGACCCCGAAGAAGATGAAGGCGTCCGCCCTGCGCGGCGCCCTCTCGGACCGGGCTCGGCACGAGCGCATCCACTGCGTCTCCGCGCTGGTCGAGGGCGAGACGCCTTCGGTCAAGGCCGCGAAGACCCTCCTCGGCAAGATCAGCGAGCGCAAGAACCTGCTCCTGGTCGTCGAGAAGTCCGACACCGCCGCCTGGCTGAGCGCTCGCAACCTCCCGCAGGTGCACGTGCTCGAGGTCGGGCAGCTGAACACCTACGACGTGCTCGTCTCCGACGACGTGGTCTTCACGAAGGCCGCTCTGGAGCGCTTCATCGCCGGACCGGCGAAGGCCGCCTCGGCGGTCGCGGGCTCCGACGAGCTCGAAGGGAGCATCGCGTGAGCACCGACACCGTCGAGAGCACGACGAAGGTCACCAGCAAGACCTACACCGACCCGCGCGACGTGCTGCTGAAGCCGGTGATCTCGGAGAAGAGCTACGGGCTCATCGACGAGAACAAGTACACGTTCATCGTGCACCCCGACGCCAACAAGACCCAGATCAAGCAGGCCGTCATCGCGGTCTTCGGGGTCAAGGTCGAGAGCGTCAACACGATCAACCGCGTCGGTAAGCGCAAGCGCACCAAGACCGGTTTCGGCAAGCGCAAGGACACGAAGCGCGCGATCGTCACCCTTGCAGAGGGCGAGCGGATCGACATCTTCGGTGGACCCGTCGGCTGACGGCCGCTGATACGGACGAGGACTAAGAGAAGCCATGGGCATCCGCAAGTACAAGCCGACGACGCCGGGCCGTCGTGGCGCCAGCGTCGCCGACTTCGTCGAGATCACGCGGTCCGAGCCGGAGAAGTCGCTGGTCCGCCCTCTGCACAGCAAGGGTGGTCGTAACAACCACGGCCGCGTGACCGCTCGCCACCAGGGTGGCGGACACAAGCGCGCGTACCGACTGATCGACTTCCGGCGCAACGACAAGGACGGCGTGCCGGCCAAGGTCGCGCACATCGAGTACGACCCGAACCGCACCGCGCGCATCGCTCTCCTGCACTACGCGGACGGCGAGAAGCGCTACATCCTGTGCCCGAACAAGCTGAAGCAGGGCGACCGGATCGAGAACGGTCCGGGCGCCGACATCAAGCCGGGCAACAACATGCCGCTCCGGAACATCCCGGTCGGTACGGTCATCCACGCCATCGAGCTCCGGCCCGGTGGCGGCGCGAAGATCGCCCGTTCCGCGGGTGTCAGCGTGCAGCTGCTGGCGAAGGAGGGCGCCCACGCGACCCTCCGCATGCCCTCGGGCGAGATTCGCCTGGTGGACGTGCGCTGCCGGGCGACGGTCGGCGAGATCGGCAACGCCGAGCAGTCGAACATCAACTGGGGCAAGGCCGGTCGCATGCGCTGGAAGGGCAAGCGCCCGACCGTCCGCGGTGTGGCGATGAACCCCATCGACCACCCGCACGGTGGTGGTGAGGGCAAGACCTCCGGTGGTCGCCACCCGGTGAGCCCCTGGGGCAAGCCCGAGGGTCGTACTCGTCGGCCGAAGAAGGCCAGCGACAAGCTCATCATCCGCCGCCGCAAGACGAACAAGAAGCGCTAGGAGCAGTCTCGATGCCGCGCAGTCTGAAGAAGGGACCCTTCGTCGACGGCCACCTCATCAAGAAGGTGGACGTACAGAACGACAAGGGAACCAAGAACGTCATCAAGACCTGGTCCCGCCGCTCGATGATCGTCCCGGCGATGTTGGGCCACACGATCGCGGTGCACGACGGCCGCAAGCACGTCCCGGTGTTCGTGACCGAGTCGATGGTCGGCCACAAGCTCGGCGAGTTCGCGCCGACTCGGACCTTCCGCGGTCACGAGAAGGACGACCGGAAGTCGCGTCGTCGCTGACGCGGCGAATCGCATGGATATCGAGATGAGCAAGGGGACGTCGATGGAAGCCAGGGCTCAGGCGCGGTACATCCGCGTCACGCCCATGAAGGCCCGCCGTGTGGTGGACCTCATCCGTGGCATGAACGCCGCGGAGGCCCAGGCGGTCCTGCGATTCGCCCCGCAGGCCGCGAGTGAGCCGGTCGGCAAGGTGCTGGACAGCGCCATTGCCAACGCCGGTCACAACCACAACCTGGACACGAACAACCTGTACGTGTCCTCCGCCTACGTGGACGAGGGTCCGACCCTCAAGCGTTTCCGTCCGCGGGCACAGGGCCGGGCGTACCGCATCCGCAAGCGCACCAGCCACATCACCGTGGTTGTCGCCGAGAAGGAGAGGACCCGCTAGTGGGCCAGAAGGTTAACCCGCACGGGTTCCGTCTCGGCATCACCACGGACTTCAAGTCCCGGTGGTACGCCGACAAGCTGTACAAGGACTACGTCGGCGAGGACGTCAAGATTCGTCAGATGATGACGAAGGGCATGGAGCGCGCCGGGATCTCGAAGGTCGAGATCGAGCGCACCCGTGAGCGCGTCCGCGTCGACATCCACACCGCCCGGCCGGGCATCGTCATCGGCCGTCGTGGTGCGGAGGCCGACCGCATCCGCGGTGAGCTGGAGAAGCTCACCGGCAAGCAGGTCCAGCTGAACATCCTCGAGGTCAAGAACCCCGAGGTGGACGCCCAGCTGGTCGCGCAGGGTGTGGCCGAGCAGCTTTCGAGCCGCGTGTCCTTCCGCCGCGCGATGCGCAAGGCGATGCAGAGCTCCATGAAGGCCGGGGCCAAGGGCATCAAGATCCAGTGCGGTGGCCGCCTGGGTGGGGCCGAGATGTCCCGCTCGGAGTTCTACCGCGAGGGTCGTGTGCCGCTGCACACGCTGCGCGCCAACGTCGACTACGGCTTCTTCGAGGCCCGTACGACGTTCGGTCGCATCGGTGTGAAGGTGTGGATCTACAAGGGCGACGTGAAGAACATCGCCGAGGTCCGTGCCGAGAACGCCGCGGCGCGTGCCAGCAACCGTCCCGCCCGTGGTGGCGCTCCCGAGCGTCCCCGCCGCGGCGAGGGTGGCGGCGGCGGTCGTGGTGGCGAGCGCGGTGGCCGTGGTGGCCGCGGCGGACGTCCGCAGCAGAACGACGCGCAGGCCACCGGTTCCTCGGACACCGGTTCCGCGCCGGCGGCCGAGGCTGTGAACTCGGCGCCCGAATCCGGATCGGAGGCCTGACCCCGATGCTGATCCCCCGCAGGGTCAAGCACCGCAAGCAGCACCACCCCAAGCGTGGTGGCCGCGCCAAGGGCGGTACGGAACTGGCGTTCGGCGAGTACGGCATCCAGGCCCTCGGCCAGGCGTACGTCACCAACCGTCAGATCGAGTCCGCTCGTATCGCCATCACCCGGCACATCCGCCGTGGTGGCAAGGTGTGGATCAACATCTACCCCGACCGTCCGCTGACCAAGAAGCCTGCCGAGACCCGCATGGGTTCCGGTAAGGGCTCGCCCGAGTGGTGGGTCGCGAACGTCAAGCCCGGTCGGGTGATGTTCGAACTGTCGTACCCGAACGAGAAGGTGGCTCGTGAGGCGCTTACCCGCGCCGTGCACAAGCTGCCGATGAAGTGCCGGATCGTCCGGCGCGAGGCTGGTGAGGCGTGATGGCGGCCGTTACCAAGGCGTCCGAGCTCCGCGAACTCGGTGACGAGGAGATCGTCGCCAAGCTCCGCGAAGCCAAGGAGGAGCTGTTCAACCTCCGTTTCCAGGCGGCGACCGGGCAGCTCGAAAACCACGGGCGGCTCAAGGCTGTCCGTAAGGACATCGCCCGGATCTACACGCTGATGCGCGAGCGCGAGCTGGGCATCGACGTGCAGGAGACCGGAGGCGCGGCGTGAGCGAGAAGACTGAGATGACTGAAGCAGCCCGGGGATTCCGCAAGACCCGTGAGGGCCTCGTCGTCAGCGACAAGATGGACAAGACCGTCGTCGTCGCCGTCGAGGACCGCGTGAAGCACCCGATGTACGGCAAGGTCATCCGCCGCACGAACAAGCTGAAGGCTCACGACGAGCAGAACGCCTGTGGCGTCGGTGACCGTGTCGTCCTCATGGAGACTCGGCCGCTGTCCGCCAGCAAGCGCTGGCGCATCGTCGAGATCCTCGAAAAGGCCAAGTAGCGAGCGCCGGTCGCCCCACCATCCGTGGGTCGTGACCGCGACGTGACGATCAGGAGTTAGACGTGATCCAGCAGGAGTCGCGACTGCGAGTCGCCGACAACACGGGTGCGAAGGAGATTCTCTGCATCCGTGTGCTCGGTGGCTCCGGCCGGCGCTACGCGGGCATCGGGGACGTCATCGTTGCCACCGTCAAGGACGCGATCCCCGGTGGCAACGTGAAGAAGGGCGACGTCATCAAGGCGGTCGTCGTGCGGACGGTCAAGGAGCGCCGGCGTGTCGACGGCTCCTACATCCGCTTCGACGAGAACGCCGCCGTCGTCCTGAAGAACGATGGCGAACCCCGTGGCACCCGTATTTTCGGCCCGGTCGGCCGTGAGCTTCGCGAGAAGAAGTTCATGAAGATCATCTCGCTCGCGCCGGAGGTGCTCTAACCAATGGCGAAGGCGATGAAGATCAAGAAGGGTGACCTGGTACAGGTCATCACCGGCAAGGACAAGGGCAAGCAGGGCAAGGTCATCGCGGCCTACCCGACCCAGGAGCGCGTCCTGGTCGAGGGTGTCAACCGGATCAAGAAGCACACCAAGGTGGGTCAGTCCGCCAAGGGTGCCAAGACCGGCGGCATCATCACCCAGGAAGCGTCCGTCCACATCAGCAACGTGATGCTGGTCGTGGAGAAGGACGGTAAGAAGGTCCCGACCCGGACCGGCTTCCGGTTCGACGACGAGGGCAACAAGATCCGGTACGCCAAGCGGACCGGTGAGGACATCTGATGACGGTCACCACCGAGGCGCGTGAACTGCCGCGTCTGAAGCAGCGTTACCGCGAGGAGATCCTGGGCAAGCTGCGTGAGGAGTTCTCGTTCGAGAACATCATGCAGGTTCCCGGTGTCACCAAGATCGTGGTCAACATGGGTGTGGGCGACGCCGCCCGCGACTCCAAGCTGATCGACGGCGCGATCAAGGACCTGATGGCCATCACCGGCCAGAAGCCCCAGGTCACCAAGGCCCGCAAGTCCATCGCGCAGTTCAAGCTGCGCGAGGGTCAGCCGATCGGCGCGCACGTTACACTGCGCGGCGACCGCATGTGGGAGTTCCTGGACCGTCTGCTGTCGATCGCCCTGCCGCGTATCCGCGACTTCCGCGGGCTTTCGCCCAAGCAGTTCGACGGGCGCGGCAACTACACCTTCGGTCTCACGGAGCAGTCGATGTTCCACGAGATCGACCAGGACAAGATCGACCGCGTTCGTGGCATGGACATCACTGTGGTGACCACCGCCAAGAACGACGACGAGGGCCGCGCTCTGCTGCGTCTCCTCGGCTTCCCGTTCAAGGAAGCGTGAGCAGTCGCCTCGGCGGCTGAGGAACGCAACAAGGAGACTGAGACGTGGCGAAGAAGGCCCTGATCGCAAAGGCCGCCCGCAAGCCGAAGTTCGAGGTTCGCGGCTACACGCGCTGCCAGCGCTGTGGCCGTCCTCACTCGGTGTACCGCAAGTTCGGCCTGTGCCGTGTGTGCCTGCGCACCATGGCGCACGCCGGCGAGCTGCCGGGCGTCACCAAGAGCAGCTGGTAGTCCGCGGCCGCCCCGGCGGCCGAGAGCTACCGCTACCGCAACAAATCGTTCGCCCGCTGGGCCGAGCGAGAACAGTAACGACGTCGTAGGTCCCGCACCGCAGTCGCCGTCCGCCGCCGTCCTTCGGGTCGGCGGCGGACGAGGGATCGCACGCCGGGAAACCACGGCGAGAAAGGCCTTGAGGCCGTCATGACCATGACCGACCCCATCGCAGACATGCTGACCCGTCTGCGGAACGCCAACTCGGCATACCACGACGATGTCGTGATGCCGTTCAGCAAGATCAAGTCGCACATCGCGGAGATCCTCCAGCAGGAGGGTTACATCCAGGGCTGGCGCGTCGAGGACGCGGAGGTGGGCAAGAAGCTCACCGTCGTCCTCAAGTACGGCCCGAACCGCGAGCGCTCGATCGCCGGCGTCCGCCGCGTGTCGAAGCCCGGTCTGCGGGTGTACGCAAAGTCCACGAACCTGCCGAAGGTACTCGGTGGCCTCGGCGTCGCGATCATCTCGACGTCGACCGGTCTCCTCACCGACAAGCAGGCGGCCAAGAAGGGCGTGGGCGGGGAAGTCCTCGCCTTCGTCTGGTAAGGGAAGGGAAGGAGAGCAATGTCGCGCATCGGACGTCTCCCCATCCCGGTTCCCACCGGTGTGGACGTCACCATCAATGGCCGCGAGGTTGTCGTGAAGGGCCCCAAGGGTTCCCTGTCGCACACCATCGCCGCCCCGATCGAGATCGCCAAGTCGGACGACGGCACCCTCGCGGTGACCCGCCCCGACGACGAGCGTCGCTCGAAGGCCCTGCACGGGCTGTCCCGGACGCTGGTGGCGAACATGATCACTGGTGTGACCCAGGGATACATCAAGAAGCTCGAGATCAGCGGTGTCGGCTACCGTGTCCAGCAGAAGGGCTCCTCGCTGGAGTTCGCGCTCGGATTCAGCCACCCCGTCGTCGTCGAGGCCCCGGAAGGCATCACCTTCGCGGTCGAGGCCCCCACCCGTTTTTCGGTCGAGGGCATCGACAAGCAGAAGGTCGGTGAAATCGCCGCGAACATCCGCAAGCTGCGGAAGCCCGACCCGTACAAGGCCAAGGGCGTCAAGTACGCGGGCGAGGTCATCCGCCGCAAGGTCGGAAAGGCTGGTAAGTAGGCATGGCTGTCGGCGTGAAGACCGGCAAGGGCGTTGCGAAGAAGTCTGTCGCACGCAAGCGCCGGCACATCCGGGTGCGGAAGAAGGTTTCCGGCACCCCGCTGCGGCCCCGTCTCGTCGTGAGCCGCTCCACCCGTCACATGGTGGCGCAGGTTATCGACGACATCGCCGGCCACACTCTCGCTTCGGCGTCCACGATGGACCCGTCCATCCGCGGTGCCGAGGGTGACAAGACCGCCCAGGCTCGCAAGGTCGGCGAATTGGTCGCCGAGCGCGCGAAGGCCGCGGGTGTCGAGGCCGTCGTGTTCGACCGCGGTGGCAACAAGTACCACGGTCGCATCGCCGCTCTCGCGGATGCCGCACGCGGAAACGGGCTCACCTTCTGAGCCCGCTGCTCCGGACAAGCTTCGAACGACAGATGAGGACATTCTGATGGCTGGACCCCAGCGCCGCGGTGGCGGCGCCGGCGGCGGCGAGCGGCGGGACCGGCGGGATCGACGTGATGGTGGCGCAGCCGCCGAGAAGACCGCTTACGTCGAGCGCGTCGTCGCGATCAATCGCGTCGCCAAGGTCGTGAAGGGTGGACGTCGCTTCAGCTTCACCGCGCTGGTCGTGGTGGGCGATGGCGACGGCACCGTAGGTGTCGGTTACGGCAAGGCCAAGGAGGTGCCGGCCGCGATCGCCAAGGGTGTTGAAGAGGCCAAGAAGCACTTCTTCAAGGTCCCCCGTATCCAGGGCACCATTCCGCACCCGATCCAGGGTGAGAAGGCTGCCGGCGTCGTGCTCCTGAAGCCGGCCTCGCCGGGTACCGGTGTCATCGCCGGTGGCCCCGTGCGCGCCGTGCTCGAGTGCGCCGGCATCCACGACGTGCTGAGCAAGTCGCTCGGTTCGTCGAACCCGATCAACATCGTGCACGCGACCGTCGCGGCGCTCCAGGGGCTCGTTCGCCCCGAGGAGATCGCGGCTCGTCGTGGCCTGCCCCTGGAGGACGTGGCCCCGGCCGCGCTCCTGCGGGCCCGCGCGGGGGTTGGTGCGTAATGGCACGTCTCAAGGTCACGCAGACCCGATCCAAGATCGGTGGCAGGCAGAACCAGCGGGACACTCTCCGTTCGCTCGGTCTCAAGCGCGTCCACGACGTGGTCGTCAAGGAGGACCGCCCGGAGATCCGCGGCATGATCGCGACGGTGTCGCACCTCGTCACCGTCGAGGAGGTCGACTGACATGGGTGCTGACAACCCGCTGAAGGTGCACCACCTGCGGCCCGCCCCGGGCGCCAAGACCGCCAAGACCCGCGTGGGTCGTGGTGAGGGCTCCAAGGGCAAGACCGCCGGTCGTGGTACCAAGGGCACCAAGGCTCGTTACCAGGTGCCGGCCCGCTTCGAGGGTGGGCAGATGCCGCTGCACATGCGGCTGCCCAAGCTCAAGGGCTTCAAGAACCCGTTCCGGGTCGAGTTCCAGGTCGTGAACCTGGACAGGATCGAGTCCCTGTACCCCAACGGTGGCGAGGTCACCGTCGAGGGTCTGATCGAGAAGGGCGCGGTTCGCAAGAACCTGCCCGTCAAGGTCCTGGGCACCGGCGAGATCTCGGTGGCCGTCCAGGTGAAGGCGCACGCCTTCTCCGGCTCCGCCAAGACCAAGATCGCCGCCGCGGGTGGTTCGGCCGACGAACTGTCGGTCTGACCCCTCGCGGACAAGGAATGACCGTCATGGCCCGTTCGGATCGGTACCGAACGGGCCTTGACGTCGTTGGAGGCTATAGCTCAGGGGCGTCACGCCGGTAAGGTGGTGACGCCCCTGTGGTTTGCTGTGCCGTGGGGGTGGGTTCATTGCGCCACCCCCTCACATGACTTGCTCCGTTTTTCACTTGTGTTGTGTCATGACGCAGGAACGTCGGGCCCGGGCGATACTTCCGGGCCGTCGGCGCTGTTATTGTCCGTGAGGTTCCTGTGAGGGACCTGACCAGTGGTCCTCTTCCCGGGACCGACGACTCGATCGACTCGCCCCTGAGACGGGCGGGGCGCAGGAGGCAGTGTGCTCACCGCGTTCGCCAGGGCGTTCCGCACGCCCGACCTGCGCAAGAAGCTGCTGTTCACGTTGGCGATCATCGTCCTTTTCCGGATCGGGTCGCACATCCCGGTACCCGGCGTCTCATTCGAGATGGTGCGCTCTTGCGTAGAGGACTCCAACAAGAACAGCCTGTTCGGGCTCGTGAACATGTTCAGCGGTGGTGCGCTGCTGCAACTCACGATCTTCGCGCTGGGGATCATGCCGTACATCACGGCGAGCATCATCCTCCAGCTGCTCACCGTCGTGATCCCGCGACTGGAGGCCCTCAAGAAGGAGGGCCAGGCCGGTACCGCGAAGATCACGCAGTACACCCGCTACCTCACCATCGCGCTGTCCGTGCTCCAGGCGACCGCGCTGATCGCCACCGCCCGCAGCGGCGCGCTGTTCTCCAGCGCCCGCAGCGCCACCTGTGACCCGCAGGGCATCGTTCCGGACGACTCGCTCTTCCGGGTGATCGTGATGGTCGTCGTGATGACGGCCGGCACCTCGACGATCATGTGGCTCGGTGAGCTGATCACCGACCGCGGCATCGGCAACGGCATGTCGATCCTGATGTTCGTCTCGGTCGCCGCCGGCTTCCCGGCCGCGCTGTGGACGATCAAGGAGCAGGGCACCATCGGCGACGGTTGGGTCCCGTTCTTCACCGTCATCGCCATCGGCCTCGTGATGGTCGGCCTGGTGGTCTTCGTGGAACAGGCGCAGCGCCGGATCCCGGTGCAGTACGCCAAGCGCATGATCGGGCGTCGCGCCTACGGCGGGACCTCGACCTACATCCCGCTCAAGGTGAACCAGGCGGGCATCATCCCCGTCATCTTCGCCTCGTCGCTGCTCTACATTCCGGCTCTGATCGCGCAGTTCAGCGGTGGCAAGTCGGACTGGGCGGTGTGGATCGAACGACACTTCGTCAAGGGCGACCACCCGCTGTACATGATCACGTACTTCCTGCTGATCGTCTTCTTCGCGTTCTTCTACGTGGCCATCACGTTCAACCCCGAAGAAGTAGCCGACAACATGAAGAAGTATGGTGGCTTCATTCCGGGGATCCGCGCCGGCAGACCGACCGCGGAATACCTGAACTACATCCTCACCAGGATCACGTGGCCCGGATCGTTGTACCTGGGCATGATCGCGCTGGTACCCAGCATCGCGCTCGTGCTCTTCAACGCCAACCAGAACTTCCCGTTCGGCGGCACGAGCATCCTGATCATCGTGGGAGTGGGTCTGGAAACCGTGAAGCAGATCGAGAGTCAGCTCCAGCAGCGCAACTACGAAGGCTTCCTCCGCTAAATGCGTATCGTTCTCGTGGGGCCTCCCGGCGCGGGTAAGGGAACCCAGGCCCAGTACATCGCCGCCAACCTGTCGATTCCCGCCGTCTCGACAGGTGACATCTTCCGCGCCAACGTGAGCCAGGGCACTCCGCTCGGCCGCGAGGCGAAGACCTACATGGACGCGGGCAACCTCGTACCCGACGAGGTGACCATAGGCATGGTCCGGGAGCGCCTGTCGCAGCCGGACGTCGCCGGAGGTTTCCTCCTGGACGGGTTCCCGCGCAACACGGCGCAGGCCAAGGTGCTCGACGAGATCCTGGCCGAGAACGACACCGAGCTGGACGTGGTGCTCGAACTCAAGGTCGACGACTCGGAGATCATTCAGCGGATCTCGGGCCGTCGGCAGTGCCGGGCCAACGGACACGTCTGTCACATCCTGACCGACGCGCCGAAGGTCGCCGGCATCTGCGACGAGTGCGGCAGTGAGCTGTACCAGCGCGACGACGACCGCGAGGAGACCGTCCGGCACCGTCTGGACGTCTACAAGGAGCAGACCGAACCCCTGGTCGGCTACTACTCGGAGCGCAACCTCCTGC
The DNA here is from genome assembly GCF_044334985.1 of Embleya sp. NPDC020630. Taxonomy (NCBI): domain Bacteria; kingdom Bacillati; phylum Actinomycetota; class Actinomycetes; order Kitasatosporales; family Streptomycetaceae; genus Embleya; species Embleya sp. NPDC020630. The sequence continues at coordinate 173,859 of NZ_JBIRUB010000002.1, forward strand.
TGCCGATCCAGGCGACCGGTCCGGTCAAGGAGGTCACCGCGCGCGCGATGACCGCGCTTCGGGAGTTCGGCGCCTGATCGGGGCCGGCCGCGACAGACATCACACATGGGCGATCCGGGGAAACCCCGGATCGCCCATCGTGCTTTCAGTGGATGACAGGTGAGGACGGCAATGCCGGTGTTCAGGAAGCGGCACATGCGGATCGAACGCAAGACGCCCGAGCAGATCGAGAAGATGCGTCGTGCCGGCGCGGTGGTGGCCGACACGCTGGCCCTGCTGCGCGAGGCGGCGGTGCCCGGGGTGACCACCGCCGATCTGGACACGATCGCCGAGCGCTCGATCCGCGGCGCCGGGGCGATTCCCTCGTTCAAGGGCTACCACGGCTTCCCGGCGTCGATCTGCGCGTCGGTCAACGACGTGGTCGTGCACGGGATCCCGGACGAGACGCCGCTGCGGGACGGGGACATCATCTCGATCGACTGCGGCGCGATCCTGGACGGCTGGCACGGCGACTCGGCGATCACGGTGCCGATCGGCACGGTGGTGCCCGAGGTGCTGGAACTGAGCCGGGTGTGCGAGCAGTCGATGTGGGCGGGCATCGAGGCGGCGGTGGCGGGCGGTCGGCTGACCGACATCAGCCACGCGGTGGAGAAGTCGATCCGGTCGCACCGGCTGCCGGGCGGCGCGAAGTACGGGATCGTTGAGGACTACGGCGGCCACGGCATCGGCACCGAGATGCACCAGGACCCGCACGTGCTCAACTACGGCCCGGGCGGCCGGGGTCCGCGCCTGGAGGTCGGGGTGTGCCTGGCGATCGAGCCGATGGTCACCCTCGGCAAGCCGGACACCTACACGCTGCCCGACGAGTGGACGGTCAAGACCACCGCCGGCGGCCACGCAGCGCACTGGGAGCACTCGATCGCGATCACCGCGAACGGACCCGTGGTGCTCACCGCGCCCTGAGGACAGACCCCCGCCGATGGTGGGGCTGGCCCCATGTACGAGACCGCGGTGCCTGCCTAGTGTCGAAGGCATGGTGAGGCATCCGACGATGCGGGCATCCGACGTGGACCGCGAGGCGGCGGTGACGCTCCTGCGCGAGCACCATCTGGTCGGACGGCTGACGCTGGCAGAGTTCAACGAGCGTATGGGCGCCGCCTTCGCGGCGGTCACCCTGGGGGACCTGGCCCGGCTGATCGCCGATCTGCCGCCCCCGGAGCATCTGGAGGCCGACGTCGAGGTGATCCGCGCGCGGATGGCCTACGAGGAGGCGCGCACCCGGGCGGCGCTCGCCCGGCCGGCGGTGTCGGGTACGGAGCCGGCGACGTCGGTGTTGCCCGCGATGCCGCTCACGCCGCCGCGGCCGCTGCCGCCGGTGCCGGCCGAGGTGCGATGGTCGGCCGCCCCGGCGCGGCGCCCGGGCGACGGGTGGGCCACCGCGGCGCGGGGCCTGCGCGCGGCCTGGACGGTGTTGAACGCGGTCACCGCGCTGAACGTGGTGATCTGGCTGCTGGTCGCGGTCGCGGGTACGGGCGTCGTGTACTTCTGGCCGGTGTGGGTCTACGGTCCGGCGGCCGCGGTGCTGGGTTCGATCCAGATGATCGTGTGGCGACACGGGCGCGCCGCGCCGTGACCCGGGCGCCGGTGGGCCGAGCGGGGCTACGCTCGAAGCATGGACCGTGATCCGAACGTCCCCGCGACTGCGGCGGACCGCGAACGTGTGACCGCCGAGCTGCGCGAGCACCTGGCGTCGGGTCGGCTGGCGCTGGCCGACTACCGGGTCGGCCTGGACGGGGTGCGCCGGGCGGTCACGGTGGGGGAGCTGGACGCGCTCGCGGCGAACCTGCCGGGTCGCGAGGATCGCACCGAGACGGCGGGAGCGACGCCGCCGCCGGGATACGACCGCCCCGTCGAGGCGCCGTTTCGCGCGGGTGCCTACGGTCCGGCCGAGGAGCGTCGGTCGCGGGTGTCCAACACGATGTTGAACAAGGTCTGGCTGGTCGTGATGACCCTCGGCGTGCTGGTGTGGGCACTGGTCTACTTCGTGCGCTGATCCACGCGCCGGCTCGTGCGCGGGCGGTGCGCCGCTGCGGGTGTCCGCGGGGGCGCCGGCGCGGAATCCGCGGTTCCGGGGCCGGTTTCGCTTTCACCCGTCCAGTGGCTTAGACTGACTCGTCGGCTCACATGTAGCCAGGTTTGGCGCGCCCGTCGTACGGGCGCCGAAAATTTGAGCTTCGTCATGTGCGCCGGGTAACGGTAGTTGATCCCGAGACACGAAGCGCGGAGGACATGCCCAAGAAGCAAGGGGCCATCGAAATCGAGGGCACCGTCATCGAGTCGCTCCCCAACGCCATGTTTCGCGTCGAGCTTCAGAACGGGCACAAGGTCCTCGCGCACATCAGTGGGAAGATGCGGATGCACTACATCCGGATTCTTCCGGACGACCGGGTTGTCGTGGAGCTGAGCCCTTACGACCTGACCCGCGGCCGGATCGTCTACCGCTACAAGTAGGCGAGCCCCGGTCCCGCCCACGCCGTGCGTGGTGTGTGGGGCCTGGCAGCAAACCGACAACCGACTCGGCGACGGCGGCGTGCCCGCACGCCTTCGTCACACGTACCGGAGAAATCATGAAGGTCAAGCCGAGCGTCAAGAAGATCTGCGACAAGTGCAAGGTGATCCGCCGTCACGGCCGGGTCATGGTGATCTGCGAGAACCTGCGCCACAAGCAGCGCCAGGGCTGAGCGGCACCACCCCCCTTCGCACAACGAGCGATCGACGCGCGACGCACCCCGTAAGAGCCGCAGCACCCGACCCCCGCCCCGTGCGGGACGCCACCCTCGGCCGGAGGCCGAGGACCGAGCACATCCCCCGTGGATCTGCCGGACCGGTGCTGGGCCAGACCTCCGACTGAAACCAGGAGCCACACATATGGCACGCCTCGTCGGCGTCGACCTCCCCCGTGACAAGCGGGTCGAGGTCGCTCTGACCTACATCTTCGGCGTCGGGCGCACTCGTGCGCTGGACACGCTGAAGAACACCGGTGTCAACCCCGACACCCGCGTCCGCGATCTCGCCGAGGACGACCTGATCAAGCTTCGCGACTGGATCGAGGGCAACTACCGCGTCGAGGGTGACCTCCGCCGCGAAGTCGCCGCCGACATCCGCCGCAAGGTCGAGATCGGTTGCTACGAAGGTCTGCGTCACCGTCGCGGTCTTCCCGTCCGCGGTCAGCGCACCCACACCAACGCGCGTACCCGCAAGGGCCCGCGCCGCGCGATCGCCGGCAAGAAGAAGCCGGGCAAGAAGTAGTCCGCGTACGACGGATCACGCGGTCCTCAATTCGTAGCGGACCGACGACCTCAGGAGTTTCCAGCAGATGCCTCCCAAGAGCCGCGCGGGCGCCAAGAAGGTGCGCCGCAAGGAAAAGAAGAACGTCGCTCACGGGCACGCCCACATCAAGAGCACGTTCAACAACACCATCGTTTCGATCACGGACCCCAGCGGCAACGTGATCTCGTGGGCCTCCGCGGGCCACGTCGGCTTCAAGGGCTCGCGCAAGTCGACCCCCTTCGCCGCGCAGATGGCCGCCGAGTCCGCCGCGCGTCGTGCGCAGGAGCACGGCATGCGCAAGGTCGACGTTTTCGTCAAGGGCCCGGGCTCCGGTCGGGAGACCGCCATTCGTTCGCTGCAGGCCACCGGCCTGGAGGTGGGCTCCATTCAGGACGTCACCCCCGTGCCGCACAACGGCTGCCGCCCCCCCAAGCGCCGCCGCGTCTGACCAGCAGCTGACTAGGAGTTAAAGAACAATGGCGCGTTACACCGGCGCGGACTGCAAGCGCTGCCGTCGCGAGAAGATGAAGCTGTTCCTCAAGGGCAGCAAGTGCGAGGGCCCGAAGTGCCCGATCGAGATCCGCCCCTACCCGCCGGGCGAGCACGGTCGTGGCCGTACCAAGGACAGCGAGTACCTGCTGCAGATGCGCGAGAAGCAGAAGTGCGCGCGCATCTACGGCGTTCTCGAGAAGCAGTTCAAGGGCTACTACGAGGAAGCGAACCGTCGCCAGGGCAAGACCGGCGAGAACCTGCTTCGCATCCTCGAGTCGCGCCTGGACAACGTGGTCTACCGCGCGGGCTTCGCCAAGTCGCGTGACCACGCCCGTCAGCTCGTGCGCCACGGTCACATCGTGGTCAACGGCGTCAAGACGGACATCCCGTCGTTCCGGGTCTCCGACAACGACATCATCGAGGTCCGCAAGGACTCGGTCGAGCTGACCCCGTTCGTGGTCGCCCGTGCCGAGGCCGGCGAGCGCACCGTCCCGGCCTGGCTCGAGGTCATCCCGGGCAAGATGCGCATCCTCGTGCACTCCCTCCCGGCGCGTCAGGTCATCGACACGCAGGTGCAGGAGCAGTTGATCGTCGAGCTCTACTCGAAGTAGCGGCTCTTCGGAACGGGCGGACCGCCCCAGGGTTTGCAGACAAACCCTGGACGCCGGTCCGCCCGTATCCTTGTTCTCACTGGCGTCATATAGCGGACGCCAATGACATGGAGGCACCCCATGCTTATCGCCCAGCGGCCGACCCTCACCGAGGACGTCGTCGACGAATACCGCTCGCGGTTCGTCATCGAGCCCCTCGAGCCCGGCTTCGGCTACACGCTCGGCAACTCGCTCCGTCGTACCCTCCTCTCCTCGATCCCGGGCGCTGCCGTCACCAGCATCCGGATCGACGGTGTCCTGCACGAGTTCACCACCGTGCCGGGCGTCAAGGAGGACGTCACCGACCTCATCCTGAACATCAAGCAGCTGGTCGTCTCCTCGGAGCACGACGAGCCGGTCGTGATGTACCTGCGCAAGCAGGGCCCGGGTGTGGTCACCGCCGGCGACATCGCGCCGCCGGCCGGTGTCGAGGTGCACAACCCCGACCTGGTCCTGGCCACGCTGAACGCCAAGGGCAAGCTGGAGATGGAGCTGACCGTCGAGCGCGGTCGCGGCTACGTCTCCGCGGTGCAGAACAAGCAGGCGGGCCAGGAGATCGGCCGCGTGCCGGTCGACTCGATCTACTCGCCGGTGCTCAAGGTCACCTACAAGGTCGAGGCGACCCGTGTCGAGCAGCGCACCGACTTCGACAAGCTGATCGTCGACGTCGAGACCAAGCAGTCCATGCGTCCGCGTGACGCGATGGCCTCCGCGGGCAAGACCCTGGTCGAGCTGTTCGGTCTCGCGCGCGAGCTGAACATCGACGCCGAGGGCATCGACATGGGCCCGTCGCCGACCGACGCCGCGCTCGCGGCCGACCTGGCGCTGCCGATCGAGGAGCTCGAGCTCACGGTCCGCTCCTACAACTGCCTCAAGCGCGAGGGCATCCACACCGTGGGTGAGCTGGTCGCGCGCAGCGAGGCCGACCTGCTGGACATTCGCAACTTCGGTGCGAAGTCCATCGACGAGGTCAAGGCGAAGCTCAACGGGATGGGTCTGGCCCTCAAGGACAGCCCGCCCGGGTTCGACCCGACCGCCGCCGCGGACAGCTTCGGCGACGAGGACGACCACGGCTTCGCGGAGACCGAGCAGTACTGATCGCCGCGCCCACCGCGTCTGCGGGGGGTTCCGGGGGGTCGTCCCCCCGATAGGCACAGTGCGGAGACCGAGCAGTACTGAGCAACCCCCTCGGGAGTTGCCGCCACCCGGGCCGACCGGCCCGGGTGGACTGACGCCGGTACCTGATACGGCCGGCGCAGGAATATCAAGGAGAGAACATGCCCAGGCCCACCAAGGGTCCGCGCCTCGGCGGCGGCCCGTCCCACGAGCGGCTGATCCTGGCCGGTCTCGCGACGGCGCTGTTCGAGCACGGTCGCATCACCACGACCGAGGCCAAGGCGCGCCGGCTGCGTCCCGTCGCCGAGCGACTGATCACCAAGGCGAAGAAGGGCGACCTGCACAACCGTCGCCAGGTGCTCACCGTCGTTCGTGACAAGGGCGTCGTGCACACGCTGTTCGAGGAGATCGGTCCGCGCTACGCGAACCGTCCCGGCGGCTACACCCGCATCACCAAGATCGGCACCCGCAAGGGCGACAACGCGCCCATGGCGGTCATCGAGCTGGTCGAGGCGCTGACCGTGGCGCAGACCGCGGTCGGCGAGGCCGAGGCCGCCACCAAGCGCTCGGTCAAGGAGCAGGAGACCGCCAAGGTCGAGACGGCGAAGGCCGCCCCGACCGAGGAGGAGGCGCCCGCCGCCGAGGCCGCCGAGGCCGAGGAGAGCAAGGACGCCGACAAGGCCTGAGGCCGGGTCGGACGCTCCAGGCGTTCCGAATCACCGTGCGAGCCCGTTCTCCGTATCCGTACGGAGGGCGGGCTCGCGCCATGTCCGGAGGTGGATGACGTGGTGCGCTTGCGCATCGATCTGTCGTACGACGGCACCGAGTTCGCCGGGTGGGCCCGTCAGCGCGAACTGCGCACCGTGCAGGGGACGTTGGAGAGCGCGCTGACCACGGTGCTGCGGCTGGCGGAGCCCGCGCAGCTGACCGTTGCCGGGCGGACCGACGCGGGGGTGCACGCACGGGGCCAGGTGGCGCACCTGGACGTGCCCGACGAGGTGTGGGCCGACCTGGGCGAGGTGGCGCTGCGCCGGGTCACCGGGCGGCTGCCGCGGGATCTGCGGGTGCGCGACATCACGGTGGCGCCGGCCGGGTTCGACGCGCGGTTCGGCGCGATCTGGCGGCGCTACGCGTACCGGGTGTGCGACGCGCCGGGCGGGGTGGACCCGCTGCGCCGGGGCGACGTGGTGTGGCACGACCGGCCGCTGGACGAGGACCGGATGAACGAGGCGGCCGGGCGGCTGATCGGCGAGCACGACTTCGCGTCGTTCTGCCGCCGGCGCGAGGGGGCCACGACGGTGCGCTGCCTCCAGGACTTCTCCTGGGCCCGCGAGACGCCGACCGGGGCGGACGTGGGTCCGGCGTACCGCCCGGTGATCGTGGCGACCGTGCGGGCCGACGCGTTCTGCCACAACATGGTGCGCTCGCTGGTCGGCGCGATGTTCGCGGTGGGCACCGGGCGCAAGCCGCCGACCTGGCCGCAGGAGGTCCTGGGGCGCGCGGTGCGCGACTCGGGCGTGCACGTCGCGCCCGCGCACGGGCTCACCCTGGAGGAGGTGGCGTATCCGGCCGACGAACTGCTCGCGGATCGGGTGACCGCCACCCGGCGGCGCCGCGACGGCAGCTGAGCGCGGGGGCGGCCCGGCGCCGCCCCCCGATGTCGCTCAGCCCTGGATCTGCTCCAGCGCCTTGCGCCGGTTCTCGTCGTCGATCTGCTTGGAGATCGCCTCGCCGCGCGCGGTCAACGAGTTCCACAGGAACTTGTCCACGTCGTCCTGGGCCTGCGCCATGGTCTTGTCGTCGCCGACCGGGTCCTTGCCGTCGGCGTACCAGTCGAGGGTGAACAGGCCGTAGCGGCCCACCGAGTTGCGCAGCTTGCCGTGCTTTTGCTTCTTGGCGTCCAACACCTTGACCCCGGGACCGGCCAGCGGCAGCAGTTCGCCGCCGTCCTTGCCGTTCTTGACCGCGTTCGCCTTGCCCTCGGACGGGAACGAGGCGACCGCCGCGGTGGTGAGCACCCCGTTCGGGCCGATCACCGCGAGTCGGATCAGCTGTGTGCACTGCTGGTCGCGGGCCGCCGCGCCGAGCTTGGCGTCGGTGCCGTCGGAGCACGTGTTGTCCAGCTTGCCCGCGGCCACCGAGTACTGCCGTCCGTTGACGGTGAACTTCTGGTTGGGGAACAACGATTCGACGGTGAAGGGCGCGGTGTCCAGGGCCGGATCGGCGAGCACCGCGCGGGCGGGCGGCGGCGCGGGTACGGTCGGCGCCGGGCGGAACGTCGGCTTCTCCGGGGCGAACGTCGCGGCGGACGGGCCGCCGGAGGCGCCGGGGCCGGCCTTCTTGTCGTCGTCACCGCCGGACAGCGTCATCGCGGCGGCGACCACACCGCCGACCAGGGCGAGACCGAGCACGGTGCCGCCCACGGCGAACAGCAGCCTGCGGCGCCGGGCCGCCGCGTCACGCTCCTCCGCCAACCGGCTCCAGTCCGGGCCGCTCGACCCGCCCGCGCCGCCGAACTGCTGTTGCCCTGCGGGCTGTTGGGCCTGCGGCGGGGGTTGTGCGAAGGGCTGTTGGGGCTGCTGTTGCGGCGGTTGCCCCTGGGATCCGTGCGCGTGCGAGGGAAACGGGTCCCATCCGTGTTGCGGCTGCCCCGGCGTACCGGGCCCGCCCGGGCGTACGCTCCATGGGCGTTGCCCGTCGTCCCCGGGTGTTCCGACCCCCGACACATCCGCCCCCTGCAAGGAAATGACCTGCCCCGGCTCCCCATGTGCCGACGCTCCGGCCGTTCGGCGCATCGTATCCGTCACCGAAGCGGTGAGTGTCGGCGTGGCACGGTCGGAGCACCCCCGGCGATGGCTTACGCTGGAGAGGGGCATGAGCAAATCATCGCCCCATTGCTCGTTTTGACCGGCACCCCCTTGACCCGGTATTGTGCCGGTTCGTTGTGCGTATTGGCTTGCTTGAGTGGAGTCGGTACGCCGGGCCGCCGGCCACCGGAGTCCGCATGGTTCGGAATCATCTCCCGGACAGCCAGTCGGCATCCGTCAGCACACACTCACGAAGAAGCGAAGGCTATCGACCGTGCGCACGTACAGCCCCAAGCCCGGCGACGTCCAGCGTCAGTGGCACGTCATCGACGCGACCGATGTCGTGCTCGGCCGTCTGTCCACCCAGGCTGCTGCCCTGCTCCGGGGTAAGCACAAGCCGGTGTACGCGCCGCACGTCGACACCGGCGATTTCGTCATCATTGTGAACGCCGACAAGGTTCACCTGTCGGGCAACAAGCGCAGCCAGAAGATGGCGTACCGCCACTCCGGCTACCCGGGTGGCCTCCGCGCCGTCCGCTACGACGAGCTGCTGGAGAAGAACCCCGAGAAGGCCGTGGAAAAGGCCATCAAGGGCATGCTCCCGAAGAACACCCTGGGTCGGCAGATGTTGTCGAAGCTCAAGGTGTACCGCGGTTCCGAGCACCCGCACTCGGCGCAGCAGCCGGTTCCGTTCGAGATCACCCAGGTCGCGCAGTAGTCACGGCCACCGCCTGACGAACGAATAGTTTGAGGAGAACAGTGGCCGAGACCATTGCAGAAACCCCGATCGAGGAGACCGAGGGTCTTCCGCTCGAGAGCTACACCTCCGAGTCGCTCGCGTCGCGCTTCAGCGAGCCGCAGGCGGGCGCGGCCACCGGCCGCCGCAAGGAGGCCGTCGCGCGCGTTCGCATCGTGCCCGGCACCGGCAAGTGGAAGATCAACGGGCGTTCGCTCGAGGAATACTTCCCGAACAAGGTGCACCAGCAGCTGGTCAACGAGCCCTTCAAGGTGCTCGAGCTGGACGACCGCTACGACGTGCACGCCCGCATCCACGGTGGCGGCGTCTCCGGCCAGGCCGGCGCGCTGCGTCTGGGTGTGGCCCGTTCGCTGAACGAGGCCGACGTCGAGGCGAACCGCCCGGCGCTCAAGAAGGCCGGCTTCCTGACCCGTGACCCGCGTGCCACGGAGCGCAAGAAGTACGGTCTGAAGAAGGCGCGCAAGGCGCCTCAGTACAGCAAGCGCTAAACAGCCCGCAGCACCCTCTGCGGCTGTTCGCAGCGTCATTCAGGCCCCGGGGGCACGGTTCGTGCCCCCGGGGCCTGATGCTTTTTTCCGGCGCCTCTCCTGGAGGAGCGGCGCCGAGAGGTAGTGTCCGAGACATCCGGAATGTATGCGGGAGATCCAACTGTGGGACGACTCTTCGGTACGGACGGCGTGCGTGGCCTGGCGAATGGCCGGCTGACCGCGGAACTGGCGCTCGACCTGGCGGTCGCCGCCGCGCGGGTGCTCGGATCACGCGGCCGGGACGGGATTCCGCAATCAGGGCACGGCCGCAGGCCGTTCGCCGTGGTCGGTCGTGACCCGCGGGCGTCCGGGGAGTTCCTGGAGGCCGCCGTGGTCGCCGGGCTCGCGGGCGCGGGTGTGGACGTCTACCGTGCCGGCGTGTTGCCGACGCCGGCGATCGCCTACCTGACCGGGCTGCTCGGCGCGGACCTGGGCGTGATGCTCTCCGCGAGCCACAACGCGATGCCGGACAACGGGATCAAGTTCTTCGCGCGCGGCGGGCACAAGCTGCCCGACGAGGTGGAGGACCGGATCGAGGCGCTGCTCGGCACCGAGTGGGAGCGGCCGACCGGCTCCGCGGTCGGCCGGGTACAGGACCACCCCGAGGGCCACGAGCGCTACGTCGAGCACCTGCTGTCGTCCCTGCCGCACCGCCTGGATGGGCTCAAGGTGGTCGTCGACTGCGCCAACGGCGCCTCCTCGGCGGTCGCGCCGGACGCGCTGCGCCGGGCCGGGGCCGAGGTGATCGCGATCCACGCCGAGCCCGACGGCCTGAACATCAACGACAATTGCGGCTCCACGCACATGGACGCGCTCGCGGCGGCCGTGGTCGAGCACGGCGCCGACGCGGGCATCGCGCACGACGGCGACGCCGACCGGTGCCTGGCGGTGGACGCGCGCGGCGAGTTGGTCGACGGCGACGCGATCCTGGCGGTGCTCGCGCTGGCCATGCGCGACGGCGGGCATCTCGTGGACAACACGTTGGTGGCCACCGTCATGTCCAACCTCGGGCTCAGGCTGGCCATGCAGGCCGCGGGCATCAAGATGGTGGAGACCGCGGTCGGCGACCGCTACGTGCTGGAGGCCATGCAGGCCTCGGGGCTCTCGCTGGGCGGCGAACAGTCGGGCCACGTGGTGCTGTTGGAGCACGCGACCACCGGCGACGGCACGCTGACCGCGCTGCGCCTGCTCGCGCGCGTCGCGGAGACCGGCAAGCCGCTGCACGAGTTGGCGTCGGTGATGACCCGCCTGCCGCAGCAGTTGGTCAACGTCGCCGGCGTGGACCGCACCCGGGTGCACACCACCCCCGAACTCGCCCACGCCGTCGCGCTGGTGGAGGAGCGGCTGGGCGCCACCGGCCGGGTGCTGCTGCGTCCGTCGGGCACCGAGCCGCTGGTCCGGGTGATGGTCGAGGCCGAGACCCACGACCAGGCGCACGACGAGGCCGCGCATCTGGCCGAGGTGGTACGCACGTTGCTCGCGCTGGAGTAGGGCACTCGAACTCGCGCGAGTTCACGACGACTCGGCGGCTCCCGGCGCGATGGTCGGGGGTCGCCGCTTGGTGCGGGCGGTCTGGAGGTTCCACAGGCCGCGCTGGACAAGCAGGGTCAGGGTGCCGGCTATGACGATGGCGCCCAGGTTCAGGCCGAGTTGGCCCAGCGAGCCGCCGGCCTGCGCGTAGTCGGTGTACCAGATCGCCACCGAGGCGTTCGCGGCGGCGGGCACGGTGGTGACCGAGATCAGCACACCGATCAGCGCGCCGGACTTGGCGCTGGTCAACGAGAGCATGCCCGCGACACCGGCCAACAGCGCGACCCAGAACGACAACCAGTCCGGTTGATAGATGAACTCGGTGAGCGGGCGCGGGCGTTCCAGCATGTCCCGGTCGACCAGGTCGAGCGCGCCCAGGAGCCCGGTGAAGGCCATGGTGGCCAGCATCGCGACCGGGAAGCCGATCAGCAGGGCGAGCCCGGAGCGGGCGGCGAGCCGGGGCCGGCGTTGTACCGCGGCCACGCACAGTCCGGCCAGCGGTCCGAACTCGGGGCCGACGACCATCGCGCCGACGATCAGGATCGCGTTGTCGAGCAGCACGCCGCACGCCGCGATCATGGTGGCCACCGTCAAGAAGGCCAGGAACGTCACCGAGAGGGTCGACTCCTCGGAGGTGGCCTCCTCGATCTCCTCCCAGACTACGGAGTCGGCGCTCTCGCCCGGCGCGTCCCGCTCCGCCTCCTCGGCCGAGCGGGACAACATCACGTCCAGGTCCTCGAGCGCGATCGAGCCGTCCCGGTGCAGGTCCAGTGCGCGCAGTTCGGCGAGCACCGAACTGGTGGCCTCACGGGCGAGGTCGCAGGAGATCACGTCGCCCGCGGGCTGCACCGCGGCGCCCGGCCAGATCACCAGGTGGGTCGCTCCGGGCTCGGTGAGCAGCAGGTCGCGCACGGCGGCGCTGCGCTCCACGGGGACGATCAGACGAAGATGAAACATCCCGTGAAGGTACCCGGGTTCACAACTTGCGCAGCCGCAGTCGGCTCACCGCGTGCTCCGCGTCCTTTTGCAGCACCAGGGTGGCGCGCCCGCGGGTGGGGCGGATGTTCTGCACGAGGTTGACCTCGTTGATCGTCGCCCACGTGTTCTCCGCGTAGCGCAGCGCGTCGTCGGGCGTCATCACCGCGTACTTGCGGAAGTACGAGGCCGGGTCGCGGAACGCGGTCTGGCGCAGCTTGAGGAAGCGCTCCAGGTACCAGCGGCGGATGTCCTGGGTGCGCGCGTCCACGTACACGCTGAAGTCGAAGAAGTCGGACAGCGCGAGCCGGGGGCGCCCGTCGGCGGTCGGCGACGCCGGTTGCAGCACGTTCAGGCCCTCGACGATCAGGATGTCGGGCCGGTGGATGGTCAACCGCTCGTTCGGCACGATGTCGTAGGTCAGGTGCGAGTAGACCGGCGCGGTGACCTCGGGCTTGCCCGCCTTGACGTCGGCCACGAAGCGCACCAGGGCCCGCCGGTCGTAGGACTCGGGGAAACCCTTGCGGTGCATGATGCCGCGGCGTTCCAGCTCCTCGTTGGGGTACAGGAAGCCGTCGGTGGTCAGCAGTTCCACGTGCGGGTGGTCGGGCCAGCGGGCGAGCAGTTCGCGCAGGATGCGCGCGGTGGTGCTCTTGCCGACGGCGACGCTGCCGGCGACGCCGATCACGAACGGTATCCCCGGGTTCTCGCCGTTGCCCAAGAACGTGGTCAGCGCGCGACCCAGGCCCCGGGTGGCGCCGACATAGAGGTTGAGCAGGCGCGACAGCGGCAGGTAGACGTCGGAGACCTCGTCCAGGTCCACCACGTCGCCCAGACCGCGCAGGCGCTCGAGTTCGTCCGCGGTGAGCGGCAGCGGCGTCCCGGCCCGAAGTCGGGTCCAGGCGGCGCGGTCGAGTTCGACGAAGGGGGACAGGTCGCGAGCCGGTCCCTGAGCCGCGAAGGAATGCACCCACTCATTGTCGTCAGTGGTCGCGGACCGCCCGTCGCCGGGCCGTCGAACGTGTTTCCGCCGGCTCGATGCGGACCCCGTAGGCTGGCCCCCATGTGCGGGATTGTGGGATATGTGGGCGCTCAATCGGCGCTGGATGTGGTCATCGGCGGGCTCAGGCGGCTGGAGTATCGCGGCTACGACTCGGCCGGGGTGGCCGTGCTCGTCGACGGCGCGCTGGTGAGCGAGAAGCGGGCCGGGAAACTGGCCAACCTCGTGGACGCGCTGACGCAGTCGCCGCTTCCGGTGGGGACGTGTGGCATCGGTCATACGCGGTGGGCCACACACGGCGCGCCCAACGACGTGAACGCGCATCCGCACCTGGACAACGCGGGTCGGGTCGCCGTCGTGCACAACGGGATCATCGAGAACTTCGCGGCGTTGCGGGCCGAGCTGGCCGAGCGCGGGCACAAGCTCGCCTCCGAGACGGACACCGAGGTCGTCGCGCACCTGCTGGCGGAGGAGTTCCCGGGCGCGGGGCAGGACCTGGCCGAGGCGATGCGCCGGGTCTGCCGCCGCCTGGAGGGTGCGTTCACCCTGGTCGCGACGCATGCCGACGCCCCCGACGTGGTGGTCGGCGCGCGCCGCAACTCCCCGCTGGTGGTCGGTCGCGGCGACGGCGAGAACTTCCTCGCCTCGGATGTGGCCGCGTTCATCGAGCACACGCGCGAGGCGATCGAGCTGGGCCAGGACCAGGTCGTGGAGTTGCGCCGGGACAGCGTCACGGTGACCGACTTCCACGGCGCGCCGGCGGCCTTTCGCGAGTACCACGTCGACTGGGACGTGTCGGCCGCGGAGAAGGACGGCTACGACTACTTCATGCTCAAGGAGATCGCCGAGCAGCCCAAGGCGGTCGGCGACACCCTGCTCGGCCGGATCGGCACCGACGGGCGCCTGGTGCTCGACGAGGTGCGGATCGCCGACGAGGTGCTGCGCGAGATCGACAAGGTGGTGATCATCGCCTGCGGTACCTCGTTCCACGCGGGCCTGATCGCCAAGTACGCGATCGAGCACTGGACCCGGGTGCCCTGCGAGGTCGAGCTGGCCAGCGAGTTCCGCTACCGCGACCCGATCCTGGACCGGCAGACGCTGGTGGTGACGATCTCGCAGTCCGGCGAGACGATGGACACCCTGATGGCCCAGCGGCACGCCCGCGAGCAGGGCGCCAAGGTGCTGGTGATCTGCAACACCAACGGCTCGACGATGCCGCGCGAGGCGGACGCCGTGCTGTACACGCACGCCGGCCCCGAGGTCGCGGTGGCCTCGACGAAGGCGTTCTTGACCCAGCTGGTCGCGTGCTACCTGGTCGCGCTGTACCTGGGCCAGGTGCGCGGCACCAAGTGGGGCGACGAGATCACCGAGGTGATCGAGCAGCTCGCGGCGATGCCCGAGATGGTGGACAAGGTCCTGGACACCATGGAGCCGGTGCGCGAGCTGGCGCGATCGCTCAAGGACGCGGGCTCGGTGTTGTTCCTGGGCCGGCACGTGGGCTACCCCGTGGCCCTCGAAGGCGCGCTCAAGCTCAAGGAACTGGCGTACATGCACGCCGAGGGCTTCGCCGCGGGCGAGCTCAAGCACGGCCCGATCGCGCTGATCGAGGAGGGTCTGCCGGTGGTCGTGGTGGTCCCGTCGCCGCGCGGGCGCTCGGTGCTGCACGACAAGATCGTGTCCAACATCCAGGAGATCCGGGCCCGCGGCGCGCGCACCATCGTGATCGCCGAGGAGGGCGACGAGGCGGTCGTGCCGTACGCCGACCACCTGGTGCGCATCCCGGCCACGCCGGTGCTGCTGCAGCCGCTGGTGTCCACGGTGCCGCTCCAGGTGTTCGCCTGTGAGCTGGCCACGGCCAAGGGCCACGAGGTGGACCAGCCGCGCAACCTGGCGAAGTCGGTCACGGTCGAGTAGTCCGCCCCGCGCATCGGCCGCCCCGCACCCTCCTCGAATGAGGGGGGGCGCGGGGCGGTCTTGTCGAGCGCCGGCTCCGGTGCGGGACCGGCCGGGCCGGGTCGGGCGCGGCGAGGCCGCTGCCCCTACCCGCCGCTCCCGTGGCGCGTCAGCGCCCACGACCCGGGTCGCCCCCGGGATCGACGCGCGAAGCGCGGAGAGCGGCGGAGCCGCGAAGTTTGGGTCGGGTGGCCCGGAGCGAAGCGGAGGGACACCCGCCCCCGAGCGAGGGGCCGCTTTTCTGCGGAGGAGCGAAGCGGGGGAGCAGAAAAGTGGTCCCTCGCGAGCCGGCGCGAAGCGCCAGACAAACAGCCCCTCGCGAGCCGGCGCGAAGCGCCAGACAAACAGCCCCTCGCGAGCCGGCGCGAAGCGCCCTGATGATCAGCCCAGGTGGGTGTCTCCCTGGGCGATCAGGAGCTTGCGCAGCAGGCCGTTGAGCAGGTCGCGCTCCCCGTCGTCGAGCACGGCCAAAAAGCGCGCCTCGTTCTCGATGTGGCCGAGCAGGATGTCGTCCACGAGCCGGATGCCCTCCGGGGTCAGCCTGACCCGGACCGAGCGGCGGTCCTCGGTGCTGACCGAGCGCTCGACCAGGCCCTTGGCGGTGAGCTTGTCCACCCGGTTGGTGATCGCGCCCGACGTCACCATCGCCGAGCGCAGCAGCGTGCCCGCGCTGACCCCCTCGACGCCGCCGGAGCGGCGCAGCGTGGCCAGCACGTCGAACTCGGAGAAGTCGAGCCCGTACCGGGCGAAGTAGGTCCGCAACGTCTGGTCGATGTACCGGCGCAGTCGGTTCATGCGGCCGACGGCGGCCATCACATCCAGCAGGTCGGTGTCGATCTCGGGGCGTTCACGGTGCCATTGGTCCCATACGTCATCAATTGCGTCACGTCCGTTCATGGCTCCAATTTATCTCAACGCTCATCTACTTGACGCTCGCAGATCCAAGGTATTTACTTATCTCAACGTTCAGATAGTCAGTGCTCGTAAAACTAGCGTTGAGGTGAAAGTCATGGCGGTTCAGGGCGGTAGCAAGGGACTCGGTCGCCTGGGGATGCTCCTGGCGACGGCCGTCGCCCCGGCCACGTGGGGGACCACCTACCTCGTGACCACGGAGATGCTCCCGGCCGATCGGCCGCTGCTCGCGGCGGGCGTGCGGGCGCTGCCCGCGGGGCTGATCCTGGTCGCCCTGTCGCGCCGACTGCCCACCGGCGTGTGGTGGTGGCGCTCGTTCGTCCTGGGGATGCTCAACGTCGGACTGTTCTTCCCGCTGATCTTCGCCGGCGCCTACCGCCTGCCCGGCGGTGTCGCCGCCACGATCGGCGCGGTGTCGCCGCTGATCGTCGCGGGCCTGTCCTTCCTGGTCCTGAAGGTGCGCACGCAGCCCCGGGTGCTGCTCGCCGGCGTCGGCGGGGTGATCGGGGTCGGCCTGCTGGTGCTGAGCTCGCAGGCGAAAATCGACCCGATCGGGGTCGGCCTGATGCTCCTGGCCACCACCTTGATGGCGACCGGCGTGGTGATGTCGGCCCGCTGGGGTCGTCCCGAAGGCGTCTCGCTCCTGGCCACCACCGGTTGGCAGCTCACCGTCGGCGGCATGGTCATCGTCCCGCTGATGTTCGCCGTCGAGGGCATGCCGCCGGTGCCCACCGGCCGCAACCTGCTCGGCTTCGGCTACCTCGTGCTGATCGGCACCGCGCTCGCCTACGTCCTGTGGTTCCGCGGCATCGAGCGCCTCGGCGCCGGGGTGGCCTCCTTCCTCGGCCTGGTCAACCCGGTGATCGCCACGCTCGCCGGCCTGATCGTGCTGGGCCAGACGCTGACCCCGCTCCAGGTGCTCGGCCTGGTGATCGCCCTGGGCGCGATGGTGCTCGGCCAGCGGGCCCCCCGCCGCGCCCCCGAGGCGCGGGTCGAGGCGCCGGTCACCATCACGAGGCAGACCCGTCGGTCGGAGGTCGTCGAAGCCTCCTGAGCGGGCGGGAGCACACCGCCACGAGCACCGCGCAGGACCGTTTCGCGAGCCGATCGGGCCGCATCCCCGCCGGGGATGCGGCCCGGCCGCGTTGTGGGCGCGTCGCCGGTGGGTGGGTCGGCGCGGGTGGCCGGTGTGTTCTTCGGGGCGCCGTGCCCGGCAATAGGCTCGGGCCGTGATCATCGGTGTGGGTATCGACGTGGCGGACATCGCACGCTTCGGGCAGTCGCTGGAGCGCACGCCCGGACTGGCCGATCGGCTGTTTACCGACGCGGAGCGGAACGTGCGCCCCGGACAGCCCCGCGGGGTCGCCTCGCTGGCCGCGCGCTTCGCCGCCAAGGAGGCGCTGGCCAAGGCGCTCGGCGCGCCCGGCGGACTGCACTGGCTGGACGCCGAGGTGACCACCGAGGACTCCGGCCGTCCGCTGCTGGCCGTCACCGGCACGGTGGCCGCGCGCGCCGCCGTGTTGGGTGTGACGCACTGGCATGTGTCGCTCAGCCACGACGCGGGCATCGCTTCCGCTGTCGTCATCGCCGAGGGCTAGGGGACCGCCCATGCGCGCCGCACACACGGTCGAGCAGGTACGCGCCGCGGAGGGCGCGCTGCTCGCGACGCTGCCCGAGGGCACCCTGATGCGCCGTGCCGCGGCCGGGCTGGCCGGCACCTGCGTGCGCCTGCTCGACCGGGTCTACGGGGCCCGCGTGGTGCTGCTGGTGGGCAGTGGCGACAACGGCGGCGACGCGCTGTACGCGGGAGGCATGCTGGCCCGGCGCGGCGCGCGCGTGGACGCCCTGCTGCTCGCCCCCGACCGGGCCCATCCGGCCGGCCTCGCCTGGGCCCGGGCGGCCGGCGTCCGGACGCGGGAGGCGGTCGACCCGGACGGGCCCGGCCTCGCCGACCTGCTCGGGCGGGCCGACCTGGTCCTGGACGGGATCGTCGGGATCGGCGGCCGGGGCGCACTGCGCCCGACCGCCGCCGCGCTGCTCGCCCGGGTGTCGGGGGCGACCGTGGTCGCGGTCGACGTGCCCAGCGGTGTGGACGTGGACACCGGCGAGGTCGCGGGCGCGGCGGTGCGCGCCGATGTGACGGTCACCTTCGGCACCCACAAACCGGGCCTGCTGATCGACCCCGGCGCGGCCCACGCGGGAGTGGTGCACCTCGTCGACATCGGCCTCGGCCCGCACCTGCCGGAGCCGGACCCGACCGTGCTGCAACACGACGACGTGGCACGGTTGTTGCCCTCTCCCTCGGGCGAGAGCGACAAGTATTCGCGCGGTGTGCTCGGCGTGGCCGCGGGCTCCCCCCGCTACCCGGGCGCGGCGGTCCTGGTGGTCGGCGCGGCGGTGCGCGGCGGAGTCGGCGCGGTCCGCTGCACGGGGCCGGCCGCCGTGCTCGGCCCGGTGCTCGCGGCCCATCCGGAGGCGCTGGCGACCCAGGCGCCCCCGGCCGAGGCGGGCCGGGTGCAGGCGTGGGTGGTGGGCCCCGGCCTGGACACCGACCCGGACGCCGAGGCGCGCTTCGCGAGCGTGCTGGACGCGGAGGTGCCCGTACTGGTGGACGCGGACGGCTTGACCCTGCTCGCCCGCTCCGCCCCCGGCACCCGGCCCGCCCCGGCGCTGTTGACCCCGCACGCGGGCGAGGCGGTGCGCCTGTTCGCCGCCGCGGGTGTCGAGGTCACCCGCGAGCGGATCGAGGCGGGGCGGCTGGAGCACGCGCGCCGGCTCGCCGCGCTGTACGGCTGCGTGGTCCTGCTGAAGGGCTCCACCACGGTGATCGCCGCGCCCGACGGCCGGACCCGGGTCAATCCCACCGGTACCCCGCGCTTGGCCACCGCGGGCAGCGGCGACGTGCTTTCCGGCCTGGCCGGCGCGCTGCTCGCGGCCGGTCTGGACGCGCTGGACGCCGCTTCCGCGGCCGCCTGGCTGCACGGGCTGGCCGCCCGGACGCTGCCCGGCCCCGTGACCGCGCCGGACCTGATCCGGGCGCTGCCGGGGGTGTGGGCGGACGTCACCGGCACATGAGGAGGACGCCGCCCGGGCCCGGGCCTGCCACACTGGGAGTCTTGAGTTCGGGGATCTTCCGGGCCCGGCGGCCGGCCGGGACCGCGCCCCGGACTCGCGTTCGATGATCGTCGTCGGAAGGACCACCTGCCCCATGCGTGCCGAAGCGCGGATCGATCTGGATGCGATTCGGGACAACATCGCGGCCATTCGAGCCCGGGTGGGGTCGGCGGCGGTGATGAGCGTGGTCAAGTCGAACGCCTACGGACACGGCATGATCCCCTCCGCGCGGGCCGCCCGCGCGGGCGGCGCCACCTGGCTGGGCACCGCCGTGGTCGAGGAGGCGCTGGCGCTGCGCGCGGCGGGCGACACCGGCCGGGTGCTCGCCTGGTTGTGGGCCCCCGGGGACGCCTTCGAGGACGCGGTGCGCGCCGACGTGGACATCTCGGTGAGCGGGTCGTGGGCGCTGCGCGAGGTGGTGGCGGCCGCCCGGGCGGCCGAGCGACCGGCGCGCGTGCACCTGAAGGCGGACACCGGCCTGGGGCGCAACGGCTGCACGCCCGCCGACTGGCCCGCCCTGGTCGACGCCGCGCTCAAGGCCCAGGCCGACGGCACGGTCGAGGTGGTCGGCCTGTGGTCGCACTTGGCCTGCGCCGACGAACCCGGGCATCCGTCCGTACCGGCCCAGCTGGGCGAGTTCGTGGCGATGCTCGCCCACGCCGAGGGCCGCGGGGTCACCCCCGAGGTGCGGCACATGGCCAACTCGCCGGCCACACTGCTTTTGCCCGACAGCCACTTCGACCTGGTCCGGGTCGGCCTGGCCGGCTACGGCCTCTCGCCCGTGCCCGAGGTCGGCGGCCCGGCCGACTTCGGCCTGCGCCCCGCGATGACGCTGGCGGCGAACCTGGCCGGGGTCAAGCGGGTGCCGGCCGGCCACGGCGTCTCGTACGGGCACGCCTGGATCGCGCCGACGGACACCAACCTCGCACTGATCCCCACCGGTTACGCCGACGGCATCCCCCGCCACGCGAGCAACGTCGGCCCGGTCCTGGTGGCGGGACGGCGGCGCACGATCGTGGGCCGCGTCGCGATGGACCAGTTCGTGGTCGACCTCGGCGACGACGAGGCGAGCGCGGGCGACGAGGCGATCCTGTTCGGCCCCGGCGACCGGGGCGAGCCCACCGCCGAGGACTGGGCGGCGGCGATCGGCACCATCTCCTACGAGATCGTCACCCGCATCGGCGCCCGCGTGCCCAGGGTCCACACCGGGACGGGCGCGTCGTGACCACTCCCGTACCCGCCTCCTCCGGCGCCGGCCGCGCGCTCGGCCGCCGGGCCGGCATCGTCGGCGCCGCGGTCGGCGTGCTCGCGGCGGGCGCCGCCGCGGGCGTGGCGATCGAGCGCATGACGGTCGGCCGCGCCTTCCGCCGCCGTACCGAGGCCCAACTGGACGCGCTCGCCGAGTTCGGCACGCTGCGCGGCGAGCCGCAGCTGATCACCGCCGAGGACGGCGTCGAGTTGTACGCCGAGGTGGACGGCAACCGGGACGCCCCGGTGACCGTGGTGTTGTGCCACGGCTACTGCCTCGACATGGACTGCTGGCACTACCAGCGGGCCGCGTTGCGCGAGGAATACCGGCTGGTGCTCTACGACCAGCGCAGCCACGGCCGCTCCGGTCGCGGCGCGCCGGAGACCTCGACGATCGACCACCTCGGCGCGGACCTGTACACCGTGCTCGGCGAACTCGCGCCCGAGGGACCGCTGGTGCTGCTCGGCCACTCGATGGGCGGGATGACCATCATGGCGCTCGCCGACCAGCACCCCGAGCTGTTCGGGGAGCGGGTGATCGGCGTCGCGCTGATGAACACGTCGGCGGGCCGCTGGGCGACGGTGACGCTGGGCATCCCGGCGGCCGGGGCCCGGTTGGTGCACCGGATAGCGCCGGGGCTGCTGCGTACCCTCGGCCGGCGCGCCGCGCTGGTGGAGGCGGGTCGGCGCGCGGCCCGCGACCTGGTGTACCTGTTCACCGAGCGATACGCCTTCGACTCGGAGGTGGACCCCACCCTGGTGCGGTTCACCGACCGGATGATCTCGGGCACCCCGATCGACGTGATCGCCGAGTTCTTCCCCGCCTTCGAGACGCACGACAAGCTGGCCGCGCTGCCGGCGCTGGAGACGGTGGAGACGCTCGTGGTGGCCGGGGAGGGCGACCTGATCGCGCCCGCCTCGCACAGCGAGGCGATCAAGGAGGCGCTGCCCGGCGCCGAGTTGCTGATCGTGCCGGACTCCGGACACCTGACCCCGCTGGAGCATCCGGAGGTGGTGAACGCGGCGCTGCGCGGGCTGCTCGCGCGCGCCGTGCGCGCGCCCGGTCGGCGCGGCGGGAAATCCGGTGGGCACGGGCGCGGTGAATCCTCCGCGCAGGTCGGATTCGACGTGGGTCGGGATCCTGACGGACAGTGATCCCGTGCAGGTGTCCCGAGACCGCGGGCGGATTCGGGACGACGGTGGGGTCCGAGGCGGTTCGGGCCGACGGGACCGGCGTGGTGGGAGTGCTGAAGTGGTGCGAAGTGTGACCGTGACGGTCGCCGGCGGCGCGGACACGCGCGCGCTGGGCGCCCGGTTGGCGAAGGTGTTGCGGGCGGGCGACCTGCTCGTGTTGTCCGGCGGTCTGGGCGCGGGCAAGACGACGCTGACCCAGGGCATCGGGGTGGGCCTGGGCGTGCGCGGCGCGGTGACCTCGCCGACGTTCGTGATCGCCCGCGTACATCCGTCCGAGGTCGGCGGTCCGGCCCTGGTGCACGTCGACGCCTATCGACTCGGCGGCTCCGCCGACGTCACCGCGGAGATCGACGGCCTCGACCTCGACGCCTCGCTCGACGAGTCGGTGACCGTCGTGGAGTGGGGCGAGGGCATGGTCGAGGACCTGACCGAGGACCGCCTGGAGGTGGCCATCGACCGCGACCACGCCGAGGCGGACCCGCTCGCCGCGAGTGCGGGCGACTTCGCCGGCGACGAGGTGCGCACGATCCGGGTGACCGGGATCGGGGCCCGCTGGGCCGGCGCCGACCTGGACGGGTTGGCGGGCTGACGCCCCGGGCGGGTCCGGCGGCCCCGTCGGGATCCGCCGGACCGGGTCTCGGTCAGGTGCCCGTTGCCGGGGCCTGGGAGGCGGGCGTTTCGGGCGGGCTCGGGGACCGGCTCGGCGGGCGGGTGCTCGCTCCGCCGCCGGTGGAGGTACCCGGCGAGGAGGTGCCCGTCGGCGCCGTCGTGGTCGGCGGGGTGGTGTTCGGCGGCGCGCTGCTCGCGGGCGCCGTCGTCGGGGGCGCCGTGCCGGGCGGCGGCGTACCGGTGCTCGGCGGCACCAGACCGGTGTCGGGACCGCCGAGACCGCCCTCGGTGTCCTCCGGGAAGTCGGCTGCGCCGGCGCCGGCGAGCGCGGCGCGCATGTAGGTCGTCCACATCCGGGTCGGCAGGTTGCCGCCGTCCACCCGGTCCAGCCCGGCGACGCCGGACAGGGACAGGAACGCGTGCGTGTCGGCGTCCTCGCGGAACATGCCCATCGAGGTGGCCAGGTCCGGGGTGTACCCGACGAACCAGGCCGAACGGTTGTCGTCGGTGGTGCCGGTCTTGCCCGCCGCCGGGCGGTTCAGCGCCTGCGCGCGAAATCCGGTGCCGTCGTCCACGACACCGCGCAACACCCGGGTGACCGCGTCCGCCTGCCGGCTGTCGTAGGCGTCCTTGGCGTCGTGGTCCGGCAGGTCGATCGTGTCGCCGCCGCGGCTGAGCTTGTCCACCGGGTACGCGTCGCGCTGCTTGCCCTCGGCGGCGAAGGTGGCGTAGGCCGAGGCCATGTCCAAGGCGCTGGGCGTGGAGGTGCCCAGCGAGACGGACGGTACGGGGCGCAGCCCCGGCGTGGTCGCGGGCAGTCCCGCGTCCACCGCGGCCCGCACCACCCGATCGGTGCCCACGTCCATGCCGAGTTGGGCGTAGACGGTGTTGACCGACCGGTCCATCGCCCGCGCCAGGGTGATCTGCCCGTAGCTCGCGCCGTCCTCGTTGCCGGGCTGCCACGGCACCCCGTCCTGGATCACCGGCTTGCCGTTCGGATAGTGGATCACCACGTTGTCGTTGCCGTTGTAGACCGTGGCCGGGGTGATCCGCACCCGTTTGCCGTCCGGGTCCTGGGCGCCGTCGCGCAGCCCGGCGGCGAGTACGAACGGTTTGAACGTGGAGCCGACCTGCACGTCGCGGCGGGTGGCGTCGTTGACGAACTGTTTGACGTAGTTCGGCCCGCCGTAGACCGCCACGATGCGCCCGGTGCCGGGCTCCACGGACGCGGCGCCCACCCGCACCCCGACGTCGGCGGAGCGGCCGGCGGGGTCGAGCGACTGGGCGAGTTGGTCCTGCACGGTCTTGTACAGCGTCTCGGTCTTGCGCTTGTCGAACGTGGTGGTGATCGCGTAGCCGCCCGCGTCGAGCCGGTCCTCGTCGACCACCTTGTGGTCGAGCAGGTAGCGCTTGGCCATCTCGACCAGATAGCCGTTGACCCCGGCCAGGTTGGCCGCCGGGCGCGGATCGACCGGCTCCGGGAAGACCATGCCGGCGCGCCGCTCGGGGGTCAGCCACTTCTCCTTGACCATGCCGTCGAGCACGTAGTTCCACCGGGCGAGGATCCGCCGCCGGCCCGCCTCGCCCGCGTTGCGCACGTCGTTGGCGCTCGGCGCGTTGAGCAACACCGCGAGGTAGGCGCCCTGTTCGACGGTGAGCTGCCCGACGTCGACGCCGTAGTACGCCTGTGCGGCGGCCTCGACGCCGTAGGCGCCGCGCCCGAAGTACACGCTGTTGAGGTAGCCGGTGAGGATGTCGTCCTTGGGTACGGTGCGGTCGAGCTTGACCGCGATGATCGCTTCCTTGAACTTGCGGCCCAGCGTCTGTTCCTGGGTGAGGTAGACGTTCTTGACGTACTGCTGGGTGATCGTCGAGCCGCCCTGGAGGCCGCCTCCGCCGCCCGCGAGATTGCTCAGCAGGGCGCGGACGGTGCCGGTGATCGAGACGCCGGAGTTCGAGTAGAAGGAGCGGTCCTCGGCGGCGAGCACCGCGTGTTGCACGTCGATCGGGATCGCGGCCAGCGGCACCGCCTGCCGGTTGGTGGCGCCGGTGCGGGTGATCTCGGTGCCGTCGCTCCAGTTCCAGACGTTGCTCTCCTGCCGGGCCTGCGCGTTGACCGTCTCGGGGACCGGGGTGATCGCGTAGACCAGGCCCACGGCGGCGAACAGGCCGGACAGGGCCAGGAGCAGCAGGGTGAGCAGGTGCTTGAACGAGGGCAGCCAACGGCGCGGACCCCGGCGATTGCTCCGGGGATAGTCGAACAGCCTGCGCCGGGGAGTCGGCCCCTGGACGTCGCCGGGACCGCTGCTCCGACCGGAGGAGTCGTGCGCCACGCCGCCCACCTGTTCCTCGGTGCCATTGCCCTGACGGGCCCTGCCGGTCGCCCGCGTGTGCCCGGTGGGGCCGGTGGGGCCAGAGGGATCATCATCCCGATGATATGTGGGCAAAGCTGAAGAAAGGCCGCCGAATCGGACAATGGTGGGCGTGGCGTGGCGGACCCGATCGGCTCAGGACCTCGCGGCGGCGCTCGGCGCGCGGCGACCGGGGCTCAGGGCACCACGATGACGGGTGTGCCGACCGGGGCGAAGTTCCACAGCGCGACGCCGTCGTCCGGCGTCGAGCGGATGCCCGCGCTCTGCTTGGCGGGCGGTGCCGAGGTGCGCGGGCGGGCGGTGCCGGTGGGGGAGGGGCCGGCTTTGCCGCCGCTGTCGATCTGGTCCAGCGGGGTGTCCGTGGCCGCGAAGCCGAGCGGCACGCCCTGGACCGCGCCGAAGCGCACCGAGTAGGTGATCCGCAGGCCGTCGCTGCCGGTCTGCGCCTCCTCCTTCTTCAGCGTCACCTGGAACGTGCCCGGCTGCGGCTTGATCGGCGCGGGGGCCACCCGGTACTCGCGCAACATGCGCTCGGCCTCGTCGACCAGCCAGACGTGGTTGTCCTTGAGCGAGTACACGACCCGCTTGCCGGTGCCGGAGTTGGCCGGCACGGGCGGTGGGACGTAGGCCGGCGCCACGGGCGCGCCGGAGGCGCCGGACGGGGTCGGCGTGCTCGTACGCGCTATTCCCCGATTGTCCGGTGCGGAGTTCGCGGCCTGGACCGCGAGGAAGCCGACGCCGACCAGCGCGGCGATGGTGATGCCCGCGACGGCCACGCCCGGGTTGAGCCGCTTCGCCATTGCCTTGGGTCCCTCTTCCGCCGTGTGTCGGCCTCCATGGTGCCGGCAGCCGGTGCCCCCGCGTCGGAGCCGGGTCGGCTTTTCCCCGCGAACGCGTCCCGGGAGGCGCCGGCGGGCGGGCCCGCGCTCCGCGGTCGGTAGCCTGGTGCCGTGCTGCTGCTCGCCTTCGACACCGCCACCCCGGCCGTCACGGTCGCCCTCCACGACGATTCCCGCGTGCTCGCCGGTTCCACCCGGATCGACGCGCGCCGGCAGGGCGAGTTGCTCGCGCCCGGCATCGTCGACGTGCTCCGGGCGGCGGGACGCACCCGCGCCGAGCTCACCGACATCGCGGTCGGCGTCGGCCCCGGGCCGTACACCGGCCTGCGGGTGGGCATCGTGACCGCGCTCGCGCTGGGTGACGCGCTCGGCATCCCCGTGCACGGCGTATGCACCCTGGACGCGCTCGCGTACGCGGCCGGCCGCGACGCCACGGTCGCCGGGCCGTTCACGGCCGCGACCGACGCGCGCCGCAAGGAGGTCTACTGGGCGCGCTACGACGACGCCCACACGCGCGTCGAGGGACCGTCGGTGGACCGCGCCGGCGACCTGGCCGCGACCGTCACCGCGCTGCCCGCCGTCGGCGCGGGCGCCGCGCTGTACCCGGAGGCGTTCGCGGACGTGCGCGGCCCCGAACACCCGGACGCCGCCGCGCTCGCGGCGTTCGCCGTCGAACGCCTGACCGCCGGCCTCGCCCTGCTCCCGCCGGAGCCCCTCTACCTGCGCCGCCCCGACGCCCAGGTCCCCGCCGGCTACAAGGCCGTCACCCCCGCGGGGCCCCCGCCCGCGGCGTAGGGCGTGTCCTCAAACCCCCGCCGAGCACCGCGACGCCCGGCACCGCACCTCGCCGCCCCGGAGAAACAGGCGAATAGAACCACTATGCACCTGCTTCTCCGGCACGCCGATGCGCGGCACCGGACGCCGCGGAGCCCGACGGGGGTTTGAGGACACGCCCTGGCCCGGCCGGGCCACGCCGGGCAGGGCCTAGACTTCCGGCATGGAATTCGGGTCTCGCCTGCGGCGGATGCGGTGGTGGGACATCGAGGCCGTGATGCGACTCGAGCACGAGTTGTTCGCCGAGGACGCGTGGTCGGCGGGGATGTTCTGGTCCGAGTTGTCGGAACCGGAGATGCGGCACTACGTGGTCGCCGAGGACGAGACCGGCGCCCTGGCGGGATACGCCGGGCTCGCGGTGATCGGCGACGAGGGCGACGTGCAGACCATCGGGGTGCGCCGCGATCGGTGGGGCACGGGCCTGGGCGCGTTGTTGTTGACCGAACTGCTCGACCTGGCGGTGGCGCGCGGCTGCCGGGACGTGCTGCTCGAGGTGCGGGTGGACAACGCCCGCGCGCAGGCGCTGTACGAGCGCTTCGGCTTCAAGGGGATCGGCGTGCGCCGGGGCTACTACCAGCCCGCCAACGTGGACGCGTTGGTGATGCGCTGCGATCTGAAGGAACGTCGGGAAGGAACGGCCACCGGTGGCTGACGAACCACTCGTCCTGGGCATCGAGACCTCGTGCGACGAGACCGGCATCGGCATTGTGCGCGGCACCACGCTGCTCGCCGACGCGGTCGCCTCCAGCGTCGACGAACACGCCCGGTTCGGCGGTGTGGTGCCCGAGGTCGCCAGCCGCGCGCACCTGGAGGCGATGGTGCCGACGGTGCGCCGCGCGCTCGCCGACGCGGGTGTCACGATGGGCGACATCGACGCGATCGCGGTCACCTCGGGCCCCGGCCTGGCGGGCGCGCTGCTGGTGGGCGTCGCCGCGGCCAAGGGCTACTCGGTCGCCCTCGACAAGCCGCTGTACGGCGTCAACCACCTGGCCTCGCACGTGTGCGTGGACCAGCTGGAGCACGGCAAGCTGCCCGAGCCGTGCATGGCGTTGCTGGTCTCCGGCGGGCACTCCTCGCTGCTGCTCGTGCCCGACATCACCTCCGACGTGCGCCCGCTGGGGTCGACCATCGACGACGCGGCTGGCGAGGCGTTCGACAAGGTCGCGCGCGTGCTCGGACTCGGCTTCCCGGGCGGCCCGGTGATCGACCGGTGGGCGCGCGAGGGCGACCGCGCCGCGATCGCCTTCCCGCGCGGGCTGACCGGTCCGCGCGACGCGCCGTTCGACTTCTCCTTCTCCGGCCTCAAGACCTCGGTCGCGCGCTGGGTCGAGGCCCGGCAGCGGGCCGGGGAGAGCGTGCCGGTGGCGGACGTGGCGGCCTCCTTCCAGGAGGCGGTGGTCGACGTGCTGACCCGCAAGGCGATCCGGGCCTGCAAGGAGAACGGCGTCGAGCACCTGATGATGGGCGGCGGAGTGTCCGCCAACACCCGCCTGCGGGCGCTGGCGCAGGAGCGCTGCGACGCGGCCGGGATCGTGCTGCGCGTGCCGCGGCCGGGCCTGTGCACCGACAACGGCGCGATGGTCGCCGCGCTCGGCGCCGAGATGGTCGCCCGCGACCGGGCCCCCTCCACACTGTCCATCCCGGCCGACTCGTCGATGCCGGTCACGATCTCGCAGGCGGTGTCCTGACCATGGCGATCGCGGCGATGTGGGAGGCCAGGACCGAGTCCGGCGACGGTGCGGCGCTGGCCGCGTGGGTGCACGAGGTGGCGCTGCCCGTCGTGACCGGCGCGCCCGGCCTGGAGCGGATCGAGGTGTTCGCCGCCCCGGACGCACCCGACGGGGACCGCGTGGTGGTGATCGCGCTGTGGACCGGCCCGCCGGTGGCGCTGCCCGAGCCGCCGGCCGCCCTGGTCGCCCGGCCGCCGCACACCTGGAACTTCGAACGACTCAGCATCGGCCCCTGAAGCCTCGGCGCCGCCCTCGCCCCGCCCGAGTCGGCGCAACACTCGACCCGCGTCCGACGAGGAGGCCATTCGCAAGCCGGACGCGGGTCGAGTGCCTTGGCTGATGGCTGCGTGCCGCCGCACGTGCCATTGGCCTTGCCGGGAGTGTGCCCAGCTCATCGGCTGCTCAACAGTCCTTCGACAGTCCCTTGAACAGGGCTTGTCCGGACCGTGACAGGCCGCCGCGCCGCGTAGCGTGGGCGCGGGTGGATCGGGCGAACGGTCCAGGCGACGGAAGGGCCGGCGACAGTGGCGCATGGAACGGTACAAAAGCGGCGAGGCGTATACGCCTCGGTCGGCGTCGGCCTGGCCGGCGTACTGCTGCTCGCGCTGACCGGCTGCGGCGGCGGATCCGACGGCACGTCGTCGGTGAAGGCGACCGAGGCACCCTCCGGCGGTACCTCGACCGCAGCCGCCAAACCGGCGCCCGCGGCCAAGCCGGACACCCCCGGCGCCGACCCCGCCACGCTCGCCGCGAAGTGGAATCTGAAGCCGTTCGCCGCGCCGCCGGCCCCGCCCGCGGACAAGCCGATCAAGGGGGGCGGGCCCAAGCCGCCGGTGGTGGAGAAGATCCCCACACAGGAGAAGATCGTGTTCATCACGATCGACGACGGCGCGGAGAAGGATCCCAAGTTCCTGGACATGATGCGGGACCTGCGCATCCCGGTGGGGATGTTCCTCAACGACACCTACGTGCGCCAGGACCCGGAATACTTCCGCAAGCTCCAGGACCTCGGCGCCACCGTGCAGAACCACACGCTCTCCCACCCCGACCTGAAGACCCTGGGCGCCGATGCGCAAAAGCACCAGATCTGCGGCCAACAGGACCGGCTCGGCGAGCTGTACGGCAAACGCCCGACGTTGTTCCGCCCGCCCTACGGCAACTGGAACGCGACCACGCAGACGGTGGCCGGCGGTTGCGGCGGGATCGGCGCGATCGTGAAGTGGCAGGAGTCGATGCAGATCAACGACATGCAGTACGCGGGGGAGAAGAAGCTGCACCCGGGCGACATCATCCTGGCCCACTTCCGCGGCCCGAGTGAGCTCAAGGGCACCACGATGACCGAGATGTTCGGCAACATGCTGCGCAAGATCCAGGCCCAGGGCTTCACGATCGCGCGCCTGGAGGACTACATCGGCTGAGGACCGCCCCGGCCCCGGTCACCCGCCGCAGGGCACCGGGTGACCGATCAGCATCGTGGGCGCCCCCGCCACCCGGGTCAACAGCACCGTGGCCGCGTTCGGACCGGTGGGGCGGACCCGGCGGCGGACCTCCTCCGGCTCGACCGCCGAGCCGCGCTTCTTGACCGTCAGGGTGCCGACGCCGCGCTCGCGCACCAGGGCCTTGAGCCGCTTGAGGTTGAACGGCAACACGTCGGTGATCTCGTACACGCTCGCGAACGCGGTGTGCACCAGCCGGTCCGAGGTCAGGTAGGCGATCGTCTCGTCCACCAGGTTGCCGTCCACCAACTCGCCGACCTCGGACACCAGATGGGCCCGGATCACCGCGCCGTCCGGCTCGTAGAGGTAGCGGCGCATCGGGCCCACCGGCGCCCGCCGGACCACCCCCGAGGCCAGCTCGGCGCCGCCGGGCAACAGGGTGGCACGCAGACCGGCCCGGGCGAGCCCGCCCCACCACAACACCGCCTCCTTGACGTCGCCGCGGTCGGAGACCCACTCCGCCTCCATACCGGCGGGCACGATCTCGTGCGGGATGCCGGGGGCCACCTTGGCCGCGCCGGCGGGGACGCGGGCGGCGAGGGTGGTCAGGAACGAGAAGGGCGGCGCGTACGACTCGGGGTCGAAGGTGCGACCGCGGGCGGTGCGCCGGGCCGGGTCGATCAGCGCCGCGTCGTAGCCGGACGGATCCACCTCGGTCGCGTCCGCGCACTCGACCGTGAGCAGGTCGGCCAGGCCCAGCGCCTCCGCGTTGGCCCGGGCCACCGCGCAGGTCGCCGGATCGAGGTCGACCGCGTGCACCGCGACCCCGGCGCGGGCCAGCGCGAGCGCGTCGCCGCCGATGCCGCAGCACAGGTCGATCGCCCGGCGGACGCCGGCCGCGGCCAGCCTGGCGGCCCGGTGGTCGGCCACCGAGGTCCGGGTGGACTGCTCCAGGCCGTTGGACGTGAAGAACATCCGGTCCGCGTCCGCCCCGAACTTGGCCCGGCCGCGCTGCCGCAACCGGGTCTGGGTGAGCGCGGCGGCGATCAACTCCGGCGGATGTTCCCGACGCAACCGGGTGGCCAGCGACAACTCGTCCGCGGCGTCGTGTCCGGCCAGCAGGTCGAGCAGGGAGCGGCCCTCGTCGGTCCGCAGCGCGGTGAGGGCTTCGATGGCGTCGGTGTACACCCGGCCATTCTCGCCGAGCGCCCGGCCCCATCGATCCGCGCCCATCGGCATGAAGCCGGTTCGATCGGTCCGCGCCCATCGGCATGAAGCCGGTTCGATCGGTCTGCGCCCATCGGCATGAAGCCGGTTCGATCGGTCTGCGCCCATCGGCATGAAGCCGGTTCGATCGGTCTGCGCCCATCGGTATGAAGAACGCTCGCGACGCGCTGAATCTGGCACTCTGGTTGACGGAGTGCTAACCGCCACCTAGTGTCTGTGCTGGCACTCTCCCCATGAGTGTGCCAGTGCGATACGAGCAGGTCCGGCACCCGCGACGACGGATCTGTCCCATTCGCCGACAGACATTTTTCCGTGAGATCTCCGAAGGGGGAGGTCGCATCGTGACGACCGCCAACACCAAGGTTGCCATCAAGCCGCTCGAGGACCGCATCGTGGTTCAGACGCTTGAGGCCGAGCAGACCACCGCGTCGGGTCTCGTGATCCCGGACACCGCCAAGGAGAAGCCCCAGGAGGGCGTCGTCCTGGCCGTGGGCCCGGGTCGTTTCGAGGACGGTCAGCGTCTGCCGCTCGACGTCGCCGTCGGTGACACCGTGCTGTACAGCAAGTACGGCGGCACCGAGGTGAAGTACAACGGCGAGGAATACCTCGTTCTCTCGGCCCGCGACGTGCTCGCGATCATCGAGAAGTGACATCGCGCTGACGCGCCGGAACCGGTGACGGTTCGACGACCCCGCCCCGGATCGCCCTGCCCTCGCGGCCGGTGGACCCGGGGCGGAGTCGGTTGTACGACGTCGAAAAGCAACCTTTAAGGACGAAGACCCTCATGGCGAAGATCCTCCAGTTCGACGAGAAGGCCCGGCGGTCGCTGGAGCGCGGCGTCAACGCGCTGGCCGACACCGTCAAGGTCACGCTCGGCCCCAAGGGCCGCAACGTCGTGATCGACAAGAAGTTCGGTGCCCCGACCATCACCAACGACGGCGTGACCATCGCCCGTGAGGTGGAGCTCGAGGACCCGTACGAGAACCTTGGCGCGCAGCTCGCCAAGGAGGTCGCGACCAAGACCAACGACATCGCGGGTGACGGCACCACCACCGCGACGGTGCTCGCCCAGGCGCTGGTGCGCGAGGGTCTGCGCAACGTGGCCGCCGGCGCGGCCCCGATGGACCTGAAGAAGGGCATCGACCTCGCCGTCGCCGCCGTGTCCGAGCAGCTGCTCGGTACCGCCCGCGCGATCGACGGCAAGGAGGACATCGCCGCCGTCGCCGCGCTGTCCGCCCAGGACAAGCAGATCGGCGAGCTGATCGCCGAGGCCATGGACAAGGTCGGCAAGGACGGTGTGATCACCGTCGAGGAGTCCCAGACCATGGGTCTGGAGCTGGAGTTCGCCGAGGGCCTTCAGTTCGACAAGGGCTACCTGTCGCCGTACATGGTCACCGACCAGGAGCGTATGGAGGCCGTCCTCGACGACCCGTACATCCTGATCCACCAGGGCAAGATCTCGGCCATCGCCGAGCTGCTGCCGCTGCTGGAGAAGATCATCCAGGCGGGCGCGTCGAAGCCGCTGCTGATCGTGGCCGAGGACGTGGACGGCGAGGCGCTGTCCACCCTGGTCGTGAACAAGATCCGCGGCACCTTCAACGCGGTCGCGGTCAAGGCCCCGGGCTTCGGCGACCGCCGCAAGGCGATGCTGGAGGACATGGCGATCCTGACCGGCGGTCAGGTCATCGCCCCCGAGGTCGGCCTCAAGCTCGACCAGGTCGGCCTGGAGGTGCTGGGCAGCGCCCGTCGCATCACCATCACCAAGGACGCCACCACCCTGGTGGACGGCGCCGGTGACGGTGCCGCGATCGCCGACCGGGTCAAGCAGATCAAGCGTGAGATCGAGTCCACGGACTCCGACTGGGACCGCGAGAAGCTGCAGGAGCGGCTCGCGAAGCTGGCCGGCGGCGTGTGCGTGATCCGCGTGGGCGCGGCCACCGAGGTCGAGCTCAAGGAGAAGAAGCACCGTCTCGAGGACGCGGTCTCCGCGACCCGCGCGGCCATCGAGGAGGGCATCGTCGCCGGCGGCGGCACCGCCCTGGTGCACGCGGCCTCGGTGCTCGCGGAGAACCTGGGCCAGACCGGCGACATCGCGACCGGTGTCTCGGTCGTGCGTCGCGCCGTGGTCGAGCCGCTGCGCTGGATCGCCGAGAACGCGGGCCTCGAGGGCTACGTGATCGTCAACAAGGTGCAGGAGCTCGGTGTCGGGCACGGCTTCAACGCCGCGACCGGCGAGTACGGCAACCTGGTCGACTCGGGCGTCATCGACCCGGTCAAGGTGACCCGCTCCGCGCTGCAAAACGCCGCGTCGATCGCGTCGCTGCTGCTCACGACCGAGACCCTGGTCGTCGAGAAGCCGGCCGAGGAAGAGCCGGCCGGGCACAGCCACGGCGGCCACGGCCACTCGCACTAGTTCCACGCGCATCGGTTCCGCGCACGGGTAGTCCGCGCACCGGTTCCACCCCGCACGTCCCCGACGGGCCCGACCGCATCCCCGCGGTCGGGCCCGTCGGCCTTTTCGCCGCCGGCCCGATCTGCGAGAGTGCCCGGAGCCCGATAACTGACGGACCGTCAGCCGCCGGGTGCGGCCGATCCCGTCGAGCAGCACGAAGGAGACACATGGGTACCTACGCGATCACCGGCGCCGCCTCCGGCCTGGGCGCCGCGACCAAGGCCCGGCTGGAGGCGGACGGGCACCGGGTGATCGGCGTCGACCTGCGCGACGCCGACGTCACCGTGGACCTGGGCACGGCCGAGGGTCGGGCCGAGGCGATCACGCGGGTCACCGAGCTGTCCGGCGGCGTGCTCGACGGCTTCGTGCCGTTCGCGGGCCTGGCCGCGGCCACCGGTCGGTCGGGCGGCCTGCTGGTGTCGGTGAACTACTTCGGCGCGATCGTGCTCCTGGAGGGGCTGCGTCCGCTGCTCGCCGCAGGCGACGGCGCCTCGGTCGTGCTGATCAGCTCGAACTCCACGACGGCGCAGCCGAACTGGCCGGTCGAGGTGGCCGAGTTGTGCCTGGCCGGGGACGAGGCGGGGGCAAGCGCGGCCGCCGAGGCGTTCGGCGAGTTCGCGGCGCTGCAGGCCTACCCCGCGACCAAGGCGGCGCTCGCCTGGTACGCCCGCACCCGGTGCGCCGAGTACATCGCCGACGGTATCCGGCTCAACGCGATCGCGCCGGGCCTGATCGAGACCCCGATGACGGCCGAGGGGCGCACGGACCCGCTGACCGCCGAGGGCATGGAGATGTTCCTGAACACCATCCCGGCCGGTCGCGGCGGCCGGCCCGAGGAGATCGCCGCGCTGGTGGCGTTCCTGCTCGGCGGCGAGTCGAGCTTCTTCGTCGGCTCCGTGGTCTTCTGCGACGGCGGCACCGACGCCTCCTTCCGGGGCAAGGACTGGCCGAAGGTGTGGGAGATGGACATGTCCGCCTTCCAATAACGGGCCGGACCCTCCCGCGCGTCCCGTGCCGACACGTGTCGCGCGACCGGCCCGTGTCGACGTTCGGCGGCCCGCCCCCTGGCTCGGGGGCGGGCCGCCGAACGTTTCACGACGGTGTTGTCGGGCGCCGCCGTCGGGGCGGGAGACGAGGCGCGGGCGCCCGTGGGGGGCGATGCGTGGAGGTCGTGCAGGTCGTGAAGATCAGTGCGTCACGGACGCGCCGCTCGCCGCGGCCGCCCGTTCCGCGGCGACCCCGTGCCGGCGGTCGCTGTCGAGTTCGACCCGTTCGTCCTCGGTGAGCCCGCCCCATACGCCATACGGCTCGCGCACCTTGAGCGCGTGCGTGGCGCACTGGCGACGGACCGGGCACCGCATGCAGACTTCCTTGGCCGAAGCCTCCCGGGCGACCCTGGCGGCGCCTCGCTCGCCTTCGGGATGGAAGAACAGTGCGCTGTCGACTCCGCGACAGGCTGCCGACAGCTGCCAGTCCCACAGATCGGCGTTGGGGCCGGGGAGTCGCGAGAAATCAGCCATGACTCGTCCCTCTTGCTTATCGCGTACGAGTGATCGGTGAGCAGGGATGCCACCTCTGGTGCGGACCGTGCAGAACAGTCGTGATCAAGCGATCAGAAGTAGGTGCGACTGTGTCACGAAATGATCAGTTCCAATCCTAATTCCCACTTATGCATCGAATCCCGAAAAAATTACCCAGACTGGGGTCCATGGCTGCTGTATCGGGCTAATTGGGGTGATGTGGTGCGAATGGGCGTGGTGTGCATGGAGGGGCGTTCGGGGTTGGGAGCGGTGAGGACAGGGGTGTGCGGGGCGGCTGCCGGGTGGCGTGAGGCGGCCGGGCTTCACCCTTGCGTGTCCTTCGGGACGGTCGCCTCGTTGTGGTGGCGGCGGAGCGGAACTCCCCCCGTAACCCTTTCGAGTGATGCTCGTTGGGGTGGGTGAAGCGGTTGGCGACGAGGGCGGTCGGGGCTGGATCCCGAGCCACCGACCCTCGGGGCCGCCGCAAAGGAAACGGTACGTACAGGCGTGGAGGCTCAACGTGACGCGGATCCACTGCGGAGGCCGGCGATGACGACCGTCCTGGTCTGCGACGATTCCCCGCTGGTTCGGGAGACCCTGCGGCGGGCGGTGGCCACGGTCCCCGGCGTCGAGAGGGTGACGACGGCCACGAGTGGCGAGGAGGTACTGCGGCGCTGGGGCGCGGAGCGGTCCGACCTCGTCCTCATGGACGTGCGGATGCCCGGGCTCGGCGGCGTCGAGGCGGTGCGCCGCCTCCTGGCCGGCGACCCCGGCGCGCGGGTGATCATGCTGACGATGGCCGAGGACCTGGACGGGGTGGCCCTCGCGGTCGCCGCCGGGGCTCGGGGATATCTGCACAAGGACGCGTCGCGCGCGGAACTGCGCGCGACCGTCTCCCAGGCGCTCGCCGACCCGACGTGGCGGCTGGCGCCCCGGCGGTTGCGCTCGCCCGACATGGGCGTGGCGCCGACCCTGACGGCACGTGAGATCCAGGTGCTCGAGGGCATGAGTCACGGGCGCAGCAACGCCGAGATCGGGCGCGAGCTGTTCCTGTCCGAGGACACGGTCAAGACCCACGCCCGACGCCTGTTCAAGAAGCTGGGCGCGTCCGACCGGGCGCACGCGGTCGCGCTGGGATTCCGGTGGGGACTCGTGCGATGACGAACGTCCGCGAGGACCTCCCCGACCGCGAGGGCCCGGGGGTTCGTCCGGGCGACCACGGTCGGTGGGGACTTGTGCGATGAGGCGGGTGCCGACGGCCCCCGACGGGCGAGGGTCCGTGCGGTGAATGCCGTTGCCCGGGGGGCCGGATGAGTCCCCCGGGTCGGCATGGCCGTGATTCGGTTGCCGATCCCTGCATACTGAATGGCATGGGTGGGACCCCCGAGCGAATGCCGGACGAGTCGTACGAAGCACACGCGCACGCCGACGACGGCATGCGTGCCGTCGTGGTCCGCGCGGTCCAGGGGGATGTGCAGGCGACCGACGAACTGCTCGCCTACGTCCGACCACTGGTGTTGCGCTACTGCCGAGCCCGGCTCGGCCGGGTCTCCGGTGCCGAGCACGCGGCCGACGACGCCGCGCAGGAGGTGTGCCTGGCGGTGCTCTCCGCGCTGCCGCGATATCGCGACGAGGGGCGCCCGTTCGAGGCGTTCGTCTTCGGCATCGCCGCACACAAGGTGGTCGACGTGCAGCGTGCCGCGATGCGCGGCGCGGTGCCCACCTGCGATCTGCCCGAGGCGGTGGACGACCACCCCGGGCCCGAGGACCAGGTGGTGCGGCGCAGCGACGCCGCGCACGCGCGCGCCCTGCTCGGCAGGCTGCCCGACAATCTGCGCGAACTGCTCGTGTTGCGGGTCGCGGTGGGGTTGTCCGCCGAGGAGACCGGGCGGGCGATGGGCATGTCGCCCGGGGCGGTGCGGGTCGCCCAACATCGCGCGTTGACCCGCCTGCGGGCGTTGGCGGGCGAGGAGAAGACCGCGTGAGCGGCGGTGGTGTGCGGTTCGGCGGTCGATCCGGCACCGCCGACCTGGGTCTGCTGCGTCAGGACGACGAACTCGTGGAGCAGCTGCGCCGGCGGCGCCCGCTCCCCGTCCAGGACCGGATCGTCGGCTTGTTCGACGCGCTGCTCGCCGAGGTGGACGGCACCGCCGCGAACCGCCGTCGGGTGGTGCCGGACCGGTGCTGAGTCCGGTGCCGATTCCGGCCGGGAATGGTCGGGGTCGGGTGTGCCGTTGTGCTCACCGTCGGCAAGCGGGCTCGAAGCACCGCGCGGGGCCAGTAGCATGAACCCTCAACCCACCCATCCGCTTGCCGAGAGCGCGTTCTCGTCCTACCCGGCTACCCGGGGACCCCGTTCCTCGCGGGGCCGGCGGAGCGGTCCATCGGAATACCTTCGGAAGGTGTCATGAGTCTCACGGCCGACGGCGTACCCGAGAAGTTCGCGATGCTCGGGCTGACGTACGACGATGTCCTGCTGCTGCCGGGCGCGTCCGACGTCGTGCCGAGCGAGGTGGACACCTCCGCCCGGGTCACCCGCAACATCCGCGTCCGCATCCCGCTGCTGTCGTCGGCGATGGACACCGTCACCGAGGCGCGGATGGCGATCGCCATGGCCCGCCAGGGCGGTGTCGGTGTGCTGCACCGCAACCTGTCGGTGGAAGACCAGGCCGCGCAGGCGGACACGGTCAAGCGGTCCGAGGCCGGCATGGTGCTCGACCCGATCACCATCGGCGCCGACGCCACGCTGCAGGAAGTCGACGCGCTGTGCGCGCGGTTCCGGATCAGCGGTGTTCCGGTCACCGACGACAAGGGCCGACTGCTCGGCATCGTCACCAACCGCGACCTGCGCTTCGAGGTCGACCACTCGCGCCGCGTGCGCGACATCATGACCCCGATGCCGCTGGTCACCGGCAAGGTCGGCACCACCGGCGATCAGGCGATGGAGCTGCTGCGCCGGCACAAGGTGGAGAAGCTGCCGCTGATCGACGACGCCGGCAAGCTGCACGGCCTGATCACGGTCAAGGACTTCGTCAAGAGCGAGCAGTATCCGCACGCGACCAAGGACACCGACGGCCGGCTCGTGGTCGGCGCCGCGATCGGCACCGGCGACGACAGCTACCGCCGCGCCCAGGCGCTGGTCGAGGCGGGCGTCGACTTCATCGTGGTGGACAGCGCGCACGGCCACTCGCGCAACGTGCTGGAGATGATCGCCAAGGTCAAGGCGAACACCAAGGTCGACGTCATCGGCGGCAACGTGGCCACCCGCGACGGAGCCCAGGCGCTGATCGACGCGGGCGTGGACGGCGTCAAGGTCGGCGTGGGCCCCGGCTCGATCTGCACCACCCGGGTGATCGCCGGCGTCGGCGCGCCCCAGGTCACCGCGATCTACGAGGCGGCGCAGGCGGCGCGGGCGGCGGGCGTGCCGGTGATCGGCGACGGCGGCCTCCAGTACTCCGGCGACATCGCCAAGGCGATCGCGGCGGGCGCGGACACCGTGATGCTGGGCAGCCTGCTCGCGGGTTGCGAGGAGAGCCCCGGCGACCTGATCTTCATCAACGGCAAGCAGTTCAAGTCCTACCGGGGCATGGGCTCGCTCGGCGCGATGCAGTCGCGCGGCCAGGCCAAGTCCTTCTCCAAGGACCGCTACTTCCAGGACGACGTGCTCTCCGAGGACAAGCTCGTCCCCGAGGGCATCGAGGGCCAGGTGCCCTACCGGGGCCCGCTGTCCGCCGTCGCGCACCAGCTGATCGGCGGCCTGCGCGCGTCGATGGGCTACGCCGGCGCCGCGACCGTGACCGAGCTCCAGGACAAGGGCCGCTTCGTGCGGATCACCTCGGCCGGGCTCAAGGAGTCGCACCCGCACGACATCCACATGACGCAGGAAGCGCCGAACTACCACTCGCGCTAGCGGGCGCCGTGGTATCCGTACTACACCGAGGGGCCCCGTCCGTACGCCGGGCGGGGCCCCTCGCCTGCGTACTCGCCCCGTACCCTGGGACACGGGGATTTTCCCAGCCACCGATTCCAGCAGGAGAGGCGCAACGTGACTGAGGTCGAAATCGGCCGGGGCAAGCGTGGCCGGCGTGCCTATCACTTCGACGACGTCGCCATCGTCCCCAGCCGGCGGACCCGGGACCCCGAAGAGGTCTCGATCGCGTGGCAGATCGACGCGTACCGGTTCGAGCTGCCGTTCCTGACCGCGCCGATGGACAGCGTCGTGTCGCCGCAGACCGCGATCGAGGTCGGCCGGATGGGCGGCCTCGGCGTGCTCAACCTCGAAGGGTTGTGGACCCGCTACGAGGACCCGACGCCGCTGATCGAGGAGATCGGCGCGCTCGACGAGGACGCGGCGACCCGGCGGATGCAGGAGATCTACGCCGAGCCGATCAAGGAGGAGCTGATCGGCGCGCGGATCAAGCAGATCCGCGACTCGGGCGTGGTCACCGCCGCGGCGTTGTCGCCGCAGCGCACCGCGCAGTACCACAAGGCCGTGATCGACGCCGGCGTCGACGTGTTCGTCATCCGCGGCACCACCGTCTCGGCGGAGCACGTGTCCGGTCGGGCCGAACCGCTGAACCTCAAGCAGTTCATCTACGACCTCGACGTGCCGGTGATCGTCGGCGGGTGCGCGACCTACCAGGGCGCGCTGCACCTGATGCGGGCCGGCGCGGCCGGCGTCCTGGTCGGCTTCGGCGGCGGCGCGGCGCACACCACGCGCGGCGTGCTCGGCGTCGCGGTGCCGATGGCGACCGCGGTGGCCGACGTGGCCGAGGCGCGGCGGGACTACCTCGACGAGTCGGGCGGGCGCTACGTGCACGTGGTCGCCGACGGCAGCGTGGGCCGCAGCGGCGACATCGCCAAGGCGGTGGCGTGCGGCGCGGACGCGGTGATGATCGGCTCGGCGCTGGCCCGGGCGAGCGACGCCCCCGGCGCCGGCCACCACTGGGGTTCGGAGGCGCACCACCCCGAACTGCCGCGCGGCCGGCGGATGAACCTGGGCGCGGTGGGCACCCTGGAGGAGATCCTGCTCGGCCCCTCGCACGTGTCCGACGGTTCGATGAACCTGTTCGGCGCGCTGCGCCGGGCGATGGCCACCACGGGCTACTCGGAGCTGAAGAAGTTCCAGCAGGTCGAGGTCACGGTCTCGCCGGCGCACTGACCCGAACCCCCGTCCGGCCCCGAACACCCTCGGTGTTCGGGGCCGTTCGTCGTTTCCGGGCGGTTCAAGGGTGGCTCGCGGGTGGCCCGCGGGCACCTCGTCCGCGGGGTGCGCGCGAGTCGTGCGGCGCATGCGGGGTCCGGGCGGCGGGGCAATGGGTACACGCAGGAGGGGCGCGTCGTCGCCGTCCGTGTGGTCCCTTGCGTGATGATCGAGGTCGGAGGTGGCGGATGCGGACCACGGCGATGGGGCCCGCAGAGCGTGCGCGGGCGCTGCGGCGGATGGCCGAGCGCGAACTGGACATCGTCGTGGTGGGCGGCGGCGTGGTCGGCGCGGGCACCGCCCTGGACGCGGTCACCCGGGGTCTGTCGGTGGGGCTGGTGGAGGCGCGCGACTGGGCGTCGGGCACCTCCAGCCGCTCCAGCAAGCTGATCCACGGCGGGCTGCGCTACCTGGAGATGTTGGACTTCGCGCTGGTGCGCGAGGCGCTGCGCGAGCGCGGGCTGCTGCTGCGCACGCTGGCGCCGCACCTGGTCAAGCCGGTGCCGTTCCTGTATCCGCTGCGCCACCGCGGCTGGGAGCGGCCCTACGTCACCGCCGGGGTGACGCTCTACGACACGATGGCGATGTCGGCCGGGCAAGATCCGGGGCTGCCTCGGCACCGGCAGCTGACGCGGCGTCAGGCGCTGCGCCTGGCACCGGCGTTGCGCAAGGACGCGCTGGTGGGAGCGGTGCAGTACCACGATGCGCAGGTGGACGACGCGCGGTACACGATGACCCTGGTGCGCACCGCCGCCGGCTACGGCGCGCACGTGGCCTCGCGGGCGACGGTGACCGGCTTTCTGCGCGAGGGCGAGCGGGTGGTCGGGGTGCACGTGCGCGACATGGAGACCGGCGCGACGTACGACGTCCGGGCCGGGCAGGTGGTCAACGCGACCGGGGTGTGGACGGACGAGACCCAGGCCATGGTCGGCGAGCGCGGGCAGTTCCACGTGCGCGCCTCCAAGGGCATCCACCTGGTGGTGCCCAGGGACCGGATCCACTCCTCGACCGGGCTGATCCTGCGCACCGAGAAGAGCGTGCTGTTCGTGATTCCGTGGGGCCGGCACTGGATCGTCGGCACCACCGACACCCGCTGGGATCTGGACAAGGTGCATCCCGCGGCGAGTCGGGCGGACATCGACTATCTGCTCGACCACGTCAACGAGGTGCTCGCGGTGCCGCTCACCCGCGAGGACGTCGAGGGGGTGTACGCGGGCCTGCGTCCGCTGCTCGCGGGCGAGTCGGACGCCACCTCGCAGTTGTCCCGCGAGCACACCGTGGCGCACCCGGTGCCGGGTCTGGTGGTGGTCGCGGGCGGCAAGTACACGACGTATCGGGTGATGGCCGCGGACGCGGTGGACGCCGCGGTGCACGGCCTGGATCGTAAGGTGCCGCCGAGTTGCACCGCGACGGTGCCGCTGGTGGGCGCGGAGGGGTATCGGGCGCTGTGGAACGCGCGGGCCTCGACGGCGGCGCGCACCGGGCTGCACGTGGCCCGGGTGGAGCACCTGCTGAACCGGTACGGGTCGCTGATCGAGGAGCCGCTGGCGCTGATCGCGGCGGAGCCGGAGTT
The DNA here is from genome assembly GCF_044334985.1 of Embleya sp. NPDC020630. Classification (NCBI taxonomy): domain Bacteria; kingdom Bacillati; phylum Actinomycetota; class Actinomycetes; order Kitasatosporales; family Streptomycetaceae; genus Embleya; species Embleya sp. NPDC020630. The sequence continues at coordinate 215,259 of NZ_JBIRUB010000002.1, forward strand.
GGCGTATCCGCTGGACGGCGCGGACGACTATCTGGCCGCCGAGGTGGTCTACGCGTGCACCCACGAGGGCGCGCTGCACCTGGGCGACGTGCTCGATCGCCGGACCCGGGTGTCGATCGAGACGTTCGACCGGGGCGCGCGGGCGGCCCGGGCCTGCGGCGCCTTGATGGCCCGGGTGCTGGGATGGGAGGAGGAGCGGTTGCGGCGGGAGGTGGACTACTTCCTCAAGCGGATCGAGGCGGAGCGGTCCTCGCAGGAGCAGATGGACGATCACACGGCGGACGCGGTGCGGCTCGGGGCGGAGGACATCGTCTCCGGCTGAGGCCCGGCGGCGGGCACCCGATCCCGGTGGTTGATCCGGAGTGTCGTGGGCACCTTCCCCGGCGTCGTCACGTTCCATCGATAGGCCGGTCAGGTGTCGTCGGCGAGGTTCGTCCGCGAACCGGTGGACCCCGCGCGCCGCCGGACAGGAGTATGGGAAGGCAACCACCCGATCGCGCGGCGGGACCGCGGCTGCATGGGGAGCGAGAGACTTGACCGACCCGGAAGCGCCCGAGCGTCTGCTGGCGGGGCGATACCGCCTGGGTGATCAACTGGGCCGGGGCGGGATGGGCACCGTGTGGCGGGCGGTGGACACCATGTTGGATCGCGACGTGGCGGTCAAGGAGATGCGGCTGCCCCGCTACGAGGACGAGGACGAGCGCGGCACGCTGAGCGCGCGAATGTTGCGCGAGGCGCGGGCGGCGGCTCGGATCGACCACCCGAACGTGGTGACCATCTTCGACGTCGCCGAGCAGGACGAGCGGCCCTGGATCGTGATGGAACTGGTCCGCGGGCTCTCCCTGGCCCAGGAGTTGGACAAGGAGGGGCCGATCCCGCCCGAGCAGGTCGCCGAATTGGGCCTGCGCCTGCTCGCCGCGCTGGAGGCCGCGCACGAGGTCGGCGTGCTGCACCGCGACGTCAAGCCCGCGAACGTGCTCTTGGCCCGCAACGGCCGGGTGGTGCTCACCGACTTCGGCGTCGCCTCGGTCGAGGACAGCGCCACGCTCACCCAGGCCGGCGCGATGGTCGGCTCGCCCGAATACCTGGCGCCGGAGCAGATCGCGGGCGAGCCGCCCGGGCCGCCCGCCGACCTCTGGTCGCTCGGCGCGACGCTGTTCGAGGCGGTCGAGGGCCGACCGGCGTATCGCCGCAACACGCACGCGGCCACCCTCGCCGCGGTGGCCGCGGGCCGCTTCCCGGAGGTCTTCCTGGCCGGCCCGCTGACCCCGGTGCTCAAGGCGCTGCTGGTCAAGGACCCGGCGCGGCGCGGCTCGGTGGCCCAGGTGCGCGAGTTGCTCCTGGAGATCGTCGAGCGCATGCCGACCGCGGCCGGCGGATCGACCTCCGAGCGTTTTGTGCCCGACCGGACCCGGCCCGGCGCGGTGCGGCGGCACGGTGTGCGGGTGACCGGCCATCCGCACATCCCGCTGCGCCCCGGCACGCCGCGGGCGCCGGGCACGCCGCGTCCGCCGGCCCGGGCGGGCGCGGGCACCCGGGGCGGCGCCCGCGGGAGCCTGGACGAGACCTCCACCAACGTGCGCCTGCCCCGCGAGGGCGGCGCGTTCCGGGCCCGCTACCGGCGCTGGCCGCGCTGGTGGTTCCGGCACTGGACGACCATCCTGACCTCGGTCGGCATCGCCACCGCCGCCGGCGCGCGCTGGCTGGCCGCGTTCGGCAACTGGACCGGGATGTACACGATCGTGCTGCTCGCGCTCGCGCTGAGCGTGTGGTTGGTGTTGCCGCACCGGCGGATCCCCCGGTCGGTGCCGATCGCGATGTTGCTCGGGGTGATCGCCGGCGGTGCGCTGGAGGTGGCGAAGATCAATCCGAACCCGATCATCGTCGGCGCGCTGATCGGCGGCTGCCTGGTGGTCGGCCCGCTCGTGGACAACAAGGTGATACCGCGACTGCGCCGGCGGCGCCGCACCGACCTGGGCTTCGCGCTGCCCGTGCCGGAGGGCTGGACCTGTACGGACAGCCAGAGCGGGCTGACGGTGACCGACCCGGACCGGCTGATCTCGGTCACCGTCACCGTCGACCGGGGCATCGTGATGGCCCCCGAGGAGTCGGTCGCGCACCGCGAGCACGGCAGCGTCGGCGGGCGGGAGCGGCTGGACGGCGAGGACTACGAGCGGCTGCTCCTGCAGGCCATCGACTACCGGGGCCACGAGGCCGCGGAGTGGGAGTACGTCTGGCGCGGCCAGGACCTGACCACCTACCACGGCAAGGACCTGGTCGTGCGCACCACGTCCGGCCTGCGCTACTGGCTGACCGTGCGCGGTCGCGACGACCTGTGGGGCACGGCCGGCGCCTATTACGAGCACGCCCGCCGTCACCTGTCGATCGCCGGCTGACCGGGCCCGGAAGACGATCCGGTCGGGGGCGGCGATGAGTGGACGCGTACTCGCGGGGCGGTACCTGTTGACGGAGGTGCTGGGGCAGGGCGGCATGGGGGTGGTGTGGCGGGCCCACGACCCGGAGATCGGGCGGGACGTGGCGATCAAGGAGTTGCGGCTGCCCGACTGGCTCGACGCCGACGAGGTGGCCCGGCGCTCGGCGCGGATGCAACGCGAGGTGCGGGCCGCGGGGCGGGTGCGGCACCCGAACGTGGTCACCGTGTTCGACATCGTGGTCGAGGACGGCCGGCCGTGGATCGTGATGCAGCTGCTGCCGGGCCGGCCGCTCACCGCGCTGATCGCCGAGGGCGCGATGGCGCCGGAGCGGGTGGCGCGGATCGGCGCGCGCATGCTCGCGGGGCTGGCCGCCGTGCACCGGGTCCGTATCGAGCACCGGGACGTGAAGCCCGCCAACGTGATCGTGGACGAGGACGACGGCGTGGTGCTCACCGACTTCGGCATCGCGACGCACCCGGACGCGCCCGCGGTCACCGAGACCGGCGCGACCGCAGGCACCCCGGAGTACATGGCGCCGGAGCGGGCGAGCGGGCGGCCGTCCGGGGCGCCGGCCGACCTGTGGTCGCTGGGTGTGACGTTGTACGAGATGGTCGAGGGATTCTCGCCGTTCCGCCGGGACAATCCGCTGGCCACGCTGCAGGCGGTGGCGCTGGGCAGGTGCCCGCCGCCCACGCACGCCGGACCGCTGGCCGAGGCGGTGCTCGGACTGCTCACGCCGGATCCGGCCGCGCGGATGACGGTGGCGGAGGTGGCCCCGCTGCTGGCCGCGGCGAGCGCGGGAGGAGCGGGGGAGCGGCGCGGGCCCGGCACGCCCGTCGCGCGTCCCCACCTCGCTTCCCCCGACGCACCCGGTCACCCCGACCCGGCCCCGTTCGCGAACTCCCTCCCCGGCGTCGAGCCGGCGCCGACACCCGACCCGCGCACGCCCCCGGAACCGGCCGCCCCCTTCGCGCCCGCCACCCCGGCCGGGTCGCGCACACCCTCCGGACCACCCATCGCGCTCGCCTCGCCCACGCCATCCGCCTCGCCCGAGTCGGCGACCCCGCTCGGGTCGCCCACGCCGCCGGGGCCGCCCGTCGCGTTCGGCTCACCCGAACCGCCCGAGCCGGCGACCCCGCCCGGGTCGCTCGCCCCCGCCGGGTCGTTCACCCCGGCCGCGCTGCCCGGGGGCTCGGGGCGGCCCGTGTTTGCTTGGGCGTCGCGGCGGGTGCTTGTCGTGGTGGGGGCAGTGGCGGTGGGCGTGGTGCTTGCGGTGATCGGGGTGGTCGTCGGGGTGTTGGTGGAGCGGGCCGATCGTCGGGGCGTGGCCTCGGCTGCCGCTTCCGGCCCGCCGGGGGTCGGTGACGTCCGGGCGAGTGATGCCGTCGTCGTCCCGAGTGGCGGCCCCGGTCCGGTCGATCCGGCGGGCGGGTTTCGGCGGGTGACCGCGCGCGGCGCGTTCACCGTGCTCGTGCCCGCCGACTGGACCGTGCGCGACGCGGCCGGCGAGCGGGTCTACTACCGGTCGACGGACGACCTGTACCGCCTCGGGGTGCGCCCCGACGCGTCCGACGCGCACGGCGATCCGTGCGGCGAATTGACCGTACAGGCATCCAAGGGCCTGGGACCGGGCAGCTTCATCGGAAACGGCACGGACTACCACCTGATCCGCCTCATCTGCACGACCGTGCACCGACAGGTCGCCGGACTCTGGGAGTTCACCTGGAACGACCGGGGCACGGTGCGCCGATCGATCAACATGCGCTTCGTCGAGGACGGCCGGACCTGGGACTTCTGGGTCTCCGGCCCCGACGGCGGCGCGGCGCTGGTGCGTTCGGCGTTCGAAGCGGCGCGGGAGAGTTTCACGCCGGGCGGCTGAGCCCGGCCCGGAGCGGAACCTTCGGCACCCGCCGGACGTCCTACACGTGACGCCAAAGACGCGCCGACAGGGCGGATCGGGTGGTGTCCACGGTCTCGGGGAGGACCACGTGGCACACGACAGCGGCTCGCACGGCCGCCTGGTGGATGGGCGCTATCGCCTGGGCGAGCCGCTCGGTCGAGGTGGCATGGGCACGGTGTGGCTCGCCTTCGACGAGCTGCTGCGCCGCGACGTCGCGGTCAAGGAGGTCCGGATCCCGGACGACCTGGACGAGATGGAGACCCAGGGCCGCTGCGAGCGGGCGCTGCGCGAGGCCCGCGCGGCGGCCCGGATCACCCACCCGAACGTGGTCACCATCTTCGACGTCGCCGAGGACGACGGGCGCCCGTGGATCGTGATGGAGCTGGTCCGCGCACCCTCGCTCACCGACGTGCTCGACGAGGGCCGGATGGCCCCGCACGAGGCGGCCGAGGTCGGCCTGGCGGTGCTCGCCGCCCTGCGCGCCGCCCGCGCGGCCGATGTCCTGCACCGCGACGTGAAGCCCAGCAACATCCTGATGGCGCCCGGCGGTCGGATCGTGCTGACCGACTTCGGCATCGCCACCGTGGCCGGCTCCGTCACCCTCACCGCGACCGGGATGCTGGTCGGCTCGCCCGAATACCTGGCGCCGGAGCGGGTGCTCGGGCGTCGGCCCGGCCCGGCCTCCGACCTGTGGTCGCTCGGGGTGACCCTGTACCAGGCGGTGGAGGGGTTCTCGCCGTTTCGCCGGTCGGGTGCGATGGACACGCTCAGCGCGGTGCTCACCGACGAGCCCGCGCCGCCGAGGCAGTCCGGCGCGTTGTGGCCGGCCATCGAGGCGCTGCTGCGCAAGGACCCGTTGGAGCGGGCCGACGAGGACACCACCGAACGGCTCCTGACCGCCGCGCTGGTCGGCGTCGAAGCGCTTCCCGAGGACTCCTGGAACGCGGCCGGCCCGATCCCGCCGGGCACCGTGACCGTCGAGGACCCGGGCGGCGTCCGCGGCGCCACCCGCTCGTCCTGGCAGCCGACCCCGCCGACCCCGCAGACCCCGTCGACGCCGGTGCCGACGCCGGAGCCCGGACCCGAGCCGGACTGGCGGCAGCAGCCGTCGACCGCCGCCGCGCCGCCGTTCGGCGCGGCCAGCTCCGCCGACCCGGACAGCCCCGGCGGCGGCTACCCGGCGACCGGCGCGCACGCCTGGTCGCCCACCGACGCGGTGCACGGCTCGGCCACCGCCGACGACCGGGTCAACCCGGTGCTGATCGGCCCGGCCGGGGCCGGCGGCTCCTCCGACGGCCCGTCGGCCGCGGCCGACGCCGCCACGAAGAAGAAGCGCCGCAAGGCCGTCGTCTTCGGCACCATGGTCGCCGCCGCGGTGGCCGCGCTGGCGATCTTCGTGCCGAACGCGCTGGGCGGACAGAGCGGTGGCGGAGGCGGCGACCGCGACTCGGGCAACGTGAAGGTCGCCGACACGCAGCCTCCCGGCTCGGGCGCCGCGAACTCGCCGGGCAGCGGGACCCGCAACGACATGCTGCACACCACCGGCTCCTCCACCGGCTCCGGGAACAACGACAGCGGCACCTCGGGCAGCGGCAGCCAGGGATCCGGGTCGACCCGCACCTCGCGGCCGACGAACACGGAGACTTGGACCACCCGCCCGCCCACGACGCGCCCGCCCACCACGAGGCCGCCGACCACGAGCAGGCCGCCGACGACCACCACGACCACGCGCCCGCCGATCACCGACCCGCCGTCGGCGGGCAGCGCGGGCACGTCGACCTGATCGGGTTCGCTCCCGCCCGATCGAGCACCGGCCGCGGCTCGTCCGCGGCCGGAACCCCACGTCACGGCCGTGACGGGGACCGTCGGCGTGCCCGCCGGCGGGGTGCGAGAGGCGGGCCCGGAGCGGTGCGGTCGGCGGATCCGCTCGCCGAACCCCCGGGCGTCGCATCTAATGTGGCGGGTTGCAGACCGAAGATGGCCGGCGGTACGGCCGGCCGATGCGGGGAGGGTACGTGGCACAGACCGGGGGCACGCGCGGTCGGGTGGTCGGCGGGCGTTACCGGTTGGGCACCATGCTCGGCCGAGGCGGCATGGGCACGGTATGGCGTGCCGTGGACGAGATGCTGCACCGCGACGTCGCGATCAAGGAGCTGCGGCTGCCCGACCACCTCGACGACGAGGAGAAGGAGCTGGCCCGCGAGCGCACGATGCGCGAGGCCCGCACGGCGGCCCGGATCGGGCATCCGAACGTGGTCACCATCCACGACGTGGTCGAGGACGGCGGCATCCCGTGGATCGTGATGGAGCTGGTCGAGGCCCAGTCGCTCGCCGAGATCCTGGAGACGCAGGGCACGCTGACCCCGGCCGACGCCGCCGAACTGGGCCTGAAGGTGCTCGACGCGCTGATCGCCGCCGACGAGAAGGGCGTGCTGCATCGCGACGTCAAACCCGCGAACATCCTCGTCACCCCGCACGGGCGGGTGGTGCTGACCGACTTCGGGATCGCCACCGCGACCGGCACCGCGACGCTCACCACCACCGGCATGCTGGTCGGGTCGCCGGACTTCCTTTCGCCGGAGCGGGCCGAGGGCAAACGCCCGCTGCTCGCCGCCGACCTGTGGTCGCTCGCCGTGGTGCTGTACATGGCGGTCGAGGGACGCAACCCGTTCCGCCGGGGCACCATGATCAGCACGCTGAACGCGATCCTGAACGACGAGGCCGACCCGCCCCGGCACGCGGGCGGCCTCGAGCCGGTGATCGCGGGCTGGCTGGTCAAGGACGTCGACCGGCGGATGGGTGTGGAGGACGGCGCCCGGATCCTGCGCGAGGTGGCGAACTCGACGCCGTCGCGGCAGTACGGCGCGGTCCCGCCGCCGCCGACCCCGGTCGCCGACCCCGGCGCGCCGACCACCCCGGCCCAGCCGTACGACCCGCACGGGCGCGCGCAGGCCGGCCACGACACGGGCGCGACCGGTCACCCTGGCGGCAACACGCCGCCGAACTCCTGGCCGCAACCGGCGTATTCGCCCGCCGAGGCGTCGCCGACCCGCACGGGCGTCCCCCCGCAGCCGCCGCACATCCCGCACACCCCCGCGCCGCACCAGCCGATCCCCGAGCCGCGCCGTCGAGGCCGGATCGTCGCGGTCGTGGCGCTCGTGGTCGCGCTGATCGCGGGCGGCGCCGCGGTGGGGTTCCTGGTCACCCGCGACGACGACAAGGGCAACAAGGCGGCCCCGGACCCGGGTGACTCCCAGCAGGCGACGACGACGCCGCCGGGCCGGCCGTCGGCGAGCGCCGTTGCCCCCACCTCGCCACCGTCCGCCTCGGCGTCGAACGGGTCCGTCCCGCCGGTCGGCTACGAACTGGTCAAGGACCCGCTGGGGTTCTCGCTGTTCCTGCCCAAGGGCGATAGGACCCGTACGGTCTTCGGCGTCAACAAGGATCAGATCAAGTACGTGACGGCGGATCGGAAGACCGCCTATGTGATCGGCGCGACGCCGTTCGGCCACGACCCACTGGGCAACTTCGAGCGGGTCGTCGAGCCGACCGCACAGAAGAAGCCCGGCTACAACCGGCGACAACTGCGGGAGTACACCCCGCTGCCGCCGGGCACGCGTACGGCTGCACTGTGGGAGTACGTCTTTCAGGGCGACCCGATCAGGGGCGACGATTCGGGCAGTTCGGTGCCCAGTCATGCGATGAACCTGGGCGTCGTGACGACCGGAAACGTGGACTACGCGTTGTACGTGGCGTCGTACGAGAAGGACTGGAACCCGCTCTCGCTGGACCGCTTCGAGAAGATGACGGAGTCCTTCCAGGGCAAGTGAAGCGCGAGTCCGAGACCGGTCCCGGGGTACGGTCCGTGGAGCCCCAGCCAACCCCGGAGGTACCCCCGTGAGCACGCAGCACCCCCAAGACGTCGCGACCGTCGACGTCGACGTGATCGTCCTCGGCCTCGGCGTCGGCGGTGAGGCCGTCGCCGGCAACCTGGCCTCCGCCGGGCTCGACGTGGTGGGCATCGAGGACGGCCTCGTCGGCGGCGAGTGTCCGTACTGGGGCTGCATCCCGTCGAAGGCGATGGTGTACGCGGCGGCCCGCGCCCGGAGCGAGGAACACCCCGACTGGGCGCCGCTCGCCGCGCGGGTCCGCGAGTTGACCGCCGACTGGGACGACACGGCGGCCGTGGACCGGCTGACCGACAAGGGCATGACCTTCGTACGCGGCGCCGGCCGGATCACCGGCGTGGACACCGTCGAGGTGCCCGGCCCCGACGGGGTGCGGCGTTTCCGGGCCCGGCACGCGATCGTGGTCGGCACCGGCACCAAGGCGTTCGTCCCTCCGATCGAGGGACTGGCGGGCACCCCGCTGTGGACCAACCGCGAGGCGATCGAGGCCGCCGAGGCGCCGAGTTCGCTCGCGGTGCTCGGCGGCGGCGCGATCGGCCTCGAACTCGCCCAGGTGTTCACCCGGTTCGGCACCCGGGTGACGATCGTGGAGAACGGCGAGCGGGTGTTGGCCGCCGAGGAGCCGGAATCCTCCGACCTGGCCGCATGGGCGCTCGGCGAGGACGGCGTCGAGATCCACCTCGGCGCGCGGGCCGAGCGGGTCGCGCACGACGGCAAGACGTTCACCGTCGAACTCTCCGACGGGCGCTCGATCGAGGCGGAGAAGCTGCTGGTGGCCACCGGCCGCCGGGTGGACCTGCCGGGCCTGGGCGCCGAGGCGCTGGGCGTCGACCCACACGCGCACGCGCTGCCGGTGGACGGGCAGTTGCGGGTGCAGCCCGGCGGCACGGCCCCCGCGGTCTGGGCGGTCGGCGACGTGACCGGGCAGGGCGCGTTCACCCACGTGGCGATGTACCAGTCGGCCATCGTGACCAAGGCGGTCCTGCACGCGGCCGGTCGGGGTACCGCCGGACCCGACGCGGACCACAGCGCGCTGCCGCGGGTGACGTTCGTCGACCCGGAGATCGGCGCGGTCGGCCTGACCGAGCACCAGGCCCGCGCCGCCGGGCTCTCGGTGCGGATCGGCCACGCGGACCTGGCCGCCTCCTCGCGCGGACACATCACCGGCGCGCGCGGCTTCGTGAAGGTGATCGAGGACGCCGACCGGGGCGTGCTGGTCGGCGCGACCACCGCCGGCCCGGCCGGCGGCGAGATCCTGGGCGCGCTCGTGGTGGCCGTGCGCGCGGCGGTCCCGGTGGCCACGCTGCGGGACATGATGTACGCGTATCCCACGTATCACCGCACCATCGAGTCGGCGCTGGCCGACCTCGACACGGACTGAGTCGGGCCCGGGAACGGCGTGTGGGCGGGTCGGGTCCGTCCGCGCGCCGGACGGTTCTTGTTACCCGAAAGTAGCGCTGTCTAGGCTGGTGCCATGACGGACATCGCAGCGCCCGCAGCAGCCTCCATCGCCGTGCCCCACCTGCCCGCCGAGCGACTGGCGCGGCGCGTGGTGACCGGCACCGTGCCGACGAAGGTGACGACCCGTAGTCCGTTCGACGGGTCGCCGATCGCCGAACTCCCCGAGTCCACCCCGGAGAACGTCACCTCCGCCTTCGCCCGCGCGCGGCTCGCGCAGACCGCGTGGGCGAAGCGTTCGGTGCGTGAGCGGGCCGCGGTGTTCCTGCGTTTCCACGACCGGGTGCTGGAGCGCCAGTCGGAGATCCTGGACATCGTCCAGACCGAGACCGGCAAGGCGCGCAAGCACGCCTTCGAGGAGGTCCTGGACGTCGCGCTGTGCTCGCGGCACTACGGCCGGCGGGCGGCGGGCTACCTGCGCGAGCGCCGCCGGGCCGGTGCGCTGCCGGTGCTCACCAAGGCGATCGAGGTCCGCCACCCCAAGGGAGTGGTCGGCCTGGTGTCGCCGTGGAACTACCCGCTGGCGCTGTCCATCGGCGACGCGATCCCGGCGTTCATCGCGGGCAACGCGGTGGTGATGAAGCCCGACACGCAGACCGCGCTGACCGCGCTGTGGGCCCAGGACGTGCTGATCGACTGCGGCCTGCCCGAGGACCTGTGGCAGATCGTGCTCGGCGACGGTCCGGTGGTCGGCACGGCGGTGGTGGAGGGCGCGGACTACGTCGGGTTCACCGGCTCCACTCGCACCGGCCGCGAGGTGGCCCGGCGGGCGGCCGAGCGACTGGTCGGCGCGTCGCTGGAGTTGGGCGGGAAGAACGCGATGATCGTGCTGCCGGACGCGGACCTGGACCGGGCCGCCGAGGGGGCGGTGCGCGCCTGCTTCTCCTCCGCCGGGCAGTTGTGCATCTCGATCGAGCGGATGTATGTGCACGAGGACGTGCACGACGCGTTCGTGGACCGGTTCCTGGGCCGGGTCCAGGCGATGCGGCTCGCGGCCGGATACGGGTGGGACACCGACATGGGCTCGCTGGTCTCGCGCCGGCAGTTGGACACGGTCACCCGGCACGTGGACGAGGCCCGGGCGGCGGGCGCACGGGTGCTGGTCGGCGGCAAGGCCCGGCCCGACCTGGGCCCGCTGTTCTACGAGCCGACAGTGCTCGCCGACGTCACCCCCGAGATGGCGGTGTGCGCGCAGGAGACGTTCGGCCCGGTGGTGTCGGTGTACCGCTACACCGAGGAGGAAGAGGTCGTCACCCGCGCCAACGAGAGCGCGTACGGCCTCAACGCGAGCGTGTGGACGCGCGACACCCGGCACGGCGGCGCGCTCGCGCGCCGGTTGCGCGCGGGCACGGTGAACGTCAACGAGGGCTACGCGGCGGCGTACGGCAGCGCGGGCGCGCCGATGGGCGGCATGGGCGACTCGGGCCTGGGCCGCCGACACGGCGCGGAGGGGATCATGAAGTTCACCGAGGCGCAGACCGTGGCCACCCAGCGCCTCCTGCCGATCGCCGCCCCGTTCGGCATGACCGACGAGCAGTGGGCCCGCTCGCTGACGTTGTCCCTGCGCATCATGAAGACCCTGCGCGTGCGCTGACCCCGCGCGTGCGGTCGGCGCCCACGGGCCTCACACACGCCTGCCGATACCCGGCGCGCGCCGGGTATCGGCAGGCGTGTGTGCGGCTCGCGGGGCGCGAGACGGCGCAAGGGTGAATTCCGTTCGCCGAGCATGGCCGAGCGGGGGACTGCCAATTCGGGGCAAAATGACATTTATCGACCGATTAATGATCATCATTTGCGCTAACCGGACGCCCCCGAGCCGGTCGCGCCCTTCGCCGGAACCACCGATGGGGGCACCGAATCCCGCTACTCTTGGCGCTGCCGGCGGCTTTGGTGTGAAAGATCCGCGTTGCGCAGCTTTCGCGGTGCGTGGGATTCGTGGTGAATGGGGCACGCCGAGGCCCGACGCGCGGGGGTCGATCCGTGGATCGACCCAAGGCGCGGCGGCCGGTGTCGGGCGTCCCCGACGCCGGCCGCCGGCGGGGTTGTGACCGGTTGCTGTCCCCTGCGTCCCGGTCACGGCACCAACGCGAGGTCCCACGGCGCGCTGGTGAGCGCGCCTCATCGCGTCGGCGGCCTTGCGGTGCCCGGCCCGCGCATGAAGCGGGCCGGCCATCAGTCACAACGACCGCCGGCGCGATGAGGTTACGCCCGGGGGCCGACCCGACCGCGGCACAACTCCAGAAGGGTCAGCGCGACGGTGGTGCCCGGCTTGCCCAGCCCCTCGCGGTACCGGGCGATGACCTCCATCTCGCGGGACAGTTGCACGCGGGCGCCGCCCGACGCGACGCGGACCCGCTGGATCTCGGCGGAGATGTCCACCCGCTCGGTGATCAGCGCGATGATCCGCCGGTCGAGGTCGTCGATGCGGGCGCGGCCCGCGCCGATCACGTCCTCGGGCGTCTGCGGCGGTGTGGTGGTGGTGTCGTCCATGCGGCCTGCTCTCCGGAAGGGGTCGGATCCGGGGCCTCGACACGAACGCGAAGACGCCCCGGGTACCGGACCCGGGGCGTCTTCGTCTGCCTGTGGCTGTGCTGCGTTCAGGCGGTGACGGCGGCGCCGGGGATCCCGGTGCCATAGGTAAAGCTGCGCGTCACGCCGAACGAGGACATGGCGTCAGTATGCCGCGACGGCGGGAGCGGACACCAGCCGGGGTCACCCGCGCGACGCCGGTAGAATCGGCGTACACCCCTTTTTCGCTTCGCCGGAAGGCCCCTCGTGACCTTTGCCAGCCCGGACGGAGGCGGCACCGAAACCGTCCTCGTCGTCGACTTCGGCGCCCAGTACGCCCAGCTCATCGCCCGCCGGGTGCGCGAGGCGCGCGTATACAGCGAGATCGTGCCGCACAGCATGTCCGTGCCGGAGATGCTCGCGAAGCGCCCGGCCGCGATCATCCTGTCCGGCGGCCCCTCCTCGGTGTACGCGGACGAGGCGCCCAGCATCGACCCGGCGCTGTTCACGGCCGGCGTCCCGGTGCTCGGCATCTGCTACGGCTTCCAGGCCATGGCGCAGACCCTGGGCGGGGTGGTCGAGAAGACCGGTCTCGCCGAGTTCGGCGCCACCCCGCTGACCGTGACCGGTACGCGAAGCACCCTGTTCGACGGGCTGCCCGCCGACCTGTCGGTGTGGATGTCGCACGGCGACTCGGTCTCCGCCGCGCCGGCCGGCTTCGCGGTCACCGCGACCAGCGCGGGCGCGCCGGTCGCCGCGATCGAGAACGACGAGGCACGGTTGTACGGGGTGCAGTACCACCCCGAGGTGATGCACAGCGAGCACGGCCAGGCCATCCTGGAGCGCTTCCTGAAGGTGGGCGCGAAGCTCGCGGCGAACTGGACGATGGTCAACATCGTCGAGGAGCAGGTCGAGCTGATTCGTGAGCAGGTCGGCGACAAGCACGTGATCTGCGGCCTGTCCGGCGGGGTCGACTCCGCGGTCGCCGCGGCCCTGGTCCAGCGCGCCGTGGGCGACAAGCTCACCTGCGTGTTCGTCGACCACGGCCTGCTGCGCAAGGACGAGCCCGAGCAGGTCGAGCGGGACTACGTGGCGGCCACCGGGGTCTCGCTCAAGGTGGTCAACGCCCAGGAGCGCTTCCTGACCGCGCTCGCCGGGGTGACCGACCCCGAGGAGAAGCGGAAGATCATCGGGCGCGAGTTCATCCGGGTCTTCGAGCAGGCCGCCGCCGAGGTGGTCGCCGAGGCGGGCGCGCACGGCGAGGAGGTCGAGTTCCTGGTCCAGGGCACGCTCTACCCGGACGTGGTCGAGTCCGGCGGCGGCACCGGCACCGCGAACATCAAGTCGCACCACAACGTCGGCGGGCTGCCCGAAGACCTCCAGTTCAAGCTGATCGAGCCGCTGCGCAAGTTGTTCAAGGACGAGGTGCGCGCGGTCGGCGAGCAGTTGGGCCTGCCGTCGGAGATCGTCTGGCGGCAGCCGTTCCCGGGCCCCGGTCTGGGGATCCGGATCATCGGCGAGGTCACCGCCGACCGGCTGGAGATCCTGCGCGAGGCGGACGCGATCGCCCGCGAGGAGTTGTCCCGCGCCGGGCTCGACCGGGAGATCTGGCAGTGCCCCGTGGTGCTGCTGGCCGACGTGCGCTCGGTCGGCGTCCAGGGCGACGGCCGTACCTACGGCCACCCGATCGTGCTGCGTCCGGTGTCCTCGGAGGACGCCATGACCGCCGACTGGTCGCGCCTGCCCTACGACCTGCTGGCCCGGATCTCCAACCGGATCACCAACGAGGTCCGGGAGATCAACCGGGTCACCCTCGACGTGACGAGCAAGCCTCCGGGCACCATCGAGTGGGAGTAGCCTCCCGCGTCGCTCCGCCCGCTGCGCTCGATCGGGTCCACCCCCCTCGATCGCACGTGCTTTCGCCGGCCTCCGCCCGATTTCGGACGGGGGCCGGCGGCGTTCCCGGAGCCCGCCGCGACCGGGCCGACGAGCCGGCGGGACGCCTTGTGGGATACGGGGGTTGGCCTCGCGGCGGGTCTTCGATCGAGATTGCGCGCGATCGCCGGACCGGGCCGGTACGGCCCCCTCGGATGCGGCACAATGTGCCGCTGAACGAGCACGTTCGTATGTGGTGGTGGGGAGGGCGTGGCGAAGTGGCGCACGGTGTCGGTGTGCACGGACCGGACTGTCATTGCGTGGTCCGGGAGGAATACCGCAGGACCGTCGCCGATTTCGAGACGCTGCGGCGGGCGCTGGCCCGCAAGGAGGGTGTGCCCTCGGCGGTCGCCCACTCCGACGGCGGCGCGCGCCAGTGGATCTCCGACGAACTGCGGGGCAAGGCCCAGGACTTGGCCACCATACGGCGGGCCCAGGGACGGGCCTGGCTACAGGTGTTGGGCGGTCGTGCGCTGATCGTGCTGTGGTTCCTGGTCGCCGTGCTCGTCCTGGTGCAGGCGCTGACCGCGATCGGCGCGGGCTGGACCGGCTCGCGCACCGCCGGGATCGTGGCGGCCGTGGTGGTCGCCGGAGCGCTCAGCGTGGTCGGCTGGGCCGCCCGGGCCGGGGGCGGCGTGTTCGCGCCCGTCCGGGGCCTGGACGGGCGTCTGTCCACCTCCAAGGCGGTCGCCGCGCTGTGGATGGTGGCGCTGATGTACTGCTTCGCCTTCCTGGGCATGCGGCTCGCCGCGGCCTCCGGGGACGGACAGCGGGACCGGCTGCTCGATCGGCTGGGCGACGTCGCGCTCGACCAGATCACCCTGGTGGCGGCGCCGCTGCTCGCCGCGGTGGCGGTACGCCGGATCGTCGGCGACAAGGTCGGCCGCCGGGTGCTGCAAAAGCTCCGCGCCGACCAGGCGGCGCTGCGCGACCTGGTCACCGACGACGCGGGTCGGGCCTCGTTCGTGGACGCCCAGTACGTCCTGGTCAACCTGGTCGCGGTCGGCTTCGTCGTGGTCGGTCTGGCCCGCGACCCCGATCGGCTCCCGGACATCCCGGCCACGCTGGTCGCGCTCGCCGTGGTCTCGGTGGTCACCTACCTCGCCGGCAAGCTGGCGGAGAACGACCGCCCGGTGATCCTGTCCGTGGTGCGCGTGCGCACACGCGGCGACCTGGACTCCGCGGTCCGCCAGGGCGACGACATCGAGGTGCGCGGGATCAACCTGGCGGCGGGCGGCTCGCACGAGGCGGACCTGCTGGCGCGCGTGGTGGTCAAGTTCGGCGCGGTCCACGTGCACGCACCGCTGATCCCGGCCGACACCGGCTTCGCCAACCCCTCCGACGCGTGCGTGGTCGTCCCGGTCCCGGTCGACGTGGAACCGGGCCGGGTGGAGCTGTGCGTGGTGTCCGCCTCCGGCGTGGAGTCGGCGCCGTACGAGATCCAGATCGCGGGCTGACCGGAGCGGAACACGCGAGCGGGCCGGGTCGAGGACATCGACCCGGCCCGCACTCGTCCCGTCGTCTCGACGCGAGCGGCGCTACAACTTCTGTACCGGCGCGTAGCGCAGCAGCAGGGTCTTCTCGCCGCCCGCGCCGAAATCGATGGTCGCCTTCGCCTTGTCACCGGTCTCGGCGGTGGACACCACCGTGCCCAGGCCGAACTTGTCGTGGGTGACCCGATCGCCCGGGGACAGCGCGATGGCCGGGCGCTCCTTGATCTGCGCGCCCTTGCCGAAGCCGCCGCGCGAGCCGACCGTCGACTTCGTCGCCGACATTGTCTTGGCCGCCGACGGCGAGGTGCCGCGCCAGTCGACCAGCTTCTCCGGCAGTTCGGTCAGGAAGCGCGACGGCGGGTTGTACGACGGCGCGCCCCACGCGCTGCGCATCTTCGCCAGGGTGACGTAGAGCCGCTCGCGGGCGCGGGTGATGCCCACGTAGGCCAGCCGGCGCTCCTCCTCCAACTCCTTCGCGTCGCCGAGCGAGCGCATGTGCGGGAAGACGCCGTCCTCCAGGCCGGTGAGGAAGACCGTGGGGAACTCCAGGCCCTTGGCGGTGTGCAGGGTCATCAGGGTGACCACGCCGCCGTCCTCGGCGTCGGTGGGGATCTGGTCGGAGTCGGCCACGAGCGAGACTCGCTCCAGGAAGTCGGCGAGCGTGCCCGAGCCGCCCTCCTGGGTCTGGGCCTGCTCGAACTCCAGTGCCACCGCAGCGAGTTCCTGAAGGTTCTCGATCCGGGTCTCGTCCTGCGGGTCGCTGGAGGCCTGCAACTCGGCGAGGTAGCCGCTCTGTTCCAGGATCGCCTCCAGGACGGTCGCCGGACCCGCGCCGCCGTCCACCACCGCGGTGAGGTCGTCCAGGAGCCGGACGAAGCCCTTGACCGCGTTGGCCGAGCGCTTGGCCAGCCCCGGCGCGTCGTCGGCGCGGCGCAGCGCTTGGGCGAACGGGATGCGGTCGCGGGTCGCGAGCACGTCCAGGCACGCCTCGGCCCGGTCGCCGATGCCGCGCTTGGGCACGTTCAGGATCCGGCGCAGCGAGACCGTGTCGTCGGGGTTGGCCAGCAGGCGCAGGTAGGCGAGCACGTCGCGGACCTCGCGGCGCTCGTAGAAGCGCACGCCGCCGACGACCTTGTACGGCAGGCCGACCCGGATGAAGACTTCCTCGAAGACGCGGGACTGGGCGTTGGTCCGGTAGAACACCGCGACCTGTCCCGGCTTGGTGTGGCCCGCGTCGGTGAGGCGGTCCACCTCGTCGGCGACGAACTGCGCCTCGTCGTGCTCGTCGTCCGCGACGTAGCCGACGATGGGGGTGCCGGCGCCGGCGTCGGTCCACAGGTTCTTCGCGCGCCGGTTGCTGTTGCGCTCGATCACCGCGTTGGCCGCGCTCAGGATGGTCTGCGTGGAGCGGTAGTTCTGTTCCAGCAGGATCGTGGTGGCGTTCGGGTAGTCGGCCTCGAAGTCGAGGATGTTGCGGATGGTCGCGCCGCGGAACGCGTAGATCGACTGGTCCGCGTCGCCGACCACGCACAACTCGGCCGGCTCGAGCCCGACGAGCCCGGCCTCGGCGGGGTTGACCAACTCGCCGTCCACCGTCAGGCGCGGGCCGCTGCCGGCCGCGCCGCCGACCAGCTCGCGCACCAGCGTGTACTGCGCGTGGTTGGTGTCCTGGTACTCGTCCACCAGCACGTGCCGAAACCGTCGCCGGTAGTGCTCGGCGACGTCCGGGAACGCCTGGAGCAGGTGCACCGTGGTCATGATCAGGTCGTCGAAGTCGAGCGCGTTGGCCTGGCGCAGCCGCTCCTGGTACATCGTGTAGGCCTGCGCCAGTATGCGCTCGGACTCGTTGATCGCCTTGGCCGCGAAGTCCTCGTGGTCGATCAGTTCGTTCTTGAGGTTGGACACCTGCGCGTTGAACTTGCGCGGCGGGAACTTCTTGGGGTCCAGGTCCAAGTCGCGGCAGACCATCGCCATCAGCCGCTGCTGGTCGGCCGAGTCGTAGATGGAGAACGAGGAGCTCATGCCGAGCTTCTTGTACTGCTGCCGCAGGATGCGTACGCAGGCCGAGTGGAAGGTGGACACCCACATCGCCTTGGTGCGCGGCCCGACCAGCGCCTCGACCCGCTCGCGCATCTCGGCGGCGGCCTTGTTGGTGAAGGTGATCGCCAGGATCTCGCCGGGGTGCACGTGCCGGGAGGCGAGCAGGTGGGCGATGCGGTGGGTCAGCACACGGGTCTTGCCGGAGCCCGCGCCCGCCACGATGAGCAGCGGGGACCCCTCGTGCACGACCGCGGCGCGCTGTTGCGGGTTCATCCCGTCGAGCAGCCGGGCCGGGTCCACCACGGGGCGCGGGGCGCCGTTGCGGTAGTAGGCGTCGCGCGGCTCGGGCGGCGGTGCGTACTGGCCTTCGTACAGGTCGTCCGGATAGTCCTCCGGCAGGCCGTACACGTGGTTCTCGTCCGGCTCGGGCGGCAGCGGGATCTCGTCCGCGGAGCCGGCGGGGGACTTCTTGGCCGCGGTGTCGAAACCGGGCAGGGGGATGTCGTCGAAGAGGCTGCTCATCGTTCCCCGAGTCTAGGGCGTGTCTTCTGTCCCGCGTCGGGCTCCGCGGCGTCCGGTGCCGTGCATCGGCGTGCCGGCGGAGCACCCGCATAGTGGTTCTATTCGGGTGGTTCGCCGGGGCGGCGAGGTGCGGTGCCGGGCGTCGTGGTGCTCGGCGCGGGACAGAAGACACGCCCTGGGTGGGTGTCGGGCGGGTCGTGCCCGGGTCGTTGTCGCGGGCAGGGATCATTGCGCCGACAAACCATCTTCGCCCCGTCGGACATCGGGTCGACCGTCAAGGGAGTACATCGTGCTGGACGATCGCGACGTGGAGCGGGTCCTGGTGCTGGCCGCGCACCCGGACGACATCGACTTCGGGGCGGCGGGGACGGTCGCCACGTGGACCGAGGCGGGCATCGAGGTGAGTTACTGCCTGGTCACCGACGGGGACGCGGGCGGGTTCGATCCGGCGGTGCCCCGGTCGGAGATCGGCGGGATCCGGCGGGCCGAGCAGAGCGCGGCGGCGGCGCACGTGGGGGTGCGGCAGCTGTACTGGCTGGGGTATCCGGACGGGCGCTTGGCGGCCTCCATGGAACTGCGGCGCGACATCAGCCGGGTGATCCGGCAGGTGCGCCCGCAGCGCATGGTGATCCCGAGTCCGGAGCGGGACTGGGCCCGGCTGGCGCCGAGCCACCCCGACCACCTGGAGGCGGGCGAGGCGGCGATGCGGGCGATCTATCCGGACGCGCGCAACCCGTTCGCCCACCCCGAGCTGCTGGAGGCGGAGGGGCTGAAGGAGTGGACGGTGCCGGAGACCTGGCTGTCGCCGACCGCGGCGCCGAACCACGCGGTGGACGTGACGGAGGTGTTCGAGCGCAAGATCGCGGCGCTGCTGTCGCACGAGAGCCAGACGGGCCATCTACCGGAACTGCGCGAGCACGTCGTGTCGATGCTGGAGGGCAACGCGGCGCGGTTCGACCTGGGCGCCGGACGTATGGCCGAGGTGTTCCGGGTGGTGGACACCCGCTAGCGGCGGCGGGACCGGCGGCTCAGGTCCACACCACGGCGATGGCGATGTTCGCCACGGTCAGCAGGCCGATCGCGCCGAGGACGCGCGCGGACACCCGGTCCGCGGCGCGGTTGCCCCACACCAGCAGCAGGATGACCAGCAGGATGCCGAGCTTGGTGCCGATCTTGGCGGTGTCCACGTCCCGGTCCAGGCCGGACTGCACCACGCCCACCAGGGCCAGGCCGGTGACGAGCATGGTCAGCGCGCCGTGCGTCATCGCGGGCACGATCCGCACGTCGCCGGTGCGCAGCGCGGACATCTGGGTGAGGAAGCCGCCGAGCAGGGCCGCGATGCCCACGATGTGCAGCACCAGCAGGATCTGCCGCAGAACGTCCACGTCGTACAACCCCTCGTCGATCGTCGCCCCGGTGGGCATCCGGCCGGCGTTCTCGGCGCCGACGCCAAGTCCCCGCCGCCGTCCGGCAGCCTAGCCGGCGGCGGTTCACGCCTCACCATCGGTCGAATGCCATTAAAGATCGCCAAAAGGGATCAAGATCGACTTTAGGGAATCCGGGCGCTTTTCCCGTGATACGCGGAGATGGAAACGGTGACATTGGTAAAGTTTTGGCAATACGAAGGCCAATGGTGATGGTCCTGACACGCGTGTGACTAGTGTTCTGCGGCAGGCGATCGGCTCGAGGTCGGCCACCCGGTCGACACGATCGCCTCCGCCGAATTCGGTGACGGGTTTCGGTGACGGTGGGCAACCACGGTCGTCGCGACGCGCAGCCGGAACCGGGGACCCTCGCAGTCCCTTGGGGTGAATCGGTGCTTCGGCACCGTAGGGCGCCTTCTTCCGCCCGAACCCGTCAGCTAACCCGGTAGGCGGCCGAGGAAGGAGACCCGCCACCAGTGGCGTCCCAACGTCGACCCGGGCAACACCGCAAGCCCAAGCCGCGCACCGCCGTGCGTACCGCCGCGACCGTCGTTACGGCCGCCGCGACGATGACCGGCGTGATGACCTTCGCCGGCACCGCGAGCGCGGACCCCGCGCAGTCGTTCCAGCAGACCAAGGACCGCGTCAACCAGCTGCACAGTGACGTGATCAAGGCCACCGACGCCGCCAACGGCGTCGAGGAGCAGATCGAGAAGCAGCAGGGCACCGCGAACCAGACGCAGGCCCGGATCACCGAGGAACAGGCCGCGCTGAACGCCCTGCGCGACCAGATCGGTGTCCTGGCGGCCAACCAGTACCGCAGCGGCGGCCTCCCGCCGTCGCTCTCGCTCGCGCTCAGCGGCGACCCCGAGGGCTACCTGCAGAAGTCGCAGATGTTGTCCCAGCTCGACGGCCAGCAGGCCGCGAAGCTGAAGCAGATCGCGGCGCAGGCCCGAGTTCTCCAGCAGGACCGCACCGAGGCCTCCTCGCAGCTCGCGGAACTGGAGAAGCTGCGCACCGACCTGAACAAGAACAAGACCGACATCCAGGCCAAGCTGGCCGAGGCGCAGCGGTTGCTCAACACGCTCACCGAGCAGCAGAAGAAGGAAGTCCTCGACTCGGACGAGCACGCGAACGACACCACGCGGGGCAACGACCGCAGTTCGCGGGACAAGGACAAGGACACCGCGCCGGCGACCAATGTCCCGGCCTCCGGTCGGGCCCAGGCCGCGATCAACTTCGCGCTGGCACAGATCGGCAAGCCGTACGTCTCCGGCGCCGAGGGCCCCGGCTCGTACGACTGCTCGGGCCTGACCCAGGCGTCCTGGAAGGCGGCGAACGTCTCACTCAGCCGCACCACTTGGACCCAGATCAACGACGGCCCCAGGATCGCCAAGAGCGCCCTCCAGCCGGGCGACCTGGTGTTCTTCTACTCGGACAACCGCCACGTGGGCATGTACATCGGCAACGGCCAGATCGTGCATGCCCCGCGTCCGGGCAAGACCGTGACCAAGGCGCCGCTGGACTCGATGCCGTTCCTCGCGGCCATCCGCCCCGGCTAGAGCCCTCGATCCCCCGGCACATACGACGGCGCCCGTCCTCGGATTCGTTCCGAGGACGGGCGCCGTCGTATGTGCCGGGGGACCGCGACCGGTCAGACCAGTCGCCGATCCGTCGCCCAGCGGGTCAACTCGTGCCGGTTGGACAGCTGCAACTTGCGCAGCACGGCGGAGACATGGGTCTCCACCGTCTTGACCGAGATGACCAGTCGGCGGGCGATCTCCTTGTAGGCGTAGCCGCGCGCGATCAGCCGCAACACCTCGCGCTCGCGCTGGGTGAGCCGGTCCAGGTCCTCGTCGATCGGCGGCACGTCGGTGGCCGCGAACGCGTCCAGTACGAAGCCCGCCAGGCGCGGCGAGAACACCGCGTCGCCCTCGCCGACCCGGCCGATCGCGCGGATCAGCTCGTCGCCGGTGATCGACTTGGTCACATAGCCCCGGGCGCCGCCCCGGATCACCCCGATCACGTCCTCCGCGGCGTCCGACACGGACAGCGCCAGGAAGCGCACCGCCGGGATCAGCGACGCGCACCGGCGCAACACCTCGACCCCGCCGCCGCCGGGCAGGTGCACGTCGAGCAGAACCACCTCGGGGCGGGTCTCGGTGACCACGGCCACCGCGCTCGCCACGTCGTCGGCCTCGCCGACCACCTCGACCGCTTCGCCGATCTCGGCGCGCACGCCGGTGCGGAACATCCGGTGGTCGTCGACGAGGACCACCCGGGTGCGGGGCGTGCCCTCGACGGGTGCGCTACTCGTCTCGGTGGTGTTCACGTGTTCGTCCTTCCCACAGCGGACCGGCCGGCGTCGGCGCGGCGCATCTCCAGCTCGACCTCGGTGCCCTCGCCGGGTTCGCTGCGGATGTTCGCGGCGCCCCCGTTGCGGCGCATGCGCCCGAGCACGGACTCTCGCACACCCAGCCGGTCGGCGGGTACGGAGTCGGGGTCGAAACCGGGCCCGCGGTCGCGGACGAACACCGTGACCGTGTCCTCGTCGGCCTCGCCGAACACCGAGATCGCCGCGCCGCCCGCGTACTTCGCCGCGTTCACCATCGCCTCGCGCGCGGCGGCGATCAGCGCGGAGAGCCGGTCGTCGACCGGGCAGTCGCCCACGCACACGATCTCGATCGACACCCCGTGCGCGTCCTCCACCTCGGCGGCGACCCCGCGCAGCGCGGCGGCGAAGGTGCGGTCCGGCTCCTCGCCGTCGGGGCGGTACAACCAGGCCCGCAACTCGCGCTCCTGCGCCCGTGCCAACCGGGCCACCTCGCGCGGGTCCTCCACCTGGCGCTGGATCAGGGTCAGCGTGTGCAGCACCGAGTCGTGCACGTGCGCGGCCACCTCGGCCCGCTCCTGCGCCCGGATGCGGGCCCGGCGCTCGGCGCCCAGCTCGCGGGTCTGCCGCAGCAGATACGGGCCGAAGATGACCAGCAGGCCGACCAGAAGCAGGCCCGCGCCGCGCATCGCGGCCAGCGCGTCGCCGATACCGCCGCGGCCGAGCGAGAAGAAGATCAGGCCCGCGACCACCAGCGTGGCGCCGATCAGGGCGCGCAGCCAACCCGCCACCCGGCTGCGCCCGTCCAGCGAGAACCAGCGCTGCCGCTGCGACTCGTCGGCCTGACGCCACAGCAGGATCACCCCGGGCCCGGCCACGAGCAGCGGCCACAACCAGTCGCCGGAACCGGCGTCGGTGTCGGTCCCGAGCCCGGTGAGCATGGTCGCCGCGATCAGCACGATGATCAGCGCGAGCGCCTGATGCCGCTCCCGGCCGCGCTCGCGGCTCGGCGGGGCGGCGTCGGTCACGCTCTGCGGTACGAAGATCCAGAAGGCCGCGTACAGGACCACGCCCAGGCCCGCGAAGAACGCGAGCGCGACGAAGGCGACGCGCAGCACCACCACCTCGACGCCGAGATGCTCGGCCAGGCCGCGCGCGACGCCGCCGGCGAACCGGTGGGACGCGGCGCGGCGGAGCTTCGGCGTCGGGTACGCGGGCCGGTTCGGCGC
The DNA here is from genome assembly GCF_044334985.1 of Embleya sp. NPDC020630. Lineage (NCBI taxonomy): Bacteria > Bacillati > Actinomycetota > Actinomycetes > Kitasatosporales > Streptomycetaceae > Embleya > Embleya sp. NPDC020630. The sequence goes on from NZ_JBIRUB010000002.1 coordinate 238,443, forward strand.
GGCGGGGGGCGGATATACGGCGGTCACACGACCGATCGTCACACGCCGGCAAGCCGGGGCGCATCAGGGCCCGACCCTGATTCCCCCTCAGGGTCGGACCAGGGGTCGACCAGGGCGGAGCCCGATGGGAACGGGGCCGTGCGCACGCCACGATGGACCCATGAACGACGACATGAAACCCGGTGTCTCGGCCGGCGACCGGGCCGGCGACGTCCCGGGCGGCCCTCCGGGGTCGTCCGCGGCGCCCACGACGACCACTCGACCCCAACTTCTGCGCAGCGTCGACGACCGCATGGTCTCCGGCGTGTGCGGCGGGCTCGGCGAGCATTTCGGCCTCGATCCGGTGATCTTCCGCATCGTCTTCGCGGTGCTGTCGCTCTTCGGCGGGGTGGGCGTACTGGTGTACAGCCTGGGCTGGCTGTTGATCCCGGCCCGTGGAGAGGAGCAGCCGGTGCTGCGCCGGGTGCTCTCCGGGAAGTTCGACCGCGGGGCGACGGCCGCCACCGTGGTCGCCGTGATGGGGGTCGCCTTGTTCTTCACGTACCTGGACTCGGGCTTCGGCCCGTCGGTCCCGCTGATGATGATCACCGCCGTGGTCCTGTTCATGGTCTGGACCGACACGAAACGCAGGTCCGAGGCCGCCGCGCGCACGGTGGGGGTCGCGGCGATGGCGAGCGCTCCCGCGCCGGTCGACACCGTCCCGGCCGGCGACACCGCGCCGGGACCGCCGATGTGGTGGCAGGTGCCCGGTGGCGGCTCGGCGCCGGAGGGCGGGAAGCCGCCCGCGAAGCCGGTCGCGGCCGACGAGCCGGAGAAGGGTGCGAAGCGTCCGCGCTCGTACGTGGCGCTGGCCACGCTGTCCGTGGCCACGATGGTCGGCGGCCTGCTGTGGGTGCTCAACCGCAGCGACGCGGTCGAGGTGACGTTCACCGTCGCGGTGGCCATCGTGCTCGGCGTCGTCGGTCTGGGCCTGATCGCGGGCACCTGGTTCGGCCGGGCCCGGCTGCTGATCCTGCCCGCCCTCGCGCTCACCGCGCTGCTCGCCGGGCTGACCGCGATCACCGTGCCGCTGACCGGGCCGTGGGGGGAGCGCACGTACACGCCGACCTCGGTCGCGGCGCTGCCCGCGTCGTACCACCTCGGCGGCGGCGACCTGGACCTGGACCTGCGCAGCCTCGACCTTGGGCCGGCCCGCGCGGCGACGGTCAAGGCCACGGTGGGCGCCGGGCAGATCCAGGTGTGGGTGCCCAAGGACGTCAGGGTGGTGTTCAAGGGCCGCTCCGACGTGGGCGACGTGCGCACGACGAGCGGGCGCGACGACGGCTGGCGGCCGGACCGGAGCGAGACGCTGGAGCCGATCGCGCAGCCGGAGCGCGGCACGATCACGCTGGACCTGAAGGTCGGCGTGGGCCAGGTGGAACTGCTGTACGACGACCACGGACGGCTGCCGCGATGAGCACGACACCGAGGAACGGCGTGACCCGGATGGAGGGCGAATCCCGATGAGGACGAACAGGCAGCGCTTCGACCCGATGGCCCTGATCGCGGGTGTGGTGTTCACCGGCATCGCGTTCGCGTATCTGCTGCGGGCGGGCGGTCACGCGCTGATGAGCCCCGAATGGTCACTGGCCACCGCGGCGATCGGGGTGGGCCTGGCGGGCCTCGCCGGGGCCCTGTGGTCGATGTTGCCGACCGGCCGCTCCGACGCGCCCGCGCCGCCGGCCCGGTTCTTCGCGCCGGTGGCGCCGCCGGAGCCGGGCGGCACGGCGTTCGTGGGCCGAGACGGACACGAGGAGCACGTAGGCCCACTCGGCGAGAACACCGGAACGAACCCGAATCCGAACCCGAAAACCGGATCCGACCCCGAGCCCCGTCCGACAGCCGCCCCCGGGACCGCCCCGGACCCGACAACCCGCCCAGGCCGGCCGCCCCACCCCGAGACCACCACGGTGCTGGGCACGGACATCGAGCCCGGCATCGAGGCCGGAACCACCTCCGTGACCGGCGCCGAGACCGGGGCCGCCTTCGGGACCGGCGCCGAGACCGGGGCCGCCTTCGGGACCGGCGCCGAGACCGGGACCGCCTTCGGGACGGACGCCGACCTCGAGACCGGCGTTGAGATCGGCACCGACTCCGGGACCGGTGCCGAGTCCGATATCGAGGCCGGGGCCGGCTTCGGGCCGGACGCCGAGTCCAGCGTCGAGGATGGGGCCGACCTCCGGACGGATATCGAGTCCGACGTCGAGATCGGGACGAGCTTCGGGACTGGCGCCGAGTCCGACACCGAGACCGGGACCTGCCTCGGGAGGGATGTCGAGTCCGGCGGCGAGATCGGGACGGTCTTCAGGACTGGCATCGAGACTGGCGCCGACCTCACGACTGACGTCGAGACCGACACCGAGACCGGGGCCGGCGTCGAGGTCACATCCCGTGCCGGGGCCGGGAGTCATGCCGAGGTCGGGGCGGAAGACGAGACAGAGATCTCGGCCGTGATCGAAGCGCCGGCCGAGCCGGACTCACCGGCCGGATCCTCGGCCGCTCCGGCGGCTGCCTCCCCGGCCGCGTCCGAGGGCGGCTCGGACGGCACCCCGCCGCCCGTCGACCCGACCAAGTAGCCGACGCCGGTGGCCGATACGACGAGGGGGCGGGTGGGCCGACTTCCCACCCGCCCCCTCGCGCGTACGCGGCGGGCACTGCCCCGGGTCCGCACCCGCTACCTCCGAGCCCGCCCCTCTGCCGCTTCGCGCCCGCGCCTCGGTTCGGCACCGCGCCCCGCACCTCCGCGCCCGCGTCTCCGCGCTGCCCCGTCCGCGCCCGTTCCCGCGCGCCGAGCCGCGTACCGCGTCCGCGCGCGGCACGCGCGGCGTCCGGTATCGCGTTCTCGCGCCGCGCGCCCTGCGCCATGCGCTGCGCCCCACGTCCCGCGTCTTCGCATCACTCGCACCTCCGCGCCCGTTCCCGCGCGCCGAGCCCCGTACCGCGTCCGCGCGCGCCTCGCGCCTCGCGTCACGCCTCCGCGCCCCCGCGCCGTGTGTCGCGGGTGTGCTCAGCCGCGGTCGTGTGGGGTGTGCCACAGGGCCGGGTCGGGGCCCTTCGGGACGATTCCGGTTGGGTTGATCGCGTTGTGTGTGACGTAGTAGTGGCGCTTGATGTGGTCGAAGTCGACCGTGTCCCCGAAGCCTTCGGTCTGGAACAGGTCGCGGGCGTAGGCCCACAGGACCGGGTACTCGGTCAGCTTGCGCAGGTTGGTCTTGAAGTGGCCGTGGTAGACCGCGTCGAACCGGACCAGCGTGGTGAACAGCCGGATGTCCGCCTCGGTGATCGACTCGCCGACCAGGAAGCGCTGCCCGGCGAGCCGCTTCTCCAGCAGGTCCAGCCGGGCGAACAGCGCGTCGAACGCCTCCTCGTAGGCGTCCTGCGAGGTGGCGAACCCGCACCGGTACACGCCGTTGTTCACGTCCCGGAACACGTCCGCGTTGATCGCGTCGATCTCCGCGCGCAGGTGCTCGGGGTACAGATCGGGCGCGCCGGCCCGGTGCAGCGCGGTCCAGCGGGTGGAGAGGTCGAGGGTGATCTGCGGATAGTCGTTGGTGACCACGTGCCCGGTGGTCAGATCGATGATCGCGGGTACGGTCACCCGACCGGCATAGGTGGGGTCACTGGCCCGATAGGCGTCGGCGAGGAACGCCAGCCCCGTCGCCGGGTCGCGTCCGTCGGGGTGGTTGGTGAACCGCCACCCGCGCTCGTCCCGGATCGGGTCCACCACGGACAGGCCCAGTGCGTCCTCGAGCCCGAGCAGTCGGCGGACGATGATCGCCCGATGCGCCCACGGGCAGGCCAGGGACACGACCAGCTGATATCGCCCGCGCTCCGGCTCCGGCCGCCCGGTGAACCGGTTGGCCTGTCGGACGAATTCGCCACGGTTGCCGGTCTCGGCGGTGAACTGCGCCTCGGATGAGCTCATCCGTCCACGATAGGTCCCGGATCCCCGCCGCGCGCCGCGCTCAGGTCGGGTCGAGGCCGTTCGCCCGCAGCCAGGGCAGCGGGTTGATCGGGGCGCCGCCGCCGGGGCGGACCTCGAAGTGCAGATGGGGGCCGGTGCTGTTGCCGGTGTCGCCGCTGTAGGCGATCACGTCGCCCGCCTTGACCGGGCCGGAGCGGATCTTGGCCCGGGTCAGGTGGCAGTACCAGGTCTCGGTGCCGTCCTTGCCGGTCAGGATCACCATGTTCCCGTATGCCGTGTTCACCTGCGTGCGCACCACACCGTCCATCACCGCGAGCACCGGGGTGCCCAGGTCCACCGGGAAGTCGATGCCGGTGTGGGTGTGCGCCCAGCGCGAGCCGGAGGAGCCGAAATAGGCGCTGAGGCCCTTCTGGGCGACCGGGAGCACGTACTTGGGCCTGAGGGACTCCCGGCGCTTGCGCTCGGCTTCCTGGTCCTGCTGGGCCTGTTCCTGGCGCTCCTGGAGCGAGACCCGGGTCTGCGCGCGACTGGCGCGCTCGGCGAAGTCCTCGGCGCCGACCTGGAGATCCACCAGTTGTTTGTCCATCGGCGACATCAGCGGCAGGTCCTCGCCGCCGGCCACCGGGTCCGCGTCCTTGGTCTCGGCGCCCGCGGTGTGCAGGCCGCCGACCGCCGCGACGGCCATCGCCGCCGCGCCCATCACCGCGAGCGGGGCGCCGGCGGTGAGCGGAAACGCGCGTTTGCGCTTCACCCGGGTCTTGTCGGCGGGCTCCTTGGCTTCCTTGGTCTCCTTGGCGGCCTTGACCTTCGGCTTCCCGGCCGGCTCGGCCCGCCGCTCGTCGCGCGCGTCGTCCGCGTCGGCCCCGGTGTCGGTGTCGGTGTGGGCCGGCACGCTGCGGTCATGGTCGTCGACATCGAACGCGGGCTCGACCGGCGCACGGGTGGTGCCGTCGTCGAACAGGTCCGTCGCCGAGCGGTTGCCGCCCGACCACCTGTCGGCGTCGTCGCGCACCGGGACGGGGGAGTACCAGGTGTCGGATTCCCACGCGGCGGTGTCCGAAGCGGCGTACCACATACCGGTGTTCGAGCCGCCGTCCCACGCGGGGTCGACGTACGGGCCCGGCGCCGGATCCTGCACCGCGGTGTCGGCGACCGCCCAGGTCTGGGTCTGCGTGCCGTAGCCGGTGTCCTGGATCGCCGAGTAGCCGTAGGCGCCGGTGTAGTCCTCCGACGAGCCGTTGCCGTAGCCGTCCTGCCCCGGCACCTGGACGTATCCCGAGGCGTCGTAGGCGGGTTGGTACCCCGAGGCGTCGTAGCCGCCCGTGCCCTGGCCCGTGGTGTCGTAGCCGACGGCGGAGTACTGGGTGCCGGAGTGGTCGACGGCGGCGTACCCGCCGGATGCGTAGCCGGTCGCCGCGGGGTAGCCGGTGCCGGTGTCGTATCCGTCGTACGCGGGTGCCGGTACACCCCAACCACCCGATGGGTCGACCGCGGGCCAACCGCCGCTCGGGTCGGCCGAGTAGGCGTTCGCGCCGTACCCGTAGCCCTGGTCGTAGCCGCCGTGGGCCGGGTCGGACGAGCCGTAGGGGGAATACGCACCCTCGGTGTCCGACCCGTGGCGAGCCTGCTGCTCCGCACTCGGGTAGCGAACGTCCGTCACCTACGTCGCCTTACGTCTCGGGGGTCGGTCGGAAACGGACTGTAGCTCCCTTGACGTTCACAGGACAATCCTCGCGATCGGAACCGCAGGTCAGGCGGCCGGGCGGGTGATGCGGTCCGCCTCGGCGGCACCCGTCCGGGCGGACGCCGTCGACCGCCGCCCGTGCGCCGACCGAGCGGGGGTTACGCTCCGGGCGAGGGCTTCGCTATGTACATGGAGGCAGTGATGGGTGTTCCCGGACCGATCAGGATCGTCGTGGCCAAGCCCGGGCTCGACGGACACGATCGTGGGGTCAAGGTGGTCGCGCGCGCACTGCGCGACGCGGGCTTCGAGGTGGTGTACACCGGGCTGCACCAGACCCCGGTCCAGATCGTCGAGACGGCCATCCAGGAGGACGCCGACGCGATCGGTCTGTCGGTGCTCTCCGGCGCGCACATGACGCTCTTCGCCAAGGTGATCGAACTGCTCAAGGAGCGCGAGGCCGAGGACATCCTGGTGTTCGGCGGCGGGATCATCCCGGAGGAGGACGTCCCCGAGCTGCGCCGGATCGGTGTCGCGGCGGTGTTCACCCCGGGCGCGCCGACCACCGACATCGTCGACTGGGTGCGCGCACACGTGGCGACCACCGCCGCCTGACCGGGCACTTCGCTCGGATCCGGACATTCGGCCCGGCGCGCTCCGCGGGTTCGACGGGCTCGCACACACGTGTCGGTGCGGGCCCGTACCGTGGCCGTCATGCAGCAACGGTGGACCGCGGAACGGGTGTTGGCACTGGCTCCCGACGCCGCAGCACGCACGGCCGGGAGCGCCCTCGCGAGACCGGAGTCGTGGTCGGCCACCGGTGCCTCGACGGCCGTCGGCGGTCCGATCTGGGGGTCGGGCGGCGGTGCGGCGGCCTACCGCACGGTGGTCGATCCCGCCGGTCCCACGGGACGATGTTCGTGTCCCGGGCCGGGCTTTCCCTGCGTACACGCCCTCGGCCTGCTGCTCCTGTGGGCGAACGATCCGGCCGCGGTGCCGGTCGGGGCGAGCGCGCCCGACTGGGTCGCCGCCCCGGCGGCCGGGCGGCGGGAGCGGGCCGGTCTGGCCGATCCCGCCGCGGCCCGGCGGCGGGCCGAGCGGCGGGCGGCCGAAGTCGCCGAGGGCACCGAGCGATTGCGCCGATGGCTGGCCGATCGGGTGCACCAGGGCCTGGCGGGCACCGAGCGTGAGGGATACGCGATGTGGGACGGCATCGCGGAGCGCATGGTCGACGCCAAGGCTCCGGGCCTGGCCGCCCGGTTGCGCGCGGCGGGCGCGATACCCGCGTCCGGGGCGGAGGGCTGGCCGGGCCGACTGCTGGAGGACTACGCCGAGTTGTGGCTGCTCCTGCGCGCCCACGAACACGTCGACGACCTGGATCCGTCCCTGGTGGCCGGACTGCGGGCGCGCATCGGCTGGACCGTGGACGCGGAGGACGTGCTGCGGGCGGCGCGGGCCGAGGGCACCGCGGTGCACGATCGGTGGCTGGTGCTCGGCAGCCGGGACAGCGTCGACGGCGGGCTGACCGAGCGGCGGATCTGGTTGCGCGGCACCGGGTCGGGCCGGCCCGCGCTGGTGCTGGCCTTCGGGCCGCAGGGGCGTGCGCCGCAGTTGGCGCTGCCCGTGGGGCGCACCATCGAGGCCGACGCGGCCTTCCACGACGACGCGGTGCCGCTGCGGGTGGCGCTGGGCGAGCGGACCGGTGAGCCGGCCGCCGGGGCGGAGCCGGCCGGGGTGGGGCCCGAGGAGGCGACCCTGGCCTACGCCGAGGCGCTGCGCCGCGAGCCCTGGCTGGAGGCGTGGCCGGTGGTGCTCGCCGACGTGGTCGCGGTGCCGGAGCCGATGGGGTGGCGGATCGCCGGCGCGGACGGGTTCTGGCTGCCGGTGGACCGGGCCCGGACCGGCGAACAGGCGCTGTGGCGGTTGTCCGCGATGTCCGGCGGCACGGGGCTGACCGTGTTCGGCGAGTACGGCGCGCGCGGATTCGTTCCGGTGACCGCGTGGCACGAGGGCCAAGCCGTGCCGCTGTAGTCGGTCCGCGGTGGCCGGTCCGCCGGCGGCGGCTCGCTGTGCCGTCTCGCTGTCATCGGTCCGCCGCCACCCGGCCCGATCGGGTCGGAGGATCGACGCCGTCGCCGACCTTCGGCGGCCGATCGCCATGTGTGGAAGGGGAGTTCGGATGCGGGTCGCGGATCCGGTGTGGGACGACCTGGTGTCGGCGGCACTGGTGGGCACCGGGCGGCGCAGGGCCGCGGAATGGCCCGCCGAGGGCGCGTTGGGCGAGTTGGCCGCGCGCGTGGACCGGACCGACGAGGCGGTGCGACTGCTCGACCTGGCGGCGATCGTGATGGTGCATCGGCGGGCGGGCCGACGGGCCCCCGCGGGCGCGCCGCCACAGCCGTGCGCCGAGGTGGACCCGCGACCGTCCGTGCCGGCGCCGGCCCGGGTGCGGCTGCGGATCCTGCTCGAAGGCGACGGGATGGACTTCCTGCCGGAATGGCTCGCCCTGGCCCGGACGGCCGGCATGCGGGCACCCGAGTCCGAACTGCCGGCCCTGTTGACCGCGGCCCGCTCGCGCACCGACCTGCGGGCGATCGTGGCCGAACTCGCCGGCCCGAGGGGGCGTTGGCTGGCCGGGCTCAACCCGGAGTGGGCCTGGCTGACCCGGATCGCGGCCGGGGATCCCGACGACCCGATCGACCTGTGGCGGCACGGCCGGTTCGGCGAGCGGCTGGCCGCGTTCGCGGTGTTGCGGGCGGCGGACCCGGACGCGGCCAGGGAGTTGCTGGCCCGGACCTGGCGGGCCGAACCGGCCGAGGACCGCGCGGTGTTCGTCGAGGCGCTGGGCACCGGGGCGACTGCGGGCGACGAGGCGTTCCTGGAGGCGGCGTTGGACGATCGGGCCAAGGTGGTCCGGGCGGCCGCGGCGCGACGCCTGGGCGCGCTGCCCGGATCGGCGTTCGTGGCCCGGATGAGCGCGCGCGGCAGGGCCTGCCTGCGGCCCGACGGTGCGGGTCGGGTCCTTGTGGTGCCGCCGGGCGAGTGCGACGAGGCGATGGTGCGGGACGGCATCGACCGGTCCTCGCCGACCGGACGCGAGGACCACTCGTGGTGGCTGGGCGAGGTCGTCGCGGCCACGCCGCTGTCGGTGTGGCGGGAGGTGTTCGGGGCGAGCCCCGAGGAGATCACGGCCCGTGCGCTGCCGCGCCGGTTCGCCGAGGACGTCCGCGAGGGGTGGGCCCGCGCGGCGGTGCTCCAGCGCGACGTCGGATGGGCCCGGGCACTGGCCGGCCGCGGTGCGCCCACCCGCCTGCTCACCGTGCTGCCGCCGGCCGAGTGCGCCGACCACGTGGCCCGCCACATCGCCGCGCACGGCCTGTCCGAGGCCCTGCAACTGCTCACCAACTGCCCGACCCCGTGGCCGCTGCCCCTGGGCGACGCGGTCCTGGACGCCTTCGCCACGGCGGCCGACTCCGGCGCGTACCCCTGGAGCTTCAGCGGCGCCCGAGACGTAGCCGGCCGCGGCCTCGACCCCTCCCTGGTCACCCGCGTCGACACCCTCGCCCAAGGCGACGGCGAATGGCCAAAGGCCTTCCGCACCCTCGCCGAAACCCTCCGCTACCGTGCCGCGATGCGCGCGGAACTCCTCGGCACCTGAGCCCCACGGCACGTGCCGCGTCGACGCGGTGACCTTCGGCACGAGTGCGGGCCGGGCGGCTCGTGTGGTGGCCGGAGTCGTTCGGGGCGGAGATCGGGACCGGGTTCACGCCCGATCGTCGTTGACCCGTTCGGCGCGTCGGCGTGTCGGACCCGGGGGGCAGACTTGTCCCTGTTCGGGTTTGTTCGAGCGCTGGGGGAGCCGTGGTGGGCGTGTCTGCCGAATCGGGTGCGCAGGTCGATCAGGGTGTGCTTCGGGCGCACGCGGAGGACGCGTTCGCCGGGGAGTTGGCGGCGCTGGCCGCCGCCGACGAGCGACCCCGGCCGCCGCGGTGGAGATTGTCGCCGTGGGCGGTGGCCACCTACCTGCTCGGCGGCACGTTGCCCGACGGCACGGTGATCTCGCCCAAGTACATCGGGCCGCGCCGGATCGTCGAGGTCGCCGTCACCACGCTGGCCACCGACCGCGCGCTGCTGCTGCTCGGTGTGCCGGGCACGGCCAAGACGTGGGTGTCGGAGCATCTGGCCGCCGCCGTGTGCGGCGATTCCACGCTGCTGGTCCAGGGCACCGCCGGCACCCCCGAGGAGGCCATCCGCTACGGCTGGAACTATGCCCGACTGCTCGCGCACGGGCCCAGCCGCGCGGCCATGGTGGCCGGCCCCGTGATGCGCGCGATGAGCCGCGGACTGGTCGCCCGGGTCGAGGAGTTGACCCGCATCCCGGCCGACGTGCAGGACTCGCTGATCACCATCCTGTCCGAGAAGACCCTGCCCGTACCGGAGTTGAACGACGAGGTGCAGGCGGTGCGCGGGTTCAACCTGATCGCCACCGCCAACGACCGCGACCGAGGGGTCAACGAACTCTCCTCGGCCCTGCGCCGCCGGTTCAACACCGTGGTGCTCCCGCTGCCCGCGACCGCCGACGCGGAGGTGGAGATCGTCAGCCGCCGGGTGGCCCAACTCGGCTCGGGCCTGGAACTGCCGCCGGTGGCCGGTGCCGAGGCCGAACTGCGGCGTGTGGTCACGGTGTTCCGCGAACTGCGCGCCGGCCTCACCGAAGACGGGCGGACCAGGCTGAAGACCCCGTCCGGGCCGCTGTCCACCGCCGAGGTGATCTCCGTGGTCACCGGCGGCCTCGCGCTCGCCGCGCACTTCGGCGACGGTGTGCTGCGCTCGGCCGACGTGGCGGCGGGGATCCTGGGCGCGGTGGTCAAGGACCCGGCCGCCGACACCCTGGTCTGGCGCGAATACCTGGAGACCGCGGTGCGCCCGCGCGCCGACTGGCAGGACTTCTACCGGGCCTGCCGCGACGCGGACCCGGTCTGATGGCGCGGCCCCCGGCCGCGCGACCGACCCTGCTCGGCGTGCGGCACCACGGCCCCGGCTCGGCCCGGGCGGTCGGCGCCGCACTGGCCCGGCTGCGGCCCGACATCGTGCTGATCGAGGGTCCGCCCGAGGCCGACCCGCTGCTGTCCTTCGCCGCCGAGCCGGGCCTGCGTCCGCCCGTCGCGCTGCTCGCGCACGCGGTCGACGATCCCGCGCAGGCCGGCTTTTGGCCGTATGCCGACTTCAGCCCCGAGTGGGTGGCCATCACCCACGCGAGCGAGCACAACGTCCCGGTCCGGTTCATCGACCTGCCGGTCGCGGTGTCCTTCACCCTCGACCGGGCCCGCCGCGAGCGCGAGAGCGACGAGCCGGCCGATCCCGTGCCGCCCCCGGTGGACCCGATCGCCGCGCTGGCCCGACTGGCCGGTCGGGACGACGCCGAGCACTGGTGGGAGGACGTGATCGAGCACCGCCCGCCCGCCGACGACCCGCTGCGGCCGTTCGCGGCGCTCGCCGAGGCGATGGCCGCGCTGCGCGAGGACGAGCGGCCCGCCGTCGACCCGGGCCCGAGCGCCGAGCCCGACGTCGAGCGACTGCGCGAGGCGTACATGCGCCAGTGCGTCCGCTCCGCGCGCCGGGCCGGACACACCCGGATCGCCGTGGTGTGCGGCGCCTGGCACGTACCCGCGCTCGCCGACCCGCCCTCCGCCGCCGCCGACCGCGCGCTGCTCGCGCCGCACCGGGCCGCCGTCAAGGTCGAGACCACGTGGGTGCCGTGGACCCACCACCGTCTCGCGCAGAGCTCCGGCTACGGCGCCGGTGTCGCGTCCCCGGGCTGGTACCGGCACCTGTTCGACACCGCCGCCGAACCCGACCCGCTGCCCCGCTGGTTCGTCCGGATCGCCGGGCTGCTGCGCGAGGCGGGCCACCCGGTCTCCTCCGCGCATGTGATCGAGGCGACCCGCCACGCCGACGCGCTCGCCGCGCTGCGCGGACGACCGCTGGCCGGCCTGGACGAGACCCTCGAAGCGGTCCGCGCCGTGATGTGCGACGGCGTCACCGGGCCGCTCGCGCTGGTGCACGACGCCCTCGTGGTCGGCGACGTGATCGGCGAGGTGCCGCCGACGGTGCCCGCCGTACCGCTCCAGCGCGACCTCACCCGCGAGCAGCGCCGACTGCGGCTGCGGCCCGAGCCCGCCGCCCGCGAACTGGAACTCGACCTGCGCAAGGACTCGCACGCCGACCGCAGCCGCCTGCTCAACCGGCTCGCCCTGCTCGACGTCCCGTGGGGCGTGCCGGTCCCGGGCCGGGAGAGCCGGGGCACCTTCCGCGAGACCTGGCGCCTGGACTGGCAGCCGGAGTTGGCGATCCGGGTGGCCGAGGCGGGCGTGTGGGGGACCACAGTGGTCGCCGCGGCCGAGGCGCGCGCGAGCGACCTGGCGATCCGGGCCGAATCGCTCGCCGACGTCACCGAGGTCGCCGAACGCTGCCTGCGCGCCGACCTGCCCGACGCGCTGCCGGTGATCATGCGCGTGCTCGACCGGCGCGCCGCCCTGGACGCCGACGTCGGCCGGCTCGCCGAGGCGCTGCCGGGACTGGTGCGGGCGCTGCGCTACGGCGACGTCCGGGGCACCGACACCTCGGCGCTCGACACCGTCGTGGCCGGCCTGGTGGTGCGGATCTGCGTCGGGCTGCCCGCGGCCTGCGCCGGACTGGACCACGACGGCGCCGCCGCGATGCGCCGTCGCCTCGACGACGTGCACGCCGCCGTACAACTGCTCCCGGAGCGCCGACAGGACGAGTGGTACGCCACCCTGCGGCGGCTCGCCGACCGGGAGAACCTGCCCGGCCTGCTCACCGGCCGGGCCACCCGCCTGCTGCTCGACCGGGGCCGCCTCGCGCCGGAGGACGCCGCGCCCCGCCTGGCCCGCGCCCTCACCCGGGGCGCCCCGCATCGCGAATCGGCGGCCTGGATCGAGGGATTCCTGGCCGGCGGCGGCATGCTGCTGATCCACGACGAAGGACTCCTCGACCTGGTCGACGCCTGGATCACCGGCACCCCCGACGACCTGTTCGTGGAGATCCTGCCGCTGCTGCGCCGCACCTTCGCCGGCTTCGCCGCGCCCGAGCGCCGGCTGCTCGGCGAGCGCATCCGCACCCCGGCGCGGGCCGCCGTCCCGATCGCCACCGCCGAGCACTTCGACGGCGCGCGCGCCGACGCCGTACTGCCACTGCTGGCCGGGATCCTGGGCCTGGCACACCGGGAGGCGACCCCGTGACGAGCGAGGCCGACGACGAACGGCTGCGCCGCTGGCGCCTGGTACTCGGCGGCGAACCCGACGGCACCGGCCACGGGCTCACCGGCGACGACGCCCGGATCGACCAGGCGCTGAGCGCGCTGTACCGCTCCGAGACCCAGGCCCCGCGCGGCAGCCGCCGGGCGACCGGGCCGCGCGCCGGCGGCCTCGGTGCCTCCGCGCCGTCGGTGGCCCGCTGGCTCGGCGACATCCGCGCCTACTTCCCGGCGGGCGTGGTGAGCATCCTCCAGCAGGACGCGATCGAGCGGCTCGACCTGACCCGGCTGCTCCTGGAGCCGGAGATGCTGGCCGCGGTCGAACCCGACGTGCACCTGGTCGGCACCCTGCTCGCACTCACCGCGCTGATGCCCGAGGAGACGAAGGAGGCCGCCCGCGCGGTGGTCCGCCGCGTCGTCGACGACCTGGAGCGCCGGGTCGCGCAACGCACCACGAGCCTGGTCCGAGGCGCGCTCGACCGCTCGACCAGGGTGCACCGCCCGCGCCCGCGGGACATCGACTGGAACGCCACGATCCGGGCCAACCTCGGCCACTACCAGCCCGAGCACCGCACGATCGTGCCGGAGCGCCTGGTCGGCTACGGGCGCCGGCGGCACGGGGTGCACAGGGACGTGATCCTGTGCGTCGACCAGTCCGGCTCGATGGCGGCCTCGGTGGTCTACGCGTCGGTGTTCGGCGCCGTGCTCGGCTCGATGCACGCGCTGCGGACCTCGCTGGTGGTCTTCGACACGAGCGTGGTCGACCTGACCGACCGGTTGGGCGACCCGGTCGACGTGCTCTTCGGCACCCGCCTCGGCGGCGGCACCGACATCAACCGCGCGCTGACCTACTGCCAGTCGCTGATCACCCGGCCGACGGAGACGGTCGTCGTGCTGATCAGCGACCTGTACGAGGGCGGTGTGCGGGACGAGATGCTCCGCCGTGCGGCGAGCATGCAGGCCGCCGGCACCACCTTCGTCACCCTGCTGGCCCTCTCCGACGAGGGCGCCCCGGCCTACGACCACGCCAACGCCGCGGCCCTGTCCGCGCTCGGCACCCCCGCCTTCGCCTGCACCCCCGACCTGTTCCCGGAGGTAATGGCCGCCGCACTCCAGGGCCTGCCCCTCCCGGTGCCGGAAGCGTAGGAGTGGCCGGTACGTACTGTGAGCCTGCCGTTTCCGGCGCAGGTGTCACGGACGGTCAGTTCAACTTGGCGGTGTCCAGGGTGGGGAGGCCGTCGGGGAGTTGCACCTTCTCGCCCAGCTTGACCGGGTCGGCGACTCGGTAGTAGGACTCCTCTCCGCGATCGACCGGCTCCGAGTGGCAGATGGCGAGGCCCTTTTCCCGATCGATCAGGAGATAGACGGGGATGCCGGCGCGAGCGTAGGTACGGTATTTCTCCTCCCGATCGATCCGTGCGTTGCTCGGGGACGTGATCTCGCCGACGAGGTGGAGCATGCTCGCCGGGTACCAACCGTCGTGGCTGCTCCGATACGCCTCGTCCGCCTCGTTGGGGCGGCGGTAGGGGATTTCGAAATCCGGGATGAAGGCGCCGGTTACGTGTTTCTCCCCGGCGGGTTCCGAGCAGTACCCGTTGCCGATCAGAGCCGCGTCGATACCTGCCGCACGCAACTGCACGATCAGGTCGACCGCCCACCTGTTGTGCTCGGCGTTGGCCGGGGGCGCCATGTAGTAGTTCCTTTCGATGAACTCCACACGTACGCCGTCCGGGATCGGCAGTGCGGCGATGAAGGCGGTGGGACGGGTGGTGAAGTCGTCGAGTGTTGAGGCGATCGGTGACTCGTGTGCGAGCGCGGTCATCTCGGCTCCTTCGTCGGGATTGGCTTGCGCGTCCATCGTGGCCGTCCGTTCGTTCGTACGTCGGAGTTCCGGATAAGTGTGACTATCGACCATGGGGCGGGGACGTGGGATCGGCCACATCGGGTCGTCACGCTCCGTTCGGGTGTGTTCCCTGTGTCACGGTGGAACAGGCGTAAACGGGCGGATTCGGACGTATGGCGAAGCCGAGGTCCCGCGCCGCCCGCGGAATGTGACCCGGACCCTGGTTCGGCCCCCGCACTCCTGCCCGATAGCCTGCAAGGCGGATCAGCTACGCGTGCGGACGCCGTCCACCGGAACCGGGGGCGAGCCTGCCGGACCTGCGCGACGACGGACGCGGCTGCGCATGTTCCGCATATCCGATCGCGATCACAAGGACGGACCCGCGTGGACCTGTTCGAGTACCAGGCGAGGGATCTCTTCGCTAAGCACGGTGTGCCGGTTCTGCCCGGTGAAGTCGTCTTCACGCCGGAGGAGGCACGGGCCGCCGCCGAGCGCATGGGCGGCAAGGCCGTCGTCAAGGCTCAGGTGAAGGTCGGTGGCCGCGGCAAGGCCGGCGGCGTGAAGCTGGCCTTCAGCACCGACGAGGTCGTCGAGAAGACCGAGCAGATCCTCGGCCTCGACATCAAAGGCCACATCGTCAAGAAGGTCATGCTGGCCGGGCTGGCCAAGCCGGTGGACGAGTACTACGTCTCGTTCCTGCTCGACCGCACCAACCGCACCTTCCTCGCGATGGCGTCCGTCGAGGGCGGCGTCGAGATCGAGGTCGTCGCCGAGGAGAACCCCGACGCGCTCGCCAAGATCCCGGTCGACGCGATCGAGGGCGTGACCGAGGCCAAGGCCCGCGAGATCGTCGAGGCGGCGAAGTTCCCGGCCGAGCTGCACGACCAGATCGTCGCGACGCTCAAGACGCTGTGGACCGTCTTCGTCGAAGAGGACGCCACGCTCGTCGAGGTGAACCCGCTGATCAAGTCCGAAGAGGGCAAGATCATCGCGCTGGACGGCAAGGTCTCGCTCGACGAGAACGCCGACTTCCGCCACCCCGACCACGAGGCGCTCGAGGACAAGGACGCGGCCGACCCGCTGGAGGCGGCGGCCAAGGCCAAGGGTCTTAACTACGTCAAGCTCGACGGTTCGGTCGGCATCATCGGCAACGGCGCGGGCCTGGTCATGTCCACGCTGGACGTGGTCGCGTACGCCGGGGAGAACCACGGCGGCGTCAAGCCCGCCAACTTCCTCGACATCGGCGGCGGCGCGTCCGCCGAGGTGATGGCGAACGGCTTGGAGATCATCCTGGGCGACGCCGACGTCAAGTCGGTCTTCGTCAACGTCTTCGGCGGCATCACCGCGTGTGACGCGGTCGCGAACGGGATCGTGCAGGCGCTCGAACTGCTGAAGCAGAAGGGCGAGGCGGTCACCAAGCCGCTCGTCGTGCGACTGGACGGCAACAACGCGGAGCTGGGTCGGCAGATCCTGACCGACGCGAACCACCCGCTGGTCCAGCAGGTGGACACCATGGATGGCGCGGCCGAGCGGGCCGCCGAGCTCGCTGCCGCGAAGTAAGGGAGACCGACCCAGCATGGCTATCTTCCTGACCAAGGACAGCAAGGTCATCGTCCAGGGCATGACCGGCTCCGAGGGGATGAAGCACACCCACCGGATGCTCGCCTCCGGGACGAACATCGTCGGTGGCGTGAACCCGCGCAAGGCCGGCACCACGGTCGACGTGGACGGCACCGAGGTACCGGTATTCGGCACCGTGGCCGAGGCCATGGAGGCCACCGGCGCCGACGTCACCGTGGTCTTCGTGCCGCCGAAGTTCACCAAGGACGCCGTGGTCGAAGCGATCGAGGCCGGCATCGGCCTCGCCGTGGTGATCACCGAGGGCGTGCCGGTGCACGACACCGCGCAGTTCTGGGCGCTCGCCGGCGCCAAGGGCAACAAGACCCGGATCATCGGCCCGAACTGTCCCGGCCTGATCACCCCCGGTCAGTCCAACGCGGGCATCATCCCGGCCAGCATCACCAAGCCGGGCCGGATCGGTCTGGTGTCCAAGTCGGGCACGCTGACCTACCAGATGATGTACGAGCTGGCCGACATCGGCTTCTCGACCGCCGTCGGCATCGGTGGCGACCCGATCATCGGCACCACGCACATCGACTGCCTCCAGGCGTTCCAGGACGACCCGGACACCGACGCGATCGTGATGATCGGCGAGATCGGCGGCGACGCCGAGGAGCGTGCCGCGGCCTACATCGCCGAGCACATCACCAAGCCGGTCGTCGGCTACGTCGCGGGCTTCACCGCCCCCGAGGGCAAGACCATGGGCCACGCCGGCGCCATCGTCTCGGGCTCCTCGGGCACCGCGCAGGCCAAGCAGGACGCGCTCGAGGCCGTCGGCGTCAAGGTCGGCAAGACGCCGTCCGAGACGGCGCGCCTGATGCGCGAGATCATGGCCGGCTGACCCACCCGGTCACCGACGACGCCCCGCACCCCGCCGTTTCCGGTGGGATGCGGGGCGTCGTGCCTTCCCCGGCCGGTCAGGGCTGCGCCGGCCGGCGCAGCCCGTTGTTCACGCAACTCGTGTCGAGGACGAAGGCCCGCTCCGGGGCCAGCAGCGAGGCCGGGCCGGTCGCCGCGGCCCCCGCGCCCGCCCGCAGGTCGGCCGCCGTCCCGGTCGTGGTCCGGGCACCGGTGGGCGTCGCCGGTCGAAGCAGCGGCGCGAGCCGCTCCGGGGCGGCGGGGGCCGGCGTCACACCGAGGGCCGGTTGCCCGCCCGCGGGCGGTGCGGGCGGCACGGGGGCCGCGGGGGACGGCGGCGCGGGCGCCTCGGGCGTGGCCGGCGCCTCGGTCGGCGCCTCCGTGCGCTCCACGGGCGCGGGCGGGGCCGCGGCGGGCGCCGGCGGGCTGTCGTCCGCCGACGCGGGCATCGGCGGCACCGGGCGGGCCGCCTCCGGGCCGGTGAGCGGCCGTACCCGGTCGCCCCCGCGCGAGTCGCGGGAGGTGCCCGGGGTGAGCAGCCGGGGGAGCGCGGCGACGAAGAGCGCCAGGATCGCCGCGACCACCACGGTGACCAGCGTCGCGGTCCGTGCCCGGCTGCCCACGCGCGCGGCGTGGGCCTGCGGGACTTCCGGCGCGTGGCGGGCGGCCAGGTCGCGGGTGAGCGTGCTCAGGAACGCGTGTGCCTCGGCGCAGTTCGGCGACGGGCCGGTGATCGCCGGGATCCGGTCGGCGAGGTCCTCGTGGGCGTGTATCAGCCGGATCCGGGTCACCTCGGTGGTCGCCTCGGTCTCGGCCGCCACCTGCTCCGGGGACAACCCGAACAGGTGCCGCAGGACGAAGACCCGGCGCCGGTGCGCGGGCACCCGCTGGAGCGCGCGCAGGAGCGCGACGTCCTGGTCGCGCCGCGTGTCGTCGTCGGCGTGCGGAACCACCCGGGCGGTGCGGTCGGGGTGCGGTACGAGCCGCCACAGCGCCCGGCGGACCAGGAACCGGCGGCCCAGCGCGAGGTCGCCGGCGACGGTGCGGACGTAGGCGGCGTCGGCCGGGGTGTCCGCCGCGTCCGGCAGGTCGCGCCAGACCCGGGCGAAGGTGTGCCGGGTCACGTGCGCGGCTCGTGTGGGGCTCGCGGTCAACAGGAACGTGTAACGCGCGATGTCGGGGGCGGTCGCCGCGACCAGGGCGTCGAACCCCGGTGCGCTCGCGCCCGGGACCGTGTGCTCGTCGTCGATGCCCATGAGGGGCTGAGGTACCCGAGGGCCGACCGAAAATGCATATTAAATGCTTGTGATCGATCAAATGGGGTGTCTTGCCCCGCTCGGCAGGCATATGCGGCCCGGATCGCGGTCGCGCGGGCAGCATGGGGACTGTGACCGAAATGCCGGAAAACGAGCGTGGCTCGTCGGCGCCCTGGGCGGTGGTCCGAGCCGGCCCGTGGGCAGGCGTGGAGAGCCTGCTCGGACCCCGCTCCGGGCCCTTCGAGCACCCCTTCGAGCAGCCGCCCGCGCCGTCGGGCACGCCCCCCACCTCGCTCGACGAGACGGCGGAGCCGGCCCGAGCGGCCGACGCGGTACATACCCACGACACGCCGACGTGGACGCCTCGGCAACCCCCGGCGGCACCGGACCCGGCGCACGCGCCTTCGGCGACACCCCAGGCGCCGGAAACGGCCTACGAAGCCCCGGCGGTGCCCCCGCGCCCCGATGCCCCGCCCCCGGTCGTTCCGCCCAGGCCCGACCGCCCCCCGGACGCCCTCCCCGCGCTCGCCCCGGTCGAGACCCCCGACGCCGGCGAACCACCGCCCGCCCACCCCTGGGGCCCGCCCGCGCCCACCGGTCCGGCGCTGCCCGCGTGGTCCACGCTGCCCGGCGCGGCGGCCCTGACCGCCCTCGCCGCGCACCGCCCCGACATCGCCCGGATCGCCCAGGCGCTGGCCCGAGGCGTGGTGTCCGCGCTGCTCGTGGCCGCGGCCGGGCTCAGCACGGTCGCCCTGCTGGTCCTGATCGTGGCCACCTGCGGCATCGGCTCGGGCAGCTTCGACCACCCCCAGGCGCTGCTGCGCGTGGTCGGCGGGATCTGGCTCGCCGCGCATCACGTCGGCTTCGAGGTCGTGGAGACCAGCCACGCCGCCACCGGCTCCGTCGCGCCGATCGTGACCGTGGTGCCGCTGCGGCTCGCCCCGCTCGGGCTGACCGTCCCGCTGATCTGGCTGCTGTGCCGGATGGGCCGACGGCTCGCCGACGGCGTCGCCGGGACCGCGCTCGTGCTCGCGGCGCAGGTGCCGGTGTACACGGGCCTGATGTACGCGGTGGCCGCCGGCGTCGGCACCGCGAGCGTGCGGCCGGTCCCGGACACGGTCGCGGTCGCCGGGATCGGTGTCCTGACCGCGGGCGTGCTGGGCGCGTTCGGCCCGATCCTGGTCCGGGTGCCCGCGGTCCGCGCCGGTCTGGCCTCGGCCGCGGTGCTCGCGGCGGGCGGGGCGCTGCTGGTCCTGGTCTGTCTGTTCGCCCACGCGGGGCAGATCCGCCTGGCCCTGAAGCTGACCACGAACGACGCGGTCGGCTTCGCGGCGCTGGCCGTGTTGTGCGCGGCCCTGGTGCCCAACGCGATCGTATGGGCGGTGTGCTACGCGGCCGGCACCGGCTTCGTGCTGGGCGCGGCCACCACCATCGCGCCCACCGGCAGCACGTTCGGCACGCTGCCCACGCTGCCGCTGCTCGCCGCCCTGCCGGGCCCCGCGACGGTGCCCTCGACCGCATGGGCGCCCGCGGTGCTGCCGGTGCTCGCGGGCGTCGTGGCGGGCTGCTTCGCGGCCCGCGCCGAGCCGCCCCGGTCCTGGCTCCCGGTCACCGCGCACGCGGTCGGCGCCGGAGTGGGCGTCGGCCTGCTCGCCCTCGCCTCGACCCGGCTGGCCACCGGCACCGCCGGCCTGGCCAACCTCGCCGACCTGGGCCCGAACGTATGGCGCACCGCCGCCGCGCTCACTGTCGAGATCGCCCTGGTCGCCGCCCCCGCCGCCCTGGCCGCCACGTGGTGGCGCGGCCGGAAGACCCCGAGACGCCCGGCGGACCCGCCCGGCCCGGACGACGCGACGACCCCCGGGAGCGCGGCAGGCCCGGCGAGCCCGCAGACCCCAAAAAGCCCGGAGGCCGCCCCCGCCACGGCGGAGACGGCCCTCGCCTCGTTCCATCCCGACCCGACCGACACCGGAGCGCACCCGCTCCTCGCATCCGCGGAACCCCGGAACACGAAGCCCCGAGGCTCCAAGCCCCGAAACCCCGAACACCGAAACCCCGAACACCGAAACGCCGAGCCCCGAGACTCCGAACGCCGGAGGGTCGAGCCCCGAACCCGACAGGACCCCTGGTCAGAGCCCTAGAACGTGCCGTCCACGACCCAGTGGTACCGGTCCGGCAGCTTGTCCAGGCAGCGCTGTTCGCCCGTCTTGGTGAGCGCGCTGTCCATGCAGTCGTAGTAGTCCTTGTTGACCGCCTCGAAGGTCCACACGCCCAGCACGTAGACCACCGCGATCGCGCCGGTGACCAAACCCGCGAGCGCGGCGCCCGAACGGGCGCGCGCCGGCCGGCGCACGCGCGGCCGGTGGGCCGGGCCGCCGGGGGCGTGCCCCGGGTGTCGGGCGGTGCCGCCCGGGCCCTCCTCGATCCGCGGCCCGGCGGTGGCCGAGGTGGTGCCGCGGACGGTGCGAATGCCGAGTGCCAGGGCGACCACACCCAGCACCACGCCGAGCACCAGGCCCAGGTCGGACGGGAAGAACAGGGCGAAGAACACCGCCCACACCCCCGCCCACAGCGCCAGGCGCGCGTTGCGGACCCGGACGTCCTTCGGGTCGGGCTGCTCGCGCGGCTCGCGCGGTGCCCGCTGCGGCCGGTCCTCGCGGCCCTGTCGGTTGCCTCCGTTGCCGTCCCCTCGCCCGTTGCCGGGCACGTTCCACGGGGCGGCCGGCGGGCGGTCGGGCGTACCCTCCGGCGGCGGGGCGTAGGGATCCCGCTCGTCGGTTTCGTTGCCGGTACTCATCCTCTGCCTGCCCTCGTCGTGCCGGATCGCGGGATTCCCTTCCCAGGATCGTACGTGTGCGGGGTGCACCGTAGCCGGGCGGCGGCGTCCGCGGGGCCCGGAGGCCCCCGTCGACCGCGGCCCGTGGGCCCGTCGACCGGATCACGCCGGCACCGCCGATGGCATCCCACCCCGCCGGTTCGGTACTGCCTACCCCCTGACGCTATCGTTGCCGACGTACGGGCGCCGCTCCGTGTTCCCGCCTCCCGTCGGGGAACGCCCGCCGGACCCGTGCGAGATCCCGGCGAGAGCCCGAATCCCTTGGGTGCCCCTCCCGCCCTTCCCTTCCGGAAAGAGCTTGAAAGCAGTGGCCGTTCACGCCCCGCGCACCCCCGGGCCGGCCCGGCTCGTCGTCCTCGTCTCCGGCTCCGGCACCAACCTGCAGGCCCTGCTCGACGCGTGCGCGGATCCCGCGTACGGGGCGCGTGTGGTGGCCGTGGGCGCCGACCGCGACAACATCGCGGGGCCGGCCCGCGCCGAACGCGCCGGTGTACCGACCTTCGTCGAGCGGGTGTCCGACCACCCCACCCGGGCCGACTGGGACGCGGCGCTCGCCGCCGCGGTCGCCGCGTACGAGCCCGACCTGGTCGTCTCGGCCGGCTTCATGAAGATCCTGGGCCCGCGCTTTCTGGCCCGCTTCGAGGGACGCACCGTCAACACCCACCCCGCACTGCTGCCCTCGTTCCCGGGCGCGCACGGCGTCCGGGACGCGCTCGCGTACGGCGCCAAGGTGACCGGCTGCACGGTGCACCTCGTGGACGCCGGCGTGGACACCGGGCCGATCATCGCTCAGGGCGTCGTCGCGGTCGAGGACGGCGATCACGCCGACGGCGGCGAGGCGCTGCACGAGCGCATCAAGACTGTCGAGCGCACCCTGCTCGTCGAGGTCGTGGGCCGGCTGGCCCGCGAGGGCTACCGCATCGAAGGAAGAAAGGTCCGGATCCCCGCATGACTTCCGCCGCCCCCACCCCCACCCCCGCCGACCAGGACGGGCTGCGCCCGATCCGTCGCGCGCTGATCAGCGTGTACGACAAGACCGGCCTGGAGGAGCTGGCCCGCGGCCTGCACGCCGCCGGGGTCGAACTGGTCTCCACCGGCTCCACCGCCGGTCGGATCGCCGCCGCGGGCGTGCCCGTGACCAAGGTCGAGGAGCTGACCGGCTTCCCCGAGTGCCTGGACGGCCGGGTCAAGACGCTGCACCCGCGCGTACACGCCGGCATCCTCGCCGACCTGCGCCTGGAGTCGCACCGCGCGCAGCTCGACGAGCTGGAGATCCGGCCGTTCGACCTGGTCGTGGTCAACCTGTACCCGTTCACCGCGACCGTCGAGTCGGGCGCCACGCCGGACGAGTGTGTCGAGCAGATCGACATCGGCGGGCCCTCGATGGTGCGTGCCGCGGCCAAGAACCACCCGTCCGTGGCCGTGGTGACCAGCCCGGACCGCTACGCCGACGTGCTCGCCGCGATCGAGGCCGGCGGCTTCGACCTCGCGCAGCGCAAGCGGCTCGCGGGCGAGGCGTTCGGCCACACCGCCGCGTACGACGTCGCGGTCGCGTCCTGGTTCTCGAGCAGCTACGCCCCGGCCGACGACGAGGGCTTTCCGGCCTTCCTCGGCTCGGTGCGGCGCCGCGAGAACGTGCTCCGCTACGGCGAGAACCCGCACCAGGCCGCCGCGCTCTACGTGGACGGCACCGGCGGGCTGGCCGGCGCCGAGCAGCTGCACGGCAAGGAGATGTCCTACAACAACTACCAGGACACCGACGCGGCCCGCCGCGCCGCCTACGACCACGAGCAGCCGTGCGTGGCGATCATCAAGCACGCCAACCCGTGCGGCATCGCGATCGGCGAGACCGTCGCCGAGGCGCACCTGCGGGCGCACGCGAGCGACCCGCTGTCCGCCTTCGGCGGCGTGATCGCGGTCAACCGGCCGGTGAGCGTGGCGATGGCCGAGCAGGTCGCGGAGATCTTCACCGAGGTCATCGTGGCGCCGGGCTATGAGGACGGCGCGGTCGAGGTGCTGGCCCGGAAGAAGAACATCCGGGTACTGCGCGCGCCCGAGGCGCCCGCCACGCCGGTCGAGTTCCGCCAGATCGACGGCGGGCTGCTGCTTCAGAACGCCGACCGCTACCAGGCGCCCGGCGACGACGCGGCTGCCTGGACGCTGGCCACCGGCGAGCCGGCCGACGCCGAGACGCTGCGCGACCTGGTGTTCGCCTGGCGGGCGGTACGCGCGGTCAAGTCCAACGCGATCCTCCTCGCGTCGGGCGGCGCGACCGTCGGGGTGGGCATGGGCCAGGTCAACCGGGTCGACTCGGCCCGGCTCGCGGTGCAGCGCGCCGGCGAGCGGGCGGCCGGCTCGGTGGGCGCGTCCGACGCGTTCTTCCCGTTCCCCGACGGCCTG
Source organism: Embleya sp. NPDC020630 (assembly GCF_044334985.1). Classification (NCBI taxonomy): domain Bacteria; kingdom Bacillati; phylum Actinomycetota; class Actinomycetes; order Kitasatosporales; family Streptomycetaceae; genus Embleya; species Embleya sp. NPDC020630. The sequence goes on from NZ_JBIRUB010000002.1 coordinate 262,177, forward strand.
GAGGTGCTGATCGAGGGCGGCGTCAAGGCGGTCGTGCAGCCGGGCGGCTCGGTCCGCGACGAGCAGGTGGTCGAGGCCGCGCGCGCGGCCGGCATCACCATGTACTTCACCGGGACCCGGCACTTCTTCCACTGATCCGGATCCACCGATCGGGTCCCACCGATCAGGTCCCGGACACACGCGAGGCGCGACCCCGAACGGGGCCGCGCCTCGCGCGCGTGGTGGGGGTGCTCAGACCTTGACCACGACCGTCGAGCACACCTTGTCGGCGAAGGTCTGCTTCTTGTCGTCCCACAGCGGCCACAACAAGCCGAGGAAACACGTGATGACGTCGAGGAAGTGCGCGATGGCGCGGACGAAGGCCATCCCGAAACCGGCCGGCATGCCGTCCCGCTCGCGCAACACCTTGATCCCGACCGCCTTCTTGCCGATCGTCTGACCGGTCTTGCCCTGGCGGTAGAGCTGCCAGAGACCGAACAGGAACGAGAGCACACCGCCGACGACCATCAGCACGATCGGACCGGACCCACCGTCGTAGGTGGTCGTCTCGGTGCCGTCGAGGTTGCTGGTGGTCTCGGTCTTGTCCATGAACATCCCGAACCCGATGTAGTACGGGATCATCACCGGCAACATGACGAGCCCGTCCAGGAGCGCCCCACCCACGCGCCGCCCCCAGCTCGCGCAGTAGTCGCCGAGATTCTGCGGCGGCCCGTAGCCGTACGGCTGGGCGTAGCCGGCCTGCTGACCGTAATCCGGCTGGCCGTAGGCCGGTTGGCCGTAGGCAGGTTGACCGTAACCGGGCTGTTGGCCGTAGCCCGCGCCTTGGCCCTCGGCGCCGTACCCGGGCGGCGGGCCGTACGGACCCGGAGGTTGGGACATGTGGAACTCTCCCCTGAGAACGCGCGCACACCGTGCGCGACGCCGGTGACCCCCGGGCATGTCGACGCGCGAGCGCCGTATTCGAGCCCGGCGTCGCCCCCACGACCCGAGAGTCCGTTGGAGGCGGCACCTTATACCGAAGCGGTTGGCGCCGGGTAGGTCCCCGCCGGTTCGGTGAGCGGGATCATGCCCGAGTGGGACTTGGCATTCCCGGCGAAACGTGCGTTGCATGGGAGCATGCAGGATCAGGCGACCCCGGGACCCCATCCGGAACGTGCACCCCTCGCGTTGCCGCCCGGGCCCTCGGCGGACCCGAACGGGCCGCCGACGTTGCCTCCGTTCCCGGCGGTGCATCCGCCGGAGCTGGGCCCGCAGAACCAGATCAGGCCGCTGGTCACGCTCACCGGGAAGGGTTTCACCTGGGCCGCCGGGATCCGGGCCGCGCTCGGCGTCGGCATCCCCTTCGCGATCGTCACCGCGACGCTCGGCCTCGGCGACGCCACCTTCGCCGCGCTCGGCGGCTACACCGTTCTGTACGCGGCCAAGGAGCCCTACGCGCGTCGCGGCATCACCCTCGCGCTGGTCGGCCTGGGCCTGGCCGTGTCGCTGATGCTGGGCTCGCTCGCGGCCGGCACCCCGCTGTTGTACGTCCCGGTGATCACCGTGGTGGCCGGCATCGCCACCTTCCTGTGCGGCGCGCTCCAGGTGGACCGTCCCGGCGGGTACATGTTCACCCTGGTCTGCGCGATGGGCGCGTTTTTGCCGCACCAGCCAGACCGGGTGCTCGAACGCGGCGCCCTCGTGCTCGTGGGCGCCGCCGGGGCCTGGCTGGTGTCGATGTCCGGCTGGCTGGTGCGCCCGCGCCACCCCGAGCACCTGGCGCTCGCCGCCTGCTTCGAGGCGCTGGCCGACTTCTTCGCCGCGATCGGCGACCAGCCGAGCGACGCCGCCAGGCACCGCGCCTCCGAGACCGTGCACAGCGCGTGGGTGACCGTGCTGCGCGCCGACACCAGACGCAACCGGCGCACCGGTGAGGCCCGCCGCCTGCGGGTGTTGTGCCGGCGCGCGCTCGACCTGTTCCAGGCCGCCCAGCTGCTCGCCGTCGAGCGGGACCGGCCGCTGCCGGCGGAGATCACCGAGACCGTGCGCGCGCTGGCCGGCGCCGTCGGGCGGCCCACCCTCGTCCCGGTGCTGCCCGCGGTGCTCGCCGACACCGAGACCGACGCCGAACGCACGCTGCGCACCGCGCTGCGGGCCGCCGCCGCGGCGGCCGGGCAACCCGCGGTCAAGGAGGGCGAGATCATCCCCGGCCGGCGGCCCAGCGCCGGCGAGCGGATGCGCGCCGCGTTCGACCGGTCATCGCTGGTGCCGCCGACCGCGCTGCGCACCGGCCTCGGCGTCGGCTCGGCCGCGCTCGCCGCCGCGCTGCTGCCGGTGGTGCACCCCGTATGGGTGGCCATCGCCGCCGGTGCCGCGCTCCAGGGCGGCAACGTCGTGCTCGACTTCGGCCGGGTGCTGCAACGGGCGATCGGCACCCTGCTCGGCGTCGCGGTGATCGCGCTTTTCTTCCACGACCTGCGGCCCGACCAGTGGCTGGTGGTGGTCGTCGTCGCCCTGCTGTTCGGCGCCACCCAGACGGTGATCGCCCGCAACCTCGCCGTGGGCGCGGCCTGCGTGACCCCCGTCGGCCTGTTCCTGGCCGCCGCCGGCAGCCCCGGCGCGCACGTGGGCGACCTGGCCGCCACCCGGATGATCGACACCGTGCTCGGCCTGACGGTCGGCCTGGTCGCGAGCCTGGTGTTGTGGCCGCGCGCCTCGGCCACCCGGCTGCCCCGGCAGCTGGGCCGGGCCATCCGCGCCGAGGCGATGTTGCTGCGCGCCACCGTCACCGGGCAGATCGTCGACGATCGGGCCTGGGGCAGCACCCGCCGGGCCGCTCGCCGCGAACTGATCGACCTGTGGAGCGTGTACGAGTCCGCGCTCGGCGAGATCACCGGCCGGCATCTGGACGCGGAACGCCTGTGGCCCGCCATCGTCACCGCCCAGCGGCTGGGCTACCGGCTGATGACCGCGCCCGAGACCTACCGCACCGACTCGCCCGAGCCGATCCCCGAGGACGACCTGGCCCGACTCGACGCCTATGTCGAGGAACTGGCCTCGGCCGCCGAGGAGCGCCGCCCCCCGACCCTGCCCGAACTGCCGGACCTGTGGGGGTATCCGGTACTGCGGCAACACCTCAAGCGGCTCGGTCGGGTGATCACCCGCGCGAACGAACCGGTGGCGGCCCGGCACCTGCCCGCGTTCGTCCGGCAGCGCATCCTGGCCCCGCCGGCGCGGCTGCTGTACGGGGTCCGCCGCACGGCCGGCCCGGATACGGGACAATCGCAACGACCGGCCCGGAACCGTGGACCAGGAGAGACAACTTGAAGGCGCAGATCCTCGACGGCAAGGCCACCGCCGCCGCCATCAAAGCCGAACTGGCCGTACGGGCCGAGGCCCTCAAGGCCCGCGGCATCACGCCGGGTCTGGGCACCGTGCTCGTGGGCGACGACCCCGGCAGCCACTCGTACGTGCGCGGCAAGCACCGCGACTGCGCCCAGGTCGGCATCGCGAGCATCCAGCGCAACCTGCCCGCCGACGCGACGCAGGACCAGGTCGAGGACGTGGTCCGCGAGCTCAACGCGGACCCCGCCTGTACCGGCTACATCGTGCAGCTCCCGCTGCCCCGGCACCTGGACGCCAACCGGGTCCTGGAGCTGATGGACCCGGACAAGGACGCCGACGGCCTGCACCCGACCAACCTCGGCCGGCTGGTGCTCGGCCAGGAGGCGCCGCTGCCGTGCACGCCGCGCGGCATCGTGGAACTGCTGCGCCGGCACGACATCGAGATCAACGGCGCCGAGGTGTGCGTGATCGGCCGAGGGGTCACCGTCGGCCGCCCGATCGGCCTGCTGCTCACCCGCCGGACCGAGAACGCCACGGTGACCCTGTGCCACACGGGCACCAAGGAGCTGCCGTTCCACGTGCTCCAGGCCGACATCGTGATCGCCGCCGCCGGGGTGCCCGGACTGATCAGCGCGGACATGGTCAAGCCCGGCGCGGTGCTGCTCGACGTGGGCATCACCCGCACCGAGCACGGCCTGGTCGGCGACGTGCACCCGGAGGCGTACGAGAAGGCCGCGTGGGTCGCCCCGATGCCCGGTGGGGTGGGTCCGATGACCCGCGCGATGTTGCTCACCAACGTCGTCGAGGCCGCCGAGCGGCAGGTCACCGGTCTGTGACCCGGTCGCGACGGGCCCGGAGCCGCACCGCTCCGGGCCGGTCGCGGCATCGCTCGCCCTGTCGATGAGAGGTGGACGTGGTGGCAACGACTCGGGGGCGACGCAGGGAGGGCAGGAGGAAGGATCCGGGCACCTTCCCGCCCGAGGGCGGCGGCTCGCCGACCGGCCCCGGGCGGTTGCGCGAGTGGCCCGCGACGGTGGTCTTCGGCTGCCTGTTCGCCGCGCTGCTGACCGCGGCGCTGAGCGGGTTCCGTCCCGCCGCGATGATGATCGCCGGGACCTTCCTGGTCGCCGCGCTGTTGCGGGCGTTCGTGTCCGACGTGGGGGTGCTGGCGGTTCGCAGCCGGTTCACCGACGTGGCCATGCTGCTGATCTTCGGCGGCGCGGTCCTGCTCCTGGGGCTGAGCATCCCGGAACCGCTGGTCGACCTGCCGTGGGTGCCCAGGCGCACCGGCCGCTAGGTCCTGTCGGGCGGACCCGCCAAGATCCGCCGGACGGGGCCTGGTTCCAGGGCCGGTCGTACCGGCGCCCGGGTCCGACCCGGCGCGCCGGGTCGGGCCTAATACAACCGGCGCGCCTCGGCGGCGATCTCGTTCGGGGTCATCCCGGCCGAGCGGGTGATCTCGGCTCGGCGGACCGCGGTGATCGCGTCGAACAGGGTCTCGCCCAGGGCCTCGCGCAGCACCGTGCTCGCCTCCAGGGCGGCCAGCGCCGCCGCGGGGGAGCCGGGCAGGCGCGGTACGTCCCCGGCGGTCGAGGGGTCGCCCGGTACCTCCACCGGCAGCCGCAGGCCGTCCTCGAGCCCGGCCAGACCGGCCGCGATCACCGTGCCGACCACCAGATACGGATTGGCGGTCGCGTCGAAACACTTGAGCTCGGCGTTCGCGGTGTGCTGCCGCTCGCCGGCCATCCCGGTGACCAGCCGCATCGCGGCCTCGCGGTTCTCCAGGCCCCAGCAGCGGTACACCCCCGCCCACTGGGCCGGGACCAGACGCAGATGACTGGCCGCGCCGGGCGCGCCGATCGCGAGCAGCGCGGGCAACTCGCGCAGCACACCGGCCAGGAACGCCTCGCCCTCGTCGGTCAACCCCTGCGGCCCCTCACCCCCGTGGCACAGGTTCGTCCCGTCGCGCCACGGCGAGAAGTGCAGGTGCGCGCCGTTGCCCACCTCGCCGGGCACCACGCAGGGGGCGAAGCTGACCGCGTGCCCGTGTCGGGCGGCCACCGCCCGGATCGTCTCGCGCACCAGGATCGTGGTGTCCGCCGCGCCGACCGGATCCTCCGGGGCGACGGACACCTCCAACTGGCCGGCCGCGTATTCCGGATGCACCTGCAACACGCGCACGTCCTGCGCGGCGAGCGCGCGGATCAGCTCGCGCAGCTGGGCGGACACCCGCACCACCCGGGTCATCCCGTACGCGGCCTTGTGGAAGGCGGGCACGAAGCGGCCCGCCGCGTCCTCGGTGCCGGTGACCCATTCGACCTCGAAGCCCATTCGCAGCGTCAACCCGCGCAACCCGGCGCGGGCGGCCATCCGCCGGGCGAAGGTGCGCTGGCATCCCGCGTACGGCACGCCGTCCTGGGTGTAGCGGTCGCCGGGCGCCCACGCCCAGCCCGGTTGCGCGGCCAGCGGACGCAGCGCCGTCAGGTCGGGGACCAGGCGCAGATCACCCGCCGGACCGCCGACCAGGTTGCCCGCGGTGATCGAGTCGTCGGCGAGGAACACGTCGAACACGGGGGAGAAGCCCACGCCGTGCACGGCGACCGCGTCCAGGCGGGAGTACGGGACGGTCTTGACCCGGGTGATGCCCGCGTTGTCCACCCAGCCGAGCGCCACCGCGTCGATCGGGTCGACCGACGCGCCCTCGACCACGGGTGCGATCGGCACGGGCGCGGGCTCCGGCACCGCCGCCGGGATCGACGCGACGCGGTCCGGTGACATGCACATCGGGATCACCCTTCGAGGCCGAGCGACTTCGATCCGTCACGAACCTACCGGCCGGTTCCGCCGAAACGGAAACCGGCGAACCCGACGCACCCCGGCGGAGCGGGTGAGCCGAGACGCGCGGCCGGGCGAACCTCACACCGGTGGGTGGCCGAGCCGCCCCGGAGGCGGGGGTAGTGTGGCCGCGAAAAGTATCTCGATGCCGAGCTACCGGCGGACTGCCATCGGCGTCGGATCCCGCCGCAGCAGAGGAGACCCGCGCGCAATGTCCCGTACCCCCGTCAACGTCACCGTCACGGGCGCGGCCGGTCAGATCGGCTACGCGCTGCTGTTCCGCATCGCCTCCGGTCACCTGCTCGGCCCCGACACCCCGGTCCGCCTGCGCCTCCTGGAGATCCCCCAGGCGGTCAAGGCCGCCGAGGGCACCGCGATGGAGCTCGACGACTGCGCGTTCCCGCTGCTCGCCGGGATCGACATCTTCGACAACCCGACCGAGGGTTTCGCCGGCGCCAACGTGGCCCTGCTGGTCGGCGCCCGCCCCCGCACCAAGGGCATGGAGCGCGGCGACCTGCTGGCCGCCAACGGCGGCATCTTCAAGCCGCAGGGCGAGGCGATCAACGCCGGCGCGGCGGACGACATCAAGGTGCTCGTGGTCGGCAACCCGGCCAACACCAACGCGCTGATCGCGCAGCAGCACGCGCCCGACGTACCGGCCGAGCGCTTCACCGCGATGACCCGACTGGACCACAACCGCGCGCTGACCCAGCTCGCGAAGAAGGCCGGCGTCGCGGTCACCGACATCGCGAAGCTGACCATCTGGGGCAACCACTCGGCCACCCAGTACCCGGACATCTTCCACGCGCAGATCGCCGGCAAGAACGCCGCCGAGGTGGTCGACGACCGCACCTGGCTCGCCGACACCTTCATCCCCACCGTCGCCAAGCGCGGCGCGGCGATCATCGAGGCGCGCGGCGCGTCCTCGGCGGCGTCCGCGGCCAACGCGGCGATCGACCACGTGCACACCTGGGTCAACGGCACCGCCGACGGCGACTGGACCTCGATGGGTGTCGTCTCGGACGGCTCCTACGGGGTGCCCGAGGGCCTGATCTCGTCCTTCCCGGTGGTCTGCAAGGACGGCACGTGGGAGATCGTCCAGGGCCTGGACGTCAACGAGTTCTCCCGGGCGCGGATCGACGCCTCGGTGCAGGAGCTGGCCGAGGAGCGCGACGCGGTGCGCGAGCTGGGCCTGATCTGAGTCGGAGCCGGCGCCTTCGCGGCGCCGGCCTCACGCGGAATCGACCGGGGGCGGGCCGAACGGCCCGCCCCCGGTGTGTTCGGGGAGTCGGGCGCGCCCCGGCGCGGTCCTCGGCCCGAACAGCTCGGCCAGCGCGGCGACCAACGCCTCCAGCGTGCCGGCGAAGGCGGCCGCGGTGGGCGCCGCGTAGCCGACGACCAGCCCGGGCGGGTGCTCGGCGTACGGGGCCCGGTGGTACCAGCCCATGCGGTGCACCGCCACGCCGCGCCGGGCCAGCAGCGCGCGCGTCTCCTCCTCGCCCGGGCCGCCCTCGGGCAGTTCGAGCCGCACCTGCAGGCCCGCCGCGATACCGCACACCCGTACGGCCGGCACCCGCCGGGCCAGCTCCGCGACGAGCCGGTCGCGGCGGTCGCGGTAGGCCAGGCGGGCGCGGCGCACGTGCCGGTCCAGGTCGCCGGCGGCGATGAACTCGGCCAGAGTGAGCTGATCCAAGGTGCCCACCGTCAACTCGGGCCGGTCGCGGACCGCGAGCAGGTCGTCGAGCAGGTACGGCGGCACCACCAGCCAGCCGAGCCGCAGGCCCGGCGAGAGCATCTTGCTCGCGGTGCCCGCGTACACCACGTGCTCGGCGCCCAGACCCTGGAGCGCGCCGACCGGGTGCCGGTCGTAGCGGAACTCGCCGTCGTAGTCGTCCTCGATCACCACGCCACCGGTCCGCGCGGCCCAGCGCAGCGCCGCCGCGCGCCGGTCCGGGTGCAGCGGCACGCCCATCGGGGCCTGGTTGGCGGGGGTCAGCACGATCGCGTCCGCGTCGCCGGCCGTGTCGATCCGGGCGCCCTGCCCGTCCACCCCGACGGTGCCGACCTCGACGCCGGTGCGGGCCACGATCTCGCGCAGGAACGGCAGCCCCGGATTCTCCATCGCGATCCGGCGCGCACCGCGGGCCGCCAGCGTGTGGCCGAGCAGGTACAGGCCCTGCGTGTAGCCCGCGCACACCACGATGCGATCCGGCCGGGTGCGCACGCCCCGGACCCGGCCGAGGTAGTCGGCCAGGCGCTCGCGCAGTTCGATCCGGCCGCGCGGGTCGGCCTGCGGCCAGAACGCGTCGGGTCCGGCGGCGGCCAGCGCGCGCCGCTGGGCCGCGGCCCAGCGGGCCCGGGGGAACGCGGACAGGTCCGGGCGTCCGGGCCGCAGGTCGAAGCGCGGGGCCGAGGCGCGCGCGTACACCGGCACCGGCACCGGGTCGGCCGGGCGTTCGGCGACCACGGTGCCGGCGCCCCGGCGGGCGATCAGATACCCCTCGGCGACGAGTTGGGCGTACGCCTCGGCGACCGTGTTGCGGGCCATCGCCAGGTCCACGGCCAGGGTGCGCGAGGAGGGCAGCCGGGTGCCGGGGGCGAGCCGGCCGTCCACGATCGCCGCGCGCAGCGCACGCTCCAGTCCGATCCGCCGGCCGCGCACGGGGCCGGGTTCCAGGTACAGATCCACATCGCCGATGGCCCAGGAACTCCGCATGGGATTGGACCTTAATCGTGGTCCGATCCGTACGTAGGGTCGTGGTCATGAGCATTCAGGAAGTGACCGAGGAAACCCCCGTCGCCGGCGACCCGGCCCGACTGCCCCTCAAGCCCCTGCACGGCGCCGCGTACAAGGCCGCCATCGCGCTGAGCAAGGCGGCGGCCGAGGGTCTGGACCCGATCGTCGCGGAGCTGATCAAGATCCGCGCGTCGCAGATCAACGGCTGCGCCTACTGCGTGGACATGCACACCAAGGACGCCCGCGAACTCGGCGAGACCGAGCAGCGCATGCACGCGATCCCGGTGTGGCGCGAGACGCCGTTCTTCACCGCCCGCGAGCGAGCGGTGCTGGCCCTGACCGAGGCGGTCACGCTGCTCACCGAGGGACACGTGCCGACGCCGGTCTGGGACGAGGCGGCGAAGTACTTCGACGACGTGGAGATGGGCCAGATCGTCTGGTCGATCGCCGCGATCAACACCCTCAACCGGGTCGGCGTCGCCACGCGCGCATGGGTGGCGGGCTCGTACCGTCCCGACCTGGCTCGTTGACGGATCCCGCGCCGCGCCGCCCGGACCCGGCGCACTGACGGATCCCGCTCCGGCGGCTCGCCGTGTTCGGGGCGTCCGGCGGCGGTGAGTCCTCGCTCGTCCGCGCCGGGACTGGCCGGCCCGGACGAGGTCCGGCAGCCGTGCCGACTCGCCCCCGGCGCACACCCCCTGGTCGAACTCGCCCACGCGACGGGCGGATTGCCGGACGCGCACCTCGACCCCGACCTCGACCCGGACGTGGTCGCCGCGCGACCGGCCGAGGAGCCCGGCACGCTCGGCCGGGCGCTCGACGCCTGGATGGCGAACCGGCCCGACACCCGACTGGTAATGGTGATCGACCAGTTCGAGGAGGCGTTGACGCTGTGTGCGGACGAGGCCGGCCGGGACTTCACCACCCGGCTGTGGGACGTGTCCGAGCCCACTCGGCCCCGCCCGTTGGTGACCGGGACCGGCCACACCAACACCGTTTTCGCGGTCGCCTTCAGTCCCGACGGGCGCACCCTGGCCTCGGTGAGCGCCGACCACGCCGCTCGGCCGACCGATGTCACGGGGCCGATCCTCGCCGGGCACGACGGCGCCCTGTCGGCCGTCGCGTTCGGCCCGAACGGCCGCACCGCGCTGGTCGGCGGCGAGGACTTCACGGCCCGGCCGTGTCGGCGAGTCCGGTGCCCAGGGTGACCACGATCACCGGTGCGGCGGCAAAGCGCGGTCAGGAGCGGGGCGGCATTGCCGTTCCGCCGGTGTCGACCCAGGTCGGGATCGGTTCGCGGGCGGTGAGCCAGAATTCCGGGATGTCGGCCAGGGCGGTGCGGGAGGCGACGACGCCCGCGGTGATCGCGCAGGTGGTGTCGACGTCGCCCATGCCGGTCGCGGTGTGCCACAGGGCCTCCGGGAGGGAGTCCACGTGGTGGGCGGCGGTCCACAGGGCGAAGGGGACCGTGTCGGGGGCGCTGATCCGCGAGCCGTTGCCCAATACGCCCGTCGCGTGCCGGACCGAGGAATGGGCGGGCAGCCGGGAGGCCGCCCGCAGGCCCGCCGCCACATCGCTCTTTGGCGTGTGTCCGGCCACCTCGACCAGGAACTCCACCGGATCCGGAGCCGTCTCGTCCCGCCCCCGAGTCGCCAACGCCGCCGCGATCGCCACCGCGACCGCTCCCGCCACCGCCTCCGGATGCGCGTGCGTGGTCTCGGCGGACCGCTCCGCCTCGGCCGCCACCACCGCGAGCCCGTCGTCGGCGAACCACGCCCCCAGCGGCGCGACCCGCATCGCCGCGCCATTGCCCCACGAGCCCTGGCCCTCGAATTGGCGGCGCGTCACCTTCCGCCACGGCTCGCCCTCGTGGATCGCGCGCAGCACGCCGTGCATCGACGGGCCGTAGCCGCGATACGGATCGGCCTCGTACGACGCGGCGAAGTGCGCCGCGAGCGCGTCCTGGTCCACCACGTCGCACAGGTGCAGGATGCGCAGCAGCGAGAGCGCCATCGCGGTGTCGTCGGTCCAGTACCACAGGCGGGCCTGCGGGGCGATGCGGCCGGTCAGCCGCTCGGTGAGCTCGGCCCCCCGGTAGCCGAACCACTGCTCGCCGAAGGCGTCGCCGAGGGCCAAACCATGCAGGGAGCGCGCCGCGTCGGCGACGCGTCGGGTGCGGTCCATGCGCCCCACCCTGCCGGCCGGCTCGGGTGGCAGACCAACGGATTACCCTGCTGGGACGCCGACTTCGCCGTCTCGACGCGCGGGTTTCGGCCCTTCTTGGTGCGGTACGGCCATAAGGTGGCCGCATCCTCTCGGAACATGGCGGATATTGCTGATTCTTATCTCGATATCAAGAGGCTCGGCATCGAACGATTCGCTAGAATGACCTCATGAAAGACGAGGTCGACCGGCTTGTCGCGGCATGGAAGCGGGAGCGCCCCGACCTCGACGTCGAACCCCTCGAAGTACTGAGCCGGGTGACCCGACTGGCGCGGCACCTCGACCGCGCCCGGCGTACCGCCTTCTCCGCACGCGACCTCGAACCGTGGGAATTCGACGTGCTCTCCGCGCTGCGCCGCGACGGCGCGCCGTATCAGCTCTCGCCCGGCCAGCTGCTCACCCAGACGCTGGTCACCTCCGGGACGATGACCAATCGTATCGACCGCCTCGCGGCCAAGGGCCTGGTGTTGCGCCTGCCCGACCCCGACGACCGGCGCGGGGTGCTGGTCCGGCTGACCGACGACGGCCGGGATCGGGTCGACGCGGCGATGGCCGAGTTGCTGGAACACGAACGGGCCATCCTGGCCGGCCTGACGGTCGATCAGCAGGCGGCGCTGGCCGGCTTGTTGCGTTCGATCGTCGCGCCGTTCGACAACCACGCCTGAAACAAACCTCTTTGACCATTTCATGGTCGGGATTCACTCTAAGTGATCAAATGTGTCAAGCACCCGTTGTGTGTCGGGAACGACGCCCTGTAGACAAGTCCCTGTTGGGAGCGAGACCGCAAGGGTTCGCCTCGGGGAACAGGAGCAGGGCATGACCTCCACCATTCACCCGGTTCGCAGTACGCGGCGCCGTCGGCCCACGCCCGCCGACCTCGCGGCACTGACCGGGCACGACTAGCCCGGGACGCGGGGGGTCGGGGGGCGAGGAGCATCGTCCGGATCCGCGAAGGCGTCTTGGGGAAGTAACGCCGGAGCGGACGAGTGACGGTGATCCGAGGGGTGGAACGCCGGGGGGCGTGGGGGTGGTGAGCACCGGGATGTGAGGCGGGGGAACGCGCGCAGGGGGACTCGACGGTGGGGGACGGGTGGGGAAGCTCGGGGGCGGGACCGGGGCGGGGACCAGGGGTGGGAAGACCGGGGGTCGGGGGTGATACGGGGAGAAGGGTGCTCGGGTACAGGCGGGGCGGCGGGGTGACGGATGACGATCCGTCACCCCGCCGCCCCGTGCCCGTCCCGATCGCCCGGAGGCGAACCGCCTTCCGGTCGAGCGCACTTCGGCTCAGCCGCCCTCCGGCCCACCCGCCGCGCGGCCGTCCGCCTCCGGGGTGAACGTCACCGGGAGCCGCTGCAGGCCACGCATGATCAGCCCGCCGCGCCACCGCAGTTCGTCCGCCGGCAGCGCGAGCCGCACATCGGGTAGCCGGCGCAGCAGCGTGCCGATCGCGATCTGGCCCTCGAGCCGGGCCAGCGGCGCGCCGATGCAGTAGTGGATGCCGTGCCCGAAGGCCAGGTGCTGGTTGTCCGCGCGGGCCGGATCGAGCAGGTCGGGCGCGGGGAACCGGAGCGGGTCGCGGTCGGCCGCCGCGAGCACCACGAGCACCGGCTCGCCGGCCGGGATCCGGGTCCCGCCGATCTCCACCTCGGTGGTGCTGAACCGCCACGTGGCCACCTCGACCGGGCCGTCGTAGCGCAGCAGTTCCTCGACCGTGGGCGCGAGCAGTTCGGGGTCGGCCCGGAGCGCGAGCCGTTCCCGGTCGTGCGTGAGCAGCGTCAGCAGCCCGTTGCCGATCAGGTTGACCGTGGTCTCGAAGCCGGCGAACAGCAGGATGAAGGCCATCGCCGCGGCCTCGTCCTCGGTCAGGTGTTCGCCGTGGTCGCTCGCCCGGATCAGCCCCGAGATCAGGTCGTCGTCCGCGTCGGTGAGCGTCGCGCGTTTGCGGTGGATCAACTCGGCGAGATACGTACGCATGTGCCGCACCGCCCGGGCCACCCCGCCGCGCGGCCCCGAGCCGTGCCGGATCATCATCCCGGCCCAGGTGCGGAAGTCCGCCTGATCCTCCTCCGGCACACCGAGCAGGTCGCAGATCGCGTAGATCGGCAGCGGAAACGCGAAGTCGTGGATCAGGTCGGCCTCGCCGGTCCGGGCGAAGTCGTCGAGCAGCCGGTCCGTCAGGGCCTGTACGCGCGGGCGGAACTCCTCCGCGCGGCGCGGCGTGAACGCCTTCGACACCAGGCGGCGCAGCCGGGTGTGGTCCGGCGGGTCGAGGTTGAGCAGATGCGCGCCCACCCCCGAGCGCTGCTCGCCGGGCACGCCGACCTTGCCCTGCTTCCAGGCCGCCTCCGACCGCCGCGGATCCTTGCTCAAGCGCTGGTCGGCGAGCGCCTGCCGGGCGTCGGCGTATCGGGTGACCAACCACGCCTCGACCCCGCTGGGCAGCGTGGTGCGATGGACCGGCGCGTACTCGCGCAGATGCGCGTACGCCGGATACGGATCGGCGATGAACTCCCGGGTGAACAACTCGGGCCCGGCCGGCACCGGATGCGCGGGGCAGCCCGCGGGGTCGTCGGTCACGTCCGCGACGTCCGCGTCGCGCGCAGCCCCTTGATCCCGAGCCAACCGATCGCGTTGCCTGCCGCGAACGAGACGATCGTCAGTGCCAGGTGGATCAGGAAGAAGGCGGTCGCGCCGTCGTTCCAGGAGCGGTCGTCGGCCCAGATGTTCCTGAGGAAGTTCGGCCACAGGATCCAGCTCCAGACGCCGAACAACACCAGACAGGCGGATGTACCGCGGCCGATCCTCAACGTGAAGCACCCGTTTCCCGGTCAAAAGTTCAGCAAATTTGTCCCGGTTCAGTATGCGGCGGCGCGGTCGCCGAACCGCAGCCGGGGGCCGCCAGTACGCTCATCGCATGTCTTACTGGTTCCGGGCTTCTCGCAAGCCGGCCGTCGCGTGCGCGGGGGCGATCGCTTTCGTGTTGGGTTCCGCCTCGATGGCGCAGGCCGCCCCGGCTACGCCGGAGCCACAGCCCCCCGCGTCGATGTCGGATGTGGGTGGCGCGCGCTTGGCCCAACCGGGTGTACAGAGCGACCTGCCGCCCGGGAGCCCGCCGCCGCCCGCCGTCGAGGGCTACTCGTGGGTGGTCGCCGACGCGGAGACCGGGAAGATCCTGGCGGCGAAGAACCCGCACTGGAAGTTGCCGCCGGCCAGCACGCTGAAGATGTTGTTCGCGGACACGGTGCTGCCCAAGATCGACCGCAACACCACCCACCAGGTGGCGGCGGCCGAACTGCGGAATCTCGGCGAGGGCAGCAGCCTGGTCGGGATAAAGGAGAACGAGACCTACAAGGTCGAGGACCTGTGGCGCGGGGTGTTCCTGCGCTCGGGCAACGACGCGGTGCATGTGCTGTGCGCGATGAACGGTGGCGTGGACACCACCGTGCGGCAGATGAACGAGCGGGCCAAGCAGCTTCAGGCCGGCGACACCAACGTGGTCTCGCCGGACGGCTACGACGCGCCGGGGCAGGTCTCCAGCGCGTACGACCTCGCGCTGTTCGCTCGCGAAGGGCTCAAGAACAACGACTTCCGCTCGTACGCGAGCACCAAGGTCGCCGACTTTCCCGGGGTCGCGGGGGCCAAGTTCCAGATCCAGAACACCAATACGATGCTGGGCCAGTATCCGGGGATGCTCGGTGTGAAGAACGGCTACACCACCAACGCCGGGAACACCTTCGTCGGCGGCGCGCAGCGCGGCGGGCACACGCTCCTCGTGAGCATCATGCACGTCGAGGGCAAGGGCAAGACGTACGAGGACACCGGGAAGCTGCTCGACTGGGGCTTTGCCGCCATGGCCCAGGCCAAGCCGGTCGGCATGCTGGTGGAGCCGTTGGCGGCGCCGGGTGACAAGAAGGACAAGAGCACGAAGGCGGCCGACGGGAAGCCGGGCGACGCCAGGACCGCGAAGGCGTCGGCGGCCTCGGACGACGACGGGTTCGACTGGGTGTTGTGGGCGGGGCTCGGGGTGCCGGCGGCGCTTGTGGTGGGCGGCGGCGTGCTGTTCGCCCTTCGGCGGCGCGAGGGGGGTTCGGGCGTGCGGTTCGAGGACGACATCCTGCCGTAGGGGTGGGGCGGCCTCAAGCGCCGGCCGGGCTGGGTTGGGTGTCTTCGCGATGACGCTTGGCTTTGACCGGTGGCCTCAAGCGCCGGCCGGGCTGCGGTGGTCGGCTTCGCCGACGTGCTGCGGGTTGCGGGTGGGGTCAGGTGTTGGTTGGTGGGTGGTTCCGGGTGAGGCGTTCCAGGAGGACGCCCAGGGTGGCTGTGCCGGCTACCGCCAAAGCGTAGGTGCGGACGGGGTGGTTGGGCTTGGGTTTGTACTGGGACAGGTCCAAGGGGGGTTCCGCGGCGGCTTTTTCGGCGGCTGCCTCGATGTTGTCCGCGGCTTCCGCGGCCTCCTGGGCGTTGGCCGTCCAGGCCGCGCAGAACAGGAGCAGGCGGATCACGAAGTAGATCCACAGCAGCAGTGCCACCGGGACGCCGAACGCGCCGTACGCGCTCTTGCCCGCGACCCCCGCGATGTACGAGGACACCAACAGCTTCAGCAACTCGAAGCCGACCGCCCCGATCAACGCGCCCTTGATCGCGACCGAGCGGTGCATGGTCAGCCGCGGCATCCCCACGAGCAGGTACAGGAACAGCACCACGCTCGCGCCGACCGCGACCGCGAACGCGGCGATTTGCAGCAGTACCCGGCCGACCGGCTGGTGTTCGAGCCCGATCGAGTCGGAGACGTGTCGGATCACCACCGTCGCGAACGTGGACGCGCCGACCGACAACGCCAACGCGAGCCCCAGGCCGATCAGTACGCCGACGTCGGCGAACTTGCGCACGACGACGTTGCCCGGCTCCTCCTCCACGTCCCAGATCGCCCGGATGGAGGAGCGTGTCGCGTCCACCCACCCCGTCCCGGACACCAGGAGCAGCGCGCCGCCGATGACCCCGACCGCGCCCGCGTTGCGCACCAGCGCGTCCAGGTCCAACTTGTCGGCGATACCGGGGATCTGCTCGGAGATCTTGTTCTGCATCCGGCGGACCTGGGAGGGGTCGAGTGCCGCGGCCACCACCGCCGCCGCGAGCGTGATCAACGGGAACAGCGACAGGAACCCGTAGTAGGTCACCGCGGCGGCGAGTCGATTGCCCTGTCGATCGCCGTAGCGCGAATAGGCCCGCCAGGTGGGGCCGATGACCGGGATCCTCGCCAGCCGCTCCTTGATCGCCACGGAGGACTGCTGCCCGCCCGATGCCCTGCCCACACGCGACTCCACTCTGTGCCGTCCCGTGCGGCCGGGACGGCATCACACGGGCAGCGGACCTGGCAACGATTGGCCGAACGCGAAGTCACGTTGCGGGCGCCACACCCCGTCCGCGCCGTGCTCGTACAGGCTGAAGCCCCAGATCGGGAAGACCGCGTCGTAGTCGACGAGTTCCGCGAACGCCAGGTCGAGCATGTGATCGGGCAGGTGATGCGCGACGGTCACATGCGGGTGGTACGGGAAGTGCAACTCGCGCTCCAGCGGCCCGGATCGCACCGCGGCCTCGATCCGCTCGCACTCCGGGATGCCGCGCGCGACCTGGACGAACACCACCGGCGAGGTCGGTCGGAACGTACCGGTGCTGCGCAGGTGTATGTCGAACGGGGCCTCGCCGGCGGCGACCGCGCGCAGGTGCTCCTCGATCTCGGCCATCGCCTCGTCGGCCACCTCGGTCGGCGGCAGGAGGGTCACGTGGGTCGGGATGGCGTTCGCGAGCGGATCCCCGAACCCGGCGCGGCGAGCCTGCAACTCGCTGCCGTAGGGCTCGGGAATCGCGATCGACACTCCGATGGTGCGCTTGGCCATGTGCTGCGCCTCAGCCTCCCGACCGGCCGGTGACCGGGGGCAGGAAGCCGACACGGTCGTAGGTCTCGGCGAGCGTCCGCGACGCCACCTCGCGGGCCTTGTCGGCGCCGCGTGCGAGCACGGCGTCCAACTCCGCCGGGTCGTCGAGGTAGCCGCGCACCCGCTCCTGGAACGGGGTGACGAAATCGACCAGCACCTCGGCCACCTCCTTCTTCAGATCGCCGTAGCCGCGACCCGCGAAG
Organism: Embleya sp. NPDC020630; assembly: GCF_044334985.1. Classification (NCBI taxonomy): domain Bacteria; kingdom Bacillati; phylum Actinomycetota; class Actinomycetes; order Kitasatosporales; family Streptomycetaceae; genus Embleya; species Embleya sp. NPDC020630. Next base: position 279,435 of record NZ_JBIRUB010000002.1, read on the forward strand.
CGCTCCTCCAGCGCGGCGATCGAGGTGCCGGAGAGCGCCGAGTGGATGGTGAGCAGATTGGACACCCCCGGCTTCTCCGTCTCGTCGAAGCGCACCTCGGTGCCGGTGTCGGTGACCGCGCTGCGGATCTTCTTCGCACTCGCCTTGGGGTCGTCGAGCAGGTTGACGATGCCCTTGGGCGTCGAGGCGGACTTGCTCATCTTGATCGTCGGGTCCTGGAGGTCGACGATCTTGGCCGTCTCCTTGACGATGAACGGCTTGGGGACGGTGAACGTCTCGCCGAACGTCGAGTTGAACCGCTGCGCGATGTCGCGGGTCAGCTCCACATGCTGGCGCTGGTCCTCGCCGACGGGGACCGCGTCGGCCTGGTAGAGCAGGATGTCGGCAACCTGGAGCACCGGGTAGGTGAACAGGCCGACGGTGGTGCGGTCGGTGCCCTGCTTGGCCGACTTGTCCTTGAACTGGGTCATCCGCGCGGCCTCGCCGAAGCCGGTCATGCAGTTCATCACCCACGCGAGCTGTGCGTGCTCGGGTACGTGGCTCTGCACGAACAGGGTGCAGCGGTCCGCGTCCAGACCGGCCGCGAGCAGCTCCGCGGCGGAGATCCGGGTGCGCTCGCGCAACTGCTTGGGATCCTGCGCGACGGTGATCGCGTGCAGGTCGACCACCATGTAGAAGGCATCGTGGCTGTCCTGGAACGGCACCCACTGCCGGATCGCGCCCAGGTAGTTACCCAGGTGGAACGAATCCGCGGTCGGCTGGATTCCGGACAGAACACGGGGACGCGTCGAGGCCATGCCGCCATTCTCTCAGGCGCGTGACGTGGTTCCGGTCAGGGGAGCCACGCGACGCCCGCGCGGGGCGCACAACAAAGCGGGTGAGCGCCCGGGGGAATGCGCAACGATCGTGCGGTATGGGACAACGCAGCCGCCTTTACGCCCCCGGTGCCGGCGACCTAGGCTGTCCAGGGCCGACACAGAGGGTCGCCGACCGTCTATCCACGGTGACGATCGGGTGCGGCCCCCGGCCTGCCGCCGACTGCACGGCATCACCATCGGCAGGGTCGGACGGGCGTGGGCCGCGGAAATCCCGGGCGCGCGCCTGCCGCCGCCGTCCGCGAGAAGGGGATATCGCGTGCGCCTCACCTCGCGCTGCGGTCGATCGGGCCGTTCCGACCTGCGGTCGGAGCGCATATCGCCCGGAGCCGAGCGGGCGCGGGTGGCCCGACAGCGGCGACGCGGCTTCGTCGCCCCGCGGGCGGCCGAACTGCGGCACTACGTGATGTGTCCGCCGGTGTTCCTGGACGAGACGCCGCCGGCGACCGGGTTCACGGCGCGCACCACGACCGCGATGGGTCAGTGGGAGCGGCTGCGCGCGGTCTTGATCGGGCTCGGGCATCGGGTGAGCCTGGTGCCGGGCCGCCCCGGGCTGCCCGACATGGTCTTCGCCGCGCGGGCGGCGACCGTGGTGGGCCGGCGGGTGCTCGGCGCGCGGCCGCGGACGGCGGCCCGGTCGGCCGAGACGCCGGCGTATCTGGAATGGTTCGCCCGGCACGGCTTCCGCTCCGCGCTGGAGCCGGTGTTCGCGCACGAGGGCGAGAGCGACCTGATCCCGGTCGGCCCCCGGCTGCTGGCCGCGGTGGGGCCGCTGACCGAGGCGGCCGCGCATGCCGAGGCGCAGGCGTTCTTCGGGCTGCCCGTGGTCCCGCTGGAGCTGGCCGACCCGCGTTTTCCCCGACTCGGCTCGGCGCTGACCGTGCTGGGCGAGCACACCGCGGCCTACTACCCGGGGGCGTTCACCCCGACCGCGCTGCGCCGGCTGACCCGGGTGTTCCCGGAGCGGATCGAGGTGGACGAGGCGGACGCGGCGGCGCTCGGCCTCGACGCGGTCTCCGACGGGCGCAGCGTGGTGATGGGCGACACGACACCGGCCCTCGCAGCCCGGTTGGCGGAGCGGGGATTCCGTACGATCGAGCTGGACATGTCCGCATTCGCGGTCCACGGCGTGAGCGTGCGCGGTTGCGTCCTGGAACTGCGCGCCGCCCGTTGATCCGCCGCCCCCGCGGGGTATCCCGTCCATACCCACCCGGGTGACTTTCCTCCGTCTTGTCATTGCTTGCGCGATTTTCCCGCCTTCGTACCGAACCTCCTCCCGGCATCTCCCGGTATCGCCGTTCTCCACTCTCGTAGCGATTCCCACGGTTCTCCACCGTTGCGAAAGGACGTCATGAGCACGCAGCACACCCCCGTCCCCTCCTCCCCCGAGCACAAGTTTGGGGTCGGTCGCCCGGGCGGCCCCGGCGCCGAGAGCACCCGACTGATCGCGTTGGCCGAGGACTACAGCGCGCACAACTACCACCCGCTGCCGATCGTGGTCGCCGAGGCGCACGGGGCCTGGATGACCGACGTCGAGGGCCGGCGCTACCTGGACATGCTGGCCGGGTATTCCGCGCTCAACTTCGGACACGGCAACGCGCGCCTGATCGACGCCGCCAAGCGGCAGTTGGACCGGGTCACGCTGACCAGCCGGGCGTTCCACAACGACCGCTTCGCGCCGTTCTGCGAGCAACTCGCGGAGTTGGCGGGCATGGAGATGGTCCTGGTGATGAACACCGGCGCCGAGGCGGTGGAGACCGCGGTCAAGACCGCGCGCAAGTGGGGCTACGAGGTCAAGGGCGTGCCGGACGGGCGGGCCAGGATCATCGTGGCGGCGGGCAACTTCCACGGCCGCACCACCACGATCGTCAGCTTCTCCACCGACGAGGAGGCACGCCGGCACTTCGGCCCGTACACCCCGGGCTTCGACGTCGTGCCCTACGGCGACGCGGCGGCGCTGCGCGCGGCGATCACCGACGACACGGTGGCGGTGCTGATCGAGCCGATCCAGGGCGAGGCCGGTGTGCTGGTCCCGCCGCCCGGCTACCTGGCCGAGGTGCGCCGGGTCACCGCCGAGCGCGACGTGTTGTTCATCGCCGACGAGATCCAGTCCGGGCTCGGCCGCACGGGCCGTACGTTCGCGTGCGAGCACGAGGGTGTGGTGCCCGACATGTACATCCTGGGCAAGGCGCTCGGCGGCGGCATCCTGCCGATCTCGGCCGTGGTGTCGTCCCGCGCGGTGCTCGGTGTGTTTGCCCCCGGCGAGCACGGCTCCACGTTCGGCGGCAACCCGCTGGCCTGCGCGGTGGGCCTGGAGGTCCTGGAGATCCTGCGCTCCGGCGAGTTCCAGCAGCGCTCCGCCGACCTCGGCGACCACCTGCACCGCGAACTCGCCGCGCTGGTGGGCCACTCCGTGACCACGGTCCGCGGCCGCGGCCTGTGGGCGGGCGTCGACATCGACCCGGCACGCGGCACCGCGCGCGACGTCTCCCAGGCCCTGATGGACCGCGGCGTCCTGGTCAAGGACACCCACGGCCAAACGATCCGCATCGCCCCACCCCTGGTCATCTCCAAGGACGACCTGGAATGGTCCCTCGACCAACTCCGCGCGGTATTGGGCTGACCCCCACCCACCCCCCGACGGCCGCGGATCCCCGACACCCCGCGGCCGTCACGAACTCCTCGTCGTGATCGGCTTACGATCCGGACGGCCGATTGCCGCTCCACGCGCCGAGCAGTTCCTCCGGGCCGAATGTGGCCCGCAGACCGGAGCATGCGACGCCGCTTCGGGAGACGGCGACAAGCGGGATCGGCTCGTCGGTGAGCGCGGCTCGGTGTTTGTGCAGCGCGGCCAGGTCGTGGGCGTCGAAGGGGGACGTCTCCAGCCACTTGATCGAACCCAGGAACAGCAGCTTCTTGGCCACGGGCTCCCGGTCGGCGCCCACCAGGTCGATCTCGACGTCGTTGCTGCGGGTCCAATAGGCGCCGACGGCGGGCGCGGCCGGTAGGCCGGAGGCGGGCAGGATCCGGGCGAGGGATTCCCGGATCAGCGGCTCGACGGCACGTCCCCGCCACGCCGTCCACTGCCTGCGGATCCGGTCCACGGTGAGATCCCCGCGCATGCGTTCGATCTCCGCCATGTGTGGGGCCAGGAATGCCAGCCAGAAACGCAGGTATGGGTCCGCTACGCGGTAGCGGCGCTCCTTCGAGGGGCGCGGCGAGATGGGCAACTCGGCCGCCACGACCCCTTTGTCGATCAGCAGGTCGGTCGCCCGCGCGAGGGTGCTGTGGGAGATGCCTCCGGCGGCGCGCGCGATGTTGGTGAAGGTGCGCTCGCCCGCTCCGATGGCCCGCAGTACCTCCCGGCCCATTGCCTGCGGCGGGAACTCCGCGGCGAGCGAACGCTCGGCCGAGACAAGCAACGCCGAGATCGGATTCTCCAGAGCGGCCGCGAGGAACCGCCACATCGAGGTCCCCGGCCGCCATTCCCGGCAGATGAGCGGCAGGCCTCCGGTGATCAACGCGGCGTCGAAGGCGTCGGCCGGCTCCAGGTCCAGCATTTCGGCCAGATCGGCCGGGGTCAGCGGGCCGATCACCATCTCGCGCCCACGCTGATGGAACGGGCGGTCGTAGGCGTTCAACGACGCCATCATCGACAGGTCCGAACCGACCAGCAGCAACAGCACCGGCTTGGCGCTCAAGAGGCGATCCCAGGCGCGCTGGAGCATGCCCTCGAAGGCGTCGACGCGCTCCATCAGGTAGGGCACCTCGTCGATCACCACCACGCTGGGGGCGTCGTCCGGCAGGATCTCGGCGAGCAGGCGGAAGGCCGCACTCCACCGGTTCGGTGTCTCTTCGGCGAACAGCGAGCGATCCGGCAGCGAGGACTCGGCCACCGCGTCCGACAACTCCGCCAGCTCCTCCTCGGTGGGTCCGCCGCCGGCGGTGAAGAAGAGGTGGGGTACCTCCGCTCGCCGGAGGAACTCCTCGACCAGGGTCGACTTCCCGACCCGACGCCGTCCGCGCATCAGCACGCACTGCCCGGGTCGGGGCGTGCCGACCGCACCGCGCACCTCGTCCAGCGTATTCCGCAGCGTGCGCAGTTCCCGGTCCCTGCCGATGAAGCGGTGCATGAGTGGAAGTGTCCGTCCCTGGGCGTGCGGCGCCGATGACACCGAGCCCGAAACGGTGTCGGTGTAGATACTATCTCCAGCGATACTATCTCTGCCGATAGTATCTCTATTGGAAGTCCGACACCCGCAAGCGTGACACGAACGCCGTGAGGGGCCACCCCTTCCGGGGTGGCCCCTCACGGCGTTCGTGGTCGGCGGTGCTCGTGGTCACGAGCTGCGGCGGCCGACCAGTCTCGGCTTCGGTTCGATGCCGGACAGGCCGTTCCAGGCCAGGTTGACCAGGTGGGCCGCGACGTCGGCCTTCTTGGGGCGGCGGACGTCGAGCCACCACTGGCCGGTCAGGGCGACCATTCCGACCAGCATCTGGGCGTACATCGGGGCCAGCTTCGGGTCGTAGCCGCGCGACTTGAACTCCAGGCCGAGCACGTCCTCGACCTGCGAGGCGATGTCGCTGATCAGCGAGGCGAAGGTGCCGGTCGACTGGGCCACCGGCGAGTCCCGGACCAGGATGCGGAAGCCGTCGGTGTTCTGGTCGATGTAGTCGAGGAGCGCGAAGGCGGCCTGCTCCAGCAGCTCCCGGGGGTGGCCGCCGGTCAGTGCGCCGGTCACCCCGTCGAGCAGAGCACTCGTCTCGCGGTCCACGACGACCGCGTACAGCCCTTCCTTGCCGCCGAAGTGTTCGTAGACCACCGGCTTCGACACACCGGCCTTGTGTGCGATCTCCTCGACACTCGTCGCGTCGTAGCCACGCTCCGCGAACAGCGTTCGACCGATGTCGATCAACTGCTCCCGGCGCTCTTTTCCGGTCATGCGCACACGACCGCCGCCGCGCGGTGCACTCCGCCTGCTGGTCTCGGTCACTGGCCCATCATGCCGCGCGCCGTGCGGCGACCCGTTCCCGGTCCGGCCAACGCACGTCCCAGACCCAGCCCAGCTTCTCCATCCAGCGGATCGTGCGAGCGCTGCTGTCGAGCTGACCGCGCAGCACTCCGTGCCGGGCGCTGGTCTGGTCGGCGTGGTGCAGGTTGTGCCAGGACTCGCCCATCGACGGGATGGCCAGCCACCACACGTTGCCGGAACGGTCGCGCGACTTGAACGGACGTTCGCCCGCCGCGTGGCAGATCGAGTTGATCGACCACGTCACGTGGTGGAGCAGTGCGACGCGGACCAGGCCGGCCCAGAAGAACGCGGTCACCGCGCCCTGCCACGACCACGCCCACAGCCCGCCGACCAGCGCGGGAGCGCCCAGCGAGACCGCCACCCACAGCGGGAACTGGCGGGAGACGCGCGTCATGTCGCGGTCCTTGAGCAGGTCGGGCGCGTACTTTTCCTGCGAGGTCTGCTCGACGTCGAACAGCCACCCCATGTGCGCCCACCACAGGCCCTTGGACAGCGCGCCGACGCCGGTGCCGTAGCGCCACGGCGAGTGCGGGTCGCCCTCCTTGTCGGAGAACCTGTGGTGCTTGCGGTGGTCGGCCACCCAGCGCACCAGCGGCCCCTGTACGGCCATGTTGCCCGCGATCGCCAGCGCGATCCGGACCGGGCGCTTGGCCTTGAACGACCCGTGGGTGAAGTAGCGGTGGAACCCGATGGTGATCCCGTGGCCGGTGATGGCGTACATCACCACCGCGAGCACCACGTCGCGCCAGGACAGCCCCCATCCCCAGGCGACCGGCACGGCTGCCACCAGCGCGAGGAACGGGACGCCGATGAAGAGCGCCAGCGCGATCTGCTCGGCGGCGTGCTTGCGCTCGCCGCCGAGCGTGCCGCGAGTGGCGGAGTCGGCGGACTTCCGTTCGGCTTCGAGCACGCCGGCGCCGGTGGAACCGGAGGAGGAAAGGGTCATAGGGATTCCCTCGGATCGGGGACAGGCAACGCTACGGCGACGTAACCTACGGAGCCGTAAGTTCCGTCAGTATGGCAGCTCATGAGCGGAAAGCGAGGGGTCTGTACGCCTTCTCATTCTTGCCCCGCGCAGCCCGAGGAGGACGTTTTCCAGGTGTGCCGCGAGCATGCCGACGGCGGTTCGGCGATCTTGGGCCCGGTTTCCGGGGGGTTATTCGCGCACGGGATGCCGGGGGGCCGGCATAGTGGGTGCCGTGAAAACGGGATGAACCCGCTGCTCAGGCGGAATGCCCGATTCATTCCGCTATGGTGTAACTCGGCAGCACACGGGGTTTTGGTCCCCTTGGTCCAGGTTCAAATCCTGGTAGCGGAGCCCTTCGGTCGTGCAGGCCGCATCGGCGCGTGGAGGCTTCCGCCGACGGCGCTATCCTCATAGGGCCCGGTTTGTTCGGCTCGGCTTCGTCGTGCCGTCGTTTCGTATCTCCGAAGTCGGCCTTCGGAGTCGTCGGGCATCCCCCCGCCAGCGATGCCGAGGAGCCTTGCTCTGTGAGCCCCATCCGCCCGGCTGCCGTCGTCGTACTCGCTGCGGGTGAGGGCACCCGCATGCGCTCCAAGACCACCCCGAAGGTCCTGCACGCCCTGGCCGGTCGGGCCATGGTCGGGCACGTGGTCGAGGCCGCCCGACGACTGGATCCCGAAGACCTGATCGTCGTCGTCGGCCACGGCCGCGACCAGGTCGCCGGCTACCTCTCCGTACTGGACCCGGCCGCCAAGGTGGTCGTCCAGGAGGAACAGAACGGCACCGGCCACGCCGTGCGCGTCGCCCTGGACGGGCTCGCCGCGAGCAGCCGCGAACCCGACGGAGTGGTCCTGGTCACCTGCGGGGACACCCCGCTGCTGACCTCGGACAGCCTGGCCGCCCTGGTCGCCACCCATGAGAGCGAGGGCAACGCGGTCACCGTGCTCTCCGCGGTGGTGCCCGACCCGACCGGCTACGGCCGGATCGTCCGGGAGAACACCCCCGACGGGCGCGGTGCCGTCACCGCGATCGTCGAGCACAAGGACGCCACCGCCGCGCAGCGCGCGATCGCCGAGATCAACTCGGGTGTGTACGCGTTCGACGGCAAGCTGCTGCGCGAGGCGCTGGGCCAGATCACCCCGCACAACAGCCAGGGCGAGGAATACCTCACCGACACGCTGCACGTGCTGCGCGAGGCCGGACACCGGGTGGGCGCCGCGGCCGCCGTGGACCACCGGGAGATCCTGGGCGTCAACGACCGGGTCCAGCTCGCCCAGGCGCGGCGGGTGTTCAACGACCGCCTGATCGAGGCCGCGATGCGCGCCGGGGTCACCGTGATCGACCCCGCGACCACCTGGATCGACGTCGACGTGACGTTCGAGCCGGACGCCGTCGTGCACCCCAACACCCAGCTGCACGGCGTCACCAGCGTCGCCGCCGAGGCCGTGGTGGGGCCCAACTGCACGCTGCGCGACACGGTCGTCGGGCCGAGGGCACACGTGTACAACACCACGAGCGAGGGGGCCGAGATCGGCCCCGAGGCGAGCGTGGGCCCGTACACCTACCTGCGGCCCGGTACCCGCCTCGCCGCCAACGCCAAGGCCGGCGGCTTCGTGGAGATGAAGAACGCCGTGGTCGGCGAGGGATCGAAGGTGCCGCATCTGACCTATGTCGGGGATGCGACCATCGGAGTGGGCACCAACATCGGCGCGGCCACGATCTTCGTGAACTACGACGGCGTGAACAAGCACCACACGGTGGTCGGCGACCACGTCCGCGTGGGCAGCGACACCATGCTGGTCGCCCCGATCGAGATCGGCGACGGTGCCTACACGGCCGCCGGATCGGCGATCACCGAAGATGTCCCACCCGGTGTGATGGCGGTGGCGCGGGGGCGCCAACGCAACATCGACGGGTGGGTCGCACGCAAACGCGCGGGTACGGCCTCGGCGCAGGCCGCCGAACGCGCGCTCGCGTCGAGCCAGGGCGACGCGGGTGACGTGCACACAACGGCCGGGCCGAACGACGGTTCTGCCGAGGCGAATGGCAAGGAGACGGTGCTGTGAGCGGGATCAAGGTGACGCCTGAGCGCAAGCTCATGCTCTTCACGGGCAGGGCCCACCCCGAACTTGCGAAGGAGGTGGCCTCGGAGCTCGGTGCGGATCTCGTTCCCACCAAGGCCTTCGAGTTCGCCAACGGGGAGATCTACGTACGGTTCGAGGACTCCGTACGAGGTGCCGACGCGTTCGTGATCCAGAGCCACACGGCTCCGATCAACACGTGGATCATGGAACAGCTGATCATGATCGACGCGCTCAAGCGGGCCTCCGCCAAGCGCATCACGGTCATCGTCCCGTTCTACGGCTACGCCCGTCAGGACAAGAAGCACCGCGGTCGCGAGCCGATCTCGGCGCGGCTGATGGCGGACCTGTTCAAGACCGCGGGCGCCGACCGACTGATGGCCGTGGACCTGCACACCTCGCAGATCCAGGGCTTCTTCGACGGCCCGGTGGACCACCTGTTCGCGCTGCCGCTGCTGGCCGACCACGTGGGCAAGCGGGTGGACCGCGAGCGGCTGACCGTGGTCTCCCCCGACGCCGGCCGGGTCCGGGTGGCCGACCAGTGGACGGACCGCCTCGGCGCCCCGCTGGCGATCATCCACAAGCGCCGCGACCCGAACATCGCCAACGAGGTCACCGTGCACGAGGTGGTCGGTGACGTCGCCGGCCGTACCTGTGTGCTGGTCGACGACATGATCGACACCGGAGGCACGATCTGCGCCGCCGCCGACGCGCTGTACGAGAACGGCGCGGCCGACGTGATCGTGGCCGCCACCCACGCGGTGCTCTCCGGCCCCGCCGTGGACCGGCTGAAGAACTCGCGGATCAGCGAGGTCATCGTGACCAACTCGCTGCCGATCGAGGAGGAGCGTCGGTTCGACAAGCTGACCGTCCTGTCGATCGCCCCGATGGTGGGCCGCGCGATCCGCGAGGTCTTCGAGGACGGTTCGGTCACGAGCCTGTTCGAGGGCCACAGCTGATCCGAAGCCCTTGTCGACATTCGGCACCTTAGCGGGATGCCGAGCCTCGACTGTTCCAACTCGCGTACGCCGCCCGTCCGTTCGGCCGGGCGGCGTATGTGTGCCCGCTCGCTCTTCGCGGTATTGTGCCCCGACCGGGGGGCGCGCCATCACTCGTTCGAGTGGTGCTTGTCGCGACCCGATTTCGGGTCGACCGAGAAGAGCGGGTAGGCTAACGGGGTTGCCCGGCGAGGGATGCGCGCTACTTGCTCCGTGATCGACGCGGTAGTTGTGTGTCGTGTACTCCTCCAAGGCTTTTGCAGGGGACCCGGTGCCACTCGGGCACCTACGAACCGGCTCCGGCGATCACCGTCCGCAGTCGATCCGCATCATGGGGACCCCGCCCCGCCATCCGCCACCGCGTCGTTCGAGGAGTACCCGTCGTGTCCGAGGTCCGTATCGTCGCCGAGCCGCGTTCCGAGTTCGGCAAGGGTGCCGCCCGTCGCGCCCGTCGCGCGGGTAAGGTGCCGGCCGTCCTCTACGGTCACGGCTCCGCTCCGCTCCACCTTGCGCTTCCGGGCCACGAGCTCATGCTCGCGCTCAAGACCCCCAACGTGCTGTTCTCGCTGGACATCGACGGCAAGGCGCAGCTCGCCCTGCCCAAGGACGTCCAGCGGCACCCGATCAAGCGGCACCTCGAGCACGTCGACCTCCTGATCGTCCAGAAGGGCGAGACGGTCACGGTCGAGGTTCCGGTCAGCACCGTCGGCGAGATCGCCCCGGGCGGCCTGCTGGAGACCGTCGTCCCGGCGCTCCCCGTCGAGGCCGACGCCACCGCGCTCCCCGGCACCATCGAGATCGACGTGACCGGCCTGGAGCCGGGCGCCTCGGTGCACGCCAAGGACATCAAGCTGCCGAAGGGCACCGCGCTCGCGGGCGACCCCGAGGCCGTCATCCTGCACATCCTCACCCCGTCGGCGCCCGAGCCGACCGCCGAGGAGACCGCGGCCGAAGAGGCCTGAGTCGACACACGCGCAACGAACGCGGGGACAACGGCATCATGAGTGAGTCGCAGGCCCACGCCACCACGGACGACAGTCCCTGGCTGGTCGTGGGCCTCGGCAATCCCGGCCCCGAATACGCCGGGAATCGCCACAACGTCGGGTTCATGGTGGTCGACCTGCTCGCCGAGCGGGATCGGTCGAAATTCAAGGCGCACAAGTCGCGCGCCCAGGTGGTGGAGACCCGGATCGGCCCGCACCGGGTGGTGCTGGCCAAGCCGATGTCGTTCATGAACCTGTCCGGCGGTCCGGTGACCGCGCTGCGCGACTTCTACAAGATCCCGGTCGCGAACATCGTCGCGGTGCACGACGAGCTGGACGTCGACTACGGCGTGTTGCGGCTCAAGCGCGGCGGCGGCGACAACGGGCACAACGGCCTGAAGTCGATCACCAAGTCGCTCGGGCCCGACTACCTGCGGGTGCGGTTCGGCATCGGGCGACCCCCGGGCCGGATGGATGTCGCGGCGTTCGTGCTCAGGGACTTCTCCGCCACCGAGCGCAAGGAGTTGGCGTTCGAGGTGGACCGGGCGGCCGACGCGTGCGAGGCGCTGGTCCGCGAGGGGCTGGAGCGGGCGCAGAACCGATTCAACACCTGAGCGAGCCACGACGACGAAGGGCGGCGCCCCCCCCGCGGGGTACCGCCCTTTTCGCGTGCGTACGCCCGCCGGCCGCGGCTACCAGCGCCCGTCGTCGCGGATGCGTACCGGGGCGTGCCCCAGGACCAGCGTGCTGATCGCGGCGTCCATCGACGAGCCGATGAACCACTCGCCGGTGTGATCGAGCCCGAACACCCGACCGACCGGGTCGATGGCCAGGTAGGCGCTGCCGCCGTCCTCGTCGCCGAGCGGCGCCAGCGGGGTGCCGAGCGCGCGGCCCACGTCGGTCAGCGTGCGGGGCAGGTGCAGCCCCCGGGTGGGATCGATGGTGAACGGTCGGCGCAGGACGTCCTTGCCCGCGCCGCCGATCGCGAAGTGCAGGGCGCCGAACTCGGCCCAGGCCACCAGCGCCGCCGGGAACACGCTGTGCCGGTGCCCGTCGGGCGACTCGTGGTCGCTGATCTGCCGGGCCCACGTCTCGGCCTGGGTCAGCCGGCGTCGGCCCACCGTCCAGCCGGCCCGCTTGAGTTCGTGCACCACGTCAAAGGAGAACCGGGACACGTCAGCCGCTTTCCGTCGGTGTGACGCCGAAGTGCTCGAGCATCGGCGCGCAGGATCGGCACGGCGGCTGGTAGGTGTCGTGCTGCGGGTCGCCGTCCTCGCGGATCCGGCGCAGCGTCAGCTTGGCCCCCTTGAGCGAGCGGCGCGCCTCCTGCACGGTGAACGGCCGCCGGGCCGCCCGTTTGCTGCGCGCCGCCTCGGCCTCGAAGAGGTGCTCGGAGACCAGTTCGACCTCGGGGCAGCGCCCCCGCCAGCGCTCGCGCGATTCGGGCGGCAGCGCCAGCAGGAAGTCCCGGACCAGCGGATGCGGGTTCGGCACGGTGTCGCCCTTGGCGCCCGCCCGGGTGCTGATCCGCTTGCCGATGATCAGCGCGGCCGCCACGGCCGGGAGGATGCTCTCGCGCGTCCCCCGCGGTGTGCCCCGGTCCGGGGTCTCGGGGGCCGGTTCGATCGTCGGATCCACTTCCGCCGTACGTTCCTTCGCCAGTGTCGTCGTCGGGGTACCCGCGGCCACGTGGCGTTCCCTTCTCGTTCATGTGCTGCTTGCCGGGTGGCCGCTTGTGTCGATGCTGGGATCGTGTCGGCGCCCGGATCGGTGACTGTGCGTGCAACAGCGTGCCAAACGCCTCGGCGTCACGTGCAACCGGGACTCCGCCAAGGATCTTCGCAGGCCGGTCCGACCCCCGCGGATTTCCCGGTTGACCGGCGCCGGGCCGGATCGGGCGCTAGCTTCGTTCGGGTGGGGGTGCCGTGCGGCGGCTGGGCCCGTGCGGCCGGGGGGTGCAGGGGAGTTGACGTTCCGTCATGTCGAATTCCGGGTCTGGGTCCGGCTCCGGTCGGCCCATCGGGCTGGCCGTCATCGGGGCCGGCTACTGGGGGCCCAATCTGATCCGCAACGCGCAGGCCACGCCGGCGCTGCGGGTGGAGTGGCTGTGTGACCTCGACGAGGCACGGGCCACATCGGTCCTGGGCGAGTACAGCACGGTCCGGGTGAGTACGTCGTATCGGGACGTGCTCGCGGACCCGGCCGTGCAGGCCGTCGCCATCGCGACGCCGGCCGCGACGCACTTCGAACTGGTCGCGGCGGCGCTCGAGGCGGGCAAACACGTCCTGGTCGAGAAGCCGATCACGGCCGCGTACGCCGAGGCGGTCAAGCTGGTCGAACTGGCCGAGCGCACCGGGCTGATCCTGATGTGCGATCACACGTTCTGCTACATGCCGGTGGTCCGGCACATCCGCGAGCTGATCCACGGCGGCGAGCTGGGCGACATTCGCTTCTTCGACTCGGTGCGGATCAACCTCGGCCTGGTCCAGCCCGACGTGGACGTGTTGTGGGACCTCGCGCCGCACGACCTGTCCATCCTCGACTTCATCCTGCCGCCGGGGGTGCGTCCGGTGTCGGTGTCCGCGCACGGCGCGGACCCGCTGGGCACCGGCCGGGCCTGTCTGGCCTACCTCGTGCTGCGGCTGAGCAACGGCGCCATCGCGCACGTGCACGTCAACTGGCTCTCGCCGACCAAGGTCCGCACCACCATCATCGGCGGCTCGCGGCGAACGCTGGTGTGGGACGACACCAACCCGGCGGCCCGGCTCCAGGTGCACGACAAGGGAGTCGACCGGATCGAGGACACCGCGCTCGACCACGACGCCCGCCGGGAGAAGCTGATCTCATACCGGATGGGCGACGTGGTGTTGCCGGCGCTGCCCGAACGCGAGGCGCTGCGCGCGGTGATGGCCGAATTCGCCGAGGCGATCGGCGGGTCCCGACCCGCGCTGACCGACGGGCGGGCGGGGCTGCGGGTACTGGAACTGCTGGAGGCCGCCTCGCGCAGCCTGGAACTGGGCGGCGTCACCGTCGCCGTGGGGGAACCATCGTGACGAGTGTCGAGATAGCCGGATCGCACTGCCTGGTCACCGGCGGGGCCGGGACCATCGGATCCACCATCGTGGACCGCCTGCTCGACGAGGGCGCGGCGAAGGTGGTCGTGCTCGACAACCTGACCCGGGGTCACCGGGGCAACCTGGCCGGGGCGTTGGCCGACGAGCGGGTCGAGCTGGTGGACGGCGACATCCGCGACCGGGCGCTGCTCGCCCGGCTGACGCCGGGTGTCGACGTGCTGTTCCACCTCGCCGCGATCCGGATCACGCAGTGTGTCGAGGAGCCCCGGCTCGCCCTCGAGGTGCTGGTGGACGGCACCTACGACGTGATGGAGGCGGCGGTCGCGGCCGACGTGCGCAAGGTGGTCACGTCCTCCTCCGCGTCGGTGTACGGGCTGGCCGAGCACTTCCCGACGACCGAGCTGCACCACCCGTACGACAACGACACGCTCTACGGCGCGGCCAAGCTGTTCAACGAGGGCCTGCTGCGCAGCTTCCGGGCGATGTACGGCCTGGACTACGTGGCGCTGCGCTACTTCAACGTCTACGGCCCCCGGATGGACGTACACGGCCTGTACACCGAGGTGTTGATCCGCTGGATGGAGCGGATCGGCAAGGGGGAACCCCCGTTGATCTTCGGCGACGGCCTGCAGACCATGGACTTCGTCTACACCGACGACATCGCGCGCGCCAATCTCCTGGCCGCGCGGGCGGACGCGAGCGGTGAGGTGTTCAACATCGCGTCCGGGAGCGAGACTTCGCTGGGCTCGCTGGCCGAGCGGCTGCTGGTGGTGATGGGCGCCGAACACCTGGGCGTCGAGTACGGACCGGCGCGGGCCAGTGGCGGGGTGACCCGGCGGCTGGCCGATACCACCAAGGCCGCACGGGAGTTGGGCTTCACCGCCGAGGTGGACATCGACGAGGGGCTGCGCCGACTGGTGGCGTGGTGGCGGGACGCGGTCTGAACCGATGGGCGCACCGGGGGAGTTCGGTGCGGCTCGGGCGTGGGGACGCGGAGCTGGGTCAAGGGTTCGGCGCGGACGGGGCTGGGGGAGGACACGGTGGGCATGGAACGAATTCCGGTGATGCGGCCATGGATGGGCGACGAGGAGGCGGCCGCGGCGGCCGACGCGGTGCGCTCCGGGTGGGTGGCCCAGGGACCGCGGGTGGCGGCCTTCGAGCGGGCCTTCGCGGACCGGCTGGGGGTGCCGGAGGCGATCGCGCTGTCCTCGTGCACCACCGCGCTGCACCTGGCGCTGATCAACGCCGGGGTGGGGCCGGGTGACGAGGTGGTGGTGCCGTCGTTGTCCTTCGTGGCCACCGCCAACGCGGTGCGCTACGTGGGCGCGCGCCCGGTGTTCGCCGACGTCGAGCGGGCCACCGGCAACCTGACGCCGGAGACGATCGAGCCGGTGCTGACCTCGGCCACGCGGGCGGTGATCCTGGTCGACCAGGGCGGCATCCCGGCCGACCTGGACGCGGTGCGGGCCCTGGTGGACCGCCGGGGCATCGTGGTGGTGGAGGACGCGGCCTGTGCGGCGGGTTCGACCTACAAGGGCCGGCCGGTCGGCGCGGGGGCGATGTCCGCGACCTTCTCGTTCCACCCGCGCAAGCTGCTGACCACGGGCGAGGGCGGCATGCTCACGCTGGCGCGCGCCGGCCATGCGCCCCGGTTGCGCCGGCTGCGCGAGCACGGGATGAGCGTGAGCGCGGCCGATCGGGACGCGGCGGACCGGGCGGGCGGGGCGCCGGTGGTGGAGAGCTACGACGAACTGGGCTTCAACTACCGGATGACCGACGTGCAGGCGGCGATCGGCCTGGTGCAGCTCGGCAGGCTCGCCGCGATGGTCGAGCGGCGGCGGGAGTTGGCGGCCCGGTACCGGGAGTCGCTGGCCGATGTGCCGGGCCTGGAGACGGCCGCGGATCCCGCGTACGGGCTGACCAACTTCCAGGCGTTCTGGGTGCTGCTGCCCGAGGACTTCCCGATCTCGCGCGACGAACTGCTCGGCGAGCTGGCCCGGGCCGGCATCTCCGCCCGGCGCGGGATCATGGCCGCGCACCTGGAGCCCGCCTACGCCGACGTCGAGCACGTACCGCTGCCCGTCACCGAGCGGCTGACCCGCGACTCGCTGATCCTGCCGCTGTTCCACGAGCTGACCGAGGCGCAGCAGGACCGGGTGGTCGCCGCGGTGCGGGCGGCGGCGGGCGTGCGGGCGGCGGTCTAGTGTCCTTTCGCGATCTGCTCCTCGTCGGCGCCGGGGGATTCGCCCGGGAGGTCGCCGCCGCACTGCCGGACTTCCGCTCCCCGCGCGGGAGTTCGGGTTGGCGACTGCTCGGTTTCCTGGACGACGACCCGGCCCGCCAGGACACCGAGGTGGACGGCGTGCCGGTGCTCGGCGGAGCCGACGTGGTGCACAAGTGGCCCGATGCCCTCGTGGTGGTGTGCACCGGCAGCCCGACGCACTGGTGGAGCCGGTCGCGCGTGGTGGCCCGGCTCGGTCTGCCGGCCGAGCGCTGGGCGACCCTGGTGCACGCGAGCGCGGTGGTCCCGCGGACCTGCGAGGTCGGCCCCGGCGTGGTGTTGATGGCGCAGACGGTGTTGACCACCGGGGTCCGGGTTGGCGCACACGCGCACACGATGCCGCAGGTGGTGTTGACCCACGACGACGACGTGGGCGAGTTCGCCACGCTGGCCGCGGGAGTGCGGCTGGCGGGCGGGGTCTCGGTGGGCCGGGAGGCGTACCTGGGGGCCGGTGCGCTGGTGCGCGAGCACCGGGTGATCGGCGCCCGATCGCTGGTGGGGATGGGCTCGGTCGTGACGCGGGACGTGCCGCCGGCCGAGGTGTGGGCGGGGGTGCCGGCGCGCCGACTGCGCGCGGCGCCGGACCTCGCCGAATCGGAGCGACGAGGTGGGGGAGACACGCATGAGTGCTGAGCCGAACCGGATCCCGCTGGTGGATCTGGCCGCCGCGCACGCCGAGGTGGCGACCGAGGTGGCGGCCGGCATCGCCCGGGTCCTGGACACCTGCGCGTTCGTCGGCGGGCCCGATGTGGCGGAGTTCGAGGCCGAGTTCGCCGCGTTCACCGGCGCCGCGCACTGCGTGGGCGTGGCCAACGGCACCGACGCGGTGGAACTGGCGCTGCGGGTGCTGGGGGTCGGCGCGGGCGAGAGTGTGGTGCTGCCCGCCAACACGTTCGTGGCGACCGCGGAGGCGGTGGTCCGGGCGGGCGCGCGGCCGGTGTTGGCCGACGTGGACGAGGACCACCTCCTGCTCGACCCGCAGCGGGCCGCCGAGGCGCTGGGCGACTCGTCGGGCCCCCGGGCCCTGCTGCCGGTGCACCTGAACGGGCAACTGGCCCCGATGGGCGCGCTGCGGGCGCTGGCCGAGGCACGCGGGGTGTTCCTGGTCGAGGACGCCGCGCAGTGCCAGGGCGCCACCCAGGACGGCCTGGCTCCCGGCGCGTGGGGTCCGGACGCGATCGCGGCCACCAGCTTCTACCCGGGCAAGAACCTGGGCGCGTACGGCGACGGCGGCGCGGTGTGCACCGGCAACGAGGAATACGCCCGAATACTGCGCGAGTTGCGCGATCACGGCTCCTCGCGCAAGTACGTGCACACCCGGCTCGGGTTCAACTCGCGCCTGGACACCATCCAGGCCGTGGTGCTGCGCGCGAAGTTGCGCCGGCTCGCCGACTGGAACGTGCGCCGGCGAGCGGCGGCGGCGCGCTACGACACGCTCCTGGCCGGCATCGAGGGCGTACGGCTGCCCCGGACCGCGCCCGGGAACGAGCACGTGTGGCACCTGTACGCGGTCCGCGTGCCCGAGCGGGACAAGGTGCTCGCGCTACTGAACGAGGCGGGCGTCGGCGCCGGCGTGCATTATCCGGTGCCCGTGCACCTGCAACCCGCGTTCGCCGAACTCGGCCATGCCCGGGGCGACTTCCCGGTCGCCGAGCGGGCCGCCGAGGAGCTGCTCTCGCTGCCGCTGTACCCGCAGCTGACCGCCGGGCAGCAGGAGCGTGTCGCGGAGGTGCTCGCGGGAGCGCTGAGCCGGCTGTGACGGCCGGGTCCGAGCACCGCCGGGAGCGGCCGGTCGCCCCGAGGCCCGATCCGCCGGCGCCCGGCGCGATCCGCTATCTCGGCCACGCCGGCTTCGTGGTCGCGCACGCCGGGATCTCGCTGCTGATCGACCCGTGGTTTCATCCCGCGTTCCTCGGCTCGTGGTTCCCCTTCCCGGACAACCGCGAACTGCTGCCGGAGGTGCTCGCCGGACGACCCGACCTCCTCTACCTCTCGCACCTGCACGAGGACCACTTCGACGAGCGGCTGCTCGATCGGCTGGACCGGGGCGTCACCGTGGTGCTGCCCCGCTACCGGTCCAAGTCGCTGGTCCGGCGGATGACCGCGCTCGGGTTCGGGAAGCAGGTGGTGCTCGGCCACCGCGAGTCGTTCACGCCCGTGCCCGGGCTGACCCTGACGATGTTCCTCGACACCAGCCACAAGGAGGACAGCGGGCTGCTCGTCGACCTCGACGGATACCGCTTCCTCGACCTCAACGACTGCAACACCCCGCTCGGCGAACTCCCGGACGGGATCGACCTGTTGTCCGCGCAGTACTCCGGCGCGATGTGGTACCCGAACGCCTAC
This sequence comes from Embleya sp. NPDC020630, assembly GCF_044334985.1. Classification (NCBI taxonomy): domain Bacteria; kingdom Bacillati; phylum Actinomycetota; class Actinomycetes; order Kitasatosporales; family Streptomycetaceae; genus Embleya; species Embleya sp. NPDC020630. Next base: position 298,070 of record NZ_JBIRUB010000002.1, read on the forward strand.
GCGTACCCCGAGGAGGTGCAGCGCAAGAAGACCGCGGAGGTGCGCTCGGACCTGTTCGACACGCTGGTGCGCAAGGTCCGGCTGACCGGCGCGCGGTCCTATCTGCCCTCGGCCGGCCCACCGGTGTTCCTGGACCCGGAACTGGCCCGGTACAACGACCGCGACGAGACCATCTTCCCGCTGTGGGAGGCGTTCGCGGCCGACTTCGCGGATGCCTGCCCGAGGGTGCGGGTGATCGAGGCGGCGCCGGGCGACGACCTCGCGGCGCCGACCGGCCCGGTGGCGCACTGGCGCACCGACGCCTATCTGAGCGCCTATCGGGACCGCCGCGAGCAGGAGTGGCGGGCGTATGCCGAGCCGCCCTTCGAGCCGGTGACCCCGGCCGAACTGGACGCCTATTTCGCCCGGTTGCAGAGCTGGAACAGGCGTTTCCTCGGCGCGTGGCGCAAGGACGTGCGGCTGACCTCGGACGGCGGGTCGTGGTCGGTGCGGCTGGGCCGGATCGCGGGCGACATCGTGTTCGAGGACGAGCCGGTCGACCCGGCCTACACGATCGAGGTGCCGCAGCGGGCGCTGCGCGCGATCGTGGACGGCGAGGTGGGCTGGGAGGAGGCGCTGCTGTCCATGCGGCTCGGCCTGGCCCGTGATCCCGACGTCTTCGACCTGACCCTGATGAGCCTGCTGCGCTACGGCGAACATCCGGCGCAGACCATGCAGATGGTCCGCGAACGCGAATCGGCCGCGCACGGCGAGTCGATCGAGCGGTGCGGGGTGCGGATGCAGCGCTTTTGTCCGCACGCTGGCGAGGACCTGTCGCACGCGGACATCGAGGCGGGGGTGCTGGAGTGCCCCCGACACCACTGGAAGTGGCGGCTGGACACCGGGGAGTGCGTCTCGGGCGGGACGGTGCCGCTGCGCGTCGGCCCGGCCGCCGCGTCCGACCCGCTCGCCGCCGTCGATCGTGCCGGTCCGAATGCCCCGAATCCGTGACATTCGCCGCCGGGGCCGAAGACACGCGTTCGAGGCGATCAGGTTGACATAACGTGTCGCGCTTATCGGCAATCGACCGCCGCTTCTTGCGCGCCGTCACCCCGGCGAGCTATTCCGCACCACTCTTTCGTCGCAATAGGCAGAAAAGATCATTGATCGCGGCATTGCATCCTTTGCATGTCGATAGCGAAGCGGTAGGCATTCAAAAGGAAAACGTTTTTCTCCGGAACGTCCGGGTTCCGTCACGAGCGTGTCATGACGTGTCGAGTGTCGGTCGCACGGCGGCCGCAGGTGCTGCGGTGTGGCCGTCCGAGTCATTCGCGTCCTCGGTCGGGACGGGAGTGGCGCCTGTGATGTCTGGAGGTTGTCCATGAGTACCTGGGGATGGCTCTGCCAAGAAGGCGGTTGTCCGTCGAAGTCGGACGGCGCCCGCCAGCGGTACCGGTCGAAGGACGCGGCACAGGTGGCGGCCAAGGCGCACACCAAGGCCACCGGGCACAAGACGAAGATCATCGAATACAAGTAGGCGCAGGGACCGACGGGAACGGGCCGCAGGGGCCCGGGACGGGCCGAAACGGCGCGCGGTGGTCGACACACCCCCGATCACCGCGCGCCGGCCGCGAGGGCCTACGACACCGCCTGCAACACCGCTACAACACCTCGATGTTGGGCCCCGCGCCGAGCACCCGACGGCAGTCGAGCACGTAGTCGGCGGTGCGCAACAACTCCAGGTCCACGTCGTCGTGGTCGACGAGCAGGACGACCGCGTCGGCCGCGGCGACCGTCTCCGGCGTCAACTCCACCCGCCGCAACCGCGCGTCCACCACCTGGGACTGCTCCACGTGCGGATCCGCGGCGGTGACCTCGGCGCCCAGGTTCAGCAGCAGCCGGGCCACGTGCGTCGACGGCGACTCCCGGGCGTCGCCGGTGTTCTTCTTGTACGCGAGCCCCACCAACAACACGTGCGAGCCGTTGACCGAGCGCCGCCGGGCGTTGAACGCGGCGGTGAGTCGGCGGATCACGTAGTCGGGCATGTGGTTGTTGACGTCGTTGGCCAACTCCACGAAACGAAAGCTCTGTCCCAGCGCGCGCTGCACCCGCCAGGACAGGTACGACGGGTCGATCGGCAGGCAGTGCCCGCCGACCCCGGGACCCGGCGTGAAGCGCAGGAACCCGAACGGCTTGGTGGAGCAGGCGTCGATCGCCTCCCACACGTCGATGCCCAGGTCGTGGGCGAACATCGCGACCTCGTTGACGAGCGCGATGTTCACGTGCCGGAAGGTGTTCTCGATCAGCTTGACCAGTTCGGCCTCCTTGGGCGAGGACACCGGCACCACCCGCTCGACCAGCGAGCCGTAGAAGCCCTCCACCACCGCGAGCGAGGCGGCGTCCACCCCCGAAACCACCTTCGGGGTGTTGACCAGGTTCCAGGTCGGATTGCCCGGGTCGATCCGCTCCGGGCTGTAGCCCAGGTGGAAGTCGCGGCCCGCGGTCAGCCCCGAGCCCTCCTCCAGGATCGGGCCGACCAACTCCTCCGTGGTGCCCGGGTAGGTGGTCGATTCGAGCACCACGCACGCGCCCGGACGCAGGTACCGCGCGAGCGTGCGGGCGCACTCCTCGATGTAGCTCAGGTCCGGTACACCCTCGCGCAGCGGCGTGGGCACGGTGATCACCGCGATGTCGTAGCCGCCCAGATCCCTCGGCTCGCTCGTGGCGCGGTAGCGGCCCGCGTCCGAGATCGCGCGCACCTCGGCGGCGGGGATGTCCTCGACGTAGGACTCACCCGCCGCCAGCCGCTTGACCCGCTCCCGGTCGACGTCGTAGCCGACCACCTCGTGGCCCACCTGCGCGGCCCGAACCGCCAGCGGCAGTCCCACATATCCCTGACCGGCGATGACAACACGCATCCGAGAATCCCCCTCCTCGCGCAACCGCCCACCCCCGAGCGGCTGGTGATGCAACGTCAGGGGCGGCCCGGCACGTGATCGGCACGCGGCTTGGCCACCACCCAGGACGACACGAGCCCGGCCACCCGCTCGCCGCGGACCACCGATCCGGGAAAGCGCGAGGCCAACTCCGCGCGCCGGGCCGGGAAAACCCTCGGCGCGGAGCCGTCGATCCGGGTCCGGACCCGACCGGGCAGCAGGTGCACGGCGGGCAGCGAGGTCTGCGGATCGAGCGGGTGCTCGCGGGCGGCGGTGCGCAGCCAGTAGCGCTCGGCCGAGGCGTGCACGACGTCGGCGAGCCGGGCCCGGTCGGTCGGCGCGGCCAGCCGCTCCAGCAGACCGTCGCTCACCACCAGGTCGCAACCGCCGTTCCAGGCCAGCGGATCGCCGGCCTCGACGGTCAGCCACGGGGCCGGTTCGGCGGCCCGCTCGGCCGTCGTGACCACCCGCACGTGCGCGGGCCGTACCGGGGCGTGCCACCAGAACTCGGTGGAGCCGCCCAGGTCCACCACGCGCAACCGCTCGATGTCCGGGAACGCCTCGCGGAACCACAACCATCGTCGCGCCCGCACCCCGGCTTCCACCTGGGTGCGCGCGGCCCCCGCGCGCACCGACCAGGCCCGGACCAGACGTTGCGGTTGCGACATTGCGAGAGATCCCCCCTGACGGGCCCGCGACCGAGCGCCGCGAACCGCCCCTCAGGTTATGGCCACGACCTCACCCCCACGCGGGAAACCGACGAACCCGAGACGTCCCGGACCCGAACACGAAGGGGCCGCCGGAAAGGGGCGAGCGGCCCCGGGGAAGGATCCCGGGGCCGCTCGCGGTCCGTGTCGCGCCGGTCAGGCGCTGGGCCAGACGATGCTCTGGATCTCGCTGTAGGCGGCCAGGCCGTACGAGCCGCCGTCGCGGCCGACGCCCGACTGCTTGAAGCCGCCGAACGGGGCCTCCATGTTGCGCCCGACGGTGTTCACCCCGACACCGCCGGAGCGCAGCCGGCGGGCGATGCCGTAGGCGCGGGTGGTGTCCCCGGCGAAGACGTACGAGATCAGCCCGTAGTCCGAGTCGTTGGCGATCCGGATCGCCTCCTCCTCGTCCCCGTCGAACGGGATCACCGTGACCACCGGGCCGAAGAACTCCTCGCGCGCGATGGTCATCGCGTTGGTCGCGTCCGCGAACAGCGTCGGCGCCACGTAGAAGCCCTTCGCGAAGTCCGGCCGCTCACCGCCGACCACCAGGCGGGCGCCCTCCTCGCGACCCTTGGCGATCAGCGCCTCCACCCGGCCGCGCTGCACCGCGGAGATGACCGGGGTGACCTGCGTCGCGGGATCCAGCGGGCTGCCCACCTTCAGCCCGTTCGCGTGCTCCGCGAGCCGCTCCACGAGCCGGTCGTAGATGCCGCGCTGGGCGATCACCCGGGTCGGCGCGGTGCAGATCTGGCCCGCGTAGAAGCTCCACACCGTGCCGATGCCGTGCACCGCCGCGTCCAGGTCGGCGTCGTCGAGCACGATGCACGCGCCCTTGCCGCCCAGCTCCATCAGCTGACGCTTGAAGGTACGGCCGGCCACCTCCGCGATCCGCGCGCCGATCGCGGTCGAGCCGGTGAAGCTGATCATGTCCACGTGCGGCGAGGCCACCGTCGCCTCGGACACGTCCACCCCCGAGCCGGTGACCACGTTCAGCACACCCGCCGGCAGCCCGGCCTCGGCCAGCGCCTCGGCCATCCGGTACACCGCCAGCGGGTCCTGCGGCGCGGGCTTGACCACGACCGTGTTGCCCATCGCCAGCGCCGGCGCGACCTTGCCCGCGGTGTTCGCCAACGGGTTGTTGTACGAGGTGATGCAGGTGACCACGCCGACCGGCTGGCGCACCTCCACCGCGCCGAAGATGCCCGCCCGGCTCAGCGCGGTCTCGGGTGTGGGCTGCGGGGCGAGCGGGAACTCGGTCGGCTCCAGCGCGCCCTTGGCGTAGCGCTTGAACCGGGAGTACGTGGTGCCCAGCTGCATCATGCCCGTGACCGAGAGCGTGGCGCCGGTTTCGGCGGAGGCCAGCGGGACCACCTCGCCGCCCATCTTCAGGAACAGGTCCGCGGCCCGGTCCAGGATCCGGGAGCGCTCCTCGGGGGTGGTCCGCGACCAGGTGCCGAACGCCTCGGCCGCCGCCGCGGTCGCCGCGTTCGCCTGCTCCACCGACGCCTCGGGCGCCAGACCCACGACCTCCTCGGTGGCCGGGTTGATCACCTCGTAGTGACCGCGCTCCGGCTCGACCCATTCGCCGCCGATGTAGAGCTTCTGCTGCGCGCTGCTCATCGTGTCCGTCGTCTCCCCTGGTCCAGCCGCCGCCCGGACTCCCGACGGCCGCCCGCCGGAAATCCGACGACCCGTCAGATTCCTGTTCGCAGGCCATTGGACCCCCTATCAGTTACATTGCCAAGGGGGAGGGGTGGGCGGTACTGGTCACAGTCACACGTTGTCATCGCGGGCGGCACCGGCCCCTTCGGGCGTAGGGTTGTCGGGGAACCCCGGTCCTTTTCCAAGGTCGGGGCCGTTCGCGTTGCGGAGGATCCAACCGGCCCATGAGCCTGACCGGTCTGCTAGACATCGTCGTCCAGGACCCCGCCGTCGCCGAGGCGGTGCGGGCCGCGTCCGAGGGCCGCGGTACCGCCCTCGACCTCGTCGGACCACCGGCGCTGCGCCCCTTCGTGGTGGCCGCCGTCGCCGCCCGCGCGGATCGACCCGTACTCGCGGTCACCGCCACCACCCGCGAGTGCGAGGACCTCGTCGCGGCCCTGGGGTCGCTGCTGCCCGAGGACTCCGTCGTGGAATACCCCTCGTGGGAGACGTTGCCGCACGAGCGGCTGTCCCCGCGCTCGGACACCGTCGGCCGCCGGCTCGCGGTGTTGCGCCGGCTCGCCCATCCCACCTCGGGCGAGCGCTCCGACGCCGGCACCGGCACCCTCAAGGTCGTCGTCGCGCCGATCCGCAGCGTGCTCCAGCCGCAGGTCAAGGGCCTGGGCGAGCTGGAGCCGGTGGCCCTGGTGGCCGGGCAGGAGATCGACCTCGACACCGTGGTCGAGCGTTTGGCCGCAGCCGCCTACGCACGCGTCGACCTGGTGGAGAAGCGCGGCGAGTTCGCCGTGCGCGGCGGCATCCTCGACGTGTTCCCGCCGACCGAGGAGCACCCGCTCCGGGTCGAGTTCTGGGGCGACCAGGTCGAGGAGATCCGCTGGTTCAAGGTCGCCGACCAGCGCTCCCTGGAGACCGCCGAACACGGCCTGTGGGCACCGCCCTGCCGTGAGCTGCTGCTCACCGACGACGTGCGCGAACGGGCCCGCGAACTCCTGGTGGAGCATCCCGGCCTGGTCGAGATGCTCGGCAAGATCGCCGAGGGCATCGCAGTGGAGGGCATGGAGTCGCTGGCCCCCGCGCTGGTGGACGACATGGAGCTGCTGCTCGACGTGCTGCCCGCGGGCAGTCACGTGCTCGTCTGCGACCCCGAGCGGGTCCGCACCCGCTCCGCCGACCTGGTGGCCACCAGCCGCGAGTTCCTGGACGCGTCCTGGGCCGCGGCGGCGGGCGGCGGGGAGAGCCCGATCGACCTGGGCGCCGCGTCCCTGTGGAGCCTGGCCGACGTGCGCGAGCACGCCGCCGGGATCGGTGTGCCGTGGTGGTCGCTCAGCCCGTTCGGCGCCGACGCCGACGACTCCGGTACCGAGATCGGCGCGGTCGAGGTCGAGGCCTACCGCGGCGACGCGCAGCGGGTGCTGGCCGAGATCAAGGGCCGACTCGCCGACGACTGGCGCGTGGTACTGGTCACCGAGGGCCACGGACCGGCCGCGCGCTTCGTCGAGACGTTGTCCGGCGAGGGGGTGCCGGCCCGGCTCGACGCGGACCTCGCCGAGGTGCCGGAGACCGGCGTGGTGCACGTGACCACCGGCTGCATCGGACACGGCTTCGCCTCCGAGTCGCTGCGCACCCTGGTGCTGACCGAGGAGGACGTCTCCGGCCAGCGCACCTCGACCAAGGACATGCGCCGGCTGCCCAGCCGACGGCGCAACATGGTCGACCCGCTCCAGCTCAAGGCCGGCGACTTCGTGGTGCACGAGTCGCACGGCGTGGGGCGCTACGTGGAGATGGTCCAGCGCACGGTGCAGGGCGCGCAGCGCGAGTACCTGGTCCTGGAGTACGCCCCCGCCAAGCGCGGCCAACCGGGCGACCGCCTGTTCGTGCCCACCGACCAGCTGGAGCAGGTCACCAAGTACGTCGGCGGCGAGAGCCCGTCACTGCACCGCCTCGGCGGCGCCGACTGGGCCAAGACCAAGGCCAAGGCGAAGAAGGCGATCAAGGAGATCGCGGGCGACCTGATCAAGCTCTACTCGGCCCGGATGGCCGCGCCCGGACACGCCTTCGGCCCGGACACCCCGTGGCAGCGCGAGTTGGAGGACGCCTTCCCCTACGTCGAGACGCCCGACCAGCTCTCCTCGATCGAGGAGGTCAAGGGCGACATGGAGAAGCCGATCCCGATGGACCGGCTGATCTGCGGGGACGTCGGCTACGGCAAGACCGAGATCGCGGTGCGCGCGGCGTTCAAGGCGGTCCAGGACGGCAAGCAGGTGGCCGTCCTGGTGCCCACCACGCTGCTCGTCCAGCAACACTTCTCCACCTTCTCCGAGCGCTACGCGCAGTTCCCGGTGGTGGTGAAGTCGCTGTCCCGGTTCCAGACCGAGACCGAGGCCAAGGCGGTCCTGGAGGGCCTGCGCGAGGGCTCGATCGACATCGTGATCGGCACCCACCGGCTGTTCTCGGCCGAGACGAGGTTCAAGGACCTGGGCCTGGTCATCGTCGACGAGGAGCAGCGCTTCGGCGTCGAGCACAAGGAGCAGTTGAAGAAGCTGCGCGCCAACGTCGACGTGCTGACCATGTCCGCGACCCCGATCCCGCGCACCCTGGAGATGGCGGTCACCGGTATCCGGGAGATGTCCACGATCACCACGCCGCCCGAGGAGCGGCACCCGGTGCTCACCTTCGTGGGGCCGTACGAGGAGAAGCAGATGGGCGCCGCGATCCGGCGCGAACTGCTGCGCGAGGGGCAGGTCTTCTACATCCACAACCGGGTCGAGTCGATCGACCGCGCGGCGAGCCGGATCCGCGAACTGGTGCCCGAGGCCCGGGTGGCCATCGCCCATGGCCAGATGCACGAGAACGCGCTGGAGAAGGTGGTGGTGGACTTCTGGGAGAAGGAGTTCGACGTCCTGGTCTGCACCACGATCGTCGAGTCCGGCATCGACATCTCCAACGCCAACACGCTGATCGTGGAGCGGGCCGACAACTTCGGGCTGTCCCAGCTGCACCAGTTGCGCGGCCGGGTGGGCCGGGGCCGCGAGCGGGCGTACGCGTACTTCCTGTACCCGCCGGAGAAGCCGCTGACCGAGACCGCGCACGAGCGCCTCGCCACCATCGCCCAGCACACCGAGATGGGCGCGGGCATGTTCGTGGCGATGAAGGACCTGGAGATCCGCGGCGCGGGCAACCTGCTCGGCGGCGAACAGTCCGGGCACATCGCGGGCGTCGGGTTCGACCTGTACGTGCGCATGGTGGGCGAGGCGGTCAACCAGTACAAGGAACTCGCGGCGGGCGGCGAGGGCGCGGAGGAGGTCCCGGAGATCCGGGTCGAGCTGCCCATCGACGCGCACGTCCCGCACGACTACGTGCCCGGCGAGCGGCTGCGCCTGGAGGCGTACCGGCGGATCGCGGCGATCACCTGCGAGGCGGACATCGACGCGGTGCGGGCCGAACTGGTGGACCGCTACGGGCCGTTGCCGCAGCCGGTGGAGAACCTGCTGGAGGTGGCCCGGTTCCGGGCGCACGTACGCACCGCCGGGATCGCCGACGTCACGCTCCAGGGCAACTTCGTCCGGTTCGGCCCGGTCGAACTGCGCGAGTCGCAGCAGTTGCGGCTCCAGCGGTTGTACCCGAAGACGCTGGTCAAGGCGGCGACCCAGCAGATCCTGGTGCCCAAGCCGATGACCGCCCGGATCGGCGGGCAACCGCTGCGTGACGGGGCGCTGTTGACGTGGGCGCGGGATCTGGTGGACGCGATCCTGCTGGAGCCGATCGCGGCGGCGAAGAAGTAGGCTCGAGCCGGCTCCCCGGCTCCCGGACCGGCGCGTCGGCGCCGGTCCGGGAGCCGCGACGGGTTGTCGCCCGCCGCGGATGATCTTGGCGAATATGCGGACTTCGGGCGTGCCCACCCGTATCTTTGATCGTTGGTCATGGGTCGCAGTCCGCCGTGGCCGACAGTCGTACCGCCGTACAGCGCCATCGAGCATTGGGAGTTCGTGTGAGTCGCACGTCGCGTTCCGTCCCTGTCGATTCCGCGCACCGCCGGCGGCGGGCCGCGTCCCGGGCCCGGGTGGCCGCGGTGGGGCTGGTGCTGGTCACCGGCTTCGCGCTCTCCGGCTGCTCGGAATCCAAGGCGGGCGCGGCCGCCATGGTCGGCGGGGAGCGCATCGAGATCTCGACCCTCAACGCCAAGGTGGACAAGCTGGAGCAGGCGTTCTCCCGGCAGAACCTGCCGCTCAACGGCACCAGCGCCCAACTGGAGGCCAACCAGGCCGAGTTGGTCCAGCTGATCTCGCGTCGGGTGATCGCCGAGGCGGCCGGGCGCAACCACGTCGCCCTGAACGCGACCCAGGTGCTCCAGGCCCGCCGCACGCTGGAGGCCCGGCTCGGCGGCCCGCAGAACCTGGAGGCCCGCCTGGTGCGGATCGGCGTGCTGCCCGCCGAGGTGGACGACTTCGTCCGGACCGAGGCGCTGAAGGGGGAGATCGCCCGGGTGCGCGGGATCGACCTGGGCACCGCCGACGGCCAGGCGCAGCTGGACGCCTACCTGGGCGAGGTGGCGGCCTCGATGAAGATCAAGGTGAACCCGAGGTACGGCACCTGGGACTCGGCGAAGCTGACCACCACCGCCGCGACCTACTCGTGGCTGGCCCCGGGCACCCAGCCGGCGGCCGGTTCCGCCGACGCCCAGCCCGGGGCGGCGAGCGGCACCTGAGCCGGACCGTAGGCTGGCCGGGTGAGTGACTCGCCTACCGCCGCGCCGCCCGCCCGCCTCGTCCTGCTCGCCGGCACCCACCGGGTCGCCCCCGGCCTGCTGAGCTGGCCCGCGTGGCGCACGCTGCGCGAGGCGGCCGGCACGCCGACCGGGTGCGTGCTGACCGCCGACGCCGACCACCCCCAGCTGCCGTATCTGCGCGAGGCGGGCGTCGAGGTCGACATCGCCGACCTCGACGCGGGCCCGCTCCCGCTCGCCCGCCACCTGCTCGACCGCGCCCGCACGGGCCTGGTCGTCTGGCTCGCGGCGACCGACGACGACCCCGGCCTGGGCCCGGCCCTGGCCCGGGTCGCGGCGGGCGACGAGGGCGGCGAGCCGGTCCCGGAGATCGAACTGCTGCCCGGCGCCTGGGACCTGCCGGGCGCGCGCCTGCTCGACCTGGTCGCGGTGATGGACCGGCTGCGCTCGCCCGGCGGCTGCCCGTGGGACGCGAAGCAGACCCACGAGTCGCTGGCCCGCTACCTGGTCGAGGAGACCTACGAATTGGTCGACGCGATCGACTCGGGGGACCGCGAGCACCTGCGCGAGGAACTGGGCGACGTGCTGATGCAGGTGTTCTTCCACGCCCGGGTCGCCCAGGAGGACGAGGCCGACCCGTTCGGCATCGACGACGTGGCCGGCGGCATCGTGGACAAGCTGATCAGCCGCCACCCGCACGTGTTCGCCGACGTGGAGGCCGACACCCCGGAGGCGGTAGAGGCCAACTGGGACGCGCTCAAGGCCGCGGAGAAGTCGCATCGCGCCTCGGCCCTCGACGGCATCGCGATGGGCCAGCCGGCCCTGGCGCTGGCGGCGAAGTTCCTGTCCCGCACCGGCAAGGCGGGCCTGACCGTACCCACCCCCGTGCTCCCCACGGCCATCGACGCCGACGACTACGCCGGCCCCGAGGCGATCGGCGACCTGCTGCTGGCCGTCACCGAACTGGCCGCCCGTCGGGGCGTCGACGCCGAGACCGCGCTGCGCGCCGCGACCCTGCGCCACGGCGAGCGCGTCCGCGCGGCCGAAGCGGGCTGACGCGCGCCGACCACGAACGCCCGAGGGCCCGGAACCGAAGCACGGTTCCGGGCCCTCGTCGGTGCGGATCGATCACACGCGGCGGAAGATCAGCGCGCGCTTGACCTCCTGGATCGCCTTGGTGACCTCGATGCCGCGCGGGCACGCCTCGGTGCAGTTGAAGGTCGTGCGGCAGCGCCACACGCCCTCCTTCTCGTTCAGGATCTCGAGGCGCTCCTCGGCGCCCTCGTCCCGCGAGTCGAAGATGAACCGGTGCGCGTTGACGATCGCGGCCGGGCCGAAGTACTGCCCGTCGCTCCAGAACACCGGGCACGACGTGGTGCACGCCGCGCACAGGATGCACTTGGTGGTGTCGTCGAACCTGTCCCTGTCCTCCGGGCTCTGCAGCCGCTCGCGCGTCGGCTCGTTGCCCGACGTGATCAGGAACGGCATCACGTCCTTGTACGCCTGCATGAACGGATCCATGTCGACGACGAGGTCCTTCTCCAGCTTCAGACCCTTGATCGCCTCGACCGTGATCGGCTTGGCCATGTCCAGGTCCTTGACCAGGGTCTTGCAGGCCAGCCGGTTGCGCCCGTTGATCCGCATCGCGTCCGAGCCGCAGATGCCGTGCGCGCAGGAGCGGCGGAAGGTGAGCGAGCCGTCCTGCTCCGCCTTGATCTTCATCATGGCGGTCAGGATGCGCTCGGTCGGGTCGGCCTCGACCTTGAAGTCCTGCCAGTACGGCTCCGCGTCGGTCTCCGGGTTGAACCGGCGGATCCGCAGGGTGATCACGATCGGCGTGTGGTCGCGCTCGGCGGCCGTGCTGCCGTGCCCGGTGCCGGGCGCGGTCTCTTCCACTACGGCAGTCATCAGTACTTACGCTCCATCGGCTGGTAGCGGGTGACCACGACCGGCTTGTAGCCCAGGCGGATCGAGTGCTCGCCCTTCGCGTCGACCTCGCGGTACGCCATCGTGTGCTTCATGTAGTTCTCGTCGTCGCGCGCCTGGAAGTCCTCGCGGGCGTGGCCGCCGCGCGACTCCTTGCGGTTCTGCGCGCCGACGACCAGGACCTCGGCCAGGTCGAGCAGAAAGCCCAGCTCGATCGCCTCGAGCAGGTCGGTGTTGTACCGCTTGCCCTTGTCCTGGATGGAGACGTCGAGGTAGCGCTTCTGCAGGCCCTTGATGTCGGAGAGTGCCTGCTTGAGCGTCTCCTCGGTGCGGTAGACGCCGGCGTTGGCGTCCATCGTCTCCTGCATCTCGGCGCGGATCTGGCCGACCCGCTCGGTGCCCGAGCTGTCGCGCAGCCGCTCGATCAGCTCGACGACCGTGGCCTCGGGGGCCTCGGGCAGCTCGACGAAGTCGTGCGTGCTCGCGTACTCGGCGGCGGCGATGCCCGCACGCCGGCCGAACACGTTGATGTCGAGCAGCGAGTTGGTGCCGAGCCGGTTCGAGCCGTGCACGGACACGCAGGCGACCTCGCCGGCCGCGTACAGACCCGGAACCACCGTGGTGTTGTCCGACAACACCTCGGCCTCGACGTTGGTCGGGATGCCGCCCATCGCGTAGTGCGCGGTCGGGTACACCGGAACCAGCTCGGTGGTCGGCTCGACGCCCAGGTAGGTGCGCGCGAACTCGGTGATGTCCGGCAGCTTCTCCTCGATCTGCTCCGCCGGCAGGTGGGTCAGGTCGAGGTAGACGTAGTCCTTGTTCGGACCGGCGCCGCGACCCTCCAGCACCTCCAGGACCATCGAGCGCGCGACGATGTCGCGCGGCGCGAGGTCCTTGATGGTCGGCGCGTAGCGCTCCATGAAGCGCTCGCCGTCGGCGTTGCGCAGGATGCCGCCCTCGCCGCGGGCACCCTCGGTGAGCAGGATGCCCAGGCCCGCGAGACCGGTCGGGTGGAACTGGTAGAACTCCATGTCCTCCAGCGGCAGCCCGCGACGCCACGCGATGCCCATGCCGTCGCCGGTGAGGGTGTGCGCGTTCGAGGTGGTCTTGAAGACCTTGCCGAAGCCGCCGGTCGCGAAGATCACCGACTTGGCCTGGAAGACGTGGATCTCGCCGGTGGCCAGCTCGTACGCGACCACGCCCGAGGTGGACTTGTTGCCCGCCTCGTCCTCGGCCAGGAGCAGGTCCAGGACGTAGAACTCGTTGTAGAACTCGACGTCCTGCTTGACGCAGTTCTGGAACAGCGTCTGGAGGATCATGTGGCCGGTGCGGTCCGCCGCGTAGCAGGAGCGGCGCACGGCCGCCTTGCCGTGGTCGCGGGTGTGCCCGCCGAAGCGGCGCTGGTCGATCCGGCCCTCGGGGGTCCGGGAGAAGGGGAGACCCATCTTCTCCAGGTCCAGGACGGCGTCGATCGCCTCCTTGCACATGATCTCCGCGGCGTCCTGGTCGGTGAGGTAGTCACCACCCTTGACCGTGTCGAACGTGTGCCACTCCCAGTTGTCCTCCTCGACGTTGGCGAGGGCGGCACACATGCCACCCTGCGCGGCGCCGGTGTGCGAACGCGTGGGGTACAGCTTGGTCAGTACGGCGGTACGGCTGCGCTTGCTCGACTCCAGGGCCGCGCGCATGCCGGCGCCGCCCGCGCCGACGATGACGGTGTCGTACTTGTGGGTCTGCATGATGCTCGTTCAGTCCTCGGGTGCTGGGATCGGCCGCGGTCAGTTGCCGATGTTGGGGTCGAAGGTGAAGATCACCAGCGTCCCCAGGAAGAGCACGATCAGCGCGGACGTGTACAGCAGCGCCTTGAGCCAGAACCGGGTCTGATCCCGCTCCGCGTAGTCGTTGATGATCGTGCGCAGACCGTTGACACCGTGCAGCTCGGCGAGCCACAGCATGATGAGGTCCCACGACTGCCAGAACGGCGACGCCCAGCGGCCCGCGACGAACGCGAAGCCGATCTTGGACACGCCACCGTCCAGGACGAGCTGGATGAGCAGGTGGCCCAGGACCAGGACGACCAGGAGCACGCCGGACAGCCGCATGAACAGCCAGCTGTACAGCTCGAAGTTGGTCTTGGTCGAACGCGGCGAACGCTTGCTGCGCGGCGACTCGATCGACGGTCCGCCGCCGCGGATCTTGGGTGCGTTTTCGATGGTGGCGGACACTTCAGCTCCCGAAGATGGTCTTGATCGAGTGCTGCAGGATCGGGTAGGCGCTGCCGGCCATCAACACGACCCAGACGCCGACCACCGTCCAGAGCATCTGCTTCTGGTAGCGCGGGCCCTTCTCCCAGAAGTCCACCGCGATGATCCGCAGACCATTGAGCGCGTGGAACAGGATGGCCGCGACGAGCCCGTATTCGAGCAGGTTGACGAACGGGTTCTTGTAGATGTCGATCGTCTGGTCGTACGCCTCGGGGGATACGCGAACGAGTGCGGTGTCGAGGACGTGCGCGAACAGGAAGAAGAAGATGAGGACGCCGGTGACTCGATGAGCCACCCAGGACCACATGCCTTCCCGGCCGCGGTAGAGCGTTCCAGCCGGCACGGAAACTACCCTCCGGGTGCGGTACATGAGGGGACACGGCCGGCTGGGAGGGTGTCCGCGTCGGTGTCGGACCCTCTGGTTGTCGGTCGGCCCGGCCGGGTATCGGTCGCCCGGCCCCGGCCATGGTAGCCACCGATCGGGGGCCCTCTTGTTGCAGGGCGCGCGATGTGATCCATTCCGCATGGTGGGGTGGAACCATCCGGGTGACGTGTGCGTAGCGGGTCACCATTTCCTGACGCCCCGTCAGCACCCGTATGGGGGAAAGCGGGCCACGCCCGGACGAAAGATCACCGCAAGCGCGAACGCGCAGGTCGGTGAGGTGACCCGCCGGTAGGGCTGACATCACATCAGTCGTGCGTATTCATCCGCCGCCTCGGTCCCTACGATGCGACGCATGACGGAGGCTACTGTCGATGGCGGCACGTCTACCGGATCCACCTTCGCTGGCCAGTTCCCGCAACCCACGCGGGACCAATGGCAGCGCCTCGTGGCCGGCGTGCTCCGCAAATCGAAGGTGCTGGGCGAGAACGACGCGCCCGAGCGCCCCGAAGACCTGCTCGCGACCACCACCTACGACGGCGTCACGCTGTCCCCGCTCTACACCGAGGCCGCGGCGCGGCCGGGCCTGCCCGGACTGAGCCCGTTCGTCCGGGGCTCGCGCGCGGCCGGTCACGCGGCCGACGGCTGGGACGTACGCCAGGCGCACGCGGACACCGATCCGGCGCGGGCCAACGAGAGCGTGCGCGCGGACCTGGAGAACGGGGTCACCTCCGTCTTCCTGTACGTCGGTGCCGACGCGCTGGCCCCGGGCGACCTGGCCCGCGCGCTCGACGGCGTGCTGCTCGACCTGGCGCCGGTGGCCCTGGCCACCGGCGCCGACTTCGTTCCGGCCGCCGACGCCCTGCTCGCGGTGTTCCGGGCGAGCGGCGTGGCGCCCGCCGAACTGCGCGGCAACCTCGGCGCCGACCCGATCTCCTCGCACGCGCGCACCGGTTCGGGCGCCGATTTGCCCGCCGCCGCGCGGCTGGCGGCGCGCGCCCACGCGGAGTTCGCCGGGATCCAGGCGATCGTCGCCGACGGACAGCCGTATCACGAGGCGGGTGGCTCGGACGGGCAGGAACTCGGCGCGGCCACCGCCGCCGGCGTCGCCTACCTGCGCGCGCTCACCGCCGCCGGACTCGACGTGGACACCGCCCTCGGGCTGATCGAGTTCCGCTTCGCCGCCACCGCCGAACAGTTCCCCACCATCGCCAAGCTGCGCGCCGCACGCCGGCTCTGGGCCCGGGTGGCCCAGGCGTCCGGCGCGTCGCCCGCGGCCGGCGCCCAGCGCCAGCACGCGCTGACCTCGTGGGCGATGACCACCCGGCGCGACCCGTGGGTCAACATGCTGCGCACCACGGTCGCCTCCTTCGCGGCCGGCGTCGGCGGCGCCGACGCGGTCACCGTGCGCTCCTTCGACGCCGCGATCGGGCTGCCGGACGCGTTCTCCCGGCGAATCGCCCGCAACACCCAGGCACTGCTCCTGGAGGAGTCGCACCTCGCACAGGTGATCGACCCGGCGGGCGGCTCGTGGTTCGTCGAACAACTCACCGACGACCTCGCCCGGGCCGGATGGGCGTTCTTCCAGGAGATCGAGCGCCAGGGCGGCATCGTCGCGGCGCTCGACTCGGGATGGCTCGCCGAGCGCCTCGCCGAAGTGCGCGCCGAGCGGGACCGGGCGATCGCGACCCGGACCGACCCGATCACCGGGGTCAGCGAATTCCCGAACCTGACCGAGGCCCCCGTCGTGCGCGAACCCGCGCCCGACATCCCGGTCTCCGCCGCCGGACTGCCCCGGGTGCGCTACGCCGAGGCGTACGAGGCGCTGCGCGACCGCTCGGACGAACTGCTCGCCGCCACCGGCGCCCGCCCGACCGTCTTCCTCGCCACCCTGGGACCGCTCGCGCAGTACACCGCGCGGGCCGGCTTCGCCGCCAACCTGTTCGCGGCGGGCGGCATCGCCACCGTGGAGGCGGGTACCACCGAGAGTGACGAGAGCGCCGCCGAGGCGATCGTCGCGCGCTGGATCGACGCGGGCCGCCCGGCGACCGTGGTGCTGACCTCCTCGGAGAAGCTCTACGCCACGCTCGCGGCCCCGGTCGCCGCCGCGCTGCGCGCCGCCGGAGCCGGCCGGATCCTGCTCGCGGGGCAAAAGGCGCACGGCGCCGACGTGGACGGGTACGTGTACAGCGGATGCGACGCGCTCGACGTGCTGCACACCACGTACGACAACCTCTCGCCGACCCCGGAGGGGGCGAAATGAGCATTCCCGACTTCACCCAGGTCGAGCTCGACGCGCCCGCGTCCGGCGACCTCGACGCGTGGCGCGAGGCGGTGCGCGAGGAGACCGGCAAGGACGCCGACGCGCTGACCCACGACACCCCCGAGGGCATCCCGCTCAAGGCGCTGTACACCGACGAGGACCTGGAAGGGCTCGACTTCCTGGGCACCTACCCGGGCATCACGCCGTTCCTGCGCGGGCCGTACCCGACGATGTACGTCAACCAGCCGTGGACGATTCGCCAGTACGCGGGCTTCTCCACCGCCGAGGAGTCCAACGCCTTCTATCGGCGCAACCTCGCGGCGGGCCAAAAGGGCCTGTCGATCGCGTTCGACCTGGCCACCCACCGGGGCTATGACTCGGACCACCCGCGCGTGACCGGCGACGTCGGCATGGCGGGCGTGGCGATCGACTCGATCTACGACATGCGCCAACTCTTCGACGGCATCCCGCTGGACCGGATGTCGGTGTCGATGACGATGAACGGCGCGGTGCTGCCCGTGCTCGCGCTCTACATCGTCGCGGCGGAGGAGCAGGGGGTGGCACCGGAACAGCTCACGGGGACGATCCAAAACGACGTCCTCAAGGAGTTCATGGTCCGCAACACCTACATCTATCCGCCCAAGCCCTCGATGTCGATCATCTCCGACATCTTCGCGTACACCTCGCAGAAGATGCCGAAGTTCAACTCGATCTCCATCTCCGGCTACCACATCCAGGAGGCCGGGGCCACGGCCGACCTGGAGCTGGCCTACACGCTCGCGGACGGCATCGAGTACCTGCGCGCGGGCGTCGAGGCGGGCCTGGACATCGACGCGTTCGCGCCGCGCCTGTCGTTCTTCTGGGCGATCGGGATGAACTTCTTCATGGAGGTCGCCAAGCTGCGCGCGGCGCGCCTGCTGTGGGCCGACATCGTCAAGTCGTTCGGCGCGAAGAACCCCAAGTCCTTCTCGCTGCGCACCCACTCGCAGACCTCGGGCTGGTCGCTGACCGCCCAGGACGTGTTCAACAACGTGGTGCGCACCTGCCTGGAGGCGATGGCCTCGACCCAGGGCCACACCCAGTCGTTGCACACCAACGCGCTGGACGAGGCGCTGGCGCTGCCGACCGACTTCTCCGCCCGGATCGCGCGCAACACCCAGCTGCTGCTCCAGCAGGAGTCGGGCACGTGCGACGTGATCGACCCGTGGGGCGGCTCGGCCTACATCGAACGCCTCACCCACGACCTCGCGGTACGCGCCCGGGAGCACATCGCCGAGGCCGAGCGGGCGGGCGGCATGGCGTCGGCGATCGCCGAGGGCCTGCCCAAGCTGCGGATCGAGGAGGCGGCGGCGCGCACCCAGGCCCGGATCGACTCGGGCCGGCAGTCGGTGATCGGCGTCAACAAGTACCTGGTCGCCAGCGACGAGGCGATCGACGTGCTCAAGATCGACAACAACGCGGTGCGCGAGGGCCAGCTGGAGAAGTTGCGCCGACTGCGCGAGGAGCGCGACGAGGACGCGGTGCGCCGGGCGCTGGCCGCGCTCTCCGGCGCCGCGCAGGCGGACGTCGAGGGCACCCGGCCGCGTGATCTCGAACACAACCTGCTCGCGCTCGCGGTGGACGCGGCCCGGGCCAAGGCCACCGTCGGCGAGATCTCCGACGCGCTGGAGTCGGTGTACGGCCGGCACCAGGCGCAGATCCGCACGCTGACCGGGGTCTACCGGGAAGAGGTGGGCATGTCGGCCAACGTGGAGACCGCCCGCGGCCTGGTCGCCCGATTCGAGGAGCTGGAGGGCCGCCGGCCGCGCATCCTGGTGGCCAAGATGGGCCAGGACGGGCACGACCGGGGGCAGAAGGTGATCGCCACCGCGTTCGCCGACCTCGGCTTCGACGTGGACGTGGGCGCGCTGTTCCAGACGCCGGGCGAGGTGGCCCGACAGGCGGTCGAGGCGGACGTGCACGTGGTCGGCGTGTCCTCGCTCGCGGCCGGTCACCTCACCCTGGTGCCGGCCCTGCGCCGGGAGCTGGCCGCGCTGGACGCCGAGGAGATCATGGTCGTGGTCGGCGGGGTGATCCCGCCCGCCGACGTACAGCCGCTGCTCGACATGGGCGCCACCGCCGTCTTCCCGCCCGGCACGGTGATCGCCGACGCCGCGGTGGACCTGCTACGGGGCCTATACAAGCAGTTGGACCACGAGCTGCCGGTCGACTGATGGCACGGGTGATCGACGTCGGCGCGTACGCCGAGGGCGTGCTCGCGGGCAATCGCACGATCCTGGCCCGGGCGGTCACGCTGGTCGAGTCCACCCGGCCCGACCACCGCGACCTGGCGCAGGAGTTGCTGGTCAAGTTGCTGCCGCACGCCGGCGGTGCCCACCGGGTGGGCATCACCGGCGTGCCGGGCGTGGGCAAGTCCACGTTCATCGAGACGCTGGGCACCCGGCTGACCGGCGCGGGCCATCGGGTCGCGGTGCTCGCCGTCGACCCGTCCTCCTCCCGGCACGGCGGCAGCATCCTGGGCGACAAGACCCGGATGGGCCGGCTCGCGGTGGACGACCACGCGTTCGTACGGCCCTCGCCGACCGCCGGCACGCTCGGCGGGGTGGCCCGGGCCACCCGCGAGTCGATCGTGCTGATGGAGGCGGCCGGCTACGACGTGGTCCTGGTCGAGACGGTCGGCGTGGGTCAGTCCGAGACGACCGTGGCGAACATGGTCGACTGCTTCCTGTTCCTGACCCTGGCCCGCACCGGCGATCAGCTCCAGGGCATCAAGAAGGGCGTGCTGGAGCTGGCCGACGTGGTCGCGGTGAACAAGGCGGACGGCGACTACGCCCTCGCCGCGCGCCGGGCCGCCCGCGAACTCGCCGGCGCGCTGCGGCTGATGCGCCGGGCCGGGGAGTCGTGGACGACGCCGGTGCTGACCTGTTCCGGGTTGTCCGGGGAGGGGCTGGACGAGGTCTGGGACACCGTTCTCAAACATCGGCGAACCCTGGAGGCCACCGGCGAGTTGGCCGAATTGCGCCGCCGCCAGCAGGTCGACTGGACCTGGGCGACGGTGCACGACGCGCTCCTCGCCGAGCTGCGCGAGCACCCCTCGGTACGGGCTATCGTGCCCGACCTCGAACGCGACGTCCGGGCCGGCCATCTCACCGCGACCCTCGCCGCGTCTCGCA
The DNA here is from genome assembly GCF_044334985.1 of Embleya sp. NPDC020630. Lineage (NCBI taxonomy): Bacteria > Bacillati > Actinomycetota > Actinomycetes > Kitasatosporales > Streptomycetaceae > Embleya > Embleya sp. NPDC020630. The sequence continues at coordinate 318,088 of NZ_JBIRUB010000002.1, forward strand.
TCCTGGACGCGTTCCATGGGCGGCAAGGGGAGTCCTGAGCAATCGGGCGCTTGGTTTATAGCGGCGCGAGTGGGCAGAAGCCTTCCAATGTGGGAACGAGCGGTAAGTCATACCCCTACCGGCCGTAGCGCATGCGCCGGCGGGAGGCTTTTTTCTCACCCGAACGGGGGTAATTCGCTCCCTACCACGTCGCGAAGACCGATGCAACGTACCCTTGCGTGGGTGAGCGACTCCCTCCACGCCCAGGCCGCCGGCAAGGCCGCGGCTTTCGCCGACGAGCTGATCGCGTTTCGGCGCGATCTGCACATGCACCCAGAGCTGGGTCGGGAGGAGTTCCGTACCACCGGGCTCGTCCGGGAACGGCTCGTGCGCGCGGGTCTGCGCCCGCGACTGCTGCCCGGGACGGGCCTGGTGTGCGACATCAGACCCGAGCGTGCCTCACCCGGCGGTCGCACCGACGAGGGTCTGATCGCGTTCCGCGGCGACATCGACGCGCTGCCGGTCGACGACGTCAAGGACGTGCCGTACCGCTCGACCGTGCCCGGTCGTGCGCACGCCTGCGGACACGACGTGCACACCTCGATCGTGCTCGGCACCGCGCTGGTGCTGGCCGAGTTCGCCCGCGAGGGACTGCTGCAGCGCCCGGTCCGGCTGATCTTCCAGCCGGCCGAGGAGAAGCTGCCGGGCGGCGCGCTCGACGTGATCAAGGCGGGCGGGCTGGCCGGCGTCTCGGAGATCCACGCGATCCACTGCGACCCCAAGGTGGAGGTCGGCCGGGTCGGGCTGCGCTCCGGGGCGATCACCTCGGCCTGCGACCGGGTGGTGATCACGCTCACGGGTGCCGGTGGTCACACCGCCCGCCCGCACCGCACCACCGACCTGGTCACCGCGCTCGCCAAGCTCGCCGCCGAGCTGCCCTCGGCGTTCTCGCGCCGGATCGACCCGCGCTCGGGCGCGAGCCTGGTGTGGGGGCGGATCGAGTCCGGCTCCGCGCCGAACGTGATCCCGCAGCACGGCGAGCTGGAGGGCACCCTGCGCTGCCTGGACCTGGAGGCATGGCGCCAAGCCCCGGACCTGATGCACGAGCTGGTGGACGTGATCGCCTCGACCTACGGCGCGAAGTGGGAGCTGGAGCACCACCGCGGCGTGCCGCCGGTGGTCAACGACCCCGACGCGGTCGCCTCGATGCGCACCATCGCCACCGGCGTGCTGGGCGCGAGCGCGGTCGAGGGCACCGAGCAGAGCCTCGGCGGCGAGGACTTCTCGTGGTTCCTCGAACGGGTTCCCGGCGAGCTGACCCGGCTCGGCGTGCGACCGGTCGGAGAGCCCGTATACGACTTGCACCAGGGGCAGTTCGACGTCGACGAGCGGGCGATCGGGATCGGCGTCGAGCTCTTCACCGGGCTCGCGCTGCGCCCCTTCCGCTGACCCCGACCGGACCCGGCGCCGCCCGCGCGGCCGGCCGGGTCCGGAACGGACGTATGCGGAACTGTTAACCATCGCGACTCCGGTCCCCGTTCCTGTCGCGTTCGTGAGTCTGTAATGTTCCGACCCGGTGCCGTTCGACGTCGTGCGGCACCGGGTCTTTTCCGTCCTGTCACGTCTTGTCATGTCGCGGACTGCCCGGTTCCGCGCCGACCCGTCTCGGCCTCGCCAACTCGGCCGGGCTAACGGGGCGTGTTGCGGTGGCGATTCACGGTTTTTGTCGCTCATATTCTTTTACTAGGTATGCTCTCCGACGGTTAGCAGGTCTACGCGCGTTTACCAGGGATCCAAGCGCGTCAGAGTCTGCATCTGGGAGCAGCGCCCGAAGGGGCGCTCATCGGAAGGAGACACCCGTGCGCCGGGTATCCAAGGTGACCGCGGCTGCGGTCGGCGTCACTCTCGCCCTCACCGCCACCGCCGCGTGCGGTAGCAAGCCCGACGACAAGAAGTCGAACTCGGGCACCAGCGCCACCCCCGGTGGGACGCAGGCGGCGAAGATCGACTTCAAGGCATGCATGGTGACGGACACCGGCGGCATCGACGACCGTTCGTTCAACGCGTCGTCGTGGGCGGGCCTGCAGCAGGCCAAGCAGGAGCTGGGCGTCGAGGTGAAGTACATCACCTCGAAGACCGAGAACGACTACGTGCCGAACCTCAACAGCCTCGTGAACGACAAGTGCGGGCTGATCGTCGCGGTCGGCGGCCTGATGGCCGACGCGACCAAGGCCGCCGCGTCCACGCACAAGGACCAGAAGTTCGCGATCGTCGACTCGTCCAGCATCGAGCCGAACGTCCAGGGCCTGGAGTTCAACACGGCCGAGGCCGGCTTCCTCGGCGGCTACCTCGCCGCGGGCTACTCGAAGTCCGGCAAGGTCGCCACCTTCGGCGCGCTGCCGATCCCGCCGGTGACGGTGTTCATGGACGGCTACGTCCAGGGCGTGAAGTACTACAACCAGGCCAAGGGCAAGAACGTCCAGGTCATCGGCTGGGACGACGTCAAGGGCGACGGCTCGCTCGCGGGCAAGTTCGACTCGCCGGCCGACGGTGAGCGCATCGCCAACGACTTCATCGCCCAGGGCGCCGACGTGATCATGCCGGTCGCCGGCCAGACCGGTCTCGGTGCGGCCTCCGCGGTGCAGAAGAGCGGCGGCAAGGCGAGCGTCATCTGGGTCGACCAGGACGGCTACGAGAGCGCCCCGCAGTACAAGTCGGTGTTCCTGTCCACGGTGACCAAGGACATCAAGTCCCAGGTGTTCAACGCGGTCAAGGCCGCGGCGAACAACCAGTTCACCACCAAGGCCACCATCGGCACCCTCGCCAACAACGGCGTCGGCCTCGCCCCGTTCCACGACTTCGACGCGAAGGTCCCCGCCGACCTGAAGTCCGAGCTGACCGCGGTCAAGGGCGACATCGTCAGCGGCAAGATCAAGATCACCTCGAAGAACCAGCCGAAGAGCTGACTTAAGCGATCGGGCGCCGCGGAAGCGATTCCGCGGCGCCCGTGTCCGTACCGCCCGGGCCCCGAGGGGACCCGGGTCGAACCCGTAGTGGCCCCTCGCGGGGGGCGTAGCCGAGGAGGTCTCCGCGTTGAAGCTCGAACTGCGCGGAATCACGAAACGGTTCGGGTCGCTGGTCGCCAACGACCACATCGACCTGACCGTCGAGCCGGGGGAGATCCACTGCCTTCTCGGTGAGAACGGTGCCGGCAAGTCGACCCTGATGAACGTGCTCTACGGGCTCTACGAGCCCACCGAGGGCGAGATCGTCGTCGACGGGACCCCCCGCAAGTTCCGCACCGCCGGTGACGCGATCGACGCGGGCATCGGCATGGTCCACCAACACTTCATGCTGGTCCCGGTCTTCACCGTCGCCGAGAACGTCATGCTCGGCCACGAGGAAACCAAGCCGATGGGCTGGCTGGACCGCCGTCGGGCCCGCAAGAAGGTGCTCGACCTCGTCGACGAGTACGGCCTCAAGGTCGACCCGGACATGCTGGTCGAGGATCTTCCCGTCGGTCTGCAACAGCGGGTGGAGATCCTCAAGGCCCTGGTGCGCGACGCCAAGGTGCTGATCCTGGACGAGCCCACCGCGGTGCTCACCCCCCAGGAGACCGAGGAGTTGTTCCGGGTGATGCGCGCGCTGCGCGAGTCCGGCCACTCCATCGTGTTCATCACGCACAAGCTCAAGGAGGTCAAGGCCGTCGCCGACCGGATCACCGTGATCCGTCGCGGCAAGGTCGTCGGCACCGCCGACCCGGCCTCCTCGGAGAAGGAACTCGCGTCGCTGATGGTCGGCCGGCCGGTCGAGCTGGTGGTCGACAAGGCCGAGGCCGAGCCGGGCCCGGTGCGCCTGGAGATCAACGACCTGACCGTGCTCGACGCCAACGGCCAGGCCGTGGTGGACCGGGTCGACCTGCACCTGCGCGAGGGTGAGATCCTGGGCATCGCGGGCGTGGACGGCAACGGCCAGAGCGAGCTGACCCAGGCGATCCTGGGGCTGCGCGCCCCCGCGGCCGGATCGATCAGCCTGGACGGCAAGGACCTGGCGGGCATGAGCCCCCGGCAGATCCTCGGCTCCGGGGTCGGCTTCGTCCCCGAGGACCGGCAGCACGACGGCATCGTGAGCGACTTCACGGTGGCCGAGAACCTGGTCCTGGACATGGTCACCCAGGCGCCGTTCGGCAGGCGCGGGTCGATCGTGCCCGGCGCGGTGCGCGACAACGCGCGCAAGCGGGTCGAGGAGTTCGACATCCGCACCCAGACCATCGACTCGCCGGCCGGCACGTTGTCCGGCGGCAACCAGCAAAAGGTCGTGGTCGCGCGCGAACTCTCGCGCCCGCTGCGGCTGTTCATCGCCTCGCAGCCCACCCGAGGGGTGGACGTGGGGGCGATGGAGTTCATCCACAAGCGGATCGTGGCCGAGCGCGACGTGGGCACCCCGGTGATCATCGTGTCCACCGAGTTGGACGAGGTGGTCGCGCTGGCCGACCGGATCGCGGTGATGTACCGCGGCCGGATCGTGGACATCGTCTCGCCGACCACCTCGCGCGGCGACCTGGGCCTGCTGATGGCCGGCGTGCTGCCCGGCGCGGAGCACGCCGACGGCGCCGGAGCGACCCGCGCCGACACGGCCCCGGCCGGGCCGGTCGAGACGAAGACGAACGAGAGCGACGCAACCCCGGGGGAGGAGGACCCAGCGTGACCGAGGACAACAAGAGCACGCCCGGCGAGCCGAGCGAGGCGAAGCCCGCGGCGGCCGGGGCGAGCGCGACCGCGCCGCCCAAGACGCCGCTGGGCCGAGCGATGCTCGACGCGATCATCACCGGCAACTCGGCCGTGGTGACCTTCCTGGCCATCCTGCTCGCCCTGGTGGTCGGCGGCGTCCTGATGATCCTCGCGGACCAGGACGTGCTCGACCAGTACAAGTACTTCACCGCCGCCCCCGGCGACGCGCTCTCCGCCTCGTGGACCCTGGTCTCCGACGCCTACAGCGCGATGTTCAAGGGTTCGATCATGAACCCGGACCTGTTCGCCGACGGCTCGATCGAGGACAACTTCCGGCCGATCTCCGAGACGATCACCCAGGCCACGCCGCTGATCTTCGGCGGTCTCGCGGTCTCGATCGCGTTCCGCACCGGGCTGTTCAACATCGGTGCGCAGGGGCAGATCATCGCCGGCGCGGTGTTCGCGTCGTGGATAGGGTTCGTCGTCGACCTGCCGCCGGTGATCCACCTTGTGTTCGTGATCCTCGCCGGCGTGATCGGCGGCGGTCTGTACGCGGGCATCGCCGGTGTCCTCAAGGCCCGCTTCGGCGCGCATGAGGTGATCGTCACGATCATGCTCAACCACATCGCGGTGCTGATGCTCGGCTGGCTGCTGACCACCGACACCTTCCGGCGCGGCGGGCAGTCGCAGCCGATCGGCAAGGACGCGCACGACAACGCGGTGCTGCCGAACCTGTTCGGCGACAACCTGCGGATCCACTTCGGCATCATCCTGGCGCTGCTGGCGGCCGGGATCTACTGGTGGCTGCTCAACCGCTCCACGCTCGGCTTCGAGCTGCGCGCGGTGGGCTCCAACCCGGACGCGGCCCGTACGGCGGGGATGAGCGTGGCCCGGGCGCAGATCCTGGCGATGGTGATCGCCGGTGCGATGGCCGGTCTCGCCGGTGTCTCGCAGGTGATGAGCTCGACCAACCCGGCACACACGCTGACCCCGAGCATCGACGCCGGCATCGGCTTCGACGCGATCACCGTGGCCCTGCTCGGTCGGACCAAGCCGCTGGGCACGGTGCTGGCCGCGCTGCTGTTCGGCGCGCTGCGCGCGGGCGGTTCGGTCATGCAGGCGTCCGCGAACGTGTCCGTCGACATCGTCATCGTCATCCAGGCCGTGATCGTGCTGTTCGTCGCGGCGCCGCCGCTGGTGCGCTCGATCTTCCGGCTGCGCGGTGCCCGCAAGGGCGCCGAGGGCGGGCCGCTGGCCGCCAAGGAGACCGTGGGGGTCCAGGCATGACCGAGCGGAATCCTGAAGGAGGCACGCAGGTGGCGGACACCGTGATCGCCCCCGACGTGGAGGCCCCGGTGAACCCCACCGGCGAGGCCGCCGACGTGGTGCGGGCCGCGGCCCGCAAGAAGGCCCTGATCACGGGCATCGGTTTCGTCCTGGTCGGGCTGTACGCACTGTGGGCGTTCGGCTTCGGCACCTCGGGCGGCGAGGACGCGGTCTTCGGGATGACCGTGCCCAACCGCGACACCACCCACGTGGGCGACCTGTCGCTGCCCGCGCGCGGCGTGGCGATCGCGATGTCCGTGGTGTGCATGATCGCGGGCGGCCTGCGGATCGCCTTCGACCGCTCGCGCCTGGCCACCCGGCTGAGCGTCGCGCTGTTCCTGATCGCGTTCGTGATCGCGTTCCTGGTGTGGGCGGTCGCGGGCAAGCAGATGTCCTTCGCGGGCGCCCTGCAGAACACCCTGCTGGCCGCGGTGCCGCTGGTGCTCGGCGCGCTCGCGGGCGTGATCGGCGAGCGCTCCGGCGTGGTCAACATCGCCATCGACGGTCAGTTCCTGTTCGGCGCGTTCGCCGCCGCGCTGACCGGCTCGGTGACCGGGTCGTTGTGGGCCGGGCTGGCCGCGGGCGCGATCGCGGGCGCGCTGATCGGCGGGCTGCTCGCGGTCTTCGCGGTGCGCTACCTGGTCGAGCAGGTCGTCCTCGGTGTGGTGATCAACCTGCTGGTCACCGGCATCACCGGCTTCCTCTACACACAGCTGTTGCAGAAGGACCCCGAGCAGTACAACAACCCGGGCGTGTTCGAGAACATCCGGATCCCGGGCTTCGCCGACATCCCGGTGATCGGCCCGGTCCTGTTCGACGTGAACGTGATCGTGTACCTGATGTACGCGCTGATCGTGATCGTGCACCTGGGCCTGTTCCACACCCGCTGGGGGCTGCGCGCCCGCGCGGTGGGCGAGCACCCGACGGCGGCGGACACGGTCGGCATCAAGGTCAACGCGACCCGCTACCGCAACGTGATCATGGCGGGCGCGATCGCCGGCGTCGGCGGCGCGTTCCTGACCATCGGCACGGTGGGCACCTTCTCGAAGGACATGACCTCCGGCGCGGGGTACATCGCGCTCGCGGCGGTCATCTTCGGGCGCTGGCGTCCGCTGGGCGCGGTGGCCGCGGCGCTGCTGTTCGGCTTCACCAGCGCGCTCGCGACCTCGTTGCAGCCGCTGAACACGTCGATCCCGAGCCAGTTCCTGCAGATGATGCCGTACGTGGTGACGATCTTCGCGGTGGCCGGTCTGGTCGGCAAGGTGCGCGCTCCGGCGGCGGCCAACAAGCCCTACACGAAGGGCTGACGGGCGTGTCGGAGATCGATTGGCCGGCGCTGCGCAACGCGGCGACGGCGGCGATGCGCGGCGCCTACGCGCCGTACTCGAAGTATCCGGTCGGCGCCTCGGCCCTGGTCGACGACGGCCGGATCGTGTCCGGGTGCAACGTGGAGAACGCGTCCTACGGCCTGACGCTGTGCGCGGAGTGCGGTCTGGTGTCCGCGCTGCACGCGAGCGGGGGCGGCCGGCTCGTGGCGTTTTGCTGCGTGGACGGAGAGGGTGCGGTACTGATGCCCTGTGGGCGCTGCCGGCAACTGCTGTGGGAGCACGGCGGCCCCGGGATGCTGCTGGAAACCAAGCACGGGATACGGCCGTTGCGGGAGATCCTGCCGGATGCCTTCGGGCCCGAGGACCTCGCGTAACACCGTGTGTTCGTGAGTCGAACGGGCCGCCTCGGCGGCCGAGAGGAAATGGACGGCATGGACGCGATTTCGGTCATCCGAACGAAGCGGGACCGCGGTGAACTGACGGCGGCTCAGATCGACTGGGTGGTCGATGCGTACACCCGCGGCGAGGTCGCGGACGAGCAGATGTCGGCGCTGGCGATGGCCATCCTGCTCAACGGGATGAACGCGACCGAGATCAACCGCTGGACCGACGCGATGATCGCCTCGGGCGAGCGGATGGACTTCTCGACGCTGTCCCGGCCCACCGCCGACAAGCACTCCACCGGCGGGGTGGGCGACAAGATCACCCTGCCGCTGGCCCCGCTGGTCGCCGCGTGCGGCGTCGCGGTGCCGCAGCTGTCCGGTCGTGGCCTCGGCCACACCGGTGGCACGCTGGACAAGCTGGAGGCCATCCCCGGGTGGCGGGCGGCGCTGTCCAACGACGCGATGTTGCGGGTGCTGGAGGACGTCGGCGCGGTGATCTGCGCGGCGGGCGACGGACTGGCGCCGGCCGACAAGAAGCTGTACGCGCTGCGCGACGTGACCGGCACGGTCGAGGCGATCCCGCTGATCGCCAGCTCGATCATGAGCAAGAAGATCGCCGAGGGCACCGGCGCGCTGGTGCTCGACGTCAAGGTCGGCTCGGGCGCGTTCATGAAGGACCTGGACAACGCGCGCGAACTGGCCCGCACCATGGTCCGGCTGGGCGTGGACCACGGGGTCAAGACGGTCGCGCTGCTGACCGACATGTCCACCCCGCTCGGCCTGACCGCGGGCAACGCCCTCGAAGTTCGCGAGTCGGTCGAGGTGCTGGCCGGCGGCGGCCCGGCGGACGTGGTCGAGCTGACCGTGGCGCTGGCCCGGGAGATGCTGGCGGCGGCCGGGCAGACCCGGATCGACCCGGCCGACGCGCTGCGCGACGGCTCGGCGATGGACGTGTGGCGGCGGATGATCCGGGCCCAGGGCGGCGACCCGGACGCCAAGCTGCCAACGGCGCGCGAGACGCAGGTGGTCACCGCCGCCTCGTCCGGCGTGCTGACCCGTCTCGACGCCTACGCGGTCGGCGTGTCGGCCTGGCGCCTGGGCGCGGGTCGGGCCCGCAAGGAGGAGCAGGTCCAGGCGGGCGCGGGCGTCGAGCTGCACGCCAAGCCGGGCGACACGGTGGTCGCCGGTCAGCCCCTGCTGACCCTGCACACCGACACCCCGGAGCGCTTCGAGTACGCGACCGAGATCCTGTCCGACGCGGTAACGATCGCCCCGGCGGGCACCACGTTCGAGCCGACCCCGATCCTGATCGACCGGATCGGTCCGACGGCCTGACGCCTCGGTACGCACACGCGAGCGGCCCTCGACTCCCGATCCGGAGCCGAGGGCCGCTCGCATGCGTCGCGGGATCGACCGGTGCGTGCGCCGTGGCGCTCCGCGAAGGCGGGAAAACCCGCCCTACAGCAGGCCCAGCAGTACCGAGGCGACGCCCGAGACGGCCAGGCCGCCCAGGATCTCCGGCGACCAGCGCACCTGCACCGGGCCGGTGGACGCCTTGGCGAACTGCTCGCTCATCCCGCGCAGGTCGTCCACCACCTGGTCGGCGTGCGAGAGCTGGGGCAGGTCGTGCACGCCGCCGCGGCCGTACGGGTCCTCGGCGGCGGCGCGGCCCTGCTGCCGCAGCGCGCGCTTGCGTTCGCGCAGCGAGACCGGGATCGCCCAGATGTAGAACGACCTGTCGTCCGCGCGCACCTCGATCGAGTATTCGGCGCGCACCCGCTCCACCGCGCCCCACGGCACCACGATGGTCCGGAAGGGGTTGCGGATCACCAACCGCTCCGGCCCGACCAGCACCGCCGAGCGCAGCGTGAGCGCGACCACCAGGATCGCGAAGAAGACCACGACGGCGATCGCGAGCCACTTGGTGTCCCCGTCGCCGCGGATCAACGTGTCGATCACCATCCACACCCCGACGGCGATCAGAAGCACCCCGACGGCCATCGCCGGTCGGGAGCGGTACGTGGTGATGTCCTCGTCGCTGCTCATGACCGGTGATTGTGCCGCACGACGGCGCGCGGGTGTCGATGCCCGGGGATCGATCGCCTCGGCAACTTTGCCTCGACCGGACCGCCGGCCCGGACGCTACGCGAGTAGATATGCTCGTCTTGTGAGCATGCCGTCTGCAATTCTCGCCGACCCGGCCGAGGTCACCTCGTCCGAAGCGGCCCTTCGACGCTTCCTGCACGGGCTTCCCGGCGTCGACAGGGTCGGAACCGAAGCGCGGGCAGCGATGCTCGCCACCCGCTCGATCAAGACGGATGCGAAGGTCGCCGCGATCGACCTCGCCATCCGGATGATCGACCTGACCACATTGGAAGGTGCCGACACCCCGGGCAAGGTCCGGTCCCTGTGCGCCAAGGCGCTGCATCCGGACCCGGGTGCCCCCGACGCCCCCCGACCCGCCGCGATCTGCGTCTACGGCGACCTGGTCGCCGAGGCCAAGGCCGCGCTCGGTGATTCCGGCGTACATGTCGCCGCCGTCGCCACCGCGTTCCCGTCCGGGCGCGCCTCGCTCGACGTCAAGCTCGCCGACGTGGCCTACGCGGTCGCCGCCGGCGCGGACGAGATCGACATGGTCATCGACCGCGGCGCGTTCCTGGCCGGCCGCTACCGCGACGTCTTCGACGAGATCGTCGCGGTCAAGGCCGCCTGCGCGCGCGGCGAGGCCGCGGGCGGCGGCAGTGCCCACCTCAAGGTGATTCTGGAGACCGGTGAACTGTCGACGTACGACAACGTTCGCCGCGCGTCGTGGCTGGCGATGCTCGCGGGCGCCGATTTCATCAAGACGTCCACGGGCAAGGTCGCGGTCAACGCGACACTGCCGGTGACGCTGGTGATGCTCCAGGCGGTCCGCGACTTCCGCGAGGCGACCGGTCGCCAGGTGGGCGTCAAGCCCGCCGGCGGGATCCGCACCACCAAGGACGCGATGAAGTATCTCGTCCTGGTCAACGAGACGGTCGGCTCCGACTGGCTGGACCCCGACTGGTTCCGGCTCGGTGCCTCCAGCCTGCTCAACGACCTCCTGATGCAGCGCCAGAAGCTGGCCACGGGCCGCTACTCCGGCCCCGACTACGTGACGGTGGACTGACAGCCATGGGCAACCCATTCGAGTACGCGCCCGCGCCCGAGTCGCGCGCGATCGTCGACATCGCCCCGGCGTACGGGCTGTTCATCGACGGCGCCTTCGCCGAGGCGGCGGACGGCGGCCGGCTCAAGACGGTGAACCCGGCCACCGAGGAGGTGCTGGCCGAGATCGCGGTCGGCGGCGAGGCGGACGTGGACCGCGCGGTCAAGGCCGCGCGCAAGGCGTTCAAGTCGTGGTCGGCGCTGCCCGGCGCGCAGCGCGCCAAGTACCTGTTCCGGATCGCCCGGCTGATCCAGGAGCACGCCCGCGAGCTGGCCGTGCTGGAGTCGATCGACAACGGCAAGCCGATCCGCGAGTCGCGCGACGTGGACATCCCGCTGGTCGCGGCGCACTTCTTCCACTACGCGGGCTGGGCGGACAAACTCGCGCACGCCGGCCTGGGGCCCGACCCGAAGCCGATCGGTGTGGCCGGTCAGGTCATCCCGTGGAACTTCCCGCTGCTGATGCTGGCCTGGAAGGTGGCGCCGGCCCTCGCGGGCGGCAACACCGTGGTGCTCAAGCCGGCCGAGACCACCCCGCTGACCGCGCTGCGCTTCGCCGAGATCTGCGTCGAGGCCGGGCTGCCGAACGGCGTGGTGAACATCGTCACCGGCGCCGGCGAGACCGGGCGCGCGCTGATCGCCCACCCCGACGTGGACAAGGTCGCGTTCACCGGCTCGACCGCCGTGGGCAAGGAGATCGCCCGCACCATCGCGGGCACCCGCAAGCGGGTCACCCTGGAGCTGGGCGGCAAGGCCGCGAACATCGTCTACGACGACGCGGCGATCGACTCCGCCGTCGACGGCATCATCGAGGGCATCTTCTTCAACGGAGGCCAGGTCTGCTGCGCCGGCTCCCGACTGCTCGTGCAGGAGTCGGTGGCCGACGAGCTGCTCGCGAGCCTGACCCGGCGGATCAAGACGCTGCGCGTGGGCGACCCGCTGGACAAGAACACCGACGTCGGCGCGATCAACTCGGCCGCGCAGCTCTCCCGGATCCAGGAACTGGTCGCGGCGGGCGAGGCCGAGGGCGCCGAGCGCTGGTCCCTGGCCGGCGAGCTGCCCGGCAAGGGCTTCTGGTTCCCGCCGACGGTGTTCACCGGCGTCACCCAGGCGCACCGGATCGCCCGCGACGAGATCTTCGGCCCGGTGCTGACCGTACAGACCTTCCGCACCCCCGCGGAGGCCGTGGAGAAGGCCAACAACACCGCGTACGGCCTGTCCGCCGGGGTGTGGACGGAGAAGGGCGCCAAGGCCCTGTGGACCGCGCAGCGGCTGCGGGCGGGCGTCGTGTGGACCAACACGTTCAACAAGTTCGACCCGGCCTCGCCGTTCGGCGGGTACAAGGAGTCGGGCTTCGGCCGCGAGGGTGGCCGCCACGGGCTGGAGGCCTACCTCGATGTCTGAGCGCCTTGAGGTGTTGAAGACCTACAAGCTGTACGTCGGGGGCAAGTTCCCCCGGTCCGAGAGCGGGCGGGTGTACGCGGTGACCGACAGCAAGGGCCGGACCCTGGCCAACGCCCCGCGCGGCAGCCGCAAGGACGCCCGCGACGCGGTGGTCGCGGCACGCAAGGCGTTCCCGGGCTGGTCGGGCGCCACCGCGTACAACCGGGGCCAGATCCTGTACCGGATCGCCGAGATGCTGGAGGGTCGGCGCGAGCAGTTCGCGACGGAGGTCGCCGCCGCCGAGGGCGCCAACCGGACGAAGGCGCTCTCGGCCGTGGACGCGGCCGTGGACCGCTGGGTCTGGTACGCCGGGTGGACCGACAAGCTCGCCCAGGTCGCGGGCGGCGCCAACCCGGTCGCCGGGCCGTTCGCCAACTGGTCGACGCCCGAGCCCACCGGCGTGGTCGCGGTGATCGCCTCGCAGCGCTCCTCGCTGCTCGGCCTGACCAGCGCGGTCGCGCCCGTGATCGCCACCGGCAACACCGCCGTCGTGCTCGCGGCCGGCGCCTCGGCGCTGCCCGCGCTGTCCTTCGCCGAGGTCCTGGCGGTCTCCGACCTGCCGGGCGGGGTGGTCAACATCCTCACCGGGCACCCGGCGGAGATCGCCCCGACGCTCGCGTCCCACCAGGACGTCAACGCGATCGACCTGACCGGCGTCGCGCCGGACGCGGGCGTCGCGTCGGCGCGCGACCTGGAGATCGCGGCGGCGGACAACCTCAAGCGGGTGCTGCGCCCCGGCGCCAAGGAGCCGGACTGGACAGCGGACCCGGGCACCGCGCGCATGCTGGCGTTCACCGAAATCCGCACGGTCTGGCACCCGACCGGCCACTGACCCCAGCCCGCCGACGCGGGCCTGCGGGTCCCGCGTCGGCGGGCTCGCGGGCGGCGGGTTCCGCACCTGCGGCCCGGGTCCGGAGGTGTGTGCGGCAGTGGGCCTGTCACCCACGTGGGGGACAGGCCCACCGGCCGTTTCCGGGCCGGTGCGGATCGGCATCGGGCCTCAGGCGGCGAGCACACTGTCGGCGCGGGTGCCGCTGCCGCCGCCCGTCGCCGGGTCGGCCGAACCGGCCGGACGCCGGACGAACAACCCGGACAACTTCCACGTGGCCAGGACGCGGGCGATCACGACGACGGCGAAGAGGGCGAGCAGAGCGGACATGTGATCAATCCTCGAAGGTGCGTGGGGCACGTCGAGCACGGTGCCCTCGACACCCGACGCTAGGTCCCCGAAGTCGTCCGCCCGGCCCTCTTGACGCGGCATCGACGCAGGTGGGGGCATTCCTGACGGGATCTTGACGAACGCCGGGCGCGGCTCAGCGCAGCGCCAACTCGGCGATCACCGCCGCGTGATCGGTGCGTGGCACCCGGTGTTCGGACACCGACACCACGTCGATGCCGCCCGTCACCAACACGTGGTCGATCCCGAACAGCGGCGGCAGCCCGTGGAAGTGGGCCATCGGCCAGGTGCGGGTCAACCCCCGCCCACGCTCCTCGTGCGCGTCCCGCAGCCCGGTGTCGGTCAGCGCGCGGAACGAGGCGTTGTCGAGCGTCGCGTTGAAGTCGCCCAGGAAGACCGTCGGCAGTGTGCGGTGCTCCGCCTCGCGGCGCAGCGCGTCCATGTCGTGTGCCCACTTCCCGGCCTGCCCGCGCATCGGCGGGATGGTGTGCACACCCTGGAGCCGGATCCGGTGTCCGTCGATCTCCACGGTGGCGCCGGGCATCGGCATCGTGGTCCGCTCCGGCAACAGCCGCGCGTCGGTCAGCGGCCGGCGTGCGTAGATCGCCAGCCCGCTCGCCCCCGGCTCGCCGTGACCGGCGCTGTACGGCAGCTCCCGCGTCAACCCGGCCCGGTCCAGACCCGCCGCCAACTCGGGGGTCAACTCCTGCACGGCCAGTACGTCCACCCGCTCGCGCACCACCAATGCGGTGATCCGCGCCGCGTCGGCGGTGCCGAAGTAGGCGTTGGCGGTCATCACCCGCACCCGGGTACCACCCGGAACGGGCGCGCCGGCCGGGGTCAGGCGCGGCAACATCCACAGGGTGTGGACGACCACCAGGCCCAGCGCGACGAGCAGGGTGATCCGCATCCGCAACACCGCCGCCCCGAGCAGCACGACCACCGAGGCCGCCGCCGCGTAGGGGGCGAACACCGTCACGATCGCGACCGGCCACATCGCGTCGAAGACGAGCAGCCGGGCACCGGTCACCAGCACGGCACCGGCGAAGAGCAGGCCGATCACGCACCGTCCGAGGGTGCGCAACCGGCGGCGCAGCCGCCACAGTCGAGGCGGCGCCGGAACATCCTCCGCCGGTTCCTCCTCGACCTCGGCGGTCACGCTTCGGTCCGCCCGGGAGCCTGCGCGGGCGGCGGGGTCGTCGGCCGGGGCGGCACCACGCCCACCCCGCCGGTCGAGTCGGCGTCGACGGCGGTCGTGGCGGCGGTGTGCGCCCCGGTCGCCGGATACTGCCCGGTCGACGCCGGGTGGGTCACGGCCGGCTGCCCCGCGGCGGTCGTGTCACGTGCGTACGAGGGCCACTCCTGGGGCGGCAGCGAGCGGCCGCGGGTGACCGTCGGCGGGCTCGGCGCGCCGAGCACCACGATCAGGAAGTAGGCGCACAGCGCGAACAACACCAGCACGCCCACGTTCAGCGCGCTCTGTTCCACCCGCGCTCCGGCCGGGATGTGGGCGAAGCCGCCGCCGTCGTAGGCGAGCGCGCCCAAGGCCGCGGTGAGCCCCACGATGCCCTGCACGGCGAGCACCCCGAGCGCCGTCCGGGTGATCACCCGGGCCCGCGGCGTGGGCCGCCCGGCATGGGTCACCAGGAGCACCGCGGCGGCGAGCAGCACCGGAGTGAGGGCGTCGAGCAGCGTCGACTGGCCGCCGTAGGCGCGTGCCCGAAAGCCGTCCACGCCCGATCCGACGCCGAACAGGACGCGCAGCGCGTCGACCGCCAAGCGCAGTGCCAGAAAACCGACCAGCGTCCATGCCGCCGGCTCCCGCAGACGATCCGTTTCCTGCCGCATCCGAATGCCTCCCCGTGGCCACGTTCGCGGCTCAGGGTAGACGGGAGCCGGCGCTGCGGCGGGAGAGCGCCCCGTGCGCGGCGCACCGGCGTGCGACTCGGACGACTCAGAGCTTGTCGAGGGCCTGCTGCACGGTCATGCCCCGGGCCAGGTCGCCGGTGACCATGTCGGTGCCG
The DNA here is from genome assembly GCF_044334985.1 of Embleya sp. NPDC020630. Classification (NCBI taxonomy): domain Bacteria; kingdom Bacillati; phylum Actinomycetota; class Actinomycetes; order Kitasatosporales; family Streptomycetaceae; genus Embleya; species Embleya sp. NPDC020630. The sequence goes on from NZ_JBIRUB010000002.1 coordinate 333,664, forward strand.
ACCGGCGTGTCGCCGACGTCGGTGCCGACGCTGTTGGACAGCGGGTTCAGACCGCCGCCGTTCATCGGATTGAGTTGCGCGCGCTGCACGACGCCGAGCACCGCCTCGGTCGCGGCGGCGGCACCGGTGCCGGCCGCGGCCACGTCGGGCCGGGACATCGCCTCGGGCGCGAGGGGCGAGGCCGTGGCGCTCCCGGCGAGGCCGAACGCGGCGGCGGCGCCGAGAGAGGTCGCGGCGATCGTGCGGAGAACGGAGGACATGGAGTGGTCCTTCCCGGTCGACTGGGGGCTTGACCACGCAACGTAGCCACTCGACTACGCCGAACGCAATTCGGCGCCCCGCGCACCGATGTCCCGAATCCGCATCGAACCCGACGGAAATTCGACGGAACCGTCACAGCCCCATCCGCCGTCCCTGCCGATGAGACCGACACGACCGGGGGGAGCGAACGGGATCGACGAGGTCGCCGGCCATGTGGACGACGACACGGACAACCGCACGGACGCGGAACAACTGCACAGTGGAAGAGCGGCGCGGGAGCACCGGTAAACCGCAGGCGAGCGAACGACCGCACCCGGTCGGGCGCGAAGGGCGAGAAGAGCGAAGCGCGGTGCGCTCAGGCGACCAGCTCGGCGAAGGCCTCGTCCGCGCCGAAGCTCAGCGCGTCGTCCTCGCGCAGCCGGCGCAGCGCGCGCCAGATGCTCGACTTGACCGTGCCGACGCTGCACCCCAGCACCTCGGCCACCTCGGGGTCGGTCCGACCCTCGTAGTAGCGCAGCACCAGCATCGTGCGCTGCGGCTCGGGCAGCTTGGCCAGCGCCCGCCACAACACGGCGCGCAGCTCGGTGTCGCCCATCGAGTCGGAACCGTCCGGACGCTCGGGCAGCTCCTCCGAGGGGTACTCGTTGATCCGGCGCCGCCGCCAGGCGGATATGTGCAGGTTGGTCATCGTCCGCCGCAGGTAGCCGCCGAGCGCGGCCTTGTCCTGGATCCGACCCCACGCCTGGTACGTGCTCATCAGCGCGCTCTGCAACAGGTCCTCGGCCTCGTTGCGGTCACCGGTGAGGTGGTACGCGGTGGCGAACAGCGCCGACCGGCGCTCCCTGACGTACGCCGTGAATTCGTCGTCGACACTCTCCGTGCACGCGGCGCTACGCGCGTTCCCGGGCAGCGGGGCGAGGGCGACGACGGTACGACGGTTGTCCTTGCGGATGACCTGCGACTGCGTCCTGGTCTGCATGACTTCTCCCCCGGCTCGGCGCTCGTTCACGATGTACAGCCTGCTGGGCGGGCTTCATCGTCAGGTCGGCGAGCTGTCACAGGTATGCAACAGCGACCTCGGGCGGCGAACCGGAAGGGGGCTCCCCGTGTTCTTCCCAGCCGTGACGTCAGACACAATGGCCTGCGTGCCCTACCTGCTGCTTATCGAGGATGACGAGTCCGTACGCACCGGACTCGAACTCGCCCTGGGGCGCCAGGGCCATCGCGTGGTCACCGCGGCCACCGGTGAGGCCGGTCTGGAGCGGTGGCGCGAGCAGCGTCCCGACCTGATCGTGCTCGACGTGATGCTCCCGGGCATCGACGGGTTCGAGGTGTGCCGGCGGATCCGCCGCACCGATTCGCTGCCGATCATCCTGTTGACCGCGCGCAACGACGACATCGATGTGGTGGTCGGCCTGGAGTCCGGCGCCGACGACTACGTGGTCAAGCCGGTGCAGCCGCGGGTGCTGGACGCCCGGATCCGCGCGGTGCTGCGCCGCGGCGAACGTGAGGTGTCCGACGCGTCGGTGTTCGGCGACCTGGTGGTCGATCGCAACGCGATGACGGTGACCAAGGCCGGCGAGGAGCTTCAGCTCACCCCGACCGAGCTGCGCCTGCTGGTCGAGCTGAGTCGGCGCCCGGGCCAGGCACTGTCTCGCCAGCAGCTGCTTCGCCTGGTGTGGGAGCACGACTACCTCGGTGACTCGCGCCTGGTCGACGCGTGCGTGCAGCGGCTGCGCGCCAAGGTGGAGCAGACCCCGTCCGCGCCGACGCTCATCCGCACTGTTCGGGGCGTCGGTTACCGCCTCGATCCGCCCCAGTGACGGCCCGTCCGCCCCTCGTCCGCAGGTTCGTCCGACGGGTCGCCCCGACCCTGAAGCTGCGTTCGTTGCGATTTCGGGTGCTCGTCGCGTTCGCACTGGTCGCGCTGATCGCGGCGGTGGCCGCCTCCGGCATCGCCTACTGGCTGACCCGTACCGCCGTGCTGGAGCGCGCGCAGGACTCGGTACTGACCGAGTTCCGGGACAACCTCGGCCGGGTCTCGGCCGGACTGCGGGAGAACCCGGACCAGGCCGACCTGGGTCCCGCCGTGGACCAGATGCGGGAGAGCAGCTTCGGCTACTCGGTGGTCCTGGTCGGCGCCGACGGTCGCCCGGTCGCCTCCAACCCCTCCCGCTTCCCGCTGGAGCGGGTGCCCGCCAAGCTCCAGCGCATCGTGCAGACCGCCGACAACAACGGCGGCTTCCACATGTACTTCCAGCGGATCGACATCGACGGACAGCCGTATCTGGTCGGCGGCACCCGGGTGGTGCCCAACGGCCCCACCGGCTACATGTTCAAGTCGCTCAAGGACGAGCAGGCCGACCTCAACTCCCTGGCCCGCTACCTGATCGTCGGCACCCTGCTCGCGCTCGGCGCGGCGGCGGTGGTCGCGCTGTTCGCCGCCCGGCACATCCTGCGTCCGGTGCGCCGACTCGGCTTCGCCGCACGGGAGTTGGGCGCGGGGCGCCTGGACACCCGGCTCGACGTGCGCGGCTCGGACGAACTCGCCGACCTGTCCCGGACCTTCAACGACGCCGCGGAGAAGCTGGAGCGCAGCGTCGCCGAACTGCGCGCCCTGGAGTCCTCCTCGCGCCGCTTCGTCGCCGACGTGTCCCACGAACTGCGCACCCCGCTCGCGGCGATGACCGCGGTCAGCGAACTGCTCGAAGAGGAGGCGGACAGCCTCGGTGAGCAGGGCGCGCCGGCCGCGCGCCTGGTGGTCGCCGAGATCGAACGCCTCGCCACGCTGGTCGAGGACCTGATGGAGGTCTCCCGCTTCGACGCGGGCACCGCCGCCCTGGTGGCCGACGAGGTGGACATCACCGACCTGGTCACCGCGTGCCTGGACGCGCGTGCCTGGATGGACGCGGTGGACCTGCGGGCCCCACGCGGCATCCTGGCCCGGGTGGACCCGCGCCGGCTGGATGTCATGGTCTCCAACCTGGTCGGCAACGCGCTGCGCCACGGCGGCTCCCCGGTGACCGTGGAGATCCACCGCGAGCCGCGCCTCGCGCTGCCCGGCCTGATCGACTCGCCGATCGAGCAGGATCTGGTGATCGACGTCTCCGACACCGGTCCCGGCATCCCCGAGGACGTACTGCCGCACGTGTTCGACCGCTTCTACAAGGCGGACAGCTCGCGGGCCCGCTCCGAGGGCAGCGGTCTGGGCCTGTCCATCGTGATGGAGAACGCGCGCATCCACGGCGGGACCGCGTTCGCGTCGAACATGCCCGGCGGTGGGGCGAAGTTCACACTGCGCCTTCCGCTGGTGCCGCCCCAGCTCGAAGAGATAATCGACCCGGACGAGGGCGTCGAGGACGACGGGGTGCATGCCGACCTCGAAGCCGAGGACGCCGAAAACAGCGGTCGTACCGCTCGGGCCGATCGGGCCGACGCGGATCTCGGTGATGTCTCGTCCGGTGGCAGGGACGAGCGAGGAGGCGTGCGTTGAGACCCAGGCGGCGGCTTCCGATCGCGATCCTCGCGACCACCGGCGTGCTCGCCGCGCTCACCTCCTGCGGGATCCGACCGACCGAGGGGCCGGTCGGCGCCGGGAAGCCGGCCAACCGGATCGCGCCGTCCGTACAGAGCCAGCTGCCCGGCTCGGAGCGGCACATCGTGTATCTGGTGAAGGACAACCGGCTCCAGGCCCTGCCCAGGGCCGGCCGGCTCCAGCTGCGACCGAGCGAGGCGGTCCCGGACCGGCCGCGCACCGATCAGCTCAACCAGCTCCTGGAGGAGCTGCACCTGGGCCCGAACGATGCCGAGGCGCTGGACGGGTACACCACCGCGCTGCCGGCCGGCGGCCTGGTCGCGGCGGATCGGCGCGAGGGCGATCCGCCGACCCTGTTCCGGCTGGACGCGCCCCTGGCCGCGCTGGCCACCATCGCGCTGGGCCAGGTGGTCTGCACACTGCAGAGCGCGTCCGGGGGCAACACGGTGCTGCTCGCGGGCCGACGCACCGCGCCCGAGCAGTACCGGTGCGAGAGCTATCTCGACATCAGCCGCAAGAGCACCGCGACCCCGACCGCCGGCACCAAACCCACCGGTCCGCCGTCGGCGTTCGAGAAGGACTGGCCGCAGGCATCCCGCCCCTCCGGGAAGACCCTTACTTCCCAGGGCGGATGACCGGCCGGGTCCTGCGGCGGATGTGCCCGGGCCGGGACCGGCCTACCTTCGAAGGACGACGACGTTCCCTACGACGCCGTCGGATCGAGGAGGACCGTCATGAGCACCATCACCGCCCCCAGGCTCGCTCGCCCGCGCCACGGCCGCCGGATCGCCGGCGTCTGTGCCGGCATCGCCCGCCGCTGGGGCTGGTCGCCCACCACCGTGCGGGTGGCATTCCTGCTGTCCTGCCTGCTGCCGGGCCCGCAGTTCCTGCTCTACATCGCGCTGTGGATCCTGCTGCCCGAGGACTGAGCCCACCGGGACGCCGCCCGCCCCGGTCGTGTCGGCGCCTATCATCCGATCAACGGATGGTCGGGCAGGTCGATCGGGCGGTCCGATGGGACCGAGAGGCTCCGGGCCGGGCGCTCGGTCGGGGGGCGGGGACATGCAACCGGGTACAACACACAACAAGAACCTCATCGTCACCGTGTCGGTGTTCGCCGGCGTGCTGGTCACTCTGGTGGGCCTGGTGCTGAGCGGCACCCTGGCGGTCAAGGCCGGGCGCACGCAGGCGATGAACTCCAGGCACTACAGCGACAGCGACGTCGAGGACACGCGGGGCTTTTGGGACCAGGACCGGCAGGACGAGGCCAAGCCGCGCGGCGCGGAGATCACCCCGGGCCGGCCCGCACCGGAACTGCCCGACCAGGACCAGCAGCGCCCCGCCGCGGACTACCGGCAACCGCCGACCATCGAGGCACGCCGGGTGGCCTCGCCGTACACCCGGCCCGAGGTGGCGATACGCGGCAAGATCTTCTTCCGGATGCCCGAGGGCGTCGCCGAGTGCAGCGGCACCGTGGTGCACCACGCGAGCGGCAACATGGTGTGGACGGCGGCGCACTGCCTGCACGGCGGGCGCAACGGGGACTTCTACGACCGGGTCACCTTCGTCCCCGGATACAACGGCGCGGGTCGCACCCAGGCCGAGCGCGAACCGTACGGGCGGTGGCCGGCGCGGCGCACCACGGTGAGCAACCACTGGGCGCAGAACGCGGATCCGAACGGCAAGGACGCGAGCGCGTCGCCGTACGACTACGGCGCCTTCATCGTCGACTCGCGCGGCGGCAGGACCCTGGAGGAAGCGGTGGGGCCCGGGGCGGACGTGTACTGGAACGCCCCCCGGCATCTTCGCGTGCAGTCGTTCGGCTATCCGGGTGACACCCCCTACGACGGCACCGCGCTCTACACGTGCTCGTCGCCCACCACGGACTTCCGTGAGGACGGCTGGCCGCAGCCGGACATGTTGTGGATGGGCTGCACGATGACCGGCGGGTCCTCCGGCGGGGGCTGGTTCACCGAGGTGGACGGGCAGTTGCGGCTGGTCAGCAATGTCTCGCTCGGGGTGACCACCCCCGGGTCGCGCACCATGACCGGGCCCTATCTGGGCGACGTGGCGAAGGACATGTACGACTCGCTGTAGCGGCGGCGGGGCGCGGCGGGGCCGGGCCGCTCTCGGCGCCCTCGCTGCCCCCGACGTTCCCCGGGTGTGACGAAGCCGTGTCCTCGCGCAGGATCGATACGCGATGGACACGGCTCGTGCGACGGCGGGATCGAACGGGTTCCCCGGCGACGACCCGGCTCGGCGGCGAAGGCGGAACCCGGTGCGAGGACCTACAGCGGCAGGCTCGACAGCGGCGACGTGCCGCCCGCGCCGGTCAGCTTGTCGGTGGGCAGGGCGTTGAGCGGCGAGCCCAGGCCACCCTTGGCCGGGCCGCTCTGCGCCGCCGCGTTGCCCATGTTCTGCTCCATGTCGCGGGCCATGCCGTGCGCCACGCCGGTCGCCAGGCCGTCGAGGGGGGCGTGGCCCGGGGTGAACGCCTGGCCGACGGGGAGCTTGTCGGTGACCTGGGTCAGCGGGAACGGCGCGGCGGCGTCCGGCAGGGCCGCCTGCGCGGTGGAGGCGGCCGGGGCCAGCTCGTCGACCAGGTCGGTCACGGGCATGGCGCTCGCGGAACCCGCCGCGCCCGCGGCGATTGCCGCGCCGAGCCCGGCCGTGATGGCTGCCTTACGCGTTACCGATCGCATGTGCATCCTCGGTTTCTCGATTCGGGCGGGGCGGCATACACCCCGTAACGAAGTGAGTCCGCAAGGTAGCGAACCGGATGTGGAATGCGCAAAACGCCCCCTTCGCGGCGGGCCGAGCCGTTCGTCCCGAGGTGGCGGGTCCGGGCGCGCCCGCGAGGCGGGTCGGGCGGGCGCGCCCGGAGGGGTCAGCTCCGGCCGAACAGCCATTCCGACTTGAGTGCGGCATAGCCCGGCTTGATCACCTCGTTGATCATGGCGAGGCGTTCGTCGAAGGGCAGGAACGCGCTCTTCATCGCATTGACGGTGAACCATTGCAGGTCGTCCAGGCCGTAGCCGAACGCCTTGACCAGGTGCTCGAACTCCCGGGTCATCGACGTGCCGCTCATCAGCCTGTTGTCGGTGTTGATCGTGACGCGGAAATACAACCGGCGCAGTAGACCGATCGGGTGTTCCGCGTACGAGGAGGCGGCGCCCGTCTGCAGGTTCGAGGTCGGGCACATCTCCAGCGGGATGCGCTTGTCGCGCACGTACGCCGCGAGTCGGCCCAACTCGACGCTGCCGTCGTCCTTGACCGTGATGTCGTCGATGATCCGCACGCCGTGGCCGAGTCGGTCCGCGCCGCACCACTGGAGCGCCTGCCAGATCGACGGCAGGCCGAACGCCTCGCCGGCATGGATGGTGAAGTGGTTGTTCTCGCGCTTGAGGTATTCGAACGCGTCGAGGTGGCGCGTGGGCGGGAAGCCCGCCTCGGCCCCGGCGATGTCGAAGCCGACCACGCCCAGGTCGCGGTGCCGGTTGGCGAGTTCGGCGATCTCCAGCGAGCGGGCCGCGTGCCGCATCGCGGTGAGCAGCGCGCCGACCCTGATCCGGTTGCCGGCCGCCGCCGCGCGGCGCTCGCCCTCGCGGAAACCCTCGTCGACCGCCTCGACGACCTGGTCCAGGGTCAGGCCCGCTTCCAGGTGCTGCTCGGGGGCGTAGCGGATCTCGGCGTAGACCACGCCGTCGGCGGCCAGGTCCTCGGCACACTCGGCGGCGACCCGGAACAGGCCCTCGCGGGTCTGCATCACCGCGACGGTGTGGTCGAAGGTCTCCAGGTAGCGCTCCAGCGAACCGGAGTCGGCCGCCTCGCGGAACCAGGTGCCGAGCGCGTCGGGGTCGGTGGTGGGCAGGCGGTCGTAACCGACGGCCGCCGCGAGTTCGATGATCGTGGCGGGACGCAGCCCACCGTCTAGGTGGTCGTGGAGCAGGACTTTGGGGGCACGCCGGATCTGTTCGACCGTGGGCGAGACAGCGGGCGTGTTCGGGTGACTGCTGGACATGAAAGGACTTTACTGCCTACGCGCGTAGATCATGTGACGGCCGCGTGAAGATTCGGCCATGTGCGCGCGAGGGACGCCCGATCGGCGCCCGCGAGCACGATCCACCCCCGAAACGGCCTGCGCGGGGGCTGCTCGCGGCACGCGAACTCCCGCTCCGGACTCAGCCGTTGGCCGGATCCGGATGCAGCAGCCGACCCCGACGGCCGAGCACGAATTCGCGGAACAGCCGTACCGGCGCGGTCTCCGGACGACTCGGCATCCAGGCAAGCCCGATGGTGCGGAAGGCGCGCGGCGCGGTGACGGTCAGATCCACCGTGCCCGGACGCGGGGTGTCGGGCGCGGGCAGCAGGGCGACGCCGAGCCCCGCCGCGACCAGACCGCGCAGGGTGTCCGTCTCCTCGCCCTCGAACGCGACCTTGGGGACGAAGCCCGCCTCGGCGAACAGCGCGTCGGTGATCCGGCGCAGCCCGTAGCCCGCTTCCATGCAGACGAACACGTCCTCGGCCGCCTCGGCCAACCGCACCCGCCGCCGGCCGGCGAGCCGGTGGTCGGCCGGCACGACCAGGTAGAGCCGCTGATCGTCCAGCGCGCGCACGGCCAGGTCGGGCGCGTCGGGCAGCGGCGCGGTCAGGCACAGGTCCAGTTCGCCCGCCCGCATCCGCTCCAGCATCACCGACGCCGACGCCTGGACCAGTTGGAAACGGATGCCGGGGTGGTCCACGCGGAACGCGCGCAGCAGTTCGGGCACCGCCTCCGGCCCCATCGTGTGCAGGAACCCGAAGGCGACCTTGCCGCGCGCCTCGCCCGCGTCCTCGATCACCTCGTCGAGGCCGCGTTCGAGCAGGGCCAGTGCCTGCTCCACGTATCCGAGCAGGGTGTGGCCCTGCCGGGTGAGCGCCACGCCGCGCCCGGTCCGGGCCAGCAGCGGCACACCCGCGTCGGCCTCCAGCCGGGCCATCGTGCGGCTGAGGGTGGGCTGCGGGATGCCCAACCCGGCCGCCGCCCGGGTGATGTGCTCCTCCCGCGCGACCGCGGCGAACTGGGTCAGGAGCGGCGCGATGGCCGCGACGACCTCGGAAACCTCTGCCGACCTGCTGTCATACGTCACAGCATGGATTCTTGCCGAAACATGCATTGGACGCATGAAACCGCGCGGTCTAGTTTCATGGACATGCCTGCCTCGAACACCGCTTCGGACCCCGCCCCAACCCCCGCTCCGACCTCCGAACCCACCCGGCACGCGCGCGGCTCGCGCGGGTATCGCCGGGTCAACCTGGCGCTGTTCGCCGCAGGCTTCTCCACCTTCGCGATGTTGTACGCGACGCAGACGCTGCTGCCGGAGTTGTCGGCCCGCTTCGACCTGGACCCGGCCACGGCGAGCCTGTCGGTCTCGGTGACCACCGGTGCGCTCGCGCTCGCGGTGATCCCGGTGAGCATGGTCTCCGAGCGGTGGGGCCGCTCGCGGGTGATGACCGTCTCGGTGTTCGCCGCCGCGCTGCTGGGCGTACTGGCCGCGTTCGCCCCGGACTTCGCCACCCTGGTCGTGCTGCGCGCGGTGCAGGGCGTGGCGCTTGCGGGGCTGCCCGCGACCGCGATGGCCTACCTCGCGGAGGAGGTCGACCGGCCCTCGCTCGGCGCGGCCATGGGGTTGTACGTGGCGGGCAACAGCATCGGCGGCATGGGCGGCAGGCTGGTCACCGGCCTGGCCTCGGACCTGGGCGGTTGGCGGGTCGCGCTGGTGGCGGTGGGCCTGTTGGCGCTCGGCTCGGCAATCGCCTTCCGGGTGCTGCTGCCTGCGTCGCGCAACTTCACCCCGTCGACGATGTCCGCGGCTCGGCTCACCGGTGTGTTGCGGTCGCACCTCGCGGATCCGGTGCTGCGCCGGTTGTACCTGCTCGGCATGATCTTCATGGCCGCCTTCGGCACGGTCTACAACTACCTCGGATACCGGCTCCTCGCCGAGCCGTTCGCACTGCCGCAGACGGTGGTCGGCGCGATCTTCGTGATCTATCTGGCGGGCACGTTCAGTTCGGCCGCGTCGGGTCGGCTGGTCGGTCGGCTCGGGCACCGGGTCACGTTGTGGACGGCGGCGGCGATCACCGCGACGGGGGCGCTGCTGACCCTGCCGGACAACCTGGCCCTGGTCGTGGTCGGGCTCATCGTGCTCACTGCGGGCTTCTTCGCGGGCCACTCGGCGGCCAGTTCGGCGGTCGGGCTGCGCGCCCGCGAGGGCCGCGCGCAGGCGTCCGCGCTCTACCTGGCGGCCTACTACCTCGGCGCGAGCGTGGGCGGGCCGGTCGGCGGGGTCGCCTTCCACGGGCAGGGCTGGACCGGCGCGGTACTGCTCGTGCTGGTGCTGATGGCCGCCGCGGGCGTGGTGGCGACGGGGCTGAGCGGCCGGCCGGCGAAGACCCCGAGCCCGGCCCCGGCACGGGTGCGCCGGCCCCACGCCCACGCGCGCTCGACGGTTTGAGCCGACGCGCGGCGACGAGCGCGAGGTCTTTCGGGGCCGCTACGGCACCCGGTGACCGGATGCCGTAGCGGCCCCGCTCACCGGGTCAGCGGTCGCGGCGCCGCCGGACCAGCCGGCCGGTGCCGTACAGCACGAGCAGGCCACCGACCGCGAGCAGGGCCGCGCCCGCGATCGGAGCGGACCACGAGCCGCCGAGATCCGGGCCGCCGCCGACGCCGGTGTCCGGCGTGAGGGTGTGCATGAGAGCGCTCGCGGCGTCCGAGCCGAACGCGTAGGCCAGGCCCGCGACAAGCACCGGCAGCAGGAGTACGCCGCCCACGAAACTCGTCAGCGCGGGGATCGACCGCCCGGCCATTGCCCACCGCAAGACCTGCCGCGGACGGTGCGTGCCGGGTCCGGAAAAGCGGAACGGGGTGCTCATGACGACCTCTCGGGAATGGGTTCTGCCGACATACCCACCATCCGCCGGCGGACCCCTTGCGCACATCCGTCGCGAGGGCCAGAGCAAACCCGTACGCAAGTACTACGCGATCCCGGGCGGGTCCGGGTCGGGGTGGACATGCGTGGGGCGGGGCAGCCGATCGGCCGCCCCGCCCCACGCATGTCCACCGGCCCGTTCGGCCGGGCGGGTTCGATCAAACGTCCGTGCTCAGATGCCCAGCGTCGTGGCCAGATCCCGCTTCAGCGCCGCCAACGCCGCGTCCGCCGCCGCGCGGGCGGCTGCCACGCCGATCGTGGCGATCCGCTTCGGATCGACCACGACCTCGAGATACGCCTTGAGCTTGGGCTCGGTTCCGGACGGGCGGACCACCACCCGACCCGCGAGCAGGTCCGCGCCGTCGCCGGCCAGCGTGTAGCGCAGGCCGTCGGTCGGCGGCAGGTCGGCGGCCGGCGGGTTCAGCAGGTCGTCGACGCCGGCGACGGCGAGGCCGCCGAGCGTGTGCGGCGGCTCCGTACGCAGGCGTCGCATCGCGTCGGCGATCAGGTCGAGGCGATCCACCCGCACCGAATACTGGTCGGTCGCGCACAGGCCGTATCGGGTGGCGATCTCGTCCAGCAGCGCGGGCAGCGTGCGGCCGTCCCGCTTGGCGCCGGCCGCGAGTTCGGCCAGCATCAGCGCGGCGGTGACGCCGTCCTTGTCGCACACCCCGGCCGGGTCGACGCAGTAGCCCAGCGCCTCCTCGTACGCGAACGCCAGGTTCGGCACCCGCGCCAGCCACTTGAAGCCGGTGAGCGTCTCGGTGTACCCGATGCCGTTGTCCCGGGCGATCGCGCCGAGCAGCGAAGAGGACACGATGGTGGTCGCCAGCACGCCGTCGGTTCCCCGGCGGGCCACCTCGGCGCCGAGCAGCGCGCCGACCTCGTCGCCGCGCAACATCCGCCAGCCCCCCGTCGCGGCCGGGTCCGGGACCGCCACCGCGCACCGGTCGGCGTCCGGGTCGTTGGCGATCACCAGGTCGGCGTCCTCGGCGAGCGCGGTGCGAAACGCCAGGTCCATCGCCCCTGGCTCCTCCGGGTTGGGGAACGCCACGGTCGGGAAGTCCGGGTCCGGGTCCGCCTGTTCCGGCACCGGTCGGATGTCGGCGAAGCCCGCGCGGTCGAACGCGCCGAGCATCACGGTGGTGCCCACGCCGTGCATCGCGGTGTGCACGATCCGCACGTCGCGCGGCCCGGCCGGGTCGACCACGGACACCGCGCGGTCGAGGTAGGAGTCGATCACCGCCTCGCTCAGCGTCTCCCACCCGTCCTCTGCGAGCGGTACGTCGGCCAGCGAGCGCACCGCGGCGATGTGCGCGGCGATCTCCGCGTCGGCGGGCGGCACGATCTGCGACCCGTCGCCGAGGTAGACCTTGTAGCCGTTGTCGCGCGGCGGATTGTGGCTCGCGGTGACCATCACGCCGGCCACGCAGCCCAGATGCCGGATCGCGTAGGCGAGCACCGGGGTGGGCAGCGGCCGGGGCAACACCAGCGCGTGCAGCCCGGCGGCCTCCATGACGGCGGCGGTGTCCCGGGCGAACACGTCGGACTTGTGCCGCGCGTCGAACCCGATCACCACCGCGTTGCGGGTCGCGGCGGGCGCGGCGGTGTCGGTGACGTACACGCTCTTGAGGTATCCGGCCAGGCCGGCCGCCGCGCGGATGACCACGGCACGGTTCATCCGGTTGGGCCCGGCGCCCAATTCGCCGCGCAGCCCGGCGGTGCCGAACTGGAGCAGGCCGGCGAAGCGGTCGGCGAGAGCCTCCCGGTCGTCCGAATCGAGCAACGCTTCGAGCTCGGCCCGGGTGTCCGGGTCCGGGTCCTCGGCCAGCCAGGCGCGCGCGATCTCGATGACGTCGCTCAACACGGACTCCTCGGTGCGGAAGGGATCGGGAGGGGATCGGGAAGGGTCCACACGGGCCTGCGGACCCACACGCTCAGATACGCGGCAGGACCTGGGTGAGCAGGCGGCCCATACGCTCGGCGGACGCGCGTCCGGCGGCCAGGACCTCTTCGTGGTTGAGCGGTTCGCCGGTCATGCCGGCGGCCAGGTTGGTGACCAGGGAGATGCCCAGGACCTCGGCGCCGGCCTCGCGCGCGGCGATCGCCTCGATCGTGGTGGACATGCCGACGAGGTGCCCGCCGATCGCCCGGACCATGCCGATCTCGGCCGGGGTCTCGTAGTGCGGGCCGGGGAACTGCACGTACACGCCCTCTTCGAGGTCGGGCTCGACCTCGCGACACAACGCGCGTAGCCGCGGCGAGTAGAGGTCCGTCAGATCGACGAAGTTGGCGCCCACGATGGGCGACGCGGCGGTGAGGTTGATGTGGTCGCTGATCAGTACGGGCTGACCGGGCACGAACGACGGGCGCAGGCCGCCGCAGCCGTTGGTCAGCACGACGGCCTTGCAGCCGGCGGCGACCGCGGTGCGCACGCCGTGGGCGACCGAGGCGACGCCCCGGCCCTCGTAGAGGTGGGTGCGGCCGAGGAACACCAGCGCGCGGCGGTCGCCGATGACCAGCGAGCGGACCGTGCCGGCGTGGCCCTCGACGGCGGGCGGCGGGAAGCCGGGTAGCGCGGTGACCGGGAACTCGTGTTCCGGGTCGCCGAGCATGTCGGCGGCGGGCACCCAGCCAGAGCCCATGACGAGCGCGATGTCGTGCGTCGCGGCACCGGTGATCCGCTGCAGGCTTTCGGCGGCCTCGGCGGCGGCCGTGTACGGGTCGTGGCTATCCAATACGTTCACATCGATGAGCGTAAATGCTGCACCTGTGAACGGCGCGACCGGGGTCTATGCGCGTAGAAGACTGTGATACGACCGCAATGACAGCGGGGGAGGATTCGCACGGATACGAGCCGATACATCCGTTCAAGCGACGCGGTACGCGGTGGGCTCGGCGGCCCGGATCGCGCGCGGTGTTTCAGTCCCGATCGGCGACCGCACGCGGCTCGGCCGCGGGCAGTCCCAGCGCGGCGGTCCAGGCCGCCTTGATCGACGCCGCCTTCGCGTCGAAGTCCGGATCGTGCAGGATGCGACCTGTGCGGGGGGCGGGCAGGCGCACGGCACCCCCGTCGATCAGGAGCAGTCGCACCTCGCGCGAACCGCGGCAGCGCTCTTCGCGCACGGCCGTGATCTCGCGCCACGCGTATTGCGCGACGCCGACGCGGCGCACGTCCACGCCGTACGCGTCCACGGTGACCCGGCCCAGACCGCGCAGCAGCAGCCGGAGACAGTAGTAGAGCGCGACCACGGTCGCGATGCCCCACGCGGGCCGGACGGCGAAGGCCGAGGCGACGACCGCCACCGCGCCGGCGCCGAGCACCACGGAGACGACCCGCTGCCGAGGGCTCGGACCGATGCGCAGGCTCGACACGCTCGGGCTCCCTTCGGGCGGGCGGGTGACGGGTCGGCGAAGACGCGACAGGGCCGCGCCGCAGGCTACGAGCAGGGGCGGTTGCGGAGTTCCTTGACGTAGTCGTCGGGGGCGCCGGCCGACTCCGCGGACTCGGCGACCATGCCGAGGTAGCGCGCCGAGGGCAGGCCGCCCTCGTAGTCGTTGAGCACGTAGAGCCAGGCGAGCTGTTCGCCGAACAGCGACTCCACCCGGACCCGGACCTTGCGGTACAGGCCGAGCGGCATGCCCTCCCAGCGGTCGAGGTCGGGCTCGTCCATCTCGGCCAGGTCGTAGAGCGCGACGAACACCTGGGACATCTCGTCCTCGACGACCGTGGCCAGCGATCCGTCCCACCCCAACTGCTCGCCGCCGAAGGTCAGCCGCCAGCCGGGCAGCCAACCGGTGTGGCGCAGAGGTGAGTGCGGGGCACGCCGGGCCATCTGCCGCGCGTCGAGGTTGCTTGCGTACGCGGCGTAGAGGGGCATGGCCGCAGCCTACGCGACGCGCGGTCATGGGAGAGAATGACACCCGTGACTCGGATTGTGATCGTAGGCGGAGGACCCGGCGGATACGAGGCGGCTTTGGTCGCGGCACAGCTCGGAGCCGAGGTGACGGTGGTAGAGCGGGAAGGCGTGGGTGGTGCGGCGGTACTGACGGACTGTGTCCCGTCCAAGACTCTGATCGCCACGGCCGAGGTCATGACGAACTTCGCCGACTCGCATCACGAGCTCGGCATCTACGTCGACGACGGCACCCCCGGCACGCTGGACCGCCCGATCGTGGGCGTGGATCTGGGCGTGGTCAACCGGCGGGTATTGCAGCTGGCCAAGGCGCAGTCGAACGACATCGCGCAGGGCGTCACGCGCGCCGGCGTGCGGGTGCTGCGCGGCACCGCCCGCCTCGACGGGCCGCGCCGCGTGGTGGCCGACCTGGCCGACGGCGGCGAGCGCACGCTGGAGGCGGACGCGATCCTGATCGCCACCGGCGCCCACCCGCGCGAGATCCCGGGCGCCGAGCCGGACGGCGAGCGGATCCTGAACTGGAAGCAGATGTACGGCCTGTCGGAGCTGCCGCGCGAGCTGATCGTGGTCGGCTCCGGCGTCACCGGCGCCGAGTTCGCCGGCGCGTACCAGGCGCTGGGCTCCAAGGTGACCCTCGTCTCCAGCCGCGACCGGGTGCTCCCGGGTGAGGACCCGGACGCGGCCGAGGTGCTGGAGGGCGTGTTCCGCCGACGCGGCATGCGGGTGATGTCCCGCTCGCGCGCGGAGAGCGTCAAGCGGGACGGGGACAGCGTCATCGTCACCCTGACCGACGGGCAGATCATCGAGGGCAGCCACTGCCTGGTCGCGGTCGGCGCGATCCCGAACACCGCGGGCATCGGTCTGGAGGAGGCCGGCGTCTTCCTCAAGGACACCGGACACGTGCGGGTCGACCGGGTCTCGCGGACCACGGCCAACGGCGTCTACTCGGCGGGCGACTGCACCGGTGTGTTCGCGCTCGCCTCGGTGGCCGCGATGCAGGGTCGGATCGCGATGTACCACATGCTGGGCGACGCGGTGGCCCCGCTGAACCTCAAGGCCGTGTCCTCGAATGTGTTCACCGACCCCGAGATCGCCACGGTCGGCTACACCCAGGCCGCGATCGACGCGGGGGAGATGGACGCGCGCGGGGTGAAGCTGCCGCTGTCGCGCAACCCGCGCGCGAAGATGCAGGGCATCCACGACGGCTTCGTGAAGCTGTTCTGCCGCCCCGGTACCGGCATCGTGGTCGGCGGCGTGATCGTGGCGCCGCGCGCGAGCGAGTTGATCCACACCGTCGCGCTCGCGGTGGACCTGCATCTGACCGTCGACCAGATCGCCAGCGCATTCACCGTCTACCCGTCGCTTTCGGGTTCGATCGCCGAGGCCGCCCGGCAATTGCACCGGCGCGAGCGCTCCTGACCCGGTCTGCGCCGAATCCGCGAAACCCGCAAAATCTGTCGAACCGCCCCGAGAGGTCGGGTCGATCACTATCGGCGCGGTACACCTCGGGTGGCCCCCGAGTTCAAGATCGGTAACTCGGGGGCGCGGCCTCCGGCGCACGGGGGGCGCGCGGAATTCGGATTCCACGCTCCCGTGTACTCCACTTACGGGTGGCTTTTCTCGAACATCCGATGTGCGCCGTGGTCGCCGCGCATACTCGAATCGGACCGGGTGTGATCGCCGCCTCGCGGTGTGTTCGCCATGCGTCGAGTCCGGCTGACGCGCCGTCAAAATCTGTATGGAGCAGCAAAATCTCTGTACATCAGCGCTATCCGACGCCCGGTGAACAGCGTTATGGTTGGCCCTCCCGAACGCTGTGGCTTCGCTGCGCCCGGAAACCGAAGCACTCTTATCACTTCGATGAACAAGTTCGGGTAAGAGTCGCAACCGGCTGATAAGAGCCGGTCGTTCGCGTTACCTTCGTCACGTGTTCGCAGCAGAGCGTCGTCAACTGATTCTTGAAATGGTGCGGGCCAACGGAGCGGTGTCCCTACGGGAACTCGCCCGGGTGGTCCAGACGTCCGAGGTGACGGTTCGGCGGGACGTGCGGGCCCTGGAGGCCGAAGGGCTCCTCGACCGTCGGCACGGTGGAGCGGTACTGCCCGGTGGGCTGTCCCGCGAGCCGAGCTATTCGCAGAAGACCCACCTCGCGGCGGCGGAGAAGGCGGCCATGGCCGACCTCGCGGTCTCCCTCGTCGACGAGGGGGACGCGATCGTCGTGGGCGCCGGCACCACCACGCAGGAGCTCGCCCGCAGGCTGGCCCGGATCCCCGGGCTGACCGTGGTCACCAACTCCCTCCTGGTCGCGCAGGTACTCGCCCACGCCAATCGGGTCGAGGTCGTGATGACCGGCGGCACGCTGCGCGGGTCGTCCTACGCGCTGGTCGGCAGCGGTGCCGAGCAGGCCCTCGCGGGTCTGCGCGTGCGTCGCGCGTTCGTGTCCGGCAACGGGCTCACCGCCGAGCGTGGCCTGTCCACCCCCAACATGTTGTCCGCGAGCGTGGACCGGGCCCTGATCCAGGCCGCGCACGAGGTCGTCGTCATGGTCGACCACACCAAGATCGGTGTGGACACCATGTTCCAGACGGTGGCCCCGGAGCGGATCACGCACCTCGTCACCGACGAGGACGCCCCCGGTCCGGAGAGCGAGGCGCTGGCCGAGCTGGGCGCGCAGGTGCACATCGCCCCCCTTCCGCAACGGGCCGTTCCCGGCGCCCGCGCGGAGTTCAACGGGGAGCGGATGCGCGACATGCGCGTCCCGGGGGTGATGCCCGACCAGTGAGCGAGCGACCCAAGACCACGTGCCGCCTCGCCCGGCGCCCCCCGGGCAGCACACCGCGGGCCGAGCCCGCGACGCCGGCGGCACGGCGCGCAGCACGCGGGCCGACGGCCCGATCACCCCACGGACGCGATCGCCCCCGCGCCGAGGGTTTCGACACGGGGGCGATCGCGATGCGCGGGATCGGAATGGGATCCCGACGGGTGTTCGATGGTGCTCGGTGTTCGGTCCCGCTCGACCCGGGCTCGGACGCGATGCGGCTCGGGTCCGACCGGGGTCGGTGCTCGATCCGGCTCACTCGCCGATCCGGCTCGGTCCCCGACCCGGCTCAGACCTTGATTTGGTTCAGTCCGTGATCCGGTTCAGTCCTTGATCTCGCAGAGCACCGCGCCGGAGGTGACCGTCGCGCCGACCTCCGCGACCAGGCCCTTGACCGTGCCCGCGCGGTGCGCGTTGAGCGGCTGTTCCATCTTCATGGCCTCCAGGACGACGATCAGCTCGCCCTCGGCGACCTGCTGACCCTCCTCCACCGCGACCTTGACGATGGTGCCCTGCATCGGGCTGGCCAGCGCGTCGCCGCTCGCCGCGGCGCCGGCCTTCTTGGCGCCGCCGCGCTTGGGCGCCTTCTTCGCCGCGGCCGGGGCCGCGCCGGACGCGCCCAGACCCGCAGGGAGGGTGACCTCGAACCGTCGACCGTTGACCTCGACCACCACGGTCTCGCGCTCGGCGGCCTCCTCGGCCGCGCCCGCGCCGCCGCCGAACGGGGCGATGGTGTTCTCGAAGCCGGTCTCGATCCACCGGGTATGTACCGTGAACGGCTCGGTCGAGCCGCCCAGCTCGGGCGCGAACGCCGGGTCCACCACCACCTCGCGGTGGAAGGTGAGCGCGGTCGCCATGCCGTCGACGACGAATTCGTCCAACGCGCGCTTGGCCCGCTGGAGTGCCTGCTTGCGGTCGCGACCGGTGACGATCAGCTTGGCCAGGAGCGAGTCCCACGCGGGGCCGATCACCGAACCCTGCTCGACACCCGAGTCCAGCCGCACGCCCGGACCGGACGGCGGCAGCCACGTGGTGACCTCGCCGGGGGCGGGCAGGAAGCCGCGACCCGGGTCCTCGCCGTTGATCCGGAACTCGAACGAGTGCCCGCGCATCGGCGGGTCGTCGTAGCCCAGCTCTTCACCGTCGGCGATCCGGAACATCTCGCGGACCAGGTCGATGCCGGTGACCTCCTCGGTGACCGGGTGCTCGACCTGGAGCCGGGTGTTGACCTCCAGGAAGGAGATCGTGCCGTCCTTGCCGACCAGGAACTCGCAGGTCCCGGCGCCGACGTAGCCGGCCTCCTTGAGGATGGCCTTGGACGCGCGGTACAGCTCGGCGTTCTGCTCGTCGGTCAGGAACGGCGCGGGCGCCTCCTCGACCAGCTTCTGGTGCCGGCGCTGAAGCGAGCAGTCGCGGGTGGACACGACCACGACGTTGCCGTGGGCGTCGGCCAGACACTGCGTCTCGACGTGCCGCGGCTGGTCCAGGTAGCGCTCGACGAAGCACTCGCCGCGGCCGAACGCGGCCACCGCCTCGCGCACCGCCGAGTCGTACAGCTCCGGGACCTCTTCGAGGGTGCGGGCCACCTTCAGCCCGCGCCCGCCACCGCCGAACGCGGCCTTGATGGCGATCGGCAGGCCGTTGGCCTTCGCGAACTCGACGACCTCTGCGGAGCCGGAGACCGGGTCCGGGGTGCCGGCGACCAGGGGCGCGCCGGCCCGCTGGGCGATGTGCCGGGCGGCCACCTTGTCGCCGAGATCGCGGATCGCCTGCGGCGGCGGCCCGATCCAGGTCAGGCCCGCGTCCAGCACGGCCTGGGCGAATTCCGCGTTCTCCGACAGGAATCCGTACCCGGGGTGGATGGCGTCCGCGCCGGAGTCCCGGGCGGCCCCCAACACCTTGGCCACGTCCAGGTAGCTCTCGGCCGGAGTGTTCCCGCCGAGCGCGTGGGCCTCGTCGGCCACCCGCACGTGCAGAGCATCCCGGTCCGGCTCGGCATAGACGGCCACACTGGCGATACCGGCATCCCGGCATGCTCGGGCGACGCGGACCGCGATTTCCCCACGGTTGGCGATGAGTACCTTGCGCACGATCTGGCTCCCTCCTCAACTGCGGAGAGTCTAGGGATTCGGGGGCGGGCACGATCCGCCGCCCCACGTCCTCATGGGTACGGCAACCCGCCGGCTGCATGGCCTGCGATGGAGCTGCCGGCCACGTTGCCGGTGGGGTCAACGTACTCCGGACCGGGTCGGTGCTCGTGCCCGGGTGTATCTGGAACGTGTTTCAGGTTAGGGGTCGGGTGGGTCAGCCGCCCAGACAGTCGCCGCCCGTGGATCGCCCGAGGAGACCGCTTTCGGGTACGTTTGCCCCCGCCATTTTTCCGCAGTGCTTGCATGCCTTGGCCCACGGATTGCCGGCCGGCCCGTCCGGGCCGTACTGGTACACCCATTCGTGGTCGTCGTGACCCTCGGCACACATGTCCCACGCGTTGCCCGGTTCCCGTACGTCTCGGCTCATCCGCCCTCTCCTCGCCGTCCCTCGTGCGCAGGCTACGAGCCCGGCCGGCTCGGGGCGGGCGAAACGGGGGAACCGGGGAAAAAGGGCGGACCGCCCGGCTGCGGACCGCAGGTGTGCGAACGACCCGGACGAGCGGGTTTTGCCGCACGGTGTTTCCCCCGAGTGGGGCGGGCTGCCACGATGTGAAGGTCCGAGGCATCCGATGCCTGGACGGGAGGTTGTGGTGGCAGAGGTGTTCTTGCGCCGGCTGACCCGTTGGCAGGCCGATCAGCAACGGGAAACCGTCGCGGATACATACGTCAAGACCTACGGCGGGGATCCGTCGGGCCGCCCCGAATTCCTGCGGCGTTTCGCCGACCACATCCAACAGCCCGGCTTCGAGATGGTCGTCGCGAACGGCGGGGGCGACGCGGCCGGTTGCGCATACGGGTTCCCGCCGCGCGCGGCGAGCGGCTGGTGGACCGGGTTGCACGGCGAACTGCCCGTGGACGTCGCGGAATCGGCCGCGGCCGGGAAGGTGTTCGTGATCGTCGACCTGATGGTCGTCCCGCAGCACCGCCGACAGGGCCTGGCCGGGCGGATGCGGGAGAGGTTGCTCGCCGGCACCGACGCCGGCTTCGCCGCGGCCCGGGTGCCGCGGGACAATTACGCCGCCCTGGCCGCGTTCCGCTCCTGGGACTGGTCGATGCTCGGCGAGTGGCGACCGGATCCGCAGACTCCTCCCGCCGACGTCTGGGGTTGCCGGCTCCGCCCGTGAGGCGCGCGCCGCGCGGACCCGGCCGAGCCCGGCGGGCCCGTGTCAGTCGCCGAACCACTCGCGCAGGAGCCGGCCGGTGTGCTTGTCCGCCGGATAGAACGACTCGATCGACAACTCGGCGACGGTGATGTCCACCGCGGTGCCGAACGTGGCCACCGTGCTGACGAAGGACAACACCTCCCCGCCGTGCCGGATGCCCATCGTGATGGCCGGCGCGCCCGGCCCGGCGCCGGGCGGCGGTTCGTCGCCCTGGCCGCCGGGATAGCCGCTCACCTCGTCGTACAACTCCCGGGTCAGCGGATCGCCGGTGATCGCGACCTGGCGTCGCAGCCGGTGCAGCAGGTGCGCGCGCCACTGGGGGAGGTTGACGATCCGCGGTGCCAGCCCCTGCGGGTGCAGGCTGATCCGGTAGGCGTTCAGCGGTTCGGTGAGCAGTTCGGGGGCGACACCCTCGACGAACATCGCGATACTCGGCGTGGCGTCGACGATGTTCCACGCCCGGTCCACGATCACCGCCGGGTACGGGCCGTGCCCGACCAGGATCTGCCGCAGCACCGCCGGCATCGGGTCCAACTCCGGCGCGTCCAGGCGGCTCTCGTGGTACTCCGGCGCGTGCCCCGCGGCCAGCAGCATGCGGTTGCGCTCGCGCAGCGGCACGTCCAGATACTCGGCCAGCCGCAGCACCATGTCCCGACTGGGCACCGCGCGACCGGTCTCGATGAAGCTCAGGTGGCGGGTGGACACCGCGACCTCCACGGACAGTTCCAACTGGCTCAGACGCCGGTGCCGGCGCCAGTGCCGGATCAGCTCGCCGCCGGTACGCCGGGCGGCGGGGCCGGCGGAGCGATCGCCGGCGACGGTCGTGGATCCCGAACTCATGGGACCCGACCGTACGCGGTGGGCCGCGAGTTCGGCGCGACGCGTCCGGTTCGGTCCGCCGGCCCCGCGCAGCTCCCTCACCGGAGCGACGTGCGGGCCTTGCGCAGGCCGAGGATCTGCAGGTCGGCGAAGCCCAGGACGGCGACGGCCTGAACCACGATCAGCGTGGTGCCGAGGGTGGTCGGGTCCAGCCAGCCGGCGATCGCCATCGCCACGCTGTCCGCGAACCACACCAGGTTGAGGCCGATCACCGCACGTACGGCGGTGCGATGCGGCGTGTCGGAGCCGCCGATCCGCCAGACACCCACCGCGTACAGGACCAGGAAGGCGCCGAGGCCGGCCAGGAACGCGGTGGGCAGACCGAGGGCGCCGTCGACGAAGGCGCAGCCGGCCAGCGCGGCGAGTCCGACCGCGCCGGTGGCGATCGCGTCGAGCCGCAGCGCGAGCCGCAACAGGTCGGTGTCACCGCGGACACGGTCGCCGGGCCCGCCGGTCGCGAACGTGGGGTTCAGGGACTGGGTGCTCATCGGGTCCTCCAGGGTCGTTTGCCGACACCGACGACTGTGCCGGGCGCGGGGAGGGCGGTCGATTCCCTCGGAGGTAATGGCCGGGGGTCGCCAGGCGCGGCGCGGGTCGTGGGGCGGGTGGTCCGAGGGATTTCCGGCGGATTCGAAAAGCGGGGCCCGGGGTGTCCGCTTCGGGAGCGGGCGGGGTCGCTTCTTCCCTAAGCTGCACCCACACGACCAGGGGGAGACGGCCATGGCCGGCGGGGTGGTACGCAAGGCCTACGAGGCCGGCGCCGGATTCGCGGAGGGCCGCGCGCGGCGCCCGGAACCGGTGGGTCGACTGTCGCTGGAGTGGGTGCCTGGCGCGCTGCTCGTGGTGCTCGCCACAGCCGGCGCGCTGGTGCTGCTCCGGGCGGGGCTGGATCCGGCGACGCCGGCCGCGCCCGCCGCGGATCCGGCCGCCTATGGGGCGGCGCCGACGCCGATGGACGCCGGTGGCGGGTCGTGGTCGGTGTGGGATCTGGTTGCGGTGTTGTTGCCGTGGGCCGTACCGCTGGTGATCGGCGGGATCGGGCTCACCGACAGTGTGTTCACCCACCGCCGGGGCGCGGTCGGCGGCGTGTTGACGATCGGCCTGGCCGGCGCCGCGCTGACCACCGCGCTCGACCCGATCGCGGCCCACTACGACGGTTCGCAGGCGCGCTGGCTGGGTTTCGTGTATCTGCTGCGGTTCGGCTTCGCGGTCCAGGTGCTGGTCGGCGTGGTGTTGTGGATCCACCTCGCGGTCCCGCGCCATCAGGCGCCGCTGAACGCCGCGTTCGCGGGGACCCTCGCGGCGGCGGTGCCGCTGCTGTTCGTGCTCGGCGGGCGCGATGTGCTGGAGCCGATGTGGGAGTCGGGGGCCGGTCTGCAGACCTGGTTGCCGCTCGCCGCGTTCGCCTGGTTGCTGATCCTGCTGCCCACCGGCCGGGTCCTGGTGCCGCCGGGGCGGGGCTGGCAGGAGTCCGAGGGCGGGGCCCAGGGCGGGGTGTTCCTGCTCGGCCTGGTCGGGGTCGGGGTGGCCGCGGCGACCGTGGTGATGGGTGATGACAAGCCCAGGGTGCTCGGGTTGTGGCCGGTGGTCGCGCTGGCCGGCTGCCTGGTCGCGGCGGTGCTGACCTATCGGGTGGACGGTGTGCGCTCGGTGGCGGGCGCGCTGCTCGCGATGGCGGTCGGTCTTGCCGCCTTCCCGGCCGCGCTGTTCGCGTGGGACCGCACGCAGGCCAATCCGGGCCTGGGCCTGGACGGACCGGGCGAATACGTGCCATGGCTGCTCGGCCTCGTGGTCGCCGGCGTCGTGGGGGCGGTGGCGGCGCGGTTGTTCGGGGCGTACGCGATCGGCCTCGCGGCGCTTGCCCTCGTGCTCGCCGAGTTCATCGGCCCGGCGGCTGGATCCGGACACCAGCTGGCGGTGCGCTGTGCGGGTGCGGCGGCGATCGGCGTGGTGATCGGGGGCCTGCGGCCGGAGGCGGCGATCGCGGCGTTCGGGCTCGGCGCCGCGTGCGGGCCGGTGTGGCCGGACCTCCAGGCCGCGTCGGCGGACTACGGCTGGGTGGAGTGGCTGACGAAGAAGCCGGGCGGGGTACCGCTGCCGCTCCTGGTGCTCGCCGCGATCGCGCTGCCGCTCGCGATGTTCGCCGGGATGCGCGGCACCCCCGCGCCGCCTCCGCCGCGCGGTCCCGGTCCCGGGCCCGGCCCGGTGGGCGCGCCGGTGGGCGGCGGCGGCCCGTGGGCGCCCAACGCCTATGCCGAATCGGCCCCGCAGCCGTATCTGCCGCAACAGCCGGGCGGCTATGGCCAACCGCACGCGGCGCAGCAGCAGGGCGGCTATGGCCAACCGGCCGGGCCGACCCCGCAGTCGGGCGCCGACGGGTATCTCCCGCAGCAGCCCGGCGCCGGCACCCCGCACCACCCGCAGTCGCCCGGCCTGCCGAACCTGGGCCCGGGCCCGGTCCGCCGCGACCTGAACCGAACCGAGGGGCCGGACGCCTGACGAAGGCGGGGCCGCCGGCCGCCGGATCGGCCCGGGCGGTCGTTCGTGTGTGGGTGCCCGGAGGCGGGCCGGCTCCGGTGGTCGGGCACGCGCGGCGTCCGTCGGGTCGGCCCGGGCGGTCGTCCGCGTGCGGAGGCCGTCGGGTGGGTCGTCCCGGCGTCCGTCGGGCGTCAGCTCCAGAGGTCGACGATTCGTACGCCCACGTCGTTCAGGAGGCGGCGCAGCAGCGGCAGCGAGAGGCCGATCACGTTGCCCGGGTCGCCGTCGATGCCGTCCACGAACGGCGACGCGTAGCCGTCGAGGGTGAACGCGCCGGCGACATGCAACGGCTCGCCGGTCGCGATGTAGGCGGCCACCTCCGCGTCGGAGGGGGTGCCGAAGCGCACCGTGGTGGCCGCCACCTCGGACACCCGCAGGCCGGTGCGGCGGTCGATCACGCAGTGCCCGGTGAGCAGGACACCCGCGCGTCCGCGCATGGACCGCCAGCGCACCAGCGCCTCGGCCGCGTCGGCGGGCTTGCCCAGCGCCTTGCCGTCGAGTTCGAGCACCGAGTCGCAGCCGACGACCAGTTCGTCGCCGGTCAGCCCGGCGGCGACCGCGTCGGCCTTGGCCTCGGCGAGCAGGAGCGCGAGTTCGCGCGGGGAGTCGGCGTCGAGGGCGTCCTCGTCGACGCCGCTGACCACGACCTTGGGGTCGAGCCCGGCGTCGCGCAGCAGCTTCAGGCGCGCGGGGGAGGCCGAGGCGAGCACGAGGGAGCGGGAGGGGGAGCGGTCGGTCATGGCGCCAACGTACCGGGCGCCGAAGCGGCGGATGGCAGGTATCGGGCGGCAGGTGTCGGGCGGCGACGCAGATCGGGCGGCGCCCGCCGCCGCCCGACTCACAGCGCGAGCAGGGCCAGGCCGAGGATCAGCACCACGGGCAGGATCCACAAGGCGCGCCGCAGCTGGGCCACGGCGCGCCGGGTTTCCTCGGAGAACTCGTCACGGTTGCGCATTCGTCCATCGTGGGGCGCCGCCCCGGTCCGATCCTGAGTACGAGTACTCAA
This sequence comes from Embleya sp. NPDC020630, assembly GCF_044334985.1. Taxonomy (NCBI): domain Bacteria; kingdom Bacillati; phylum Actinomycetota; class Actinomycetes; order Kitasatosporales; family Streptomycetaceae; genus Embleya; species Embleya sp. NPDC020630. The sequence goes on from NZ_JBIRUB010000002.1 coordinate 358,902, forward strand.
GTCGGGTCGTGCGATTGTCCGCCTGCATGCCGCAAGCGGAACAACGCGTACGCGTTGCGCGGCTCAGGTGGTGAACAGGCCGCGTTCGCCGGCTTGGCGTTCGAAGTCTTCCAGCCTGGCCTGGGTGCGGGTGGGTTCGATGTCGCACATGGCCTGCAGGAGGATCTGGCCCATCAGGATCGGGGCGCCGTACGAGTCGAAGACCAGTTGCGAGCCGACGCCCGCGATCAGGACCGCGTCGGACAGGGCCGCCGCCGGGGCGAACGGGCTGTCGGTGACCGTCACGATGCTCAGGCCGAGGTCGCGCGCGACCCGCAGGCCCTCGCCCAACTCCCTCGGGTAACGCGGCAGCGCGAAGCACAGCAGGCCCGTGGCGCCCGCCGCGCGGGCCTGGTCGAGCCGGTCCACGAGCAGCGAGCCGCCCTCGTCCAGGACCCGGACCTCGGGCAGCACCTTGGCGGCGAAGTAGCCGAAGCCGCGCGCGGGGGCCATCCCGGTACGCAGCCCGAGCACCACCAACGGACGCGAGGGAGCGAGCAGTTCGGCCGCGCGCGCGATCGGTCCCGGGACGGCGAGTTGATCCGCGAGCCGGGCCAGGTTGGCGATCTCGGCGTGCACGGCGCCGACGTACTCGTTGCGGTCCACCTCGGTGGCCGACTCGGGCGTGGTCGGCAGGCCCAACTCGCGCAGGTGCCGGCGCAGCGCCGGGTATCCGTCGAAGCCGAGCGCGACCGCGAACCGGGTCACCGAGGGCTGGCTGACCCCGGCGAGTTGGGCCACCTCGACGCTGGAGAGGAACACCGCCTCGCCCGCGTGCCGGACCAGGCAGTGCGCGATCCGGCGCTGGGTGGGGGTGAGCCGGTGGCGCTCGAACAGGGCGAGCAGGCGGGCGGAAGGGCTCGCGTCGTCGTCGGCCACCGGCATGTCTCCTCGCTGTTCGCACGTCGCCCGAGTGCCGCCGCGGACCCGGGCCGGCGCGGGCCGATCGCGGTCCGCGCCGATGCCGCGGCCGGGGACCTGCGTGGGTCCCGGCCGCGGTATCAGGTCATCCTGCCTGATCTGACAGGGAATCAGTTCAGTTCGCCGGCCACCGAGCGGGCGGCCTCGATCACACCGCCGGCGCGGACGAAGGCGTCGGCGGCCTCCAGGTCCGGTGCCAGGAAGCGGTCCGGGCCCACTCCCTCGCCGCCGCTCGCGCGCAGTGCGGCCACCACCGCGGCGGTCGCGGGCGCGGGCGCACCGGCCCCGGCGGCCACCCGCATGTCCAGCGCCCGGGCGGCGGTGGTCAGCTCGATCGCCAGGACACGGTTCAGGTTGTCGATCGCGCGGCGCAGCTTGCGGGCCGCGCTCCAGCCCATCGAGACGTGGTCCTCCTGCATCGCCGAGCTGGGGATGGAGTCGGCGGAGGCGGGCACCGCCAGGCGCTTGCACTCGGAGACCAGCGCGGCCTGGGTGTACTGCGCGATCATCAGGCCGGAGTCGACGCCCGGGTCGTCGGCGAGGAACGCGGGCAGGCCGTGCGAGCGGGACGGGTCGAGCAGCCGGTCGGTGCGGCGCTCGGCGATCGAGCCGAGGTCGGCGACCGCGACGGCGAGGAAGTCGAGCACGTAGCCGACCGGGGCGCCGTGGAAGTTGCCGTTGGACTCGATCCGGCCGTCCGCCAGGATCACCGGGTTGTCCACGGCGGCGGCCAGTTCGCGGTCGGCGACGAGCAGCGCGTGGGCCAGGGTGTCCCGGCCGGCGCCGGCCACCTGCGGGGCGCAGCGCACCGAGTAGGCGTCCTGCACGCGCGGCGCGGCGTCCTGGTGGTGCCCGGTCAGCGCCGAGCCCTGGAGCACCCGCAGCATGTTGGCCGCGCTGGCCGCCTGGCCCGGGTGCGGGCGGATGGCGTGCAGCGCCGGGTCGAGCACGCGCGAGGTGCCGAGCAGCGCCTCCATCGTCATCGCGGCGGTGATGTCGGCGGTGGTGAACAGTCGGGCGAGGTCGGCGCCGGCCATCAACAACATGCCGAGCATGCCGTCGGTGCCGTTGATCAGCGCCAGACCCTCCTTCTCCTTGAGCTCGATCGGCTCGATCCCGGCGGCGGCGAGCAGCTCGGCGGCGGGACGCACCTCGCCGTCGGGGCCGGCCGCCTCGCCCTCGCCGGTGAGCACGAGGGCGCAGTGCGCGAGCGGCGCCAGGTCCCCACTGCACCCGAGCGAGCCGAATTCGCGCACCACCGGCGTGATGCGGGCGTTCAGCAGCGCGGCCATGGTGCGCGCGACGATCGGCCGCACGCCCGTACGACCCGAGCACAACGTCTTCAGCCGGAGCAGCATCAGCGCGCGGACCACCTCGTCCTCGACGCGCGGGCCCATCCCGGCGGCGTGCGAGCGGACCAGCGAGTGCTGCAGGCGCGTACGCAGTTCGGGGCTGATGTGCCGGACGGCGAGCGCGCCGAAGCCGGTGGACACCCCGTAGACGGGTTCGGTGCGCGCGGCGAGTCCTTCGACGACGGCCCGGGAGCCGGTCATCGCTTTGATCGCGCTTTCGGCGAGTTCGACGCGCGCGCCGGTGCGGGCGACCGCGAGGACGTCCCTCGGGGACATCCCGGCCTCGCCGATCAGGACGGTGGCGGGAGCTGCTTCGGGAGCGCTGTGCAGATCGTTATTCACTCGAACATTATGTGCATGGATCGCGACAACACCAGGGCGGCTACCGTGCCTGAAGGAAACACCGTCGGGAACGCACCAGGGAAAGGCAGTGTCGTGGGTCGGGTCACCTCTCGCCACAAGGTCGTACGGCTGGGCGGCGACGCGCCCCCCGTACCGCGGATCGACACACTCGTCGCCGAGGAGCCGCTCGACATCCGGCTCGGCGGGCGCACCGTCACGGTGACGATGCGCACCCCCGGCGACGACTTCGACCTGGTCGCCGGGTTCCTGGCGGCCGAGGGGGTGGTCGGCGCCGCCGAGGACCTGGCCGCGATGCGCTACTGCGCGGGCACCGACGACGAGGGCCGCAACACGTACAACGTGGTGGACGCGGTGCTCGCGCCGCACGTGCCGGCCCCGGACCCGGGCCTGATGCGCGGGGTGTGGACGTCGAGCGCGTGCGGGATCTGCGGCAGCACCGGCATCGAGGGGCTGCGCCGGATGTCGCGCTTCGACGTGCGCGCGGACGAGGTGCGGGTGGACGCGGAGGTGCTGTACACGCTGCCCGATCGGCTGCGCGCGGCGCAGAAGGTGTTCGCCAGTACCGGCGGCCTGCACGCGGCGGGGCTGTTCACCGCCGCCGGCGAGATGGTGTGCGTGCGCGAGGACGTGGGCCGGCACAACGCGGTGGACAAGGTGGTGGGGTGGGCGCTGCGCGAGGGGCGGCTGCCGCTGGCCGGGCATGTGTTGATGGTCAGCGGGCGGGCCTCGTTCGAGCTGACCCAAAAGGCCGCGATGGCGGGGGTGCCGGTGATGGCGGCGGTGTCCGCGCCGTCCGGTCTGGCGGTGGACCTGGCCGCGGACGCCGGGGTGACCCTGGTCGGCTTCCTGCGCGGCCGTTCGGCGAATGTGTACAGCCTCCCGGATCGGATCACGGTGTCCGAGCCCGCCACGACCGCCTGAGCACTCCCGGACCACTCCCGAGCGCCCCGGTCCGCCCCGGCGTCAGTCCGGCAGCGACGCGCCCCCGGTCAGCGCCACCGCGACCAGCGCGCGCAGCACCGGGGCGAGCCCGGTCACGCTCAGGCTCAGGTCGTCGGCGTAGATCTCCACCAACCAGCCGCCCGCCGCGTTGCTCCCGCCCGCCGCGACCATCGCCTTGTAGCCGCCGACCAGGAGGAGGTCCTCCTCGGCCGGGTCGGTGCCCGGATCGCCGAGTTCGGCGACGAAGCCGCCGCCCTGGACCGCGTCGGCGGTGGCCGGATAGTGCGCCAGGTCGTATTCGGCGGTCACCGCGTCGTAGCGCGACCCGGACTCGCTCTGCACACCGGTCAGCCGGTGGATCGAATAGCGCACCGTGCGCAACACCCGACCGCCGGGCGGCAGGTACGACACCCACCACGCCACCCCGTCCAGCATCCGGGCGAAGGTGTCCGCGACGATCTCCAGGCGGCCCAGCGTGTCCGCCCGGTGCACGCTCTTCGGTTCGCGCTCGTCCAGGACCGCGAGCACCGCGGCCAGCAGCCGGCCCGGCTCGGCGTTGTGCAGCGCGCCGCGGAACCGGCGCCGGTCGCGGTGCGGGCCGCCGGGGCCCTCGGCCTCCGCCTCGTCCTGCGCCTCGCGGGCCAGGGACAGGGTCAGGTCGGGCTGTTGGCCGCGCCCGGCGACCACCGGGCGGGTCGAGCGCGACCCCTTGGCCCGGTACTGCGCCGCGTCGGCGAGTCGAAAAAGCCGGTCCGCGCTGGTCACCGGCCCCACCGGGTCGCCAGTGGAGGCGACGCCGCAGGCCACGCCCTCGCCGTTGTGCATGCGCAGCGCCCGGCGGCACAGTTCCTCGGCGACCGCGACCACGTCGTCGGGCGGGTAGCCCTCGACCAGTACGCAGAACTCGTCGCCGCCGAGCCGGGCGGCGGTCGCCCCCGGCAACATCGCGCCGCACGCGGAGAGTTGGTCGGCGAAGCGCTCCAGGAGGCGGTCGCCGACGTCGTGCCCGCGTTCGTCGTTGAGCCGCTTGAGGCCGTTGACGTCGCAGACGATCAGGCTGACCACCACGCCGTCCCGGTAGTGCCGGGCCATCGCCTCGTCCAGCCGGGCGTCGATCGCGCGGCGGTTGGCCAGACCGGTCAGCGGGTCGGTGAAGGCCAGCTTCTCGATCCGCTCGAAGTGTTCCGCCTGGGCCAGGCCGGCCGAGATCTGCGCGGCCAGCACACCCGCGAACTCGGCGTCCACCGGCTCGAAGCGCGGCTGGTCGGCCCGCCGGGCCAGATACAGCTCGCCCCACACCCGGCCCTCGACCATGATCGGCGCGACCATGCAGTCGTGCCGCCCCCGGCGCAACATCGCCGCGACCCGCTCGGGGTCGCGCGTGTGCTCCGGGTCGTCCACGCACCGCGACCACGTGGTGGGCCAACCCTCCGACTCGATGATGTCGGGGAAGTCGGTGACCGGATACGTCTCCGCGGCCGGCAGCGGCTCCTCGCCCTCCGCCAGCTCGCCGTCGTTGACCAGCACCCGCAATTGGCCGCTGTCCCGCTCCCAGACCGAGATGGAGGCGTGCGCGGCGCCCATCGCCAGGCGTGCCTGGGCCGCCGAGACGCGGACCACCTCGGAGAAGTGGTGGGTCGTGGCGAGCGTCTTGGCCAGGTGGATGATCGCGTGCAGTCGACGGGCGGCGTCGGGTCCCTCGACCAGGGCGGCGGGTTCCGGACACGTGTCGCCGGGCATACCGGGCAGGTCGTCGGCAGGACCGCCCGAACCGTCGGTTCCGGGAGTGCTCGAATCGGGTCGCGAAGCTACGGTTCTCACCCCCAATCCGCCGGTACCGAGACCAGAGGATATGTCATATATTGCCCAATTGACGGCAGCGTGCACCCGCGTCATGCCGTCACCTCGACGGGTCGCTGTTCGCGTGCGTTCCTGATTGGGCCCCAGACAGCTCCCGTGCGTCCGCCGAGCGCCCGCGCGCGAGCCGGGCTCGCGCCGGTCCGAGCGAAGCGCTTGTATACCCCGGCTTCGCGTCCTGCGCACATTACTCCTGTGGCCCGGCTCCGCAACGCCCCGTGTCCGGGCCGTGTCCGGGCTGCGGCAAACCACGGCGCGCGAGGGCGCCGGGTTGTGAAGAGAACGTGGAAGACTCCCGCGATCTCGGCCGAAAGGGTACGGTCGCGGGCACAGTCCGAAGGAGCCACGCGTGCCCACGCTTTCCGTCATCGCCGCGATCGACGTACCGGCCGCCCGGATCTGGGAGGCGGTAGGAGACTTCGAGGACCCGTCCGCATGGCATCCGTGGCCGGTCGAGGAGCACTCCGGGGACGAGCGGCGGCTGCGCACACCCGACGGTACGACCGTCCGCGAACGACTGGTCGAGCACGACGCGGCGGGGCACTCCTACCGCTATCGCACGCTCGACGGCCTGCCGCTGTCGGGCCGGCTCGCGCTCGAATCGATCGCCGGCGGCACGATGTGCCTGGTCGTGTGGTCGGTCCGGTTCGAGAGCACACCCGCCGAACAGCTTCCGCTGCTGCGCGAACTCGAACACGCGGTGCTGCGCCCCGGGCTGCGATCGCTGCGCGAGGCGTTCGGCTGACCCGCCGAGCCGCCGGTGCGCACGCCGGGCGGGTCGAGCGGGTCCGGAGTCACCGCGGTAGGGGACTCACCGCGGTGCGGGACTCACTGCGGCGTGGGAATCACTGCGGTATCGGCGTGCCCGGGCGGCACACCGTCCAGGGTTCGACCAGCCCCAGACCGCGGACCGGACGCCGCCACATCGGATGCAGCTCGTAGCGGGTGTCCCCTTCGAGCGCCGCGGCCAGCTCCCGGTCGACCACCACCGCGTCCTTGGGACTGAGCGCGGTCAGCCGACTCGCCAGGTTCACCGTGGTCCCGAACACGTCGCCCATCCGGGACAACACGTGGCCGTACGCGATGCCCACCCGCAGCGCGGGCAGGATCTCCTCCTCGGCCATCGCCTCGACCAGCCGCAGCCCCAGTTCCACGGCCGAGTCCGGCGAGAAGGTCACGAACAACACCTCGTCGCCCAGCGTCTTGACCAGGCGCCCGCCCTGCTCGGCGATCACGTCGACGGCCGTGTCCTCGAAGGTCTGGACGAGGCGGCCCAGCTCGGCCTCCTCCAGGTTGCGCGACAACCGGGTGAAGCCGACCAGGTCGGCGAACCCGACGGCGAGCGACTGGCCCACCGTCTGCTGGTCGGTGAGCCCCTGCATGGCCCGCGAACTGGCCGCGGCCAGGTGCCGGCGCCAGGCGTAGATGACCAGCGGTTCGAGTTCGAGCATCACGTCGCCGGCGGTGGTGACCACCTGCTCGGAACGGCTGCCGGTCAGCTCGTTGCCGATGTATTCCACCCACGCCTCGGTCTGCCATTCGGCGAACCGGGCCATGGTCTGGCCCACGGAGCGAACGAACTGCGCCGCGACGGTGGCGGGCAGCAGCCCCGACTCGGTCAGCTCGCGCAGGTGCTTGAGGGCCGCGACATCGGCGTCGGTGAACGCGCGGGCCGGGCCGAAGTCGGCGAAGCCCAGGCCGCGCCACAATCGGCGGGCCTCGTCGAGGGGCACTCCGACCAGGTCGGCGACCTGACCGGAGGTGTAGCGCCGGGGCGCGCCCAGGACGACCTGCTCGACGTCGGCGATCGTGTTGTTGACCGCCTCGATGTCGGACAGGTCGGGCAGGGCGGGTTGATCGACCGCGTCGGCCCCGGCGCCCGCGCCGGGCTCCACGCGGGTCCGTTCCTCGGGCATGTGGCTCCACCGGGTGTGCGAAGGATGGTCTCGTCGGAGCCACACTACGTGTCGGGGGTCACAAAGGTTCGGGGTCGGGCTGTCCCACGTGCTTCTTCCGCCCGGCGGCGGCCCGCTCGACGAGGACGAGCAGCTCGCTCTGCAGGCGCACCACGTGCGGCAGACCGGGCAGTTCCAGGCGTTCCCGGTCGTCGTCGACGGGCACCAGGGCGATGGTGCCGGCGCCGAGCATGCGGTCCACGAACGACTCGTGCTCGATCAGCACGTCGGCCACCCGCGCGAACGGCACCACCCGGATCTCCCGGGTCAGCGCGCCGGTGCGCACGGTCAGTCGGTCGGCGGCGACCGAGTACATGGTGCCCAGCCAGGCCAGCCACGGCGCGACGCTCCAGCGGACCAGGACCGCCAGTCCGGCCAGGAGCACGGCGGGCCGGACCCAGCCGCCCGCCGAGGTCGGGGGTGTGAGCGCGGCGAGGAAGCCGGTGACGGCGACCGTGCCGAACAGGGCCAGCACGGGACGGACGAGGTGCATCCAGTGCGGGCGCACGACGAAGAGGATGTCGTCGTCGACCTCGGCTGTGGTTGTGAACACCGGGCCTCCTGGGGGTCACCCACGATTGTGCGGTTCTCCCGGGCGGGAGGGGCGGAGGCATGCCGTTCGCCGCCATAAATGCGTCGACAGCCCGCTCGGCGCTCGGCAGAGTGGCCGTCCGTGACGAGCAGTGAGCTGTGGAGCCGGGCAACCGCCGAGCGCTACGACGCCGAGGAGGCCCAACTCGCCTCGGCCGCCGTTCTCGAACCGACCCTCGCCTTCCTCGCCGAACTCGCCGGAGCCGGCCCGGCCCTGGAGTTCGCCATCGGAACCGGGCGCGTGGGCGTCCCGCTGCGGGAACGCGGCGTCCCGGTGACGGGCATCGAACTGTCCGAGCACATGGCGGCGGTCCTGCGGCGCAAGATCGACGAGGACACGCTCCCGGTGGTCATCGGGGACATGGCCGGCACCGTCGTCCCCGGCGAGTTCACCCTGGTCTACCTCGTCTACAACACCATCACGAACCTGCTCACCCAGGACGAGCAGGTCGAGTGTTTCCGCAACGCCGCGCGTCACCTGCGGCCCGGCGGCCGATTCGTCATCGAGCTGGGCATACCCCCGCTGCGCTTCCTGCCACCCGGCCAGGTCGCGGTGCCGTTCGACGTCTCCGAGCGGCACCTCGGCTTCGACACCTTCAACCTGGTCGAGCAGATCCTCGTCTCACACCACCTCACCCGCGACGGCGACGACGGCCGCTACCGCCGAGGCCATTCCACGCACCGATACGCCTGGCCGGCCGAACTCGACCTGATGGCCCGAATCGCCGGCCTCACCCTGGAGCGCCGCGTCGCCGACTGGCACGGAACCCCCTTCACCCAGGACTCCACCAAGCACATCTCCGTATGGCGCAAACCGACCTGAGCCCGCTCCCCGGCCGCCGCCGCAAGCCGTGCCCGTCGTGCGCCTTCCTTCGGAAGTCCCGACACCGCCGGACACCGAGACCGGAGCCGCGCGGCACCCGGAGCACCCGGCCGCGAGGCCACGCGGGGCTCGTCCCCGGCAGTAAATCCGCAGCCTTTCCCGCATGACGCAACGGATGGGCGGGTGGGAGCAAAACCCTCACGCCGCAGGCCGAACGTGCACCACGTCCCCCGCGCCCACCGCCACCTGTCCCTCCGGCCCGGTGACCAAAAGCCGACCCTCGTCGTCGATCCCCGTCGCCGGCCCCTCCAGCGTCGGCTTCGCCGGCAACTCGACCCGGACCCGCCGCCCGATGGTGGCGCACGCGTCGGTGTACGCGGCCGCCAACCCGCACGCACGCGCATCGCCCTCCGCCAGCCGCCACCGGGTGTACCACTCCTCCACCTCGCGCAGCAGCGCCCGCAGGATCGGGTCCCGGTCGGTGCTCTCGGCGCCGGCCAGGAACAGCGAGGTCGCGGTCGGTACCGGCAACTCCTCCTCGTGCAGCGAAACGTTCAGCCCGATGCCCAGGACCACGCTCGATCCGGCCCGCTCGGCCAGAATCCCGGCCAGCTTGCGCTCGCCCACCAGCAGATCGTTCGGCCACTTCAGCCGCACGTCGACCCCGGCCACCCGGGACACCGCCGACGCCGCGGCCACCCCAGCCAGCAGCGGGAGCCAGCCCCAGCGCGCGACCGGGACCTCGTTCGGCGCCAGCGTCATCGACACCGCCAGGCCCGAGCGCGGCGGCGCGGTCCACCGCCGGTCCAGCCGACCCCGGCCCGCCACCTGCGATTCGGCGACCAGTACCAGCCCCTCGGCCTCGTCGGCCCGGTTGGCCAGATCGGCGTTGGTCGAGCCGGTCTCGGGCAGCACGTCCAGCTCGCGCCACAGGCCGCCCGGTACCAAAAGCGCCCGACGCAGGGCCGCCTCACGCAGCGGAGGGCGGTCGAGATCCTTGTAAGGAGAGTCCATCCGATCACCCTAGAAGGCACTGCGGGGCAGGGCGGTGATGGTCGCCGGCGTGGCGCGGCTACGCTACCGATCGCCGCCGTTCGACGTGACAGGAGTCAGCACGATGGACCCAGTACAGGGCGATCCCGACATCCACACCACCGCCGGAAAGCTGGCCGATCTCGAGCGCCGGATCGACGAGGCGGTGCACGCGGGAAGCGCCCGAGCGGTCGAGAAGCAGCACGCCAAGGGCAAGATGACCGCCCGCGAGCGGATCGAATACCTGCTCGACGAGGGCTCCTTCGTCGAGCTCGACGAGTTCGCGCGGCACCGCTCCACCAACTTCGGCCTGGAGGCCAACCGCCCCTACGGCGACGGCGTGGTGACCGGCTCCGGCACCGTCGACGGCCGCCAGGTGTGCGTGTTCTCCCAGGACGTCACCGTCTTCGGCGGCAGCCTCGGCGAGGTGTACGGCGAGAAGATCGTCAAGGTCCAGGACCTCGCGATCAAGACCGGCGTCCCGCTGGTGGGCATCAACGAGGGCGGCGGCGCGCGCATCCAGGAGGGTGTGGTCTCGCTCGGCCTGTACGGCGAGATCTTCCGGCGCAACGTGATCGCCTCCGGGGTGATCCCGCAGATCTCGCTGATCATGGGCGCCGCCGCGGGCGGCCACGTGTACTCCCCCGCGCTCACCGACTTCGTGGTGATGGTCGACCAGACCTCGCAGATGTTCATCACCGGCCCCGACGTGATCAAGACGGTCACCGGCGAGGACGTCACGATGGAGGACCTGGGCGGCGCGCGCACGCACAACAGCAAGTCGGGCAACGCGCACTACATGGGCGCCGACGAGAAGGACGCGCTCGACTACGTCAAGGGCCTGCTGTCCTACCTGCCGAGCAACAACCTGGAGCCGGCCCCGTCCTTCGACGAGGAGGCCGACCTCGAGACCACGGACTACGACCGTGACCTCGACACGCTGATCCCGGACTCGGCGAACCAGCCGTACGACATCCACACGGTGATCGAGCACGTCCTGGACGACGCGGACTTCCTGGAGGTCCAGCCGCTGTTCGCGCCCAACATCGTGGTCGGCTTCGGCCGGGTCGAGGGCCGCTCCGTGGGCATCGTGGCCAACCAGCCGATGCAGTTCGCCGGCACGCTCGACATCGACGCGTCGGAGAAGGCCGCCCGGTTCGTGCGCACCTGCGACGCGTTCAACATCCCGGTGCTCACCTTCGTCGACGTCCCGGGCTTCCTGCCGGGCACCGACCAGGAGTGGAACGGCATCATCCGCCGCGGCGCGAAGCTGATCTACGCCTACGCCGAGGCCACCGTGCCGCTGGTCACGATCATCACCCGCAAGGCGTACGGCGGCGCGTACGACGTGATGGGCTCCAAGCACCTGGGCGCCGACGTCAACCTGGCCTGGCCGACCGCGCAGATCGCGGTGATGGGCGCGCAGGGCGCGGCCAACATCCTGCACCGGCGCACGATCGCCGCCTCGGACGACCCCGAGGCGACGCGCGCGCGGCTGATCCAGGAGTACGAGGACACGCTGTGCAACCCGTACGTGGCCGCCGAGCGCGGCTACGTGGACGCGGTCATCCGCCCGTCGTCCACCCGGGCCCACGTGGTCAAGGCGCTGCGGGCGCTGCGCGGCAAGCGCGAGACGCTGCCGCCGAAGAAGCACGGCAACATCCCGCTCTAGCCCGGCCAGGACCCGGAGGTCCCCATGATCAAGGTGGTGCGGGGTGAACCCACCCCGGAGGAGTTGGCGGTGATCGTCACCGTCGTGGCGGCCAAGGCGAGCGGCGGCGGCGCACCCGCGCCGGCGCCGGCGGCCCGGTCGCAGTGGAACGACCCGGCGCGCCTGGTACGCCGACCGCTGCGGCCGGGCCCGGGCGCCTGGCAGGCGAGCGCCTGGCCGTCCTGACCGACCGCGCGTCCGGGTCGCGCGCCGCCGAGGGCGCACCGGCGGTCGACCGTCGGTAAGAAGCGAAAGCCCCTCCACGAGAGGGGCTTTCGCCGTCCCGAAGGTCAGCGAACCGCGGAGACGAAAGACACCCAGGCGCCGGACCGAACGGCGAACGCCGGTCCCGTCGGGTTCTTGCTGTCCCGAACAGCGGTCTGGGAGTTCGTGTGGGCCACCGAGACGCAGCCGTTCTGCTGACCGCTGCGAATGCTCTTGAACCAGGTCAGCCGACCGTACTCGGATGCTTGCTGCACGACGGGGGAAGCTGAGTCACTTGAGGTCTTCCAGTCGCTTCTTGGTGATCGCTTGGGTTTTCGTGCTGTCGAGAGCGTTGTTGCGCAGGTAGTCGAAGAACCGCACGTAGCGCCTGATCTCACGGGCATTATCCCGCTGATGGCTCACGGTGACAGTGTCCACGAAGGCAACGGTCGGATCCTCGGTCTCGCGAAAGTGCAGAAGCGTCAGACCAGCGGTCGTCGGTGCCGGCGCGTCGTAGGGAATCACCTGCACGGTGACCGTTGGACCGCCGGGCCACGTCGAGCAGGTGCGCGAGTTGGGCGCGAAGCGCCCGCCTTCCGCCGGTCTCATACATGAGCGCGGCCATGGTGATCACACCCGCGTACTCCACGGGATCGTCCTCGGTGAGCAGCACGCGCTGCCGTCGTTGACGCACATCGACCAGGGTTTCGATGTCCTCCTCGTCCTGCACGAACGATCCGCTGCCGATAACCGCCCGGGAGTAGTCGGCCGTCTGCAACAGACCTGGGATGAGCAGGGGTTGGTACTCGCAGATTGCGGCGGCCTCCGCTTCGAGCCCGATCTGTTCCTGGTAGTCGTTGTTGAGGACGTCGGCGTACGGCGCGATTGCCCACCACGAGCGTTCCCGCCCGTCCGCGACCAGCGCCTCGCACTTTTCCCGGCCGTCCGAGTCGACCTCATATAGCTCCATCAGTTTGTACAGGTCGCGTCGCGTGATGCCCGACTGTGCGTTCTCGATCCGCGACGCCTTGGACTTGTGCCACCCGAGTTGCGCCCCCACCTCCTCGACCGTGAGTCGTCGCAGGTCTCGCAACGTGCGGAGTTCGTTGCCGAGCCTCCGCCGAGCCAACATCGGTGTTGTGGGCATCCGTTGTCCCTCCCTGGTCGGCGCATCAGTTCACCGGGACTCCGATGCCATCCACATGGCCGGCGTGGTGGTCAGCGAACTCGTCACGAACGCGATCGAGCACGCGGAGTCGGACACCGTCACCTTCATGCTCGCCTGCGACGAGTCCGGCGCGATTCGCATCGAAGTCGACGACCACGCCGACGGACGGCCGGCGTCCGAGACCGTGGAGGAGCGACGATCCGTGTGGGTTCGCGCGTCCGGCACGTCGATGGCCACGCGGAGCTTTCGGGGGGCACCATCGTGGCGCTCCCTCCGGCGTCGGAGCGGGTCGCCGTCGTGCAGTCGCACGCGGCCGGACAGTCGCCCTACCTGTGTCCGATCGGGCACTTGGTGGCAATCGATCTCGACGCGGAACTGCGCGAGGCGGTAAGGCGGTTGATGCGGTTGGACCATCGCGGGCGCTGCGTGGGCACGGTGGCTTTGCCGGTGAAATCGGTTGCAGTCAGCGGTGATCCGGGTTGGCGCCGCACAGGCGGAGGGTGCTTTGTAGGCACAGGGTTTGTGCCTCCGCTCTGGTGAGGCGGCCGGTGGTGGTTTCGGCTACTGCCGCGTGTTGGAGGGCGAAGATGGTGGTGGCGAGCCAGGACGCCGGGGGTGTGGGGGCGAAGTCGCCTGAATCCTGGCCGCGTTGTAGGAGGCGTTCCAGGCGGGGTGGGGCGAAGTCGTGGGGGTCGTCGACCGGGCGGGGGATTCGGGGCGCGCCGGCGTTGACGAGCAGGGGGTAGCGGTCCAGGAAGCGCCAGCCGGCGTCGAGGAATCGGGTCAGGGCTTCCGTGGGCGGGGCGGTGTCGAGGTCCGCTTCGTCGAGCAGGCCGGCGTATTCGGCGGCGGCGGACTCGACCAGGCCGGCCACCAGCGCGTCGCGGGACGGGAAGTGCGCGTAGACCGTCTGGCGCGTGACGCCCGCCGCGCCGGCGATGTCCTCCATGCTCGCGTCGGGCCGTTCGCCGAGCACCACCCGGGCCGCGTCGAGGATGGCGCCGATGCTGCGTCGGGCGTCGGCGCGGCGGCGGCGAGCCGGCGGCGGAGCGGGGGCGGGCGGGTCGACCATGTCCGGAATCTATGGCTCCCGCCATAACCTTGACAAGCTGCAAGAGTTGGCTCAACTCTTACGTCATGTCAAAGAAAAGCTCGGGTGGCGATCACCCGGCGATCGAGGCACGCGGTCTGGTCAAGGTCTTCGGCGGCAATCGGGCGCTGGACGGCATCGACCTCACCATCGGGCGGGGACAGGTGTTCGGGTTCGTCGGCCCCAACGGGGCGGGCAAGACCACCGCGATCCGCATCCTGGCCACGCTGACCCGGCCGGACGGCGGCACCGCCCGCGTGCTCGGCCACGACGTGGCGACCGAGGCGGACACGATCCGCGCCCGGGTGGCGGTGACCGGCCAGTACGCCTCCCTCGACGAGGACCTGACCGGCTACGAGAACCTGCTGATCCTGGGCCGACTGCACGGCCTGACCCGGACCGCCGCCGCACGGCGCGCCGACGACCTGCTCGCCGCGTTCGACCTGACCCCCGCGGCCGGCCGGCCGGTGAGCGGCTACTCGGGAGGCATGCGCCGCCGGCTCGACATCGGCGCCGGCCTGATCGCGACCCCCGACGTGCTCTTCCTCGACGAGCCGACCACCGGCCTCGACCCGCGCAGCCGCAACGGGGTGTGGGAGCTGGTCCGCCGGATCGCCGCGGCGGGCACCACCGTGCTGCTCACCACCCAGTACCTGGAGGAGGCCGACCGGCTCGCCGAGCGCATCGCGGTCATCGACGACGGCCGGATCGTGGCCGAGGGCACCGGCGCCCAGCTCAAGTCCCGCGTCGGCGCCGGCACGCTGCACCTGCGACTGCTCGAAGGCGGGCACCGCCCGCAGGCGCTCCGGATCCTGGCCGGCGTTCCGGGCTCGGTCCGGCTCACCGACGACCCGCTCGCCCTGTCCGTGGCGCTCGACGGCGGATCCGACCCGGCGGACGTCGGCCGACTGGTCGGGCACACGATGACGCGGTTGGCCGACGCCGGGGTGGGCATCGCCGAGTTCTCCCTGGGCCGGCCCAGCCTCGACGAGGCATTTCTCGCCTTGACCGGCCGGCGGACCGCTCCCGCCGGCGCCGACCACGAGGAGTCGCACGCATGACGACCCCGACCGCCGCGGCGCACGCCGACCCGATCGACGCCCTGCTCGCCGCCGGGCGGATCCGTCACCACGCCGGGGCCCTCGCCGCCTCGGCCGCCTTCGGCCGGCGCGCCATGCTCAAGATCAGGCACGACCCCAAACAACTCGTGGACTCCGCCGCCATCCCGATCCTGTTCACCGTGCTGTTCACCTACCTGTTCGGCGGCTCGCTCGGCGGATCGACGGGGGACTACCTCACGACCCTCCTGCCCGGCGTACTCGGCATGAGCATCGCGATCGTCACGATGTATGGCGGCGCCCGGCTCGCGCAGGACGTGCGCAGCGGGGCCTTCGACCGCTTCCGGGGCCTGCCCGTGTGGCGCGGCGCCTTCGTCCTCGGCGGCCCGCTCAGCGACGCCGCCCGCTACCTGTTCGCCTCCGCCATCGTGGTGGGCCTCGGCCTGGCCATGGGCTACCGCCCCGCCGGCGGCGCGGCGGGGGTGCTCGCCGCGGTGGCCCTGGTGATCGTGTTCGGACTCGCGCTGTCCCTGCTCTGGGCCGCGGTCGCCCTGGTCGTCCGCGACCCGGCCGTCGTGCTGAGCATCGCCAACGCCGTACTGATCCCGCTCTCGTTCGCCGGCAACATCTTCGTCCGGCCCGACACCATGCCCGGCTGGCTCCGGGCCTTCGTCGACGTCAACCCGCTCAGCCTGCTGGCGACCGCGTCCCGGGACCTGATGAACGACACCGGCGCCGCCGGCGGCGCGGTCGTCCGGTCCCTCGCCACGACCGCCGGCATCGCCCTCGTGTGCGCCCCGATCACGCTCCGCCTCTACGGCAGGCAGGGCTGAGCGGGACCGAGAGGAAACAACACCCTCTTTCAACCGCGTCGCCCGGGGTCCTTCTCCGACATCACCCCGCGCGGCCCGTCACCCGCCCCCCGGTGCGCCGGCATCAGCGTGATCGCCGCGAGCATGGCCAGGACGCCCACCACCGCCGAGCCGCCCGCGATCAGCGCGGTGTCCCGGTAGCGCGGAATGCTGAGCAGGAACCCGCCGGTGCACAGCAGCGCGCCCGTCATCACCATAAGGGCCACCACGCCCGGCTCCCTCCCGCGCCCGGCCAGCAGCATCACCAGGCCCGCGAACGCCACGAACGCACCCAGGGCGGTGATCGCCCACAGCACCTCCTGTAGATCCATGCGGTCCGGCTACCCGGCGCCGGTCCCGGCCGATCACCGGGCGTCGGAAATGGCACCGGATGGGTCAAATCCCGCGCTGTCGCGGTCCGCGTGCGGTCCACGCGGCCGGCTCTCTTGGCGCCACCTCATGGAACAGATAGATTCACTTCGAAAGCGACTGAATGTTTTCATACAGATTCCCATCCGGATCCGCATCCGGTTCCGCACACGGACCGATGCACGCCGAAACAGAAGGGGCGCCGCCATGTCGGACCACACCGCAGGACCGCGCGAGGTGCGCGCACCGCGCGGCAGCACGCTCACCACCCGGGGCTGGCAGCAGGAGGGCGCCCTGCGGATGCTGCTCAACAACCTCGACCCCGAGGTCGCCGAGCACCCGGACAAGCTGGTCGTCTACGGCGGCACCGGCAAGGCCGCCCGCGACTGGCGCTCCTTCGAGGCGATCACCCGCACGTTGACCACGCTGAAGCAGGACGAGACGCTGCTCGTGCAGTCGGGCCGTCCGGTCGGCGTGATGCAGACCCACGAGTGGGCGCCGCGCGTGCTGATCGCCAACTCCAACCTGGTGCCCGACTGGGCCAACTGGGAGGAGTTCCGCCGGCTGGAGTCGGCCGGGCTGACCATGTACGGCCAGATGACCGCCGGTTCGTGGATCTACATCGGCACCCAGGGCATCCTCCAGGGCACCTACGAGACCTTCGCCGCGGTCGCCGCCAAGCGCTTCGGCGGCAGCCTGGAGGGCACCATCACCCTCACCGCCGGGCTCGGCGGCATGGGTGGCGCGCAACCGCTGGCCGTCACCATGAACGGCGGCGTGGTCATCTGTATCGACTGCGACCCCTCGCGCATCGACCGGCGCATCGAACACGGCTACTGCGACACCCGGGTCGAGACGCTGGACGCCGCACTGCAACTCGCCGTCGAGGCGCGCGACGCCCGCCGGCCGCTGTCCATCGGCCTGCTCGGCAACGCCGCCGAACTGGTCCCGCAGCTGCTCGCGATGGACGCCCCGATCGACATCGTCACCGACCAGACCTCGGCCCACGACCCGCTCGCCTACCTGCCGGTCGGCGTCGCGTTCGAGGACATGGCCGAATACGCGCGGACCAAGCCCGCCGAATTCACCGACCGCGCGCGCGAGTCGATGGCCAGGCACGTCGAGGCCATGGTCGGCTTCCAGGACAAGGGCGCCGAGGTCTTCGACTACGGCAACTCGATCCGTGGGGAGGCGCAACTCGCGGGCTACACGCGGGCGTTCGACTTCCCGGGCTTCGTCCCGGCGTACATCCGGCCGCTGTTCTGCGAGGGCAAGGGCCCGTTCCGCTGGGCCGCGCTCTCCGGCGACGCGCGCGACATCGCCAAGACCGACAAGGCCGTGCTCGACCTGTTCCCGCAGAACGAGTCGCTGGCCCGCTGGATCAAGCTGGCCCAGGAGAAGGTGCACTTCCAGGGGCTGCCCGCGCGGATCTGCTGGCTCGGCTACGGCGAGCGGGACCGGGCCGGCGAGCGGTTCAACGACATGGTCGCCTCCGGCGAG
This sequence comes from Embleya sp. NPDC020630, assembly GCF_044334985.1. NCBI lineage: Bacteria > Bacillati > Actinomycetota > Actinomycetes > Kitasatosporales > Streptomycetaceae > Embleya > Embleya sp. NPDC020630. The sequence goes on from NZ_JBIRUB010000002.1 coordinate 376,728, forward strand.
TTGGCCGCGCCGATCGTGATCGGCCGCGACCACCTCGACTGCGGCTCGGTGGCCAGCCCGTACCGCGAGACCGAGGGCATGCTCGACGGCTCCGACGCGATCGCCGACTGGCCGCTGCTCAACGCGATGGTCAACGTGGCCTCCGGCGCCTCGTGGGTGTCCATCCACCACGGCGGCGGGGTCGGCATCGGCCGCTCGATCCACGCGGGCCAGGTCACCGTCGCCGACGGCACGCCGCTGGCCGGCGAGAAGATCCGCCGCGTGCTCACCAACGACCCCGGCATGGGCGTGATCCGCCACGTCGACGCGGGCTACGACCTGGCCGGCGAGGTCGCGGACGAGCGTGGTGTGCGGGTGCCGATGCGGGAAGGCGACGCGTGAGCACCGGCTTCGAGGCGATGTGGCGCGACCTGCTCCCGGTGGGTCGCGCCGCGTCCGGCGGCTATCGCCGCTTCGCGTGGACCGGGGCCGACGCCGAGTGCCGCGCGTGGTTTCGCGAGCAGGCCGAGAGCCGGGGACTGCTGTACGAGGAGGACCGCAACGGCAACCAGTGGGCGTGGACCGCGACCGGCCCCGACGCGGTCGTGATCGGCAGCCACCTCGACTCGGTTCCCGACGGCGGCGCCTACGACGGACCGCTGGGCGTGGTCTCCTCCTTCGCCGCGCTCGACCTGCTGCGCGAGCGCGGCGAGGAGCCGACCCGCCCGCTGGGCATCGTCAACTTCGGCGACGAGGAGGGCGCCCGGTTCAACGTGGCCTGCGTCGGATCCCGGTTGTCCGCCGGGGTGCTGACACCGGAGCAGGCGCGGGCGCTGAAGGACGCCGACGGGGTGTTCCTGGGCGACGCGATGGAGCGCGCCGGATTCGACCCGGCCGCGATCGGGCCCGACCCCGAACGGCTCGGCCGCATCGCCGCGTTCGTCGAACTGCACGTGGAGCAGGGCCGCGACCTGGTGCACCGGGACCGCGCGGTGGGCGTCGCCTCGGCGATCTGGCCGCACGGGCGCTGGCGCTTCGACTTCCGGGGCGAGGCCAACCACGCGGGCACCACCCGCCTGGAGGACCGGCGCGACCCGATGCTCACCTACGCCAACACGGTGCTCGCGGCCCGCAAGAAGGCCCATCTCGCCGGTGCCCTGGCCACCTTCGGCAAGGTCGACGCGCGCCCCGGCGCGGCCAACGCGATCGCGTCCGAGGTGCATGGCTGGCTGGACGCGCGCGCCGCCGACGAGCAGACCCTGGACGAGGTGGTCGGCGAGATCATCCGCACCGCCACCGAGCGCGGCGAGCGCGACGCGGTCTGCGTCCAGGTCGCCCGCGAGTCGTACACGCCGATCGTCGAGTTCGCCGCACCGCTGCGCGACCGCATCGCCAAGCGGCTCGGCGGCGCGCCGATCCTGCCCACCGGCGCCGGCCACGACGCGGGCATCCTGTCCGCACACGTGCCCACCGCGATGGTGTTCGTCCGCAACCCCACCGGCGTGTCGCACTCGCCGGCGGAGAGCGCGGAGATGGTGGACTGCCTCGCGGGTGTGGCGGCGCTGGCCGACGTGGTGACGGACCTGACGAGCGAGGACGCGGTGTGAGCGAATACTGGTGTGAACTGGTGTGGACCCGCACCGGGATCGAGCGCGACGTGGTGCTCTCGATCGCCGACGGCCGCATCACCTCGGTCACCCCCGACCGCCCGGTGCCGGCGGGCGCCTCGGTGTTGCCCGGACTGACCCTGCCGGGCCTGGCCAACGCCCACTCGCACGCCTTCCACCGGGCGCTGCGCGGGCGCACCCAGTCCGGCACCGGCACCTTCTGGACCTGGCGCGACCAGATGTACCAGGCGGCCGGCCGGCTCGACCCGGACACCTACCTCGCGCTCGCGCGGGCGGTGTACGCCGAGATGGCGCTGGCCGGGATCACCTCCGTGGGCGAGTTCCACTACCTGCACCACGGCCCGGACGGCACGCCGTACGACGACCCGAACGCGATGGGTCACGCGCTGATCGAGGCGGCCCGGCAGGCCGGCGTGCGGCTCACCCTGCTCGACACCTGCTACCTGCACGGCGGTCTGACCGCCGACGGCCATCAGCCGTTGGCGGGCGTGCAGCGCCGCTTCGGCGACGGCGGCTCCGACGGCTGGTACGAGCGCTGGAGCGCGCTGCGCGGCGACGCCAACACCCGGATCGGGGCGGCCATCCACTCGGTGCGGGCGTTCGCCAAGGAGGACGACTACGCCGGCTGGGCGGCGCGGACCGAGGGCGTGCCGGTACACGTGCACCTGTCCGAGCAGCCCGCCGAGAACGCGGCGTGCGTCGCGCACTACGGGCTGACCCCCACCGCGCTGCTCGACGCGCACGGGTTCTGGAGCCCGAACGCGACGGCGGTACACGCCACCCACCTCACCGACGCCGACATCGCCGCACTGGCCCGGTCCGGGGCGGGGGTCTGCTTCTGCCCCACCACCGAGCGCGACCTCGCCGACGGCATCGGCCCGGCCGGCGACCTGGTCCGGGCCGGGGTGCCGCTGTCCCTGGGCAGCGACAGCCAGGCGGTGATCGACCTGTTCGAGGAGGCCCGCGCGGTCGAACTCGACGAACGCCTGCGCACCGGGCGACGCGGCCACTTCACCTCGGCCGCGCTGCTGGCGTACGCCACGACCGTCGGCCACCGGGCCCTCGGGTGGCCGGACGCGGGCCGGATCGAGGCGGGCGCCCTGGCCGACCTCACCACGATCGGTCTGGACTCGGTGCGGCTGGCCGGCACCATGCCCCGACTGGCGGGCGAGGGGGCCGTGTTCGCCGCCGCCGCGGGCGATGTCACCCACGTGCTGGTCGACGGCCGGGTGGTCGTCCGCGACGGCGTGCACCAGCTCGTGGAGGCTGTCCCGCAGGCGCTGACCACGGCAATTCACGATCTGTTCCGCTGATCCACGGCCGCTCCCCTGCGGAGCGGCCGTCTCCCTCGCAACCCGGCCGCTCCGCCGCGAACGGCCGCCACCCCGGACCGAAGGGACCACTCGCGCGTGGCCACCACCCTGATCACCAACATCGGCTCGCTGGTCACCAACGACCCCGACCTCGACGCCGGCCCCCTCGGCCTGCTCCGGGACGCGGCCCTCGTGCTCGACGGCGACCGCATCGTGTGGGTGGGGGCCGCCGCGAGCGCCCCGGACGCGGACACCCGGCACGACGCCGAGGGCCGCGCGGTCCAGCCCGGCTTCGTCGACTCGCACTCGCACCTGGTCTTCGCCGGGGACCGCACCGCCGAGTTCGACGCGCGGATGTCCGGCCAGGCGTACCGGGCCGGCGGGATCCGTACCACGGTGGCCGCGACCCGGGCCGCGAGCGAGCAGCAGCTGGCCGCGAACGCCGGCCGGCTGGTCGGCGAGGCGGCGCGACAGGGCACCACCACGATCGAGATCAAGTCCGGCTACGGCCTCACCGTCGCCGACGAGGAACGCGCGCTGCGGATCGCGTCGGCGTTCACCGCCGAGACCACCTACCTCGGCGCGCACATCGTCGCGCCGGAATACGCCGAGGACCCGGCCGGCTACGTCGACCTGGTCACCGGCCCGATGCTCGACGCCTGCGCGCCGCACGCCCGCTGGGTGGACGTCTTCTGCGAGCGCGGCGCGTTCGACGGCGACCAGGCGCGGGCGATCCTGACCGCCGGCAAGGCGAAGGGCCTGATCCCGCGCGTCCACGCCAACCAGCTCGGGCACGGGCCCGGCGTACGACTGGCCGTCGAGCTGGGCGCGGCCTCGGCCGACCACTGCACCCACCTCGACGACGCCGACGTGGACGCGCTCGCGGCCGGCGACACGGTGGCCACGCTGCTCCCCGGCGCGGAATTCTCCACCCGCGCGGTCTACCCCGACGCCCGCCGGCTGCTCGCCGCCGGTGCAGAGGTGGCGCTGTCCACCGACTGCAACCCCGGCTCCAGCTTCACCACGTCGATGCCGTTCTGCATCGCGCTCGCGGTGCGCGACATGGGCATGACGCCCGACGAGGCGCTGTACGCGGCGACCGCCGGCGGTGCGCGCGCGCTGCGTCGCTCGGACGTGGGCGTGCTGCGGCCGGGGGCGCGCGCCGACGTGGTCGAGCTGGACGCGCCCTCGCACGTCCACCTCGCCTACCGGCCCGGTGTACCGCTGGTGCGCGCGGTGTGGCGGGCGGGCGTGGCGGTCTGAGCGGGGCCGATCGGCCGACAGATCGTTCGAAATCGGGGTGCCCGCGTTACGGACCCCCTCTGTCGCGACCCGGCGCGCTCGTGGATACTCCCCGGTAACTCTCTAAGCCAGAAGCGTGGCCGGGACCCCGAGGGTGTGGGGCCCGGACATGCGCAGACGGAAGGAGCGCCGCCCATGGGCCGCCTCGCACAGACCGACGGACTCACCGAAGTCCAACGGGAGATCCTCGCCACCGTCCGCACGTTCGTGGACAAGGAGATCATTCCGGTCGCGACCGAGCTGGAGCACCGGGACGAATACCCGGCGGAGATCGTCGAGGGCATGAAGGCCATGGGCCTGTTCGGCCTGATGATCCCGGAGGAGTACGGCGGCCTCGGGGAGTCGCTGCTGACCTACGCGCTGGTGGTCGAGGAGATCGCGCGCGGCTGGATGAGCGTGTCCGGCATCATCAACACGCACTTCATCGTCGCGTACATGATCAAGCAGCACGGCACCGACGAGCAGAAGGCGTACTACCTGCCGAAGATGGCCGAGGGCGAGATCCGCGGCGCGTTCTCGATGTCGGAGCCGCACTGCGGGTCGGACGTGTCGGCGATCCGCACCAAGGCGGTGCCGGACGGCGAGTTCTACGTACTCAACGGTCAGAAGATGTGGCTCACCAACGGCGGCAGCGCCAACCTGGTCGCGGTGCTGACCAAGACCGAGCTGGGCGAGGACTCGGTCTACCGGAACATGACCACGTTCCTGATCGACAAGGAGTCCGGCTTCGGCGAGACGCGCCCGGGCCTGACCATCCCCGGCAAGATCGACAAGATGGGCTACAAGGGCGTCGACACCACCGAGATGGTGCTCGACAACTGCCGGGTGCCGGCCGATCGCATTCTGGGCGGGGTGCCCGGCAAGGGCTTCTACCAGATGATGGACGGCGTCGAGGTGGGCCGGGTGAACGTGGCCGCGCGCGGCTGCGGGGTCGCGCAGCGCGCGTTCGAGCTGGGCATCCGCTACGCGCAGCAGCGGGAGACCTTCGGCAAGCCGCTGACCGGGCACCAGGCCATCCAGTTCAAGCTCGCCGAGATGGCCACCAAGGTCGAGGCCGCGCACGCGATGATGGTCAACGCGGCGCGCAAGAAGGACGCGGGCGAGCGCAACGACCTCGAAGCGGGGATGGCCAAGTACCTGGCCTCCGAGTACTGCAAGGAGGTCGTGGAGGACGCGTTCCGGATCCACGGCGGGTACGGGTTCTCGCGCGAATTCGAGATCGAACGCCTGTACCGCGAGGCGCCCATGTTGCTGATCGGCGAGGGTACGGCCGAGATCCAGAAGATGATCATCGGCCGGCGGCTGCTGGAGGACTACAAGCTCAAGGGCTGAGAGCCCGGGTCGTGGCTCCCACCCCGGATCTCGGGACGGGAGCCACACATCCCTGCGAGCGGGGCCGACGCGTCCCGATACAGCCGCTCGATGTCGAACTCGGAACCATCCCCGTCGGGCGGGGCGCGAGGCGCGACGCAACCGGTCCAACGATCGGAACGTGGTGCCGCCGCGCCCGGTTGGGCCGGCGGCCAACCGGGTCCGGTATCGGCTCGGTTGGCGTAGCGGTCGCGTCGCTGCGCAGCGAGGCCCGGCCGGCGACCGATGATGGCGACACGCGCAACCTCGAGTGACGGGGAGCCCACCATGGTCGCGAGACACCCGGTACCGGTACCACCCGGGGAGTTCGTCCGGATCGACGGGACCGCGCTGCACGTGGTCCGCGAAGGCGCCGGGCCCGTGGTGATCGCCACCAGTGGGCTCGGCGGCGCGTGGTTCGACTGGGATCCGGTGGTGCCGCTGCTCACCGCCGACTGCACCGTGGTGCGCTTCGACCGTCCCGGCCTGGGCTACTCGCAGCCCGACCCGCGGCCGCCCACGCTGGTTCATGAGGCCGACCGCATCGCCGCGTTGGCCGACGCGCTCGCGCTGCCCGGCCCGTACGTCCTGCTCGCCCACTCGCTCGGCGCGTTCCACGTCGAGGGCTTCGCCCGGATGTACCCCGAGCGCACGGCGGGCCTGGTCCTGGTCGACCCGAGCAACGAGGAGAAGCCGCGCCCGCGACCCGCCCGGCAGGCCCGGATCCGGGCGGCCAGGGCGCTGGGCGGGGCGATGCGGGTCACCGGCGTGAGTCGGGCGATCGGGCCTGCGGCGCGACGGTCGATCCTGTTCACCCAGTCGCGCCGGCATCGGGACGTGGCGGACGCGCGCTGGGTGCGCGGGTCGTACGGCTCGGGGCGGTTCTTCGCGGCGGCGCTCACCGAGAACACCACGTACTTCGACGTGGCCGCCGAACTCGCCGACCTGCGCCGGGTCGCACCGCTGCCGGACGTCCCGATGCGGGTGCTGGCCGCCGCCGGGGGCTACGAGAGCCTGGCCGCCCGGGCCCGCTGGGTCCGGGCCCTGCGCACCCTGGCGAACCTGTCCCCGCAGGGCCGCTGCGAGGTGCTGGACGACTCCGCCCACTTCGTCATGCTGGACCGCCCGGACGCGGTGGGCCACGCGGTGCGCGAGGTCTTGGCGGGGTAGCCGCCGGCCGGCCACCGCCGGCCGCCGCACACCTGGGCGCTGCCGGCCATTCGGCCCATTGGCCGCGTGTTGTCACGGATCCTGTCGGGTACAGGCTCCCGGTCGAACGACCATACGGGCCGGGATTCGGCCGGCATTCAGGCGAGGCGGCAGCATGTTCGGTCAGAACCTTCCTCCCGGCGCGGGTGCGCCCGGGCCCGACCTGGCGAACACCGGCCAGGTCATCGCGTCCTACACGAACTACGCGGGTGCCCAGCGGGCGGTCGACTATCTGTCGGACCACGAGTTCCCGGTGGAGAACACCGCGATCGTCGGCGCCGACCTGCGCATGGTCGAGAACGTGCTGGGTCGGCTCACCGCCGGCAAGGCGGCGGCGTCCGGCGCGGCGAGCGGTGCGTGGTTCGGGCTGATGATCGGGCTGTTCCTGGGCATCTTCGCGGTGCGCGCGCACGGGTGGCTCTGGCTGGTGCTGATGGGCCTGATCTGGGGCATCGCCGCGGGCGCCCTGTTCGGCTGGTTGGGGTACAAGGCGCTGGGCGGACGCCGGGACTTCGTCTCCACCAGCCAGATCGTGGCCTCGCGCTACGACGTGGTGGTGCGGCCCGACCTGGCCGAGCGGGCGCGCAACCTGGTGGGCCGACTGGAGCTGTAGGCGGGTCGGCGCCCCGGGGCCGCCCCCCGAGGCCCGCCGCGCCCGCTATAGCCAGCCGTTGCGGCGGAAGCCCCGGTGCATCAGCGTGCACACGACCACGATCACCGACAACGTCATCGGGTAGCCGTACCGCCACTTCAGCTCGGGCATGTGCTCGAAGTTCATCCCGTACACCCCGGCGAGCATCGTGGGCACGGCGAAGATCGCCACCCAGGCCGAGATCTTGCGCATGTCCTCGTTCTGCGCGACCGTCACCTGCGCGAGGTTGGCCTGCAGGATCGAGGTCAGCAACTCGTCGAACGACGCCACCTGTTCGCCGACCCGGGACAGGTGGTCCTCGACGTCGCGGAAGTACTCGCGGATGTCGGGGTGCACCTGGCGCATCGGCCGCTCGGCGAGCGCGTGCAGCGGGCGGGCGAGGGGGGCGACCGCGCGCTTGAGTTCGAGCAGTTCGCGCTTGAGCTGGTAGATCCGGCCCGCGTCGCCCGCGCCACCGCCGCCGAACACGTCGTTCTCGACCTGGTCGATGTCGTCCTGGATGAGCTGGGCGACGTCGAGGTAGGTGTCCACCACCCGGTCGGCGACCGCGTGCAGCACCGCCGAGGGGCCCGCGGCGAGCAGGTCGGTGCCGTCCTCCAGGCGACAGCGCAGATCGCCGAGCGCGCCGTGCCGGCCGTGCCGCACGGTGACCACGAAGTCGTTGCCGAGGAAGACCATGATCTCGCCGGTCTCGACGATCTCGCTGGTCGCGGAGAGCTGTTCGTGCTCGACGTAGGTGACCGTCTTGAACACCGCGAACAGGGTGTCGTCGTAGCGCTCCAGCTTGGGTCGCTGATGCGCGTGTACGGCGTCCTCCACGGCGAGCGGGTGCAGGCCGAACCGTTCGGCGATACCCGACAGTTCGAGCGCGCTGGGCTCGTGCAGGCCGATCCAGACGAAGCCGCCGCCCCGGCGCACCTCGTGGATCGCCGAGTCGGGGTTCGCGTAGCCGTCCAGGCGATGGCCGTCGCGATACACGGCGCAGTCCACCACACAGTTCCCGGTCGCCACGGGCGTGCTCGACGGCAGCGGGGTGCGGCGGTGCGGGCGGACTGCGGCGCGGAGGTCGCGGATCATCGACATGACGGGCTCCTGGGATGACCGGCACACGCCGACGCCGACCACCGCGGCGGGCAGGCCGGGGGAGCGTTGACACGTGCAAGCGGAACGAATCACCGAAAGAACGGCAAAAGATCCTGACGCCCCGTCACGGAGGACATTCGGAGAACGGGAACCGGGCCGCCACGAGCGGCGGTCGGAATCCGGGGAAGGTCTCGGAAACCCTCAGAAAGGGCGGGGCGCGCGACTGGATCGGGGAAGATCGGGTGAGCCGCCGGTACTGCACGGTGTGCTGGTATGCACCACGATCACCTCCCACGGCCGGTCCCCGCTGGGGGAAGTCCTCGGGCGCCGACCGGGCGGGCCGGGCGAGGACGCATCCGTCATCCGATGGCGCGCGGACGTCGTACGTCCTGCGGGCCGACTATGCAGAGTACACCAGAGTGACCTCGCCACGGCCGCGACGGCCTTGGCGCGTGCGGCTCCTGACGGCGAATTAGCATGCGGGCATGTTCGACTTCACGCCGGGACCCGAGCCGATCGACCCCACTCCGCAGGTCGAGGCGCATCTGACGGCGGCCTTCGGCGCGCCGACCGGCCGCGCCGGCGTCACCTTCGTGGGGGCCGATCGCATCGAGGTGTTGCGCTTCGGTCCCGACGCGGAGGGTGTGGTCCGGTACGCCACGGTGGGCATGTCCCGGGCGCCGATGGCCGATCCGGCGGCGGCGCTCGCCGATCCGGTCGCGGGCCCGCGGGCGGAACTGGTGCTCTCGGTGCGCGGCGGCCACGACTCGGTGCTGCGCCCGCTGGCCGTGCTCGGCGCGACCCCGCAGGTGGAGGGCCTGGTCATCGCCCCCGGCGCGTCGCTCGACCTGGGCGGCCCGCTGTGGGAGGGCGGCGCGTTCCACGCGGTCCTGGTCGCCGAACCCGGCGGCCTGGTCGCCGACCTGCCGCTGCCGCCTCCCGCCGACCCGGTCCGCTTCTTCCCCCTGCTCCCGATGACCCCCGCGGAGGCTGCCTGGAAACGCGCCCAGGGCGCGGAGGCCCTCCAGGAGAAATGGCTCCACCACGCCACCGACCTCCGCGACCCCAACCGCCGCGCGGTGCCGCTGACCTGAGCCGCCGAGCCCGGCCGAACCTCGCGTCCGCCGACCTCGGATGCCCCGGATCACGCCGCTGGAATGCCCACACGAACAGGTCGTCCGCAGGCCGACCACCCGGTTCTCGTCGCGGAGGATCTGCGAATACCGGATCGGGGTCCCGCACACCCGACACGTCAACTCGGGCAGCTCTCCGCGAGCCATCCCCAGCATGATCGCCTCCAACGTGTCACGATCACGCTCTCGATCCTCGGCCGATTCACTCACGAGCCACCACCCATCCACGGTTCGAAGTCCTTTGGGCGGCGCCGGACGAGAAGCCGGCGGCGATGGCTCCGCCGCCCGCGCCGTAGGCCGCCGTCGAGGCGAGGTGATCGAGGGTGATGCCGTCCTGTGCGCCGAGGGCGATCTTCACGGGCTGCGCGACGGCGAGGTCCAGCGTCACCGACAGGACCGCGCCGACGACCGCGGAGCCGGCGATCGAACCGATGATGGCCAGTACGCTCTCGCTGACGGCGAGCCCGGCGGCCATCGCGGCGCCGCGCGCGATGTTGGTGGCCGCCGTGATCGCGGCGCCCGAGATCACATTGACGTCGGGGACGAACAGCAGCCCGACGAAGCCGACCGCGTCGCCGACCTTGTCGACACCCGCCTCGACGGCGTCCTCGATGATCCCCCAGCCCATGGCGGTGCCCCGCTCAGCTCAGCTTCTCGGCATTGGCCTGATCCGCGCGTACGACGTTGTCCGCCAAGGCCGCGAGCGTGGGACCGATGCTCGCCATGCCCTGGGCCAGGATGTCCGCGCTCTTGATGATGGCGACCTGGCTCTCGAGAAAGGGCGTGCCGAACTTTCGCCCGTTGTCGTCGTCGCCCCATGGGGCGCCCGGTTCGGCGAGTTCTCGCTTGAACGTCTCGGCGGCGACGCGCAGTCGCTCCGCCTGAGTGGCGAACGCCGGAATCGTTCCCCTGATTTGCTCCGGATCGACCCGGAAATCCTTCGTCGCCATGCGAGCCCCCGCCGCCGGACCATGATCACGGTGTATGCACGCGCGCACACGATGACCTCTCGCGGTAGCCCGGCGGCACCGCCCGTCGCAGGACTGTTCGCGACCGGGTGAGCGGGTTCACAGGGCTTGTCCATGACCCACGTCACCGGGCGCCCCCTACTGCGTGGCGTGGTCGGCTCCCTATTCTCGAACGCATCCGTCGACGTGCCCGTCGATCCGTCGCCACCCGACCTCCCAGGGGCGGGTACCCGAATCGGGTTCGACGAGCGTTCGACGTGACGCGTCCTGTTCGATGTGTTACCAGGTGAGAGGGGACCGAGATGCAGTTCGGCCGCTACTACGAGGAGTTCGAGGTCGGTGCGATCTACAAGCACTGGCCCGGGAAGACCGTGACCGAGTACGACGACCACCTGTTCTGTCTGCTCACCATGAACCACCACCCGCTGCACATGGATGTCAACTACGCCGAGAAGACCACCGATTTCGGTCGGAACGTGGTGGTGGGCAACTACATCTACTCACTGCTGCTCGGCATGTCGGTGCCGGACGTCTCGGGCAAGGCGATCGCCAACCTGGAGATCGAGTCCCTGCGACACGTGGCACCCACGTTCCACGGGGACACCCTCTACGGTCAGACCCTCGTGCTGGACAAGTGGGAGTCGAAGTCCAAGGACGACCGGGGCGTCGTCTACGTGGAGACCAAGGGCTACAAGCAGGACGGCACGCTCGTGTGTGTGTTCAAGCGCAAGGTGATGGTGCCCAAGGAGAGCTACGGGGTGAAGCGTGGCGGCGAGCAGCCCGGGCGACCCGAGTTGATCGAGGGCTGATCGAGGGCCGAGCGGGAACCCGCGGGATCGAGTGCGGGCGGGTCGTTGCGGAGAGCGCGCGACCCGCCCGGTCGACGCGAAGGGACGGACGGTCGTTTCACGGCAGTTCGTCGGGTGTCGGGTAGGAGGACTGGGCGCCCGCGCGGCGGACCGCGGCCGCGCCTGTGCGGACCGCGTACCGGGTCGCGGTGGGCAGGTCGTCGCCGGCGGCCAGGCGCCAGGCCAGGGCGCCGGTGAAGGCGTCGCCCGCGCCCGTGGTGTCGACGGCGGTCACCGCCGGCGCGGGGATGTGCAGCGGCTCCGCGCCGCCCTCGGTGATCAGTGCGCCGGCGGGGCCCAGGGTCAGGACGATCGAACGTGGGCTCGGGTCGAGTGCCCGCAACACCTTCAGCGCGTCGCGGGCGTTGCCCTCGCCCGCGATCGTGGTCGCCTCGTGCTCGTTGAGGACCAGCGGGTCGCAGGCCCCGAGCAGCGCCCCGGAGGTCAGCACGTGCCTCGACACGGCCGGCGACGGGTTCAGCACCACCCGGGTGTGCGCCGCCGCGCAGCGTTCGATCACCGTCCGGACCGTGTCGAGGGGGATCTCCAATTGCAGGGAGACCACCGCGGCGGCCTCGATCGCCGGGACCAGGTCGGCGACGTCCGTCGGCCCGAAGCGGGCGTTGGCTCCGGGAGCCACGGTGATGGCGTTCTCGCCCGCGTCGTCGACCGTGATCAGCGCGACGCCCGAGGCGCCGGGCGAGGTGCGCATCGCCTCGGTACGCACGCCCTCCCGGCGCAGCGTCGCGAGCAGCATGCGGCCGTGGTCGTCGTCGCCCACCCGGCCGGCCAGTGCCACGTCGGCGCCCAGCCGCGCCGCCGCCACCGCCTGATTGGCGCCCTTGCCGCCCGGGTGCACCGCCAGGTCGCCGCCGAGGACCGTCTCGCCCGGGCGGGGGTGCGCCGGCACCCGGACCACCAGGTCTGCGTTGATCGAGCCGACCACCAGCAAGCGTGCGGGGCCGCTCATGCCACCCCCGGGACGTTCCACTCGCGCAGGGCGTCGAGGAGGCCGTCGACCAGGTCGAGTCGGCCCAGTTCGCCGGCGGCGATCCAGCGCACCGCGTCGGCGTCGTCGCCCGCGCGCAGGGTGCCGCCGTGGGGTGTACAGGCGTAGTCGCGGATCTCGTAGGTGCCGCCGTCGGGCGCCGGTCGCAACACCGAGCCGACCAGCGGTCCCACGGTCACCTCGAGCCCGGTCTCCTCGACCATCTCCCGGGCCAGCGCGACCGCGTCGGTCTCACCCTCCTCGACCCGCCCACCGGGCAGCGACCACCGTCCCTCGCCCGGCATTTTCGCGCGTCGCACCAGGAGCACCCGTCCCTCCGAGTCCAGGACGATCGCACCGACGCAGGAAATGAGCCGCATGCCTCCGAGCCTAGCCCCCGTGCAACGGATCCCGATGGGCCGCGCCGCCGGATTCGGTGTCGAGCAGCGCGGGGGGCGCGTGGGCGCGCTCATCCGGCGTGCTGTGCGCGGTCGTACGCCGGTCGGCGGTCCGGACGCACCGAAGGAGTGATCGTCCTTGACGCGAAGCCTCGGGCAGTGGACCGTCTTGTCCTATGAAGGGCGAGCCGAGCTGCCCCCGCTGCGGCGGCCGGGTCCGCGCTCCGGGTCTGTTCTCGGAGACGTGGGAATGCGAGATCCATGGCGCCGTGCCTCCGCTGCAACCCGTCGTGCCGCCCAGTGTCGAGGCGTTGGACGCGGTGGTGCGCCGCTCCCGGGTGCCGGTCTGGTTGCCCTGGCCGCTGCCGGTCGGCTGGCTCTACACCGGCGTTGCCCACGCGGGTGACGATCGCGGCGGCTCGCGAGCGGTCGCGGTCGCCTGTACCGGTCCCGCGCCGCTGGGCGGACGCGGCGAACTGGTGCTCGTGGCCGAGGAGCTGGGGGTCGGACTCGGCGCCCGCTACGCCGGGTTGCCCGGTCACGATCCGGGCGGCGACTTCGTCAAGTCCGCGCCCGCGAAGGTGATGGCGGCCGGTCGGCCGACCCCGTTGTGGTGCGTGACCGACGCGCCGGCCGACCGCGCGGTGTACGCGGGCGAGGCGATGGGCCTGTGGTTGTGGGCCATCCTGTGGCCGGGCAAGGCGGGGCATCTCGTCTACGACGACGTCGTGCTCACCGATCTGCGCGACGCCGGGGCCGAGTTGCAGCTGTTGCCGTGCGGGGCGCTGTCCCCGCAACTGCTCGACTGCTGACCTGCGGGGACCGGGGCCGTACGGGCTCGCCGATCCGGTACACCCTAGGGTCGGGAGCGTCCATCGACCCTCCCGCAGACGAGGTCCGCGTGCGTATCGACCTGCACACCCACAGCACCGCTTCCGACGGCACCGACGCGCCCGCCGACCTGGTCCGCAAGGCCCGGGCGGCCGGCCTCGACGTGGTCGCGCTCACCGACCACGACACCACCGCGGGTTGGGCGGAGGCGGCCGAGGCGCTGCCCGACGGGCTGACCCTGGTGCGCGGCGCGGAGATCTCCTGTGTGGCCGAGGGCGGGATCAGTCTGCACATGCTGGGCTACCTGTTCGACCCCGCCGAGCCAAAGTTCGCCCGGGCGCGCGAGCTGGTGCGCACCGACCGGGTCCGCCGGGCCGAGGCGATGGTGGCGCGCTGCCGCGAGCTGGGCGCGCCGATCACCTGGGAGCGGGTGCGGGAGATCGCGGGCGGCGGCGCGGTGGGCCGGCCGCACGTGGCCACCGCCCTGGTCGAGGCGGGCGTGGTCGCGGACGTGTCCGCCGCGTTCACTCCCGAGTGGCTGCGCGACGGCGGACGGGCGTTCGTGGGCAAGTACGAGATCGAAGCCGCCGACGCGGTACGGCTGATCACCGGCGCGGGCGGCGCCGCGGTGTTCGCCCACCCGGGCGCGGTCACGCGCGGGCGCACCGTCTCGGACGCCACGATCGCCGAGCTGGCCGAGGCGGGTCTGGCCGGGATCGAGGTGGACCACATGGACCACGACGACACGATGCGGGCACACCTGCGCGGTCTCGCGGGCGAGCTGCGGCTGATCACCACCGGTTCGAGTGACTACCATGGCACCCGCAAAACGATCAATCTCGGAGAAATCACTACAGATCCAGAGTCGTACGGGGCGATCGCGGAACTGGCAACAGGAGCAAGACCCCTCACCCCATGAACTGGTTCGACGTCACTCTCTTCGGCTCGTCCTTCGTCACCCTCTTCGTGATCATGGACCCGCCGGGCATCATCCCGCTGTACCTGAGCTTCACCGGTGGCCGACCGCAGGCCGTGCGCAAGCGCATGGCCTGGCAGGCGGCCACCGTCGCGTTCTGCGTGATCTCCGTCTTCGGGCTGTTCGGTCAGAAGATCCTCGACTATCTGCACGTGTCGATCCCGGCGCTCAAGGTGTCCGGAGGTCTGCTCCTGCTGCTGGTGGCACTGTCGTTGCTCACCGGCAAGGCCGAGGAGCCGACCGAGAACAAGGACGTCAACGTCGCTTTGGTGCCCCTCGGCACACCCCTCCTGGCCGGCCCTGGTGCGATCGTGGCCGCGATCGTCAGCGTGCAGAAGGCGCACGGCGCCGGTCAGTACCTCGGGGTGTGGATCGCGATCGTGGCGATCCACGTGGTGTTGTGGCTGACCATGCGCTTCTCGCTCGGCATCATCAAGATCATCAAGGAGAGCGGCGTGGTCCTGGTGACCCGGCTCTCGGGCCTGCTGCTCTCGGCGATCGCGGTACAGCTGTGCGCGGACGGGGTCCGGGGTTTCATCGCGGCGAAGCCATAGGGTGCGAAAGGCAGCAGCCGGTGGTTGGGGAGAGGCGGAGGACATGAGCAAGTCGGTACGCGGCGTCGTCGCACGCGCCAAGGGCGCACCGGTCTCGATCGAGACCATCGTGGTGCCGGACCCGGGTCCGGGCGAGGCGCGGGTGAAGGTGCAGGCGTGCGGCGTGTGCCACACGGACCTGCACTATCGCGAGGGCGGCATCGGTGACGAGTACCCGTACCTGCTCGGCCACGAGGCCGCCGGCATCGTCGAGTCGGTCGGCGAGGGTGTCACGGAGGTGGCCGTCGGCGACTTCGTGATCCTGAACTGGCGTGCGGTGTGCGGTAATTGCCGCGCGTGTCGGCGCGGCCGTCCGCAGTACTGCTTCGCCACGCACAACGCCACGCAGAAGATGACCCTGGAGGACGGTACCGAGCTGAGCCCCGCGCTCGGGATCGGCGCGTTCGCCGAACTGACCCTGGTCGCCGCCGGACAGTGCACCAAGGTCGACCCCGAGGCGGACCCCGCCGCGGCCGGCCTGCTCGGCTGCGGCGTGATGGCGGGCCTGGGCGCGGCGGTGAACACCGGCAACGTCGGCCGCGGCGACACGGTCGCGGTGATCGGCTGCGGCGGGGTCGGCGACGCGGCCATCGCCGGTGCCCGGCTCGCGGGCGCGGCGCGGATCATCGCCGTCGACCTCGACGACCGCAAGCTGGAGTGGGCCCGCCGGGCCGGCGCCACGCACACGGTGAACTCGACGTCGGGCGACCCGGTCGAGGCGATCCGCGAACTCACCGGCGGCTTCGGCGCCGACGTGGTGATCGACGCGGTCGGCCGCCCGGAGACCTACAAGCAGGCGTTCTACGCCCGCGACCTGGCCGGCACCGTGGTCCTGGTCGGCGTGCCCACCCCGGACATGACGCTCGAACTGCCCCTGCTCGACGTGTTCGGCCGCGGCGGCGCGCTCAAGTCGTCCTGGTACGGCGACTGCCTGCCCTCGCGCGACTTCCCGATGCTGATCGACCTGTACCGCCAGGGTCGTTTCGACCTGGACGCGTTCGTCAGCGAGCGGATCACCCTGGCCGACGTCGAGGCCGCGTTCGAGAAGATGCACCACGGCGACGTGCTGCGCTCGGTGGTGATCCTCTGATGGCCGGCATCGACCACGTGGTCACCTCGGGCGTGTTCTCGCTCGACGGCCAGGACTTCGACGTGGACAACAACGTGTGGATCGTCGGCGACGACCGCGAGGTGGTGGTGATCGACGCCGCGCACGACGCGGCGGCCATCGCGGCGGGCGTGGGCGATCGTACGGTGACCGGCATCGTGCTCACCCACGGCCACAACGATCACATCAACGCCGCCGCCGAGTTGGCCGAACGCACCGGCGCGCCGATCCATCTGCACCCGAGCGACCGCATGTTGTGGGACGCGGTGTATCCCGACCGTGCGCCGGACGTCGACCTGGCCGACGGCGAGGTGATCACCGTCGCGGGCCTGGACCTGCGGGTCCTGCACACTCCGGGCCACGCACCGGGCGCGGTCTGCCTGTACGCCCCGGACCTGGCCGCGCTGTTCTCCGGCGACACGCTGTTCAAGGGCGGCCCCGGCGCCACGGGGCGCTCGTTCTCGTCGTTCCCGGTGATCCTGGAGTCGATCAAGGGGCGCCTGCTCGGCCTGCCCGAGGGCACGCGCGTGCTCACCGGCCACGGCGACGAGACGACGATCGGCGCGGAGGCGACGGACTACGACGCGTGGGTGACCCGCGGCCACTGAGCCGGCCCGCACCCCGACCCGGTCGCGTCCGGATACGACGAGGGCGCTCCCCGTGCGGGGAGCGCCCTCGGTTCAGCCTCAGTCGAAAATCAACCCACGTCCGCCGCCGTCTTCACGGGGCGGATGTACAGGCGCTCGCCGTAGGCCTCGGCCCGTTTCAGGGCCGCCTGTACGGTGTCGATGTCGACGACGGCGCAGTTGGCCGGGTTGGACCCGGTCGATTCCTGGGCTCGGCTGAGGTTGGTGATTCGGTAACGCATGTGCGTCTCCCTTCCCTCTGGTCCGAAGTAGCGCGGGGCGACACGGTCATGCCGGCAGCCCCGCTCACAAGGATCGGTGCCGGGATCCGTGAGGATCGGGTAAGACCCGACAGGGGTCACAACCGGCACCGCACTGAACAACAGCGGTCACACCGATAGCATTCCCATGACTGAAATGTTCCTTTCCTGACATCCGATGGCTTACACGTGACGCATGACGCGACATCGCGCGTGAGGCAAGCGAGGACGCGACGGCGGCCGGCATAGGACAATGCGGTCTGAACACATCGACGCGCATCCAGGCGCCGGGCACCCGGCCGCCACGGGAGGACGAGACTTTGCACGATCCGGGAGAGGACGACGTCCGGACGGGTGCCACGGCGGCCTTCGGCGCCGTGGTGCACGAATCCGGCGAGGACCTCGGCGCCGAGCACGGCGGTCCGCTGGAGGACCACCCGGTCGCGGGTTTCGAGGGCGCCCCCGGAGCACTGGCGGAGTTGACCGACCCGTTCACCCGACCGGCCGTCCTGGTGCGATCGGTTTCGCCGCCGCTGCACTTCGGGACGCACGCGCTGTTCGTCGACGTCGGCTACGTGTACGCGGCGATGGGCCTGCTCGTCGCCGGCTCGGCCGAACGCCGGGCTTTCCGGGTGGACGCGGAGCAGTTGATCACCGGCCTGATCGACGAGGCCCGCCGGGTGTTCCCGGAGGGCCGGCTGCTGCGGGTGTACTGGTACGACGGCGCGCGCGAGCGGGTGCACACCGTGGAGCAGCGGCAGATCGCCGAACTCCCCGACGTGAAGGTACGACTGGGCAACCTCAACGCGCACAACCAGCAAAAGGGCGTCGATTCGCTGATTCGCAGCGACCTCGAATCGTTGGCCCGCAACCACGCGATCGACGACGCGGTGGTGATCAGTGGCGACGAGGACCTGGTCTCGGCGGTCGAGGCCGCCCAGTCCTACGGCGTACGGGTGCATCTGTGGGGCGTCGAACCCGCGTACGGCACCAACCAGGCCGACCCGCTGGTGTGGGAGGCCGACGTCACCCGAATGTTGCACCGCGAATTCTGCGAGACGTGCGTGACGCCGGTGATGTTGCCGCCGACGCACGCCGGCGTGCTGACCGTGCAACCCGGCGGTCCGCCGACCGCCGAACAGGCGTGGCGGATCGGCCAGGAGATCGCCGAGCGCTGGCTGGTGGTG
Source organism: Embleya sp. NPDC020630 (assembly GCF_044334985.1). NCBI lineage: Bacteria > Bacillati > Actinomycetota > Actinomycetes > Kitasatosporales > Streptomycetaceae > Embleya > Embleya sp. NPDC020630. The sequence goes on from NZ_JBIRUB010000002.1 coordinate 395,160, forward strand.
CGCGGCCGGGAGAACCTGGCCGACCTGATGCCCGGTCCGATGTTGCCGCAGGCCATCGACCGCGGCCTGCTCGTGGACGCCGAGAGTGTCCTGCAATACTCGCTGCGCCCCCACGAGGACCTGCGTCGTGCCCTGCGCAACGGCTTCTGGGACCGCCTGAACCACGAATTCGGCCTCTCCGGCACGGAGCCCGCAGAATCCTGAACCCGGCCCGCCCCTTACGAAGCGCGCCTCCGGCCGACCGCCCCCGCCGCCCCGGCCCCGGCCCCTGGCCCGGCCACCCCCGCACCCGACCCCGCCCCCCGCCGCACCTGGCCCGGCCCCCGCGCCCGGCGCCTAGCCCGGCCCCCGCCGCCCCGATCGCCGCCCGCGCCCGGCGCTTGGCCCGGCCCCCGCCGCCCGCACCCGGCGTCCGGCTTGGCCCGCCGCCGCCCCGGCCGCCCCCGCACCCGGCGCCTAGTCCGGCCCCGCCACCCCCGCCGCACCTGGTCCGCCCCCGCCCCGCGCCCGGCCCGGCCCCCGCCGCCCCGCCGCCGGGCCCGGCACCCCGCCATCCCCCGCGCCCGGCACCCCGCCCCCGCGCTTGGCCCGGCCCCCGCCACCCCGATCGCCGCCCGCGCCCGGCGCTTGGCCCGGCCCCCGGCGCCCGCGCCCCGCGCCCGGCGTCCGGCCTGGCCCCCCGCCGTCCCGACCGCCCCGCCGCGCTCCGCGCCCGGCGCCTGGCCCGGCCCTCGCCGCCCCGGCTGCCCCCGCACCCGGCACCCGGCACCTGGCCCCGCGCCCGGCCTCCCGCGCCCCGCGCCCGGCACCCCGCCGTCGGCCCCCGCGCGCCCCGCCTCGTGGCAAGATGGGTGTAGGGTACATTTATTAGCTGAGCTAACAAACACTGTTCGGAGGTCTCGGATGCGGTCCCATCCCGAAGGCGCGCCGACCCGGGGCGAAGCCCAGGCCGACCACACCACCCCGAAGCCCGGAATCCTCAAACAGCCCATGTCCGTGTGGGCCACAGCGTTCGCCGCCGTCGTGGCGTTCATGGGGATCGGGCTGGTCGATCCGATCCTGCCCTCGATCGCCAAGGGGCTGGACGCCTCGCCGAGCCAGGTCTCGCTGTTGTTCACCAGCTACTTCCTGATCACCGCGGTGGCCATGCTGGTGACCGGATTCGTCTCCAGCCGGATCGGCGGGCGACGCACGCTCCTGCTCGGCCTCGCCCTCGTGGTGATCTTCGCCGGCCTCGCCGGCACCTCGGACTCGGTCGGCGAGCTGGTCGGCTTCCGGGCCGGCTGGGGGCTGGGCAACGCGCTGTTCGTGTCCACGTCCCTCGCCGTCATCGTCGGTGCGGCGAGCGGTGGTTCGGCCGCGGCGATCCTGCTCTACGAATCGGCGCTCGGGCTCGGCATGGCCTGCGGCCCGCTGCTCGGCGCGGTGCTCGGCGACGCCAGTTGGCGCTACCCGTTCTACGGCACCGCCGCGCTGATGGCGATCGGCTTCGCGCTGATCGTCGGGCTGCTGCGGGAACAACCCCGGCCCGTGCGCAAGATCGGTCTGCTCGATCCGCTCAAGGCGCTCGGACACAAGGGGCTGGCGACCACCGCCGCCGGTGCCTTCTTCTACAACTACGGCTTCTTCACGGTGCTCGCGTTCACCCCGTTCGTGCTGAACATGAGCCCCTACCGCAGCGGCGCGGTGTTCTTCGCGTGGGGTGTCCTGCTCGCCGTCTGCTCGGTCCTGGTCGCCCCGCGACTGCAGGCCCGGTTCGGCTCGGCGAACGTGGCCGCCGCGAGTCTGCTGCTGTTCGCCGCGGACCTGGTGGTGCTCGCGTACGGCTCGACCCCGGTCGTTGTGACCGGTGTCATCGTTTCAGGCGCCTTCATCGGTATAAACAACACGGTGTTCACCGAATTGGCGCTCGAAGTCTCGGACTCGCCGCGACCCGTGGCGAGCGCGGGATACAACTTCGTCCGCTGGTTCGCCGCCGCGGCGGCGCCGTTCCTGGCGCCCAAGTTGGAGGAGCACTTCAACGTGCACGTGCCGTTCCTGGTCGCCGGCGGGGCCTGTGTGGTCGCCGCCGCCGTGCTGTTCGGCGCCCGCCGGATGCTCGCAGGGGTCGACCACCGCGACACCGACACCGCCGCCGACGCGGCATCGCTGAACACCCCCCGGCCCGTTCCGGCCACCGCCTGAACCGATAGAAGGAAGTGCACGACATGTACGAGCGCATTCTGGTCGCCGTCGACTCCACCCCCGAGGCCGACGACGTCCTGGCGCACACCGCCCGACTCGCCGGCGCGCTCGGCGCGGCCGTCCGCGTCCTGCACGTGCAGACCCTGGACGTGGTGGATGGCGGCGGGGTCGGCGGCGTGGTCGAGGACGAGACCGCCGACGCCGCGGTCAAGGTGGTCACCGACGCCGTCGACACGCTCAAGGCGGCCGGCGTCGCCAACGTCGAGGGCTGGACCGAGGAAACCGTGCGCGGCGACGTGCCGAACGCGGTCCTCGACCAGGCCCGCGCCTTCGGCGCCGACCTGCTGATCCTGGGTGCCCGCCGACACGGCGGCGTGGCCAGTCTCTTCCTCGGCAGCGTCAGCGACACGGTTGCGCACCGCTCGGTCTGCCCGGTGCTGCTGATTCCCTGATCGCACACCCCACAGGGCCCGGATGCCGAAGGTCGGCGTCCGGGCTCGACTCTTCCCGGCTCGACTCCCGGCTCAATCCTTGCGGGCCACGAAGTACACGTTCAGGAAGTCGCCCTCCAGGGAGCGGGCCCGCACGTCGGTGAAGCCCGCCTCGGCCGGCTTGGCCCGGGCCGCCTGCTCGCCCCAGACCGTGCCCAGGCCCTCGCCACCCTCGGCCGGCGAGACGGTCATGCAGTAGAAGACGGAGAAGGTGTACAACACCGGTCCCAGCGGGTGTTCGAGGTTTTCCTCCAGCCGGCTGGACGCGGCGATCTCGCCCATCAGGAACACCCCGTCCGGACGCAGCGCCTCGGCGATCGCGGCCGGCGTGCGGGTCGGCCGGGCCAGATCGTGGATCACGTCGAACGCGGTGATCAGGTCGTACGAGCCGAGCGGTTCGGCCGCGTCGACCACCACGAACTCCGTGTTGGACAGCCCCATTCGCTCCGCCTCGCGGCGGGCGGCGGCGATGCCCTCGACGGAGATGTCCACGCCGCGGAACCGGCTGCGTGGAAACGCCTGGGCCGGTACGTTGACCGCGTGCCCCTGGCCGGTCCCCACGTCCAGCACATCGATTCCCGCCGCCAGCCGCTCGCCGAGACCGTCCACCAGCGGCACCACACCCGCCACCAGGGCCGCGTCCCAGACCCGGCCCGACTCCTCGGCCTGGAGCGCCTGGAAGTGCGGATAGGCCGAGTACGGCACCCCGCCACCGCGACGAAACGCCGTCACGACCTGCTCCTCGACCTCACCCATCAGCGCCAGGTACTGGGTGAAGCCGGCGAAGTTCTCCGCCCCGGCGGCCCGGGTCAGCGAGGCCGCGTGCTCCGGCGGCAGCCGGTACGTGCCGGATTCCGGGGTGTACTCGACGAACCCGCCGGTGACCATGCCGCCCAACCACTCGCGCACGTAGCGCTCGACCAGCCCGGCGGCCCGGGCGATCTCCTCGCTCGTCGCGGGCGGCATCGCGGCCATCGTGTCGAACAGCCCGGTGCGATGGCCGACGCTGGTCAAAAAGGCCAGACAGTCGTCGTCGAGGATGGTGAGCAGGCGTCCCGCGAAGGCTTCCTGTCGCGCGGGATCGACATCGAGGACGGTCATGGCAACTCCCGATCGGTCGGCTCGACGGAAGCCGCCCCGGGCACGGGCGACGCCCGTAGGGGAGAAAGGTCTCCTTTGCCGCGCTACGCCCGATCCCACCGAGCCGGACACTGGTCGATCGGGGCCCTCGGCCCGCCGGCGAGCCGAGGGACGTCGCCCCGGATCAGGCCCGATCCGCGTACACCGCCGCGTCCGTCCAGAAGTCCGCCAGCGCCGCCGCGGTGGCGCCCGGGGCCTCCACGTTCGGGGAGTGGTGGGTGCCCGGGATCGCCACGTGCGGGACACCCAGACGCTCGGCCATCTCGGCCTGCCAGGGGACCGGCCAGGCGTAGTCCTCGACGCCGGAGACCACCAGCGCGGGCAGGCCGGCCGCGACGACCGCGGCAAGGTCGGCGACCAGGTCGGGCTCGGAGCGCAACTGTTCGGCCATGGCCAGCAGGCCCGCCGGGACGGTGCCCAGCCAGCGGGCGTGCAGGAACGCGGCGATCGCCGGATCGGTGGGCGGGAGCAGGCCGGCCTCCAGCTCGACCGCCTGCATCGCCGCCCACACCTCCTGGCGGGTGAGCACCGGCAGCACGTCCTCCAGCAGCAGCAGCCGCTCGATCTCGGGCGGGCAGATCGCCGCCGGACCCGTGCTCATCAGGGTCAGCGAGGCCAGCCGTTCCGGCGCGCGCAGCGCCACCGATCGGCACACCAGGCCGCCGTAGGAGTGCCCCACCAGGTGGATGGGCTCGCCCGGGGCCACCGCGTCCGCGATCGCGAGCACGTCGTCGACCAGCGCGTCGCGGGTGTACGCCGCCGGGTCGTCCGGGCCCTCGGTCTCGTACTGTCCGCGTTGGTCCACGGCCACCGTGTGGAAGCCGCGCCGGGCCAGCGGCTCGCCGAGCGCGATGAAGTCCTCCTTGCTGCCGGTGAACCCGGGCACGAGCACGGCGGTGCCCGGCCTCGGTCCGGCGGCCGGCGGGGTGGACTCCAGGACGGCGAATCGTCCGCGCCCGGTCGCCAGGCGACGGGAGCGGACGGTCCCGGGCAAGGTCAGAAAGCGTGGCGTACTCACGCCGTCGAGCCTACTTATCCGCAGGTACGACGACGGCCCCCGCCGCGAAGCGCGGACGTGATCGTCCACACTCCACACCGGAGGCCGTCGTACGAGCGGCCGGGGCCGCCGCCTCTCGTCGAACTCAGCCCTCGTCGGTCGCGACCGCGCCCGCCTCGGCGCCCTCGGGACGACGCCGGGTGCGCCGGCGGCGACGCCGAGGCGCCCGCTCGCCGTCACCGTCCGCGTCCGCCCCACCGTCGGCGGGGGCCGGGACGATCACCGCGGTCGGCTCGACGAAGGCCGCGACCGGCGCGCCGGTCGACTCGGCGGCCACGCTCGGCGCCGTGCCGGTCGCCACGGCCGTGGCCACGGCCTCCCCGGCCTCCGCGCCGTTGACCCGACGCCGCCGTCGCGACCCGGGCGCCCGACGGCGGCTGGGCTCGCTCGACTCGGCGTCGGCCGCGGCCGGCCCGGCAGTGGAGGGACCGGACGCGGCCGGACCGCTCCGGCTCCGCCCGCCCGCGCCGCCCTTGCGGCCCGACCCGCCCCGGCTGTTCTTGCCGGTCTCGCCCAGGTCCTCGACGTCCTCCGCGCCCAGCCCCGCACGGGTGCGGTCGGCGCGCGGCAGCACGCTGCCCACGGTGGTGGGGATGTCCAGGTCGGTGAACAGGTGCGGAGAGGTGGAGTAGGTCTCCACCGGGTCGGCGAAGCCCAGGTCCAGCGCCTTGTTGATCAGGCTCCAGCGCGGGATGTCCTCCCAGTCGACCAGCGTCACGGCGGTGCCGGAGGCACCCGCGCGGCCGGTGCGACCGATGCGGTGCAGGTAGGTCTTCTCGTCGTCGGGGCACTGGTAGTTCACCACGTGGGTGACACCCTCGACGTCGATCCCGCGGGCCGCGACGTCGGTGGCCACGAGCACGTCCACCTTGCCGTTGCGGAACGCGCGCAGCGCCTGCTCGCGCGCGCCCTGGCCGAGGTCGCCGTGCACGGCGGCGGAGGCGAAGCCCCGCTCGGCCAGGCCCTGGGCCAGGTCGGCCGCGGTGCGCTTGGTCCGGCAGAACACCATGACCAGGCCGCGCCCGTTGGCCTGCAGGACCCGGGCCATCAGCTCGGGCTTGTCCAGGCCGTGCGCGCGGTAGACGCGCTGCTGGACCGACTTGACGGTGGCGCCCGCGTCGTCCGGCTCCGAGGCGCGGATGTGCGTGGGGCGGCTCATGTAGCGGCGCGCCAGGGTGATGATCTGACCCGGCATGGTGGCCGAGAACAACATCGTCTGGCGGCGGGCGGGCAGCCGCTCGACGATCTTCTCGACGTCGGGCAAAAAGCCCAGGTCGAGCATCTCGTCGGCCTCGTCCAGGACCAGCATCTTGACCTCGGACAGGTTCACGTGCCCCTGTCCGACCAGGTCGAGCAGTCGACCGGGGGTGCCGACGACCACGTCGACGCCCTTCTTGAGGGTGTCGATCTGCGGCTCGTACGCCCGGCCGCCGTAGACGGCGAGCACCCGCACGTTGCGCAGCTTGCCCGCGGCCTGGAGGTCGTTGGTCACCTGCACGCACAGCTCGCGCGTGGGGACCACGACCAGGGCCTGGGGGGTGCGGCCGGCAACCGTGCCGGCGGGCGCGCGGCCCGCCTCGATGTCGGCCGCCACCACGATGCGCTGCAGCAGCGGGATGCCGAAACCGAGGGTCTTGCCGGTCCCGGTCTTGGCCTGGCCGATCACGTCATTGCCCGAGAGCGCGACGGGAAGGGTCATCTCCTGGACGGGGAAAGCCTCGACGATGCCGAGCGCTTCCAGCGCCTCGGCCGTCTCCGAAAGTACTCCGAGTTCGCGAAAAGTTGTCAGGGGTCCAGCCTCTTCTGTGTGGTGGGGGCCGTCAGTACCGAAAGCGGGTCGAGACCGAGGCGCCCATCGAAAAAGCGGGGCGCGGCACGGGACCTCTCGCCTTCGGGCGGCCACCCGAGCGGGTCGGTCGGAGCCAGTCGTCCTCCGACCGGGCATCCGCGTTCACTACCACTGTACCCGCCGACGTGCGGCCGGTGGGGTGATGCTCATTACTGCTTGTCCGGAGATGGGCGACTCCGCCCGGACCTGGCGCCCACGTGACCGCGGTGCGCTCACTACGCTGCGTACTTGTGCACATCGGGCCGCACGGCCCGGGGGACCACGAGCGAAGGGGTGGGCATGAGCGAGGGTACGGAGCCGACGGGGGAGATGCGGGCGGCCGTGATCGAACTGCTCGGCGTGCTCGCGTACGGCGAGATCACCGCCTTCGAGCGGCTGGCCGAGGACGCCAAGATGGCCCCCACCGTGGAGGACAAGGCCGCGCTGGCCGCGATGGCGGTCGCCGAGTTCCAGCACTTCACCCTGCTGCGTGATCGCATCGCCGCGCTCGGCGCGGACCCGGCGCGGGCGATGGACCCCTTCATCGCGCCGCTGGACGAGTTCCACGTGCACACCGCCCCCGCCGACTGGCTGGAGGGCCTGGTCAAGGCGTACGTGGGGGACGGGATCGCGGCCGACTTCTATCGTGAGGTCGCCGCGCACCTGGACGAGGTCAGCCGGGATCTGATCGTCGAGGTGCAGCGGGACACCGGGCACTCGGCGTTCGTGGTGGACGCGGTGCGCTCGGCGATCGAGCGCGACCCCAAGGTGGCGGGCCGGCTCGCGCTGTGGGGGCGGCGGCTGATGGGCGAGGCGCTCAGCCAGGCCCAGCGGGTCGCCGCGGAGCGGGACGTGTTGTCCACGATGCTGATCGGCGGCGGGGCCGGCCCCGGCTTCGACCTGGCCGAGATCGGCCGGATGTTCAACCGGATCACCGAGGCGCACCAGCGGCGCATGGCCGCCCTGGGCCTGGCCTCCTGACTCGGGCGCCGGTCAGGACAAAGCCCGAGGGTGGGCGATCCGCGCTCGGATCGCCCACCCTCGGGCTCGTGCGGTGCCGCGTGCGGCACCCGTGCTCAGGCGTTGGCGCCGAAGCCGACCTTGCGGGCCGAGGATTCGCCGATCTCGACATAGGCCAGGTGCTTGGCCGGCACGATCACGCGGCGGCCCTTCTCGTCCGTCAGGGACAGCAGTGCGGACTCGCCCGACAGCGCGTCGGCGATGGCTCGCTCGACGTCCTCCGGGTTGTCCGTGCTCTCCAGCACCAGTTCCCGCGCGGCGTGCTGTACGCCGATCTTGATCTCCACGGCTGTCCCTCCGGCCTTGAAATTCTGGAGATCGGCGCCGCGAGACTCGCGGGCCGTACCCTCCCCAGCAGGCTAGTCGAGAGCCGGGGTCACCGAACGCCATGACGGGTACGCCCAACGCGAACGCCGCACGGGAACAAGATCGCCCGGCGCCCGTATCCGCAGGTCCGCCCGCTCAGTGCGCCGGGTCGTCCTTGCGCGGGAAGCGGGAGATGCCGCGCCAGGACAGCGACGACACCAGCTGCGACGCGGCGTCGCGCGGGATGGTCGCGCCGCGCGCGATCCAGTAGCGCGCGGTGACCTGCGCCATGCCGGTCAGCCCGATCGCCAGGAGCATCGACTCCTCCTGACCGAGGCCGGTGTCCTCGGCGATGATCTTGCTCACCGCGTCGGCGCACATCTCGCTGACCCGCTCCACCCGCTCGCGCACGGCGCTCTCGTTGGTCAGGTCCGATTCGAAGACCAACCGGAACGCGCCGCCGTCGTCGTCGACGAAGGCGAAGTAGGCGTCGACCGTGGCGGCGACCCGCAGTTTGTTGTCGTGCGTCGACTCCAGCGCCCGCTGAACCGCCGCGAACAGCGCCTCGCAGTGCTGGTCGAGCAGCGCCAGATACAGCTCCAGCTTGCCGGGGAAGTGCTGGTACAACACGGGCTTGCTGACGCCGGCGCATTCGGCGATGTCGTCCATCGCGGCGGCGTGGTAGCCCTGCTTGACGAAAACTTCCTGGGCGGCGCCGAGGAGTTGCGTTCTGCGCGCGAGCCGGGGCAGCCGGGTGCCGCGAGGACGGGGGTCCGCATCCTGGATGGCTGTCACGGGGCTCCTCAAGGTGTCGCTCAACGTGTCGCGGACACCGGATGGTTCGGTGATCCGGCGGGTCTTTCCACCACGTCATCCTACTTTCGGGTAACCCAGGGCGTAAGTTTCGTGGCGCAACGAAACAGGATCCCGCGCCTTCGACACCCCTCGCAAGGGGGCGCGTGAGGTGCGCGGACCGCCCGCGCGAGCCCCGGTCGGCAGGGTGATCGGGGTGGTCAGCGGTAGTCCTCGTCCTCCGCGTGCCCGACCCCGCGGCGCTGTTCGGTGGCGTCCGCGGGATCCACCCCGTCGGGCACCGGCTCCCAAACGGGCTCCTCGTCCCCGTCGTCCGCCGCCACGGTGGTCTGCTGCTCCACCGCGTCGGGCACCGGGATCTCGGGGTCGGCGACCGTTTCGTCGGACACGTTGGCGTCACCGAGCGTGACGTCCTGGAACTCGGGGGTATCGTCGATTCCGTACATACGGCCTCCCTGCCCGTGCGGTCCGCCGGTATTCGGTGTTCCCGCATGTCTCCGTGAGTCTGCGCAGACCCCGCATGTCCATGATCCGCCTCGAAAACGCTGCCGCACTTCAGGGATCGATGTCGAAACGTGATGTGGGAAGCGTTTAGAGTGACGTCATGAAACCGGGCAAAGGCACCGAGACCACCCTGTCGAGCGAAGACGGTCGGGGCATCACCCCTTCCGTCCCAGTGATCATCTCGTAATATTGCCCACCGTGACGACCCTGAGCCCCGCAAGCGACGCCGACCCGACGCCCTGGCCTGCGCGAACGGTCGAGGTCGGGAGCGGTAGCGAGGTCGTGGTGCGCCGCGACGCGCTCGGCGACGCCGACCTGCCGCCCGCGATGATGATCCACGGGCTCGGCGGTTCGTCGCTGAACTGGACGGAACTCGCCGCCGAACTGCGGTCGGATCTTTCCGTGGAGCTGATCGACCTCCCCGGATTCGGATACTCCGCGCCGCCGCGCAACGGCGACTACTCGATCTCCGCGCACTGTCGTGCGGTCGAGGGCGCGATCCTGTCGCTGCGCAAGGGCCCGGTACATCTGTTCGGCAACTCGATGGGCGGGGCGGTGGCCACCCGGCTCGCCGCCCGGCGGCCGGACCTGGTCCGCACGCTGACCCTGATCTCGCCCGCGCTGCCGGACCTGCGGGTGCGCCCGTCGGTGGTGCCCACGGCGCTGCTCGGAGTGCCCGGCGTGGGCCGCGCGCTGTTGCGGATCAGTCGGAACATGACACCCGAGGAACGCACCCGGATGTCGATCGCGATGATGTACGGCAACCCGGGCGCGGTCGGCGAGAAGGCCTTCGCCGACGCCGCGGCCGAGTATCGGCGCCGGCTCGAACTCCCGTACATGATGGACGCGTTCTCGCACTCGACCCGATCGGTGATCGGGGCCTACCTGGAGCGCGGCAGCCGGGCGCTGTGGCGGCAGGCGGCCGAGGTGCGGGCGTCGACGCTGCTCGTCTACGGTCGTCGGGACCGACTGGTCGACCCACGGATGGCCAAGCGGGCCACCGAGACCTTCCCCGACGCCCGATTGCTCGTGGTGCCCGACTCCGGGCACGTGGCCATGCTCGAACACCCCCGCGTGGTGGCCCGGGGTTTCCGCGAACTACTCGACGGGGCCCTCTCGCCGTCGAACGTGGTGGGGTGAACGCAGACACATGGGACGTCATTCGGGCGTGCAGACGAGCGTGCAGTACGGCGGCGAGGAACTGCCGGACGACGGACTCTCCGGCGGCTACGCGGCGGTGCCGCAGCAGGGCGACTACGGACAGGTCCACGAGGGCGGATACGGCGGCGGTTGGGCCGCCGGCCCGACCGACACGTCGTATGCCTCCGGGTACGCCGAGCAGGACACCGGCTACCACGGGTACCCCGTGGACCAGGGCTACGGCGGATATCCCACCGACGGGCAGCACACCGGGTCCTACGGCTACGAGGCCGTGCAGCACGGCTGGGAGCACCCCGCGCCGGCGGTCGACTCCGGCACCTGGGTGGCGGCCGGGACGATGCCCGGCGCGCCCGCGCACTGGGACGACCCGCTGGAGCCCTACGACGCGCAGCCGCGGACCGGCGGCTACCCCGCGCAGGGTTTCGCGGCCGGCGGGTACGGCACCGACACGTTCGGCGCGCCCGCGTTCGACACGGGCACGTTCGACACCGGGTCCTTCGGCGGCGACGGCTACGCCACGGGCGGCTACGCGGCTGTGGGCTACGCCAACGACCTGTACGCCGCGGACGCCTACCAGAGCGGGATGCACGCCGCGGTCGAGACGCCCGCCGCGCCGACCTACGACACCACCACGTTCGAGCCGCAGAGCTTCGTCGGCTACGGCTACGACACCTCGGGCGCGTACCCGGTCGTGGCGCCGGTCGAGGATCCGCCGGTCGACGCGCTCTACGACCTTCCCGCGGAGCCCGCGCAGGTCGATCCGCCCGGGGTGGGGCAGTACGCGATGGAGGCCGAGTCGTGGGTCGGCTCGGGACCCGAACTCGACCTGGAACAACTCTCGTTCGCGACCGAGCCGGGCGACGACTTCGCCGACCCGCCGCCCCCGCACGTCGAACCCGAGCCGGAGCACGGCTTCGAGCCGGACACCGGCAACGCCCCGCCGCGAGGTCGCGCGCAGACCCGCAAGGCGAACCGGCCCGCGCCGCGCAAGGGACGGCGCACGCTGGTCGCGGCGGGCGGCGTGGTGGTGACCGGCGCGGTACTCGCCGGCGCGGTCGTGCTGCAGATGCCCGACGAGGGCACCTCGACCCAGGCGTCCGGCGACGACCAGGCCGCGCCGGGCGCGGGCCACCGGCCCACCGACCAGGCCGCCTCGCGGGGTTCGGAGCGGGACCCGGTCGCCCCCGGCAGCGCCTCCGCGCTGCCGTTGCCCACGCCCCAGTCGCCGACCACCACCGACCAGCTCACCCTGCGCTTCCCGCTGGACCCGAAGCTGGGACTGGGCAACAAGTTCGACACCGTGCCCGGCAAGGAGGCCGCCCCCGGCCCGGGGCGCAAGTACACCTACGCGGTGGAGATCGAGCAGGGCCTGCAACTCGACGGCGAACTGTTCGCCACCACGGTGCAGAGGACGCTGAACGACAAGCGCAGTTGGGCGAGCGGCGGGCTGACCTTCGAGCGCACCGACAACTCGCCGAAGGCGGACTTCGTGGTGCGGCTGGCCAGCCCGGGGACGGTGCACAAGACGTGCAGCCCCCTGGTCGGCGACACCAGCGAGGACAACGTCTCCTGCGACGCGTACGGCACCCGGTGGGTGATGATCAACGCCTGGCGCTGGGCCCAGGGTTCGACCGCCTACGGCGACGACATCGTCGGCTATCGGCAGATGCTGATCAACCACGAGGTCGGCCACCGGCTCGGGCACAACCACGAGAAGGCGTGCGGCGCGGGCGGCATCGGGGCCGGCCTGGCTCCGGTGATGATGCAGCAGACCAAGACCCGGGTCGCGAGCGAGGGCGCGATGAAGGGTGAGACCTGCGAGGCCAACCCGTGGCCGTACCCGTCGGGCAAGCTCACCAGGTAGTCGGATCCGGTCCGCCGGGCGCCCTCGCGGGTGCTCGGCGGCACTGCCGCACGCGCATCTCACGGACCGGACCCGCTGCCCGGGAATCGGGACGAGCGTGACACTGTTGCGGTAGGAAAAGAGCCGAGATTAGACAGTCCGACCATCGGAGTTTCCGTGTCGCAGCTACCACCTCTGGTCGAGCCGGCCGCCGAGCTGACCGTCGACGAGGTCCGTCGTTACTCGCGCCACCTGATCATCCCCGACGTCGGGATGGCCGGGCAGAAGCGGCTGAAGAACGCCAAGGTGCTCTGTGTGGGCGCCGGTGGCCTGGGGTCGCCGGCGTTGATGTACCTCGCCGCGGCGGGTGTCGGCACGCTCGGCATCGTCGAGTTCGACACCGTCGACGAGTCCAACCTCCAGCGCCAGATCATCCACGGGCAGAGCGACATCGGCCGCTCGAAGGCCGAGTCCGCGCGCGACTCGGTCAAGGAGATCAACCCGTACACCGAGGTCGTCCTGCACGAGGAGCGGCTCGAGGCCGACAACGTGATGGAGATTTTCGCGCAGTACGACCTGATCGTCGACGGCACGGACAACTTCGCCACCCGCTACCTGGTCAACGACGCCTGCGTGCTGCTGAACAAGCCGTACGTGTGGGGCTCGATCTACCGCTTCGACGGTCAGGCGAGCGTGTTCTGGTCCGAGCACGGGCCGTGCTACCGCTGCCTGTACCCGGAGCCGCCGCCGCCCGGGATGGTCCCCTCGTGCGCCGAGGGCGGCGTGCTCGGCGTGTTGTGCGCGTCGATCGGGTCGATCCAGGTCAACGAGGCGATCAAGCTGCTCCAGGGCATCGGCGAGCCGCTGGTCGGCCGGCTGATGATCTACGATGCGCTGGAGATGACCTACCGCACCGTCAAGGTCCGCAAGGACCCCGAGTGCGCGGTTTGCGGCAAGAACCCGACCGTCACCGAGCTGATCGACTACGAGGCGTTCTGCGGTGTGGTCTCCGAGGAGGCCCAGGAGGCCGCGCTCGGGTCCACGATCACGCCCCGGCAGCTCAAGGAATGGCTCGACGCGGGCGAGAACATCGACCTGATCGACGTGCGGGAGCCGGGCGAGTACGAGATCGTGCAGATCCCGGGGTCGCGGCTGGTTCCGAAGAACGAGTTCCTGATGGGCCGGGCCCTGGAGGACATGCCGCAGGACAAGCGGATCGTGCTCAACTGCAAGACCGGTGTGCGGTCGGCCGAGGTGCTGGCCGTGTTGCACGCCGCGGGCTTCAAGGACTCCGTGCACCTCGGTGGCGGTGTGATCGGTTGGGTCAACCAGATCGAGCCGGAGAAGCCGGTGTACTAGGTCCTCGGGGCCGGACGGCCGTGGCGTTTGCCCGGCCTCCGGCCGGGGGGTTGACCTCAAACGCCGGACGGGCCGGAAGTTGGCTCGGCTTGGTCGGGTGCGTGCTGTTTCGCGGTCCTGCTGTTTCGGGTGTCCTCAAACGCCGGACGGGCTGAAATTTGGCCTGTTCGGCGTTTTTGGGTTGCGGCAACTCTTTTGGGCCGTGGGAAGCATTCGGTTGCCGGAGGTGCCGGGGCTCAGATTGCCTGTTTGCGTTGTAGGTGGGTGAAGGCGAGCCAGCCGGGCAGGACCGGGAGCCAGAAGGTCAGGAAGCGGTAGAGCAGGACCGCGGCCGTCGCGGTTTCGAACGGCAGGCGTGCGGTGCTGGTCAGGCCCGCGATCAGGGCCGCCTCCACCGCGCCGATGCCGCCCGGCGTGGGCGCGGCCGAGCCGATCGCGTTGCCGGCCAGGAAGACCACCGCGATCGCGGCGAAGTTGGCCGAGCCGCCGAAGGCCCGCACGCTGGCGTCCAGACACAGGATGAAGGTCAGCGTCAGCAACACCGTGCCGCCCAGGCCCGCCGCCAGCTTGGTCGGCGTCTGCAGCACGTCGAGCAGCCTCGGCACGATCCCGGAGAACAACTGGCGCAACTGCTTGACGATCCAGCGCCGCAGCGGCGGTACGGCCATCACCAGCAGGGTCACCAGGGCCACGACCAGCAGGCCCGCGATCACCGCGCCGGACGGCGCGAAGGACGGCGTCTCGGCGGTGCCGGCGATGTAGCCGAAGAAGGCCAACAGGCCGACGTGGAAGACCAGTCCGCCGAGTTGGGAGACACCGACGCTGGCCGCGGCCAGGGTGGGCGGAATCCCGGCCTTTTGCAGATACCGGGTGTTCAGCGCGACGCCGCTGACCGCCGGCGGGGCGACCAGCTTCACGAACGAGCCGGCGAGCTGCACCATCGTGGTGCGATACAGCGACAACCGCTCCGGTACGTAGCCCAGCAACATCAGCGCGGCGCACACGTAGCTGAGCGAGGCGGCCAGCAGGCCGATCGCCGCCCAGCCCCAGTTGGCGCTCGCGAAGATCTCGCCCAGATCGACGTGGCTGAGCTGGGAGAGCAGGAAGTAGCCCGCGAACGCGCTCGCCACCACGGAGACCAGGGTGCGCGCGCGCACCCGCTCCAGACGCACCGGCTCGACCTCGGCCTGGGGGCGCAGTTCCAGGATCTGCTCGCGGATCCTGGAGAGCAGGTTCTTGTCCTTGCGCAGCACCGAGCGGGTGCTGCGGCTGAGCGCGACCTTTTGCAGCAGCGGCAGGCACGCGGCGACGGTGTCCGCGCCCAGCACCTCGGCGGCGGTGTGTACGGCGCGCTCCTCGCCCACCCGCAGCGCGACCGTGGTGAGCAGTTGCGCGGTGTCGATGCGCAGCGCCAGGTCGCTCGACGCGATCTCGCCGGCCCGCAGGTCCACCAGCCACGGCTCACCGGAGCCGTCCACCAGGATGCTCTCCGCGACCAGCCGGCGATGGGTGAGCCGGTGCGCCTGGAGCAGGCCGAGCAGTTGCCACACCCGGGCCAGGAGTTCGTCGGTGATCTCCTCGTCGTCGAGCGTGTCCAGGGTGCGGCCCGGCACGTGCGCGTAGGCCAACAGCGCGGCGTCCGGGCCCACCTCGGTGGTGGCCACCAGGCGCGGTGCGCGCACGCCGGCGTCGGCGCACGCGTACGCCATCAGCGACTCCTGTTCGAGCGCGCGCCGGGTGGACAGCACGGTGCGGCGCTGGGTGACCCCGCGCAACACCAGCCGCCGGTAGAACCGGTAGATCGCGCCGGACGCCTGCTGGTCGCGGTCGAGCACGGTCACGTCGAGCAGGCGGTCGTCGGCCAACCGGACCGCGTAGCGGCGGGTCTCCTCGGGGCCGTCGTCGGTGCGTACGCACGACAGCGCGACCAGGCCGAACCGGCGCAGCGCGGCGACCACCGACTCGGCCGGCGGGCGGGTGTTGGGCAGGCCGACCGCGTACAGCGTGGCGTAGGCGATGGTGCGCCCGAACAGCACGCTGGTGAGCAGCGCGACGGGGGTGGTGTAGCCGCCGACCAGCACCGTCGCCGCGTTCAGCAGCAGCAGCGTCCACACCACGAGTTGCCAGCGCGGTCGGCGCACCAGGCCGACCGCGGTGACGTAGGCGACGATCGGCGCGAGATAGCCGTGCACCGGATCGGTCCAGCCGGTCTGCGGCAGCGGCAGCGGACGGGTGAGCGCGTCGCGCAGCGCCTCGGGGCCCGGGCCGGTGATCCACCAGTCCAGGCCGAGCGAGGCCAGGTAGGTGGCCGCGGCGGCGATCACCCCGTCGGCGACCCGCAACCCGTCCCGGCTGATCAGGCGTTCGATGCCGTAGGCCACCGGCACCACGAGCACCGCGACGGCGAACACCCCACCGGACAGGTTGAGCAGCAGGTGCGGCGTGCTGTTCTGCGCGCCGCGCACGATGTCCGATTCCAGGCCCGAGGTGGTCTGGCGGGCGATACTGGCCAGGAAGAAGACCAGGCCCAGGGCGAGCACGCCGAGCAGGACTCGGATCAAATCGGACGAACGGTGTACCCGCAGGGGTTGCGAGGGCTCGACGACGAGGGCGCGCCCGTTCCCGGGGGCACCCCTCGCGAATGTCTCGTCATGGTCTCGTATCACCCGTCACCGCCGCGTCGATGGTGCCACGACCCGTGCCCCGGGTCGCGCCCGGCCGCGCCGAAGTGCGGCCGAAAGGGGATCGGCGGCCGGCGGACCGGGTGTCCGACGACTCTGTCACCATGTGCGGATGAGTGACCCTAACCCCTTCGCCGAGCGGGTGCTCGACCTGGTCGAGCGCATTCCCGCCGGGCGGGTGATGGCGTACGGGGACATCGCCGAGGCCCTTCAGGACGGCGGCCCCCGGCAGGTCGGCCGGGTGATGGCGCTGTACGGCGGCGGGGTGCCCTGGTGGCGGGTGGTGCGGGCGGACGGCTCGCTGCCGCCGAGTCACGCGGTGCGCGCGCCGAAGCACTACCGGGCCGAGGGCACCCCGCTGCGCTCCGGCGGCGAGCGGGTGGACATGACCGTGGCGCGTTGGACACCGGACCCCGAGGACGTGCCGCAGGAGCCGGAACTTCCCCCGGTTCCCTGACGATCGGGGACGAACCGGGGCGCCGTGCCGGTGCTCGGGGCACCCGCGATGCGGGTGTGCTCCCCGGGCGGGAGAGCCGGATGTGATCTGATGGGTAACGGCCGCGCCCTGCCGACCGGGGCGCGGCCACCCTCTCCGAGGTCGCGACCCGGTGCCGCGCCCGGCGACGTTCGCCCCGGCGCGCCGCCCGGCACGGCCCGTGTGACGCGGCCGGCCCGGCCCGAGCAGCAGCAGGATTCGACGGCGACCCGAAGGCACCCCCGGCCAGATGACCACCCCGACCCCGGCGTACCGGCTGCGGCGTACTCCCGTGGCCCCGCCCGCGCCCGTGATCCCCGACGCCTACCAGCGGGCGGTGATCGAGCACCGGGGCGGCCCGCTGCTCGTGCTCGCCGGTCCCGGCACCGGCAAGACCACCGTGCTCGTGGAGGCGGTCGCCGAGCGGGTCGCGCGCGGGATCCGGCCCGAGGAGATCCTGGTCCTGACCTTCGGCCGCAAGGCGGCGGGGGAACTGCGCGACCGGTTGACGGCCCGACTGCGCGCGGCCGGCGCACGCACCGTGACGGTGCCGACCGCGACCACGTTCCACTCGTTCTGCTACGCCCTGGTGCGCGAGCACCAGCCGGCCGAGTTGTTCAGTTATCCGCTGCGCCTGCTCACCGGCCCCGAGCAGGACGTGTTCGTGCGCGAACTGCTCGCGGGCGGGGTCGAGGAGGGCAGCCTGACCTGGCCCACCGAACTGCGCGCGGCGGTGGGCACCCGCGGCTTCGCCGACGAGGTACGCGCGGTGATCGCGCGCAGCCGCGAGATCGGGCTCGACCCGGACGCGCTGGCCCGGTTCGCCGAGGACACCGGGCGGCGGGACTGGCGGGCCGCGGCCGACTTCCTGGCCGAATACCTGGACGTGATCGACGCGCAGGGCGTGGTGGACTACGCCGAACTCGTGCACCGCGCGGTGCTGCTGGCCGAGCAGCCGGAGACCGCCGCGATTTTGCGCGGGCGCTACAAGGCGGTGTTCGTCGACGAGTACCAGGACACCGACCCGGCACAGGTGCGCCTGTTGGCCGCGCTCGCCGGGGACGGGCGGGACCTGATCGCGGTGGGCGACCCGGACCAGTCCATCTACGCGTTCCGCGGCGCCGACGTGAACGGCATCCTCGACTTCCCGCACCGCTTCCCGCGCGCCGACGGCGAGCCCGCCGACATCGTGGTGCTGCGCACCTCGCGCCGGGCGCCGGCCGGCCTGCTCGCCGCCTCGCGCGTGGTCACCCAGCGCATGGCGCTGAGCCGGCTGCCGGCCGATCGGGTACGCGCGCACCGCGAGCTGATCCCGTCGGTGTCGGGGGCCGAGGACCCGAGCCGGGTCGAGGTGTACACGTATCCCACACCCGGCGCCGAGTTGGACAACACCGCCGACATCCTGCGCCGCGCGCACCTGGAGGACGGCGTGCCGTGGGGGCGGATGGCCGTGCTCGTACGCTCCGGCGCCCGCTCGATCCCGGGCCTGCGCCGGGCGTTGTCGGCCGCCGGTGTGCCGCTCGAGATCGCCGGCGACGAGTTGCCGATCGCGGCCGAGCAGGCGGTGGCGCCGCTGCTGACCGCGCTGCACGTGGCGGCGGACCCGACCGTGCTGGACGCGGAGACCGCGCGCGGGTTGTTGCAGTCGCCGCTGGGCGGCCTCGACGCGGGCGATCTGCGCCTGCTCGGGCGGGCGTTGCGGGCCGAGGAGCGCGCCGCGTCGGCCGCGACGGTGACCGGCACCCGGCCGTCGGCCGAGCTGATCCGCGACGCGCTGGCCGCGCCCGAGCAACTGGTCGGCATAGAGCAGCGGGTCGGCGGCGGCGCGCTGCGGCTCGGTCTGCTGATCCGCAAGGCGCGCGAGGTACTGGCGGGCGGCGGGACCACCGAGGACGCGCTGTGGGAGTTGTGGCAGGGCACCCCGTGGCCGGGCCGGCTGGAGCGCGCGGTGTTGCGCGGCGGTACCGCCGGGCGCAACGCGGACCGCGATCTGGACGCGGTGGTGGCCCTGTTCGAGGTGGCGGCCAAGGCCGAGGAGCGGGCCGGCCACCGGGGGGCGCTGAACTTCCTGGCCGAGTTGAAGGCTCAGGAGATCGCGGGCGACCGCCTCGACGACAGCGCGCTGCGCGGCGAGGCGGTGCGGTTGCTGACGGCGCACCGGGCCAAGGGCCTGCAGTGGCGCCTGGTGGTGGTGCACGGGGTGCAGGAGGGCCTGTGGCCGGACCTGCGCCGACGGGGCTCGCTGCTCGAAGCCGACCGGATCGGCTCGGACGGGCTGGCCGAGCCGCTCTCGCCCGGCGCGCTGCTCGCCGAGGAGCGGCGGTTGTTCTACGTCGCGGTCACCCGGGCGCAGGAGCGGCTGGTGGTGACCGCGGTCGACTCCAGCTACGACGACGGCGATCAGCCCTCGCGGTTCCTGGAGGAGCTGGGTGTGCCGCCGGTGGAGGTCAAGGAGCGGCCCCGGCGGCCGCTGTCCACCTCCGCGCTGGTGGCCGAGTTGCGCTCGGCGGCGGTGGATCCGCTGGCGCCGGCCGTGCTGCGCCGGGCCGCCGCGCGCCGGTTGGCCGCGCTCGCGGACCTGCGTGACGACGAGGGCCACGCGCTGGTGCCGGCCGCGCACCCGGACCGGTGGTGGGGCCTGGTGGCGCCGACCGACCCGGGGGTGCCGATCCGGGACCCGGCGGACCCGGTGCGGCTGTCCGGCAGTTCCGTGGCCAAGGTGCGCGACTGTGCGCTGAGCTGGTTCCTGGGCAGCGAGGTGCACGCCGACTCGCCGCGCTCGGCGGCGCTCGGCTTCGGCAACGTGGTGCACGCGCTCGCCGACGAGGTGGGCACCGGTGCCACCGCGGCGGAACTGCCGGTGCTGATGGACCGGCTCGACCGGGTGTGGGACGCGTTGGCGTTCGACGCGCCGTGGCAGTCCGAGCAGCAGAAGGACGAGGCCCGCACCGCCTTGGAGCGGTTCCTGTCCTGGCACACCAACGAGCGGCACCGCACCGTCGCGGCCACCGAGCACGGCTTCGAGGTCGAGCTGACCGCGGGGGAGTACCGGGTGGTGGTCCGGGGCTCGATGGACCGGGTCGAGCGCGGCGAGGACGGGCTCGCGTACGTGGTGGACTTCAAGACCGGCCGCAGGCCGCCGACCCGGACCGAGGTCGAGGGGCATCCGCAGCTCGCGGTGTACCAGGTGGCGGTCGCCAACGGGGCGCTCGACGACCTGCCCGGCTTCGCCGACGGCCGGCCCGGCTCCGGCGGCGCCGAGCTGATCCAGTTGCGCTCGGCGGACAAGGGCGAGACCGGGCAGCCGGTGGTGCTCGCCCAGGACCCGCCGCTGCCCGACCCGGACGGGGGTACGTGGGTGGGCGGCCTGCTCGCCGACGTGGCCGGTCGGATCATCGGCGAACGGTTCACCCCGACCGCGGGATCGCACTGCGACCGGTGCGATTTCCGCCGCTGTTGCAGTGCCCGTCCGGAAGGTCGGATGACGGTCGAGTAGCGGTATCGCCGATGCCCGGCGATACCGGGCGGGGGTGGTGGGACGTGCGGATTTTGCCATCGCCATACTCGTGCGCAGGAACCCCGCTCCCGGGTTCCGGTCCCGCATCAAGGAGTTTCGTGCGCACTTCACGCATGGCCGCGATCGTCCCCGTCGTCGCCCTCGCCCTCGTCGGCCTGACCGCCTGCGGCGGCTCGGAGCAGAAGTCGAACGCGGGCACCGACGCCAAGGCGTTGGCCGACGAGGCGCAGCGACTGCTGAAGTCGGTCCCTGACTTCAAGATGGTCGGCAGCGGGCAGGACGAGGAAACGAAGATGGAGATGGACCTGTGCATCCGCAGCGGTGCGGACATGCAGGGCACGATGACGATCGACGGCAACCGTGTCGAGGTGATCTTCATCGGCAAGGACCAATACATGAAGGCCGAGGCGCCCTTCTGGAAGATGATGATGGGCGAGTTCGTGCCGGAGCGCATGCTCGACGAGGTCGTGTCGAAGATGGCCGGCAAGTACCTGAAGTCCCCGGTCGACGAGGAGGACGACGGCGTCTCGTCCATGACCGACTTCTTCGACGGCTCCACCGACGGGGTGACCAAGGGTGAGCCGGTCAAGATCGACGGCGTGAAGGTGATCCCGCTCAGCAAGAAGGACGACGAGGGCGAGACCACCACCCTCTACGTCCAGGAGAAGGGCAAGCCCTACCCGTTCATGGTCAAGTCGGAGGGCAAGAACAACGCCACGGCGAAGTTCACCAAGGGCAAGCAGAAGTGCGAGCCCACCGCTCCGGCCGAGTCGTTCACCAAGGAAGACCTGAAGGGGCAGTTCAAGGACGCCTGACCGGCGCACCCGAGGCACCCCGGCCCCGCACCGCGACCGTCCGTGTCGCCGTGCGGGGCTAGTCTTCCTCGGTGCACGCCGTACTGACCGACCCGGACGACCTGTGTCGGCTGCTCGGGATCCCGTTCACCCCGGAGCAGCTGGACGCGGTGCTCGCGCCGCTCGCGCCGGGCGTGATCGTGGCCGGGGCGGGGTCGGGCAAGACCACGGTGATGACCGCCCGCGTGGTGTGGCTGGTGGGCACCGGACAGGTCCGGCCCGACCAGGTGCTCGGCCTCACCTTCACCAACAAGGCCGCCGGCGAGCTGGCCCAGCGGGTGCGCAAGGCGATCGGGCAACTGCGCGGCGGCGAGATCCCGGCCGACGAGGACGCCGGCGAGCCGACCGTGTCCACGTATCACGCCTTCGCCGGCCGCCTCCTCCAGGAGCACGGCCTGCGGATCGGCCTGGAGCCCTCGGCCCGGCTGCTCGCCGACGCGACCCGCTTCCAGCTCGCCGCCCGCGCCGCCCGCACCGCCCGCGGCCCCTTCCCCACGCTCACCGGCCGGCTGCCCGACGTGGTGGCCGCCGTGCTGCACCTGGGCGGCGAACTGGCCGAGCACCTGGTGTCGGTCGAGGAGCTGCGGGAGTGGGACCGGGCCTTCGTGGCCGAGGTGGAGGCCGCCGCCAAACCCTCCGCCGCCGCCCGCAAGGCCGCCGACGCGGCCCGCAACCGGCTCGACCTGGGCCGACTGGTCGAGGCGTACGCGCGTGCCAAGAGCGGGCGCGACCTGCTCGACTTCGGCGACCAGATCGCCTACGCCGCCCGGATCGCCGGCGAGCGGCCCGAGGTCGGCGAGATCCTGCGCGACACCTACCGGGTGGTGCTCCTGGACGAGTACCAGGACACCTCGGTGGCCCAACGCGTGCTGCTCCAGGGCCTGTTCGGACTCGGCCACCCGGTCACCGCGGTCGGCGACCCGTGCCAGGCCATCTACGGCTGGCGCGGCGCGTCGGTGGCCAACATCCACGAGTTCCCGGTGCACTTCCCGCACCGCGACGGCAGCCCCGCCGCCCGCTACTCGCTCTCCGAGAACCGGCGCAGCGGCGGCCGGATCCTGAGCTTCGCCAACGACCTGTCGGCGCCGCTGCGCACCCCCGAGAGCGGGGTGGAGGCGCTGCGCGCGGGGCCCGGCGCCGAGCACGAGGGCTGGACGGTCGCCGCGCTGCTGCCCACCCACGCCGAGGAGATCGACTGGCTCGCGGACCGGATCGGCACCGCGATCGGCACCGTCCTGGACCGGAACGGCGCCCCGATCACCGCCGGGGACGTCGCGGTGCTCGCCCGCACCGCCGCCGACTTCGCGGACATCCACGCCGCCCTGGTGCGGCGCGACATCCCGGTCGAGGTGGTCGGGCTGTCCGGGCTGCTGCACCTGCCCGAGGTGGCCGACCTGGTGGCGACCTGCGAGGTGCTGGACGACCCGACGGCCAACTCCGCGCTGGTGCGACTGCTCGCCGGGCCGCGCTGGCGGATCGGGCCGCGCGACCTGGCCCTGCTCGGGCGCCGGGCCGCGGAACTGGTCCGGGTCGAGCGGGCGGGCGCCGACGACGCCGACGCCCGTCTGGAGGAGGCGGTGGCCGGGATCGACCCGACCGAGGTGGTCTCGCTCTCCGACGCGCTCGCCGACCCCGGCGAGCACTACCCGTTCTCCGCCGAGGCCCGCCGCCGGTTCGCCCGGGTGGCCACCGAGATCCGCGATCTGCGCCGGCACCTGGGCGAGCCGCTGATGGACCTGTTGCACCGGGTGCTCGCGGGCACCGGCCTGGAGGTCGAGCTGTCCGCCTCGCCGGGCGCGCTGGCCGCGCGCCGCCGGGAGACGCTGCACACGTTCCTGGACGTCGCGGCGGGTTTCGCCGACCTGGACGGCGATCCCTCGCTGACCGCGTTCCTGGCGTTCCTGCGCACCGCCGCCGAGCACGACAAGGGCCTGGACGGCAGCCTGCCCACGGCCGGCGACTCGGTGAAGGTGCTGACCGCGCACAAGTCCAAGGGCCTGGAGTGGGAGGTGGTCGCCGTCCCCGGACTGATCGACGGCGTCTTCCCGAGCGTGCGCACGCAGACCAAGTGGATCACCAACGGCCGGGCCCTGCCGCACCCGCTGCGCGGCGACGCCGCCGCGCTCGCGGTGTTGCCCGACCTGACCCCCAAGGGCTTCAAGGCGTTCGACGCGGCGATGCGCGAGCACCAGGAGACCGAGGAGCTGCGGCTGGGCTACGTCACCTTCACCCGGCCCAAACAACTCCTGATCGGGTCCGGACACTGGTGGGGCCCCACCCAGAAGAAGCCGCGCGGGCCGTCCGACTTCCTCACCCGACTGCGCGACCACTGCCTGGCGGGCAACGGCACGGTCGAGGTGTGGACGCCCGAGCCCGCCGAGTCGGCCAATCCGCACCTGGCCGACGTCGTCGAGCACGCCTGGCCGCTGCCGCTGGATGCGACCGCGCTGATCGAGCGCCGCCGGGCGGCCGACGCCGTACTCGCGGAGCTGGCCCGGCGCGAGGCGTCGCGCCGGGTCGACCACGCGGCCGAGCATCCGTCGGTGGAGCCGGAATTCGGGCCGGTCCGGGGGTACGACGAGCAGGTGCCCGTCGAGGTCTACGAGGCGTATGTCCCGGACGACCCGGAGCAGGACGCGCCGCCGCCGGAGGAGGAGCCCCCGCCGCCGGTCGACCCGGGCCCCGAGCCGGAACCCGAGCCCGAGCCCGGCCCCGGCCCCTCGCTGCCCTTGCCCGATCACGACGACGCCGCCGAGCACGTGGACGAGGTGCGTGCCGGGCACCCCGCCGTGGAGGGCCCGGCGCCGGGGTTCCACCCGGGGCCGACCCCGGACGAGCTGGCCCTGATCGAGTCGTGGGACCGGGACCTGGTCCGGCTGGCCGAGGAACTGCGCCGCGGCCGGTCCGGGGTGCGCGAGGTGCCGCTGCCCGCGACGTTGACCGCGTCCCAGATGTTGCGCCTGTCCAACGACCCCGACGGGCTCGCGCGCGAGCTGGCCCGGCCGATGCCGCGCCCGCCCGCCCCGGCGGCCCGGCGCGGTACCCGCTTCCACGCCTGGGTCGAGTCGTTGTTCGGCGAGCGCCCGCTGCTCGAACCCGACGACCTGCCGGGCGCGGCCGACGAGGAGATCACCGACGAGGCCGATCTGCTCGCGCTCCAGGAGGCGTTTCTGCGCACGCCCTACGGTCGGCGCGCCCCGCACCGGGTCGAGGCGCCCTTCCAGCTGTTCCTCGGCGGCCGGATCGTGCGCGGCCGGATCGACGCGGTCTACCGCGAGGGGGACGGGTTCGAGGTGGTCGACTGGAAGACCAACCGGGTCCACGACGCGGACCCGCTGCAGCTCGCCGTCTACCGGCTGGCCTGGGCCGAATACGCCGACGTGCCGCTGGAGAAGGTATCGGCGGCCTTCCTCTACGTGCGCTCCGGGGAACTCGTCCGGCCCAGAGGGCTGCCCGGCCGGGACGAATTGGAACAGTTGTTCCTGGAAGCCGATGAACCGGGCGACGATCCGGCGCGTTGATCCGGAGGAAACCCGGCAACGGTGAGGATGGGCCGATGCGGCCGGATTCCGACACTCGTATGGTTTATGAGGATCGACACGACGGCGAACTTCGAGCGGGACGGGAAACGGCACCGGTGCGCGGAACAGCACAGACGAGGCGGGCACTGCGGCTCGTCGGCGTTGCGGGTGATCGACCGCTGCTGCCGGTGATCGACCTGATCCTGCGCCTGCTGCCCTTCCTGGTGATCCTCGCGGTCGTCGTGCTGGCTGCCGCGACCCCGGAGAACGTGCACGTGGGTCCGCTTCTCGCGGTGGCGCCGGCGCTGTCCGGGCTCACCCAGACGGCGCCACGCGGCCCGCTGATCACCGGCGGTGTCGCGGCCGTGGTCTCGGTGGCGCTGGCCGCGCTCGGCCAGGGCCGGGGCGGCGGCGAACCGTACGTCACGCTGGTCTCGGTCGCGCTGGTGACCACCACCGCGTGGCTGGGCGTACATGTGCGCATGCGGCAGGAGCGCACCATCGAGGAGGTGCGCAGCGTGGCCGAGGCGGCCCAGGAGGTGCTGCTGCCCCAGGTGCCCGGCACGGTGGGCCCGCTCACCGTCGGCGTGCGCTACCGCGCGGCGGCGGCCGAGGCGCGGATCGGCGGCGACCTGTACGAGGTGGTGCCCACCCCGTTCGGCATCCGCGTGGCGATCGGGGACGTGCGGGGCAAGGGCCTCGGCGCGGTGCGCACCGCCGCCGCCGTGCTCAGCGCGTTCCGCGAGGCGGCGTACGAGGAGCCGGACCTGCCCGGCGTGGCCCGCCGGCTCTCGGCCAGCCTGGAGCGGCGACTCGGCGAGAACGACGAGGAGTTCGTCACGCTGATCCTGCTCGGCTTCCCGCCGGAGCCCGCGTGCGTGGACATCCTCAACTGCGGCCACCCCGCGCCGCTGCTGCTGCGCGCGGCCCGGGCGCAGGCGCTGGACCCGCCGACCCCGACGCCGCCGCTGGGCATCATGGACCTGCGCCGGCTCGACCTGCCGGTGTTGCGGGTGCCGCTGCTGCCGCGGGACCGGCTGCTGCTGTACACCGACGGCATCATCGAGGCGCGCAACCCGGCCGGCGAGTTCTACCCGCTGCCCGATCGGGCGCCGGATTCGCTGCCCGGCGTGGAGGACACCCTCGACCGGCTGGAGGCCGACGTGCAGCGACACGTGGGCCGACCGCTTCAGGACGACGCGGCGATGGTGCTCCTGGAGTACACCCCGGTGGTGGCCCGCCACGAGGAACTGCGCGGGGCCCGGCTCAGCGCCTGACGCCCGGGCTCAGCCCACCTTCAACTCCACCACCAGGGCACAGTGGTCGGAGACGCCGAGGCGGACCGCCTCGGTGCGGCGCACCGCCTCGGGGCCGATGCCGTGTCCGAGCACGTGGTCGAACTGGACCCTCGGGTGGTACGAGGGGTAGGTGGGCACCCGGGCCAGCGAGCGCCAGCGCACCGCGCCCGCGCCGCGTCCGCGCCGGCCGACCACCGCCTGCGGGATCCGACCGGGCAGGTTGAAGTCGCCGAGCAGCAGTTGCGGACCGGGCAGGTCGGCGGTGGAGCGGCGGATCCGGGCGAGCTGGGAGATGTTCCAGCCGGGTACGAAGGACAGATGCGCCGCGAGCACCGTGAACGGCCCGTGTGGGCCCTCGACCACCGCCGCGAGCACGCCCCGGGGCTCGTCCGGCACCCGGGTCAGGCCCGGCCGGCCCTGCACCCGCAGCGGCAGGCTCAGCGGCGCGGCCGGGAAGCGCCGGACCCGCCAGCGCGAGACCGGCAGCCGGGACAGCAGCGCGATGCCGTATCCGGGCCCGCCCTCGCCCCGCTCGTCCGCCGCGTAGACCCGGCGCTCGCCCGGCACCGGCGGCTCCTGCGTCCACCCCGACACCGGGGCCGGGACGCCGTGCACCGAGGCCAGGAAGCGCCACTGGGACATGCCGAGCGCCTCGGCCGCGATCGCCGCCTGATCGGCGCCGCCGGAGCGCTCCTGGTGCCGGTCCACCTCCTGCAGGGCCACGATGTCGGCGTCCAGATCGGCCAGCGCGGCGCGCAGCCGATCCGGGTCCGACGCGCCGTCGGCGAGGTCCATGCCGTGCAGGAGATTGAAGGTCGCGACACGCAACGTGGTCATCGGCCGACGGTAACCCGCCCGCCGCCCTGCCGTGTGCTTTCCGCCCGGAGACGGCCGCGTGCCGCCTGCGCGGGGATCGGGCATATGGTCGAATCCATGAGCATCACCGACCGCGGCGTCTTCGAATACATAGGCGCCCACGCCGACGAATTCCTCGCCGATCTGCGCACCTGGTTGGCCATCCCCTCGATCTCCGGCGACCCCGCGGCCGCGGCCGACGTCGACCGCAGCGCGTGGTGGCTGGGCGGCGCGCTGCGCGACACCGGCTTCCCCACCGTCGAGGTGTGGGAGACGCCCGGGCTACCGGCGGTGTTCGCCGAGTGGCCCTCGGCCGACCCGGACGCGCCGACGGTGCTCGTGTACGGACACCACGACGTGCAGCCCGCGGCGCTCGCCGACGGATGGAGCACGCCGCCGTTCGAGCCGACCGACGTCGGCGACCGGCTGTACGCGCGCGGCGCCGCGGACGACAAGGGGCAGGTCCTGTTCCACCTGCTCGGGGTGCGCGCGCACTTGGCGGCGACCGGGCGTACCACCCCCGCGGTGAATCTGAAGCTGATCGTGGAGGGCGAGGAGGAGTCCGGCTCGCCGCACCTGGCGGAGCTGCTGCGCGAGCGTCGCGACCGGCTCGCCTGCGACGTCGTGGTGGTCTCCGACACCGGGATGTGGGGCGCGGACACCCCCAGCACCTGCACCGGGATGCGCGGCCTGGCCGAGGTGCAGATCGACTTCCACGGCCCGAGCGCGGACATCCACTCCGGCTCCTTCGGCGGCGCGGTGCCCAACCCGGCGACCGAGCTGGCCCGGCTGATCGCCGCGCTGCACGACGAGGACGGGCACGTCACCATTCCCGGCTTCTACTCCGGGGTCGGCGAACTCACCGAGTACGAGCGGGAGTCGTTCGCCAAGCTGCCGTTCGACGAGAGCGTGTGGCTGGGCAACGCCAAGTCCGGCGCGGCGGCCGGCGAGGCCGGCTACAGCACCCTGGAGCGGGTGTGGGCGCGCCCGACGGCCGAGGTCAACGGAATCTGGGGCGGCTACATCGGCCCCGGTCGCAAGACCATCGTGCCCGCCTCGGCGCACGCGAAGGTGTCCTTCCGGCTGGTGGATCGGCAGGACCCGGACGAGATCGAGCGGGTCGTGCGCGCGTGGGTGAGCGAGCGGGTGCCCGCCGGGATCCGCTGCGAGCTGGACTTCGGCACCGGCGTCCGGCCCTGCCTGACCCCGCTCGACCACCCCGCGCTGCGGGCGGTGGTGCGGGCGATGGGCCGCGCGTTCGACACCGAGATCCTGTACACCCGCGAGGGCGGCTCCGGGCCGGAGGCGGACCTTCAGGACGTGCTGCGCGCGCCGGTGGTCTTCCTGGGCGTCTCGCTGCCCGACGACGGCTGGCACTCGATCGACGAGAAGGTGGAGAAGCCGCTGCTGCTCAAGGGCGCGGAGGCCGCCGCGTATCTGTGGGAAGAGCTGGCCGCGAGCCGGCGCGACGCCGCGGCGGGGAGGGACGAGCGTTGATCCGCCCCAAGCCCGTCGCCGGGCAGGCACTGGCCCGATCCGCGCTCGACCGGGCGTCCGAACACCGCCTGGACCAGGCGTGGCTGGACGCGGCGTGGGCGCGGCCCGACACGCGCGTACTGGTTCTGGCGCAGGGCCGGGCGCGCTGGTCGGGCAAGGCGGGCGAACCCCGCCTGCTCCTGGTCGACTCGGCGAGCGCGCCGGCGGGCGAGCGGCGGTTGCTCGGCCTCGACGAGGCCGGCGTGGCGTACTTCGCGGTGGACGTCGAGAAGTTGCCGGAACCCGCCGAGGACGCACACGAGGGCGGTCTGCGCGAGTTGGGCACGCTGCTCGACGACCGGGACGCGGGGCTGCTCGTGCACGCCACCGGGCTGCACCACTGGCATCGCACGCACCGCTTCTGCGCCCGCTGCGGGCAGCCGACCGAGTCGGCCGCGGCCGGGCACGTGCGGCGCTGCCCGGCCTGTGGCACCGAGCATTACCCGCGCACCGATCCGGCGGTGATCATGCTCGTGCTCGACCGGGACGACCGCTGCCTGCTCGGCCGCCAACCGCAGTGGCCCGAGCGGCGCTGGTCCGCCTTCGCGGGCTTCGTCGAGCCCGGCGAGTCGCTGGAGCAGGCGGTGGCGCGCGAACTGCACGAGGAGGTCGGCGTGGTGACGTCGGCCACCACCTACGTGGCGAGCCAGCCGTGGCCGTTCCCCTCCAGCCTGATGCTGGGCTTCATGGCCTACGCGGTGGACGACAGGGTGCACGTGGACGGCGAGGAGATCGCCGAGGCCCGCTGGTTCGACCGCGCCGAGTTCAAGGAGGCGATCGACACGGGCGAGGTGCTGATGCCCGGGTCGTTGTCCATCGCCCGGTACCTGATCGAGAAGTGGTACGGCGGCCCGCTGGACGAGGACAACCACTGGTGAGCGCGGGGTGAACACGCTCCGGCCGGGTCGGCGACGAGTCCTCGTCGCCGACCCGGCCGGGAAGACCGTGCTAGTGCGCTCAGGCGGCCAGTTCCGACACGGCGGCCTTGACCTGGGCCAGGCTCGGGTTGGTCGCGGTCCACAGCGGCGCGCCGCCGTCGGCGGGCAGGATGACCAGCGTCGGCACGGTCTGATTGCCGCCGTTGACGCTCATCACGAAGTCGGCGGCCGCGGGGTCCTGCTCGATGTTCACCTCGGTGTAGGCGATGCCCTCGCGCTCCATCTGGCTCTTCAGCCGGCGGCAGTAGCCACACCAGGTCGTGCTGTACATCGTCACGGGGGCCGACATCGTCATGCGCTCCTTTGTGTTCGCCCGGTCCGGGAACGGCTTTCCCCAAGCCAAACGTGCGCCCCCTCGGTTTGATTCCACCGGGTTTGCCGACCTGTGGACATCGGGGCCGCTGTGCACAACCGGCCTCGGTGCGGCGCGATGCCTGAGAGGATGTGCCGATGATCGCTTCCCCCGACGACGTCCTCGACGCGCTCGATCCCGAGCAGCGACGGGTGGCCGAGGCCGTCGACGGCGCGGTGTGCGTGCTCGCGGGCGCGGGCACCGGCAAGACCCGGGCGATCACCCACCGGATCGCCTACGGCGTGCTCTCCGGCGCGATGCAGCCGGGCCAGACCCTGGCGGTCACCTTCACCGCGCGGGCCGCGGGGGAGCTGCGCGGCCGGCTGCGCGACCTGGGCGTCCCGGGCGTACAGGCGCGTACGTTCCACTCGGCGGCGCTGCGCCAGCTGTCCTACTTCTGGCCGAAAGTGTTCGGCGGGCCGCCGCCGCAGCTGGTCGAGACCAAGATCATGCTGGTCCGCGACGCGGTGGCGCACTGCCGGCTGCGCGCCGATCGGGCCGAGCTGCGCGACATCACCGGCGAGATCGAGTGGGCCAAGGCCACCCAGACCGCGCCCGACGACTACCCGGGCGCGGTGCTCGCGGCGGGCCGCAAGCCGCCGCGCGCCGCCGCCGAGATCGCGCACGTCTACGCGGCCTACGAGAAGATCAAGTCCGGCAAGGGCCGGATGGACTTCGAGGACGTGCTGTTGCTCACCATCGGACTGCTCGACGAGCGGCCCGAGGTGCGCGAGGCG
Organism: Embleya sp. NPDC020630; assembly: GCF_044334985.1. NCBI lineage: Bacteria > Bacillati > Actinomycetota > Actinomycetes > Kitasatosporales > Streptomycetaceae > Embleya > Embleya sp. NPDC020630. The sequence continues at coordinate 425,630 of NZ_JBIRUB010000002.1, forward strand.
GTGCAGGCGCAATACCGGCACTTCACCGTGGACGAGTACCAGGACGTCAACCCGCTCCAGCAGCGCCTGCTCGACCTGTGGTCGACCGGGGCCCGCAGCCTGTGCGTGGTCGGCGACGCGAGCCAGACCATCTACTCGTTCACCGGCGCCACGCCCGCCTACCTGCTCGGATTCCGCCGCCGCCATCCCGACGCGAAGCTGGTCGAGCTGGTCCGCGACTACCGCTCGACCCCGCAGGTGGTGGGCCTGGCGAACCGGCTGCTCGCGCGCGCCGGCGGCGAGGCGGCCAAGCACCGGTTGCAGCTGATCTCGCAGCGCGGCACCGGCCCGGAGCCCGACTTCGTCGAGCACGCCGACGAACAGGCCGAGGCGGAGAGCACCGCCAAACGCATCCGCGCGCTGATCGACGACGGGGTGCGGCCCGCCGAGATCGCCGTGTTGTTCCGCACCAACGCGCAGTCCGAGTCCTACGAGCAGGCGCTCGCCGACCAGTCGGTGGCCTACCTGCTCAAGGGCGCCGAACGGTTCTTCGAGCGGCCCGAGATCCGGCAGGCGATGGGCTTCCTGCGCGCGCACGCGATCTCCGGCGGCACCGACGCGGAGGCCGGGCCGTTGGCCGCCGAGGTGCGTGCGGTGCTCGGCGGCACCGGCTGGAGCGCCGAGCCGCCCGCAGGATCCGGCCAGGCCCGGGAGACGTGGGAGTCGGTGGCCGCGCTGGTCCGGCTGGCCGAGGAGTTCGCGGTCAAGCGGCCGCAGGCGTCGCTGCGCGACTTCACCGTCGAGCTGGCCGAGCGGGCGAGCGCCCAGCACGCGCCGACGGTGGAGGGCGTGACCCTCGCGTCGCTGCACGCGGCCAAGGGGCTGGAGTGGGACGCGGTGTTCCTGGTCGGCCTCAACGAGGGCATGATGCCGATCTCCTACGCCGACACCCCGGACAAGATCGAGGAGGAGCGCCGGCTGCTCTACGTCGGGGTGACCCGGGCGCGTGAGCGGTTGACCCTGTCCTGGTCGCTGGCGCGCACCCCCGGCGGGCGCGGGCGTGCGGCGTCGCGGTTCCTGGACGGGCTGCGCGGCCCCGACGGCGGGCGCGGCCTCGGCTCGGCGCGGCCCGACGCGTACCGCTCGCCCGGTACCGGGGCGAGCCCGGGCGGTGTGGCCCGGCCCCGGCGCAAGGTCGGCCCGGTGCGCTGCCGGGTGTGCGCGCGGGCACTCCAGGACGCCGCCGAGCGCAAGATCGGGCGCTGCCTGGACTGCCCGTCGGACGTGGACGAGTTCCTGCTCGGCCAACTGCGCGAGTGGCGACTGCGCCGGGCCGACGAGCACAGCCAGCCCGCCTTCGTGGTCTTCACCGACGCGACGCTCACCGCGATCGCCGAGACCCGTCCGCTCAACGAGCGCCAACTCGCCGCGATTCCGGGGGTGAGCCGGACCAAGCTGGAGCGATTCGGTGACGACGTGCTCGCGCTGTGTGCCGGCCACGACCTGGCGATCGAGCCCGATCCGGACGACTACGGGCACATTCCGGAGGTCGAACAGGACCACGAGTCGGCCATCGAGGATGCCCCCGACGTGGGGTGAGACGCGAGGGGTTTCCCTCGAGTGACGAGGGCCATGCAATAAATCGTTTGCGCCTTGCTCCAAACCGCATCTACGCTCACGAGCACGGTCGGAACGTTCGACCGTGCTCGTCCATGAAACCTGGAAGCACCCCTGCGGTGTTGCCCCGAAACCCTCTCGGAAGGAGGTGAACGTCGTGATTACCAGGAACCTGAAAGCCCAGCGTCAGGCGTTCGCCGTCACTCCGGTCGTGGTGTCGGTGGGCTCCGCCAAGCTGTCGCATGCCGATCTCTCCGTGTCCACGTCCGGCCTGGCCGGGCTCCCCATGGTGACGTCCTATGCCGGGACCGATGCCCTGATCACCGCCTCCGCGCGACTGCGCGGCAACGGCAGTGGTGTGTCCGCAGCAGCGGGCGCCTCAGGTCTCGTCGGTCTGGCGGACAGCGCCGAGGGTCCGTGGCAAGGCGAGCAGGCAGCGAAGGCGCGTCGCGACGAGCGACCGTCGAGCGCGGCGGCTTGCGAGCAGGCGCAGAAGCAGGAATCGCAGCGGGCCAGTGGCATGACCATGGCCGGCTTTGCCGGGAACAACGGGTATCCGTCCTGGAGGAACAGGACCTGACGAGACGTCAGGTCGGCACCCTCCAGGGCCGCGGAATCCCGAACACCGGGATCCGCGGCCCTTGTCTTTTGTCGGCTGTCAGCAAAAACCGAGTAGCGACCACCGGGGACGCGAGTCCCACGAATCACAGGAGCACCACGTGCCCCACGGCAAACCCCCCGCACCCGGCAGTACAGCCACAGCGACATCGGAGGTAGACCTGATGACCCTCACCGGTTTCGAGGACGTCGAGCAGCTCGAGTCCACGATCCCCTGCCGTTCCTACGACCCCGAGGTCTTCTTCGCCGAGTCCCCCGAGGACGTCGAGTACGCGAAGGCCCTGTGCCGCGAGTGCCCGGTGCGCGAGATGTGCCTGCAGGGCGCGCTCGAGCGCCGCGAGCCCTGGGGCGTGTGGGGTGGCGAGCTCTTCGTGCAGGGCGTCGTCGTCGCCCGCAAGCGTCCCCGTGGCCGTCCGCGCAAGACGGAGGTCGCCGCGTGACCCCCCCGGCGGGACCCCGACGCACCAGGACCAGAGATCGCGCGTACGCGCAGGAACCCATGAAGCACATTCACGACACGAACGCAGTTCTTCCCATGGACAGGAGCCGGGAGTTGCATCTGATCAACGAAGCCCTGGCGAGGGCTCGGATGGATCAGGAGCTCCGCGAGGCGGAGCTCCAACGTAGGGCGTACCACGTCCGGATGGCGCGCAGGATGCGTCGTCGGGCCGAGGTCGCCTCCATGCGGGCGCGCCGGGCGCTGGCCATCGCGGTCATGTAGTCGAGCCGATCCGCGCGAACGCCGAAGGGCGGGCACCCCACCAAGGGGGCGCCCGCCCTTCGGCGTTCGCGGATCGGCGCCGGCGCCGACCGGCCGGTGCCTAACGGCCGGTGGTGTCCGCGTCGCCCGGCGCGTTTTTCGGGGCCGGTGTGTCGGCCGGATCGTCCTCGATCTCCTCGATGTCCTCGAACTCCTCGATCGCCTCGAGGGAGAAGTCGAACTCCTCTGCCTCGTAGTCGTCTTCGAAGCCGGGCAGCCAGGTGGCCAGTTCCTCGCGGAAGGGGGCGGTGGCGCCCAGCTGACACAGCACGCCGATGGTGCTCAGCGTGACCCGGTGGATCAGCAGATAGCTCGGTGGCAGGTTGAGCTGGCGGGCCAGCGCGGACGCGGGATTGCGCGGGTCGCCGATCCGCGCGCCCTGTTCGCGCATCCACGCCCGGGTGAAGGTGAACTCCTCGACCTCGGCCGGCTCCAGGAACGGCAGCAGGTAGTCCAGCACCTCGCCGGCGTCCAGCTTGATCGACGGCTTGACGAAGCCCTCGGTGCGCAACACCTGCATGACGCTGTCCGCGTCGCCGTCGAGCGCGAGGCGGAAGGCCCGGCCGATCGGCTCGGGCAGCCCCTCGGGCAACCGGTTGACCGTGCCGAAGTCCAACACGCCCAGGCGTCCGTCGGCCAGCAGCCGGAAGTTGCCCGGGTGCGAGTCGGCGTGCAGCATGCCGGTGCGGGCCGGACCGGAGAACAGGAAGCGGGTGAGCATGTGCCCGGCCCGGTCGCGCTCCTCCCGGGTGCCCTTGTCGATCACCTTCGACAGCGGTGTGCCGTCCATCCACTCGGTGATCAGCACCCGTTCGGTCTGGTGCACCACGTGCGGCACGAAGATGTCGGGGTCGCCGTCGAACTCCACGGCGTGCGCGGTCTGCGCCTCCGCCTCCAGCTGGTAGTCGAGTTCCTCGGCCACCCGGGCCTTGAGTTCGGCGATCAGCGGCTTGACGTCGATGCCCGGGATCAGCGCGCCGGCGAAGCGGGCCACGTGGCCGAGCTGGTTGAGGTCGGAGATCAGCGCGTCGCCGGCCCCGGGGTATTGGATCTTGACCGCGACCGTGCGGCCGTCGTGCCACACGGCCCGGTGCACCTGGCCGATCGAGGCGGCGGCCGCGGGCGTCTCGGAGAACTCCTCGAACAACGTGCGCCAGTCGTCGCCGAGGTTGTCCGCGAGTGCCTTGTGCACGGTGCGCGCGGGCATCGGCGGCGCCGCGTCCTGAAGTTTGGTCAGGGCCGAGCGGTAGGGCCCGGCCACCTCCTCGGGCAGCGCCGCCTCGAACACCGACAGGGCCTGCCCGAGTTTCATCGCGCCGCCCTTCAACTCCCCGAGCACCTTGAAGAGTTGTTGCGCGGTGCGCGCCTGCAGCTCCGCCGCGACGATCTCGGCCGGTCTGCCGCCGATGCGCCTGCCCAGGCCCAGTGTCGCCCGGCCGGCCACCCCCAGCGGGAGGGACGCGAGCTTTGCGGTGCGGGTGACGGCCCTGCGCGGAAGATCGCTCACGCGACCCATTGTGTCCGACTCGGCGGCGCGGCATGTGTGATGGGGCCCACGTCTTGCGCCGGGCGGGTGGCGCCGCAGTCGCAGCGCGCGTGCGGCGCCCAGCTCCGGCGTCGGGTCAGCCCGTCGGGCAGCTCGATCTCCACCGTCCCGTCCACGGTGGTGGGCAGCCCGCCGTCGAGGAAGGTGAGCACCTGGAGCGCGGCCCGGGCGGCGACCTCGGTGGCCAGCACCACGTCGCACGGCGGCTCGCCCGGACCGGGCGCGGCCGCGAGTTGGGCGAGCAGGCGCGGCCAGCCCGGATCCCGGTCGCTGCGGGCCAGGTCCAGACACCGACCGCAGGCCGAGCGGCCGACCAGGACGAACGGCCCGACCACCCCCGTGGTCTCGCGGATGTCGGCGTACAGGTGCGGCACCCGCTGTCGGATCAGCCGGGCTCCGGGGGCCGGATCCGGACGGCCCTCCGGGACCAGCACCGCGACATCGGGCGTGCCCCGCCCGGCGGGCAGCGCGCAGCGCACCCCCGGGGCCAACCGGCGCAGCGCGGCCCGCACGGTGGTCTCCCGGCGCGGCCGCTCCGCGTCCCAGCCGTAGGCCACCGGCCCCGCGTCGCCCGCCCGCACCGGTCGGCGATCCGCGGGCACCACGTGCCCGACGCCGGCGGCGGCGAGCAGCCCGGCCACCGCCGCGCCCACCCGACCGGCGCCGTGCACCGCCACCACCGCCCGCGAGCGCCGGTCCAGCGCGGCCAGCCCCGCGCCGCCGCTGCCGTGCACCAGGGCCAGCGAGGTCAGGTCCGGGCCGAGCCGGGCCCGCTCGTGCGGCAGCGCCGGCACCGGGGTGGGCCGCCCGGACGCGTCCTCGAGCACGTCCTCCCTGGCGAGCAGGTCGAGCACCGCCGCGGCCCGGGCGCGGGGCAGGCCGACCCGATCGGCCAGTTCGTAGGTCCGGGCCAGGTCCCGGGTGCCGTCCAGGTGTTCCACGAAGCGGGTGGTGACCGGATCGAGCCCGCCCAGCAGCACCGCCCGAGCCGGGTCCAGGCCCAGTTGCAGGGTCTGTCGATCGCGCCAGAGCCGACGCAGTGCGGGCTTGAGCAGCGGACGCATGGCGGCCTCCGAGGGGACGGTACGCGCGGACGGACGGCGACGACCGAGGCCCGACACACCGGGCTCGACCGGCCCCAGCGTGCCCGGCGGCGACCGGCCCGGGTATTTCGTTGTCCACAGCCCGCGTATGAATATGCTATTTGGAAATATTAGGCACAGAATAATGGAATGGGAGCTATTGCGCGAATAGTGCTTATACCCGCGAATATGCCCGCGAAAAGCGATGCGGAATATCCCCCGTCGGCCCGAAGCGGGCGCGCCCTGTCGGTGCCGTCGGTTAACGTCCTGGTTGTGGTCGCGGATCCCGGGGCCGGACACGACATGCTGTCCGGAGCCCCGTACCAGGGTGCCGTCGAGGTGCGTCGCAGCGCCCGACGGAAACGAACCGTATCGGCGTACCGGGACGGGGACCGAACCGTGGTCCTGCTGCCCGGCCGCATGACGCAGACCGAGGAGAAGCGCTGGGTCGGCGTGATGCTGGAGCGCCTGGCCGCCCAGGAGCGCCGCCGACGGCCCAGCGACGACGACCTGGCCATGCGCGCCCGGGAGTTGTCCGCCCGCTATCTCGACGGTCGGGCCGAGCCCGCGAGCGTGCGCTGGGTGGGCAACCAGAACACCCGCTGGGGTTCGTGCACACCGGTCGACGGCACCATCCGGCTCTCCACCCGCCTGCGCGGCATGCCGACCTATGTCGTCGACTATGTATTGCTGCACGAGTTGGCGCATTTGCTGGTGCCCGGACACGGACCGCGTTTTTGGACGTTGCTCGCCGCATATCCGCGCACCGAACGCGCGCGGGGATATCTGGAGGGCGTCGCGGCCGCGAGCGGGCTGGCGATGAGCGACGAGGCCGACACCGATCCGGCCGCCGCCGAGCCGCCGCGCGCCGGGGCCGAACCGCCGGCGCCGACCCGGGGACGCACCCCTGCGGCCGGTGCGCGCGGCGCCCGCAAGGGCACCGCCGCTGCGGACGGTACCCGGGCGGGGACAACGCGCGATCGGGCGGCCCGCAAGCCTCGCGGCTGACCGGGATCCGGCTCGGCACAGTCGTCGCGGCGCCGGATTCGGGCGTATAGCGTGAGGCGCGTACGCGGACGGAGCGGTCGCGGAAACACGCCCGCCGGGGGGGCACGAGCGGCCCGCCCGGCGCGCAGCCGTACCCCGACCGGGGCGCAGCCGATGTTGTAGCGTGCCGAGCGCGGCGGGGACCCAGGTGGTGGGCGCCCGCACCGCCGGCGGCGGAAAAGCGGGGAAGGGAGCCACACAGTGGTCGAGTTCAGGAAGGGACAGAAGTCGAAGCTGTCCGACCTGACCGCGGGGACCGATCTGTATGTCGGGGTGCGGTTGGACGCCCCCGGGCTGACGTTCGACATCGCGTGCTTCGGGTTGGACGCGGGCGAGCGGTTGTCCGACGATCGGTACTTCGTCTTCTTCAACCAGCCCAAGTCGCCCGAGGAGTCGATCCAACTCCTCGGCGCGCAGGCCGGCGACACCGAGTCCTTCCGGGTGACCCTCGATCGGGTCCCGCCGCACGTCAACAAGCTCGCGTTCACCGCGACGATCGACGGCGACGGGGTGATGTCCCAGGTCGGGTCCGGCTACCTGCGGATCGTGGCGGGCGGCCAGGAGGTCGCGCGCTACTCGTTCACCGGGCGCGAGTTCAGCACCGAGCGCGCGGTGATGATCGCCGACATCTACAAGAAGGACGTCTGGCGGATCTCCGCCGTCGGCCAGGGCTTCGACGGCGGACTGCGCGCGCTGCTGGAGAACTTCGGCGGCGAGGTCGCCGAGGACGAGCCGGAGCAGGCGTCCGCGCCCGCGCCGGTGCCGCCCGGCGGCGCACCCGGATTCGCCCCGCCCGGCGCCGGCGTGCCGCCGCAGCAGCACCAGTCGCCGCCGTCCTTCGGCCCGCCCGGTGGTGGTCCGCCGCCGCCCCCGCCCGCGCCCACGCCGAACTTCGGGCCGCCGCCCGGCGCGCCCCAGCCGGTCGGCGCGATGCCGCACGGCGGTCCGCCGCCCGGTCCGCCCGGGCACGACGGCCCGCCCCAGTACGGCGGCACCCCGCCGCACGGCGCCCCCGGCGGCTACCCGGCGCCGCCCGGCCCGCCGCAGTACCAGCAGGGCCCGGGCACGCCGCCGCACGGCGCGCCGGGAGGCTACCCGCCCCCGCCCGGTCCCGGCGGCTACCCGAACCCGAACCAGACACCGCACCAGGGGCACATGGCGCCGCCCGCGCCCCCCGGCACGGGTCAGCCCGGTGGTTACCCGCCGCCGCCCGGACCCGGCGGCTACCCGCCGCCCGGCCCGCCCGGATCCGGCGGCTACCCCGGCCCCGGTCAGCCCGGCCAGATGCAGCCCACGCTCCAGATGCCGGTCCCCGGCGGCCCGGGCGGGCCGCCGCCCGGGCCGGGCATGCCCCCCGGGCCGGGGATGCCCCCCGGTCCCGGCATGCAGGGCGTCGGCGTCGCGACGCCCGAGCCCGCCTTCCAGTACGGCATCGACCAGTACCGCGAGGTGCCCGCCGGCGGTCGCTGGAGCCAGCAGAACCCCAAGATGGTCCGCGTCGACGTCTCCGGCGGCAAGGTGATCGCCCGCCAGGGCGTCATGGTGGCCTACCAGGGCGACGTGAAGTTCAAGTTCCAGGGGCAGAGCCTGCGCAACCGGTTCGACAACCGGCAGACCGGCCAGTCGCTCGAACTGATGCGCTGCGAGGGCAATGGCGAGGTGTTCCTCGCCGAGGACGCCGCGCACCTGCACCTGGTCGAACTCCAGGGCAACAAGCTGTTCGTCAACGTGGCCAACGTGCTCGCGTTCGACGAGGGGCTGACGCTGGAGCCGGCCCGCGTCGAGGGCGTGGGCATCCCCGGCGGCGCGCTGTTCGCGCAGACCTTCACCGGTCAGGGCACGGTGGTGATCAAGACCAGGGGCATCCCGCTGGTGCTGCCGGTACAGGGGCCGACCTTCGCGGACAGCAACGCGATCGTGGCCTGGACCGGTACCCAGATGCAGGTCTCCACCACGACCCAGATGCGGCTGCGCCGTACCGCGTTCCCCGGGCACAGCGGCGAGACGGTCAACCTGCAGTTCCGCTGCCCGCCGCAGGCCAACAACTTCATCGTCGTCCAGCCCTACGAGGTGTGAGGGGAACATGGATCAGCAACTGATCGCCGCGTACGGGCAGACCGCCCCCCAGGCGCGGATGAGCGCGCACGGCCACAAGATCTGCCGGGCCAACATCCAGCCCGGCGCACCCGGTGTGCTGGCCAAGCAGGGCTCGATGATCGCCTACGAGGGCTACATCACCTTCGAGGGCTACGGCCAGGGCATGCAGCGCCGGGTGACCGGCGGGATCACCGGCGAGCGTATGCAGTTGATGCGGTGCACCGGACAGGGCGACATCTACTTCGCCGACTACGGCGCCGACGTGGCCATCATGCAGCTCAACCCGGGTGAGGGCCTGTCGGTCAACGCGAGCAACATCCTCGCGTTCGACGAGAACCTGGAACACCGGATCAAGATGGTGAGCGGGGTCACCGCGAAGTTCAGCGGCAACGGCCTGTTCAACATGGAGCTGTCCGGTCAGGGCTGGGTGGCGATCACCACGCGCGGCACCCCGGTGGTGCTCAACCCGGCCGAGCGCGAGACCTACGTCGACCCCGACGCGCTGGTCGCCTGGAGCACCAGCCTCAAGGTCGGCACCAAACGCTCGATGCGCCTCGGCGGCATTGTCGGGCGCGGTTCCGGCGAGGCGATGCAGGTGTCCTTCAAGGGCAACGGCTTCGTCGTCGTGCAACCGGCCGAGGACGCCACCGACCGTTTCCACGTGCGCGGCTGACCGCGAGCCAAGGAGGAACACCGTGCAGAGCTCGCTTTTCGGCCACGCGCCGGTACACAACCCCGAGCGGTACAGCTTGCAGAACGAGCACATGCTCAAGGTCCAGCTCGGCAACGGGCACCCGGACCACTGCCTGGCCCGGGTCGGCTCGATGGTGGCCTACCAGGGCGCGATCGACTTCGACGGAAACCTGCGCAGCGGCGCCGAACAGCAGGCCGCCACGGCCACCGGCGAACAGCTCCAGCTGATGCGCGCGCAGGGCACCGGCACCATGTGGCTGGCCAACATGGCCCAGTCGATCCACGTGCTCGACCTCGACTTCGAGGGACTGAGCGTGGACGGGCAGTACGTACTGGCCCTGGACAGCACGCTGAGCTGGAACGTGGTCGCGATCGAGAGCGCCCAGTCGGTCGCCGGCGCCGGGTCGTACAACCTCGACATCAGCGGCAACGGCAAGATCGCGCTGATGACCTCGGGCAAGCCGCTGATCATGCGGGTCACCCACGGCGCCGAGGTGTTCGCGGACGCCGACGCCGTGATCGCGTGGAGCAGCCGGTTGCAGATCAGCATGCAGGCGCAGACGAACTCGGCCCGGATCTACCGCCGCCGCCGGGGCACCGGCGAGGGCTGGAACATGGCCTTCATGGGCGAGGGCTACGTGGTGGTCCAGCCCAGCGAACTGCTCCCGCCGGTCGAGTTCATCCGGCCCGGCGGCTACCTCGCCAACCGCGGCCTCGGCCAGGACGGCGGGGTCCGCGGCAACACCTGGGGCCAGTAGCACCCGGGCCCGGGAAACCGGCGGCAGCGACGCCGAAGGGGCGCCCGACCGATCACCGGTCGGGCGCCCCTTCGGCGCTTCCTCGGGTCGCCGCGCGGAGCGCGGGCCTCAGACCAGGGCGCGGGCCCGGTTCACCAGCGCGCGGACCGAGTCGTCGGTGTCCGCCGGCAGCGCGTCGAACGCGAACCAGCGCAGGTCCAGCGACTCCTCGCTGATCACCTCGGTCGCGCCGGGCGGGGCCAGCGCCGCGTACTGCACGTCCAGGTGCACCGCGCACGGCGTGTCGTGCCGGTCGAGGTAGACCGGCGCGCCGTCGGCGAGCAGGGTCAGACCGGCGATCCCGGACTCCTCGTGCGCCTCGCGCAGCGCCGCCTCGGCCGGTGTGCGATCCCCCGGCTCGCAGTGCCCGCCGGTCTGCAACCACCGGAGGATCTTCGCGTGCATCGTGAGCAGCACCCGACCGCCGGCCGGATCCACGATCAGCGCACTCGCCGTCACGTGCCCGTCGCGGCAGGCCTTGAGCATGCCGTCCTCGTACCTGGCCAGATGCTCCAGGTAGGCCCGGCGCAGCCCGTCGGCACGATCGTCGGGCGCGTGCCACGCGGACAACGCGTCGACCGTCGCGACCCGAAGGCTCACGCGGCGGGCCCCTTGTCGCCGTCGGTGCCCTTCGGCTTGTCGTCGCCGTTCGCCTCGGGTTCGGTGTCGTCGGCCTTCGGCTCGCCCTTCGCCTCGCCCTTCGACTCCAGCGAGTCCAGGTCCGCGTCCAACTCGGCGTCGAGACCGGACAGGTCCAACTCGGCGTGGTGCACGAAGCCGTCGGGGTCGTCCAGGTCGGCCGCGGTCGGCAGCAGGTCGGGGTGCTGCCACACCGCGTCGCGCCCGTCCACGCCGCGCGCGTCGGCCAGCGAGGCCCACAACCGGGCCGCGTCGCGCAGCCGGCGCGGGCGCAACTCCAGGCCCACCAGCGTGGCGAAGGTCTGCTCGGCCGGACCGCCCGTGGCCCGGCGCCGACGCAGCGTCTCGCGCAGCGCGCCCGCCGAGGGCAGCCGCGGCGCCGCCGCGCTGTGCACGACCGCGTCGACCCAGCCCTCCACCAGCGCGAGGGCCGTCTCCAGCCTGGACAGCGCGGTCTTTTGCTCCGGCGTCTCCTCGGGCTCGAACAGCCCCTGCGAGAACGCCTCCTGCAGCGCCTCGGGGTTGCTCGGGTCGATCCGACCCGCGGCCTCCTCCAGGCGGCTCATGTCGACCTTGATGCCCCGCGCATACGCCTCGACGGCGCCGAACAGGTGTTGCCGCAACCACGGCACGTGCACGAACAGGCGCTGGTGCGCGGCCTCGCGCAGGGCCAGGTAGAGCCGCACCTCCTCCTGGGGCAGGGACAGGCCCTCGCCGAACGCGGTCAGGTTGGCCGGCAGCAGCGCGGCCTTGCCCGCCGGCCCGATCGGCAGCCCGACGTCGGTCGAGCCGACCACCTCGCCGGCCAGCGCGCCGAGCGCCTGGCCCACCTGAGCGCCGAACATCGCGCCGCCCATGCCGCGCATCATGCCGAGCAGCGGCCCGGCCATGCTCTGCATCTCGTCGGGCATCATCTCGCCCATGGCCGCGACCACCCGGGTCGCGAGCGGCTCGACCAGCGCGCGCCACTGGGGCAGCGTCGCTTCGATCCACTCGGAACGGCTCCAGGCCGCGGTGGTGCTCACACCGGACGGCAGCGAGGTGGCTTCGTCCAGCCACAGCTCGGCGAGCCGCACCGCCTCCTCGACGCCCGAGCGCTCCACCGCGCCGATCGACGCGTCGCCCTGCTGCGCCACGGTCTGCCGGGCGATGTCGCGGGCCAGGTCCCAGTTGACCGGGCCGCCCTCGTAGGAGAGCAGCTTGCCCAGCTGCTGGAAGGCCGCGCCGAGATCGGCCTGATTCATCTGTCCGAAAAGCGCGCCGAACGGGTTGTTCGGGTCACCCCCGGCGGCACCGAACCCGAAGGGGTCGTTCGGATTCGAACCGCCGGACCCGCCGCCGGGGCGGTTGGGATCGTCGTCGCCCGAGGGCTTGCCGAAGCCGAACGGGAAGTCAGCCATGGTGGGGCCCCTCTACGTTTTCCATGTGCGCGGCGCCCTCGGGCCCGACCATTCGATGCCGACTCACGGTTACCTCGTCTCGTTCGAGCCGCCCGCCGCCCCGGCCGGAGGCGACACCGCGCAGGCGCCGAAACGCGCCTGGCGTGAAGATCACAACAACACCTCCGGCAGGATGGATCGCGGACACTGACAGGAAAGGCAAGCAGTCGCGCGTACCTTTCTTGACGAACCGCTCGTACCAAACTAACCACGGGAGACCGCCAGTGAGTTCCCAGCCCCCACGCGTTCGCTCTGGGCGGAGCGGGCGGGAGAGCACGAGCGAAGGCACCGGAACCGATGCCGCGCAGACCGCTCCGGAGAGCGATCCCCAGTCCTCGGGCCGGCCCGAGGACCAGCCCTCGGCCACCAGTGTGCCCCGGGTGCGCCCGGTCGTCGCGGTCACCGGCGCCGCCGCCGGACTCGGTCATCGCGTCGCCTCGCTTCTGGCCGCGAACGACCAGGTCAAACGTCTGATCGCGATCGACGAGCGGCGCGGCGAGATCCCCGGCGCGCAGTGGCGGATCATGGACGTCCGCGACCCCGCGCTGGCCGGTCGGCTGGAGGGCGTGGACGTGGTGGTGCACCTCGCGCTCGACATGTCGCTCGACTCCGAGCCCAGGTCCCGGGGCGCGCGCAACGTGCGCGGCACCCAGACCGTGCTGACCGCCGCCGCCGCGGCCCGGGTGCCGCGCGTGGTGTTGTGCACCTCGGCGATGGTCTACGGCGCGCTGCCGGACAACGACGTACCGCTCGCCGAGGACGCGCCGCTGCGCGCCACGGCCGACGCCTCGCTGGTCGGCGATCTGCTGGAGATCGAGGAACTGGCCGAGCGCACCCCGCGCGCCCATCCGCACGTCAAGGTCACCGTGGTGCGGCCGGCGACGCTGGTCGGCGGCCCCGAGGCGGACAGCGTGATGACCCGGCACTTCGAGGCGCCGCGCCTGCTCGTGGTCTCCGGCGGGCAACCCCGCTGGCAGTTCTGCCACCTGGACGACCTGGCCTCGGCGCTGGAATTCGCCGCGCTCGGCCGGGTCGAGGGTGTGGTCACGGTCGGCTCGGAGGGCTGGCTGGAGCAGGAGGAGATCGAGGAGTTGTCCGGCATGCGCCGGATGGAGCTGCCCGCCTCGCTCGCCCTGGGCACCGCCGAGCGGCTGCACCGCCTCGGCATCACGCCCGCCCCCGCGGGCGACCTCGCCTACACGATGCACGGCTGGGTGGTCTCCGCGGAACGGCTGCGGGCCGCGGGCTGGCGGCCGGCGTGGACCAACGAGGCGGCGTTCGCCGCGCTCCTAGAGGACGTCGCCGGGCGGCACGCGCTGGTGGCCCGCCGGCTCGGCCGCAAGGACGCCACCACGCTCGGCGCGGCCGGCGCCACCGTGGCCCTGGTGGGCACGGCCGCGATCGTGCGCAAGGTGCGCCGCCGGCGCCGGGGGTTCTGAGCCGCGCGGCCCCGTGGCGACCGGGTTCCGGCCCGTTCCGGCGCGGGGTCGCCCGCGCCGTCGGGGGACCGGGGTGTCCGGGTCCGTGGCGCGGCGCGCGATACTGCCCGGTATGGACGTCATCCGCATCGCCGAGATCCGCGACACGCCGTTGTCCGTCGACGAGGTTTTCGCCGCGGTCGGCGACCCCGCCGCCGGTGGCATCGACCTGTTCGTGGGTACGGTCCGTGACGCCGACGGCGGGCGCACGGTCACCGCGCTCGAATACTCCGCCCACCCGTCGGCCTCGGCCGAGCTGCGCCGGGTGATGGAGAAGATCGCCGCCGACCAGCCGGTGCTGGCGATGGCGGCGGTACACCGGGTCGGCCGCCTGGAGATCGGCGACCTGGCGGTCGTGGTCGCGGTCGCCTGCCCGCACCGCGCGGAGGCGTTCGCCGCGTGCCGCCGCCTGATCGACGACCTCAAGCACGAGGTGCCGATCTGGAAGCTCCAGCACTTCACGGACGGCGACGCGGATTGGGTCGGCGCCTGCTGAGCACCGCGCGCACCCGCTCCGACGCCCCATTCACCTCGTTCACCCCATCAGTTCACAGATGTCCCGGACGCCTCGGAGCAGACGAAATGCACCATCACCACCACATACATATGATTTAAGTCGTCACCCTCCCTCTCGTGTCGATGGAGTACGTCATGGCGGCTGTCGCATGGTGGTGGGCCATCCCGGGCGTCGCGCTCGTGATCGCCGTGAGCTGGGCCGGGTGGACGTGTCGGGCATTGCGTGCGCCGAGCATGCGGGACTCGATGTCCGCCTTCGAGGAGTGGAGCGCGGCGCTGGACCGGGTGCACACGGCCACCCCGGTCGTGCACGACCCCACCGTCGAGGCGCCCGACCCGACGCTCCCGGGAACGGCCCACGACAACCCGTGACGGCCCGGCCCGCACCGCGGGAATCCGGGTGCCGTAGGGTCGAGCGCATGTCGCGCCGCACCGCCACCCTGGTCGTCTCCGGGCTGCTGCTCCTGGCCCTGGCCTGCGCCGTGCTGTTCGCGCCGGTGCCCTACGCCGAGTTGAGCCCCGGGCCCACGTACAACACGCTCGGCGACGAGGGCGGCAAGCCGGTCATCGAGATCTCCGGCCACGAGACGTACCCCACGAGCGGGCACCTGAACATGACCACCGTGTCGGTGACCAACAAGTCATACGACATGCCGCTGCTCGACGCGCTGGCCGGCTGGGTCAAGGGCGACGCGGACGTGGTGCTGAAGAAGTCGCTGTACCCCGACGACAAGTCGGCGGCCGAGGTCGAGCGGGAGAACGCCGAGGAGTTCAGCTCCTCGCAGGAGCACGCCAAGGTGGCCGCGTTCGCCGCCCTGAACATCCCGATCGAGAAGCAGGTGATCGTCTCGACCGTGGCCAAGGACGCGCCCGCGCTCGGCAAGCTGCACGCCGGCGACATCATCCTGGCCGTGGACGGCACGCCGATCACCAGGACCGAGGACGTCGCCGCGGCGATCACCAAGCACAAGGCCGGCGAATCGGTCACGCTCACCGTGGACCCGGCCGACGCCCGCGGCACCAGGCGCGACGTGCAGGTGGTCACCGGCAGGGCCGAGGACGACGGCCGCGCGCTGGTCGGCATCACCCCGGGCATCCTGCCGAAGTTCCCGTTCAAGGTGGAGATCCACCTGGAGGACGTCGGCGGCCCCAGCGCCGGGATGATGTTCGCGCTCGGCATCGTCGACAAGCTCAGCCCCGGCGACCTGACCGGCGGCAAGTTCGTGGCCGGCACCGGCACCATCGACGACGCGGGCAAGGTCGGCGCGATCGGCGGCATCCAGATGAAGACCATCGGGGCCCGCCGCCAGGGCGCCAAGTACTTCCTCACCCCCAAGGCCAACTGCGCCGCCGCCGCGCAGACCCGGCCGGGTGGTCTGACCCTCGTCCAGGTGGAGACGCTGGACGACGCGCTCAAGGCGCTGGCGACGATCCGCACCGGTCAGGGCACATTGACGGAATGTCATGCGTGACCGGTGCGGACCCGCTCGGCCCCTACTCCTCGTCGGTGTCGCCGAACGTGGCCAGCAGCGCCTCGGCCAGGCCGGGGACCAGGTCCGCGCCGGAGAGCACCTCGGAATCGTCGTCCTTGGCCCGCAGTCGCACCGCCGACTCGCGCGAGCCGTCGCGCAGCACGCCGACCGCGAGTCGCACCTCCTGGCGCTCCGGGTGCGCCGCCACCCAGTCGTGGATCTCCTCGTCGCTGCCGACGGTGGGCATGTTCGCCTCGGCGGACGGCGGCAACATCAGCCGCTCGACCACGAGCGCGCAGCCGAGCACGGCGTCCGGCCAGGCGATGCTCGCCAGGAACTCGTCGATCGCGACGTGCTCCGGGATCTCCTCCTGCTCGATCGGCGTAAGGGTGTCGATGGGCGCGTCACGGTCGGCGGACAGGCCGAGCTGCGCGGCGAGATCGGGTTCGGTACGGGCCAGTTCCCCGGTGTCCACGAGCGCGTACAGGCGGGGCTGCTGGTCCCAGCCGTACCCCGCCACGTGGCGTTCGATCTCGACGAGGGCCTGGGTGAGTGCAACGGTCATGACCCCATCTTCCCGTCTTTGCCCCGCGACGGATCACGAGCCTGTATCGGCCGTGTCTGTGGGGAACCACGTCCTGTCTCGGTAAGTTGACCCATCGAGCGCCGACCGGGCGCGTCCAGGTAATGATCGAGGTGCGCACCCTTGGTTTTTCAGATGCCCGAACGAGGCGGCTCAGGTGGCCGTCGGATCAGATTGGGAGCCCCGTCCCGCAGGTCCAGAACACTGCTCCTGACGCTGGCCATCCTCGTGGTGATCGTTGTCGCGTGGGTGCTGTTCGCGAATTTCTGGACGGATTGGCTCTGGTACAAGTCGGTCGGCTACGGAAACGTATTCACGACCAAGCTGTGGACGCGCATCGGGTTGTTCCTGGTGTTCGGTCTGCTCATGGCCGCGGCCGTCGGCGCCAACATCTACGTCGCCTATCGGCTGCGTCCCGCGTTCCGCGGGATGTCGCTCGAACAGCAGAGCCTCGACCGCTACCGCTCGGCCATCACGCCGTTCCGTAGCTGGCTGCTGATCGCGCTGTCGGTGATCATCGGCATCATCGCCGGAACCTCGGCGTCGGGGCAGTGGAAGACGTGGCTCCAGTTCGTGAACGGCGTCTCGTTCGGCGCCAAGGATCCGCAGTTCCACAAGGACGTCTCGTTCTACGCGTTCGATCTGCCGTTCTATCGATTCCTGGTCAATTTCGCGTTCGTCGCGGTCGTCGTCGGCCTCGTCCTCGCGGTGATCACGCACTACCTCTACGGCGGACTTCGGGTGCAGAGCCCGGGGTCGCGGGCCACCCCCGCCGCACAGGCGCATCTTTCGCTGCTGCTCGGCCTTTTCGTGTTGTTCAAGGCCGTCGCGTACTGGCTGGACCGCTATTCGCTCGCGGTCTCGTCCGGTGATTTCAAGCAGGCCTCGCAATTCACCGGCCTGCGGTACACCGACGCGCACGCGGTATTGCCGGCGAAGACGATCCTGTTCATCGTCGCGCTGATCTGCGCCACGCTGTTCTTCGTCAACGTGTTCCGCCGCACGTGGGCGCTGCCGATCATCGGCTTCGGCCTGATGGTGCTCTCCGCGGTGCTCATCGGTGGGCTGTACCCGGCGATCGTCGAGCGGTTCCAGGTCAAGCCGAACCAGCAGGCCAAGGAAGCCAAGTACATCCAGCGCAACATCGAGGCGACCCGGCTGGCGTACGGCATCGACAAGGTGGAGCCGGAGAAGTACGACGGCAACGTCGAGGCCAAGCCCGAGCTGAAGGACCAGGCCGCGAACACGGCCAGCATCCGGCTGCTCGACCCGAACATCGTCTCGCCGACGTTCAACCAGATGCAGCAGCTGCGGCAGTACTACGCCTTCCAGACCACGCTGGACGTCGACCGCTACATGATCGACGGCAAGATGCAGGACACCGTGATCGCGCTGCGCGAGCTGAACCCGAGGGGTGGTCAGACGCACAACTGGGTCAACGACCACACCAAGTACACCCACGGGTACGGCGTCGTGGCGGCCGAGGGCACCCGGGTGGACCGCGAGGGCAAGCCCGTCTACATCGAGGGCAACATCCGTACCGACGCGCAGGAGGCCCAGACCCCCAGCCCGCTCGGTCCGTACCAGCCGCGGATCTACTTCGGCGAGTCGACCACCGAGTACTCGATCGTGGGCGCGCCGAAGAACACCACACCCACCGAGGTGGACTACCCGACCGACACCGCGGCGGGGCAGGCCACCTACACGTACAACGGCAAGGGCGGCGTGCCGATCGGCGGCATGTTCAACAAGCTGCTGTACGCGACGAAGTTCCAGGAGGGCAACATCCTGCTCTCCGACACGATCAACAAGGATTCCCGGATCCTGTACAACCGCACGCCCAAGGAGCGGGTGGAGGCGGTCGCGCCGTGGCTGACCATCGACGGTGACCCGTATCCGGCCGTGATAGACGGCAAGGTGCAGTGGATCGTCGACGCGTACACGACCAGCAACGGCTATCCGTACGCGACCCGCACCACGCTCGGTACCGCCACCGCCGACTCGCTCAACGCCGAGGACCGGGCCCGGGGCGCGGTGGGCAACACCGGCAACGTCAACTACATCCGTAACTCGGTGAAGGCGACGGTCGATTCGTACGACGGTTCGGTCAAGCTGTACCAGTGGGACGAGAAGGATCCGGTCCTGAAGACCTGGATGAAGGCCTTCCCGAACACGATCAAGAAGAAGGGCACGATCCCGCCGACCCTGATGGAGCACCTGCGCTACCCGCAGGACCTGTTCAAGGTGCAGCGCGATCTGCTCACCCGGTACCACGTGACCGACCCCCGGACCTTCTTCAACGGCTCCGACTTCTGGAAGGTCCCCAAGGACCCGACGGGTCGCACCGCCGGTTCGGGCGACCAGCCGCCGTACTACCTGTCGATGAAGATGCCGTCGGCGACGCCGGGCGGTGCCCCGGACGCGCAGCAGTCGTTCCAGCTGACCAGCACCTTCGTGCCGAAGGAGCGGCAGAACCTGGCCGCGTTCATGGCGGTGAACTCCGAACCGGGATCACCGGGTTACGGCAAGATCAGACTCCTGAGCCTGCCGCCGAACACGGCGATCCTGGGTCCGGATCAGATGCAGAACCAGTTCAAGTCGAACGCCGCGGTCGCCCAGGTGATCAACATCCTGCAGCGCGGCGACTCGGTGGTGGTCTACGGCAACCTGCTCAGCCTGCCCGTGGGCGGCGGCATGTTGTACGTGGAACCGGTGTACGTCCAGGCCAACGCGCCCGGGTCGTATCCGGTCCTGCAGAAGGTGCTGGTCTCCTACGGCGGCAGCATCGCCTTCGAGGACACCCTCGATCAGGCGTTGACCAAGGTGTTCAGCGGTTCGCCGACGACCACGGTGCCACCGACCGACACCGGCACCCCGCCGACCACCGGGACGCCGCCGACGACGGGCACCCCGCCGCCGACGACCGAGAACCCGACGGTCAAGCAGGCGCTCGACGAGGCCAACCAGGCACTCAAGGACGCCGACGCGGCGCTGAAGGCCGGCGACTTCGGCAAGTACGGCGAGGCGCAGAAGCGGCTCCAGGCGGCGGTGAACAAGGCCATCGCGGCGGAGAACGCGGCGAAGACACCGCCGGCGTCCACGCCGCCGGCGAACGGCACACCGCCCGCGAACGGCACGCCACCGGCGGGTGGCACACCGCCCGCGTCCGGGGCGCCGCCGGCGGCCACGACGCCGAAGCCGTGATCGTCGACGCGTGAGGTACGACGGGCCCGTCCCCTGGTGGGGCGGGCCCGTCGTGTTATCGATTTGGTGTGCGGCTCCGGGTCACGTAAGCTCAAGGAACAACGCATCGCGGGGTGGAGCAGTTCGGTAGCTCGCTGGGCTCATAACCCAGAGGTCGCAGGTTCAAATCCTGTCCCCGCTACTCGGTGAAAACGCGAGAGGCCCGGTTCCCAGGAACCGGGCCTCTCGCGTTGTGCGTTTTGCTTGATGGTTTGTGCTTGGTGCCCCGGCTCGGGGAGCCGGGGGTGGCGCACGAGCTGAGGGCGTGGCGGTCTAGAGCGCGATCTGGCGGCGGCGCTTGGCGCGCAGCGGTGCCATCAGGGTGACGCGCGCCAGACGGTGTGTGCCGCGCTGTTCGGCACGCGGGACCAGGCTCTGGATTATGGCGGCCGATTCGGCGCTGTTCGCCGTCTCCTGGACGGAGGCACGGCCGATCAGGGCGAGGTGCCGGTCGAGGCGCTCGCCCATGCCGGTTCGGCCTGCGTCCATCGGCGGAACCGGGACTCGGCGCGGCATGCTCGGATGGTCCAATCCTGATATGACCACGACGCAGACCGTACCCCATCGGAGGCGCGCCGTGACGGCTTCCAGCCCCGAGCCGAGACCGGATCGTGTCCGGCGATGGCCGACAATCCGGTTGTGGCGCAATCGAACTCCCGGGCAACCAGGGGTAATTGGGATCAAAGGGGAAGTGATTCGGAGTCGGGGCGGGGTGGGTCGGGTTCACTCCATGGTCTGAATTCGGCCGCGACACCCACGAGTGACGCGTGCCACGCGTGGGGGCGGGCGGTTCGGGGGCGGGCGGGAAGGGATTTGCCTGCCCGGTCGGGGCTGCCGTAAGGTTGTGTTCACCGACGCGGGGTGGAGCAGCTCGGTAGCTCGCTGGGCTCATAACCCAGAGGTCGCAGGTTCAAATCCTGTCCCCGCTACCACATCGGAGGGCCCGGCCATTGCGGCCGGGCCCTTCGTGCATGCCCTCGGACACCGGGTGTTCGCCGACGATTCGCCGCCGGGTGGGGCCGGCTGTTGCCGAATCGCGACTGCATGGATGTGGCCCGAGATGCCACGATGGACACATGGGGGCGTGGAAGGGACATCGCGGACGGCGGGGGGAGCACCCACCGCCGGAGCCCGACGTCTTCGAAACCGTGCCCGAGGGCCCCGACACGGTGGTCCTGGACCGGGGGCGGGCGGCGGCTGCGACGTCTCCGGCGCATCCCGACGAATACGCGGTCCTGGTGCCGTTCCGGCCGCGCCGGCGTGGGCCCGGGGGCAGCGTCGAGGGCTACGAGGCGCTGAATCGGCACGAATCGGCCGAACTCGAACGGCGTTACCGCGAGCGTGCCGCGCGCAGCCCCTCCGCCGCCAACAGCCTCGCCCTGATGTTGCTCGAACGCGACGAGGAGGAAGGGGCGGACGAGGCGGCCGAGTTGCTGCGTCGGGCCGCCGAGGCGGGGCATCGCGGCGCGGCGACCAACCTCGGCGTGCTGATGCACCGTCAGGGGCGGGACGACGCCGCGTCGTTGTGGTGGCACCGGGCGGCGGAGGCGGGCAGTCGGATCGCCGCCTACTCGCTCGGCGCGCTGCTGCTGGACCAGGCCGACGCGGCGCGGGCGAGCGCGGGCGCGGGCGCCGACGTGGGCGCGTATCACGACCTGTCCGGGCAGGGCGTCTACTGGCTGCGCAACGCGGCCGAGTCGGGGCATGTGCGGGCCGCGCTCACGCTGGGCGAGTTCTTCGAGTCGACCGGGCGCCCCGGGGCGGAGCGGTGGTATCGGCGCGCGGCCGAGGCAGGGCATCCGGAGGCGGCCTACCGGCTCGGGCGGATGGGGCAGGAGCGGGACGACGAACGCGCGGCGTCCACGTGGTTCCTGCGCGCGGCCTCGTGCGGGCACGTGCGGGCGGCGGTACGGCTCGCGACCTCGCTGGAGCGGGCGGGGGACACCGCCGAGGCGATCGGGTGGTATCGGCTGGCGGCCGAGGAGGGTGACGCCGAGGGGGCGCGGGCGCTCGGGTTCCTGCTGCAGGACGCCGGGGACGTCGAGGGCGCGGTGCGGTGGTGGCAGGTCGCGGCGGAGGCCGGCGACGGCACGGCGGCCAACGCGCTGGGTGCGTGGTTCGCGTCCCGGGGCGGTTCGAGCGAGGCCGCGCGGTGGTACGAGCGGGCGGCGGCGGCGGGCGAGTGCAACGGGGCCTTCAATCTGGGGCTGTTGCACGCGGAGCACGAGGACGCGCCGGGCGCGGAGCGGTGGTTCCGGATGGCCGCCTACGCGGGACACGGGGACGCGGCCAACGCGCTGGCCGGGATGTTGCTCGAGCGCGGGGACGACGAGGAGGCGCGGATATGGTTCGCGCGGGCCGCCGAGGC
This sequence comes from Embleya sp. NPDC020630, assembly GCF_044334985.1. NCBI lineage: Bacteria > Bacillati > Actinomycetota > Actinomycetes > Kitasatosporales > Streptomycetaceae > Embleya > Embleya sp. NPDC020630. The sequence goes on from NZ_JBIRUB010000002.1 coordinate 447,604, forward strand.
GGGCAGCGTGGACGGTTCGTACAACCTGGGCATCCTGCACGCGCGTGGTGGTCACGACGACGCCGCCGAGGTGTGCTGGAGCCGCGCCGCGGCCGCCGGGCACCCGGACGCGGCCTTGCAGATGGGGCTGTTGCTGGAGCGGCGGGGGGATGCCGAGGGGGCGGCGCGCGCCTACGAGACGGCGGCGCGGGCGGAGCGGCCCACGGCGGCGTTCAGGCTCGGGGCGATGCTCGCGGACGCGGGGGCGGTGGAGCAGGCGGAGCGCTGGTACGCGGTGGCGGCGGACGCGGGGCACGTGACGGCGGCGTTGCGGTGCGGGGTGCTGTGTGCGCGGCGGGGTGAGGACAAGCCGGCGGCGCGGCGGTTCAAGGTCGCGGCCGAGGCGGGCAGTGTGTCGGGGGCGTGGAACCTGGCGCTGCTGCATCTGCGGCACGGGGATTCCGAAGGCGCGGAGCCGTGGTTGACGGTGGCCGCGCGAGGTGGGCACGGGCGGGCGGCGTTGCGGCTGGTGGTGCTGGCGTTGCGGCGCGGGGATCTGGCCGATGCGGAGCACTGGTGTGGGCCGGCGGTGGCGCATGGTCCTGCGGAGGTCGCGGCGAAGGCGCAGCGGCTGCTGGATGCGTTGCGGGCGGAGTCGCTGGCGAGCTGACGCGGGTCCTCAGGCGCCGGGCGGGCTGGTTTGGGGTGCCTGAGTGGGTGGGTGGGGGTTTCGTGTGTCCTCAGGCGCCGGACGGGCTGGTTTGGGGTGCCTGAGTGGGCGGGTGGGGGTTTTGTGGGGTCTCAAGTGTCGGATGGGCTGGGTGCTTGAGTGTTGGGGTGGTGGGGGGTGCAGGTTGGGCATAGGCCGTGGAAGGTGACTTCTGTCCTGGTGATGGTGAAGCCGAGGGTTTCGGCCGCTGTGAGGGTGGGGGGCGGGGGGATCGTTGGGCTTATGTCTCTGATCGTGCCGCATGTGGTGCAGATCAGGTGGTGGTGTGGGTGGTGGGCGTTGGGGTCGTAGCGTTTGGCTCGGGCGCTGGTGGTCACCTCGCGGATCTCGCCCAGGGTCACCAGGTCGTTGAGGGTGTTGTAGACGGTTGCCCTGCTGATCTCGGGGAGTTGTCGGGACGCGAGCGTGTGGACCTCGTCGGCGGTCGGGTGGACGTGGTTGCCGGTGAGGACCTCGGCCACCACCCGGCGCTGTGCGGTCAGGCGCCAACCCCGCTTGCGTAGTCGTTCCGGGAGGTTGCTCATGCTGGAATGGTATAGGTCTTTGCTTGGATCTGGTCTAGATGTTGTTCTGGACAAAGTCTAAAACTGACTCTAGGTTGGGGGCTCGGACGACAGCAGCAACACCAGGGGAGTCACGAACCATGTCGCAGCAGCCGCACGCCCTCACCACCGAATCCGGTGCTCCGGTGGCCGACAACCAGAACAGCCAGACCGCGGGCCCCGGCGGGCCGCTGCTGATCCAGGACCAGTACCTGCTGGAGAAGTTGGCCCGGTTCAACCGCGAGCGCATCCCGGAGCGGGTGGTGCACGCACGCGGGTCCGGCGCGTACGGCCGGTTCGAGGTGACGGCGGACGTGTCCCGGTTCACCAAGGCGCACTTCCTCGCCGAACCCGGCCGCCGTACCGAGGTGTTCGCCCGCTTCTCGACCGTGGCCGGCAACCTCGGCGCCGCCGACGCGGTGCGCGATCCGCGCGGGTTCGCGGTGAAGTTCTATACCGAGGAGGGCAATTACGATCTCGTCGGCAACAACACGCCGGTCTTCTTCATCAAGGATCCCCTGAAGTTCCCGGACTTCATCCATACGCAAAAGCGCGACCCGTACACCGGCAGCCAGGAGGCGGACAACGTCTGGGACTTCTGGTCGCACTCGCCGGAGGCCATCCATCAGGTCACCTGGCTGTTCGGGGACCGCGGCATCCCCGCGTCCTACCGGCACATGGACGGCTTCGGCTCGCACACCTACCAGTGGGTCAACGCCGAGGGCGAGGCGTTCTGGGTCAAGTACCACTTCAAGACCGACCAGGGCATCCGGAACCTGACCGCCGAGGCCGCCGCCGAACTGGCCGGGGCCGACCCCGACTCGCACCAGCGGGACCTGGTGAACGCGATCGACGCCGGGGTGAGCCCGTCGTGGACGCTGAAGGTGCAGATCATGCCGGTGGCCGAGGCCGCGACCTACCGGTTCAACCCGTTCGACCTGACCAAGGTGTGGTCGCACGCCGACTATCCGCTGATCGAGGTCGGCCGACTCACCCTCGACCGCAACCCCGACAACGTGTTCGCCGAGGTCGAGCAGGCCGCGTTCAACCCGGCCAACTTCGTCCCCGGGATCGGGCCGAGCCCGGACAAGATGCTCCAGGGACGGTTGTTCGCCTACGCCGACGCGCACCGCTACCGCCTCGGCGTCAACCACACCCAGCTCCCGGTCAACGCGCCGCACGCCGCGACCGCCCACAACCACGGGCGGGACGGATACATGGCGACCAACCCGGGCGGTCGGGCCAAGAACTACGAGCCGAACAGCTTCGGCGGGCCGTACGAGAGCGGCGCCCCGCTGTGGGCGTCGACCGAGGTGTCCGGCGCCACCGGCACCCACCCGGCCCCGCTGCACGCGCGGGACGACGACTACGTACAGGCCGGCGACCTGTACCGGTTGATGACGGCGGACGAGCAGGCCCGCCTGGTGGCCAACCTCGCCGGGTTCCTGGCCAAGGTCTCCCGGGACGACATCATCGACCGGGTCGTGGGCCACTTCCGGGCCGCCGACCGGGATTACGGGGACCGGATCGCGGCGGCCGTGAAGGAGTTGCGCGCCTGACGGCGATCCACCCCCGATGAGCGCGCCGCCCGGTACCCGGACCACGAGTCGGTACCGGGCGGCGTTTCACACGCCCGGACCGGGGGCGGGACGCGGGCGCGCGACGGGCGCCCGTCGGGGTCAACCCACCAATTCCTCGGTGCGCTGTGCCTCGTGGATCTGGCAGCGGACGATGTCGCGGACCGAGATGATCCCCAGCACCTCGCCGTCGTCGAGCACGATCAGGTGCCGGAAACCGCCGCGCGTCATCGCCGCCGCCGCGTCGGCCAGCGACCAGGAGGGGGTCGCGAAGACGACGTTCGAGGTGAGGTGGTCACCGGCGAACTCGGTGTCGGGATTCTGGCCGGCGCCGATCGACATCAGGATGTCGCGCTCGGTCAGGATGCCCAGGCCGGACGTCTCGGGGTCGATCACCACCGCCGCGCCGATCTGGCGGGCGGACATCAGGCGCGCGGCGGCGCGCAGGGTGTGGGCCGGGCCGATGGTCAACACGATCGTGCTCATGCCGTCGCGGACGAACATGTGACACCACCTCCGTCGGGGTGTGGGTACAGGGCGGGTGAGCGCTCGAGAAAGAGTTCACAAGTTCACAAGCCTTGTTTTCACATGGTCACATGCTCGGGAAGGTCAACGGAAGGTATAGCGGGCAAGTCACTCGAAGGGAGTAGCGCGATCCGCGCGCTCAGAACCCCTCGTGCGGATCGCCCAACCGGGCCAGCAGTTCGTCGTGCAGCAGGCCGTTGGACGCGGCGGCGGTGCCGCCCGCCGGGCCCGGGGAGCCGTCGAGCGAGGTGAACCGGCCGCCCGCCTCCTCGACGATCGCCGCCAGCGGCGCGAGGTCCCACAGGTTGACCTCGGGCTCCGCGCACATGTCCACCGCACCCTCGGCGACCAGCATGTACGACCAGAAGTCGCCGTAGGCGCGGGTCCGCCAGCAGGCCCGGGTCAGGTCCAGGAAGTCGTCCATGCGGCCGCGGTCCTCCCAGCCGCCCATGCTGGAGTACGCGAACGACGCGTCCTCGATCGCCGCCACCTGCGACACCCGGCAGCGGGACGCCTGGGACAGGCTGCGCCCGGTCCACGCGCCCGCGCCCTTGGCGGCCCACCAGCGCCGGCCCAGGGCCGGCGCGGAGACCACGCCCATGACCGACTCGTCGCCGTCCATCAGCGCGATCAGGGTGGCCCACACCGGGACGCCCCGGACGAAGTTCTTGGTGCCGTCGATCGGGTCGATCACCCAGCGCCTGGGCCCGTGTCCGGACGATCCGAACTCCTCGCCGAGCACCGCGTCGCGCGGGCGGCCGCGACCGAGTTGGTGCCGGATGATCTCCTCGGCGGCCTTGTCCGCGTCGCTCACCGGAGTCATGTCCGGCTTCGTCTCGACCCGCAGGTCGAGCGCCTTGAAGCGGTCCATGGTGGTCGCGTCGGCGGCGTCCGCGAGGACGTGGGCGAAGCGCAGATCGTCGTCATAGCCGGGCATGACACGAACAGTACCGGCGAGCGTCGGCGGGTCCGCGCGCCCCGCGCCCACGGACACACTTACGCGCCGTCGCCGTGGCCTCGTACGCTCGTTATGCAGAACGGAAGCGCGAACGGCGACAGTCGACAACCGTTCATCGGTCGGGCGCGTGTTACGGGTACGAGTCGACGGCGGAGGGGGTGCGGGACCGCGATGGCACTGTTCGGGGTCGGGCGCAGGGCAACACACGGCAGGGAGCCCGTACCGGGACCGGGGCTGGTCCAACCGCGTCGAAGTCTGGACGGGTGGACGCTGGAGGGCACCGCGCTCGCGGATCGTCTCGACCGCGAGGAACTGCGCGAGCTGGCCACGCTGTTGCACGGCGTCGGCGCCGAGATGCGCACCGCCTGGACCTACGAGCGCGCGGCCGACCTGCTGGAGCGGGCCGGTGAGCGCCCGCAGGCGCTGGCCGTGGTGGAGGTGTGGTTCGCGCTGCCCGAGGAGGTGCGGCGGGCCAGTCCGGCCGCGACCCGATCGCTCGGTCGACGCCGCCAGCGGCTGCGCAGCCGGCTCGGCACCGCGCCCGCGCCCGCGGCGGCCATCCCCACCCAGACCAGGACCGCGCCCGCCATACCGGCCAAGCCGGGCACCCCGCCGCCGGTGCCGAGCACGTCCGTGACCGGGCAGGCCACTCGCAAGTGACCCGGCGCGCCCGGCACGGCACGGCGCGCCGGGTGTCCGGGATACGGCGCGGACGGCCCCGGCGGCCGGCCACGGGCTAGATTTCCGGCATGACCGATCTTGTGCGTTCCCGTCCGCCGGCTTTCGTCTTCGACCTCGACGGGACCCTCGTCGACAGCGTCTACCACCACGTCATGTCGTGGCAGGAAGCGCTCCGCGAGGCCGGCATCGACCTGGCCATGTGGCGGATCCACCGCAAGATCGGGATGAGCGGCGGCCTGTTCGTCCGGGGCATCCAGCGCGAGACGGGCATCGACCTGTCGCCCGAACAGGTCGAGGCGCTGACCGACGCGCACGGGCGCCACTACGCCGCCCGGGTGCCGTTCGTGGAGCCGCTGCCCGGTGCCCCCGAACTGCTGCGCCACCTCACCGAGGTGGGCATCCCGTGGACCATCGCCACCAGCGGCCGCCGGGCCGGGGCCGAGCCGATGCTGGCCAAGCTCGGCGCGCCCGCGGACCTGCCGATGGTCACCCGCGACGAGGTCGCGCGGGCCAAGCCCGACCCCGACCTGTTCCTGGCCGGAGCCGCCAAGCTCGGCGTCGACCCCGCCCAGTGCGTGGTGGTCGGCGACAGCATCTGGGACCTGCTCGCCGCCCGCCGCGCCGGCTCGCTCGGCGTGGGCCTGCTCTCCGGCGGCTACGGCGCCGACGAGCTGGAGCGCGCGCACGCCTTCCGGGTCTACGACGAGCCCGCCGACATGCTGGCGCACATCGACGAGCTGGGCGTACGCGGCGACTGAGTCCCGCACGCATCCGGGTGATCCTGTTCGGTCAAGCCGTCGCGGCCGGGGCGCCACGTCCTACCCTGGGGACATGGGTCCGGCCGACGAACCTGCGGAACTGCTCCGTCTCCTCGCCGACGACGCCCGATTGAAGGTGTTCGCCGCACTGGTCCTGGAGGCTCGTCTCAGCTCCGACATCGCCGATCGGGCCGGCCTGCCGCTGCGGGACACGATCAAGGTGCTGGCCCGGTTCGAATCGGTGGGGCTGGCCGCGCGGGCCGGTGACGGGTGGCACGCGTGCCCCGAGGCGCTGGCCCAGGCGGCGGCGGGGATCGGCGAGGAGCCCGACGACGCGTTCGCCGACCGGGGCCCCGCCGAGGCGGCCGTGTTGCGGACCTACCTCGCGCGTGGCCGGGTCCGGCAGTTGCCCGTACAGCGGGCCAAGCGCCTGGTCGTGCTGGACCACGTCGCCGGCAGCTTCGAACCCGGCGTGCGCTACGAGGAGGCGGAGATCGTGGAGACCCTGCGCCGCTTCATGGACGACCACGCCGCGCTGCGCAGACACCTCGTGGACGAGGGCTTTCTGGGCCGCGAGGGCGGGGTGTACTGGCGCACGGGCGGATCGTTCGTGGTCTGATCCGCCGTCGGCGAGGACCGGGGCGGGTCGCGGATGCCCCCGCGTCGGACACCCGCGACCGCGACTCAGCGCGCCGGAGCGCGGTCGACGGTGATGCCGCCGTTGTCGGTGCGGATGTCGATCGAGCGGGTCGCCCGGGGATCGTCGCCGAGTTCGTTGTCGATGCCGCCGTTGCCGGACTTGGCGCTCACCCGGTACGTGTTCTCGTCGCCGGGCACGGTGACCCGCACGCCGCCGTTGTCGGTGGTCACCTTCACCTTCGCCGGCGCGGTGTCCAGGCGCAGCCGTACCCCGCCGTTGTCGGTGTCGACGATGACCGTGTCGGCGCGCACCCGCGACGTGGTCACGCCCCCGTTGTCGGTGGACAGTTGCAGGTTCCCGGTGCTGTCGGACACGTCGATGTGACCGTTGTCCGTGCTGAACTTCATGTTCTGGCGCAGTCCGCTGGCGCTGATCGCGCCGCTGTCCGAGGACACCTCCAGCGGGATGTCGAGCGGAACCTTGATCCGGTAGGACCCGTCGCACTCCACGTTGATGAAGGTCGGGCAGTTCAACCGCAGTTTGAGGCGGTTGCCGATCAGGCTCCAGGACGGTTCCGCGCCGTTGATGCTGTGCGTGATCTTGCTGTCCACGCTGATCGTCCCGGCCGCGCCCGCTTCGATGGTGACTCCGGCGTCGTCGGTGTCGATGATCAGATCACCGGTGGACAACGTGAAGTCGCGGTGGTCGCGGACGTCGTGGCTGGAGAGCAACGTGAGCCCGGTCCACGCGGCCATCAGGATCCCTCCGATGGCGAACAGCCCACCGAAGAAGATCAAAGACGTCCGAAGCGGCCTTTTCATGACACTCTCCCCGACAGGTGATCCGAAGCTGCCCAAACTGTATGAGCGAGCGTCCCGGGGCCGGCATCCGGCGGTCACCCGAACCCGGGGTAGGGCTGTCCCCCCTGCGCGGACGGTGACCGGCCCGTCGGGCGGGTGTTCGACGGCGGCTGAACCCGGGCAGTCTGGAAGCCGTTGATCTGTGCGAGGGTCGATACCTTCCTCCCGAGTGCCCCCACCCGCCCCGCGATTTCCCCGCGATCCCCGACCGTTCAGGAGAACCGCTTCATGTTCGACACCGTCTCCGGCCTGCCCGTTCACGTCCTGGTCGTGCACTTGGCGGTGGTCATCGTGCCGGCGGCGGCGGTCGCGAGCGTGCTCGTGGCGGTCCGGCGGCCCTGGTTGTTGCGCGTCGGCTGGTGGGTGGTCGGGCTGGACGCGGTCGCCGCGCTGACCTGCTTCGTGGCCAAGGAGAGCGGCGAGAAGCTGCTCGCCCGGCTCGACCGGCTCTCCGACGGCCAACGCGCCGCCGCCGTGCAGACGCACGTGGACCGGGGCTCGGACATGCTCTGGTACACCCTCGGTCTGCTCGGCGTCACGCTGGTGCTGCTCCTGGTCGCCCGGCACCGGGCCGCCGCCACCTTCCGGCCGCGGACGATACCGCCGATCGTGGTGCCGATCGTGGCCGTGCTGACCGTCGCCGCCGCAGTGCTCGCGGTGGTGCAGGTGGTGCGGGTGGGCGAGTCGGGCTCCAAGGCGGTGTGGCACGACACGGTGAAGAACAGCAGCGGTCCGCTGCACTGATCGCGCGGGGTCCGGGCAGGCGAGTGTCAGTCGCCCTCGTCGCGCTCGCGGGTGCGCAGCAGCCGGCGCAGCGAGTAGAGCCGGGCCGGGTCCGCGTGCCCGGCCTCGACCCACGCGTCGAGCCCGCAGTCGGGCTCGTCGTGCGAACACGCGCGCGGGCAGCCCTCGGTGCCGGCCGCGAGGTCGGGGAAGGCGTTGATCACCCGCCCGAGGTCGACGTGGTTGAGGCCGAACGAGCGCACGCCGGGGGTGTCGACCACCCAGCCCCGGTCGGCGCCCGGAGCGCTCGTGTCGCCCGCGAACGGGGGCAGCCGCAGGCTCAGCGCCGAGGTGGTGGTGTGCCGCCCGCGCCCGGTCACCTCGTTGACGTGACCGGTGGCGCGCCGGTGGTCCGGCACCAACTCGTTGACCAGGGTGGTCTTTCCGACGCCGCTGTGCCCGACGAAGACGGTGACCTTGCCAGCCAGCCGGGCCCGGATCGGGTCCAGGTCCCACGCGGACTCGCTCTTGGTGACCACGTGCTCCACGCCGAGGGCGCCGTACATCTCCAACAGCGGGTCGGGTGAGGCGAGATCGGCCTTGGTCAGCACCAGCAGCGGTTCCAGGCCCGCGTCGTAGGCGGCGACCAGACAGCGGTCGATCAGGCGCGGGCGCGGCTCGGGGTCGGCCAGCGCGGTGACGATCGCGAGCTGGTCGGCGTTGGCCACGATGATCCGCTCGTACGGGTCGTCGTCGTCGGCGGTGCGGCGCAGCGTGCTGCGGCGCTCCTCGACCCGGACGATCCGGGCCAGCGAGCCCTCCCCGCCGCTGAGGTCGCCGACGATGGCGACCCGGTCGCCGACCACGACGCCCTTGCGGCCCAGTTCGCGGGCCTTCATCGCGGTGATCGAGCGGTCGGGCGCGTCCTCGTCCTCCAGGAGGCAGGTGTAGCGGCCCCGGTCGACGGTGAGCACCCGGCCCTCGCGGGCGTCCTCGTGCTTGGGCCGGGTCCGGGTGCGCGGGCGTGAGCCGTGCTTGCCCGGACGGATCCGGATGTCGTCCTCGTCGAGGTCCCTGCGTCGGTTGGAGCCGAGTCCCGCCATCGTCCCCGGCCTCTCAGCCGCGGCGCGCGCCGAGCATGCGCGTCCACATGCCGGTGAAGTCGGGCAGGGTCTTCGCGGTGGTGGCCACGTTCTCCACCTCCACCCCGGGGACGAGCAGGCCGAGCACCGCCGCGGCGGTGGCCAGCCGATGGTCGTCGTAGGTGTGGAACACCCCGCCGTGCAGCGCGCGCGGCCGGATCTCCAGGCCGTCGTCGATCTCGTTCACGTCGCCGCCGAGGTCGTTGATCTCCTTGACCAGCGCGGCCAGCCGGTCGGTCTCGTGCAGCCGCAGGTGGGCCACGCCGGTCAGCCGGCTGGGGCCGTCGGCCAGCGCCGCCACCGCCGCGATCACCGGCGTCAGCTCGCCGACGTCGTGCAGGTCGGCCTCGATGCCGTGCACCGCGCCGCCGCCGGTCAGGGTCAGTCCCGCCGGGGTGCGCCGGCACGAGCCGCCCATCGCGGTGAAGATCGAGCGCAGCCGGTCGCCGGGCTGCGTGGTGTGCTCGGGCCAGTCGCGCACGGTCACCGAACCGCCGGTGACCAGCGCGGCGGCCAGGAACGGGCCGGCGTTGGACAGGTCCGGCTCGACCACCATGTCGCGGCCGAGCAGCGCGCCCGGGGCGACCCGCCACACGTTCGGCTCGCCGTCGTCGACCCGCGCGCCGGCCGCGCGCAGCATGTCCACGGTCATCGCGATGTGCGTCATCGAGGGCACCGAGGTGCCGGTGTGCCGGACCTCGACGCCGAGGTTGAAGCGCGGCCCGGACAGCAGCAGCGCGCTGACGAACTGGGACGAGGAGGACGCGTCGATGTGCACCACGCCGCCCTCGACCCCGCCGCCGCCCAGCACCGTCATCGGCAGCCGGGCCTCGCCCTCGTCGTCGATCCGGGTGCCCAGGTCGCGCAGCGCGTTGATCACCCCGTCGAGCGGGCGCTCGTAGGAGCGGGGGTCGCCGTCGAAGCGCACCGGCCCCGCGGCGAGCGCGGTCACCGGCGGCAGGAAGCGCATCACCGTGCCGGCGTTGCCGCAGTCCACCACGGCCGGGCCGGCCAGCCGCCCCGGCAGTACGTACCAGTCGTCGCCGCGGTCCTCGATCACCACGCCGAGCGCGCGCAGCCCGGCCGCCATCAGCAGCGTGTCCCGGCTGCGCAGCGGACGACGCACATACCCCGGCCCGCCGGCCAGCGCGGCCAGCACGAGGGCGCGGTTGGTCACCGACTTGGACCCGGGCACCTCGACGGTGGCGGTCACGGGAGCGAAGGCAACAGGGGCGGACCACAGCGCAGACATCACGAACCAAGCCTAGTGCGTTGCCGCCCCACCCCCGATTTCGTTTCGGTACGTGGCACTCTGGACGCCATGTGTGGCCGTTATGCGTCCAGCAAGAGCCCCGACGACCTCGTCGAGATGTTCGAGGTCGATCGTTTCGATCCCGCGGACGAGCTTCCGCCGGACTGGAACATCGCCCCGACCAAGCAGGTGTACGCGGTCCTGGAGCGCCCGGTGGAGTCCGGCGGCGCGCCCACTCGGCAACTGCGGTCGGTCAAGTGGGGCCTGGTGCCGTCCTGGGCCAAGGACCCCGGCATGGGCGCCAAGATGATCAACGCCCGCTCCGAGACGGTGCACGAGAAGCCGGCGTATCGGAAGGCGTTCGCCGCGCGGCGGTGCCTGCTGCCGGCCGACGGCTACTTCGAGTGGCACACCCCGGAGACCGCGCCCGACGGCCCCAAGGGCGGCTCGCGCAAGCAGCCGTACTGGATCCACGCGGCCGACGGCAGCGAGGTCGCCTTCGCCGGGTTGTACGAGTGGTGGCGCGATCGTGGGCGGGCCGAGGACGACCCGCTCGCGTGGTTGTGGACGTGCACGATCCTGACCCTGGACGCCGAGCCCGAGCTGGCCCGGATCCACCCGCGGATGCCGCTGGTGCTGACCCGGGACAAGTGGGACGGGTGGCTGGACCCGGCCTGGACCGAGCCGGAGGAGATACGCGGGCTGCTCGTGCCGCCGCCCGCCGGGTTCATGACGGCGCACCCGGTCTCCACGGACGTGAACAACGTGCGCAACAACGCGCCCCACCTGCTCGACGCGATTCCCCCGGACGAGGTCACCGTTGACGCGACGCTCTTCTGAACCGGCAGGACCCGCCACGGTCGCCGTGCCCGAGGTGTTCGAGGTGGCCACGCCGCCCGGCACCGCGCGGGTGACGCTGCGCCGGGCGACCGTCGCGGCGCGTGCCTGGTTCGTGGCGAGCCACGGCGCGGGTGGCGGGATCGAGGCACGCGACCTGGCGGCGCTGGCCGCCGCGCTGCCCGCTCGCGGGGTGCACGTGGCCCTGGTCGAGCAGCCGTGGCGGGTCGCCGGCCGCCGGCTCGCGCCGGCGCCCAAGACGTTGGACGCGGGCTGGCTTCCGGTGCTGGAGGAGATCGCCCGGCGCAACACCGCCGAGGCGCTGCCCGTGTTCGGGGCCGGCCGCAGTGCCGGCGCCCGGGTGGCCTGCCGCACCGCGGCGCAGACCGGCGTGGCCGGCGTGGTGGCGCTCGCCTTCCCGCTGCACCCGCCCGGTCGACCGGAGCGTTCGCGCTTGGCTGAACTGCTCGGGGCGGGCGTACCGACCCTGGTGGTGCAGGGCGAACGGGACACGTTCGGTGCGCCGAACGAGTTTCCGAAGGACGGTCCGACCGTGCTCCCGGTGCCCTTCGCGGACCACGGATTCGCCGTACCGAAGCGCGCCGAGATCACTCAGGAAGCGGCGTTGGCGCTGATCACGGCCGGTGTGGGCGATTGGTTGACGGTGCCGAGCACCCGGGAATGATCCGCTGCGGCGACGTGTTCCCACCACTGTCAAGCGTCGACGAGTGGAGGTCGCTCCCATGCTCAAGGCCGCCGGTTCGGTTGTCCGAAACGAGGCACCGTTTCTCGCCTGGCCCGAGTGGGGTGCGGGCACCGATCAGCCTCGGGCGATATCGTCGACTCCTGGCCTGAAGGAGGTGGGTCTCGTAACGGAGACCTTGGAGCAGCAAGACGCGCGGTTCGAGCGGGACGCCCTGCCGTTCCTCGATCAGTTGTACTCGGCGGCGCTGCGGATGACCCGTAACCCGGCCGATGCCGAGGACCTGGTCCAGGAGACGTTCGCGAAGGCGTACGCGTCGTTCCACCAGTTCAAAGAGGGCACCAACCTCAAGGCCTGGCTGTATCGCATCCTGACCAACACCTTCATCAACTCCTACCGTAAGAAGCAGCGGCAGCCGCTGGAATCGCATGCGGAGGAAATCGAGGACTGGCAGCTGCACCGCGCCGAGTCGCACATGTCCACCGGACTGCGCTCGGCCGAGGCACAGGCACTCGATCACCTGCCCGACTCCGACGTGAAGACGGCCCTCCAGGCCATTCCCGAGGAGTTCCGGATCGCGGTGTACCTCGCCGACGTCGAGGGTTTCGCGTACAAGGAGATCGCGGACATCATGGGTACTCCCATCGGGACCGTGATGTCGCGCCTGCACCGCGGGCGTCGCCAGCTTCGCGATCTGCTGGCCGACTACGCCCGCGAGCGCGGCCTCGTCCCCGCAGGCACCGACCGGAAAGGCTCGGACTCATGAGCTGCGGTGACCACCACGAGGTGGACTGCTCCGAGATCCTCGGGCACCTGTACGAGTACATCGACAACGAGTTGGCCGACGCGGACTGCACCAGCATCCGCACCCACCTCGACGAGTGCTCGCCGTGTCTGGACAAGTACGGCCTCGAGCAGCAGGTGAAGGAGTTGGTGCACCGCTGCTGCGGCCGCGACGAGGTTCCCTCGGAGCTGCGCAACAAGGTGTTGGAGCGGATCAAGCTGGTGCGCGTCGAAGTCGACGCCCAGCGGGTCTCGGTCGAGGAGTCCTCGATCGAGATGGAGCGACCGGGTCGTTGATCCGAGCGGGCTCGCAAGGCATCGGATCGCCGACCCGAACGGGCTGTCGAGGCGCGCGGATCCACTGACTCCATCGGGCTAAAAATGGGGCGCATGGTCGGGACAAACCGGGCATGCGCCCCTCCGTCGTTCCCGGGGCGGCCTATTCTCGGTGGTCCGAGCGACCAGTCGAGGAGTCGCATGCGCACGCTGCCGCCGAGCGCCCGGATCCACGTCGGGATCGTGGTGGGCGGGTCCGTGTCCGCGCTCGTCCTGCTTCCGTGGACCGGCGCCGAACCCGATCGACTGGGCGCGCTGGCGGTGTTGTTCGTCGTCTTCGGAGCCGTTGCCCGCGCCCGCCTGGGCGGTCTGTGCGGCGCCCCCGACGGGGTGCTCTTCCCGCTGGTGTGCGCGGGCGTGCTGCTGCTGCCCGCCGGGCCCGCCGCGGCCGTTGTGGTGCCCGGCGTGCTGATCGCGCGGTCGCGCACCGCGACCATGGTCACCCGTCTGGCGCACGCCGCCCACCTGGTGCTCGCCGTCGCGGTGGCCGCCCGGGTGTACGAACTCCTGGACGGATCACGGTATCCGTCCGCCGCCGAGCTGCCCGAGGGCTTGGTGCCGCCGGCCGCGGCGGGGGTGGCGCTCTACCTGGTGAGCGGACTGTTCGACACCGTCGCGGTCGGTGTGGCCGAGGGCGCCGTGCGACCGCAGGTGCTGCGCGAGGTGTTCGTGCGCTCGGCCGGCTGGCGACTGGGCTCGGTGCCGATAGCGCTGATGATGGCGGTGCTGTGGCAGCAGCGACTGGGCGTGTTCGCCGCCGTGTTGGTGCTGCTCCCGCTGTATGTGGCCTTTTGGGCCTATGTGCAGCAGGCCTGCGAGCGGGCGGCGCACGAGGCGACGGTGCGCACCCTGGTGCGGGCGGTGGAGATCAAGGACGGCTACACCCGCGGCCACAGTGAACGGGTTTCCCGCGCCTCGGTGTTGATCGGCCGCCGGCTCGGCATGCGCGAGGACCGGGTGCGCTGCCTGCGCTACGCGGGGATCCTGCACGACGTCGGCAAACTGGGGGTATCCACCCGGGTGTTGACCAAGCCGGGGCGGCTGGACCCCGACGAGGTGCGCGAGATGCAGCGGCACCCGGTGACCGGTGCCGCGATGGTGGCCGACCTGACCTTCCTCGGCGAGGCGCGCGCGGGCATCCTGCACCACCACGAACGGATGGACGGACGCGGCTACCCGGCGGGTCTGGCCGGCGCCGAGATCCCCGAGTTCGCGCGGGTGATCGCGGTCGCGGACGCGTTCGACTCGATGACCTCGACCCGGTCGTATCGGCCCGCGCGCGGCGCCGAGGCGGCGATGGCCGAGCTGCGCCGATGCAGCGGGACCCAGTTCGACCCGCGGATGGTCGAGGCGTTGGCCGAGGCGCTGGACCGACACGGTTGGCCGGAGGGGGAGGTGCGGGACCGGGTGCCCGCGCCGCGCGGGAAACCGCGTGCGGAGGGCCGGCCGGGGATCCCCTCGGCGGACACCTCCTCCGACGCCTGCCGGGACGGGGTCTCGGACACCCATTCGGTGGCGCGCGAGCGGGTCGGTGGCGGATCGTGATCGCGGTGACCCGGGTCCGGCGCGCGCCGGGCGGTCCGGCCGCGCGGTTGCGGGCGCATACCCGCACCCTCGTGCTCGGGCTCGGCGCGCTCGCGGCGGTGGCCGCGGTGGCCGGCACCGCGGCCCGGGGCGTGGTGCAGCCCTGGTACGCGCTGGTGTTCTGCGTGGTGATCGCGGTCGGCGAGGCGGCTCGGGTGACGCTGCCCGGCAGCCGGGAGAGCGCTCCACTGGGCGCGGCCGGCGCGCTGGCCTACGCCCTGCTGCCGGATGTGCACGGCACGGTGTCCCGGCATGGTGTGCTCCAGGTGATCGCGGTGGTCGGCGTCGCGCTGCTCGCGGGCGCGCTGCCGCACGTGGCGCGCGGACGGGCGCCGGATCCCGCGTATGTGGCCCGGCGCCTGCTCGCGGCAGTGTTCGCCGCGACGCTGTTCCGGCCGCTGTACGCGGCGGGCGGGCTCGATCCGGTGATGGCGCACGGCTGGGCGTACGGCACGTTCCTGGTCCTGGTGGTGCTGCTGACCGTGCTGTGCGACGCGGTGGTGGTGGCCATGGTCCGGGTGGGCGGCCCGTTCTGTCCCGCGCTGCTGGCCGAACTGCGGGCGCTCGGCGCGGGCCCGGGCACGCGCGGGCGGATCGGGGCGGACGGCGGGGACGGCGGTCGGGCGTCGGGCGGGCCGGCCGGGATCGGCACCGCCGTGGGCGCCACCGGGATGCTGATCGCGCTGTCCACCGGCGCGCTGGGGCTGTGGGCGGTGCCGGTGTTCTGCGTGCCCTCGCTGCTGGTGTTGCTGTCCTTCCGGCGCTGCGCCGCGATCGGGCAGGTGCACCGGCAGACCGTCGACGCGCTGTCCCGGCTGCCCGAGGCGGCGGGGTGCGGCTCGCCCGGACACGCGGCCCGGGTGGGCGAGTTGGCCCACGCGGTCGGGGTGGATCTGGGGCTGGGCGAGGTGGAACTGCGCGAACTGGCCTACGCGGCGCGGATGCACGACATCGGGCAGCTGGCGCTGGCCGACCCGGTGCCCGGCGGCACCACGCTCGACCTGCCCGTCGCCGAACAGCGTCGGATCGCCCGGCTGGGCGCGGAGGTGATCCGGGAGAGCGGCGTCCTGGACCGTGTGGCGACCATCGTGGCCGCGCAGGCCGATCCGTACCGCGACGAGAGCGCCGCGCCGCCGCCGCCCCTGGCCAGTCGGATCATCAAGGTGGCCAACGCCTACGACGACCTGCTCGCGTCCGCCGACGACCTCGGCGCGCGGCGCGAGGTGTTCGCCCGGCTGCGCGCGGACGCGGCCGGGGCCTACGACCCGCGAGTGGTCGAGGCACTGGCGCAGGTGCTCGAACGGGCCGGCTGAGCGCCGGGGCCTCCGGCCGAGTGCCGGCGCCTTTGGCCGAGTGCGCAAGCCGAGCCGCGATGGCCCCCGACCGGACCGAGACGAGTCCCGGTCGGACCGCGATGGGCGTCGGGCGGAGCGAGGCGCACCCGCCGGACCGCGGTGGACAACGGTGGGACCGGGCGAGTCCCGGTCGGGCTGCGGTGCGCACCGTCGGATCGGGGCGGACGTCCTCGGGTCGTGATGGGTGTTGTTCAGATCGCGGTGAGCACTCCGTGTTCGACGCACTTGGCGGTCCAACCGCGCGGGGTCACCTGTACGGTCATCCGCCGCCGGCACTGGCCGCAGTAGCGCGGCGGCTCGAGTTCGCGGCGCCGCACACAGTCGTCGTGCGCGGCGCCGGCAAGCTGCTCGCCGCAGTGGTCGCAGAAGGCTGCAATGGTGGTCACGGCCGTAGATTACGGCCCTGGTCCCGGCGGCCCGACCGGACACCCCCGGCCGCGACGGCCGGCCGCGGTCAGCCCTGCGGGGTCTCGCGCAGGTCCTTGAGGTAGCAGATCAGCTCCACCTCGGGCGCCGGCCACCAGTCCCGCTCGGGCGCGCGGTGGAAGCCCATGCGGCCGTAGAGCCGGTGCGCGGCGCGCATGTCCCACACGGTGGAGATCGCCACGGCGGTGAAGTGGTACTTGCGAGCGCGCTCCAGGCACGCCTCGACGAGCGCCTCGCCGATGCCGCGCCCGCGCGCGGACGGGGCGACCGCGAGCATCCGGAACTCGCCCTCGCCCTCGCGGGAGACCTCCGCGTAGGCGCTGCCGGGCAGGACAAACGCGACGGTGCCCAGGATCTCGCCGGTGCGCTCGTCCACGGCCACGAGCAGTTCGGAGTTCTCCGCGCGGTGCGCGGCCTTGCGCAAGTCGTTGACGTAGTCCTGGTCGGAGGCGACCAGTCCCGCGTAGCCGGCGATGGTCACCTCGCCGACCGCCTCGTACTCCTCCGGACGGGCCTGGCGGATGCGGACGCCGGTCGGCGCGGGGTGATGGTCGTGGGGTCGGGCCGCGGCGGCGGAGCCAGGGGGATTCATAGCCGTCCAGTTTACGCCGCGAATCACACGCCCATGGTCGAGCGTGGGTAGACCGCCTCCGGATCGGTGAGCACGTTCACCAGATAGGGCACCCCGGAGGCGAACGCGCGGCGCAGCGCGGGGGCGATCTGCTCGGGCCGGGCGACCGTCTCGCCCGCGCCGCCCAGCGCCCGCACCACGTCGTCGTAGCGGGTGCTCGGCGCCAGATCGGCGGCCACGTGGTGGCCGTAGAGCATCCGCATCGGGTGCTTCTCCAGGGCCCAGCACCCGTTGTTGCCGACGATCAGCACCACCGGCAGCCGATGCCGGACCAAGGTGTCCACGTCCATCAGCGAAAAGCCCGCCGCGCCGTCCCCGAGCAGCAGCACCACCTGCGCCGAGGGCCGGGCCAGCCGGGCGCCGAGCGCGTAGCCCAGGCCGGTGCCCAGGCAGCCGTAGGGGCCCGCGTCCAGCCAGCCGCCCGGGCGGGCGGGCTCGATGTACTTGCCCGCGTAGGACACGAAGTCGCCGCCGTCGCCGATCACCACCGCGTCCTCGTCGAGCAGGCGCAGCAGTTCGCCGTGCACGCGCGCGGGATGGATCGGTCGGCCGGCGCCGGCGAGCAGCGGCGCGTCGGACTGTGCGGCGGTACGGGCCGCGGCGCGCACGTGGGCGGCCCAGTCGCGGTACATGCCGACCCGCCCGACCCGCTCCCACGCTGCGGTGAGCGCGTCGAACAGGGCGCTCAGGTCGCCGCAGGCGCGTACCGCGCAGTGCCCGTGCCCGGTCGCCTCGGTCGGCGCGTCGGCCAGGTGCACCACCCGGGCGGGCGGCCCGCCGCCCTGCCCGCCGAAGCCGCCGTAGGACAGCCGGAAGTCCAGCGGCGCGCCCGCCACCAGGACCAGGTCGGCGCCGCCGAGCGCGCCGACCCGGGCCCGACCGGCGAGCAGCGGGTGGCCGGCGGGCAATACGCCCCGGCCCATGCCGTTGGCCACCACCGGCAGGCCGATCGTCTCGGCGGCCCGGCGGGCGGCGTGCTCGGCGCCGCCGATCCACACGTCCTGGCCGAGCACCAGGACCGGGCGGGCGGCGCGCACCAGCAGGTCGGCGATCACCGCGACCAGGTCCGGGTCGGGCAGTACGGGCGCGGGCCGCGCGGCGGCCGGCAGCGTCACCTCGGCCCGGTCGTAGAGCACGTCCATCGGCACGTCCAGGAAGACCGGGCCGCGGTGCGGGCTGTTCGCCAGGACCAGCGCGGCGTCCACCTCGGTGGCGATCCGGTCGGTGTCGTGCACGGTCGCCGCGCGTTTCGTGATCGACGCGAGCAGAGGGGGGTGGTCGAGTTCCTGGAGCGCGCCCGAGCCCCAGCGGAACGCCGGCGCCCTGCCGCCCAGGACCAGCATCGGCGAGCCGTTGAACCAGGCGGTGGCCACCGCGCTGATCCCGTTGGTGACGCCGGGGCCCGCGGTGAGCACGGCCAGGCCCGGTCGGCGGGTGAGCTTGGCGGTCGCCTCGGCGGCGAACACGGCGGTCTGCTCGTGCCGTACGTCGATCACCCGCAGCGCCGGCTCCGCGCCGACCGCGCCGTCGTAGAGCGGGAAGACGTGGCCTCCCGACAGGGTGAACATGGTGTCGATCCCGTGTGCCCGGGCGGCGGCGACCGCGAGCGCCCCGCCGTGCCCCTCGACCGTCCCGCTCGCGGGTACCCGGCCCCCGGCCCCTCGTCGTGCGCGCATGCCCGGCCTCCGTCGCCGTAGACGCCGCCACCCTCGTGTGCCGGGGGGAAACCTATCCGCGCGCGCCCGACGGGCAGTAGAGGGGCCGGCGCCGGCGGCCCCCGGGTCGGGGTGGGGGCCGCGGGCGGGGCGAGCCGGCTACAGGGTCTGGTTGAGCGCCTTGACCGGCATGCTCAGTTCGTCGAGCAGGGCCAGGTCGGCGTCGGCGGTGCGGCCCAGGGTGGTGAGGTAGTTGCCCACGATCACCGCGTTGATCCCGCCGAGCAGGCCGTCGCGCGTGCCGAGGTCGCCGAGCGCGATCTCGCGCCCGCCCGCGTAGCGCAGGATGGTCCGGGGCAGGGCGAGCCGGAAGGCGCCGATGATCCGCAGCGCCTCGCGCGGCTCCAGCACCTTCTGGTCGGCGAACGGGGTGCCCGGGCGCGGGTTGAGGAAGTTCAGCGGCACCTCGTCAGGCTCCAGCTCGGCCAGCTGGCCGGCGAACTCGGCGCGCTGCTCGACCGACTCGCCCATGCCGACGATGCCGCCGCAGCACACCTCCATGCCCGCCGCGCGCACCATCCGCAGGGTGTCCCAGCGCTCCTCCCACGTGTGGGTGGTGACCACGTTGGTGAAGTACGACTTCGCCGTCTCCAGGTTGTGGTTGTAGCGGTGGATGCCCATGTCGGCCAGCTCGTCGACCTGCTCCTGGGTGAGCATGCCGAGGGAGGCGGCGATGTTGATGTCGACGACCTCGCGGATCGCCGCGACGCCCTCGCGCATCTGCTTCATCAGGCGTGCGTCGGGGCCGCGCACCGCGGCCACGATGCAGAACTCGGTGGCGCCGGTCGCGGCGGTCTCCTTCGCCGCCTCCACGAGGGAGGGGATGTCGAGCCAGGCGGCCCGCACGGGGGAGGGGAACAGGCCGGACTGCGAGCAGAAGTGGCAGTCCTCGGGGCAGCCGCCGGTCTTGACCGAGACGATGCCCTCGACCTCGACCTCGGGCCCGCAGTGCCGGACCCGGACCTCGTGCGCGAGCTGGAGCAGTTCCTCCAGCCGGTCGTCGGGCAGGGTCAGCACGGCCAGCACCTGTTCGGCGCTCAGGCCGCGGCCCTGCTCCAGGACCTGGTGTCGGGCCACGGCCAGGATGTCGTCGGTCCCGGTCTGCGTACGGTCGTCGAGGGCGGTGTCGAGGGATTCCGTCATGTGGCTCACCTTGCGGTCGGATCCTGTGCGGCGCGGAACGCGGCCGGGTCGAAGGTACCCCCCAGGGCGGGGGCCAGACTCGCGCGGGCCGTGAGCAGGAAGTCGGCCGGGTGCAGCGAACCGGCGCCGGCGGGCAGTACGCCGGCCAGTGGCCGGGCGGCCAGCGTCTCCAGATCCCGGACGTTGCAGCGCATCGCCAGGTCGGGCTCGTTCGGCCAGGCTCCGATCACCACGCCGACCAGGTCGACTCCCCGATGGGCCAACGATTCCAGGGTGAGCGCGGTGTGGTTGAGGGTGCCGAGGTCGGGGCGGGCCACCACGAGCACGCCCGCCCTGAGCTCGTGCGCGAGGTCGGCGATCGTGGTGCCGTCGTCGTCGAAGCGCACGAGCAGGCCGCCCGCGCCCTCGACCACCACGAGGTCGGTCTCCTTGGCCAGCGCGCGGACCCGGTCGGCGACCCCGTACAGGTCCACCGGCGGCAGACCGGAGACCCGGGAGGCGGCGGCGGGGGAGAGCGGGTCGGGGTAGCGGGAGTATTCGTGCAGGTCGGTCACCCCGGCCAGGCGCCGTACGTCGGCGAGGTCGCCCGGCTCGTCGGGCGCCACGCCCGTCTGCGAGGGCTTGACCACCGCGACGGAGCCGCCGCGCACCGCGGCGATGGCGGCGACGGCCGCCGTGACGATCGTCTTGCCCACCCCGGTGTCGGTGCCGGTCACCACGAGAACGCTCATGACGGTCCAGGGTAGGGGGACCTTGGGCCCGCCGTTCGTGGACCTTTGTCGCCGGCCGCGAGGCGCGCCGGCGAGGCATGATCGAAGTGGTGGGTGCGTGGTCCGGCGGGGCCGCGCGCGACACCGTCAGCGGCCCTCTGCACGGGGCTGTGGGAGTGAACGGCAATCCTCCGGCGACCGGCCGGACGGTCCGGGTGGGCCCGGGCCGTCCGGCCGATCGCATGTGTTCGAAGGGGCCGCCGGCGCGCTCACCGGCTCATTCCTGGGGGCGGCGCAGGCGGGCGACGAACTTGTACCGGTCGCCGCGGTAGACGGATCGCACCCATTCGACCGGTTCGCCTTCGGTGTCGAAGCTGTGCCGGGACAGCAGCAGCAGCGGCAGGCCCACGTCGGTACCGAGCAGTCCGGCCTCGCGCGGGGTGGCCATCGCGGTTTCGATGGTCTCCTCGGCCTCGGCGAGATGGACGTCGAAACCGGCCGACAGGGCCCGATACAGCGAGTTGTGCTTGGCCAGGTGCTTGCGCAACCCGGGGAAGCGCTTGGTGGACAGGTGCGTGGTCTCGATCGCCATCGGCTCGGAGTTGGCCAGCCGCAGGCGCTCGATGCGCAACACGCGGTTGCCGGGTCGGATGGCGAGCCGCTCCGCGAGGTGGTCGTCGCAGGTGATGTAGCCGATCTCGATCAGCCGCGAGGTCGGTTCCAGGCCCTGGGCCTGCATGTCCTCGGTGTACGACGTCAGCTGGAGGCTCTGCGCCACCTTGGGCTTGGCGACGAAGGTGCCCCGGCCCTGGGCGCGCTCCAGGCGCCCCTCGATGACCAGCTCCTGAAGCGCCTGGCGCACGGTGGTGCGGGAGATGTCGAACTGCGCCGCGAGGGTGCGCTCGGGTGGCACGGGCGTGCCCGGTGGCTGGGTGTTGGTCAGCTCCTGAAGATGGCGCTTGAGGCGGTAGTACTTGGGCACGCGAGCACTCGGCTCGAGGCCGGCGTCGCCTCCCGCCATCGCACTGTCCGCCGTGGTCGTGATCACGTGTTCCGCCGTCACCGGTGCCCTCCTGACACGTTCGGTCCCCATCGTGGCACGACCACCGATCCCCCCAGGACCAGGAGCGCGGATGTCGGTCCGATAACGGCGTGCCTTCGCCGTCTACGGAACCTTGACACCCCAATTGGTCTATGCCAACCTCCGAAATGGTCTAAACCATTGATGGTCACCGCGCAACCCTCGTCCCTGGGGCGTCGGTGTTTTCCCATTTCGAGTCCCCTCCCCAGTGGGGGACTCGGTCGGTCCGCGCACCTCACGGATCCGACGGGCGAATATCGACGACTTCATACCGAACTGCGGTGCCCGACATCCTGAGGAGGATGTAGTGAAGCGTCGTCTTCTCGTCGCGGCCGGTGTCGCGGCGGCGCTGACCGGTGTTGCCGCCTGTGGGTCCGACAGCAGCAGCGATGACAACAAGAAGGAAACCAAGGCACCGGGCGCGAGCGCGCCGGCCGCGGGCAACGGCAAGACCGTTCGCGTCTGGCTGATGAAGGGCTCCGCCCCCGACGACTACATCGCCGCGCTGAAGACCAAGTTCGAGGCGGACCACCCGGGCGCCAAGCTGGACGTGCAGATCCAGCAATGGAACGGTATCGGTCAGAAGATCACCGGCGCCCTCGCCAGCAACGACGCCCCCGACGTCGTCGAGGCGGGCAACACCCAGATCGCCCAGTACGGCGCCTCGGGCGGTCTGAAGGACCTCAGCTCCAAGGTCAACGAGCTCGGTGGCAAGGACTGGCTGACCGGCCTGTCCGACCCGGGCAAGGTCGACGGCAAGACCTACGGCATCCCGTTCTACGCCGCCAACCGTGTCGTGATCTACAACAAGGACCTCTTCGCGAAGGCCGGCATCACCACGCCGCCGAAGACCCGCGCCGAGTGGCTCGACGTCACCACCCGCCTCAACACCGGCGACCAGCAGGGCATCTACCTGCCCGGTCAGAACTGGTACTTCTACTCGGGTCTGCTCAAGGACGAGGGCGCGGACATCGCGACCAAGTCCGGCAGCGCGTGGAAGGCCAACCTCGACGGCGCCCCGGCCGTGGCCGCCGCCGGCTTCTACAAGCAGCTCCAGGCGCTCGGCAAGGCCGCCAAGGACGGCGACGAGAAGACCCAGCCCGAGGTCCTCGCGGCCGACGGCGGCAAGATCGCCCAGTTCATCGCCGTTCCGGGCGAGGCCGAGACGATCATCAAGTCGAACCCGGCCCTGAAGGACAAGTTCGGCTTCTTCCCGATCCCGGGCAAGGACGCGAGCAAGGCCGGTGCCACCCTCACCGGTGGTTCCGACCTGATGGTCCCCGAGGCGTCGAAGAACCAGGACCTGGCCTACGACGTCATCAAGCTGATCAACAGCGACGAGTGGCAGAGCAAGCTCGCGCAGGCGACCAAGCAGCTCCCGAACAAGACCACGCTCGCCAGCGCGGTCACCGCCGACCCGGGCGGCGCGGCGATGATGGAGGGCGCGAAGAACGGCTTCGCCACCCCCAACTCGCCGAACTGGGCCTCCGTCGAGGAGAACAACCCGATCAAGGCGTACCTCACCAAGGTGATGACCGGTGGCGACGCGGCCGCGGCCGGCAAGGAAGCCAACGCGTCGATCGAGAAGACGCTGAACACCAAGAACTGACCCGCACCACCCGCCCGGACCGCTGAGCGGATCGGGTGATGAACAGTTCGGCCGAACGGTCGGCTCCCGCCGCGGGGTACTCCTCCGCGGCGGGACCGGCCCGGCCCACCCGGCGCGGCCCGCCGGCGGTCCCCCGTCGCCGGCTCCGCGCTCTCGCCACGTCCTGCCACCGGGCCGGACGGGCCGGAGACCCCCGACACCGAACCACGGGAAGGCAGCTGTGTCAGCCTCCAAGGCAGACGCGGTGGTCGCGACACCTACGCAGCCCCCGCGCAAGCAGGCACCATCGGGTGCCAGACGCGCATCGAAGCCCCCACGCAAGCCGTCGGGGATCGTCAAGTCGGTCACCCCATACCTTCTTGTCGCGCCCGCGATTCTCGGGATCGCCTTCCTGCTGTTCTATCCGGTGGTCCGGAACGTCATGTTGTCGTTCCAGCATTACCGCTTCAAGCAGCTGATCTCGCGGTCGGCCGATTATGTCGGCTGGGAGAACTACCAGGCCGTCTTCAAGGACGACGAATTCTGGGAGGTCACCCGGCGGACCTTCTATTTCACCGCGATCAACGTCGTGGCGATCATGGTGATCTCCACGCTGTGCGCGCTGATGCTGATGAAGCTCGGCAAGGCCATGCGCATCGTGGTGCTGATCGGCCTGGTCGCCGCGTGGGCGACCCCGGTGATCGCGGCCACCACGATCTTCAAGTGGCTCTTCCGCTCCGACAACGGCGTGGTCAACTGGGCGCTGGTCAAGCTCGGCTTCGACTACGAGGGCTACACCTGGTTCGCGCACGGAACCTCCACCCTGACCGTGGTCACCCTGCTCATCGTGTGGCAGTCGATTCCCTTCGCGACGCTGACCCTCTACGCCGGGCTGACCACCGTGTCGACCGACGTCTACGAGTCGGCCCGACTCGACGGCGCCGGTCCGGTGCGCATCTTCAGCTCGATCACCTTCCCGATCCTGCGCCCGATCTTCGCGCTGGTGACGTCGCTGGAAGTGATCTGGATCTTCAAGTCGTTCGCCCAGATCTGGGCGATCGCGGGCGAGAACGGGCCGATCAACGACGTCCGCACGCTGCCCGTGTACGCGTACCAGCAGGGCATGTCGCTCAAGTTGTTCGACATGGCCGGCGCGATCTCCACGATCACCGTGCTCATCCTCGTGGTGATGCTCGTCTTCTACTTCCGTCAGATGTTCAAGCAGGAGCGGGAGGCCGACAAGTGAAGGCGCGCACCCTGAAGCGGATTCCGCTCAACATCGCGGCGCTGCTGGTCTTCGCCGTGTCGATCTTCCCCGTCTACTGGATGATCCTCACCGCGTTCAAGCCGGCCAAGGACATCCAGTCGTCGACGCCGAAGTTCCTGCCGAGTTCGATCTCGTTCCACAACTTCGACACCGCGGTCAACACGCCGCACTTCTGGGACTACTGGCGCAACAGCCTGCTGGTCGCGGGCTGCGGCGTGCTCCTGGCGCTGGTCGTGGCGTGCTTCGCCGCGTTCGCGGTGGCGCGTATGCACTGGAAGGGCCGGGCGCCCTTCATCCTCATGGTGTTCATCGCGCAGATGGCGCCGTGGGAGGCGCTGATGATCCCGATGTACCTGATCGCGCGCGACAACGACCTGCTCGACTCGCTGCCGATGCTCACCGCGATCTACTTCGTGATGACGCTGCCCTTCTCGATCGTGACCCTGCGCGGCTTCCTCGGGGGCATCCCGGTGGAGCTGGAGGAGGCCGCCCGGGTGGACGGCTGTTCGCGCTTCACCGCGTTCCGCAAGGTCGTCTTCCCGCTGCTGGCCCCGGGTCTGCTCTCCACCTCGCTGTTCGGCTTCATCACCGCGTGGAACGAGTTCGCGTTCGCCAACGCGCTGCTGCTGAACAAGCCGGAGCAGCGCACGCTGCCGACCTGGCTCAACTCCTTCAGCAACGGGCTCACCATCGACTGGGGCGCCATCATGGCCGCCTCCACCCTCTTCATGCTTCCGGTGCTTGCGATCTTCCTGGTCTTGCAGGGCAAGGTCACCGGCGGGCTCACCTCCGGCGCGGTAAAGGGCTGATCAACCATGTCCGAACGTCTCGAGCGCCTGGCGCTCGCCGTCCTGCAGCCCGGTTTCGACGGCCTGACCGCGCCCGGGTGGCTGCGCCACCGGATCGCCGGCGGGCTGGGCTCGGTGGGCCTGTTCGGTCGCAACGTCGCGACCCCCGAACAGGTCACCGCCCTGACCGAGGAGCTGCGCCGGGAGAACCCCGACCTCATCGTCGCGATCGACGAGGAGGGCGGCGACGTCACCCGGATACACGTGAACACCGGCAGCCGCTGGCCGGGCAACCTGGCGCTGGGCGTGGTGGACGACACCGCGACCACCGAGGCGGTCGCGCGCGGGCTCGGGCGCGAGCTGGCCGCGTGCGGCGTCAACCTCAACTGGGCCCCGTCGGCCGACGTCAACTCCAACCCGGACAACCCGATCATCGGCGTGCGGGCCTTCGGCGCCGAGCCCGACCTGGTCGCGCGGCACACCGCCGCGTACGTCACCGGGCTCCAGGCGGCCGGCGTGGCCGCGTGCGTCAAACACTTCCCCGGACACGGCGACACCGCGATCGACTCGCACCACGGCATGCCGCTGGTGGACGTCTCGCGCGAGACGCTGGCCGCCCGGGAGCTGGTGCCGTTCCACGCGAGTATCGCGGCCGGCACCAAGGCGATCATGAGCGCGCACATCCTGCTGCCCGCGTACGACACCGAACTGCCCGCGACGTTGTCCCGGAAGATCATGACCGGGCTGCTGCGCGAGGAACTGGGCTACACCGGCCTGATCGTCACCGACGCCATCGAGATGGGTGCGATCGCCGACACCTACGGCATAGCCGACGGCACCGTCCGCGCGATCGCGGCCGGTGTCGACGCGGTGTGCGTGGGCGGCGGGCTGTGCGACGAGGACACCGTGCTGCACCTGCGCGACGCGCTGGTGGACGCGGTGCGCGAGGGCCGGCTCGCCGAGGAGCGGCTGGTCGACGCGGCCGGGCGGGTGCACGCGCTGGCCGCGTGGGCCAAGGTCGGCGCGGCCGAGCCGGTCGACTACGCGCTCGGGCTCGACGCGGCCCGCCGCGCGGTCCGGGTGACCGGTACGGTGACCCCGATCGACCGGCCCGCACACGTGGTGGAGCTGTCCCCCACCGCCAACATCGCGGTCGGCGAGCAGACCCCGTGGGGCCTGGCGCCGGTGCTGGCCGAGGCGCTGCCCGGGACCACGGTCACCCGAGCCCGGGCCGCCGAGCCGGGGCTGATCGACGAGGTGCTGCGCGCGGGGGCGGACCGTCCCCTGGTGCTCGTGGTGCGCAACCTGGAGCACCACGTCTGGGCGACCGAGATCGTGGCGGGCCTGCTCGCCGCGCGGCCGGACGCCGTCGTGGTCGAGATGGGCATCCCCGGAGCTGCCACTCCGGGCGCCGCCCATCTCGCCACGCACGGCGCCGCCACCGTGTGCGGGATCGCCGCCGCCGAGATCCTGACCGGCCGTCGGCTCGCCTGACGGCATCCCTCGACCAGGGGGCCGGACGCCCGGTATCCGTTCGACACCGAGCGTCCGGCCTCCGTGAACCCGCCCGACACCGGGAAACCGGACACTGGGGAGGCGGGCGTTCCCGGGCCCCGGCCCGCGGATCCGCCCGACCTCCGCATCCGTATGTGGAAACCGAATCAGCACATGGAATCAACGGAAGGCCGCACCATGTCCGCCACCGACGACCGTGACGTCCTGGCACCGAACCGGGGCACCATCATGTCCGCCGAGATGGCGGAGCAGCCTGCCGTGCTGCGCCGGATCCTGGCCGAGGGCGCGCCCTCGATCCGCGCCGTCGCGGCCGAGATCGCCGCGCGCAACCCGCGGTTCGTGCTGCTGACCGCGCGGGGCACCAGCGACAACGCCGCGTTGTACGCGAAGTACCTGATCGAGGTGCTGCTCGGCAAGCCCGCCGGGCTCACCTCCATGTCCACGACCACGGCGTACGGCGCAGAGCCGGACCTGACCGACTGCCTGGTGATCACCGTCTCCCAGTCGGGCGGCTCGCCCGACCTGGTGGCCTCCACCGAGGCGGCCCGCAAGGCCGGCGCGATCACCCTCGCGGTGACCAACAACGCCGACTCGGCGCTGGCCGCGGTCTCCGAGTTCCACATCGACGTGCTGGCCGGCCCGGAGAAGGCGCTGCCCGCGACCAAGACGTACACCGCGGAACTGCTCGCGCTGTACCTGTTCGTCGAGGGCCTGCGCGGCGGCGACACCTCGCCGGCCGACCAGCTGCCGGCGCTGGCGCAGGACGTGCTGGACCGCCGCGAGGAGGTCGCCGAGCTGGCGCAGCGCTACCGCTTCGCGCAGCGCCTGGTGATCACCTCGCGCGGCTACGGCTACCCGACGGCGCGCGAGGCCGCGCTGAAGATCATGGAGACCAGCTACATCCCGGCCCAGCCGTTCTCCGGGGCGGACCTGCTGCACGGGCCGCTGGCCATGGTCGACAACGTCAGCCCGGTGATCGCGGTGGTGCCGGACGGCAAGGGCGGCGACGCCCTCCAGCCGGTCCTGGAGCGGCTGCGCGGGCGCGGTGCGGACCTGATGGTGATCGGCAACGCGGACCAGGTCGGTCGGGCCTCGGCGGGCTTCGTGCTGCCGGAGGGTGTGGCCGAGGAGGTGCAGCCGATCCTGGAGATCATTCCGCTGCAACTGCTGGCGTACGAGGTCACCATGGCCCGCGGTCTCGACCCGGACGCCCCTCGGGCGCTGGCGAAGGTGACCGAGACGCGCTGACGTCGACGACCGGGGGCGGCCCGGGACGCGCTCGGCGAGGGCGCGTCGCGGGACCGCCCCGGGGCCGGAAAGCGCGGCCCGAACGTGCAAAAGCCCCCGACCCGGACCGGGTCGGGGGCTTTTGCACGTCGCGGGGTGGGGGTGGTCAGGCGGTGGTGGCCTCGTAGGCGACCACTCCGCCGATCCAGGTCTTGAGGATCGTCCACTCGTCGCTCCACCAGACCAGGTCGGCCGTGGCGCCGGGGGCGATGCGGCCGAGGTCGGTGCGGCCCAGGGCGTCGGCCGGGACCCGGGTCGCGGAGGTGAGCACCCGCGCCGGCGGGTTGCCCAGGCCGATCAGGTTGCGCACGGCCAGGTCCAGGGTCAGCGCCGAGCCGGCGATGGTGCCGTCGGGGTTGCGCGGCACGTCGCCCTCGACCAGGGTCACGTCCACGTCGCCGAGCCGGTAGCGGCCGGGCGGCATGCCCGCGGCCGCCATCGCGTCGGTGACCAGCGCGGTGCGCTCGCCCGCCACGCGCAGGACCAGCGAGCAGACCGGGCCCACCACGTGGTGCAGGTCGGCAATCAGGCCGGGGGTCAGGCGCGGGTCGCTCAGCGCCGCGCCGACCACACCCGGCTCGCGGTGGCCCAGGCCGCGCTGGGCGTTGAACAGGTGGGTGACCATGGTCGCGCCCGCGTCCGCGGCGGCGGACATCTCGGCGGCGGTCGCGTCCGTGTGTCCGGCCGAGACTCGGATCCCCGCGGCGACGATGCGTCGAATGGCCTCGAGCGCACCGGGAAGTTCGGGGGCCAGGGTGACCAGCGTCAGCGCCTCGCGGACGGCGTCGTCCAGGAGCAGCCGGTCGATCAGTTCGGGAGTGGGCTCGCGCAGGTACTCCGGCGGGTGGGTGCCGACCCGGGCGGGGGACAGGAACGGCCCCTCCAGGTGCACGCCCAGGTCGCGCGCGATGGGCTCCGTGGCGAGCTTGGCGCGCAACTCCGCGGCCCGTACGAGGGCCGCGGTGAGGGTGTCCAGGTCGCCGGTGATGAAGGTCGGGCAGAAGGCGGTGACCCCGGTCGACGGGAGCCGGGCGGCGACCTCACGCCAGGCGGTCGCGTCCGCGGCCACGAAGTCGTGTCCGAACGCGCCGTTGAGCTGCACGTCGATCAGGCCGGGCGTGAGCACGCCGTGCGGCAGCCGGAGCGTGTCGGGGCGGCCGGGTCCCTCGGTGACGCCGGTGATCCGGCCCTGCTCGACCCCCACCTCGGCCGGGCCCACGAGCTTCCCGTCCACAAGCACGCGAGGTGCCCCTATGCCGGCCACGCGTGCCCTTCCTTCCCTGCGGGACCGCTACGCGGCCGAACGTTCGGCGGCCTCCCGGTGCGGGCCGGGAGGCCGCCGCCCATTTTGGTTCAGACCAATCCCAGTTGTCTAGACCAATGTCGAGGGACATGACACGTATACCGGTTGTTATCGGGTCACGAAGTGGCGTATCGCAGTGCCGTCAGGGCCCGCTCCAGATCGGCCGGCGTCAGGTCCGCGCGGGCCGCGAGACGCAGTCGGGAGATGCCGTCGGGCACCGACGGCGGACGGAAGCAGCCGACCCGGACCCCGGCCTGCGCGCAACGCGCGGCGGTGTCGAACGCGAGCTGAGCCTCGCCGACGAGCACCGACGTCACCGCGCCCTCGGGCTCGGTCGCACGCAGCCCCGCCTCCCGGGCGCCGGCCGCGAGCGCGCGCGCGTTCGCCCGTACCCGCGCGGTCAGATCCGGCTCCGCGCGCAGGATCCGCAGCGCCTCCAGGGCCGCCGCGACGCTCGCCGGAGCCAGCCCGGTGTCGAAGATGAACGACCGGGCCGCGTCGACCAGGTGCTCGACCACCCGGCGCGGACCCAGCACCGCGCCGCCCTGCGCGCCCAGCGCCTTGGACAACGTCGCGGTCAGCACCACGTCGTCGGCCCCCGCGAGCCCGGCCGCGTACACCGCGCCCCGGCCGCCCGCGCCGACCACGCCGAGCCCGTGCGCCTCGTCCACGAGCAGGACGGCGCCATATCGCCGTGTGACGGCCGCGAGCTCCGCGAGCGGGGCGATGTCCCCGTCGACCGAGAAAACCGCGTCCACGGCCACCAGGGCCCGTTCCTCGGCCCGTTCCGCCAGCACCCGGGCCACCGCCTCGACGTCGCAGTGCGGGGTGATCGCCACCCGGGCCCGGGACAGCCGGCACGCGTCCACGATCGAGGCGTGGTTGATCGCGTCCGAGACGACCAGTCCGCCCTTGCCGATCAGGCCGCAGATCACCCCGAGGTTGGCCAGGTAGCCGGAGGAGAACACCAGCGCCGCCTCGGCCCCCATGTGCTCGGCCAGCTCCGCCTCCAGCGCGGCGTGCAGCGTCGTGGACCCGGTCACCAGGCGCGACCCGGTCGACCCGCCGCCCCAGGTGCGCAGCGCGCGTACGCCCGCCTCGATCACCCGTGCGTCGCGGGTCAGCCCCAGGTAGTCGTTTCCGGCCAGATCCAGCCCGTCGACCGTCGCCTCGCGCGGGCGCAGCCGGCGCCGCAGCCCCGCCTCCTCCCGTTCCTTCTCCCGCAGGTCCAGCCAGTCGAGCGGATGACCGCCGCCGGGGAGGGGCCGGCCGGGCGTGGGCGATTCGGTGGACATCCATACCTCACGGGTGCGGCGGAGTGGGGCGGCCAGGATCGCAGGCCGGGTGGAAAGTACGCTGCGCGTGTGCCCTCCATGAACGATCTCGTCCACCGCCACGGCGCACTGTCCGCCGCCGACCTGGAGTGGCTGCACCTGCTGGTGTCCGAGTGGCAGCTGCTCGCGGATCTGTCCTTCGCCGACCTGGTGCTGTGGGTGCCCACCGACGACGAGCAGTACGTGGCGGTGGCGCAGATGCGGCCGAACACCGGCGCCACCTCGCACCAGGACGACCTGGTCGGCGACTTCGTCCCGCGCGGCCGGCGGCCGATGCTGGACGCCGCCCTCGACGAGGGACGCATCGTGCGCGAGGGCGACCCGGAGTGGCGCGACGACGTGCCCGTGCGGGTCGAGGCGATCCCCGTCTCCCGCGAGGGGCGGGTGATCGGGGTGATCGCGCGCAACACCAACCTGCTCACCGCGCGCACCCCCAGCCGGCTGGAACTGACCTATCTGCAAAGCGCCGCGGACCTGGCGCAGATGATCGCCGCAGGGACGTTTCCGCATGCGGGCGAGCTGCTCGACATGGACGCCTCGCCGCGTGTGGGCGACGGCCTGATCCGGCTCGACGCCGACGGCATCGTGCAGTACGCCAGCCCCAACGCGCTCTCCGCCTACCACCGCCTCGGCCTGAGCACCGACCTGGTCGGCTGCCACCTCGGCCGGATCACCGCCGAACTGGCCCCGCACGAGGGACCGGTCGACGAGGCGATCTCCGCCGTCGCCAGCGGTTGGGCGCCGCGCGAGACCGAGGTCGAGACGCCGGCCGCGGTGGTGCAGCTGCGGGCGATCCCGCTCAAGCCGCGCGGTCAGCGGATCGGCGCGATCATGCTGCTGCGCGACGTGACCGAATTGCGCCGTCGCGAACGCGAGCTGATCACCAAGGACGCGACCATCCGGGAGATCCACCACCGGGTGAAGAACAATCTCCAGACGGTGGCCGCGCTACTGCGCCTCCAGGCTCGCCGGATGGACGCGCCACAGGCCCGCGCCGCGCTCGAGGAGGCGGTGCGCCGGGTCGGCTCGATCGCGATCGTGCACGAGACGCTGTCCCAGACGCTGGACGAGCGGGTGGACTTCGACGAGATCGCCGACCGGGTGTTGTCCATGGTCACCGAGGTCGCCGCGTCCTCGTTGCGGGTACGCACCGCCCGGCACGGCAACTTCGGCGAACTGATCGCGGAGACCGCCACGCCGCTGGCGATGGTGTTGACCGAGCTGCTGCAAAACGCCCTGGAGCACGCGTTCGAGGACCCGGCGTACGCGGAGCGGGTCAACACCCTGGAGGTGCACGCGGAGCGGTGGGCGGAACGACTGCTGATCACCGTCACCGACGACGGGATCGGCCTGCCCGACGACTTCGATCCGCAGACGTCCGGCAATCTCGGCCTGCAGATCGTGCGCACCCTCGTGGGCAGCGAACTCGCGGGCCGTTTCGACATGGTGCCGAATCCGGCCGGCGGCACGATCGTCAGGCTGGACGTACAACTGCGCCGGCGCCGCTGAGCGCCGCCGCCGAATCTTGGATCGGTTCGGATCCCGCGTAAGCGAGGAACACCCGCACGAGAAAAAGCAGTTGCCCCGCCTCGGTCCGATCGGACCCCGGCGGGGCAACTGCGGTAAAGCTCTTTTGTTTTCCGGCGATCCAAGTCTCCGGAGAGTTCAGCCCGTCGTGGTGATCAGGCGGAGGCGCGAGCGCGGTTGCGGGCGGCGCGGCGCTTGAGAGCGCGACGCTCGTCCTCGCTCAGACCGCCCCACACACCCGCGTCCTGACCGGACTCGAGAGCCCAGCCCAGGCACTGCTCCATCACGGGGCAACGGCGGCAGACCGCCTTCGCCTCCTCGATCTGAAGCAGAGCGGGACCGGTGTTGCCGATCGGGAAGAACAGCTCCGGGTCTTCGTCACGGCAGGCAGCAACGTGGCGCCAGTCCATGCGGTCCAACTCCTCGTGGGTCAGCAAGGGCTTCCGGCCCCGCTGTGGCTTGTGAATGTGAACGCTTTCACGAACCCCCCGACAAGCATGGGGCCGACGGAGTCGGTCCCCAGGTTTGGCAGTGGATTCGGGCGGTGAAGATGACCTTTCGGCCACGTCCCTGCCGCCTCGTAGAGCCTTACAAACCTCGGCCGCCGATACAACCCCCTTGGGCCAGGATTTTTTAAATCATCGGTGTCGACTAGGTCACACCACTACATCGAAGGGATGAACGGGGTATTCGCGTTCGAGTGAAAGGCCAAAAGGCCCTTCCACTCACACAATCACACGCAGTGCACGGGGAACCCCCCTGAAGGTCACACTCCGATGTTCTCCCAGATGGTCCCCATCGACCTGAAGGGAAACAGGTTCTTCAGCCCGAAGAGTGAACGCATCGCAGTCGTGCAGGGACACGACGTGACGTCCGTGTGGAGCATTACCCGTGGAGCCCAGCATCTGGGCCAGATGGCGCAATGTGGGCAGTGTTGTCATCCGGGTGAGCGCGAAGAGGTCCAATCCGGTGTCATATGACGCTTGCGGACAGGGATTCAGCGGCCGATCGCGCAAAAACGTCCACGGGACCGTGTTCTGGACTATGCCGAGGCAGATTCCCCCGATCGGGTCCATGCCCGGGACCTCCAGCGTGAGCGGCCCGTTCCTGCGGGCGTCCCGACCGCCGAGGAAGTGGTGCATCGCGGAGCGTACGTACAACCCGGGGGTGGCCCGCCGGCCGCCGGCCCGGCGGTGCTCCACCCGTCCGACCACATCGGCGTCGAAGCCGAGCCCGGCGCAGAACAGGAACCAGCGCTCGTCGGCCAGGCCCAGGCCGATCTCCCGACTACGACCCGCGCGCAGCGCGTCGAGCAGCAGGCCGGTCGCCTCGACCGGGTCGTTGGGCAGTCCGAGCGAGCGGGCGAAGACGTTGGTACTGCCGCCCGGGACCACCGCCACCGCCGGCAGCGAGGGGGCCGGCCCCGCCGCCAGGAGTCCGTTGGCCACCTCGTTGACCGTGCCGTCGCCGCCGAGCGCGATCACCAGGTCGATGCCGTCGTCGGCCGCCTGTCGGGCCAGCTCCGCGGCATGGCCGCGGTGCTCGGTGCTCACCACGTCGAGCTTGAGGTCGCCGCCGAGCGCGTGTGCCAGCACGTCGCGGGTCCGCTCACTGGTGGTCGTGGCCTTGGGGTTCACGACGAGAAGGGCACGCATGACGACAGGGTATCTACCGGCGGGTAGGACGCCCCCGGCCCGGAGCACACCGGCCCGAGGTTACAGTCTTGGGGTGACCGAGAGCCCTTCCGCCCAGGACCAGCCGGACCCCGCCGGGGCCCTCCCGCTCACCTGGCGCATCTGTACCGCGGTGGTCGGTGTCGAGGCGTTCGCGCTCCTCGGCTACGCCCTCTACCTGACCTTCCGCAGCGAGTTCGGCCATCCGACCAACTCGTCGGAGGGCGTGGCGATCGGCATCTACCTGCTGATCCTCGCCGCCGGGATAGTCGCCGCCTTCGTCGGCATGGTGCGCGGCCGGCGCTGGAGCCGATCGCCGGCGATCACCGCCAATCTGATCGTGGTCGGCATGGGTTGGTATCTGATCAAGGCGGATCAGATGGCGATCGGGATCCTGACGATGATCGTGGGCGCGGCCACCATCGGCACGCTCGCCACCCCCGGGATGTACAAGGCCCTCGAAACGCGGCACCAGGCCCGGCGGGCCTGAGCGCGCGGACACCGGCTCGACGAAGCGGGCGGCCCCGGACCGACATCGGTCCGGGGCCGCCGCACTTCCACGCCCGCGCGCACCCGGTGTAACCGGTCCCGCTCCGGTGCTACTCCTCGACCAGCAGGCGCTCGCGCAACTGCGCGAGCGTGCGCGCCAACAGCCGCGAGACGTGCATCTGGGAGATGCCGACCTCCTGCGCGATCTGGGACTGGGTCATGTTGCCGAAGAAGCGAAGCAGCAGGATCTTCTTCTCCCGCGGCGGCAACTGCTCCAGGAGCGGCTTGAGCGACTCGCGATACTCGACCCCCTCCAGCGCGTCGTCCTCGGCGCCCAACGTGTCGGCGACGGCCGGCGAATCGTCGTCGGTGTCCGGCACGTCCAGCGACAGCGTGCTGTAGGCGTTGGCCGATTCGAGGCCTTCGAGCACCTCCTCCTCGGAGATCCCCAACTGCACGGCGAGTTCGGCGACCGTGGGGGACCTGCCGTTGCGCTGGGACAACTCGGCGGTGGCCGAGGTCAGCGCGAGCCGCAGCTCCTGGAGTCGGCGCGGCACCCGTACCGCCCAGCCCTTGTCCCGGAAGTGCCGCTTGATCTCGCCGACGATGGTCGGCGTCGCGTAGGTCGAGAACTCGACCCCACGATCCGAGTCGAACCGGTCCACCGACTTGATCAGGCCGATGGTGGCCACCTGGATCAGGTCGTCGAGCGGCTCGCCGCGATTGCGGAACCGGCGGGCGAGGTGCTCGACCAGCGGCAGATGCATCTCCACCAGTCGATCGCGCACCGCGGCCCGGGCCGGCGGATCCGATTCCAGCTCCGCCAACCGCGCGAACAACCCCCGCGCGACCTCGCGGTCGTGGGCGTGGCGTTCGGAACCGGCCCGCCGCCGATTCGGCACCGCGGGACCCGTGGGCCCGGCGGCTCCGGCAGGCTGCGCCGACCCCGCCGCCTCGACGCCACCGTCCATCGTCATACTCGCGTCGCTCACCATGCCCTCACCCTCCCCTCGGCCGCGCCCGGCGGCCTCGTCGGGTGAGGCCGCGCTCGGCTGCGGTTCGTTGGCCGCGCCTTCAACACCACTGCTCACGTCTGCTCCGGCCCGCCACCGCGCTTCTTGTGCAGGCTGATGGCGACCACCTTGTCGTCACTCACCGTGGCGTCCACCTCGCCGGCCAGCGCCGACAGGACGGTCCAGGCGAACGTGTCGCGCGCGGGTGTTCGACCGTCGGTGGTCGGCGCGGACACGGTCACGTGCAACGCGTCGCCCACCAGGTTGAACACGCAGGAGAGGATCCCGCCGGCCACCGCCTGATCGAGCAACATCGCGCACGCCTCGTCCACCGCGATGCGCAGATCCTCGATCTCGTCCAGGGTGAAGTCGAGGCGGGCCGCGAGGCCCGCCGTGGCGGTGCGCAGGACGGAGAGATAGGCACCTTCGGCAGGCAGTCGGACCTCGACGAAGTCACGCTGCCCGGTGCCGGCTTCGTCCGCGGTGTGTGCGGATCGCTGGGACACCCTCACCTCCAAGGTGCTGCTGTGGGTGGCCGCCGGAGGCGGTCACCACCGATGTCGGGGAACCCCAGCGACGCTACCGCGCCGGCCGACAACTGTCGTCATCGATGCGCGAACGTGGGCGGGAACGACCGGGGAGCCGTCCACCCGACGCTACGTCACGATATGTGATTTGACGAGTACGTAGTGTACCCGACTTCGGTAATTTCGCACCGGGAGATCAAGCCGTCCATGTACATGTCCCACAGTCGACGGCGCGCCAACCCGCAAATGTCAGGTATGTCGGTCGGGCTGCGGCTCCCGGGCCCGGCGTCTGGCCCGGTACAGGGCCACGTTGGCGCGCGAGGTGCAGCGGTCCGAACAGTGCCGGCGGGAGCGATTTGCGGACATGTCCAGGAACACGTTCCGGCACGGGAGGGCCTGGCAGACGCCGAGTCGGTCGATACCGTGCGTAGTCAACTGCACGGCCAGGCCCATGCCGGCGATGGCGGCGAAGCCCTCGGCCGCGCCGACCGCGTCGCCCGCCAGGTGTAGATGCCACGGACTGGCGTCGTGGCCGGTCAGACGCGGATGTACGGGGAATTCGGCGAGCAGTCCGTTCAGCGTCGCCACCGCGTCCGCCTCGCGTCCGGCCGCGGCGGCCGTGAAGACCGCGCGCAGGCGGGTGCGGACCGAACGCAGCCGGGCCACGTCACCGTCGGTCACCCGGGACGGGATCCGCCGAACGGGTGCGATCAGCGCGGGCACGTCGTCGGGGGAGCGCAGCAGATCCTCGCCGCGGGCCGGCTGTTCGGTGTTGACCAGGCGGACCGCGTGCTCGGCATACGCGGAGAGGTCCAACGGCTGCCCTTCCTCGCGCGGACGATTCGGCGCGCGATTCGCCCGGAACGACCCGACGGATGTGGCGGCGGTTACTGTCAGCGTACCGCCCGTGGCACTAGCGTCTGGGCCGGGTGCACCAGGGTCTGACGGTCCATCACAAAAAGGTGGTAATCGGTTCATCGCCCCGGCGTACCCCCGTTCGGGGGGTGTGCCAAAATCGGCGTCACGGGTGACCCCCGTACCCTCAGCCGGATCATGTGCGCTGCACGAAGCGCCGATGCCGCTGAGGTAGGCAGCCGGCGCTCGCGCTCCGAGAGCTGCACTTCCACTGAGCAATGTCGATGAAGTCGATAAGAGGGGTCACTGTGGCAGCGGAGATCATCCCGACGGACAGCATGGCGACGGACGAACTCGATCCGGTCTTCGCCCTGCACCGGGGCGGGAAAATGGAAGTTCGCTCGACCGTCCCGGTGCGCAACCGCGACGACCTGTCCCTGGCCTACACGCCCGGTGTGGCACGTGTCTGCACGGCCATCGCGGAGAACCCGGAGCTGGTCCACGACTACACGTGGGTGTCCAACACGGTCGCGGTCGTCACCGACGGCACCGCCGTGCTCGGCCTGGGCGACATCGGCCCGGCCGCCTCCCTGCCGGTGATGGAGGGCAAGGCGATCCTGTTCAAGCAGTTCGGCGGCGTCGACGCGGTGCCGATCGCGCTCGACTGCACCGACGTGGACGAACTGGTGGACACCATCGCCCGGCTCGCGCCCTCGTTCGGCGGGATCAACCTGGAGGACATCAGCGCCCCGCGCTGCTTCGAGGTCGAGCGCCGGCTCCAGGAGCGGGTGTCCATCCCGGTCTTCCACGACGACCAGCACGGCACCGCGATCGTCGCGCTGGCCGCGCTGCGCAACGCGGCCACGGTGACCGGGCGCGGCCTCGGCGACCTGCGCGCGGTCATCTCGGGCGCGGGCGCGGCGGGCATCGCGATCGCCAAGATCCTGATCGAGGCGGGCATCGGCGACCTGTGCGTGGTGGACAGCCGGGGCATCGTGCACGAGGGACGCGACGACCTGACGCCGATCAAGCGGATGATCGCCGAACTGACCAACAAGGCCGGGCTGCGCGGCGGCATCGAGGTCGCGATGAAGGGCGCCGACGTCTTCCTCGGGGTCTCCGCGGGCAAGGTGGCCGAGGAGGTCGTGGCGACGATGGCGCCCGAGGCGATCATCTTCGCTATGGCCAACCCGAACCCGGAGATCGACCCGGACCTCGCGCACAAGTACGCGGCCGTGGTCGCCACCGGGCGCAGCGACTACCCGAACCAGATCAACAACGTCCTGGCCTTCCCGGGTGTGTTCGCCGGCGCGCTGTCGGTGCGCGCCAAGCGGATCACCGAGGGGATGAAGGTGGCCGCCGCCGAGGCGCTGGCCGCGGTCGTCGCCGACGAGCTGGCGCCCGACCGGGTGATTCCGTCGCCGTTCGACGAGCGGGTCGCGCCGGCGGTGACCAAGGCGGTGGCCGAGGCCGCGCGCCGGGACGGTGTGGCGCGCATCTGAGCCGCGGTCCGTGGATCGGTGATCGTCCGACGGCTCCTCGCCGACCGTTCGACGATCGACGCGCGGCCACGGCTGCCGAGAGCCGAGGGGCCCACCCGGGCGGGTGGGCCCCTCGGCTCGTCGCCGGCGTCAGTAGGGTGCCTGCATGTTTGCCGTGAGTGCCGTGCGCATCGATGCCCAGGACCCGCTGTCCGGTCTCCGGCTCGGGGAACGACCCGAGCCCGGCGCGGACGGGGCACTGCCGCCGGGATGGACGACCGTCACGGTCAAGGCCGCCTCGCTGAACCACCACGACCTGTGGTCCCTCAAGGGCGTGGGCATCACCGAGAAGCAGCTGCCGATGATCCTGGGCTGTGACGCGGCCGGGATCGACGAGGACGGCAACGAGGTCGTCGTGCACTCGGTGATCGGCGGGCTCGGGACGGACGAGCCCCGGTCGATCCTGACCGAGCGCTACGACGGCACCTTCGCCGAGAAGGTCGCCGTACCGCGCTGGAACCTGCTGCCCAAGCCGGCCGAACTGAGCTTCGAGCAGGCGTGTTGCCTGCCCACGGCGTGGCTGACGGCGTATCGGATGTTGTTCACCAACTCGGGAGTGCGGCCGGGCGGCACGATCCTGGTCCAGGGCGCCGGCGGCGGGGTGGCCACCGCGCTGGTGGTGCTCGGGAAGGCGGCCGGGTACCGCGTGTGGGTGACCAGTCGGGACGAGGCCAAGGGCGCGCGGGCGGTGGAGCTGGGCGCGGACGCGGCGTTCGCCTCGGGCGCGCGGTTGCCCGAGCGGGTGGACGCGGTGATGGAGACGGTCGGCGCGGCCACCTGGTCGCACTCGATCAAGAGCCTGAAGCCGGGCGGCACGATCGTGATCTCCGGCGCCACCTCGGGCGACCGGCCGCCGGCCGCGGAGTTGACCCGGATCTTCTTCAACGAACTGCGCGTGGTCGGTTCGACGATGGGCGACAAGGACGAACTCGCGGGGCTGCTTCGGCTGTGCGCGCATGGTGGGGTGCGGCCGGTGATCGACTCGGTGCTGCCGTTGCGCGAGGCGGTGGAGGGGTTTCGGCGGTTGGCGGAGGGCGAGTTGTTCGGGAAGATCGTTTTCGCTGTTTGATTCGGTTGATTCGGCTGTTGGTTGCCGGTTGCCGGTTGCCGGTAGTTGGTTGCTTGGGTTGTTTCGGAAGGACCTTCGGATGCCGTTGTCCCGTCGCCGTGTGCTTGCCCTGGGGGCCGGTACGGGGGTGGTCGCGGTGTCCGCGGGCCTGCTCGCCGGCTGTGGCGGGCGCGAGTCGCGGTCGGGGGGCACGCTCGTGGTGGGCCTGCCGCGGCTGCCCGACGTGCTCAATCCGGTGCACTCGACGGCCGAGGCGACCCGGTGGATCGCCGACCCGGTGGTCGAGGCGCTGTACACCTACCGGGACGACACCACGATCGGGCCGGTGCTGGCCGCGGCCGATCCGCTGATCGCGCCGGACGGGTTGAGCTGGACCGTGCGGCTGCGGGCGGATGTGCGCTTCCACAACGGGGATCCGTTCACCGCCGAGCATGTGGCGGCGTGTCTGCGTCGGGTGAACGATCCGGCGACGGCGGGGGACTGGGCCCCGTGGCTGGCGGGGCGGTTCGGGGCGATCGAGGCGCCGGACGCGCGGACGGTGCGGATCGAGCTGCCGCGTGCGTTCGGGGCGCTGCGGGCGTTCCTGGCCTGTCTGCCGATCCCGCATCAGGCGAGCCTGGGGGATCCTCGGGCGCTGGTGGGCACCGGGCCGTTCCGGCTGGCGAGCGCGGACGGCGGTGCGGTCGTGTTGCGCCGGGACGCCGGGTATCGGGACGAGGCCGCGCCGGCGGACGCGTGGGAGTTCCGCGCCTCGGCCGATCCGGTGGCCGATCTGAAGGCGCACC
Source organism: Embleya sp. NPDC020630 (assembly GCF_044334985.1). Classification (NCBI taxonomy): domain Bacteria; kingdom Bacillati; phylum Actinomycetota; class Actinomycetes; order Kitasatosporales; family Streptomycetaceae; genus Embleya; species Embleya sp. NPDC020630. Next base: position 487,836 of record NZ_JBIRUB010000002.1, read on the forward strand.
GGCTCGCGGTGTACCCGCACCCGACGCCCGATCAGGCGCGGCGGTTGCGCAAGGCGGACGACACGTACGTGCAGACCGCGAGCGGGCCGGCCGACCTGGTGGTGCTGCCGAACCTGCGCCGGCCGCCGTTCGACGACGTCGCGGTGCGGCGGGCGCTGGGGTTCGGGATGGATCGCACCCGGGTGCTGCGGGACGTGTACCGGGGCGACGCGGTGATCGGGCAGGGGCCGCTGGGTCCGGGCAACGAGGGGTGGGACCCGGAGTACACCCCGTACGGGCGGGGGGTCAGCCCGACCGCGTCGCCGAAGCCGAGTCCGAGCGCGACGGCGGGGCCGACGGTGGAGCCGGAGCGGGTCACCGCGATGTTGGGCGAGGCGCCGGTGCCGTTGCCGCGGGACGGTGTGCGGTTCACGCTGCTGGCGGTGGTCGGGGATGCCGGGGAACTGCCGGAGGTGGCACGGGTGTTGGCCGAGGGGTGGAACCGGGTCGGGTTCACCGTCGTGGTCGAGCAGGTGGACGCGGCGACGTGGGCGGCGCGGCGGCGGGTCGGTGACTTCGACGCTGCGCTGGTGGACCGGCGCGGGTCGGGGTACGCGGTGGGGCGCACGGGCTTCGCGGCGTTGGCGCCGGCGGTGTCGACCGGGGGCGAGAGCACGGGGTATGTGAACCCGGAGCTGGATCGGCTGGTCGAGGAGGCGGGGGCGACGCCGGACAACGCGCGGCGGGCGCGGCTCACGCGGGTGGCGGGCGAGATCGTCGCGCGGGACGCGGTGGTGCTTCCTCCGGTGTATCCGAAGGTCGTGGTGGGGCGGACGGGGCGGGTCGAGTCGGTGAACACGCGCGCGCTGGCGGCGGGGCGGTTGTCGCTGGCGCGGCTGCATCGCCGGGGGTAGGGGCTTCGGGGCGGGGCGGCCCGGGGCGGTGGGGCGCTGGAGTGGCGTGGTGCGCGGAGCAGGGCCGGGATCGGGACGTGGGCGGGCGTCGGGGTCGTGTCGGCGGCGTTGCTTTTTGTTGGGCGCTTCGCGGGACGTACGTCAAGCGCGACCAGGACGCCGAGGTCGACGGGCCGGGCCGGCCCACGCAATGCCGAAGCCCCGCCCGTGGCCACGTGGTTCGGGTGGGGCTTCGCGTGTTTCAGCCGATGGTGCCGGACCACGGCAAGTCGTTGCGCCCGCTGCTGCCAAATCACGGGAACTGCTACCAGTTGTCGAGACCATCGGGGGTGCAGTAAGAGGGCGTGCACGATTCCGTGCCAGAGGGGTCACAGTCGTTCGTGTCGTCGGGCTGACACGCCACGTCGGCGCGGGCCGGGATTCGGGCCACGGCGGCGCACCACTCGGGTCCGCCCACGATTTCCGCGAGCGGCCGATCCCGAACGGTGAGCACGGGCATGAACCGCGAGAGAACACACAGAGCGAGCGAGCCGTCCGGCCGTACGGCGGCGCGATCGGTTCCGCAGCGTCCGCACAGCGTGTCCGGCGTCGGTGTGACACCGGGCAGGGCTGCCGGCCGACGGACCGCACATGATCGACACCGATCCGGGCGGGGTCGATGCCCGACTCGATCAGCTCGGCGCGAGCTTCGGCCCTGTTGTCGACACCGCGCACGGTCTGACGCTCGCCCCTCGAAGCTCCGTCACCACCTCCGACGGGTGGCGGGGCTTCGTCTTGCCCTATGCGGCTCGCGCGTGCCCGTAGTCGCATGCGCGGAAGTGCTGACGTTCCTGCCATTGGCGCGTATCCGGGTCGCACGCTCGCGCGCCATGAGCCGGAAGGCGCGCCCTTGGCCCGGTGCCACTACCCGACGCGGACACCGCCGAAAGATTGGTCAAGGGAACGCAAAAAAGCCCCCGCCGGAGCGGGGGCGATCTTGCTAGCGGGCTATCCGCGGCGCCGGGATCGCGCGCGGCGTTTTTTCGCGCCGCGGTTCACGATCCGGCCCGGGCAGTACGGCCATCGCGAAGATCATCAGCAGCACCGCGACCACGGCGTCCATCCAGTAGTGGTTCGCGGTCACCACGACCACGAGCAGCGTGATCGCCGGATGCAGCCACATCGCCCAGCTCGCGATCTTGCGACCGGTTCCGGCCGCGCGCCAGACCGAGGCCACCCCGAGCGCGACCACCACCGCCCAGCCCACATGCAGCGACGGCATCGCGGCGAACTGGTTGGCGATCTTGGCGCCGGCGCCGGCGTACGGCGAGTCGCCCGCGTCCATCCCCGTGTCGGTGAAGCCCGGCATCTTCCGCGGCGGCGCCAGTGGCACCAGGATGTGGATGATCAGCGCGGCGCCGGTCATCATCGCCAGGATGTTGCGCACCCACTTGTAGTGCTCGCGATGGCGGATCCACAACCACAGCAGGAACCCGACGGTCGCCGGGAAGTGCACGTAGGCGTAGTACTTGTTGCAGAACGTGATGGCCGCGTGCGACTGCATGAACCAGTGCTGGATCGACGCCTCGTCGGGCAGTCGCAGGTCCTGCTGCATGGTCAGCAGCTGCTTCGCGTTCGAGAAGGCGGTGGACGTCTCGCCCGAGGCCAGCCCGCGACCGAGCTTGTACACCCCGAACAGCAGCGCGACCAGCAGCAGCTCGCGGGCCGCGTCCTTGATCGTGCGCATCCGGCGGGCCTTGGCCGCGGCCGCCTCGTCCGGAACCGTCGCCGCCCCGCCGGCCTTCGTCACCGACCCCGCCTGCGTGGTCGGCGGCGACTGCTCGCGCCCCTCGACCTCGTGGGAGGGATCCTCCGTGACGTTGCCCTTCACCACGTCCCCCAAGCTGTCGGTTGAGCCGTCGGTCGGCCGATTCGATCGGATCCGTCACCACCCGGGTCGTGGACCACTCCCCGGATCCGCGCGGCGGATCGAGGGGTGCGTTGTCCGGCGGCAACGCTTCAGCCAGGGTAGACGGATCAGGTTAGACCGATCCTCCCCCTGAAGTACCAATCGGGGCCGGCTCGCGGGGGGTACCTCGGTACCTTGTCCCGGCCCCTTCTCCTCTGGACGTCGTAGGGGGTCTCCCCGGTTCGGGCGAGCCTGGCCAACTCGCGCACACCGCCCGCCGACGGTACGTAGGCTGCGGGTATGACCGACGCGACGGGGGAAAAGCGGCTCGTACTCGTGGTCGAGGACGAGCCCATGATCGCCGACGCGGTGGCCGCCCGGCTCCGGGCGGAGGGGTTCGGCGCGATCACCGCGCCCGACGGCCCCTCGGCGCTGACCACGGCCGCCGGCACCCGTCCCGATCTGGTCGTGCTCGACGTGATGTTGCCCGGCCTCGACGGCCTGGAGGTGTGTCGCCGGCTCCAGGCGCTGCACCCGGGGCTGCCGGTGCTGATGCTGACCGCGCGTGACGACGAGACCGATCTGCTCGTCGGCCTGGCGGTGGGCGCCGACGACTACATGACCAAACCGTTCTCGATGCGCGAGCTGGTGGCCCGGGTGCACGTGCTGCTGCGCCGGCTGGAGCGGGCCGAGGCGGCGGCCCGGGCGGTCTCCCCCGAGGCCGCGCTCCAGTTGGGCGTGCTGCGGATCGACCGCACCCAGCGCCGGGTCCGGCTCGGCGTCGACGAGGTGCACCTGACCCCGACCGAGTTCGACCTGCTGGTCTGCCTCGCCTCACGACCACGGGCGGTGCTCTCGCGCGAGCAGTTGTTGGCCGAGGTGTGGGACTGGGTGGACGCGTCCGGGACGCGCACAGTGGACAGCCATGTGAAGGCGTTGCGCCGTAAACTCGGCGCCGAGTGGATCCGCACCGTCCACGGTGTGGGCTACGCGCTGGAGGCACCGTCCTGAACACCGCCGACCTCCGCCCCGTGCGGTCGCGCCGCCTGCGGCTCGGCCGCGGCAACCTGCGGCCGCTGGATCGATTGCGCTCGATCAAGGCCAAGCTGGGCGTGCTGGTGATCGCGTCCGTCTTCGTCTCGACGCTGCTGATCATCCTGGGGCTGCGGGCCGAGGTGCGGTTTCGGTACATGCTCGTGTTCACCTCGCTGGCCTGCCTGGCGGTCACCCTCGTGCTCGCGCACGGGATGACCTCGCCGCTGCGCGAAATGACCGCCGCCGCGCAGGCGATGGCGCGCGGCGACTACTCGCGCCGGGTACGCGCGACCTCGCGCGACGAGGTGGGCCGGCTCGCCGGCGCGTTCAACCACATGGCGGCCGACCTGGAGGCGGTGGACCGACACCGCCGTGAGCTGGTCGCCAACGTCTCGCACGAGTTGCGCACGCCCATCTCCGCCCTGCACGCGGTGCTGGAGAACCTCGTGGACGGCGTGCAGAAACCCGATCCCGACACGCTGGGCCTCGCGCTCACCCAGACCGCGCGATTGGGCCGACTCGTGTCACAACTTCTCGACCTTTCCCGACTGGATTCGGGGGCGGTCCCGCTCCAGGCGCGCGAATTCGCCGTACGGCCCTTCCTGGTCGCGCTCACCCAGGAGACCGGGGCGCTGGGCGGCGACGTTCGCTTCGAGGTCGACGTCCAGCCGGTGGAGCTGACCGCACGGGCCGACCCCGAGCGGCTGCATCAGGTTGTTACCAATCTGGTGGCCAACGCCTGCCGGCACAGCCCGTTCGGTGGCACGGTGAGTCTGCACGCACGACGCGACGACGGCATCGGCAGCCTGCGCCTGGAGGTCCTGGACGAGGGTCCGGGAATTCCGTCCGCCGAGCGCGGCCGGGTGTTCGAACGTTTCACCCGCGGCGGCGGAAGTTCGTCCACCGACGGGGGAACCGGACTCGGGCTGGCGATCGCCCGCTGGGCCGTGGATCTGCATGGGGGTGATATTTCCGTAGCCGAATCGAGCCATGGGTGCCGAATCCGAGTGCTCCTGCCCGGTGACCCGACGTAATCGGGTGATCGGCCACTAACTGCACGGGACGATCCCGACATGACGTTCCGTGACCACCAATACGGCGGGAAGCAACAAACGCGACTAAACAGTCAACCGTTTGTGATCTACGCGACGCGGAGGCCGAGGGGCCTGCGCGACACCGGTCAAAGGGCGTAGCCTTGTTTCCCGCTGTCCACCACCCCAGGAAGCGGAAGAGGGCGGTTGCCGCCGTGTCGTCACAGTCCCCTAGCAACCCGATGGCCAGCTTCGGCCCCAACGAGTGGCTCGTCGACGAGATTTACCAGCAATATTTGCAAGATCCCAACTCGGTGGATCGTGCTTGGTGGGACTTCTTCGCCGATTACAAGCCCAGCGAGTCGTCGACGCCGTCGACGTCCGCCGGTCAAGCCACCGTGGCAAGCCCGAGCGGCCCCACACCAGTGAGCGGTACCACGAACAACTCTGGAAGCATCCCCGCGCCGAGCACGGCGCAACCCCCGGTGTCGGCGGCGATTTCGTCGACCGCGACGGGGACGACGACTCCGGCCCCGGCCCCGAGCCACCCGATGATGACGACCGGTGTACAGGACGCGGCGCCTTCGCCGACTCCGATCCCGGCCGGCACTCCGGCCCAGCCCGCGCCCGCGAAGGCCGCCCCCGCGAAGGCCGCCCCCGCGGCGCCGGCCAAGCCGCCGGTCGCCAAGGCGCCCGCCGCGCCGAAGCAGCCCACCGCGTCCCCCGAGGCCGTCCAGCTCAAGGGCCCGGCGGCACGTGTCGCGATCAACATGGACTCGTCGCTCACTATTCCGACCGCGACCAGCGTGCGGGCCGTACCGGCCAAGCTGCTGATCGACAACCGGATCGTGATCAACAACCACCTCAAGCGTGCTCGCGGTGGCAAGGTCTCGTTCACCCACCTCATCGGCTACGCGCTGGTCCAGGCGGCGAAGTCCATGCCGTCGATGAACCACGCGTACGAAGAGCGTGACGGCAAGCCCTTCCTGGTCAAGCCGGCCCACGTCAACCTCGGTCTCGCGATCGACCTGACGAAGGCCAACGGTGACCGCCAGCTCGTGGTGGCGGCCATCAAGAAGGCCGACGAGATGGACTTCTTCGCCTTCTGGCAGGCGTACGAGGACATCGTCCGGCGGGCCCGGTCGAACAAGCTCACGGTGGACGACTTCGCCGGAGTGACGATCTCGCTGACCAACCCGGGCGGCATCGGCACCGTGCACTCGGTGCCGCGCCTGATGCCCGGTCAGGGCACGATCGTCGGCGTGGGCGCGATGGACTACCCGGCGGAGTTCGCGGGGGCGTCCGCGGACACCCTCTCCCGCCTCGCGGTCAGCAAGACACTCACGCTGACCAGCACCTACGACCACCGCATCATCCAGGGCGCCCAGTCGGGCGAGTTCCTGCGTCGGATGAACCAGCTGCTGCTCGGCGAGGACTGCTTCTTCGAGGAGATCTTCCGTTCGCTGCGCATCCCGTACGAACCCGTGCGCTGGGTGCAGGACATCTCCGCGACACACGAGGACGACGTCAACAAGACGGCACGTGTGCAGGAGCTGATCCACTCCTACCGGGTCCGCGGCCACCTGATGGCCGACACCGACCCGCTGGAGTACAAGCAGCGCCGGCACCCGGACCTCGACGTGGTCGAGCACGGGCTGACGTTGTGGGACCTGGAGCGCGAGTTCGCGGTCGGCGGCTTCGCGGGGCAGTCGCTGATGACGCTGCGCGACGTGCTGGGCGTGCTGCGGGACACCTACTGCCGCACCGTCGGCATCGAATACATGCACATCCAGGACCCGGACCAGCGCCGCTGGATCCAGGAGCGGGTGGAGGTGCCGCACGCCAAGCCGGACCGCGAGGACCAGCTGCGCATCCTGCGCCGGCTGAATGCGGCGGAGGCGTTCGAGACCTTCCTGGCCACCAAGTACGTCGGCCAGAAGCGCTTCTCCCTGGAGGGCGGCGAGACCACCATCCCGCTGCTCGACGCGATCATCTCGGCGGCGGCCGAGGACGGCCTGGACGAGGTCGCGATCGGCATGGCGCACCGCGGCCGGCTGAACGTGCTGACCAACATCGTCGGCAAGTCGTACGCGCAGGTCTTCCGCGAGTTCGAGGGCAACATCGACCCCAAGTCGATGCACGGCTCGGGCGACGTCAAGTACCACCTCGGCGCCGAGGGCACGTTCTCTTCCGAGGACGGCGCCCAGGTCAAGGTCTCCCTGGTGGCGAACCCCTCGCACCTGGAGGCGGTCGACCCGGTCCTGGAGGGCGTCGTGCGCGCCAAGCAGGACATCATCGACATGGAGGGCGCCGACTTCCCGGTCCTGCCGCTCCTGCTGCACGGCGACGCCGCGTTCGCGGGTCAGGGCGTGGTCGCCGAGACGCTCAACATGTCGCAGCTGCGCGGCTACCGCACCGGCGGCACGATCCACGTGGTGATCAACAACCAGGTCGGCTTCACCGCCTCCCCGGCCGCGTCCCGCTCGTCCATCTACGCGACCGACGTCGCGCGGATGATCGAGGCGCCGATCTTCCACGTCAACGGTGACGACCCCGAGCAGTGCGTGCGGATCGCGCAGCTCGCGTTCGAGTACCGGCAGACGTTCCACAAGGACGTGGTGATCGACCTCATCTGCTACCGGCGCCGGGGTCACAACGAGGCCGACAACCCGTCGTTCACCCAGCCGCTGATGTACGACCTGATCGACAAGAAGCGTTCGGTGCGCAAGCTCTACACCGAGGCCCTGATCGGTCGTGGCGACATCACGGTGGAGGAGGCCGAGCAGGCGCTCAAGGACTACCAGGACCAGCTGGAGAAGGTCTTCTCCGAGGTCCGGCAGGCCACCGCGCCGCAGGCCCCGCAGGTGGCCCCGGCCGCCCCCGCGGCCGACATCGCCTTCCCGCGGATCGACCCGACCGGCATCGCGCACGAGACGGTCAAGCGGATCGTCGAGTCGCAGGTCTCGCTGCCCGAGGACTTCGCCGTACACCCGCGCCTGCAGCCGCAGTTGCAGCGTCGGGCGGCGATGGTCGAGGACGGCACGATCGACTGGGCGATGGGCGAGACGCTGGCGTTCGGTTCGCTCCTGATGGAGGGTCGCCCGGTGCGGCTCGCCGGTCAGGACAGCCGGCGCGGCACCTTCGGCCAGCGGCACTCGGTCCTGGTGGACCGCACCTCGGGCGCCGAGTACACCCCGCTCGCGCACCTGTCCGAGGACCAGGCCAAGTTCACCGTGTACGACTCGCTGCTCAGCGAGTTCGCCGCGATGGGCTTCGAGTACGGCTACTCGCTTGCCCGGCCGCAGTCGCTGGTGTTGTGGGAGGCGCAGTTCGGCGACTTCGCCAACGGCGCGCAGTCGATCATGGACGAGTTCATCTCCTCCGCCGAGCAGAAGTGGCACCAGCACTCCGGTGTGGTCCTGCTGCTTCCGCACGGCTACGAGGGCCAGGGCCCGGACCACTCGTCCGCGCGCATCGAGCGCTACCTGCAGATGTGCGCGCAGAACAACATGACGGTGGCCGCGCCGACCCTGCCGAGCAACTACTTCCACCTGTTGCGCTGGCAGGCGCTCAACCCGCACCACAAGCCGCTCGTGGTGTTCACCCCGAAGTCGATGCTGCGCCTGAAGGCCGCCGCGTCGAAGATCGAGGAGTTCACCACCGGGCAGTTCCGGCCGGTGATCGGGGACACCACGGTGGACCCGGCCAAGGTCAAGCGCGTGGTCATGTCCTCCGGCAAGTTCCACTACGACCTGGCCGCGGGCCGGGCCAAGGCGGGCCGCGACGACGTCGCGCTGGTCCGCGTGGAGCGGCTCTACCCGCTGCCGGTGGCCGAGCTGAAGGCGGAGCTGGAGCGCTACGGCCTCGACCGCTACGGCAAGGACCTTGAGCTGGTCTGGGCCCAGGAGGAGCCGACCAACCAGGGCGCGTGGCCGTTCATCGCGCTCAACCTGGTCGAGTACGGCCTCCCGGCGCCGCGGCGGATCGCGCGTCCGTCGTCCTCGTCGCCGGCGGTCGGTTCGGCCAAGCGGCACGAGGCCGAGCAGCAGGGTCTGGTCGAGGAAGCGATGAGCTGATCCACGGCTCGTAGGTCGATTCACCGGCTCCGCCCCGGCGCACGTACGATGCGCGCCGGGGCGGAGCCGCGTTCGGCGGTGGATCTCGCACACATATCGGAGTCGGAGAGCATGTACTTCACGGACCGTGGCATCGAGGAGCTGGAGAAGCGGCGCGGCGAGGAGGAGGTGTCCCTGGCCTGGCTCGCCGAGCAGCTGCGCACGTTCGTGGACCTCAACCCCGAGTTCGAGACGCCCGTCGAGCGGTTGGCGACCTGGCTGGCGCGGCTGGACGACGAGGACGACGACGAGTAGCGGGCTCGGTCAGGTCCCGGTGTCGGCGCGGCGCGGCGCGCGGGTGTGCCACGCGGCCCAGCCGAGGGCGTAGAGCACCAGTCCGACGGCGAAGCCGCGGCCGAATCCGGTCGCGGCGTCGAACCCGAGCACCTCGAAGGCCGGTACCCGCCCGTCGGGGAACGGCAGCAGCGCCCTGGCCGCCCCGATCGCACCGACCAGCACCAGGGCGCCCAGCACCGCCCAGCGCCCCGCCACGGGCATGCGGGGGCCCGTGACGGGGCGTTGCGGCAGGCGGCCGATCCACCGCCACGTCCACACCGAGCAGGCGACGAGCCCGACCACCGTGCTGATGTGCTGGAGCAGCACGTATCCCGGCCGCAGGCCCAGGAACTCCCGGCGCAGCTCGGGCAGTACGTGTGCCACCCCCGGGTCGTCGTGGTGCGTCCAGGCGTCCCAGGCCAGGTGTGAGAGCCCGCCCAGCACGGCGGAGACCACGAACCACGCGCACACCCCGAGCATTTCCCGCAGGAAAGGCCGTCGGGCCCGCGCGGCGGCGTACCACCGGCCCGGCACGCGCGGGCGCAGCGGCTCCTCCAGGGCCGCCCGGATCCGGTCCGGAAGCAGTACGAGCAGTGGCCGCGCAAGCAGGTGGAACGCGAGCACGAGCAGCGCGGTGAGCACGATGTCCAGGCCCAGCACCCCGGGCCACACCTCGTGGGTGGCTCGGCGGTCGGCGCGCATCGGCAGGAAGTCCAGGTTCACGAACAGGATCACGTCCGGTGCCATCGCGCCGAAGGCGAGCGCCGAGGCGATCAGCGGGCCGTGTCGACCCGCCCCGGCGCCGACCGTGGTGCCGGTGCGGGTCGCCCCCTGCAGCGGCAATACCGCGGCGATGTGGCTGAGCGTGAATGGCATGCGTGGCGCCCCCGAGTGCGATGCGGGCCCGCCGCGCGCGGGCCGCGCGGCGGGGCAAGGTCCGTCGGCATCGAAGAACGCCGAAAGCAGACCGGATGGTTCCCTTGACCTCCGGGACACGCGATATATCGTGAGTAGCAGAGCTTCGCGATATATCGCGTCCGGCGCATCGCGTCCGGCACACCGACCCCAAGGGAGGGTCCATGTCCCGATGGATGATCGAGGGACCGCAAGACCTCACACTCGACACCGTGCGGGTGCTGCGAGTGCGCACCATCGGCGGGCTGGTCGACGTCGTGGGCACCGACGGCCCACCGCGCCTGGAGGTGCACGCCGTCGAGGGTCCACCGCTGCAGGTGACCCACGACGAGGTGAGCGGCGAACTCGTCGTCTCCTACCCGGACCTGACGGCCAAGCACCTGATGGACCGGTTCCAGAACGCCGGCAAACGCTCCGACCTGCGCGCGTTCGTGACCGAGGGGCGCGCGCTCGGTCGGCGGCACGCCGAGGTCTCGCTGGCCGTGCCGTGGGACTGCACGGTCGAGATCGGCGTGGTGTCCGCGCACGCGACCGTGTCCGGGATGCACGGCACCACCACGGTGCGCAGCATCGGCGGCGACGTGACCCTGGTCGGGCTGACCGGTACGGTCGACGCGAACACGATCTCCGGATCGGTCGACGCCGAATCGCTGGCCGGCGACCTCGGGGTGGTGACGGTGGCCGGCTCGCTCACCGTGATCGAGGGCACCGGCGGCCGGGTGCGGGCCAACTCGGTCTCCGGCTCGATGACCCTGGACCTGGACGAGGTCGGCCGCAGCCACGTGCAACTGACCACGGTATCCGGCGAGTTGACCGTGCGCCTGCCGCACCGCGGCGACATGCGCGTGGACGTGCGCACCGCGGCCGGCTCCGTCGACTCGGTCTTCGACGAGCTGACCACGAGCGCCAAATTCGGCGCGAGCCACGTGACGGGCAAGCTCGGCGAGGGCTCGGGCCGGCTGCGGATCAACTCGGTATCGGGCGACGTGACGCTGCTGCGCCGCGCGCCGGAGGGAAAGGTGAGCGCATGAACCCCGTCTTCGGCCACGGCCGGCTACGGCTCTACCTGCTGAAGCTGCTCGACGAGAGCCCCCGTCACGGCTACGAGGTCATCCGCCTGCTCCACGACCGCTTCCTGGGCCTCTACTCGCCCTCCGCGGGCACCGTCTACCCGCGCCTGGCCAAGCTGGAGCAGGAGGGGCTGGTCGAGCACGACGTCGAGGGCGGCCGGAAGGTCTACCGGATCACCGACGCCGGCCGCGCCGAACTGGCGGCCCGCCAGGAGGAGTTGACCCAGCTGGAGGCGCAGATCCGCGAGTCGGTCTACGAGCGGGCCCGGGAGATCCGGGACGAGGTGCGCACGTCGGCGCAAAACCTGCGGGAGGAACTGGGCCGCGCGGCCCGCGAGGTCCGCAAGTCCCCGCGCCCCGCCGTCGAACCGGAGGCGGCGGCCGAGGACCCGGACACCGACGACTGGTCCGACTCCCCCAGGGCCGGCCGCCGCTCCTGGGAACCGATGTTCTCCCAGCGCATGGCCGACCTCGCCGAGGGCCTGGCCCACAACCTGGTCGACCTGGCCGCCAAACCCGGCCTGTTCGACCTGGAACGCGAACTCCGCCGCCGCTTCGGCACCGACCCGGAGCCCACCTCCGCCCGAGCCCGAGCCACCGACGCCTGGTCCAAGGAAACCGACCGCCCTACCCGTGACCAGGAGTCCCTGGACCTGGAGTCGATCATCGACTCCATCCGTACAGAGGTAACCCCCTGGGCCCACCGAGCCGGCGTAACCCAGGACCAACTGACCGAAGCCCGCGACATCATCAAGACGGCGATCAAGGACCTGAAAAAGGTCTTCGACCCTCAACCCCCCTCCGACAAGCCGCACAAAGACCCCGAAGCCCCCATCGAGTAGACGACCCGATTCCGCGCCACACGCACAACCACGGGCCGGCCCGCCCGGACACACCCACGGGCCGGCCCGCCCGACACTCCCGGCAAACCCAACACCCACCAGGTGGCATCGAACCCGCAAGGGCGGGCCTCGATCGGCCGTTCGGCGCAGGACGCGCGTGCGGCGGCTTTCGGCGGAGCGTCGAGGGGCATGATGCCCGGGTGTCCGTCTCCCTCCCCTCCGGGGGCATCCGCGCCAAGACTCCCGCCGCTCGATGGGTGCTGCTCGCCACCGTGCTCGGCTCCGGCATGGCGATGCTCGACTCGACCGTCGTCAACGTGGCGCTGCCGAGCATCGGACGCTCCTTCGACGCCTCGCTCGCGGCGCTGCAGTGGACGGTCAACGCGTACACCCTCACCCTGGCCGGGCTGATCCTGCTCGGCGGCGCGCTGGGCGATCGTTACGGGCGGCGTCGCGTATTCGTGATCGGGGTGGCCTGGTTCGCGCTGGCCTCGCTGCTGTGCGGGATCGCGCCGAACGTCGAGACGCTGATCGCCGCCCGCGCGCTCCAGGGCATCGGCGGCGCGCTGCTGACCCCCGGCTCGCTGGCGATCATCCAGGCCACGTTCCACGCCGACGACCGGGCCCGGGCGGTGGGCACCTGGTCGGGGCTCGGCGGCGTGGCGAGCGCGATCGGGCCGTTTCTGGGCGGCTGGCTGGTGGACGCGGTCAGTTGGCGATGGGTCTTCCTGATCAATCTGCCGTTGGCGGTGGTGACCATCGTGGTGGCGCTGCGCACCGTCCCGGAGACCTTCGATCCGCAACCGCGCGGCCGGTTCGACGTGAGCGGCGCGGCGCTCGCCGCGCTGGCCCTGGCGGGGGTGACGTGGGCCCTGGTGGAGGTGCAGACCAACCCGACCTCGGCGGTGCTCGCGGCCGCGGCCGGGGTGGTGGCGGGTGTGGCGTTCGTCCTGGTGGAGAAGCGCTCGCGCGAGCCCATGCTGCCGCTGGACATCTTCCGCATCCGGCTGTTCACCTCGGTCAACGTGGTGACGCTGTTCGTCTACGGCGCGCTGGGCGCGTTCATGCTGCTCCTGGTGCTCGAATTGCAGACGGTGGCGGGCTATTCGGCGCAGGAGGCCGGTCTGGCGCTGTTGCCGGTCACCGTGGTGATGCTGTTCCTGTCCGCCCGGTCGGGCGATCTTGCCCGGCGGATCGGGCCGCGGTGGCAGTTGTCCGTGGGGCCGCTGGTGTGCGCGGGCGGGCTGCTGACGCTGCTGCGGGTCGGTCCGCACTCGTCCTATGCCACCGACGTGCTGCCCGGGGTGGTGGTGTTCGGTCTGGGCCTGGCGATCCTGGTCGCGCCGCTGACCGCGACCGTGTTGGCCTCGGTCGACGTCGCTCGGGCGGGCATCGCGAGCGGGGTCAACAACGCGGCGGCCCGGGCGGCGGGACTGCTCGCGGTGGCCGGTCTGCCGGCGCTGGTCGGGTTGTCCGGTGACGGCTACCGGGACCCGGATGTGGTGGACACCGGCTTCGGCCGCGCGTTGTGGATCTGCGCGGCGCTGCTTGTGGTCGGCTCGGCGGTGGCCTGGTTCACCGTGCCGAGCGGGGCGCTGGCCGCGACCGAGCCGGACGTCCCGGGCGGGCGCGCCGCGCCGTGTGTGCGGGTCGGCTGCGACATGGCGGGGCCGCCGCTGGATCCGGGGCACGAGCGGGTACCGGGGGGCGTGCCGGGGCGGGACCGGCCGGCACCGTAGCGTGGCCTCGCGACGTGGGTCGGCGGCGCGGGTCGGCGTGGGAGAGGCGGCGGGATGGGCACCATGGACACCGGGGTCGACGGGCTCGTGGTCGAGGCGGAGGGCCCGATCGCCACGCTGCGGATCGATCGCCCGCACGCGCGCGGGGCGCTGACGGCGGCGATGTGGGCGGCGCTGCCGGGTACCCTGGCCGCGCTCGACGCCGACCCCGAGGTGAGCGTGCTGGTGCTGACCGGCAGCGGCGGGGTGTTCTCGGCGGGCGCCGACATCCGCGAGCTGCGCGGGCACTACGCCACGGCCGAGGCGGCGGACGCCTACCACGCGCTGAACTCGGCCGCGGAGCGGGCGCTGGCCGGCTTCGGGAAGCCGACGATCGCCTTCGTCCAGGGCCCGTGCGTGGGTGGCGGATGCCAGCTCGCCGCCGCCTGCGACCTGCGCTTCGCGGACACCACCGCCCGGTTCGGGGTGACGCCCGCCAAGCTCGGCATCGTCTACGACGCGGGGTCGACCGCGCGGCTGGCCCGGCTTGTGGGTGTCTCCACGGCCAAGTACCTGTTGTTCTCCGCCGAGCTGATCGACGCGGCGCACGCGCTGCGGGTGGGTCTCGTGGACGGGGTGTTCGGGCCGGAGCAGGCGCACAAGAGTGTGTACGACCTCGCCCGCACGATCGCCTCGCGCTCGCAGCTGACGGTACGCGCCGCCAAGGACCTGTTGGCGATGGACCTTTCCGGTGTCCCGGGCGCGGATCCGGGGGCCGACGGCGACCCGGTCGAGGCCTGGCGCGAGCGGTGGGAGCGGGAGTCGCGCGGCTCGGCCGACGTCCGCGAGGGGTTGGCGGCCTTCACCGAGCGCCGCGCGCCGCGCTTCGCCTGGAACGGCTGAGGCGCGGGGGCGCCCGCCCTCCGTCTTTGGCACATCACAGCTCGGCGGCGGCCCGTTCGTCCCCTGCCTGCCGGGCGTTTCGATCTGCCACTGTTGCCCCGGACGGCGTCCTTTGACCTTGTGGGGTGGGGTTCCATGGTCGATGCGGAGGGGTCCGACGGGCCGAAACACAGCGCGCTGCTGCGGCGGGCGGCACGAGCCCTGCCGGGGCGGTTGCCGGAGCTGACCGATCGGCTCGTGGCGGAGTTGCAGGAGCTCGAACCCGCCTACGTGGCGGGCGGGGTGCCGCCGGACGAGTTGTGGCAGAGCACGCACGAGGCGCTTCGGGTCGCGGTCGGCGCGCTCGCGGTCTGGCCGCGCGAACTGGAGGGCAGCCGCTGGGCGTCGGGGCGCCTGGCCCGACGGCGGGCCGAGCAGGGGGTGCCGCTGGAGGCGCTGCTGCACGCCTACCGGCTCGGCGGGGTGATGTTGTGGCAGACGCTCGTCGAGGTCGCGGCGGAGCAGGAGCCGGACGAGGTACGGCTGTTGGTGCACGTGGCCACCGACGTGTGGAACTTCGTCGACCGGCACGCGAGCGCGATCGCCGACGAGTATCGGCGGGTCCAGAGCGAGCTGACCAACCGTCACGACGAGCGGGTGCACGCCCTGTTGGACACGCTCCTGGACGGCCGGGCGCCGGAGGCGGACCTCGCCGCGGCGGCGGGGGTGTTGGACCTGCCCGAGAGGGGCCGCTACGCCGTGGTCGCGGTGCGCCATCCGCTGCCCGGCACCGGCGTGCACGACGCGCCTCGGCGGGCCGCGCCGAACGGGGTGCGGGTGGTCTGGCGGGCGCGCGCGGAGGGGGAGTTCGCGGTGGTCCTGCTCGGCACCTCGGGGTTGGACGAGATTGCCGAAACGTTCGACCCGGTGGCCGGGTCGCGGACCGGGATCAGCCCGATCGTGGACGGGTTGGCCGCGTTGGGGCGGGCCCGGCGGCTCGCCGAGATCGCGCTGCGCACGTGTACCGCCGACGGTGAATGCGCGCGCCTGGACGAGCGGTTGCCCGCCGCCCTGGTGGCCTCGCAGCCCGATCTGGCGCGGGATCTGGCGGCCCGGGTGCTCGGGCCGATCCTGGCCCTGGACGCGGTGGACCGGGACCTGCTGCTCGGCACGTTCGGTGCCTGGCTCGACTCGGGCGGCTCGGCGGTGCGCGCGGGCCGGCGGTTGTTCTGTCATCGCAACACCGTGCTCAATCGGCTGCGTCGGATGGAACAGCTGACCGGGCGCGAACTGGGCCTGCCGCGCGACCTGGTGGAGTTGGCGTTGGCCCTGGACGCGCATCGACTGAGCGCCTGAGGAGGGGCCCGGGACACCGTGTGCCGCGCGGTCCGGGCTGTGCCGCTGCACAAGGCGTGCGCCGCCGCGTTGGTCGGCTGCCCCGACCTCGCGGGCGGATCTGGACTCCGCGCACCCCCCGTGCTGTGATCGCGGTCACTCCAACAGCGGGGGAGGGGTGCGATGGAACCGGGAGCGCTCCTCGTCGAGGGCCTGGAGGTCGTCTACGGCCGGTCCGTCCGGGCCCTGCGCGGCGTCTGCCTCGACGTGCCCGGCAGCGGCGTGGTGGCCGTGCTCGGCGCGAACGGGGCGGGCAAGAGCACCCTCCTGCGGGCCGTGTCGGGCACGCTGCCCCTGCATCGGGGCACGATCGCCGGCGGCTCCATCCACTACGACGGCGTCCGGCTCGGCGGCCGCGACCCGGCCGCGATCGTGCGCGCCGGGGTGGTGCAGGTCCCGGAGGGCCGGCGGGTGTTCGCCAACCTGACGGTCGCCGAGAACCTGCGCGCGGGCACGCTGGGCCGGCGCGGGCGGGCGGCGCGGATGCGCGCCGAACACGACCGGGTGCTCGACCTGTTCCCGGTCCTCGCCGAGCGGCACGAGCAGCGCGCCGGCCTGCTCTCCGGCGGCGAACAGCAGATGTTGGCGATCGGTCGGGCGCTGATGGCCGCACCGCGCCTGCTGCTCCTGGACGAACCCTCGCTCGGCCTCGCGCCGCGCATGGTGGGTCGGATCGCGGGGGTGATCAGGGAGATCGCCGCCCGGGGCACGGCCGTGCTGCTGGTCGAGCAGAACGCGAGGATCGCCCTCGACCTGGCCGAGAAGGCGTACGTGCTCGACGTCGGCGAGGTGCGGCTGGCCGGTGCGTCGGCCGACCTCGCCCGCACCGACGAGGTGCGCCGGTTGTACCTGGGCGAGGCGGTGGAGACGGAGGGCGCACCCGCACCGGTCCGGACCGCTCCGCCCCGGGCGCTCGGACGGTGGACCGGATGAGCGGCGCGGCGACACCGGACGTGCCCGAGCTGACGCTGCGCGCGGTGACCGTACGCTTCGCCGGCCTGCTCGCGCTGGACGCGGTCGGCTTCACCGTCGCGCCGGGCACGATCCACGCGGTCATCGGCCCGAACGGCGCGGGCAAGTCGACCTGCTTCAACGTGCTTTCCGGGGTGTACCGGGCCGAGCGCGGCAGCGTGCGGCTCGGCGCGCACGACCTGACCCGGCTGCCCCCGCACAGGATCGCCGGTCTCGGCCTCGCCCGTACGTTCCAGAACATCGTGCTCACCCGGGGCACGGTCGCGGACAACCTGATGCTCGGCCGGCACGTGCTGACCCGCTCCGGCTTCGCGGCCACCGCGCTGCGCCTGCCGAGGGTGGTCCGCGAGCAGCGCAGGCATCGCGAACGGGCCCGGGAGATCGCCGAGTTCATGCAGCTGGGCGCGGTCTTCGACACCTCCGTCGCGCTGTTGCCGTACGGCATGCGCAAGCGGGTGGAGATGGCCCGCGCGTTGTGCATGGAACCCGGGGTATTGCTGCTCGACGAACCGGTGGCCGGGATGAACGCCGAGGAGCGGGCGCAGACCTCGGACACGATCGCCTCGATCCGGGACTCGCTCGGCATCTCGATCGTGCTGGTCGAGCACGACATGGGGCTGGTGATGCGGATCGCCGACGCGGTGACCGTGCTCGACTTCGGCCGGCGGATCGCGAGCGGCACACCGGCCGAGGTGCGGCGCGACCCCGCGGTGATCCGCGCCTACCTCGGCGCGGGCGACGAGGGCGAAGACGGCGAGCACGACCCGGGCGGCGACGGCGGCCGGAGCGAGAGTCACGAGGAGTCCCGATGACCAAACTCGCCGAGATCGTCCTCAACGGCTTCGCGCTCGGATCGGTCTACGCGCTGATCGCGCTCGGCTTCGTGGTGATCTTCAAGGCGTCGGGCGTGATCAACTTCGCGCACGCGTCGCTGCTGCTGCTCGGCGGGTTCACCGTGGCCAAGCTGCACGACGACCTCGGCTTCACGCTCGCGCTGCTCGTCGCGGTGGTGGTGACGGCCGCGGTGGCGGGCCTGGTCGAGATGGTGTTCATCCGCGGCCTGGGCCGCACCGAGGTGCACACCCTGACCATCCTCACCATCGGCGTGGACATCCTGCTGACCACCGAACTCACCCGCCGGATCGGCTCCGACGTGCTGAGCCTGGGCGATCCGTGGCAGGCGGGCGTGCGGGACTGGGGCGGCGTGCACATCGCCGACGCGCGGATCGCCTGCGTCGTGGTGGCCGTACTGCTGATCGGCGCGTTCTTCGCGGCGTTCCGCTTCACCGCCTGGGGGTTGTCGATGCGTGCGGCGGCCGAGGACCGGGAGGCGGCGGCGCTGATGGGGGTGCGGCTCGGTCGCGTGCAGTTGATCGCCTGGTGTGTGGCGGGGGCGCTGGCCGCGGTCGCGGCGGTGTTCCTGGCCGCGTTCCCGTCCGCGGGCCTGGACCGGTCCACCGGGCAGATCGCGCTCGCCGCGTTCCCGGCGGCGATCCTGGGCGGCATGGACTCGGCCGCCGGAGCCCTGCTCGGCAGCCTGTTGGTGGGGCTGACCTCGGCGCTGACCGCGGGCTACCAGAGCGAGCTGAGTTGGCTCGGCGCCAACCTCGGCGATGTCGCCCCGTACGTCGTAATGTTGCTCGTGCTGATCTGGCGGCCGACCGGCCTGCTCGGCTCGAAGGAGCGTGCCCGTGTCTGAGCGCCTGTCCGCGCCGGAGAGCCGGGCCGCAGAATCGATTCCGGCCCGACACGCCGCGGCGGCCCGCCCGGGGCCGCGCCGGTGGTTTCGGCCCGGCGCGGTGGTCGTGGTCGTCGGGGTGCTGCTGGTGCTGCCGTTCTACGTGACCGCGTTCTGGTTGCAGACCGGCCTGTTCGCGATGGCCGCCGCGATCGGTGCGATCGGGCTCAACCTGCTGTCGGGCACCACCGGCCAACTCTCCCTCGGGCACGCCTTCTTCCTGGCCTTCGGCGCCTACGGCTACGTCTGGCTCGCGGGCGACTCGGGGCGGGTGGGGGTGCACCACCTGAGCGGCGCGGGCCTGCCGCCGCTGCTCGCGCTGGTCCTGGCGGTGCTGCTGACCGGTGTGGTGGGCGGCCTGTTCAGCCCGATCTCCGGGCGGCTGCGCGGGATGTACCTCGGCGTCGCCACGCTGGCCCTGGTGTTCATCGGACACCACGTGATGCTCAACGCGACGTCGGTGACCGGCGGCTTCAACGGGCGTTCGGTGCCCTCGATGGGGGTCGGCGACTTCACCCTCACCGACGGCCGGCCGGACGGCCTGGAGGTGCTCGGCATTCCTTTCGGTCGGCTCGAACGGCTGTGGTACTTCGCGCTGATCCTGGTCCTGGTCGCCGCGCTGACCGCGCGCAACCTGGTGCGCGGGCGGCCCGGACGGGCGCTGGGCGCGGTCCGGGACAGCGAGATCGCGGCCGCGGTGATGGGCGTCGCGCCGGCCCGGTACCGCTCCGCCGCGTTCGTGGTGTCGTCGATGTACGCGGGTCTCGCGGGCGCGCTGATCGCGCTGATCTTCAACCGGGTGGTGCCGGACTACTTCGGCCTCGCGCTGTCCATCGACTACCTCGCGATGATCGTGATCGGCGGCCTCGGTTCGGTCACCGGCGCCGTGGTGGGCGCGGCGTTCGTGACGATGTTGCCGCAGGTGCTGAGCAAGTACGCGGACACGCTGCCGCTCGTGGTGGCGCCCGGCAGCCCGGAGTCGGGGGTGGGGCCGGGCGAGGCCGCGCGCTACCTGTACGGCGCGGCGATCGTGCTGGTCCTGCTGTTCGCCCCGGGCGGCCTGGTCGGCCTGCTGCGCGGTCGAGCGGGCGGTGGCCCCGGCGGGCGCGGCGAAGGACTCGGACGACTCGGACGTACCCAGGGCTCCATCCGTATCGGCTCCAAGGAGTAGCACCGTGAGGCTTCGGAACGGCGTGCGTGTGGGGGCGGCGCTCGCGGCGCTCGTGCTGGCGGCGACGGCGTGCAGCACCAAGGGCGACGACGACAAGAAGGACAAGCAGTCGGGCGGGGTCAAGTCCGGCCCCGGGGTCACCGATACGACGATCACGCTCGGCGCGCTGACCGATCTGTCCGGTCCCTACGCGCCGTTGGGCAAGAGCATCGTCAACGCCCAGCAGTTGTACGTGGACGAGATCAACGCGCAGGGCGGGATCTGCGGACGCAAGTTGGCGATCACCGTGCGCGACCACGGCTACGACGTGCAGAAGGCGGTGGCCGCCTACACCGAGATCAAGGGCGGCGTCGCGGGCTTTCCGCAGGTGATCGGCTCGGCCGTGGTCACCGCGTTGCAGGACAGCCTGAAACAGGACCGGATCCTGACCTTCCCGCAGGCCTGGCCGGCGACCCTGCTGAACCGGTCGGAGATCCAGATCGTCGGCACCACCTACGACATCGACATGATCAACGGGATGGACTTCCTGGCCCAGGCGGCGCAGTTGAAGTCCGGGGACAAGGTCGGGCACGTCTACTTCGAGGGCGAGTACGGCGAAAACGCGCTGGCGGGCTCGAAGTTCGCGGCCGGGAAGCTCGGCGTGCAGATCGTCGAGCAGAAGATCAAGGCCACCGACACCGACCTCACCGCGCAGATCGCCGCACTGCGCGGCGCGGGCGTCAAGGCGATCCTGATCAGCGCCGGGCCGACGCAGACCGCGACCCTGGTCGGCTTCGGCGCGGTGGCCGGGCTGCGGGTGCCGGTGCTCACCAGCGCGCCGGGCTTCCACCCGCAGGTGATGGCGAGCGCGGCGGCCGGGGCGCTGGAGCAATTGTTGTACGTGGTGAGCGCGGCGCCGGCGATCGGCGCGGACATCCCGGCGGTGAAGAAGCTCGCCGCCGACTACAAGGCCAAGTATCCGGACGGGACCCTGGACCAGGGGGTGATCTCCGGGTACAACGCGATGAAGATCTTCGGCGAGGATCTGAAGGCGGCGTGCGCGGCGAAGGACCTGTCGCACGCCGGGATCATCGCCGCGCACCGGCAGCAGAAGCAGATGGACACCGGCCTCGGCACGCCCGAGGACTTCTCCGACGTGACCAAGCCGGCCACCTACAAGTCGTACATCCTCAAGCCGAGCAAGGCCGCGCCGGGCAACCTGGTGGTGGCCAAGGACGCGTACGAGGTGCCGGCGGCGCGGGAGTACAGGCTGCCGGCGGCGGGGTAGCGGCCCGCCCTACCGGATGGGCGGCGAGGGCGGGCCGAAGGTCAGGGTGATCCCGGCCGGCGGTCGGGCGGTGGCGTCGGCGGCCAGGGAGGCGCCGCTGAGGCTGTACAGGCGGGCGGTGCCGACGCCGGCGTAGGCGGCGATGCCCGGGCGGGCCCGGGCGGCGGCCAACGGGCCGTCGGGGCCGGTCATCCGGCTGCTCGGGCCCCGGTCGTGGTGCAGGTGGACCACGCCGGGGCCGAGCACCAGGTATTGCAACTCGTGGTCCAGCACCCGACAGGCGACCACCGTGGCGGCCGGGGTGGCCTCGTGCCCGAGGTCGCAGCGGGCCCCGTGCAGCGCGGCGGTCTCGGCGATTGTGTCGGCCAGGCAGTCGGCGATGCCGCGCTCCGGCCGATCGGTCAGCCGGGCGAGCAGGTGCACCCCCAGCCGCCGCAGGAACCACCCCATGCCGTGCCCGCACCCGCCCACCGGCTCGGTCGACGCGGCGGCCACCACGACCCCGGCCTCGGGCGTGGCGAGCGCGAACGCGCGGTCTGCGGAATCGTTTTTCGGGCCTTCGACGACCACCTCGGCATGCACGAAGATCAGTCTTGGGGACGAACGTCGGTGGGGACAGGGGTACGGGGCCGATTGGCTCGAAGGAGTGGGCGGCGGGCCGCCGACGGGTGGCCGTCGCGGCTCCCGTCGGCCCCCGTACGCTGACGCCATGACCGACGAGGCGAGCCGACGCAGGATCAACGAGGCGATCAGCTCGGTCCGCAGGCTGATGAGCAGTCGGCGGCTGGACGCGCTGCACATGGAGCGGTCCGGGGTGCCGTTGAGCCTGGTCGCGATCGGGGTGTTGCACCGCATCATCGACTTCGGGCCGATTCGGCCGACGGAGTTGGCGGAGCGGGCCGACATCCAACCGGCCGCGCTGAGTCGGCAGATCCGCATTCTGGAGGAGGGCGGCTACACGGTTCGGGTCACCGCTCCCGAGGACGGTCGCGTGGCGCTGCTTGAGGCGACCGCGCGCGGGCGCGAGGCGTACCGGCTGTTCGTGGCCGCCAACGACGCGATGCTGGCGCGGCAGTTGTCCGGGTGGACGGCGGAGGAGCTGAACGACCTGGCCGATCGTATGCAGCGGTTGGTGGCCGACCTGCGCGGGCCGCTGGACGAGGAGTGAGCGGTGCGGCCGGGCGCGCGTGGTCGGCGCCGCGCGCGAGATGATTGACTCTGTTAATTAACAGAGTTAACGTCCCGTCATGGCATGGGATTTCAGTACCGATCCGGAGGTCGCCGCCGAACTGGCGTGGATCCGGCGGATGGTGGTCGACGAGATCGAGCCGCTCGACCTGGTGAAACACCGGATGAGCGCGGACAACTGGCGCGCCGTCACCGACCCGCTCAAGCAGGCGGTCAAGGACCGGGGCCTGTGGGCCGCGCACCTGGACCCGGCCCTGGGCGGCGGCGGGTTCGGGCAGGTCCGGCTCGCGTTGATGCACGAGATCCTGGGGCGTACGCCGTCCGCGCCGGCCGTCTTCGGCAATCAGGCGCCCGACTCGGGCAACGGCGAACTGCTCGCCGTGGGTGCGTCGAAGGCGCAGAAGGAGCGCTGGTTGTGGCCGCTGCTGGACGGCCGGCTGACCAGTTCGTTCTCGTTGACCGAACCGCACACGGCCGGCTCCGATCCGACCGGGATCCGGACCCGGGCGGTGCGCGACGGCGCGGACTGGGTGATCGACGGGCACAAGTGGTTCGCCTCGAACGCGCGCCGGGCCGACTTCGTGCTGGTCTTCGCGGTCACCGACCCCGATGCCGAACGCCACAGGCGGGCCTCGATGTTCGTGGTCGAGCGGGGGACGCCCGGGATGCGCGTGGTGCGCGACGTGCCCACCATGCACCACCCGTACGACGGCGCCGCGACCCACCACCTCGGCGGCCACGCGGAACTGCTCTTCGAGGGTTGCCGGGTGCCGCACGAGAACCTGATCGGCGCGCCCGGGGACGCGTTCGTACTCGCCCAGAAGCGGCTGAACGGCGGTCGGATCCAGCACACGATGCGCTGGATCGGCCAGTGCCGGCGGGCCTTCGACATGCTCTGCGAGCGGGCCCTGTCCCGGCGTTCGCACGGCCGGCCGCTGGCCGAGCACCAACTGGTGCAGGCGATGGTGACCGAATCCGCGATCGACATCCGGGCGTTGCGGCTGATGACCCTCGAAGCCGCCTGGATCTGGGACCACCAGGGGCCGGCGGCGGCCCGCCAGGCGGTGTCGGAGGTCAAGTATCGGGGCGCGCGGATCCTGCACGACGTGGTCGATCGGGCGATCCAGGTGCACGGCGCGCTGGGCTACTCGGCCGACCTGCCGCTGGAGGAGATGTACCGAATGGCCCGCAACTTCCGGTTGTCGGACGGCGCGGACGAGGTGCACGTCGCGCAGGTGGCCAAACTCGCGCTGCGCGGCCGGCGGGCGGTCGAGGGGTGGCCGAGCGAGCACATCCCGACCCGTCGCGCGGCGGCCGAGGCGCGCTTCGCGACGCTGCTGGACCTGCCGTGAGCGGGCCGGGGGTGGTGGACACGCGGGCACTCGCCGACTGGATGGCCGGGCGGGGGCTGTTTGCGCGGGGGACGGAGTTGCGGGTCCAGGCGTTGGCGGGCGGCTCGTCCAATCCCACCTACCGGGTGTGCGGCGGCGGTGTCGACCTGGTGTTGCGCACGCCGCCTCGGCGCGGCGGGCTGCCCACCGCGCACGACATGGACCGGGAGTACCGGTTCCAGGCGGCGCTCGCGGGCGGTGCGGTCCCGGTCGCGCCGATGGTCGCGCTGTGTCCGGATCCGGCGGTGATCGGGGTGCCGTTCTACCTGATGGGGCGGCTGGACGGGGTGGTCTACGGCCGGGCCGAGTCGGTGCGGGGGTTGGCCGCGGACACGGCGGCGGCGGTCGGCGGCGAACTGGCGCGCACCCTGGCCCGGTTGCACGCGGTGGATCCGGTGGCGGCGGGGCTCGGCGACTACGCCCGGCCCGAGCCCTATCCGGTACGCCAGTTGCGGCGGTGGCGGCGGCAATGGGGGGCCTGCGCCGCGGGGTCGGTGCCGGCGGTCGACGAGGTGTTGGCCGCGCTGGCCGCACGGGTGCCGGAGGTGGGTCCGGACCGGATCGTGCACGGCGACTACAACCTGGCCAACGTGATGTACGAACGGGCCCGCCCGGAGCGGGTGCTCGCGGTGCTCGACTGGGAACTGGCCGCGCTCGGCCCGGCGGCGGCGGACGTCGGTCAACTGCTCGCCTACTGGGGGCCGGCGGGACGGTTGTTGGCGGCCGGGCGGGGCGGGCACGCGCCGGACGCCCATCCGGGGTTGCCCACGGCGGACGGGTTGCTCGCCGCGTACCTCGCCGAGCGCGCGGCCGCCGAGCGTGCTGCCGACGGTGCCGACCGCAGCGCCCGGGATGAGCTGAACACCCGTCATATCCCGTTCTGGGAAGCCTTCGCGGTGATCAAGCTCGCGATCGTGTGTGCGGGTGCGCTCGGTCGCGCGGCGGATCCGTCGGGTGAGCGTCGGCAACGCATCGGGTCCCTCGTGACCGGTTTGACGGCCATTGCCCGGGACACGCTGGAGGAGTGAGGTTCCGCCTGGAACGAACCCCGAGAATCGGGGCAAATCCCTCGATGGTTGTGCGGAGAAAAGTAAAATTCTCAAGAACTTCGCCTCGGATACGCATGAGTAGCCGGTCGAGGGGCCAAGATTGCAGGTGTTCGCCAGGGAGCGTGGCGAACACTTCGAGACGAGGCGGGCCCGGCCGGGGCGGGCCCGCCGCGTCCCTCCCGGAACCGAACGACCTCCGACCCGATCAGTACGCGGTGGCCCGCACCCGTTCGAGGTCGTCGAGGATGCGGTCCAGGGCCGACGGATCCGACACGTAGGCCGACACCGCCCGTTGGAACGCGCTGCGCATCGTGGTGGGCATCAGGTCCGATCCGTCGAAGCGGATCGACCGCGCCCCGGCCAGCTCGGTGCCGAGCCGCCTGGTCACCTCGTCCTGATAGGCGTCCGGCGGCACGTTGCGGTCCGGGGACAGCGCGGTGCCCGACTTGACCCACAACGCCTGCGCCCGGGTGCCCGTCAGGTAGTTGAGCAGGTCTCGGGCTGCCGGGGTCGGATGGAACATCGCCGCGACGTCGCCCGCGACCTCGCGCGCGGGCGGTGTGTCGAACCCGGGGAACGCGAACGTGTCGTAGCCGCGGGCCGCGCCCGGCGGGGTGCGCCCCGCGTAGGTGCCGGCCACGAACGAGCCCTGGTGGTCGAACACACAACCGCCGCGGGCGTCGAGCACCTGCTCCGACTTGTCGAACCCGCTCAGCAGGACGTTGATCGGCCCGCCCCGGACGCTGTCCTGATTGGTCACCAGCTCCCCCCAGCTCTGCCAGGCCGACTTGATCTCCGGTGCCTCCCAGGGCAGTGTCCCGCGCACCCAGGCGTCGTAGATGTCCGGCCCGGAGCGGGCCAGCACCAGATCCTCGATCCAGTCGGTGCCGGGCCAGCCGGACGTGCTGCTGGAGGCCAGCCCCATGCACCATGGAGTCGTGCCCGCTGCCCGCAACTTGGCTGTGGTGGACTTCAGTTGCTCCCACGTGGTGGGCACCGGTTCGTGGATCGAGTCGAGTTTGGCCCGGTTGTACCAGATCGTGCTCTTGAGCGCGGCCTTGAGCACCACCGCCACCTGACGGCCGTTCACCTGTCCCGGCGCCAGCCACTCGGGCGCGTATTGCGGGTGCACCCCGTCCAGCGGCGCGAGTTTGTTCGTCTTGACGTAGTGCAGCAGGTCGCCCGGCGAACTGAGCACCGCGATCTCCGGCGGATCGCCCTCCTCCACCCGAGCGGCCACCACCGCCGCCACGTCCCGGGTTCCCTTGTAGCGCACGTCGATCCCGGTCTCCCGCTCGAACGGCGCCACCACGTCCTCGAACGCCCGCTGCTCGGCGTCCTCCCACGTGCCCAGCACGTTCACCACGCGCGCCGGCGGCGCGGTGGTGCACGCCACCGGGGTCAGCGCCGCCCCGATCAGGAGCAGTACGCCGAAGGCCGCTCGCCGCCGGCCGCCAGTGATCACCGAAGCCTCCCGTATTCGAATCGGCGCACCAGCACCCCCGCCAGGGCGAGGACCAGCACGGCCGCGCACACCACCGGGCCACCCACGGTCAGCCCGCCGTCGTCGGCCGCCTCGGCCAGCGCCGCGTCGGCCTCCCGGCGGCCGGCGATCAGCGCGTCGGTCAACGCCGCCTCGGCGTCGTCCGCCGCGCCCGACATGAGCCCCTCGGACCGGCCGGTCACCGTGGCCGCCCCGGCACCGCCGTCCCGGGTGCCCCCACGCGGCGCCTCGGCCCGCGCCCGCTCGCCCGCCTGGCGCAGCGCGCCGAGCGCGGTCAGCGCCCGCGCGCCCGCCGCCCGCAGCGGCACCGATCGGTCCTGGGCCAGCGCGGTGGCGATCAGGCCGCCGAACCGGGGGTCGGCGCCGGTGCGCACCGCGTCGATGTCGCCCGCCGACGGCAGCGGCTCGGCCAGGTCCCGCAGGGTCAGTCCGGCCTTGACGTCGCTCGTGCGCGGCACCCCGCCCGAGGCGAGGTCCAAGGCGGTGCTGCCGACCACCTCGTGGACCGCGGTACGCGCCTGCCACAGTGCGGACTGGCCGGTGAGCCCGCGCCCGGCCGCGTCGGCCAGCCGGTCGTGGGTGGTCTGTGCGTGCAGCACGGTCCAGGCGATCAGCGCGGCCAGCGCGGCGGCGCCGAGCAGCAGCGGCGGACTGGTGCGGCGGCGGAAGCGGCGGCGCAGGTACCTGTGCGCGAACAGCAGGAGCAGCAGGGCCAGGAACGCGGTCGCGCCGAACGGCACCGCCACGTACGTACCGACCCACCAGGTCGAGCGGGCCGCCCGGATGTCCTCCAGGTCGGCCCGACGCTGGTCGTAGAGCCCGGTGACGATCGACCGCCGCAGATCGGACGCGTAGAACACGTTGGCCAGGGACAGCGGCCCGTCGCCGCCGGTCTGGGCCAGGCCGACCATGATCGTGTACTCGACCATCAGCGCGTTGACCCCGGTCAGCCGCGCGCGGGCGCCCGGATCGTCGCGGTGCAGGTCGGCGGCCACGGTGAGGTACTGGTTCGCCCGCTTGACCGCGTCCTGGTAGTCCTGCCCCGGACCGGTCAACGAGAACGCGCCCGACACCAGGCTCGTCGCCGTCGCCCGGTCGGCCTCGGTCAGCGCGGCGGCAGCCTGGTCGAGGGCCAGCGCCGCCGGGATGCGCCGGTCGCGCAATTCCGCCGTGGTCGCCCGGGAGCGGTCCGCTATCAGCACGGACAGCGTGCAGACCGGGATCAGCGCGAGCACCAACAGCACTGCCAGCGCGACCAATCGGCTCGGCGTGGAGGCGGGCAGCCGGGGCCGGACCCGCGACGGACGGTGTGCGATCGAGCCTGCTGTGGTGCTGGACATGGAACGGGCGCCCCCTCGTTCCGCTCGGCAACCCGGTCAGGTTAGACGCGTGATCGACCGGTTACCACACGGTGTTGGCCCTTGTCGGAAAAGGGTGCCGTGTGCTAAGTACGGGCTGATTGAGGGGATTTGGCAGAGATCACCGCCCGGTCCGGCTCACAGGAACGTGTCCCGACCCCCGTTGACGATCAGGGTCTGGCCGGTGACGTAGCGGGAGGCGGGCCCGCACAGGAACACCGCGGGCGCCCCGATGTCGCTCTCCGGATCGCCGACCCGGCGCATCGGCACCTTGTCCGCGATCCGCCCCTCCATGGTCGGATCCGCCTCGAACGCGGCCGCAAGCGCGGGTGTCACGGCCAGCGGCGCCAGCCCGTTGACCCGGACACCGGTGGGGCCCCACTCGCGGGCCAGCGCCTTGACGAAGCCCCGCTGGGCGCCCTTGACGCCCGCGTAGAAGGACAGGTTCGCGCTGCCGCGCATCCCGGCCGGGGAGGTCAGCAGCAACAACGCGCCCTCGGTGGCGCGCAGATGCGGGTACGCGGCGCGGGCGACGGTGAACGAGCCGGTGAGCGAGACGTCGGCGTGCTCGCGCCACAGCGCCGGGTCCGCGTGCTCCAGGTCCACCGGTTCGCTGGAGCGCCGCGACGTGGCGTTGTGCACCACCGCGTCCAGCCGGCCGAAGCGGGCCGCGGTCGCCTCGATCGCGGCCCGGACCGACTCCGCCGAGGTGACGTCGCACGTGGTCGCCCACGCGGTGCCGCCGCGCGCGGCGATCTCGTCCACCACCTCGGCGCCGGCCGCGAGTCGGCGCGCGGTCACCACGACGGTGGAGCCGGCCGCCGCCAGGGCCAGGGCGATGCCCCTGCCGAGGCCCGCCGCCGCACCCGTCACCAGGGCCACGTGTTCGGTCACGGCGTCATCAGCGCTCCTCCGTCGACGATCAGGGTGGTGCCGGTCAGCCGGGCCGCGGCCGGGTCGAGCAGCAGCGCCACGGCGTCCGCGACGTCGGCCGGCGTGATCGGGCCGGGCAGGACCGCCTCGCCCCGGTCCACGTCGGTGCCGCGCAGGTGCTCGGCGCCGTAGGCGAACACGTCCGGGGTGACGAGGTTGACGGTGATCCCGTCGGCGGCCCAGCGGCGCGCGGCCGACTTGGCCAGCGCGCGCAGCGTCTCGGCGGCGGTGGCGAGCGGGACCAGGTCGGCGGCGCCTTCGAGGGCGATCGCGGGCACCACCAGGACGAGGCGGCCCCGGCGCGGGGCGAGCAGTTCGCGGGCGGCCTGGAGCGCCGACAGGCCGTGCCGGACCGGGTCCTCGGCCAGCCGCCGCCACTGCTCGTCGGTCAGCGCGGCGAGCGGGCGCGGAGTGAACGCGTCGTCGGGCAACAGCGTGTACACGAGCGCGTCGACCGCGTCGTGGCCGGCCTGGCGCAGCAGGTCGGGGAGGGCGTCGTGGAAGACGTCCGGGGTGTCCAGGCAGACCCGGGCGGTGACCACGCGCGCACCCGTGGCGGCGGCGGTCTCGGCGAGTCGATCCGACGCCCGCGCCTCCTCCCGGTCGCACAGGACCAGGTCGCGGCCGTCCGCGACGAGCCGGTGCGCGACGGCCTCGCCGAGGCCGGTCGCACCCACGACGAGGGCGACTTGTTCCGCCACGGGACCTCCGAAGGTGGGGCGACTGGTGATCGACAGCGCGATGGAACCACGGAGCAGGCGAATTGACCATGCGTCAGGTGCGATCCGCGTGTCGTCCGTTTCCTTTTGCCCGGCGCTGTGTTGTGCTTCCGGCAGACCCGGTGACCAGGTGAGGAGGCGATCGTGGCGACCTACGTGTACCGATGCGCGGACTGCGGTGACTTCGAGCTGACCCGCCCGTTGGGCGAGGCCGGCCCGAGCGAACGATGTCCCGCCTGCGCGGCGCCCGGTCGGCGGGTGTGGACCGCACCGCGACTGGCCGGCAACGGCGTCCGGATGCGCGCCGCCGCCGCCGAGGAGCGCTCGGCCCACGCCCCCACCGTGACCTCGGGCCCACCACCCCGACGCGGAGTACGCGCGCCCGGCGACCCCCGGCACGCCCGACTGCCCCGGGGCGGGTCTTGAGCCTCCCGCCGAGCACCACGACGCCCGGCACCGCACCTCGCCGCCCCGGCGAAGCACCCGAATAGAACCACTACGCAGGTGCTCCGCCGGCACGCCGATGCACGGCGCCGGACGCCGCGGAGCCCGACGGGGGACCCAGAGACCCGCCCCGGCCCTGACACACCGTCACCGGCCGCCGTCACCAAGAGGCTTCGAGGAGTCACATGCCCGAGATCGTGTTCGGTGTCGACCAGTCCCGCCCCTTCCGGGAGCAGAAGACGCTCGGCCACAACCGATGGCACCCGGACGTGCCGCCGGTGACCGTGGTCAAGCCCGGCGCCGAGTTCCGGATCGAGTGTCGCGAGTGGTTCGACGGCACGATCGGCAACAACGACAGCGCCGACGACGTGCGCGACGCGGACCTGACCATGGTGCACCAGCTCAGCGGCCCGATCGGGGTCGAGGGCGCGCGGCCGGGCGACCTGCTGATCGTGGACATCCTCGACGTCGGTGCCTGCCCGCAGGACGACACCTTCGCGGTGACCGGCCCCGTGGCCGGCCAGGGCTGGGGCTACACCGGCCTGTTCGCGAAGGAGAACGGCGGCGGCTTCCTCACCGACCACTTCCCCGGCGCGTACAAGGCGGTCTGGGACTTCCACGGGCAACGCGCCACCTCCCGGCACGTCCCCGGGGTCGAACTGACGGGCATGATCCACCCCGGCCTGATGGGCACCGCCCCCTCGGCCCGACTGCTCGCCGAGTGGAACGCCCGCGAGGGCGCGCTGCGCGCGACCGACCCGAACCGGGTGCCGCCGCTCGCGCTGCCGCCCGAGCCGATCGCCGCCGTGCTCGGCTCGATGGACGCCGCACGCGCCGCCGAGGCCGCCCGGGAGGCCGCGCGCACCGCGCCGCCGCGCGAGAACGGCGGAAACCAGGACATCAAAAACCTGACCGCGGGATCCCGGATCTTCTATCCCGTATTCGTCGACGGCGCCAAACTCTCCGTGGGCGACCTGCACTTCTGCCAGGGCGACGGCGAGATCACCTTCTGCGGCGCGATCGAGATGGGCGGCTTCATCGACCTGCGCGTGGACGTGATCAAGGGCGGTATGGAGACCTACGGGGTGACCACCAACCCGATCTTCATGCCCGGGCGGTCGGCGCCGCAGTACAGCGAATACCTGACCTTCACCGGGTTCTCGGTCACCGAGGACGGCGAACAGCGCTACCTGGACTCGACGTTGGCGTATCGGCGGGCCTGCCTGAACGCGATCACCTATCTGACCAAGTTCGGCTACACCCCCGAGCAGGCGTATCTGATCCTGGGCGCGGCGCCGATCGAGGGCCGGTTCTCCGGCGTGGTGGACATCCCGAACGCCTGCGCGACGCTGTATCTGCCGACGGAGATCTTCGACGTCGACATCCGCCCGTCGGCGGCCGGACCGGTGCGTGTGGACCGGGGGCAGTGCGCCACGACGAGCGACTGAACCGGGGGTCGGCGAACCGAGGGAGAGGGCACTCCGCGCGCTTGGGCGCCGGGGTGCACCTCGGCCGAGTGGTTGTCGGCCGGACCCCGTAGCTTCCTGGTGAGGACGCCACGGAGGGTGCACGAGTGTCGAAGACCGCCATCATCGCGCTGCTGGCCGAATTGAACGATGTCGACGGATCGATCTTCGCACGGATGCGGGAGGAGATGCCGGCGGCACTCCGGGAGACCGAGACGCTGCCGCCGGCCCTGGTACGCGACGCGCTGCGCCGGGCGGACGAGGCCGCGCTGTTCGCGATCGCCGGCAACCTGGGGCTGCCGCGCGGCGCGCTCGCCGGGTTGTACACCGGACCGGCCCTGCCGGCGCTGCGCGCGCTGCGGGCACTGGCCCCGAAGAATCCCCGCACCTACGCCGAAGTCACGCGCGGGCTCGGCGAGTTGATCGAGCGTCACCTCGGCGGCTCGACCGCCGCCTGGGGCCGACTGCTGGCCGCGTTGCCGACCTGTACGACCTCCCTGGGCGCGGCCATCGAGGCGGCGGGGGCGGGCGAGGCGGCGGCGGGACCCGGCGAGGAGGCGGCCGATCTGCGCGTTCCGGCGGATCTGCGCGCTGATTTCCGCCAGTTGTCGCTGCTCGCGCCCGCGGAGGTATTGGCCGAACTTTTGCCCGCGCTGCGCCCGCACACCGTGCGCGACCTGCTGCGGTTCGGCGCCGAGATGCCGCCGGCCGTGCTGACCGAGCTGATCGCCCGGGCGACGCCGGCCCAGCGGCTCGCGCTGGCCCGGGCCAGGCGGGCCCGCCCCGAGGTGGCCGGCGCGCTGATCGAGCTGGGCGATTCGGCGCTGAACGCGGCGGTCTACCTCAACCCGCGCACCGGCCCGGCGATCCGGGCCCGGATCATGGCTTCGGCGACCCCGCTGCACCCGACCGTGGCGGAACGGGTGTGCCGCGACTGGGCGATCACGATCCGGCTGCCCGCGCTGTGGTCCGGCGACCCGCTCCTGGTCCGCTCCGCGCTGCTGCGGCGCGGCGCGCTGGGCCTGCCCCTGTCCGAGTGCCTGGCGATCTGGCAGGAACGCGGCGTGGAGGGGCTGCGCCCGTACACCCACCACGTGGTGCCGATGCCGACCGGGCGGCAGGCGCAGCCGTTTCGGGCCCCGCGCTACCGCATGGTGCTGCTGATCACCCTGCTGCGGCTGGCCGAACGATCCGGTCCGCGCGCCGCTTTGGACCTGGTGGCCGACCTGGGCCTGCCGGAACCCCTGGCCGCCCGCTGCCGCGAACTGCTCGCCGAACCGGGCGCGCTCGACCGACTGCGGGCCGAGGTCGCCGCCGCCGGCGGCACCCGCCGACTCGCCCGGCGGCTGCGCGGCCACCTGCCGGCGGTCGGCTGGCCGATGATCGAGACACCCGTCGTGGACTGGGCCGAGATCCGCCGGGCGCACCGGCGCAACCCGTTCGGCGACCGGGCGCTGGCGCTCCTGCTCGACCAGGACGGGTGCCCGAACGAGCTGCGCCGCGCCGCCGAGGCCGTGCCGCGCTCCCCGTACCGCCCGCGCCCCGGCCGTTGGCCGACGCCGGTGACCTGGACCGATCCACGCGGCGTGCACTGGCGCACCCCCGAGGAGCAGACCACCGCGACCGCGTTGGCGACCGGGCGGATGCCGCTCGCCGAGGTGCTGACCCGGCCGCGCGCGGTGGCCGCCGCCGAACTCCTCGGCCGCTGCGAGGCGATCGCCCCCGACGCAGCCGCCGCTCGTGAACTCCGGGAGCGTTTTCGGGCCCTGATGGCGGATCGGGTCGCCCCGGCGGACCGCGTGCCGTTCGCCGTGGTCGCGCTGCGGCTGCTGCCGGACTTCGAGGGCAGCCTGGCCGAACTGGTCACCACCGCGGCCGGCGCCGCCCGTACCTGACCACGCCCGGCACCGGCCGTCGCCGGGTGGGCCACGACCCCGAGAGGGCCTTCGAGATGGAATACCCCGCCGCGTTCGCGCTGCTGGCCGCGCTGGACAACGCCGAGGGCGAGGTGTTCGCCCGGGTGCGCGGCACCTACGCCCCGCACCTGAACAAGACGCGCGGCCTTCCGGTCGCGCTGATCCGCTCGGTGATCCGACACGGCTCCGGCGCGGACCTGATGAAGGCCGCGGCGCGCAGCCCGCACGAGCGGGTCACCGCCGAGGTGTTCGCCGACGCGCGACCGGCCGTCGCGGTGTTGCGCTTCCTGCGCCACTGCGGCTCCCACGACGAACTGTCCTATCTGCGCCCGATGGCCGAGGTCACCGCGCTCCTGAACCGGCACCTGGGCGCCGACCCGCGCGCCTGGTCGCGGCTGCTCGCACTGCTGCCGAACGCGCGGGGCACGGTCGCCGAGACCATCGAGGAGGCGGGCGCGGGGTCGGGCGGTCGCGAGGCGATTCCCGCGCCGCCGGCCGCGATCGCCGTCGAGTGGCGGCAACTGCTGCTGAGCGCCCGCCCCGAGCACCTGGTCGCGCTGATCCCGCACCTGCGCCCGCGTACCCTGCTCGACCTGGCGCACTTCGGCGCCGCGTTGCCCGTCGAGGTGGTCGCCGAGACGGTGCGCCGCGCGACCGCCCGACAGCGCCGGACGCTGGCCGCCGCCGCATACCCGCGCGCCGAGGTGTTCGACGCGCTGATCGAGCTGGGCGACCCCGGGCTGAACGCGGTCGTCTACGCCAACTCCCGGGTGGGCGACCGCGAACGCAACCTGATCATGGCCGCCGCGGGCACGGTCCCGCTGGATCCGACCACGGTGGCGCGGGTGATCCGCTCGGACAACGCGCGCTACCGGCGCCCCGCGGTGTGGTCCGGCGACCCGGCCCTGGTGCGCGCCGCGCTGTTGCGGGTGCGCTACTCGAGCGTGGTGGTGTCCAAGGCGGTCGAGGCGTGGGAGCGCGGCGGGATCGCGGCGCTGCGCCCGCTGTTCCACAACAGCTACCAGAACAAGCAACACGAGCCGTTCGTGCCGCCGGTGCAGCGCGGTGTGCTGCTCGGCGCGCTGCTGGGCCTATGGGACCGGCACGGGCCGGCGGAGGCGGAGCGGCTGATCGACGACCTGCCGCTGCGGCCGGGTGTGGCCGCGAAGTTGCGGGCGATGTGCGCGGACGGTGACGCGGGCCGGGCGCGGATGCGGGAGGAGTGTCGACGGGCGTTCGACAAGCGCACCCCGCACGCGGTGCTCCGGGAGCCGATGGGCTTTCGAGCCGGCGCCCCGGGCTATCCGCGAACGGGGTGGCCGCTGCTCCTGGCGGCGCACGCCGAGGAGCCGTTGGCCGGCGCGACGGCGCGCACGCTGAGCGTGTTCCCCGGCTGCCCGGCGGAGATACTCGCCGCCGCCGAGGACGGCACCGTCCTGCGGGCGATCTGGCCGGTTCGCGACCGGTGGTGTGCCAAGACCGGGCACGACCACGTGTACACGCACGAGGCGCGTCGACTGCGCGCCGAGCTGGCGAAGATCCCGGGACTGGCCGAGCAGGTGTTCTCCGGCCTGGTGCCCGCCGGGAAGGCACTGGACGTCTACGACCGGATCCAGCGGTACGGCGCCGACGCGTCGCTGGTCGACAAGCATCGGGAGCGCATGCCCGCGTATCTCCGCGAATACCTGGGCGAGGGCATCGAAGCCCGGGTGGTCGCGGCCCGACTGGCTCCCTCGTTCGCCGGGACGCTGCCCGAGTTGTTGGCGACCGCGGCCGCCGCGGCGGGCTGAACGGGAGGGGGTCGGTGGTGTGCGAGTCGTGTGCGGGTCCGGGAAAAGCGTTGGTGCGCGCGGCCGATTCGGGGTACCGATGCACACGTGACGGATGAGCGCGTACTGACGTGGCGGGTGACCGAGAGCGGCGGGCAGGAGACCTCGTGGGTCGAGTTGGGCGCGACCCGGCTGAGCGCGCGGGGCGAGGCCCTGGGCACGTCGCCCCGGTCCTATCGGCTCACCTACCAGTTGGAGACGGCGGAGGAGTTCGTGACCACCCGGTTGCGCGTGGTCGCGCAGGGTGCGGGCGAGACCAGGCGGCTGGACCTGCGGCGCGCGGCCGAGGGCTGGACGGTGGACGGCGTCCCGCGCCCGGATCTGGCCGACGCGCTGGACTGCGACCTGGGCCTGTCCCCGCTGACCAACACGATGCCGATCCGGCGCCACGGGTTGCACGAGGGGCCGGGCAGGCACCGGTTCCTGATGGCCTTCGTGGCCGTGCCGGAGTTGGTGGTGCACCCGTCCGCGCAGACCTACACGCACCTGGAGACGACCCCCGACGGGGCTCGGGTACGGTACGAATCGGGCGACTTCGCCAGTGATCTGTCCGTGGACCGCGACGGATTGGTCGTGGACTATCCGCAATTGGGCACCCGAATCCGGGCCGAGCGCACGCAGTACCGGTGATCATGGCCGTAACAGTCCTGTTGCTCTTGGCGTCCGGCTGTGAAGGCTTTGGCCGGATTCCATAAAATCCGATCCCATGAGCTCCTCCTCGGACGCAGCGTCCCCGCTGCCCGCCCGCACCCCAGGTCTGCCCACCCGGGTGCCGCAACCCCGTCAGGGCGGACGGCACCGTCGGCCCGACTCCCATGAACTCCCGGAGGCCGCCAAACCGTTGATTCTCGCCGTGCCCGGACCCGCGAACGGCGAACTGCTCGCCCTCGTGGGCGAGGTCGCGCTGTTGGCCGGCGCCGATCTGCCCGGTCTCGACCTTCGACCGGTGGTGATAGAGGAGGACGGCGCCGATCTGGCCGCCGTCCTCAACGGTGCCCCGGAGGCGGTCGTCGTCCCGCTCCTGCTCGGCCCGAACGCCGCGGCCACGGCCCGTACAGAGGCGGCGCTCGCCGCCTCGGAGGGGGAGTTCCGGCACTGCGGCGTGCTCGGCCCGCACCCGCTGCTGGCCGAGGTGCTGCACGAGCGGCTGTCCGAGGCCGGCCTGGCCCGGGCCGACCGGGCCCGACTGTTCAGTGTGGCCACCGCAGCCGAGGGCATCGTGCTGGTCACCGACGGGGGCCCCGAGGCGGTGGCCGCCGCCGAGGTGACCGGTGTGCTCCTCGCGGCCCGACTGGCGCTGCCGGTGATGACCGCCGACCTGGGCGATCCCAAGACGGTGGTGGCCGCGGCCGAGCGGCTGCGCGAGATGGGCGCGGCGTCGATAGCGCTCGCGCCGCACGTACTCGGACCGGACGTCGAGACGGGCCGGATCGCCGAGGTCGCCGAACAGGCCGGCTGTACCGCGGCCGAGCCGATCGGCGCGCACACCGCGGTGGCCAAGCTGATCCTGCACAAGTATCTGGAGGCCTGCGGCTAGTCGCGGGCGACACTCGTGTCGCACCCGACGGCGCATGGCTCCCCCCGTGCCATGCGCCGTCGAAAGCGACCGGCCCGACGTGCCGTCAGAGGCCGTACACCCGGCGGGCGGTCGCGCCGAACACCAGGTCCCGCTCGGCGTCGGACAGCTCGGCGCACGCCTGGTCGGCGATCGAGACCACCGTGTCGTAGGACGCGGCCAGGGTGCACACCGGCCAGTCCGAGCCGAACATGGTGCGTTCCGGGCCGAAGCAGGCCAGTGCGTGCCGGGCGTACGGGAGGATCTGCGCCGTCGTCCAGTCCCGCCAGTGCGCCTCGGTGACCAGGCCGGACAGCTTGACCGCGACGTTCGGCAGCGCGGCCAGGCGCTCGATCGTGTCCGCCCACGGTTGCCACGCGCCCGCGCCGATCGCGGGTTTGCCGAGGTGGTCCAGCACGAAGGACACCCCGGGATGCCGCTCCGCGACCCGCACCGCGGCGGGCAACTGCGGTTCGCGCACCAGCAGATCGTAGGTCAGCCCGGCGGCGGCCAGCGCTTCCAGCGAGCGGGCCACGTCGGGGCGCGCCAACCACTGCGGATCCGCCTCGTCCTGGACGAAGTGCCGCACGCCGACCAGCAGTTCACCACCGGGCGCGGCCCGCAGCGCGGCCGCCCGCCCGGCCGGGTCGGGGGCGGTCAGGTCGATCCAGCCGACCACGGCGACCACCGGCGTACTCGGATCGGCGGCGATCGCGAGCAGGTCCAGGGTCTCCTGGGTGTCGGTGCGCGCCTGGACCGCGACCGTGCCGACCGGGCCCGCCGCCCGGGCCAGTTCGTCCGGCCCGAACCGGCCGCGCAGCGGGTCGGCCCACGGGCCGTCCATCCACCCGTACGCGTCGGGGTGGGCGTCGGTGTCCCACAGGTGGTGGTGGGCGTCGATCCGCCGCGCGGCCTCGCTCACGCCTGTCCGATCCGCTGCCGCTGCCGGCCGAGCGAGCCGCCCGGTCTGGTGATCTCCACCTCGACCACGCTGCCGGCACGCAGGTAGGGCGTGCCCGGCAGGCCGAGGGCGACGCCGGCCGGTGTGCCGGTGTTGATCACGTCGCCGGGCTCCAGGACCATGAACCGGCTCAGGTAGCGGACCAGGTGATGCACGCCGAAGATCATCTTCGCCGTCGAACCGTCCTGCCGCAGCACCCCGTCGACCCACAGCCGCAGCTCCAGGGCCTGCGGGTCGGCCACCTCGTCGGCGGTGACGAACCAGGGGCCGAGCGGGTTGAACGTCTCGCAGGACTTGCCCTTGTCCCACTGCCCGCCGCGCTCCAACTGGAACTCGCGCTCGGAGACGTCGTTGCTGATCGTGTAGCCCGCGATGCAGGCCGCGGCCTCGGCGTCGGACTCCAGGTAGCGGGCCCGGGCGCCGATCACCACCGCGAGCTCCACCTCCCAGTCGGTCTTGTGGCTGTCCCGGGGGATCAGGACCTCGTCGTCGGGGCCGATCACCGTGCCGGGGTCCTTCATGAACACGATCGGCTCGGCCGGCACCTCGGCGCCGGTCTCCTCCGCGTGGTCGAGATAGTTCAGCCCGATGCACACCACCTTCCCGGGGCGGGCCAGGGCCGCGCCGATCCGACCCGGTTCGGCGATCGGAGGCAGTTCGCCGGCCGCGAGCGCCGCGCGGGCCCGGGCGATACCGTCACCGGCGAGGAACGCGCCGTCGAGGTCGGCGGTGATCGACGACAGGTCGTGCACCGCCCCGTCCGGGCCGAGCACGGCGGGACGTTCGAGGCCGGGGGCGCCGACCCGCAGGAATTTCACGGAAGGTCACTCCAGAGGTACGGAAAGGTCTGCATGCGACTCAGTCATCGGACCAATGGGATTCGATTTTCCGGAACCCTGGCCTTGATACTGCCGATATGCAAGATTGACTCGACCACTGAAACTTAATGATCGGATCAATGTCAAGGTTGGGTCGGGTCGGAGGGAATCCGTCCGCACCACGACCCGCCGCCGGCGTCGATCCGGGACCCGAAGGGCGCCGACATGCGCGTGGCACTGCACACCCGACTGCGGGCGGGACACGAGGACGAGTACGAGCAGGCCCACCGCGAGGTGCCGGCGGAGTTGACCGCGGCGATCCGGGCGGCGGGAGTGCGCGAGTGGAGCATCTGGCGCAGCGGCTCGGAGCTGTTCCATGTGATCGACTGCGAGGACTACTCTCGGCTGCTCACCGAACTGGCCGAACTCCCGGTCAACGTCGCCTGGCAGGCCCGGATGGCGGAGCTGACCGAAGTCGGTCACGACTACTCGGCGACAGGCACACAGGCGAGCCTCCCCGAGGTGTGGCGGCTCTGAGCGCCCCGGCGCGTTCGGCCGAACGGTCGCTCTTCGGCTGCGGTCGCGCCTGGGGGGGAACACGGGGCCATGGATACGTCACGTACGAGGGACACGGCACGCACGAGACGCCGGGCCGGGGTCGCGCTGGTGGTGGTCGGCCTGCTCACCGGGCTGATCACCCTGGTCTGGGACGCGGACCGCACCGAGGGCAGCGCGCGGCGGGATGCGATCGCGGCGCCGAGCGCGACCGCGGGCGGGCCGTCCGGATCCGAAGCGCCGGGGAGCGGGCCGGCCGGGAAAGCACCGACGAGCTTCACCCTGACCACCACGGGCGACGTACTCGCCTACCCGACGATCATCGCCCAGTCGCAGCAGGACGCGGGCGACTCGGGGTACGACTTCCATCGCATGTTCGCCGACGTCCGGCCGCTCGTGCAGGGATCCGACCTCGCGTTGTGCCACATGGAGACCCCGTACGGGCCGCCCGAGGGGCCGTTCACCGGGTATCCGATCTTCGCCGCGCCGCCGCAGATCGCCGCGACGCTGGCGGACACCGGCTACGACGGCTGCTCGACCGCGTCCAACCACACGCTGGACGGCGGCTTCGCCGGGGTTCGGCGCACCCTGGACACGCTGGACGCGGCGGGCGTGCGGCACGCCGGGAGCGCGCGCACCGAGGAGGAGGCCGCGCCGACCATCCTGGAGGTCAAGGGGGTCAAGGTCGCCCATCTGTCCTGGACCTACGACACCAACGGGATCCCGCTGCCCGACGGCAAACCGTGGTCGGTCAACGTGATCGACAAGCAGCGGATCATCGCCCAGGCCCGGGCCGCCCGCGCGGCCGGCGCCGAGGTGGTCCTGCTCAGCCTGCACTGGGGCACCGAGTGGCAGCGCGAGCCGGACGAGCAACAGCGCACGTTGTCCCGGGAGTTGACCGCATCGACGGACAACGGGGTCAAGGACGTCGACCTGATCGTCGGCACCCACAACCACGTGCCGCAGGCATATGAGAAGGTCAACGGCACCTGGGTGATCTACGGCATGGGCGACGAACTGGCCAACTTCCCGGACAAGCCGCGCGGCAACTACAGCTCGGCCGGGATGTTCACCTTCACGCGCGACACGGCGGGGCGGTGGAGCGTGACCCAGGCACGGTTCCGGCCGCTGTACTCCCACCCCGGCCCGCCGTTTCGGATCCTGGACGTGAACCGGGCGCTCGCCGACCCGGGCACGCCGGCCGCCACGCGGGCGCTGCTGGAGACGGCGCGGTCGACGGTGGTCGACGCGGTGTTGTCCGAGGGTGCGGCGGGGGCGGGGCTGGTGGAGGACCGGTAAGGGCCGGCGCGGGGGTCGGCTACGACGTCGGGAGGGCGTCCCAGAAGGCCAGTTCGTAGCTCTGCATCAGTCGGGCGGCGGTTTTGGCGCCCTCCTGGTCGTCGCCCCCGTCGAGGCCGGTCTGCAACAGGGTCAGCGCCGCGTCCTCGAAGCCCGGGGGCAGCGCCGAGAAGAAGGTGAAGAAGGCCACCTGATCCTCGGTCAGATCGTGGTGGGTGCGCAACGCCTGCGCGAAGCGGCCGCAATAGCCGCCCCAGAAGCCGAAGTTGACCAACAGGGCGAGCGCCACCTCGGCCCGCGAGCCGAACTGGGCCAACCAGGCCAGGTGATGCGGATACCCCTGAGCGGCGGCCACCGGCGGGTAGCCGAGCAGTTCGGCGCCGCCCATGCCGACCGCCTCGGCGTACGGCGTCAGCAACTCCAGCGCCTGTGCCTCGCCGCTCGCGAGCGCCAGGAACAGCGGCGCGGCGTCCGGGAAGCGGGCCGCCAGGAGGGCGAAGGAGCGCCCGTCACTGGAGATGATCCGGTACTCCTCGCCCGCGATCCGGCGCAACGCCTCGACATCGACCGGGCCGGCCTCGGCGCGGTCCACGAACCGGTTCGCGGCGCCCTCGGTCAGGTCCTGGACGACCTGGGTATAGAGCTTTCGTGCGTCCATCGTCCACCGTTTCACTCGTCGGTCCCGGCGCTCACGCTCACGCGACCTCGGCGCGGCCCTCGCGCGGGAGCCGTATCCCTCCCCGGCAACGGGCCGTTTCACTCCCCGATCGTGGCGGCGAGCGCGAAAGCCCGTCGGGAAACCGTCGGAAATCCATCGAAGGGGTGACCGGTAGGCGGGGCGGATCATGCGCCGCGCGCGGGGCGACGCACGGTCGGTTGGGCCGGTTCGGCGGGATCGCCGAACGCCTGCCCAACCCCGATACGCGTGATTAAGCTCTGGCGGCACGGCGACGGAGGAGCGGGTGTGGCGGAGGAAGACAGGGCGTTGCCCAAGGAACTCCGGGACGTGCTGCGGGAATCGGGCCGCCGGTTGGGCTACGACCGGGGTGACGCGCTGTTCATGGAGGGCGATCACCCGCGCCACGTGGTGCTGATCGAACACGGCCAGGTCAAGATCGAACGGGCCACCTCGGACGGGTCGGCGGTGACCATCGCGGTACGCGGGCCGGGTGAGCTGGTGGGCGAACTCGCGTGTATCGACGGGCGCGGCCGCTCGGCGACGGTGGTCGCGCTCGGCCCGGTGGTGGCGGTGCTCGTGCCGCTGTCCCGATTTCGCGAACTGCTCAGTACGAACGCCCCGTTGGTGTACGCGGTGTTGATCCGCACGGTGTTGCGGATCCGCGAGTCGGACCGCTGGCGGGTCGAGTACGGCGCGCTGGCCACCGGGCGGCGGGTGGCCCGGGCGCTGGCCGATCGTACGTTGGGCCGGGCCGAGGGTCCGTGTGTGATCCGGACCACCCAGCAGGAACTCGCGGACGCGATCGGCATCTCCCGGGAATCGGTGGTCCGGGCGCTGCGCGTGCTGCACGAGTCGGACCTCGTGCAGACCCGGCGCGGCAGCATCGTGGTGTCCGATCCACCCGCTCTACGGGAATGGGCCGACGGATAACGCGTTGTGTGTCATCTGACGCGTACAAGCGGCCGGCGCCGGAGTACTCCTTGAGGGGCAGGAGGCAGGGAGTGGCGAGCGGGGCGCGCGAGCGCACGGCCCGATAGGGGGATTCCGTGGGAGCCAAGTCGCGATACATGTCGATCCTGGTGCTCGACGTCGAGCGATTCGGCAGGCGCTCGGACGTGACGCAGGAGTGGGTACGGGGACGTCTGTACGAACTGCTGCACTCCGCCCTCGAATCGGCGGGCATCGCCTGGGACGCGTGTGTGGTCGAGGACCGTGGTGACGGGGCGATCCTGCTGATCCCGGCGAACGTGCCGAAGGAGGATCTGACCGACCTGTTCATCGATCGCCTGCACGCAGGCTTGCGCAACCACGACCGGCACGCGAGCGACGAGGCACGGATCCGGCTGCGGGTGTCGCTGCACGCGGGGGACGTGGTGCAGGACACCCGGGGCTGGTCGGGCAGCGCGATCAACACCGCCTGCCGGCTGGTCAACGCGGACCCGCTGCGCGACGTGTTGGCCGCCGCGGAGCGCGCGTGTCTGGCGCTGATCGTCTCCAAGCCCTGGCACGAGGCGGTGGTCGTCCCGGAGCGGGGCGGCCTGGAGAGCGCGGCCTACGGGGAGGTCCACGTGCGGGCCAAGGAGGTCGACGAGACGGCCTGGGTGTACGTACCCGGGTATCAGCGCCCACCCGCCACGGACACCGAGCGGGCGGCGAATCCGCCGCGAGGGAAGAAGACGACTGTCCGGCGCGGGGGGCTGGACAGGGGCTTCACCTTCGACGGGGAGGTTCGCTCGCCCGGGTGACGTGGTGGGTGGCGACGAACCGGGTCGGGTCCGCAAGCCCCCGACGAAGCCGACGGGGGTTTGCGGACACGACTCGGGGCGCGAGGTCGATGTGGCCGACCGATGGGGGCGGTTTCGACCGGCGCGGCGGCCGGCACCCCCGGGCCTGGGAGGGAGAGGCCCGACAGTGCACGGCACCCGCGTGGACGGTCGCGCCCCACGCACGGGGCCGACCGTCCACCGGCTCGCCCCGGGGCGGGCGTGTGGACCGGTCAGGAGGCCGGCGGCATCAACACGGTGTCCACGATGTACACGGTCGCGTTCGCGGTCGACACGTTGCCGCAGACCACCTTCGAGGTGTCGTTGACGGTGTACGCGTCACCCGAACCCTTGGTGCTCAGCGGCTGCTTCTCCAGCGTCTCGAACGAGCCGCCGGCCAACCGGGCGGGAGCCAGGCGTTGTCCCACCACGTGGTAGGTCAGGACCTTGGTCAGCGTGTCCTTGTCGGCGAGGAGCTTGTCCAGGGTGTCCTTGGGGATCTTCGCGAACGCGTCGTTGGTCGGCGCGAACACCGTGATGTTCTGCGCGGTGTTGAGCGTGTCCACCAGGCCGGCCGCCTTGACCGCGGCCACCAGCGTGGACAACACGGGGTTGTTCGAGGCGGCGGTGGCGACCGGGTCCTGGGCCATGCCGGTGAAGCTGCCCGCGCCGGTGACGGGGACCGCGCTACATCCGGCGCCGAAGGGCGCGGCGGCCGAGGTGGTGGTGCCGGGGCCGCCGGCCGCCGTCGAGGGGGCCGCTGCCGGTGCGGATGCCGCCGTCTTCGAGGCGGATTCGTCCTTCTTGTCGTCGCTGCCGCAGGCGGCCAGCGGGAGGGCGAGCGCGGCCACGGTCGCGACGGTGGCGATGCTGCGGGGGAGACGGATGACGGTCATGGCGTGACTTCCTTGGTCGAGTTGCTGCGGATCGCATCCGCGACGGATGCGCCGCGGAATCGAACGGGTGACGGGATCGGTGGAGCCGACAGGCGGCGAGGGGGATGGGTGATCAGGCGACGGTGACCACCACCGAATGTCGTCCGGTGGCACCGTCCGGCACCGTGCCGACCCGCTTGTCGGTCTGCACCGCGCCGGTGGCGTCGGTCGCGCGGACCTCGATCCGCTGCGAGCCGGTCCGGGTGGGCGTCCACTCCCACACCCACTGCCGCCAGGTGTCGGGGCCGGGCACCTCGGCCGACCGGGCCGGTTGCCACGGCCCGCCGTCCACGCTCACCTCGACCCCGGCCACGCCCCGGTGCTGCGCCCACGCGACGCCGGCGATCGGCACCGGAACGCCCACCCGCAGGCGGGCGAACGGCTTGGGCGTGTCGATCCGCGACTGGGTCTTGATCGGCGCCTCCCGGGCCCAGGTGCGCTTGACCCAGTAGGCGTCGTAGCCGGCGAACGTGGTCAGTTCGAGGTCGACGAGCCACTTGCACGCGGACACGTAGCCATACAGTCCGGGCACCACCATCCGGACCGGATAGCCGTGTTCGAACGGCAGCGGTTCGCCGTTCATGCCCACTGCGAGCAGCGCGTCGCGCCCGTCCATGGCCACCTCGACCGGGGTGCCGATGGTCATCCCGTCGATGGACCGGGAGACCAGTTGATCGGCGGGCCCGCCCCGGCTCGGGGGACGCACGCCGGCCTCGCGCAAGAGGTCGACCAGGCGTATCCCGAGCCAGCGGGCGGTGCCCGTGTACGGCCCGCCGACCTCGTTCGACACACATGTCAGGGTGAGGTCGCGCTCGATCAGCGGGCGGCGCAACAGGTCGTCGTAGGAGTAGCGCAGCGGGGTGCGGACACCCTTGCCGTGAATCCGCAACGACCAGTTCTCCACATCCACGCGGGGGACCACCAGGGCGGTGTCCACGCGGTAGAAGTCGGCGTTGGGGGTGGTGAAGGCGGACAGTCCGGGCAGGCGCAGGTCGCTGCCCGGCGGGAGTGGTGCGGCCGGCTCCGCCGCGGCGGGCAGCCGGATGCGGTCGCGGAAGGCGGCGATCGAGGCCCGCCTGCCGTTGGTGACGATCCGACCGGTGGTACCGGCCACCGCCGAGCCGAGGGCCAGTGCGCCGGCGGTGATCAGGAACGCCCGGCGGTCG
Source organism: Embleya sp. NPDC020630 (assembly GCF_044334985.1). Taxonomy (NCBI): domain Bacteria; kingdom Bacillati; phylum Actinomycetota; class Actinomycetes; order Kitasatosporales; family Streptomycetaceae; genus Embleya; species Embleya sp. NPDC020630. Next base: position 532,572 of record NZ_JBIRUB010000002.1, read on the forward strand.
AACGCGCGATCCTCCGCGCGCACTCGTACCACCGGCTCGGTCGACCACCACAGCGCGGCCGCGCCGAGCACGCCGCCCAGCAGGGAGGGCACCGTGTCGACGAGGCCGGCGCCGGCGCGATGTACCGCCGCGTATGCGCCGACCAGGCCGAACGCGAACACTCCGACCATCGCCGTGCGGCGCAGCCGCAGCGACAGGACGCCCAGGCCCATCGCGATCAGGCCGAGGATCACCAGGATCCCCGTCTGCAGGACGAGTTTGTCGTCGGTGCCGAAGTGGCGGACGGCCCAGTCCTTGACCGCCGGCGGAGTGCGGTCGATCACCGCTCCGCCGACGGCCGGGAGGGGGCCCGCCTCGGGCCGAATGAACGCCGCCGTGAACTCGGCGACGGCCAACGCGGCGCCGGCGGACAGCAGTCCGCCGAGCGCGCCTGCTCCGGCCCGGAGCCATCGGCGGGTTTCGTTTGCCTTCACGTGGGGCCATTCGCCGCCGTCGGCCATTCGGATTGGTCGTTCACTCGAACGGGTCGGGGTGGCGATCCGGCCCGGAAATCGACGGGTGCGGGGACCAATCCGGGCGGTCCGCGGCGCCGAATGTGGCTTGGATGGCCGTGTGCGGTGACGGGGCCGGGCGGGACCCGGATGCCCGGCGCGGGTGTCCGCCTCGGGATCGGCGCGAGTGGGAGTGGAACATGGACGATCGGCACGGACACCGCCGCCGGGACGGGCTCGGGCAGGGGGGTGAGGCCGGGTGAGGACCGTCGTACACATCGCCGCGCCGGGTGGGCGCGGGCCCACGCTGGAGGACCGGCTCGCCCTCGTTGCGCAGGGTGACCAGGAAGCGTTCTCGTTCGTCTACGACGCGGTGATCGGCGCGGTGCTCGGCGTCGCCCGGCGGGTGGTCCGCGATCCCGCGCAGTCGGAGGAGGTGGCACAGGAGGTGCTGCTCGACGTCTGGCGCGGCGCCGCGCGTTTTCGCCCCGATCGGGGCAGCGCGATGACCTGGATCCTGACGATGGCGCACCGTCGCGCCGTCGACCGGGTGCGCTCGGCCCAGGCGGCCACCGATCGGGAGCACCGCACCGCGCTTCGCGAGCACACGCCGGAGTACGACGAGGTGATCGAGGAGGTCGAGGCGCGGCTGGAACGCGAGCAGGTACGGCGCTGCCTGCGCACGCTCACCGAGTTGCAGCGCCAGTCCGTGACCCTGGCCTACTACCGGGGCTGTACCCACCGTGAGGTGGCCGGCCTGCTCGACGTACCGCTGGGCACGATCAAGACCCGCCTGCGGGACGGTCTGATCCGCCTCCGCGACTGCCTGGGAGTGGGCGCATGACCTCCGCCGACTTGCACACGATGACGGGCGCGTACGCCCTGCACGCCCTCGACGAGGACGAACGGCGGGAGTTCGAGAGCCACTTGGCCGAGTGTCCGGCGTGTGCGCGGGAGGTGCGCGAGTTCCGGGAGACCTCGGCACGACTGGCCCTCGCGGTCGCCGAGACGCCGAGCCCGGAGCTGAGGCGGCGGGTGATGGACCAGATCGTGACCGTGCGTCAACTGCCGCCGGAACTGCCCGATCGGCCCTCGCCCACCCCGGTGGAGCCGCGCCGGACCCGGCGGGTGATGGCCCTGGTGCTGGCGGCCTGCCTGGCGGCGATCGGCGCGCTGGGCGCAGTGGCGATCGATCAGTACCGGGACGCGCGCGACGCCGAACGGGCCGTGGCCCAGCAGCGGGCCCGGGGTGCGGCGATCGAGGCGGTGATCACCGCGCCGGACGCGGTCGGGGGGTCGGCGCCGGTCGATGGCGGCGGGACGGTGCGGGTGATCGCCTCGCCCGCGCTGGACCGGACCGTGGTGCTGACCTCGGGGCTGCCGGCGCTGCCGGACGCGCGGGTGTACCAGGGGTGGTACAACGACCACGGCCGGATGCGCTCGATCGGCCTTATCCGGCCGGGGACGGCGCTGTTGGCGTCGGGGCTGGACCGCGCGTCGGGGGTCGGGGTGACGGTGGAGCCGGCGGGCGGCTCGGCGCAACCCTCCGGGGCGCCGATCGCGCTGATCGATTTCCCGGTGGGGCGGTCGTGAGCGGTGAGTCGGGCGGCTCGGGCGACCTTTTCGGAGTGCGGATAGAAGTCACTGTGTCACGGTGGGTGATCGGCGATGTGGGCGTGACTTGATTTGTGGTCCGTCGTGTTCGAGGATTTCGGACCATGGGACCTCTCAAGCCGGATGTCGGCGAACTGATCTTCGGAGTCATCGTTTTCGGGCTGGTCTTCGCGGTCTTCGCGAAGGTCCTGCTGCCGCGGATCGGGAAGACGCTCGCCGAACGGCACGACGCGCTCGAAGGCGGCTTCGACCGCGCGACCGACATCCAGGCCGAGAGCGAGGCCGCGCTGGCCGAGCTGCGGGCGCAGATGGCCGAGACCCGGCGCGAGACCGCGCTGGTTCGGCAGCAGGCGGCCGAGGAGGGGGCCCGGCTGATCGCGGAGGCGCGCGCCGAGGGGCAGCGCATTCGTGAGGAGCTGGTGACCACCGGCCACGAGAAGCTGAACGGCGACGTCACGCTCGCGACCGCCTCGCTGCACGCGGAGCTGGGTCTGATCGCGACCGAGCTGGCGAGCAAGGTCCTGGGCGAGCCGGTCGGCACGCTGGTGGCCGACAGCGACGTGATCGAGCGCTTCATGGCGGAGCTGGCCGAGCTCGACGAGACGCCGGAAGGCGGCGCGGCGGACAAGGGCTGACCGACACGTCTTCGAGGCGACCGGTTCCGGGGTGCACTCCCCGGGGCCGGTCGTCTCGTTTTCGGGGTGGGCCTGTGGTGTGAGTTTTTTCGGATGGCGAGGCATTCGGGCCGGGCCGCGGTGCTCCCCTGCGGCCCGGCCCTCGGCTCGGTACGGGTGATCCTCGCGGATCGGCCCTCGGCTCGGTTCGTCAGCCCCGGTAGTCGGGATCCGGGTCGAAGTCCGGGTCGTATTCCGGGGTGGGCTCGAAGTCCGGCTCGTAGTCGAGCGGGTAGTCGGCCTGATAGTCCGGCTGGTAGTCCGGGAGGGGCTCGCGGATGAGTTCGGGCACGGGCTCGCGGGTGAGCTCGGCCGCCGGCCGCGCCGGCTTCGTCGGTTGTGCGGGCACGGTGGGCGCAGCCGCCGGGGCCGCGCCGGTCGGGGCCGAGCCGGCCAGCGTGTCCAGGATCGGCTGCCCGTACTTGGCCAGCTTGTTCTCGCCGATCCCGCTGATCGTGCCCAACTCGGCGAGCGTGGTCGGCAGGGCCGTCGCGATCTCGCGCAGCGTCGCGTCGTGGAAGATCACGTAGGCCGGGACGCCCTGCTCCTTCGCGGTCGCCCCGCGCCACGCCCGCAGCGCCTCGAAGATCGGCGCGGCCGCCGCCGGCATCTCGACCGGCGCCGCCTTGCCCTTGGCGGTCTTGGCCGCCTTCGCGGCCTTCGCCGCGCGCGCCGGCCGCTCGGGCTCACGCCGCAACATCACCTCGCGCTTGCGGCCCAGCACCTCGTCGCTGCCCTCGGTGAGCACGAGGGCGTTGTACGACGGCTCCACGGCGAGCAGCTTCATCGCGAGCAACTGCCGCACCACGCTCATCCATTCGGTCCGGCTCAGCTCGGTACCGATGCCGAACACGCGCAGCGTGTCGTGGTCGAACTGGATCACCTTGGCGGTCTTCGCGCCGAGCAGGATGTCGACGATCTGGCCCGCGCCGAACTTCTGCCCGCGCCGCTCGTTCTTCAGCCGCCACACCGTCGACAACACCTTCTGCGCCGCGATCGTGCCGTCCCACGCGGCGGGCGGGGACAGGCAGGTGTCGCAGTTGCCGCACGCGGTGCTCTGCTGGCCGAAGTAGGCGAGCAGGCGCACCCGGCGGCACTCGACCGTCTCGCACAGCGCCAACATCGCGTCCAGGTGGGTGCCGAGTCGGCGGCGGTGGGCCGCGTCGCCCTCCGAGCCCTCGATCATCTTGCGCTGCTGTACGACGTCCTGCAGGCCGTAGGCCAGCCACGCGGTGGACGGCAGCCCGTCGCGCCCCGCGCGGCCGGTCTCCTGGTAGTAGCCCTCGACCGACTTCGGCAGGTCCAGGTGCGCGACGAAACGCACGTCGGGCTTGTCGATACCCATGCCGAAGGCGATGGTCGCCACCATCACCATGCCGTCCTCGCGCAGGAAGCGGGCCTGGTTGGCGGCGCGCACCCGCGAGTCCAGGCCCGCGTGGTACGGCAGCGCGTCGATGCCGTTGTCGACGAGGAAGGCGGCGGTCTTCTCCACCGAGGCCCGGGACAGGCAGTAGACGATGCCCGCGTCGCCCGCGTGTTCTGCCCGGAGCAGGTCGAGCAGCTGCTTCTGCGGCTTGTCCTTGTGGGCGATCCGGTACTGGATGTTGGGCCGGTCGAAGCTGGCCACGAAGTGCCGGGCCTGCTGCAGGTTCAGCCGGGAGGCGATCTCGGCGTGGGTGGCCTCGGTCGCCGTCGCGGTGAGCGCCACGCGCGGCACGTCGGGCCAGCGCTCGTGCAACTGGGACAGGGTGAGGTAGTCGGGCCGGAAGTCGTGGCCCCACTGCGCCACGCAGTGCGCCTCGTCGATCGCGAACAGCGAGACGACGCCCCGGTCCAGGAGCCGCAGGGTGGCGTCGACCTTCAGCCGCTCGGGCGCGAGGTAGAGCAGGTCCAGCTCACCGGCCAGGAACTCCGCCTCGACCATGCGACGCTCGTCGGGGTTCTGCGTCGAGTTGAGGAATCCGGCCCGCACGCCGAGCGCGGTCAGCGCGTCGACCTGGTCCTGCATGAGCGCGATCAGCGGGGAGATCACCACCCCGACGCCTTTGCGCACCAGCGCGGGGATCTGGTAGCAGAGCGACTTGCCGCCACCGGTGGGCATGAGCACGAGGGCGTCGCCGCCGCCGATCACATGCTCGATGATCTCCTGCTGGCTGCCGCGAAAGGAGTCGTAGCCGAAGACGCGATGCAGAACCTGCAGCGCTTCGCTGATCTGGGGACCGTCGTCGAGCGCTGTCATCCGAGCAGTCTAAGAGCTTGTGGCGACAGCCGAGTGCGGTCTGTGGACAAGTGGTCGGGTTGGGGTCGTCGACGGGTCAGGGCTGGATTTCGCGGGGTACGCCCAGCGGGTTGGCGTCGCGCAGTTCCGGGGGCAGGAGGGCGTCGGGCCAGTCCTGGTAGGCGGTCGGGACGAGCCAGCGCCGCAGTGCGGTGCCGCCGACAGAGGTGTGGCCAGGGGCGGTGGTGGCGGGCCAGGGGCCGCCGTGGTGCATGGCCCAGCACACCGCGACCCCCGTGGGCCAGCCGTTGTGCACGAGCCTGCCGACGCGCGGGCGCAGGACGGCGGCGACCCGGGCGGCGAGCGGGTGGTCGGCCTCGACGGCGTGGACCGAGCCGGTGAGGCTGCCCGGTAGCACGGCGAGGGCGGCGAGGAGGGCGTCCGGGTCGGGGTAGGTGACGACCAGGCCGGCCGGGCCGAAGGTCTCCTCGGTCAGCTCGGCGGCGCGCGCGACGAACTCGGCGAGGTCGGCGCGCCGGACCACGGGGGCGACCGCCCAGGCGCCTTCGCCGGCGGTACCTCGGGCCGGTTCGCGCCCGGTGTGCGTCGCCGTGTCCCGCTCGTACGCGTCCCGGATGCGCTCGGACAACATCGGGCCGCCGGTCGCGGTGCGGGTGTGCGCGGCGATGGCGTCGGGGAGGCCGCCGGCCTCGGGGACGAACAGCAGGCCGGGATTGGTACAGAACTGGCCGGTGCCCAGGGTGAGCGAGCCGAGGTAGCCCCGGGCCAGCTCGTCGGCCCGCTCGGCCGCCGCGCCGGGCAGCACCACGACCGGGTTGACGCTGCCGAGTTCGCCGAAGAACGGGATCGGGTCGGGCCGGCCGGCGGCCAGGTCGAACAGGGCCCGGCCGCCCGCGAGCGAGCCGGTGAAGCCGACGGCCGCGATGTCCGGGTGGGTGACCAGCGGAGCGCCGGAGGCGGGGCCGACGACCAGGCCGAGCAGGTCCTCGGCGGCACCGGCCGCGGTCAGCGCGGCGCGGACCACCCGGGCCACCGCGATCGAGGTCGCCGGGTGCGCCTCGTGCACCTTGACCACGACCGGACACCCCGCCGCCCACGCGGACGCGGTGTCGCCGCCGCCCACGGAGAACGCGAACGGGAAGTTGCTCGCGGCGAACACCGCGACCACGCCGATCGGGTGCAACATGCGGCGCACGTCGGGCCGGCCGAGCGCCGGATCGGCCGGGCTGAGCACCGCGCCCACGTGCGCGCCGGCCCGGAGCAGCCCGGCGAACATGCGCAGTTGGCCCGAGGTACGCCCGACCTCCCCGCCCAGTCGGACCACACCCAAAGCGGTCTCCCCGTCGGCGATGGCCACCAACTCGTCCCGCGCCGCATCCAACGCATGGGCGACGGCCTCCAACACCGAGGCCCGCTCGGCCCCGCTCCGTGCCGCCCATTCGGGCAGCGCGGCCCGAGCCGCCGTGACGACGCGATCCACCTCCGCCGCGGAACTCGCGGGTACGGGCTCGCCGATCGGCTTTCCGGTGCGCGGACTGAACCCCTGCACGGCGGTGGGCACGATGGCGCCGGCAGTCGAAGTCGACTCGATCACGGCATCTCCTCCGGGCGACGAATGAACGAGCGAGGGCGCGAGCGGCGTTCGGGAGACATCGAACCACGCCCATCCGCGTGGTTCCGGGTCGGTAGGACGAGGACCACGCCGTGCGCGGTCGACCAGGGGATCAGTCGTGACCGCCGCTCCGGCGTGACGTTCCGCGTATTTCCAGGCGGGTTTCGATGGTTCGGCCCGTCGGGGACTGGTCGCCGGATTCCAGTGCCTTGATCAGCAACTCCATTCCCGCGGTTGCGATTTCGACGGGACGCAGGCTCAGGGTGGTGATGGGTGGGTCGGTCTGGGCGGCCGTCGGGTCGTCGCTGACGCAGACGATCAGCAGGTCGTCCGGGGTGCTCAGGCCGTGGGCGCGGATCGTCTCCAGGATCAGCGGCGGGTTGGCCTCGGTGAGCACGAACAGCGCGTCGGGGCGGTCGGATCGAGCCAGCATGACGTCGATCGCGGCGCGGGTGGCCCGGCTCCCGGGACGCTCGCTCAGTTCCACGAGGGGGGCGAACCCTCGTGCCGCGCACCATTCGTGATAGGTCGTCAGCGCCAATTCGTAGAACAGCGACGTGGTTCCCGCGCCGATCACGCCGATCCGTCGCGCGCCGCCCGCCGCCAGGTGATCGAGCACGCCCCGCACCGCGATCTCGTGGTCGATGTCCACCCAGTGCGCCCCCGGCTTGCCCCGCACGCGCCGGTCCGAGACGACCGGGATGCGCGCCGCCAGGAAGTCCTCCACCAGCGGGTCGTCGGCGAGCGGATCGGCCAGCACGGCGGCGTCGAGCGGCAGATCCGCCCACTCGTCGCGGGCCGATTGGGTGGGCAGCAGGACCAGCGCGTAGCCGTGGGCGAGCGCGGCCTGCGCGGTGGCACTGGTGAGCTGGGCGAAGTAGGGCGACTCCATGTACGACCACGGAGTGTCCACGTACTCGCGTACCGCGTAACCGATCAGCCTGGCGTGTCCCGCGCGCAGCAGCCGGGCGGTGGCGTTGGGGCGGTAGCCGAGCCGGCGGGCGGTCTCCTGCGCGTGCAGGCGGACCGCGTCGGACAGCCGGCCGGTGCCGTTCAGGGCGGCCGAGACGGTGGTCTTGGACAGCCCCGCCTCGCGGGCGACGTCGACGAGGCGGACCCGGGGTACGGGCGCAGGTCGTTTGCCGCCGCTTCGCGGTGAAGTGGTCATGTCGCCACATGCTGCCGGCCGGACGGCGCTGCGTCACGTCTTCCCACCCCGCTGCGACCTCCAGAAAACCGTTCCCGCAAAGTCTTGTGCGGGAACGTTCCCGCATCAATACTCCAGACGACCCCAGCGTCCCCGCTACCCCCTGGAAGAGGTGGGTTCCCTTGCGCATGCTCCGATCCGTCGCGGCGGTTGCCGTCATGGCCGCCGCCGTGGCCGGGTGCTCCGGTGGTTCCAACGACTCGGCCAAGCCGGCCGGCGGGTTCAAGATCAGCCCGGACACCCCCGCGGCCAAGGGCAACATCCCCTCGGTCACCTGGTCGCTGTACGCCGAGCCGCAGACGCTCGACTACCTCTACGCCTGGGACTTCCCGATCAACACCGTGCTCGCCAACGTCTGTGAGCAGTTCCTGCGTACCACGCCGGACATGAAGATCGAGCCGGGACTGGCCGCTTCGTACACCAACCCGGACCCCCTCACCTGGGTCTACGAACTGCGGCCCGGGGTCACCTTCCACGACGGCACGCCGATGACCTCTGCCGACGCGGTGGCCAGCCTCAAGCGGCACATGGACCCCGAACTCGCCTCCGCGTGGGGTACCGCGTTCCGCAACGTCGCCTCGATCGACGCCACCGGCCCGCTCCAGGTCACCATCAAGCTGAACAAGCCGGACGCGCTGCTCAATTCGCTGCTCGCCGCCTCGCCCGGCACGGTGGAGAGCGCCGCCTCGATCGCCAAGGCCGGGAAGGACTACGGCAATCCGCAGGGCGGGGTGAACTGCACCGGCCCCTACTCGCTGGACAAGTGGACCGCCGGCGACTCGATCGTGCTCAAGAAGAACCCGAACTACTGGGACCCGAAACTGGCCCCGAAGAACGACCAGTTCAAGTTCGTCTTCATCCAGGACCCGGCCGCCCGGGTGAACGCGCTGCTGTCCGGCTCGGTCGACGGCGGCTACACCGTGCCGTCCAACGCGTACGGCCGACTGCTCAACTCTCCCCAGGGCAAGATGTACTTCGGCCCCGGCACCGGCGCCTACCTGCTCGGCGTCACCAACATGCAGGGCCCGATGGGCGACCTGAGGATGCGTCAGGCGCTGTCCATGGCGATCGACCGGCCCGGCCTGATCAAGGCCGCGGCCAGCGGCTACGCCAACGAGGCCAAGAGCCTGCTCCCGATCACCGCCTGGGGCCTGGCCCCCGACCGGGCACAGGGCTATTACGCGACCCTGCCGCCCGTCAAGCAGGACCTCGCCGCGGCCAAGAAGCTGGTCGCCGAGGCGGGCGGCGCGAACAAGAAGATCGTGCTGGCCACCAGCGTGCTCGCCCCCGAGATCTCCGTCTCGTCCACCGCGATCCAGGCCGCCGGCAAGTCGATCGGCCTGGACATCGAGCTCAAGACGGTCACCCCCGACGCCTACACCGCGCTGTTCACCGACCCCGAGGCACGCAAGGGCATCGACCTCGTGGTGACCAACGGATACACGAACACCCCCGATCCGCTGGAGTTCTACGAGTCGTTCGTCACAGGGGCGTTCGCCAACTACGGCAACTACTCCAACCCCGAGTACGACAAGCTCTACGACCAGGCGGCGGCCACCGCCGACCCCGGCGCCCGCTCGGACCTGACCGGCAAGCTCCAGGACATCGCGATGCGCGACCTGGCCTCGATCCCGCTCTTCGAGCAGCCGTCGAACCTGTACATGAACAAGCGGATCACCGGAGCCACGGTCAGCAGCGCCGCGCTCTACTGGCCGTGGGCCGCGACCGTCGGGGCCGCAGGCTGATGGCGCGTTACTTCCTGGGCCGTTTCCTCGGGTTGGCGATGGTGCTGCTGGCGACCTCGTTCCTGGTCTTCAGCGCGATCCACCTCGCCCCCGGGGATCCGGTGACCTTCCTGCTCAAGGGCCACCCGGCGACGCCGGAGGCCAAGGCAGCCGTGCGCGCCCAGTACCACCTGGACGACCCGTTCCTGTCCCAGTACGCGCAGTGGCTCGGCGACGTGTGCACCGGCGATTTCGGCCGCTCGGTGCAGTTCCGGCAGGACGTCGGCGCGCTGATCTCGTCCCGGCTGCCCACCACGTTGTTCCTGATCGGCTACGCGGCGCTGCTGATCGTGCTCGCCGGCGTGCTCCTGGGCATCCTGGCCGCGCTGCGCCCGGGATTCGTGGACAGGTTCGTGCTGATCGGCACCGGAGTGGCCACCGCGACACCGTCGTTCGTCGCCGCGATCGGGCTGGTCTCGCTCTTCTCGGTCAAGCTCGGCTGGTTCCCCACCTTCGGTGGCGGCCAGGGCTTCGGGGGCCGCGTCGAGCACCTGACCCTGCCGGCCGTGGCGCTCGCGTTCACCCTGTCCGGGTTGTTGGCCCGGGTGACCCGGGCCTCGATGCTGGACGAACTGGCCCGGGAGCACGTCGAGGTGGCCCGCGCCCGCGGCGTCGCGGAGACCGACGTGGTGCGCCGACACGTGCTGCGCAACGCGCTCGGCCCGATCGTCACGGTCGTCGGCACCATGATCGCGGGCCTGTTGGTGACCACGTCGATCGTGGAGACGGCGTTCTCCGTACCGGGCGTCGGCGGGCTGTTGGTGTCGTCCGTGAACGTCAAGGACTTCCCGGTGGTACAGGCCATCACGCTGCTGACCGTGGCCGCGTTCGTTCTGGTCAACCTCGTGGTGGACCTGCTGCAGCCGCTGGTGGACCCGCGGCTTTCCCTGACCGGGCGAGGTGCCTCGTGAGTACGATCCCCATCGACCGCAAGGCCGCCGGCGGCGGGATGGTCCGGCGGCCCGGCTTCGGGGTGTTGCGCGCGCTGCGGCAGGGGCCGCTGTTCGCCGGCGCGGCCGTGATCCTCGTACTGCTCGTGCTGATCGCGGTGTTCGCGCCGCTGATCGCGCCGTACGACCCCGACGCCGTGGACCTGACCGCCACGCTCGCCGGTTCGTCGTCCGATCACCTGCTCGGCGCCGACCAGTCCGGCCGGGACATCCTGTCCCGCGTCATCCACGGCGCCCGCACCGGTCTGCTCGGCCCGCTGCTCGTGGTCGGCATCTCCACGATCCTGGGCATCGTGCTCGGCGTCGCCGCCGCGTGGCGCGGCGGGTGGATCGACGCGATGCTGTCCCGCTCGATGGACCTGATCTTCGCGTTCCCGGGCATGCTCGTGGCCATCCTGTTCGTCGCCGTCTTCGGGTCCGGACTGACCGCGCCGGTGATCGCGATGAGCGTCGCGTACACGCCGTACGTCGGCCGCCTGGTGCGCTCGATCGCCGCGCAGGAGAAGGCGCGGCCGTACATCGAGTCCTACCGCGTCCAGGGCTGGTCGGGATGGACCATCTGCGTGCGGCACCTGATCCCCAACATCACCCCGACCGTGCTGGCCCAGTCGGCGATCAACTTCGGCTACGCGCTGATGGACCTGGCCGCGCTGTCCTACCTCGGCTTCGGCGTGCAACCACCCGACTCCGACTGGGGATCGATGATCAACGAGGGTCAGGCCGCACTGCTCCAGGACGCCATGCTGCCGTCGTTCGCGCCGGGCCTGTGCATCGTCGTCGCGGTCGTGGCGTTCGGCATCGTCGGCGAGGGCATCGCCGACCGAGTCGCGAAGCGGGAGCGCTGATCCGGCCATGGCATTTCTGGAAATCGACGAGTTGACCGTGCGGTTGCCCAAGGGACGGGCCGCCCGGCCGATCCTGGACGGCGTCTCGCTGCGGGTGGACGAGGGCGAAAGTGTGGGCCTGGTCGGCGAGTCCGGCTCGGGCAAGTCGGTCGCGTGCCGCTCGGTGCTCGGGCTGCTGCCGGAGCATGCCTCGGTAAGCGGCGCGGTGCGGGTGGGTGGACGCGACGTACTGGGATTGCGTCGCGCCGAGTTGCGTTCGCTGCGGGCACGCGAGGTGGCGATGGTCTTCCAGGACCCGAGGGCGTCGGTCAATCCGATGCGCCGGGTCGGCGACTTCCTCACCGAGGGGCTGCGCGCGGCCGGGACCGCTCCGGCGGTCGCCGCGCGGCGTGCGGTCGAACTGCTGGAAGCGGTGGGCATTCGCGACCCCGAGGGCGCGATGCGCCGCTATCCGCACCACTTCTCCGGCGGCATGCTCCAGCGGGTGGTGATCGCCGCGGCGCTGGCCGGGGAACCGTCGTTGTTGCTGGCGGACGAGCCGACCACCGCGCTCGACGTGACCACGCAGGCCGAGGTGATCGGGATCCTGACCCGGCTTCAGGCCGAGCGCGGGACCGGCATGTTGTTCGTGACGCACGACCTGGAGCTGGCCGCGGCGGTGTGCGACCGGGTCTACGTGATGTACGCGGGGCGGATCGTGGAGACGCAGACCGCGGCGGGGTTGTTCGCGCGACCGAGGCATCCGTACACGGCCGGACTGCTCGCGTCCACGCCGCGCCTGGAGCCGGACGCCGGGCCGCCGAAGCCGATCCCGGGACGCCCGGTATCGCTGGCCGAGGCGCCGACCGGGTGCGCGTTCGCGGCGCGCTGTGCGCGGGTGGGGCCGGAGTGCCTGGTCGAGCCGCCCGCGCTGGTGCGGGCCGACGACGCGTACGCGGCTTGTTTTCGGGTCGACGAGGGGATTGTGACGTGACCGGCTCGGTGGCCCGGAAGGCCGGGGGCAAGGGCGGGGGAGTCGTGGGGGCCGGGGAGTCGGGAGGCTCCAAGGAGTCCACAGGTGCCAGGGGTTCCATGCGCTCCGAGGGTTCCGTCGATTGCACGCTCGAAGTCGCCGACCTGTGCAAGGCGTTCGGAGGGCATCGGGCCGTGGACGGCGTGTCGTTCACGCTCCCGCCCGGCGGCTCGCTCGGCATCGTCGGCGAGTCCGGATGCGGCAAGACCACGACGGCGCGGATGCTCGTGGGGCTCGTCTCGCCCGACTCGGGCAGCATCCGCATCGGGGGTCGGGAACGGGCGGCGCGCACCCGCAATCGGGCCGAACGCCTGGCCCGGGCCCGGGAGATGCAGATGGTGTTCCAGGACCCCTACCTGTCCCTGGATCCGCGCATCGTGGTGCGCGAGTGCATCGACGAGGTGCTGCGCCTGCACTTCGACCTGACCCGGGATCAGCGGTCGGCGCGCGTCGACGAGTTGCTGGACCAGGTGGGGCTGGGCGAGCGCGAGGCGGGGGCGCTGCCGAAGGCGCTGTCGGGTGGACAGCGCCAACGGGTGGCGATCGCCCGGGCGTTGGCCGCCGAGCCGAAGGTACTGATCCTGGACGAGGCGGTCGCCGCGCTGGACGTGTCCATCCAGGCGCAGATCCTCGACCTCCTGGCCGGGATTCGGCGCGACGCGGGAGTCGGCTTCCTGTTCGTCAGCCACGACCTCGCGGTCGTCCGGCACATCACGGAGGACGTGGTCGTGCTGCGCGCCGGGCGGGTGGTGGAGGCGGGACGGACGGCCGATGTGCTGACGGATCCGCAGCACGCCTACACGCGGCTGCTGCTCGATTCGGTGCCGCGGGTGGGGTGGGATCCGGCGCGGATCGCCGCGGATCGGCGGGCGTTGGAGCGGGAAGCAGGGGGCTCGTCGGGGGCCTGATCCCCGGTCGACGGAGCCGAACTCGTCGTTCGACGAACCCGCACTTGTCGTCGACGAACCCGCCCTTGTCGTTCGACGAACCCGAACCTGTCGCGTGCGCCGGCCGCGACGCAAACACAACGAAAGGATCCGGAACCTCCCATGTCCGATCACACCGTCGATGAACTCGCCTATCTGCCCGCGACCGAGGCCCTGCGTCGTTTCCGGGACCGATCCCTGTCGCCCGTGGAACTGATGAACGCGGTGATCGCGCGCGCGGAGGCGGTCGAGCCCGTCGTCAATTGCCTCGCCGAGCGGATGTACGACGAAGCGCTGTCCGCGGCGCGGGAGGCCGAGGCCCGCTACACCGGCAAGGGCGACGCGCCACGGCCGTTGGAAGGGCTCGCGGTGGCGACCAAGGAGGAACAGCCGATCGCCGGCCGGATCATCGCCGAGGGCTCGTTGCCCTTCGCGACCGAGATCGCCGAGACGACCCATCCCGTGGTCGAGCGGGTGATGGCGGCCGGCGGCATCGTGCACGCGCGCACCACGACCCCGGAGTTCAGCTGCGCGGCATTCACCGACTCGAAGTTGTGGGGCGTGACCCGCAATCCGTGGAACCCGGCCTATTCGCCCGGTGGTTCCTCGGGTGGCGCGGGCGCGGCGCTGGCGGCCGGGAGTACGACGCTGGCGACCGGTTCGGACATCGGCGGCTCGATCCGCATCCCCGCCTCGTTCACCGGCACGGTCGGCTACAAGCCGCCCTACGGGCGGGTGCCGGCCCTGCCGCCGTTCAACCTCGACACGTACTGCCACGACGGCCCGATGACTCGCACGGTCGCCGACTGCGTACTGCTCCAGAACGTGATCGCGGGTCCGCATCCGCTCGACGGTGTCGCGCTCAGCCCCAAGCTGACCCTGCCGACAGTGCCGGAGGACGTCGCGGGGCTGCGGGTGGCGTTGTCGATCGGGCTGGGCGACTGGCAGATCGACCCCGAGGTGGAGGCCAACACCCGAGCGGTCGCGGACGCGTTGCGCGAGGCCGGTGCGATCGTCGAGGAGGTGGCGGTCGACATCCGCCGGCGCGACGTGATGGACACCGCGATGATCCACTTCGGCGCGATCTTCGGCTCGTGGGTGGCCGGGGTCGCGAACGACTACGGCGATCAACTCAACGCGTACACGCTCAGGTTCGCGGAGGAGACGGTCGCGGCGGCGGACCGGCGCGGACTGCTCTCGGGCCTGGAACGCGAGGCGGCGATCCAGGCCGAGATCGGCGGACTCCTTGACCGATACGACGTGTTGCTGTGCCCGACGGCCGGCATTCCCGCGTTCCTCGCGGACGACGACTACACGTCGACCAAGGTCACGATCAACGACGTCGAGTTGGAGCACTACCTGGAGGCGTCGCTCACGACGGTATTCAACATTGCGAGCCGGTGCCCGGTGTTGAGCGTGCCATCGGGGCGGGCGGCGAACGGGGTTCCGACGGGGGTGCAGATCGTCGGGCGGTTCTACGACGACGCGACGGTGTTCCGGGTGGCGGCGGCGGTGGAGCGGGTTCGGCCGTGGGACTACGCGGGGGTGGGGACGCCGGGGCGTTGAGGGGGCGCCTGCGTTTTGCCCTCTGAATCGTCTGCTCCCGCTTCGCCCCGTCACCCTCTCAGCTTCTTCCTTCCCTTCCCTTCCCTTCCTTCCTCTCCATCGTCTGCTTCTCCGTTACAGCGCCGGGAGTTCCGCATGTCTGCCTTCGCCGATCTCGTTTTCCGAGGTGGTGCGGTCCATACGATCGATGCCGTGCGTCGCCGGGTCACGGCGGTGGCCGTGCGGGATGGGCGGATCGTGGCGGTGGGCCATGATCCGGACGTGCGGGAGCTGATCGGGCCGCGTACCGACGTGATCGACCTGGCGGGGCGGGCGTTGGTGCCCGGGTTCCAGGACGCGCACGTACACCCCGCCCTCGCGGGGATGACGCTGATCCGCTGCGACCTTTCCGAAGCTCGGGACGCCGACGCGACGTTCGCGCTGATCCGGGCGTACGCGACCGATCGGCCCGACGAGGAATGGATCACCGGCGGCGGGTGGAACATGGAGGCGTTCGCCGGCGGCACGCCGAGTCGGCAGCAGTTGGACGCGCTCGTACCGGATCGGCCGGCGTTCCTGATCAACGCCGACGGCCATGGCGCGTGGGTCAACACCCGCGCGCTCGAACTCGCCGGGCTCGACCGGCACACCCCGGATCCGGCCGACGGGCGGATCGAGCGCGAGCGGGACGGGACGCCGCAGGGCACCCTGCACGAGGGCGCGGCCGCCCTGGTCGGCGACCTGGTACCGGGTCTGGACGCGGCGGACGGCCTGCGCGCGCTGCTCGCCGGCCAGGCACGGATGCACTCCGTCGGCGTGACGTCGTGGCAGGACGCGATGGTCGGCTCCGCGCATCCGGGCCTGGATCCGCTGGAGGCCTACCTGACGGCGGCCCGCTCGGGGCAGCTGACCGCGCGCGTCGTGGGTGCGCTGTGGTGGGAACGCGACCGCGGCGCCGAGCAGTTGGAGCGCCTACTTGAGCTCCGCGCGTCCTCGACGGTCGGCCGGTTCACCGCGACGAGCGTGAAGATCATGCAGGACGGCGTCGCGGAGAACTTCACCGCCGCGCTGAACGAGCCGTACTTCGACGGTTGCGGCTGCCACACCGGCAACAGCGGCCTGAGCTTCGTCGACCCGGCCGAACTGCGCGAACACGTCACGCTCCTCGACGCGCACGGGTTCCAGGTACACGTACACGCGGTCGGCGACCGGGCGGCGCGCGAGGCCCTGAACGGCTTCGCCCAGGCGCTCGCCATCAACGGCCCCGGCGACCGGCGGCACCACATCGCGCACCTCCAGGTGGTCCACCCCGACGACATCCCGCGCTTCGCGGCACTGGGTGTGTCCGCCAACCTCCAGCCCCTGTGGGCCGCCCACGAGGCCCAGATGGACGAGCTGACCATCCCGTTCCTGGGCGACGAACGAGCCGCCTGGCAGTACCCCTTCGGCGACCTCCTGCGTTCCGGCGCGACCCTCGCCGCCGGCAGCGACTGGCCGGTGAGCGCCCCCGACCCGATGTGGGGCATCCACACGGCGGTCAACCGAGTGCTGCCCGCCTTCGCCGAGCCGTCGGACACGATCTTCCTGCCCGAACAGCGCATCGACCTGACGGCGGCCCTGGCGGCCTACACGATCGGCACGGCGTACGTGAACCACCGCGACCACGACACCGGCACGATCGAGGCCGGCAAACTCGCCGACCTGGTGGTCCTCGACCGCGACCCATACGCGGCCTCGCCAACCGAAATCGCCGAGGCCCGGGTACTGGCCACCTTCGTGGAGGGCAAGGCGGTGCACACGGCAGAGGGCCTGTAGGGCAGGGCCGAGTGCGCGAGAGGGCGATGGCCGCCAGGTAGTCCTTGTAAAGATTATCCCCGCGCAGATAATCTGCCCTCGACGGCTCGACGGCTCGACGGCTCGACGGCTCGACGGCTCGACGGCTCGACGGCTCGACGGCTCGACGGCTCGACGGCTCGACGGCTCGACGGGCTGCTGCTCGGTCTGTCAGCCGGTGTGGTGAGTTGGGTGGACAGCCGGCCACCTGGATGGCCCGCGCGTGCCGTCGGCGGGCTTGTCGATCAGCTGGTCGATTGCCCGAACGCCCAACGAGCCACCCGTTCGCGGGCCGCGGGCTTGGTCGGGCCGGCGATGTCCGGCCGGTGGTCCGATCGTTCGGTTGGTCGGAGGCGTCGATGAGCTGATCGACCGCCGGCCGGACGGCATACATGGTCAGGCGGTCGATGGGTCTGTCCGGGGAGTCGGATGGTCAGCGGTTCGGTGGTTTGTCCGATCGACAGGGGCTTGTCGATCCCCCGGCCGTCCGGCCGACAGCCGGGCGTACTACCGACTGCCGACTGCATGCCGCACGCGCCCGCCGATCAGCCGGCGGAGCAGCCGCCCAGTGGCTTCGCTCATCAGCGCGACGCCGCGCCGCAACGCGCTCGCCGGGTGGCCGCCCGACTCGCCGCACAACCGGACGCCTGCGTCGACCATCGGGCGTTCGGCCCCGATCGCCCTCCATCCTCCGCCCTGCCCCAACACCCCCACCCCACCCCACCGCACCGCTGCCCACGGAGGCCCACCATGCCGCTCGCCCCTGACGACAGTCCGGGCTTCCTGCTCTGGCACACAACCCTCCGCTGGCAGCGCACAATGGCCGCCACGCTCGGCCCGCTGGACCTGACCCACCCTCAATTCGTGCTGCTGGCAAGCCTGTGGTGGCTGGAAGGCCAAGACGTACGCCCCAACCAACTCACCCTCGCCAACCACGCGGGCATGGACGTCAAGACCGCCTCCCAGGTCCTCCGCCGCCTGGAAGCCAAGTCCCTCCTGGTCCGGGCCACCGACCCGACCGACACCCGCGCCAAGCTGCTGCACATCACCGACACCGGCGCCCGCCTGGCCGCCGAAGCCATCGAGGCGGTGGAAGCCGCCGACACCACCTTCTTCGCCACCACCCCGGACCGCCCGGCCCTCCTCGCAGCCCTACGCCACCTATCGACCGGGAACGACGCATAGCCAGTCGACCATGGCCCGAGCCGGTCGGCAGTCGGCCCGTGGCCGGATCGTCGTCACGGATATCGCATATCGACCATTCGACACCAGATCATCAGGTCTTCGGATCGCCAGATCACTCGATATCCGCCGAATCTTCGCATCATGCCGCTCTATTACGTGGTGCTCGCAGTAATCGTTGTAGGAGCCTAAAAAGGCCGCTCATGGGCCCTGTTGAAAGAGCGCTTCCCGAACTACTCGGGCTTGCCGCGCGGATTCGTCCTGTTCGGCCCGCTCACCCACCCCGCGTCCCGGCGCAATCGTCGGCGCGGGCTTCGTGACCTCGCACCTGAACCTCAAAAACCTCGTCGAATACCTCGACGACGAACACCCGGTAGTCCTCCTCTACGGCGTCGCGGTGGCCATTTTCCTCCCCGCCCTGCCGGACCCGGGCATTGGCAAATGGACCTTGACCCTCCGCCCCCCGGTATTCGCCGGCGAACGCTCCTACGGCCTACACCTGATCCAGGGCCCCGCCGAGGTCGCCGTGGTCGCCGTCACGGCCCCACCCCCGCCCCGGTACGGTCCTGTTCGCCCGTCGCCGTAACCCCGGTCGCACTCTTCGCCGCCGAAGCCCTCCACCACCGCCTCGAAAAGCCCATGGTCGAAGCGGGCCGCCGCCTCATCAAAACCCTCGACGCCCGGAAGCCCACCCCCACCAACCAGCCCCCACCACACCCCCCAAAAAAACCGAACCCCAAATCCCCGCCCACCAACCACCTAACCGCAACACCCCACCCTTCGCCGAAGAGCCGGGCCTCCCGAACCCGACATCAACCCTTGGTCACTTCGCCGGCCCCCAAGGCCACGCATCCACGGCAAAACACCAACCCGGCGCCCTTTGCACGTCTGGCCATTCACCCCAAACAACGCACAAGCCAAGGCACCAACAGCCGCCGCCCGCGCCCGGCCAATCTGAATAATCCGCCTCCAACAGTCCGGAGCCAGCAGCCCCCAGCCCCGCGGATGCGCCCGACACCGACCCCACCAACAAGGTGAACCCCCACGTCGTGCCCAACCCACATCAAGCCCGACGTACGACGAGCCGGTCTACGCAACCGACCTTCCACCGGTCCGGGATCCGGAGGTCGGCACGTATCCAGACCCAACGAGCGGCGCCGGACTACCCACCTGGGAGGCTGCGTTGGACGCCCTCGCCAACAAAGCCGAACCGATCCACATCGCCCGCTTCGGAACCCAGATCGACGCGAAGGGCATCCTGGCCAACCCACCCGACGCGCAGCGTTGCATCGGCCATCCGAACAGGTTCGCTCACGCGTCGCACGAAGCCCAGAGCGGCCCAGAACGCCCATGTGGACCCGCCCCGTGGAAGCCCTGCGCCACGAGCCCTGCTCCCCCTCCACGCCATCCGCCCCACCGCGTGCAACGCGTGAACCGACAGCGGACAGACCCAGG
Source organism: Embleya sp. NPDC020630 (assembly GCF_044334985.1). Lineage (NCBI taxonomy): Bacteria > Bacillati > Actinomycetota > Actinomycetes > Kitasatosporales > Streptomycetaceae > Embleya > Embleya sp. NPDC020630. The sequence goes on from NZ_JBIRUB010000002.1 coordinate 551,941, forward strand.
GGACGCACGCACCTCGAGCAGCGGCCAGACAAGGACACCGGCTCGCGCCGACCCCCCCGCAACCCGTCAAGACCCTCTCCGAGCACATCAGGGATTCCGAACTCCCGGCCGCCGGCGCGCTCTTCCCGAGCGAGCGCAAGGGCGTCACGTCCTGGCCTCTTCCACCCACCCCCGCGCGTGCAGGCAGGCCCGCCGACTTGCGCAGACCGAGCACCGAGTGACGTCTGCGCTTTGCCGCTCGCCCGTACGCCCCCGCCACGCCTGTGCATCGCTCTGACTGGACTCCCGAGCGCCAGTCACGGGGAGGCCGCAGAACGGCTCGGACACGCGGTCGACGTACTCCTGAAGATCTACACCAAGTGCATCGACGGCCAACGCAACTCGATCAACCAGCGCATCCCGGATGGTCTCGGTGACGTCGCCTGACCAGCCGGCATCCCCCGGACCAAGATCCCCGGACAACTCCCGAGGCTCTCGTCGCGTCCGGTGTCGGTCTCTGTCGCCCCTCAGCCACCAGGTCGCGCAGATACGGTGCGCGACCTGCGGGAAACGCCTTCAAGATCACCGCACCTATGACGTACAACCGCCGACTCACCCCTGCGTCCGGCCACTCACCCCCGCACGGAAAGTGAGCACCGCCCACGCGCCCCAAAACAAAAACAGCAGCTCACGAGTGATCGTGGCTGCTGAGACTGTTCACGCTGTGTGCCCCTGGCAGGATTCGAACCTGCGCACACGGCTCCGGAGGCCGTTGCTCTATCCCCTGAGCTACAGGGGCTCGGGTGACGTGAACATTACCAGTTCTTCGGGGGCGGTTGCGAAGGGGTTGGGGTTGGGGGGCGGCGGGGTGGGGACGAGATGTGCGGATCGGGCCCCCTCGTGGGTGTGGGGGGCCTAACCTCACTGGCGTGGGCGGGATTGGTGGTGAGGCGGCGCGGGTCCTTGTCGTGGATGACGACGAGGTGATTCGGCAGCTGATCGCGGTCAATCTGCGGCTGGAGGGGTTCGTGGTGAGCACCGCCCGCGATGGGGAGGAGTGTCTGCGGCTCGTGCACGAGGTGCGGCCGGATCTGGTGACGCTCGATGTGGTCATGCCGCATCTGGACGGGATCGGGACGGCTGCGCGGTTGCGGGCGGATCCGCGGACCAAGGGGTTGAAGATCCTGATGATCAGCGCCTGTGCGCAGGACGAGGATTTTTCCCGGGCCCGGGCGGTGGGCGTGGACGGGTATCTGACCAAGCCGTTTCATCCCGAGCAGTTGATTCGCCTCGTGCGGGCGTTGTCGCCGGAACTGTCACCCGAATGACCTACCCCGCCCGCCGGGCGGGTCGGTCGGCGGGTCGCCTACCCTTGTGCGCGTGACCCCCGCAGAGCTTTCGCAGTCAGTGTTGTCCGCGGTTCGTGCCGCCGTCGAGGCGGGCGAGCTCGCCGTTGCCGTGCCCGAGAGCACGACGGTGGAGCGACCGAAGAACCGCGAGCACGGCGACTATGCGACGAACATCGCGCTGCAGCTCGCGAAGCCGGCGAAGCGGGCGCCGCGGGAGATCGCCGAGCTGTTGGCCGCGCGCATCGCGCAGGTGCCCGGCATCGCGAAGGTCGACGTGGCCGGTCCCGGGTTCCTCAACATCACGGTCGACACGGCCGCCCAGGGCGAGCTGGCCCGCGCCATCGTCGAGGCCGGCGCCGACTACGGCAGCAACAACGCGTTCGACGGGCTGAAGATCAACCTCGAATTCGTGTCCGCCAACCCGACCGGGCCGATCCACATCGGCGGGGTGCGCTGGGCCGCCGTCGGCGACTCGCTCGGGCGGATCCTGCGCGCGTCCGGCGCCGACGTCACGACCGAGTACTACATCAACGACGCCGGCGTACAGATCGACAAGTTCGGCAAGTCGCTGATGGCGGCGGCGAACAAGCGGCCCGTGCCCGAGGACGGCTACGTCGGCGCGTACATCAACGACATCGCCGCCGACATCCTCGCCGAGCACCCCGACGTGCTCGGCATGGACGAGGCCCTCCAGGAGAAGATCTTCCGGGCCACCGGACTGCGGCTGATGGTCGCCGAGATCCAGCGCTCCATGGAGAACTTCGGCGCGCACTTCGACGTCTGGTTCTCCGAGACCACGCTGCACGCGTCCGGCGCGGTGGAGAAGGCGATCGAGCGGCTGCGCGAGCAGGGCCACGTCTACGACGACAACGGCGCCATCTGGCTGCGCACCACGGACTACGGGGACGACAAGGACCGCGTCCTGATCAAGTCCGACGGCGAGAAGACCTACTTCGCCTCCGACGCCGCGTACTACCTGAACAAGCGCGACCGCGGCAACGAGGTCGCCGTGTACATGCTCGGCGCCGACCACCACGGCTACGTCGGGCGGCTCAAGGCGATCGTGGCCTGCGCGGGCGACGACCCCGAGCACAACATCGAGGTCATCGTCGGCCAGTTCGTGAAGATGATGCGCGCCGGCGAAGAGGTCCGGATGTCCAAGCGCGCGGGCAACATCATCACCATCGACGACGTCGTGGAGTGGATCGGCGTCGACGCCGCGCGCTACTCGCTGGCCCGCTCGTCCACCGACTCCACCATCACGCTCGACATCGACATCCTCACGTCGCACAAGAACGAGAACCCGGTGTTCTACGTTCAGTACGCGCACGCTCGGATGTCCTCCGTCGAGCGCAAGGCGGCCGAACGCGGCATCGTCAAGGGCGAGTTCAAGCCGGAACTGCTCTCCACCGAGTGGGAGTCCGACCTGCTCGGCATGCTCGGCGAGTTCCCGCGTGTGGTCGCCAAGGCCGCCGAGATGCGCGAGCCGCACCACGTCGCGCGCTACCTCGAGCAGTTGGCCGGCACGTACCACCGCTTCTACGACCACTGTCAGATCCTGCCGAAGGGCGAGGAAGCGGTCACCGACCTGACGTACGCCCGAATGTGGCTGGCCGAAGCCGCGAAAACCGTGGTGGCCAACGGCCTCGCCCTCCTGGGGGTGTCCGCCCCCGAGCGCATGTGACGGATCGTCACAACGCAACAGGCGACAGGTCGAAGGCCGGGCGGAAGTACTTGCCCGGCCTTCGGCCGTATCTGCCCCGCGACCCCCACCCCCACCGACGCCCTGACTCCAAGGGGAGCACCACGACATGAGCCGCTCCGCCCACCCCGCCGGTCCCCGCCACGCGGACGTCCTGCCCGACGGCGCACCGCCCGTCGCGCCGGAGGACCTGGCCCTGCTCGACCCGAAGATCTGGCCCACCACCGCCGCCCGCGGGGCCGACGGCGTGGTCACCGTCGCCGGCCTGGACGTACGCGACCTGGCCCGCGAGTTCGGCACCCCCGCCTACATCCTGGACGAGGCCGACTTCCGGGCCCGCTGCCGGGACTGGCGCGAGGCGTTCGAGGGCGCCGACGTGTTCTACGCCGGCAAGGCCTTCCTCTGCCGGGCACTCGTGCGCTGGATCGCCGAGGAGGGCCTGAACCTGGACGTGTGCACCGCCGGCGAACTCGCCATCGCGCTGTCCGCCGGCATGGACCCGGCCCGGATCGCCTTCCACGGCAACAACAAGTCCACCGACGAACTCGACCGCGCCCTGGAGGCCGGCGTCGGCCGGATCGTGGTCGACTCCTTCGAGGAGATCAGCCGCCTCGCCTTCCTGGCCGACCGTCGCGGCGTCCGGCAGAAGGTGCTGGTCCGGATCACCGTCGGGGTCGAGGCGCACACCCACGAGTTCATCGCCACCGCGCACGAGGACCAGAAGTTCGGCTTCTCGCTCGCCGACGGGCAGGCCGCCGAGGCGGTGCGCCGGATCCGCAAGCTCGACTCGCTCGAACTGATCGGCCTGCACTCGCACATCGGCTCGCAGATCTTCGACACGGCCGGCTTCGAGGTCGCCGCGCGCCGCGTGGTCGCCCTGCTGGTCGCGGTCCGCGACGAGCACGGGGTCGAGCTGCCCGAGATCGACCTCGGCGGCGGCCTCGGCATCGCCTACACCTCCGCCGACGACCCGCAGCAGCCCGCCACCATCGCCGCCTCGCTCCTGGACATCGTGCGCCGCGAGTGCGCGGCGTCCGGCCTGGCCGCGCCCCGGCTCTCGGTCGAACCCGGCCGGGCGATCGCCGGACCGGGCACGTTCACCCTGTACGAGGTGGGCACCATCAAGCCCCTGGAGGGCCTGCGCACCTACGTCAGCGTCGACGGCGGGATGTCGGACAACATCCGCACCGCGCTCTACGACGCCGAGTACACCGTGACGCTCGTCTCCCGGACCAGCGACGCCGCGCCGATGCTCTCGCGTGTGGTCGGCCGGCACTGCGAGTCCGGCGACATCGTCGTGCGCGACGCGTACCTGCCCGCCGACCTGGCCCCCGGCGACCTGATCGCGGTGCCCGCCACCGGCGCCTACTGCCGGTCGATGGCGAGCAACTACAACCACGTGACCCGCCCGCCGGTGATCGCGGTACGAGACGGTGAGGCGCGCGTGATCGTGCGCCGCGAGACCGAAGCGGACCTGCTGGCCCTCGACGTCGGCTGAGCGGGACACCTCGTGCGGGGCCGCCGCTCGGCGGCCCCGCACACGGAAGAACATGACGGCAGAAAATCACGGGAGAAAATCCCGTCGACACCGAGTCGAACCGCAAGAATTCCCGTCTCGGATCCTGGACCGCAGCCGGTTCGGGGTCTGATCCGAGCGACACTTGTCGGCACTGCCCGTCGCCGGAAACCCGCCGGGACGGCAGACTCGGACAACCTTTGTCTTCGAGAAGTGAGGTCGGATGATGCGTACGCAGCCGCTGAAGGTGGCGCTGCTCGGTTGTGGTGTGGTCGGCTCCGAAGTGGCCCGCATCATGACGACGCACGCGACCGACCTCGCCGCCCGGATCGGGGCCCCCATCGAACTCGCCGGCGTGGCCGTACGCCGGGCCGGGCGCGAGCGCGCGGGCATCGACTCCGCGCTGATCACCACCGACGCCGTCGAACTCGTCAAACGCGACGACATCGACGTGGTGGTCGAGGTGATCGGCGGCATCGAGCCGGCCCGCGGGCTGATCCTGTCCGCGATGGAGCACGGCGCCTCGGTGGTCTCGGCCAACAAGGCCCTGCTCGCCGAGGACGGCTCGACGCTGCACGCCGCCGCCGCGAAACACGGCGTGGACCTCTACTACGAGGCCGCCGTCGCCGGCGCCATCCCGCTCCTGCGCCCGCTGCGCGAGTCGCTGGCCGGCGACAAGGTCGAGCGGGTGCTCGGCATCGTCAACGGCACCACCAACTTCATCCTGGACCGGATGGACACCACCGGCGCCGGCTTCGCCGAGGCGCTGGACGAGGCCACCGCGCTCGGCTATGCCGAGGCCGATCCGACGGCCGACATCGAGGGCTTCGACGCCGCCGCCAAGGCCGCGATCCTGGCCGGCCTGGCGTTCCACACCCGGGTGACCGCGGCCGATGTGTACCGCGAGGGGATCACCGAGGTCAGCGCCGCCGACGTGGCCTCGGCCAAGGCGATGGACTGCGTGGTGAAGCTGCTCGCGATCTGCGAGCGCGGCGCCGACGGACAGAGCGTGAGCGCTCGGGTACACCCCGCGATGATCCCGCGCTCGCACCCGCTCGCCTCGGTGCGCGAGGCGTACAACGCGGTCTTCGTCGAGTCGGAGGCGGCCGGGCAGTTGATGTTCTACGGCCCCGGCGCGGGTGGCGCGCCGACCGCCAGCGCGGTCCTGGGCGACCTGGTCGCGGTCTGCCGCAACAAGCTCTCCGGCACCACCGGGCCCGGCGAATCGGCCTACGCGGCGCTCACCCCGCAGCCGGTGGGCATCGCCCGCACCCGCTACCACCTGAGCCTGGACGTGGCCGACCGCGCCGGTGTCCTGGCCCAGGTCGCCGCGGTCTTCGCCCAGCACGACGTGTCCATCGACACGGTGCGTCAGCAGGGCCGGGACGGGGATGCCACACTCGTGATCGTCACCCATACCGCCACCGACGCCGCGCTCGCGGCGACCGTCGCCGATCTGCGCGGTATGGACATCGTCCGTGACATCGCAGGCATCATGCGGGTCGAAGGGGAGTAGAGGACCGTGAGCGCGCTCAAGGAAGGCGTCCGCACCACGCAGTGGCGCGGGGTCATCGAGGAATACCGCGACCGACTGCCGGTCTCGGCGAGCACACCGGTGGTCACCCTGCGTGAGGGTGGCACGCCGCTGGTCCCGGCCCAGGTGCTCTCCGAGCGCACCGGATGTGATGTTCACCTCAAGGTCGAGGGGGCCAACCCGACCGGGTCCTTCAAGGACCGCGGGATGACGATGGCCATCTCCAAGGCCAAGGAGGCGGGCGCCCAGGCGGTCATCTGCGCCTCCACCGGCAACACCTCGGCCTCCGCCGCGGCCTATGCGGTGCGTGCCGGCATGGTGTGCGCCGTGCTCGTCCCGCAGGGCAAGATCGCGCTCGGCAAGATGGGCCAGGCCCTCGTGCACGGTGCGCGCATCCTGCAGGTCGACGGCAACTTCGACGACTGCCTGACCCTCGCCCGCGATCTGGCCGAAAAGTATCCGGTCGCGCTGGTGAACTCGGTCAACCCGGTGCGCATCGAGGGCCAGAAGACCGCCGCCTTCGAGATCGTGGACATGCTCGGCGACGCGCCCGACATCCACGTGCTGCCGGTCGGCAACGCGGGCAACATCACCGCGTACTGGAAGGGCTACAACGAGTACGCCGCCGACGGCCTCGCCGCCCGCCGCCCGCGCATGTGGGGCTACCAGGCGGCCGGTTCGGCGCCGCTGGTCACGGGCGCGCCGGTGCTCTCGCCGCAGACGATCGCCACCGCGATCCGGATCGGCAACCCCGCCTCGTGGGACCTCGCGATCGCCGCGCGGGACGAATCCGGCGGCCACATCGAGTCGGTGACCGACCGTCAGATCCTGTCGGCGTACCGGCTCCTGGCCGCGCAGGAGGGCGTCTTCGTGGAGCCCGCGTCCGCCGCGAGTGTGGCCGGATTGCTCCAGGCGGCCGAACAGGGCCGGGTCGACCCGGGCCAGCGGATCGTCTGCACGGTCACCGGCAACGGCCTCAAGGACCCCGACTGGGCCGTCGCCGGCGCGCCCAAGCCGGTCGTCGTCCCGATCGACGCCGCCGCCGCGGCTGCGCAACTCGGCCTGGGCTGACCGCACCGCACCGCGCCCGCAGCGACCACGACGCGTCGGCCACCCACGAAAGCGGGTGGCCGACGCGCACGCGCGCCGACGCCACGCGCGCCACGACGACGCACACGCGCCATGGCCGACACGCACGACAACCACCGACTCCGGTACGGATACGTGTAACGCCCACACAGGCCGCGTCGCACCCGCGAAGCCGATACCCGCGCGGCCGACACACCCGAAGTCGAATTCCCCCCGAAGCCGCGCACCCGCCGAATATCCGCCGGGAAAGCCGCCGACCAAGCGTGCGACTCGGGAAAATTCACACGTCGAGGGACCGGGCGGGACACCCCTGGGCGAGCCCCACCGCGGCCCCGTCGAGCCATTCGGCGGGCATACCCGATGCCGCCACCCGCCCGGGCGCTCCGTCGGCGCACCCGCCCGAAGTGCCTGGTCGGCGCCACGATCCGATCCGCACGACGGCCGTCCGGCGCAGCCATTCGGGCGCGCCGCCGGCAGGAACACCCGATCGGCGCACGATCGGCGACAAGATCGAATCAGGTCGGCCCATGATCGACCGTCGACCGCCCTCGGTCCTTTTCGATCCCATTTCCGGTACCAATCCCACGACGCGGTGGTTACGGTGTCCCGCGAGGGAACGCACCTTCGGTAGGCTGATCACCGGACGCGACCTTCCACTCGTTCCGCGGCGCATGCCGCCCGAGTCTCGCGTCTGTTCCTGCCGTTCCGCAGCACCCGCGATTTCCCGAATGCGTCACCGGTTCGGACCGCCCCGCGAAGGTGCCCGGAACTCCACGAGGAGGAGTGTCCACGCGTATGGCCGGCCCCGCATTCCGTGCCGCCCCCGTCCGGGTTCGCGTCCCGGCCACGAGCGCCAACCTGGGTCCCGGGTTCGACGCGTTCGGACTCGCGCTCGGACTGTACGACGACGTCGCGATCCGGGTCGCGGACGAGGGCTTGTCGATCGACATCGCAGGTGAGGGCGCCGACGACCTGTCCCGTGACGAGAACCACCTGGTCGTTCGCGCGGCCCACGCCGCGTTCGAGGCGATGGGCGGCCGTCCGCCCGGCCTGGACGTCGTCTGCGCCAACCGCATCCCGCACGGCCGCGGCCTGGGCTCGTCGGCCGCCGCCATCTGCGCCGGGGTGATCGCCGCCCGGGCGCTGACCATAGGCGGCGCCGAGCGGCTCGACGACGAGGCCGCGCTCGCCCTGGCCACCGAACTCGAAGGCCACCCCGACAACGTCGCGGCGTGTCTGCTCGGCGGCTTCACCATCGCGTGGACCGACGAGGACGGCCCCCGGGCGGTGCGATCGAGCCTCGACCGGGGTATATCTCCCGTCGTGTTCGTACCTTCCACCCCGCTGTCCACCGAGGTCGCGCGCGGTCTGCTGCCGGCCAAGGTGACCCATCGCGACGCCTCGGCGAACGCGGCCCGCGCCGCGCTGCTGGTCACCGCGCTCACCTCGCGGCCCGACCTGCTCTTCGCCGCGACCGAGGATCGACTGCACCAGACGTACCGGGCGCCCGCGATGCCGGCGAGCGCCGAATTGATCGACAAGCTGCGCGCACAGGGGATGGCCGCGGTCGTCTCCGGCGCGGGGCCGACCGTGCTCGCCCTGGTCACACCGGACCGCGTGGACGAGGCGATCGGCACTGCCGGGCCCGATTGGGTGGTTCGGCAATTGGACGTGGACGGGGCCGGAGCAAGCGTCATGCCACTGGCGTGACCTGCGTACTCGCCGTTCGTTGGCAGTACGCCCGGTAGGTCGGAACCGGACCGACGGCATACTCGGCGCAGCCGGGCGGCGGGTCGGCGACGGCGGTGGATCCGTTCACTCCACTGCACTACCGCAGGAAAAATGGGCTGCGCCGGGGGAGCGATGGGGTGGGGGAATGTCTCTTGGGTCCGGTAGTGTTAGCGTCATCACCGCACCAGATCCCCCGCCCGCATAGGGTTGGGCGCGTTCGGTGCTCTGTGGCCACGATCCTTTGGGAGTTTCCCCTCCTGCCTGTCCTTCGTGACGAACGTGGCTCCCCGATACAGACCGGCGGGACCACCGCGCCGCGTCGAGCTCATCCCGGGGACCCGAGGGCTGTTCCTTCGCAGGAAATCGAGCCCCTACAGGAATACGAGCCCCCACAGGCATACATGAGCCCGATCCTCGCAGTACCGGGCACATTTTCGACGATTCCCGCCATCCGGCGGACCACCGCACCGGACCGCACTGGAAGCGGGACGGACAGCACAACCGGTCGCCGAGCCCCCTCAAGGCCGACGCCCGCTCCAGGGAAGGACCCTTCGTGAGCGACACCACCGAACTCATGGACGCAACGCCGCAGGCCGCGTCCGCCTCGGGTGACGCGGCTGCCACCGCGGACGCCCCCGCTCCCGCCACGCGGCGCCGCCGCTCGACGGGCACCGGCCTCAACGGCATGGTGCTGGCGGAGCTGCAGCAGGTCGCCACCGGTCTCGGCATCAGCGGCACCGGCCGCATGCGCAAGAGCCAGCTGATCGAGGCCATCCAGGCGAAGCAGGGTGGTTCGGACGCCGCTCCCGCCGCCGCTGCCGCCACGAAGCCGGCCCGGGCGACCAGGGCCAAGGCCGCCGCCACCGCGGCGGACAACGGCGCGGCGCCCGCCGAGGCCCCCGCCGTCGCCGCCGAGGCGCCGGCCGCGGAGGCGCCCACCCGGACCCGCCGGGCCGCCCGCACGCGGGTGGCGGTCGAGACCGCCGCACAGATCGAGATCCCGGAGCAGGCCGCCGCCGAGGCGCCCGCCAACGGGCGTGGACGGCGTGAGCAGGGCGAGCCGACCGCCGAGGTCGCCGAGACCGGCACGCGCCGTCGTGGCGAGCGGGCCGAGCGCGCCGAGCGCCCCGCAGAGGAGCAGGGCGAGCAGCGCGAGGGCGGCGAGCGTGAGGGCCGCCGCGAGCGGCGCGAGCGCGGCCAGAACCGGCGCGACCGCGGCGAGCGGGGCAACGAGCGCGGCGAGCGGACCGAGCGCGGTGAGCGTGCGGAACGCGGCGAGCGTGGCGACCGCGGCAACGAGCGCGGCGAGCGCGGCAACGACCGCGGCGACCGGGCCGAGCGCGGCGAGCGCGGCAAGCAGCAGCAACAACAGCAGCAGCAGGACAACGGCCCGCTGGACGACGACGACTTCGAGGGCGGCGGCCGTCGGCGTCGTGGCCGCTACCGCGACCGCAACCGTCGTCGCGGCGGCCGTGAGGGCTTCGAGACCAACGAGCCCGTGCTGGCCGACGACGACGTCCTGGTCCCCGTCGCGGGCATCCTGGACATCCTCGACAACTACGCCTTCGTGCGGACCTCGGGCTACCTGCCCGGCTCCAACGACGTGTACGTCTCGCTCGCCCAGGTCCGCAAGAACGGCCTGCGCAAGGGTGACGCGATCGTCGGCGCGGTGCGTCAGCCGCGCGACGGCGAGCGCCGGGAGAAGTTCAACGCCCTCGTGCGGCTGGACACGGTCAACGGCATGGAGCCGGAACAGGCCCGCCAGCGCGCCGACTTCAACAAGCTGACCCCCCTGTACCCGCAGGACCGGCTGCGCCTGGAGACCGACTCCAGCGCGCTGACCACGCGGATCATCGACCTCGTGTCGCCGATCGGCAAGGGCCAGCGCGGTCTGATCGTCGCGCCGCCGAAGGCGGGCAAGACGATGGTGCTCCAGGCGATCGCCAACGCGATCACCGTGAACAACCCCGAGTGCCACCTGATGGTCGTGCTCGTGGACGAGCGCCCCGAAGAGGTCACCGACATGCAGCGGTCGGTGAAGGGCGAGGTCATCTCCTCGACCTTCGACCGTCCCGCCGAGGACCACACGATCGTCGCCGAGTTGGCCATCGAGCGGGCCAAGCGCCTGGTCGAGTTGGGCCACGACGTGGTCGTGCTGCTCGACTCGATCACCCGCCTGGGCCGCGCGTACAACCTCGCGGCACCCGCCTCCGGCCGCATCCTGTCCGGTGGTGTCGACTCGACCGCGCTGTACCCGCCGAAGAAGTTCTTCGGCGCCGCGCGCAACATCGAGAACGGCGGCTCGCTGACCATCCTCGCCACCGCGCTCGTCGAGACCGGCTCGCGCATGGACGAGGTGATCTTCGAGGAGTTCAAGGGCACCGGCAACATGGAGCTCAAGCTCGACCGCAAGCTCGCCGACAAGCGCATCTTCCCGGCGGTGGACGTGGACGCGTCCAGCACCCGCAAGGAAGAGATCCTGATGGCGCAGGACGAACTCGCGGTGGTCTGGAAGCTGCGCCGGGTGCTGCACGCGCTCGACCAGCAGCAGGCGATCGAACTGCTCCTGGACAAGATGAAGAAGACCAAGAGCAACGGCGAGTTCCTCATGCAGATCCAGAAGACCACGCCGATGCCGAACGACTAGTCGAGCCGACTGGTCGTCGTACGTAAGACATGGCAGCGCGTTTGCCGGGAGGGAATGCCGCGACCCCGGTCGTGGTTGGGCGGTACAGACCCTGATTTGGGTCCGGTCGCCCCCTCCTGGCAGACTGCTCTGTCGGCCCCGGTTCACGTGATGCCCATTCGGGCGTACGACCCGGCGCCCTCCCGAACCTCAAGGAGACTCCCGTGAAGCCCGACATCCACCCCGAGTACGTGGAAACCACCGTCACCTGTGGCTGTGGCTCGACGTTCACCACGCACAGCACCGCGACGAGCGGCCAGATCCGCGTCGAGGTCTGTTCGCAGTGTCACCCGTTCTACACGGGGAAGCAGAAGATCCTCGACACGGGCGGCCGGGTGGCGCGCTTCGAGAAGCGTTTCGGTACGCAGCCGGTGGCCGGCAAGAAGTAGCGACCCTGCGGCGCCGGAGGAGCGGTGGGCCTTGTCCAAGGTCCGCCCCGCCCCTCCGGCGCCGTTCGTTTGTCTCCGGAAGCCGTACTCCGGAAGCCGGTCCCGAAAGCCCGTCCGGCTCCGGTAGCCCCGTCGTCACCGATCCCGCCGAGTTCGCGGCCACAACCAGAGGAGCCCCCAGTGTTCGAGGCGATGGACGACCTGCTCGCCGAGCACGCCGACCTGGAGCGGCAACTCGCCGACCCGGCCGTGCACACTGACCAGACGCGCGCCCGCACCCTCGGGCGGCGCTACGCCGAACTGGGGCCGATCGTGGACGCCTACCGGCAGTGGTCCAGCGCCGCCGACGACGTCGAGGCGGCCCGCGAACTGGTCGCCGAGGACCCGGACTTCGCCGCCGAGGCGGCCGAGGCCGAGGAGCGCCGCGAGGAGTGCGCGGAGAAGCTGCGCCGACTGCTCGTGCCGCGCGACCCGGCCGACGACAAGGACGTGATCCTGGAGGTCAAGGCGGGCGAGGGCGGTGAGGAATCCGCCCTGTTCGCGGGCGACCTGCTGCGGATGTACCTGCGCTACGCCGAACGCGCGGGCTGGAAGACCGAGATCCTCGAGTCCAACGAGTCCGACCTCGGCGGCTACAAGGACGTCCAGGTCGCGGTGAAGACCAAGGGCAACCCCGCGCCCGGCGAGGGCGTCTACGCCCGGCTGAAGTTCGAGGGCGGCGTGCACCGCGTACAGCGGGTCCCCGCCACCGAGTCGCAGGGCCGCATCCACACCTCCGCGGCGGGCGTCCTGGTCCTGCCCGAGGCGGAGGACGTCGAGGTCGAGATCAACGCCAACGACCTGCGCATCGACGTGTACCGCTCGTCCGGTCCCGGCGGCCAGTCGGTCAACACCACCGACTCCGCGGTGCGCATCACGCACCTGCCCACCGGCATCGTGGTCTCCTGCCAGAACGAGAAGAGCCAGCTCCAGAACAAGGAGTCGGCCATGCGCATCCTGCGCGCGCGGATGCTCGCCGCGGCCCAGGAGGAGGCCGACAAGGAAGCCTCCGACGTGCGCCGCAGCCAGGTCCGCACGGTGGACCGCTCCGAGCGCATCCGGACGTACAACTTCGCGGAAAACCGGATTTCCGACCACCGCGTGGGCTACAAGGCGTACAACCTGGACCAGGTGCTCGACGGCGATCTCGATCCGGTCATCCAGGCGTGTGTGGACGCCGACATGGCCGCCCGGCTCGCCCACCAATAACGGAGACGAGATGAATCTGCTGCTCGCCGAGGTGGCCCAGGCCACCCTGCGACTGGCCGACGCGGGCGTTCCCTCTCCGCGCTTCGATGCCGAGGAACTGGCGGCGTACGTGCACGGCGTCAAGCGTGGCGCCCTGCACACGGTCGCCGACGGGGACTTCGACGCGCGGTTCTGGGAGGCCGTCGCGCGCCGTGAGGCCCGCGAGCCGCTGCAGCACATCACCGGGCGCGCCTTCTTCCGCTACCTCGAACTCGAGGTGGGTCCGGGCGTGTTCGTACCCCGCCCGGAGACCGAGGTGGTGGTCGGGTGGGCGATAGACGCGCTGCGCGCGATGGACGTGGCCGAGCCGCTCGTGGTGGACCTGTGCACCGGCTCCGGCGCGATCGCGCTCGCGGTCGCGCAGGAGGTGCCGCGCTCCGTGGTGCACGCGGTCGAGCTGGACCCGGGCGCCTACGCCTACGCCGAACGCAACGCGAGCGGGTCGCGGGTGGTCCTGCACCGGGGCGACGCGCTCTTTGCGCTGCCGCAGCTGGACGGCACGGTCGATCTGGTGATCAGCAATCCGCCCTACGTGCCGCTGGAGGAGCGGGACGAGATGGCCCCCGAGGCGCGCGACCACGATCCGGAGCTGGCGCTGTTCTCCGGGCCGGACGGGCTCGACTTCATCCGGGTCCTGGCCAAGACCGCCTACCGCCTGTTGCGGCCCGCGGGGCTCGTGGTGGTCGAGCACGCGGACACCCAGGGCGGCGCGGTGCCGTGGATCTTCAACGAGGAGGCCGGCTGGGTGGACGCGGCCGACCACCGCGATCTGACCAACCGCCCCCGCTTCACCACCGCACGCAAGGAAGGCGCGTGAACCGCGCGCCCCGCCCGGCGGCCGGATCCGCGCGGCCCGCATCACCCGTACCACCGGCACCACCCGCATCACTCGTACCCCCCGCTTCGCCCGTACCGCCCGTACCGCTTCTGGAGGTAAGTGCCCGATGAGCCGACGCTACGACTGCTCCGACGCGATGGACCGCGGGCTCGGGCTGCGGGAGGCGACCGGGTCGATCAAGCGCGGCGATCTGGTCGTGCTGCCGACGGACACCCTGTACGGCATCGGCGCGGACGCCTTCACCCCGCACGCGGTGCACGCGCTCCTGGACGCCAAGGGCCGCGGTCGCAACATGCCCTCGCCCGTCCTGGTCGGCTCGCCCAACACGCTGCACGGGCTGGTCACCGGCTTCCCCGAGGTCGGGTGGGAACTGGTCGACGCGTTCTGGCCGGGGGCGCTGACCATCGTGGCCTTCCACCAGCCGTCGCTGATGTGGGATCTGGGCGATACGCGCGGCACGGTCGCGGTGCGCATGCCGCTGCACCCGGTGGCGATCGAGCTGTTGACCGAGACCGGGCCGATGGCGGTCAGCAGCGCGAACCGGTCCGGCAACCCGGCGGCGACCACGGTCGACGAGGCCGAGGCGCAGCTCGGCGATTCGGTGTCGGTGTACCTGGACGGCGGCAGTTGCCCCTCCACCGCGCCGTCCTCGATCGTCGATCTGACCGCCGGCCGCCCCCGGCTGCTGCGTGAGGGTGCCCTGTCGTTGGAGACGTTGCGCGAGGTCGTTCCCGACCTGGAGGGCGTGAATTGACCGCGCCCCCTCCGGTCGGCCGGCCCCTCGGGCACACCTACGGGCCCTACGGCTCCACGGCCGACTCGTTCCGGATCCTGTTCGTGTGCACGGGGAGCATCTGCCGCTCCCCGATCGCCGAACGGCTGGCGCGGCTCGGCCTGCAGCGCCGGCTCGCCGCGGACGACGCGGTGCGGCTGAGCGTGCAGAGCGCCGGGACCTGGGGCCACGAGGGCGCGCCGATGGAGCCGCACGCGGCCGAGGTGCTGCTCGAATACGGCGCCGATCCGGGCGACTTCCACGGGCGCGAGCTGCTCGACGAGCATGTCGCCGAGGCGGACCTGGTGCTCACCGCGACCCTGGACCACCGCGCGCACGTGGTGTCCATGGGGCACGCGTCGGGCCTGCGCACCTTCACGCTGAAGGAGTTCACCCGCCTGGTCGCGGTGCTGGAACGGGCTCCCTACCCCGAGCGCGACCTGGTCCAGCGCGGGCGTTCGCTCGTGCGGGCCGCCGCGGCGCTGCGCGGGCGGTTGGCCGCGCCCGATCCGGAGTGGGACGAGGTGGCCGATCCGTACGGCGCGCCGCTGAGCGTGTTCCGGGCCTGCGCCTCCGACATCGGCTCGGCGCTGGACCCGGTCCTGACCGCGCTCACCGGGCACCCCGCGCACACGCACTGACCGGCGCGCCCCCACGGGCCCCGGAGCGTTGACGCGCACGGCCCGACAACGGCGCGGAATCGCCCCCGGAAGGCCCTGTCCGTGTCCGGGCCCCCGCCCTATCGTGGAGAGGTCCCTGCGGCCTTGAGGAGCGATGCCATGGGCACTCCCGACGCCCCGTCAACTCCCTTCTGGGGACCGGACTTCCTCGCGCTGCGGCGAGAGGATCCGGAGATCGCCGAGGTGTTGCTCGGCGAGTTGGCCCGGCAGCGCGGCGGCCTCCAGTTGATCGCCGGGGAGAACTTCACCTCCCCGGCGGTGCTCGCCGCGCTGGGCAGCACGCTCGCCAACAAGTACGCCGAGGGTTATCCGGGGCGGCGCTACTTCGGCGGTTGCGCCGAGGCGGACCGGGCCGAGCGGCTCGCGGTGGACCGGGCGCTGGCCCTGTTCGGCGCGGAACACGCCAACGTGCAGCCGCACTCGGGCACCGCCGCGAACCTGGCGGTGTACGCGGCGCTGCTGAGCCCGGGCGAGACGATCCTGGCCATGTCGCTGCCGCACGGCGGGCATCTGACCCACGGCTCGCGGGTGAACTTCTCCGGTCGTTGGTTCCACGCGGTGGCCTACGGGGTCCGCGAGGGCGACGAGCGGATCGACTACGACCAGGTCCGGGACCTGGCCCGGGCGCATCGGCCCCGGCTGATCGTGTGCGGTGCGAGCGGATATCCGCGCCTGGTCGACTTCGCCGCCTTCCGCCGCATCGCCGACGAGGTGGGCGCCTACCTGATGGTGGACGCGGCGCACTTCGCGGGACTGGTCGCGGGCGACGCGACGGCCTCGCCGATCCCCTGGGCCGACGTGGTCACCGCGACCACGCACAAGGTGCTGCGCGGGCCGCGCGGCGGGCTGATCCTGTGCCGCGAGGAGTTCGCCGAGCGGATCGACCGCGCGGTGTTCCCGTTCAGCCAGGGCGGCCCGCACATGCACGCGGTGGCCGCGAAGGCGGTCGCGCTGCGCGAGGCGGGCACCCCGGCGTACCGCGCCTACGCACGCCGGGTGGTGGCCAACGCGCAGGCCCTGGCGCAGGGTCTGCAGGCCGAGGGGCTGCGGCCGGTCACCGGCGGTACCGACACCCACATGGCGCTGCTGGACCTGCGGGGGATCGGGGTGAGCGGTCTGGACGCGGAGCGCCGCTGCGAGCGGGCCGGGATCACCCTGAACAAGAACGCGATCCCGTTCGACCCGGCCAAGCCGATGATCGCGTCCGGGATCCGGGTCGGCACGGCCGCGGTGACCACGCAGGGGATGACCGAGACGGACATGAAGGAGATCGCCCTGCTCCTGGGTCGCGCGGTGCGCGAGGACGACCCGGCGGTCCTGGGCGAGGTGCGGGCGGCGGTCGGCGAGCTGGTGGCCACACATCCGGCCTACCCGGGGCGGTGAGAGCCGGCGGGAGTGTTCGGGCCGGCGGGCCCGCCGAGACCTATGCGACCGACGGGCCACAATCGCCCTGCGGGGTGGCTGGGATCAGGGTGTTTGTGGTTACGTGTGGGGCGACGGGCCGGTGGTGGCACCACCGAGCTTGGTGCGATCGTCCCTCGCCGGTGCAGGTTCGGCGATTCTCCCGGTGAGCGGCGGCACGTCTAGTCTGATGCCCGTGCTGCCGCTGGGATGTGCCGAAGCCGGGGACGGTTGAGTCTTGCGCGAATACCTGCTCACGCTGTTCGTCGCCGCCTCGGTGACCTACCTGCTGACGGGCGCCGTCCGCCGCTTCGCGATCGCCGCCGGGGCGATGCCCGAGATCCGCGCGCGCGACGTGCACAAGGAGCCGACGCCGCGCCTGGGCGGGTTGGCGATGTTCGGCGGATTGTGCGCGGGCCTGCTGATGGCCCGGCATCTGCCGGTGCTCTCCGAGGTGTTCACCGCCGCGACCGACGTGCAGGCGCTGCTGTCGGGGTGCGCGCTGATCTCGGTGCTCGGGGTGATCGACGACAAGTGGGGCGTCGACGCGATCATCAAGCTGCTCGGCCAGGCGCTCGCCGCGGGTGTGATGGTCTGGCAGGGCATCGTGATCCTGTGGTTGCCGATCCCCGGCTACGGCCCGGTCAGCCTGACGCCGACCCAGGGCACGCTGCTGACCATCGGGATAGTGGTCATCACGATCAACGCGGTGAACTTCGTGGACGGCCTGGACGGCCTCGCGGCCGGGATGGTGTGCATCGCCGCACTCGCGTTCTTCGGATATTCGTACCGCTTGTGGTTCGGTTACGGTGTCTCGTCGGCGGCGGCACCGACGCTGTTCAGCGCGCTGTTGATCGGCATGTGTGTCGGCTTCCTGCCGCACAATCTGCATCCGGCGCGCATCTTCATGGGGGACTCGGGGTCGATGCTGATCGGCCTGATGCTCGCCGCGTCGGCGGTCACCCTCACCGGGCGGATCGACCCGGAGGCGATCACCGCGCAAAACGGCGGTTCGATGGCCTTCACCACGCACAAGCTGGTGCCCGTCTACATTCCGCTGGTGTTGCCGTTCGCGGTGCTCATAGTGCCGCTGATGGACCTGGTGATGGCGGTCGGCCGGCGCGGCTGGGCCGGGCGTTCGCCGTTCGCGGCGGACAAGGGACACCTGCACCACCGGCTCCTGGAGATCGGCCACTCGCACAGTCGCGCGGTGCTGATCATGTACTTCTGGTCCGGGCTGATCGCGTCGTTCACGGTGCTCATCTCGGTGCGGCCGGAACGGCGTCCGATCGTCTACGCGGGATTGGGCCTGATCGCCATCGGCCTGGTGTTCCTGATGCTCCCGCGGTTCAAGCCGCACGTGCCGACGGAGCTGCACAACGTGGTTCCGCCGCGCTATCGGCGGCTCCGGCGCGGGAGGCGCGGTGCGAACGTTCCGGCCGACACGATGGTTCCCGGCGAATCAGACGGCGTACGGCTGAACGGGGCAACCGCCACACCCGCAACAGAGTCCTCGAAGAACCCCACGGACCCCTCCCGACCTGCGCATTTGCCTGCGGGGAGAGGGGCGCGAAAGGGTGGTGCAGGGCTGTGAGCTTGTACACACGAACGGGTAAAGCTCTGCTCAAATAGTTTGTGATATCGTTCACGAACCAGGATCAATGGCCGATGAACCCCCAGCAACGAGGGTTCTGGTCCTTCACGGCCAATCCCGAGCGTTGCGTCGCTCCGAGCCCTGCTCGGACGACTGATCCGCCCCCTGCCCCCCACTGATGCCGGAGTCACCGACATGCAGGCCAACGACGTCCGCCTTCTCCGTGGTTCGGTCGTGCCCACGACCGCCGCCGGAGTGATCGCGGCAGTCGCGGCTCTGCTCGCGGCCGGTGGCAAAGGACTTCTCGGCGCGGTGTTCGCCACCGTCGTCGTCCTGGCCTTCTTCGTGATCGGCCAAGTCGCGATCGGTCGGATCTCGCGCGACAACCCCATGATGATGATGAACATGGCGTTGTTCACCTACATCGTGCAGATCCTGCTCCTGGGGTTGGTTCTGTTCCTGTTCAAGGACACCGAGGCGTTCGACACGAAGGTGTTCGGACTCACCATCCTCGGGGCCACGCTGGTCTGGGTCGCCTCGCAGGTGTGGGTCTTCACCCGGCTGAAGATCGCCTATGTCGAACCGGATGGAGAGCGATGACATACGCACAGCGCCCTTCCGGGCCGGCGCGGTGTTCAGCCTCGCCGCCGGTACTGCTAATGTCCGGGGCGTCATGAGCGAGAGAGGCCCCCGTCCACCGGACCGAGAGAATCGGGCGATGGACGGTGCCGCATGGTCGAGTGTCGGTTATCTGCTGAGCGGCATGCTCATCTACGGCGGCATCGGCTGGCTGATCGACCGGTGGACCGGCCACTCCGCACTGTTCCTGCCGATCGGCCTGGTCGTCGGAATCGCTCTGGCCCTTGTTCTGGTCTTTGTCCGCCACGGCAGGTCCTCCTGACCGGGCCCTGTTGCGTGCCGCTCCGTGGCCCCTCGCCACGCCGACACATCGAGGTAGCCGAAAACATGCTTCACGACGAAGGAGTCGGTGGTGACTGCTGACGTCCAGACGCTCGCCAGCGAGAGCGGATGTCACCTGTTCTCCGGGTGCGGCTTCCCCTCGCCCGGGCTGAACGTCTTCGAGTTCAAGCCGATCTTCTCCATCGGGGCCTTCGACTTCACGAAGCCGATGTTGCTCGCGCTCATCTCGATGCTGCTGGTGATCGGCTTCTTCTGGAGCGCGTTCGCCAAGCCCAAGATGGTGCCGCGCGGCGCGCAGAACGTCGGCGAGTTGGGCTACCTGTTCGTTCGCGACAACATCTCGCGGGAAACGATCGGCAAGAAGGGCGACCCCTACGTCCCCTTCCTGTTCTCGATCTTCTTCTTCGTCTGGGTCATGAACGTGATGGCGATCATCCCGTTCGCCCAGTTCCCCGCGACCTCGCGAATCGCCTTCCCGGCATCGATCGTCGGCATCGTGTGGGTGACCTACCTGGTCCTCGGCATCAAGAACCAGGGCTTCGTCGGTTACTTCAAGAACATGATGTTCCCGCCCGGTCTGCCGAAGGCGATCTACTTCCTCCTCGCCCCGATCGAGCTGCTGCAGGGTCTGATCACCCGGCCGTTCACCATGGCGGTCCGACTGTTCGCGAACATGTTCGCCGGACACATGCTGATCGTGACGTTCAGCGTCGGCGCCTGGTACCTCCTGGGCTTCCACATCGGGGCGCTCTACTCGGCCACCTCGTTCATCGTGGTCGTCGTGCTGACCGCGTTCGAGCTGATGATCCAGGCGCTGCAGGCGTACATCATCACGCTGCTCGCGGCGTCCTACATCTCGACGTCGCTCGAAGCCGAGCACTGAGAGACCCACAGACCTTTCTCTCCTCGACCGTCGTCCGGTGGATCGTCCATCGGCCTCGAAAAAAGGATCAGTTCCCATGATGAACCTCGCCGCCGACGGCGTTTCTGGCAGCCTCGGTTCCATCGGTTACGGCCTCGCCGCGATCGGCCCCGGCATTGGTATCGGCATCATCTTCGGTAACGGTGTCCAGGCGATGGCCCGTCAGCCCGAGGCCGCCGGCCTGGTTCGCCAGAACATGCTGCTCGGCTTCGCCCTCGCCGAGGCGCTCGCCCTCATCGGCGTCGTCATGCCGTTCGTCTACGGCACCTGATCAACCCGCTACGGACGGAAGGTCCTCACACCGTGATTGACTTCGCCAACAGCGAGGAGAAGATGAACCCTCTTCTCCCGCCGCTCGACGAGATCATCATCGGTGGCGTGGCGTTCCTCATCGTTTTCGGTTTCCTGTGGAAGGTCCTCCTTCCCAAGATCGCGAAGACGCTGGCGGACCGTACGGACGCCATCGAGGGCGGTCTCAAGCGCGCCGAAGAGGCGCAGGCCGAGGCCCAGGCCGAGCTGGAGCGCTACCGCACCCAGCTCGCCGAAGCCCGTCGCGAGGCCGGTCGCCTCACCGAGGACGCCCGCGAGCAGGGTGCCGTCGCCATCGCGGAGATGCGCGCCGAGGGCCAGCGGATCAAGGACGAGATCGTCACCGCCGGCCACACCCAGATCGAGGCCGACCGCAACCAGGCCCAGAACGCGCTGCGTCAGGACGTCGGCAAGCTCGCCGTCTCCCTCGCGTCGCGCATCGTCGGGGAGTCGCTCGAGGACGAGGCGCGTCAGCGCCGGGTCGTCGACCGCTTCCTGGAGGAGCTGGAAGTCAAGGCTTCCGCCGGAGCGAGCTCGGAGAAGGTGCGCTGATGCAGGGCGCCAGCAGGGAATCCCTCGCCGCGGCTCGCGAGCGCCTGGACGCGCTCGCGACCGCGACCGGTACCGACATGGTCGCGTTGGCCCAGGAACTCCACTCCGTGGTGATCCTGCTCGACAAGAACGTGTCGCTGCGTCGGGTCCTCACCGACTCGACGCGCTCCGGGGAGGCCCGCGCGGCCTTCCTGGCAGAGCTTCTGTCCGGTCAGATCTCCGGAACCGCGGCGGATCTGCTCGGCGGACTCGTGCGTACGCGCTGGTCGCGGCCGACCGACCTGGTCGACACGATCGCCGAACTCTCGGTGTCCGCCGAGCTGATCGCCGCAGAGCGCGACGGCAGGCTCGACGAGCTGGAGGACGAGCTCTTCCGTTTCGGCCGGATCGTGGCGGGCGAGCGCGAACTGCGCTCGACCCTGACCGACCCGGGCGTGGCGAACGAGCGCAAGGCGGAGCTGGTCTCCGGCCTGCTGGAGGGTCGGGCCCAGCCCGTCACCCGGCGACTGGTCGCCAGGCTTGTCGCACACCCGCGCAGCCGTAATCTTGAACACGGGCTCGAGTCGTACGCGCGCCTCGCCGCCGATCGCCGGCGTCGCATGGTCGCGTTGGTCACGGTCGCCCTGCCCCTCACCGAGGAGCAGCGCACCCGTCTGGCCGCGGCGCTGGGCCGGATGTACGGCCGCGAGATCCACCTCAACGTGGAAATCGATGCCGACGTCATCGGCGGGGTCCGCGTGGAGATCGGTGACGACGTCATCGACGGCACCGTGACCACACGTCTCGAAGAGGCGGGCCGACGGCTCGCCGGTTGAGACACCGGACGACAGGGGTGTCGTCGACCATCCGGGAAAACCCCCGGACCGGACCGGCGACCCCCACAGCAGCACCGCGGTTCCGTACGACAAGCGACGGACAGCGGACCGTTAACCCCACCACCTAGGAGAGCAGGGACACCAGATGGCGGAGCTCACGATCCGGCCGGAGGAGATCCGGGACGCGCTGGAGCGCTTCGTCGCCTCGTACGAGCCGGAGACTGCCGCGCGCGAAGAGGTCGGTACCGTCACCGAGGCGTACGACGGCATCGCCAAGGTCGAGGGCCTGCCCTCGGTCATGACGAACGAGCTGCTCAAGTTCGAGGACGGCACCCTCGGTCTGGCGCAGAACCTCGACGTCCGCGAGATCGGTGTCGTCATCCTCGGTGACTTCAGCGGTATCGAAGAGGGCCAGAAGGTCCGTCGTACGGGCGAGGTTTTGTCGGTTCCGATCGGTGACGGCTACCTGGGTCGCGTCGTCGACCCGCTGGGCCAGCCGATCGACGGCCAGGGCGAGATCGAGTCCGAGGGCCGTCGTGCCCTGGAACTGCAGGCCCCCGGCGTCATGATGCGCAAGTCGGTCCACGAGCCGATGCAGACCGGCATCAAGGCGATCGACGCGATGACCCCGATCGGCCGCGGCCAGCGTCAGCTGATCATCGGCGACCGGCAGACCGGCAAGACCGCGGTGTGCCTGGACACGATCATCAACCAGCGCGACAACTGGCGCTCGGGCGACCCGAAGAAGCAGGTTCGCTGCATCTACGTCGCGATCGGCCAGAAGGGCACGACCATCGCGTCCGTGCGCCGCTCGCTCGAAGAGGCCGGCGCGCTGGAGTACACCACGATCGTCGCCGCCCCGGCCTCCGACCCGGCCGGCTTCAAGTACCTCGCCCCGTACACCGGTTCGGCCATCGGCCAGCACTGGATGTACCAGGGCAAGCACGTGCTCATCGTGTTCGACGACCTGTCGAAGCAGGCCGAGGCGTACCGCGCCGTGTCCCTGCTCCTTCGTCGTCCGCCGGGGCGCGAGGCCTACCCCGGTGACGTCTTCTACCTGCACTCGCGTCTGCTCGAGCGTTGCGCGAAGCTCTCGGACGAGCTCGGCGGCGGCTCGATGACGGGTCTGCCGATCATCGAGACCAAGGCCAACGACGTGTCGGCGTACATCCCGACCAACGTCATCTCGATCACCGACGGCCAGTGCTTCCTGGAGTCCGACCTGTTCCTGCAGGGCGTGCGCCCCGCGGTCAACGTCGGTATCTCGGTCTCGCGAGTCGGTGGTTCGGCGCAGATCAAGGCGATGAAGAGCGTCGCGGGTCGACTCCGCGTCGACCTGGCCCAGTACCGCGAGCTGGAGGCGTTCGCGTCCTTCGGTTCCGACCTGGACGCCACCTCCAAGGCCTCGCTCCAGCGTGGTGCGCGCATGGTCGAACTGCTCAAGCAGGGTCAGTTCGAGCCGTTCGCGATCGAGCTCCAGGTCGTCTCGATCTGGGCCGGTACCACCGGCAAGCTGGACGAGGTGCCGGTGCAGGACATCCGCCGCTTCGAGAAGGAGCTGCACGACTACCTGCAGCACAAGCACGCGGGCCTGCTCACCGGGATCGTCGAGACCGGCAAGCTGGAAGACGACACCGTGATGGCGCTCACCGACGCGGTGGACTCCTTCAAGCAGACGTTCACCAAGTTCGACGGCGAGCCGTTGATCCAGGACGTGGCGCCTGCCGGTCTGACGAAGGAAGACGTCGGCCAGGAGAAGATCACCCGTCACGTGGCCAAGTCCGAGTAAAGAACGGAGAACCCTGACCAATGGGAGCCCAGCTTCGGGTCTACCGGCGTCGGATCCGTTCCGTGTCGGCGACCAAGAAGATCACGCGCGCCCAGGAGCTCATCGCGGCGTCGCGGATCGTGAAGGCGCAGCAGCGCGTCGCGGCCTCCAAGCCGTACGCCGACGAGCTGACGCGCGCCGTTTCCGCGGTCGCCACCTTCTCCAGCACGCAGCACCCGCTGACCACCTCGGTGGAGCGGCCCACCCGGGCCGCGGTGCTGTTGGTTACCAGTGACCGCGGTTTCGCGGGCGGCTACAACTCGAATGCCATCAAGGCCACCGAGCAGCTGGTCAAGCTGCTCGAGGACGAGGGCAAGACGGTCGACCGCTACGTGATCGGGGCCAAGGGCATCGGATTCTTCCAGTTCCGCGATGTGGACCTGGCCGGGCAGTGGAAGGGATTCTCCGACCGCCCCGAGTACTCCGACGCCAAGAAGGTGGCAGGTGAGCTGATCGACGCGTTCGTGACGCCCACCGACGAGGGCGGTGTGGACGAGATTCACCTCGTCAGCACCGAGTTCGTCTCCATGCTCACGCAGAACCCGGTCGCGGTGCGGGTGCTCCCGTTGGCGGTCGAGGAGACGGACGAGCCGCCGGCCGGCGGTCCCTTCCCGCTCTACGACTTCGAGCCCTCGGCCGAGGGTGTTCTCGACGCACTGCTGCCGCGGTACGTGGAAAGTCGCATCTTCAACGCCCTGCTGCAGTCCGCCGCTTCCGAGCACGCGGCCCGCCGGCGGGCGATGAAGTCGGCGACCGAGAACGCCGAAGACCTCATCCGGACCCTCTCTCGTCTGGCGAACAATGCCCGCCAGGCCGAGATCACCCAGGAAATCAGCGAGATCGTCGGTGGCGCCAACGCCTTGGCCGACGCGACCGCGGGGAGTGATTAGACATCATGACTGCCACTGTTGAGACGGCCGCTGCCACGGGCCGCGTCGCCCGCGTCATCGGCCCGGTCGTCGACGTGGAGTTCCCCGTCGACGCGATGCCGGAGATGTACAACGCGCTGCACGTCGACCTGGACCTCTCGGGCCAGGGCGAGGGGGAGGGCAAGACCACGCTCACCCTCGAGGTCGAGCAGCACCTTGCCGACGGCATCGTGCGCGCGATCTCGATGCAGCCCACCGACGGCCTCGTTCGCGGCGCCGTCGTCACCGACACCGGCTCGCAGATCTCCGTCCCCGTGGGCGACGTCACCAAGGGCCACGTGTTCAACGCCCTCGGTGAGGTCCTGGACGTGGACCGGGCCTCCTTCGAGGTCACCGAGCGCTGGCCGATCCACCGCCAGGCGCCGGCCTTCGACCAGCTCGACTCGAAGACCGAGATGTTCGAGACCGGCATCAAGGTCATCGACCTGCTCACCCCGTACGTCAAGGGTGGCAAGATCGGCCTGTTCGGTGGCGCGGGCGTCGGCAAGACGGTGCTCATCCAGGAGATGATCGTCCGTGTCGCCCGTCTGCACGAGGGTGTGTCGGTGTTCGCCGGCGTCGGCGAGCGCACTCGTGAGGGCAACGACCTGATCGAGGAAATGAAGGAAGCGGGCGTCTTCGAGCAGACGGCGCTCGTCTTCGGCCAGATGGACGAGCCCCCGGGCACCCGTCTGCGCGTGGCGCTGTCCGGTCTGACCATGGCGGAGTACTTCCGCGATGTGCAGAAGCAGGACGTGCTGCTCTTCATCGACAACATCTTCCGGTTCACCCAGGCCGGTTCCGAGGTGTCGACGCTGCTCGGCCGTATGCCCTCCGCGGTGGGTTACCAGCCGACGCTCGCCGACGAGATGGGCACCCTCCAGGAGCGCATCACCTCGACCCGCGGTCACTCGATCACCTCGATGCAGGCGATCTACGTCCCCGCGGACGACCTGACCGACCCGGCCCCGGCCACGACGTTCGCGCACCTCGACGCCACGACGGTGCTCTCGCGTCCGATCTCCGAGCTGGGCATCTACCCGGCCGTGGACCCGCTGGACTCGACGTCCCGGATCCTGGACCCGCGCTACGTCGCGCAGGACCACTACGACTGTGCGATGCGCGTCAAGAGCATCCTGCAGAAGTACAAGGACCTCCAGGACATCATCGCGATTTTGGGTATGGACGAGCTGTCCGAAGAGGACAAGCTCACCGTGCACCGCGCGCGTCGCATCCAGCGCTTCCTGTCGCAGAACACCCACGTGGCGAAGCAGTTCACCGGGCTCGACGGATCGGACGTCCCGCTGTCCGAGACCATCGAGGCGTTCAACGCGATCGCCGACGGCAAGTACGACCACGCTCCCGAGCAGGCGTTCTTCATGCTCGGTGGGCTGGACGACCTCGAGAAGAAGATCGCCGAGCTCAACAAGGGCTGACGATCGCCTGATCGACGAGGGGCGGTCCCGCACGGGTCCGCCCCTCGTGTCGGTTCCCGGTACCCGCCGCGCGCGGGTACCGGAAACCCGCCGGCGTTCGAGCCGGTTGGAGCCAGGCCCGTCCGGGCCACTATCCTTGGACACCACCCGCCCCTCGAGGGCGGAGGCGAAGACCCGCGTGTCTTCGACCCGACATGAGGAGCCACGTTGGCTGAGCTGCACGTCGAGCTGGTCGCGGCCGACCGCAAGGTGTGGTCCGGCGAGGCCACCATCGTCATCGCACGCACCGCGGACGGTGACATCGGCATCCAGGCCGGTCACCAGCCGGTCCTCGGAGTGCTCGAATCCGGCCCGGTGACGATCCGTCAGGCCGACGGTTCGGTCGTCATCGCGGCGGTCCACGGCGGGTTCATCTCGTTCGCGGACAACAACCTTTCGCTGCTCGCCGAGATCACCGAGCTGGCCGACGAGATCGATGTCGCCCGCGCGGAGCGGGCGCTCGAGCGCGCCGGCGCGGCGAAGGACGCGGGCGCCGAGCGGCGCGCGGAAACGCGTCTGCTCGCCGCCCAGCGGCGCTAGATCCGGTAGCGGCACCAGAGCCCGGACCGACACACGGCCGGGACCACTGCTCAACGCGCGAACGAGGAGGTCGATCGGGATGGTCCTCGTCGTGCTGAGCGTGGTGTCGGCCGTCGTCGTGGTGTTGGTCGTCGGTGTCGCGGCGTTCGCGTTGCGTCGTCGACTCATCCAGCGACCGGGCGGCACCTTCGACTGTTCGTTGCGTACGCGCCCACCGGTATCCCCGGCCGGCGCAGCCGGTTCCACCGCCGCGGCGTCCCCCGGACAGACTCCGGGAGGCGCCGCGTCGTCGTCCCCGGAGGGTGTAGGGAAGGCGGCGGACGGCGATCCGGCCGCGCCGTCGGCCGATCCGGACCACGGCAAGGGCTGGGTCTTCGGGATCGCCCGCTACAGCGGCGACCGGATCGAGTGGTTCCGGGTGTTCAGCTACGCGCCGCGC
Source organism: Embleya sp. NPDC020630 (assembly GCF_044334985.1). NCBI lineage: Bacteria > Bacillati > Actinomycetota > Actinomycetes > Kitasatosporales > Streptomycetaceae > Embleya > Embleya sp. NPDC020630. The sequence goes on from NZ_JBIRUB010000002.1 coordinate 579,197, forward strand.
CCGCGTCGGGTGTTGCAGCGCGCGGGCATCCATGTGATCGGTCGGCGGGAGCCGGCCGGCCAGGAGGAGTTGGCGCTGCTCGCCGGCGCGGTGATCCTGGTCTGCGAACACGCCGGCGACCGGATCGAACTGGCCCTGAGCGACGACGCGTTGACCGGCTTCCTGGCCTGGCTGGAAGCGGCACCGCCGGGACAACGCGTCAACGTCGCCTAGCGGCGCGCACTGCCGCGATCCGCCGCCGGTTCAGCGGTTGGCGCCCGGTACCCACAGGACGTCGCCGACTTCGCGGTTGGCGTGCCGGGCGAGAATGAACAGCAGGTCGGACAGGCGGTTGAGGTACTTCACCGTCAGCGGGTTCATCGAGTCGCCGTGCACCTCCAGGGCCGCCCAGGTGGTGCGCTCGGCACGGCGGGCGACGGTACGGGCCTGGTGCAGCAGGGCCGCGCCCGGGGTGCCTCCGTTGAGGATGAAGCTGCGCAGCTTCTCCAGGTTCTCGTTGTACGCGTCGCAGGCCCCCTCCAGGGCGTCGATGTAGCTCTGCTCGACCCGCAGCGGCGGATACTTCGGGTCCTCGACCACCGGGGTGGACAGGTCGGCGCCCAGGTCGAACAGGTCGTTCTGGACGCGGGTGAGCAGCGTGACGACGTCCTCGTCGAGGTTGCCGAGCGAGAGCGCGACGCCGATCACCGCGTTCGTCTCGTCCACGTCGGCGTAGGCCGCGAGCCGCGGGTCGGTCTTGGCCGTGCGCGACATGTCGCCGAGGGCGGTGGTGCCGTCGTCGCCGGTGCGGGTGTAGATCCGGGTGAGGTTGACCATGTACGCACCCTAACGGCGCGCCTGCGTCTGGCTTTGTCCCGGCTTGGTGCCGTCCGTGGGCGGGTCCCGGAATCAGTACGATTCTCCGATGGACAGGTTCCGGGTGACAGGTGGTCAGCGGCTCGCCGGCGAGGTGCGGATCACGGGCGCGAAGAACAGCGCGCTGAAATTGATGGCGGCCGCGTTGCTCGCGGAGGGCACCACGGTGCTCGAGGAGGCTCCCCGGATCCTCGACGTCGAGATCATGAGCGAGTTGTTGCGGCGCCTCGGGTGCGAGGTCGAGGGCGAGACCACCGGGACGGTGCGGATCGACGTGCCGGCCGCGCCGCGCTTCGAGGCGGATTACGACCTGGTGCGCAGCATGCGGGCGTCGATCTGCGTGCTCGGGCCGCTGCTCGCGCGCTGCGGCGAGGTGCACGTCGCCTACCCGGGTGGGGACGCGATCGGCTCGCGCGGTCTGGACATGCACATCGAGGGCCTGGTCAAGCTCGGCGCGACCGTGGAGAACTCGCACGGCGTGCTGATCGCCAAGGCGCCGAAGGGGTTGAAGGGCACCACGGTCTGGCTGGACTTCCCCAGCGTCGGCGCGACCGAGAACATCCTGATGGCCGCGGTCCTGGCCGACGGGCGCACGGTGATCGACAACGCGGCCCGTGAGCCGGAGATCGTGGACATCTGCGCGATGCTCACCGAGATGGGCGCGCGGATCGAGGGCGCGGGCTCGTCCACCCTGGAGATCGAGGGCGTCGACGGGCTCAAGCCGGTACGCCACCGCACCGTCCCGGACCGGATCGTGGCCTGTACCTTCGCGGTCGCGGCGGCGATGACGCTGGGCGATGTGACGGTGCGCAACGCGCATCCGGAGCATCTGGAGATCGCGCTCGACAAGCTGACCCTCGCCGGCGCCGAGGTCTCGCACGTGCGGGACGGCTTCCGGGTGGTGATGGACCGGCGGCCGAAGGCGGTGGACGTGGTGACGCTGCCGTACCCGGGGTTCGCGACCGACATGCAGCCGTTCTTCGCGGCGATGAACTCGATCGCCGAGGGCTCGGCGATGATCACCGAGAACCTCTTCGAGGCACGGTTCGTGTTCCTCCAGGAACTGCTCCGGCTCGGCGCGTCGATCCGCACCGACGGGCACCACGCGATCGTGCGCGGGGTGGAACAGCTGTCCGGCGCCCCGGTGTTGACCGCCGACATCCGCGCGGGCGCGGGTCTGGTGCTGGCCGGTCTGGTGGCCGACGGGGACACCACGGTGAGCGGGGTGCACCACATCGACCGCGGTTACACGGGCCTGGAGGTACAACTCCAGTCGCTCGGCGCGAAGATCGTCCGGGAGCCGGAGCCGGAGAGTACCTCGCGTTTCTGACGGGTCGTCAGGTGGGGGTGTGCGGATCCCGGGGCCGCTGCGGCTACGCTCCGGGCGAAGGGCGTTCGTGCGCGGACGCCGGCTCGGGATCGTGTACTGGAGAGGTTGCGCAGTGACCAAGAAGATCGCCGTCGTCGGGGCCGGGTTGATGGGATCGGGCATCGCCCAGGTCGCTGCCCGGGCGGGCCACACCGTCGTGTTGCGCGATGTCACCGACGCCGCGCTGGCCCGGGGTCTGAGCGGGATCGAGGCCTCGTTCGAGAAGTTCACGGCCAAGGGCACGCTGACCGCCGAGGACGCCTCGGCGGCGCTCGCCCGGATCACCACCACCATCGACCTGGACGCGGTGGCGGACGCGGACGTCGTGGTCGAGGCGGTGTTCGAGAAGGTCGAGATCAAGCAGGGCGTCTTCCGTGAACTGGACCGCATCTGCAAGGCCGACGCGGTGCTCGCGACCAACACCTCGGCGATCCCGATCACCGAGATCGCCGCGGTCACCGGACGCCCGGAGGCGGTGGTCGGCATGCACTTCTTCTCCCCGGTGCCGCTGATGAAGCTGTGCGAACTGGTCCGCGGCTTCAAGACCTCTGACGAGACGCTGGCCGCCGCGCGGGAACTCGCCGAGGAGATGGGCAAGACCTGCATCGTGGTCAACCGGGACGTGGCCGGCTTCGTGACCACCCGGCTGATCACCGCGCTCACCGTCGAAGCGGTCAAGCTGTACGAGGCGGGTGTGGCCACCGCCGAGGACATCGACATCGCCTGCCGGCTCGGGTTCGGACACGCGATGGGTCCGCTGGCCACCGCGGACCTCACCGGCGTGGACATCATGCGCAACGCGACGAGCAACATCTACACCGAGACCAAGGACGAGAAGTTCGCGCCGCCGGAACTGCTGAACCGCATGGTGGCCGCAGGCGACCTGGGGCGGAAGTCGGGCAAGGGTTTCTACGCCTACTGAGCGGGTGGCGCAACGGGTGGTGCGCAATCGGCGCATCATCCGATCAATCGTCACCGGTACGAGTGAAGTCCGCTGTGATGAGTGAGGATTATCGGGTTTTGGGTGTTCTGCTGGGGAGTCGGACCGTCATAGAACGGACGGACTCCCCAGGAGGAGACGATGCGCGTTTGGGGCGACCCGCGTGAGCTGCACTTGGAAGGCGTGCTCGACGTGCGGTCCACCGCCGACGTCCGGTTGGCGCTGCACGACGCGCTGGACCACGGCGACGGCGACCTGATTCTCAACCTCACCCATGTACCCGCGCTGGATACCACCGGCCTGGGTCTGATCGTCGGCGCGCATCGACGTGCGGGCAGACGCGAGCGCCGACTGGTGCTGATCGGGGTCAATCCCGAGGTGCACCGCGTCTTGGTGCTGACTCGATTGCACCGCATCCTCACCCTCCGCCAACCAACCGCCGCCTGATCGGGACGGTGCGTCGGCCGGCGCCGACATACTGTCAGGCAGGCCGGGAAACGACTTGCGGGCTGTGGTCGATCACACCTGTCCGGAGCGGTTACCCGTCAGTACACTCCGTGGTAAGCAGGGCCGAACCAGGCGCGGTGACAGCGGACCAGCGGGGTTGCCCAGGCCGGTAGTCGCCGAGATCCGGTCGGCCCGGAACCTCCGGAGGTATTCCGTGGCGAGCCAGACGCCCTCAGCTCAGCCCTCGCAGCCGACCCCGGTCGAGCGCGACCGCCCCTGGGTCATGCGCACCTACGCCGGTCACTCCTCGGCCGCCGCGTCCAACGCGCTGTACCGCCGCAACCTGGCCAAGGGCCAGACCGGTCTGTCCGTGGCCTTCGACCTGCCCACCCAGACCGGCTACGACCCCGACCACGAACTCTCCCGCGGCGAGGTGGGCAAGGTCGGCGTACCGATCTCGCACATCGGCGACATGCGCGAACTCCTGGACGGCATCCCCGTCGAGGGCATGAACACCTCGATGACGATCAACGCGACCGCGCTGTGGCTGCTCGCGCTGTATCAGGTGGTCGCGGAGGAGCAGGGAGCCGACGTCGCCAAGCTCACGGGCACCACGCAGAACGACATCATCAAGGAATACCTCTCGCGCGGGACCTATGTCTTCCCGCCCGGCCCCTCGCTGAAGCTGATCACCGACACGGTCGCCTACACCGTCTCGCACCTGCCCAAGTGGAACCCGACCAACATCTGCAGCTACCACCTCCAGGAGGCGGGCGCGACGCCGGTGCAGGAGATCGCCTACGCGATGTGCACCGCGATCGCCGTGCTGGACGCGGTCCGCGACTCCGGGCAGGTGCCGCAGGAGCGCATGGGCGACGTGGTCCAGCGCATCTCCTTCTTCGTCAACGCCGGTGTGCGCTTCGTCGAGGAGATGTGCAAGATGCGGGCGTTCGTGCAGTTGTGGGACGAACTCACGCTGGAGCGCTACGGCGTGCGCGACGCCCGGCAGCGCCGGTTCCGCTACGGCGTACAGGTCAACTCGCTCGGACTGACCGAGGCGCAGCCGGAGAACAACGTCCAGCGCATAGTGCTGGAGATGTTGGCCGTGACGCTGTCCAAGGACGCCCGGGCCCGGGCGGTACAGCTGCCGGCCTGGAACGAGGCGCTGGGCCTGCCCCGGCCGTGGGACCAGCAGTGGTCGTTGCGGATCCAGCAGGTGCTGGCCTACGAGTCGGACCTGCTGGAGTACGGCGACATCTTCACCGGCTCGCATGTGATCGAGGCCAAGGTCGCGGACCTGGTGGCGGGCGCGCGCGAGGAGATCGACCGGGTGCAGGCGATGGGCGGCGCCGTCGCGGCGATCGAGTCGGGCTACATGAAGTCGCAGCTGGTCGGCTCGCACGCGGCCCGGCGGGCCCGGATCGAGGCGGGCGAAGAGGTGGTGGTCGGGGTGAACCGGTTCGAGACCACCGAGGAGAACCCGCTCACCGCGGACCTGGACGCGGCGATCATGAGCGCCGACCCCGACGCCGAGCGCTCAGCGATCGAGAAGGTCCGGGCGTGGCGGGCGGCCCGCGATCCGCAGGCGGCGGAGGCGGCGATGGCGCGGCTGCGCGAGGACGCCCGGTCGTGGAAGGCGGCCGACGCGGTGAACCTGATGCCGGCCACGCTGGCGTGTGTACGGGCCGGGGTGACCACGGGGGAGTGGTCGCAGGCACTGCGCGAGGAGTTCGGCGAGTATCGCGCGCCGACCGGGGTGTCCGGGGTGGTCGGTGTGCAGGACGGCGCCGGGCTCGGCGAGGTGCGTGGGGCGGTGCGCCGGACCGGGGAGGAACTGGGCGGGCGGCTGCGGTTGTTGGTCGGGAAGCCGGGGCTGGACGGGCACTCGAACGGGGCCGAGCAGATCGCGGTTCGGGCGCGCGATGTCGGGTTCGAGGTGGTGTACCAGGGGATTCGGCTGACGCCGGCGCAGATTGTCGCGGCCGCGGTGGAGGAGGACGTGCACTGTGTGGGGCTGTCCATCCTGTCGGGGTCGCATCTGGAGTTGATCCCCGACGTGCTCTCGCGCATGCGCGGCGCGGGGATCGGTGATGTGCCGGTGGTGGTGGGCGGGATCATTCCTGCCGCGGATGCGGCGTCGTTGTTGGCGCAGGGGGTGGCGGCCGTGTTTACGCCGAAGGACTTCGGGATCACGGAGATCATGGGGCGGATTGTTTCGGTGATTCGGGAGGCGAACGGGCTGCCCGCCTGAGGGGGTTGGGCCGGGTCGTGGTGTGGGCCGAGGTCGGCTTGCCGTCCTCAAACGCCGGACGGGCTGGGATGGGTGGGCTCGGGTTTGTGGCCGGCCTTGTGAGGTTGGTGGGCTTTCCTGTGTCCTCAAGCGCCGGACGGGCTGGTTTGGGCTCGGGTTTGTGGCTGACCCTGTGAGGTTGGTGGTTTTCCTGTGTGCTCAAGCGCCGGACGGGCTGGGAAGGGTCCGTCCGGCGCTTGGGGGTTTGGTTATGGGATCGGGGTGGTCATGTCTTTGGTGATTTCTGTGGGGGTCAGGGCTCGGTTGTAGATGCGGATGTCGTCGATCAGGCCGGCGAAGTGTTCGCCCCAGATGGTGTTTCCGCCGATTTTGAGGGCGCCGCCCTCGTCGATGATCGGGCCGGTGTGTGGGGTGGCCCGGACCTGGATGCCGTTGACGTAGAGGCGCAGGGTGGTGCCGTCGTACGTGGCGGTGAGGTGGGTCCAGGTGTTGGTGGGTATTGGTGCGGTGCCGTCCGCGTAGGTGTCGTTGTTGGTGCCTGTGGTGTTGATGGACGTGTTGGGTGCGGTGGTGCCGTTCGCGTACAGGGCGTAGGACAGGCCGCCCCCGCGTTCCTTGAGGAGGATCGAGCGCCAGCCGGTGATCGCGGTGGGTTTGACCCACGCCTCCAGGGTCATGCCCGTGGTGAGGGTCAGGCGGGCGCTGTGCGGCACCGTGACCATCGATGAAGTGCCGTTGAAGGAAAGGGCGTTGCCGGTGCGGCCGGGTACCCATGTGGCGCCGGCGACGGAGCCGTCGTTGCCCTGTCCGGTGCCGTCGACCAGGACCGTGCCGCCGGCGGCGTTGAAGCCGTATTGCGCCATCAGCCCGGGTACCGGCCCGTCGACCTCGCGGAACGTGGCGGTCAGGGTGAGCGGTGTCGCGGGTGCGGTGATGTTGTGTGCCGCCGCGCCGCCGTCGGACCAGGACGCGAACTCGTAGCGTTTGCCGTTGAGCGTCTGCGGCGACGGTGCCGCGATCGACGAGGTGCCGCCGACGATCACCGTGCCGGTGAACGGTGCCGGGCGCTGGGACGAGAACAGGCCCAGGGTCAGGCCGGGCGGATTCGAGGCCAGGGTGATGTCCACCGTTCGCGGATCCAGGCGCACGCTCGTGGTTCCGGTCAGGCCGCCGGAGTCGGTTGCGGTCAACCGCAGTTCCAGCCAGGACGGGTACTCGTGGTCGACCGCGGTGAAGGTGCCGGAGGCGCCGTCCTGTGCGGTGATCTGGTGCTCGTGACAGCTGGTCGGCGTGGTGCAGTGGTGCATGACGATGCGCCAGTTCAGGCCGCTGCCGGGAATGGCGCCGTCCTGGGGGTCGGTCGCGTGCCCGGTGAAGGCGATCGGGTCGCCCACCTTCCAGGTCAGCGTCGAAGCCGGGGAGTCGATCACCGGTACCGGCGGCGAGTTGCCGGCGGTGATGGTGATCGGGGCCGAATCGCCGGTCAGCCCGACCGGGTCGGTCACCCGCAACCTGGCGCGATAGGTGCCGGGCACGGTGTACGTGTACGACGGGTTCGCCGCGGTCGAGTCGTCGAACGCGCCGTCGCCGTCGAGGTCCCAGGCGTACGTGAGAGTCTCGCCCGGATCGGGGTCGGTGGAGGCCGATCCGGTGAAGGCCACGGTCAGCGGGGTGCCCCCGGTGGTCGGCGTGGCCGAGGCGACCGCGGTGGGCGCGCTGCCGGTGTAGCGGATCCGGTGGATCGCGCCGTCCTCGAAGCCGACGTAGTACACGTCGCCCTCGGGGCCGGTGGTCAGCTGCACCGGATTGGCGTTGGTGACGAACGCCTGGCGGGTGGCCGGGTCCGGGAGGCCGTCGGCGCCCGCGCGCATGCTCCAGACGCACCGCCGACTGTGGTCGGCGAAGAACATCGCGTTGCGGTACGCGGCGGGGTAGCGCTGTCCGCTGTAGAAGGTCACCCCGGAGATCGCCGAGCCGTTGCCGGTCGGGCAGCCGTCACCCGGCGCCACCACCGCGCCGTGCTGGTACGCGAAGTAGGGCGCCTTGACCGCGCCCGTGCCCTCCGCGTACAGGTCGGCGCACAGGTTCAGGCCGATCGCCTCGTAGCCGCCCTGGCGGGCCGAGCCCTCGTAGCAGGGCCAGCCGAAGTTGGCCACGGCCGTGCTCGACGGGGTCAGTCGGTCGATCTCCTCCCACGTGCTCCAGCCCACGTCGCCGACCCAGACCTCGTTGGTGCCCGGCCGGAAGTCGAACCGGAACGGGTTGCGCAGGCCGGCGGCCACCAGTCGGCGGGCGTTGGCGTCGGCGTTGCCCGCGAGCGGGTTGCCGGGCGCGCCCGCGCCGGTGACGGGGTCGATCCGGATGATGCTGCCGTTGAGCGCGAACGGGTCGCCCGGGGTCCGGAAGTCCTGGGCCCGCAGCGCGCCGCCCTCGGCGTTCGGCGCGGTCAGTACGGTGCCCACCGCCGCGGTGCCGTCGGCGCACGGATTCGCCGGTATCGGCTCCTTGCCCGGGATCGCGCCGCTCGCCGGGGTCTGCCCGTAGTCCGCCCAGTCGAAGCTGGCGCCGTCCCCGGCGGACGCGTAGAGGTAGCCGTCCGGGCCGAAGGCGAGCGAGCCGACCGAGTGCGACGGGAACTGCTGGCACCAGCCCTCGACCAACACCTGCTCGGGACCGGCGGTGTTCCCGGTCGCGGTCAGCCTGCTGATCCGGCCGGTGATCAGACAGCCCTTCGCCTGGGCGCCGGGCGGGTCGGGACACCCGTCGTCGGCGCCGGTGGCGGTGCCCCAGTAGGGTGCGGAGCCGCCGGGGCGCGCGTCGTGCGCGTACATCACGTACACCGACGGGTCGGTCGGGAAGTTCGGGGCCAGGGCCAGGCCGAGCAGGCCGCGATCCCAGAAGTTGTGCACCTGCGCCCGCAGATCGGTGAACACCGTGGGAGTGGTGTCGGTGATCGAGTCGTACACCTTGACGACGCCGGACTTCTCGGCGACGAAGACCCGGCCGTCCTTGGCGAAGGCCACGTCGATCGGCTGGGACAGCCCGGTCAGTACCGATTCGTCGGCGAACTTCGGCGGTACGGCGGCGGCTCGGGCCGTCGCGTCGCGCGCGGCCGGCGGGGAGCCGAAGAGTTCGGGGCCGGGTGGGCGCGTGGATGTGCTCGACGTGCTCGTACTCGTGGTCGCGGCCGGCGATGCGCCGGCCGAGGGTATCGACAGTGCCAAGGAGGCGAACAGCGCGACGGCGCACGCAAGCCGGGTTCGTCCCCGGTGCACCTGCCGTCCCGCGTGTCGCGAGTGTATGGAACCGGACATATATGTCCCCCTGTTCCCCCTGTGCGCCCGGCAGTTGTGGCGCCACATCTGCACCATAGGGTGACTTGCCGGGCGCAGGCCGACTTTTCGGCAACCTCGTCCGTCTCCGGTCACCCGCGTGCGCCGGCCCCCGTGACCAGTTGCGGACGCGCGCGTTGTTGTTGTGAAGAGGGAGCGAAGGTCGGCCCGGAGACGGTCCGCTCGACGGCGGGAGGTGGCAAGGTGGAACGTGGTACGACGGGGACACACGATGCCCATGCTCGGCCGCCTCGGTGCGCGCCGCGTCGGTGCTCAACGATCTTGTCACGAACCCGGCGCCGGGTATCGGTGCGCCGGCCGCGCCCGGCACACTGATCACCGGTTTCCGCCCCCGGGTGCCCGGACTCGTCCCAGGTCGCACCGGTGCGTCGAGAAACCACGACGGGGAGCACAGGGAGTGGCATGAACGGCGGCGGCAGGCAACGGTCGGAAGAGGACGGGGAGCAGCACCTCGGGGACGAACCGCCGCGGCCGAAGGCCGGCGACCGGGAGGTCTCCGGAGGCGAACCGTGGAGCGATTCCTGGGGTGACGACGCCTATCTGGACGAGTTGTTCGGGCCGCGCCCGGGGCGAGGCGCGTCGGCGCCTCGGCAGGACGCGGACGATTCGGGCGGGTTCCGGACGGACGGCTCCGACGGGTTCGGGACGGACGGCGCGGGCGGGTTCGGCGGGAGCATGGCGGGCTTCGGCGCCGCGAAGTCGGCTGGGAACGCTCCCGGGTTCGGGACGGACGGGTCGGGCGAGCGGCCTTCGGGGCGGGGCGAGCCGATCCGGATCGACGACGACTGGTCGGACCCGGCCCCGAGCGGCCGCGCCGGCACCGACGAACCCGGGCCGGGCGTGCTCCGGCTGTACGCGGGCGACCTGCTTCTGACCTTCGGCGGCGCGGACGGCACCGACGTCGCGCCGGTGCCGGCCGGCGCCCGGCCGCCGCGCTCGTCCAGGCTGCCCGGCTCGGTGCCCTCGACCGGCCCCGAACCGCTGGGTCGCGGCGTCGAGATCGCCGAACTCACCGGGCTGCTGCAACGCGGTACGTCGGTCCGGATCGGCGGGCCCGCCTCCAGCGGGCGCACGACGCTGCTGCGCCGGCTTGCCGCGCTCGATCCCGCCCAGGCGCCGGACGGGGTGATCCTGCTCGACGGGCGCCGGCGCGGCCTGGACGATCTGCTCCAGCAACTGCACGACGCGTGCTTCGCGGGACCCGCCTACCGGCCGACACGTGTGCAACTGGCCCGGATCCTCGCCGACGTGGCCGCCCTCGTGGTGATCGACGACCTGGACATCGGCCAGGAGGACATCGCCGAACTTCTGCGTATCGCTCCGGAATGCGCTTTCCTGGTGGCCGGGCCCGAGCAGGTCGACCCGATCGCGCGCCGGGATTCGCCGCTGCACGAGATCACCCTGCGCGGCCTGCCGCAGGAGGCGTCCTTCGATCTGCTGCGCCGGGTCGCCGGGCGCGAGCTCGACGACGAGGAGCTGTCCTGGGCCTCCGCCCTGTGGTTCCAGGTGGGCGGTCATCCGGGACGGTTCGTCCAGGCGGGGGCACTGCTCGCGCGGCGCGAGCGCGGTCGTTACGGGTTGCTCGACGACGGCGCGGCGGACGGCTCCGGCGAGTTGCCCTCGCCCGGCGAACCCCGGCAGTTCGTACCGCGCCTGGTGCCTCTGGTGTCCGCGTCGGCCCAGCAGGTGTTGCGGCTGGCCTCCGCGCTGGACGGCGAACTCCCGGACCCGGTACACCTGCCGGCCCTGACCGGTGCCGTGGACGCGGTGGGCGCCGCCGACGAGCTGGTCGAAGCCGGGCTCGCCGCCTGTGAGTTCGGCCGGTATCGGCTCACCGGAGGCACCGCCGAGGCGGTCGCCTCGATCGTGCGTGGGCCGTCCTCGTGGGCGGTGGCGGCCATACAGCACTTCACCTGGTGGGTCTCCCACCCGTCGGTGACCCCGGCCGAGATCGCCCGCGAGGCGGACACCATCCTGGCCTGCCTGCGCGAGTCCGAGCGGCTGGGCAAGGCCGGTTCGGCGCGGGCGCTGGCCCGGGCGTCGGCGCCCGCCTTCGGTGCCTCGGCGCGGTGGGACACCTGGGGCGAGGTGCTGGAGCTGGGCTTGGCCTCGGCGCGCGAGGCGGGCGCCTCGGCGGCGGCAGAACACGCCTGGTTCCGCCACGAGTTGGCGATCCTGGCGTTGTGCACGGGCGATTCGGAGGGCGCGCGCGAGGAGGCGGTCGCCGCCACCCGGATGCGCGACGTCGGCTCGGACAAGCGCGGACTGGCCGCCGACCGAAGGGTGTTGGCGCTGGCCGGCGGCGATCGAGCGGCGGTCGCGGCGGTCGGCCAGGAAGGCGCGGCCGGGGCCGAGCGGGGTGGGATCGGTCGGCGCGGCGTGTTGATGACGGCCGGTGCGGCGGTGGTCCTGGTGGTCACCCTGGCGGCGGTGGTCGCGATGGGTTCGGACTCGCCGGACCGGGGCGATCATCGTAATCCGGTGGGTTCGACGGGCTCGGCGACGTACGACCCGAGCACGCCGAACCGGGGGCCGGAGGCCGACCCCAGGGTGGACCGGGACAAACCGCCGCCCCCGACGGGCAGCCGCAAGCCGGGGGCAAGCGGGACGACGTCCTCGGCCGCCACGACGGCCCGCGAGACGACGGCGCCGAACACGAGTGCCCCGGCCACCGCGCCGCGCTCGTCGAATCCGGCCGACTCGGCGTCACAGAGCACGAGTCCCGCCCCGACGAGCGCTCCACCCACCACCACGCGCGCGCCGTCGCCGACCTCGACGACCCCGCAGTCCCCCGTCGGCGACGTGAACGTGCCGGTCGGGGCCTGACCACCACCCGCGCCGGCCGGGGTGGGCGGGTCCGGCCCCGGGTCAGTGTGCCGCCTCGCGCAGGGCGGGGAGTACCTCCTTGCCGAGGCGGGCCACGTTCTCCAGGGTTGCCTTGCCCGCACCGGCGCCCTCGGTGAACAGCAGGAATCTGTTGATTCCGGTGCGCTCGGCGGTGCGCGAGAGGCGGCGGACGCAGTCGGCCGGCGCGCCGACCGGGTGGACGCGGCACAGGAAGTCGGTGTAGTCGACCGGGTCCCGCATGTGCCGCTGCCGGCCGTCCACCGTCACGTGCGCCGACAGGCCCCGGCGCAGCCACTTGGGCATCGCGTGACGCAGTACCTCGACCGCCTCGCGCCGGGTGTCCGCGACGTAGGCGACCGCCGCCGCGGCGTGCTCGACCGCCTTCGGGTCCCGCCCGCACGCGGACGCCGCGCACTCGTAGGTGCGGACCATCGCCGCCTTCTCCGCGTCGTCCGCGTGCATTCCCAGGAGCATCGGCAGCCCGTGCCGCGCGGCCAGCGACGCGGTCTCCCGGGAGGTGCACGCGACGATCACCGGAGGGTGCGGGTAGGTGCGCGGACGGGGCACCACCGGCACCTTCCGGAAGGAGAAGTGCTCGCCCTCCGCGCCCACCCGCTGGTGGGTCAGCCAGCGCATCAGCAGGTCCAGCGACTCCGCGAACGCCTCGTCGTGCCGCCGCAGCCCGGTGCCGAAGACCTCCAGGTCCACCCACGGCCCGCCGCGCCCCACGCCGAGGGTGAAGCGCCCCCCGGACAGCTGGTCGAGCAGCGCGGTCTGCTCGCCCAGGGCCACCGGATGCTGGTTGGACAGGACGCTGATCGCCGTACCCACCCCGATCCGATGGGTACGCCCCAGTAGCATGGACGCGAAGGTGACCGCCGACGGGCACAACCCATACGGCACGAAATGGTGTTCGGCGATCCACGCCTCGTCGAATCCGGCCTCCTCCGCGGCGATTCCCGCGTCCATGGCGGCGGTGAGCACCGCACCGTGGTCGCCCGCGTCGAACTGTGCCGCCAGCAGGAAGATGCCCACCCTCATCGCGTCCTCCTCGTCGTGTCGTGGCCGCTGCCGACCGGCCGGTCCCGCCGGACGTCGCCGGCGGGGACGGTGGTGTGGGGGACAGGGCGCCCACACGACAACACAACGCGTGAAGGCGTGTGTAGGTAATCCTTCACGCGTGATGGTTTTTTTACCCGATCGGGCGGATATCGGCGCCCACGACGTCATCCGTCGAACATGGGGCCGAATGTCCGAACGCACGTTCGGGACGGATCGAGGCGAACGGCACATCCCACCGGCCTGTGCCTGTTCGACAGGGACTGCGATACTCCCTGGAAACCCGCGGTACTACTTCGCAGTAACCAAGGCGTACTCCCGGTCGGGAGACGCCATTTCAGCAGCGAGGAGCACAGCAGATGAGCCGTGACATCAGCACGGTCGGCGTGGTCGGCCTGGGCACCATGGGCGCCGGCATCGTCGAGGTCCTGGCCCGGGCCGGACTGACCGTCGTGGGCGTTGACGTCTCCGCCGAGGCCGTCGCGCGCGGCCGGGCCCGGATCGCCGAGTCGACCGCCCGCGCCGCCGCGCGCGGAAAGCTCACGCAAGCGCAGCAGCACGACATCTTCGAGCGGGTCACCCTCGGCACCGACCTGACCTCGGTGGCCTCGGCCGACCTGGTCCTGGAGGCCATACCCGAGCAGCTGGCGCACAAGCAGGCGCTCTTCGCCGAGCTGGACAAGATCTGCGGCCCGGAGACGATCCTGGCCACCAACACCTCGTCACTGTCGGTCACCGAGTTGTCGGTGGCCACCACCCGCTCCTCGCGCGTGGTCGGGCTGCACTTCTTCAACCCGGCGCCGGTGATGAAGCTGGTCGAGGTGGTCCGCACCGTGGTCACCGAGCCCGACGTGCTCGCCGACGTGGTCGCGCTCGCCGAACGCCTCGGCAAGTCGCCGGTGGTGGCCGGCGACCGGGCCGGGTTCATCGCCAACGGTTTGTTGTTCGCCTACCTCAACCACGCGGCGTCGATGTACGAGCAGAAGTACGCGACGCGCGAGGACATCGACGCGGCCATGCGCTTCGGCTGCGGCCTGCCGATGGGTCCGCTCGCGGTGCTCGACCTGGTCGGCATCGATACGGCGTACGAGATCCTGGAGCAGATGTACCGCCAGTCGCGCGATCGCCTGCACGCGCCCGCGCCGATCCTCAAGCAGATGCGCACCGCGGGGCTGCTCGGGCGCAAGAGCGGTCGCGGCTTCTACACCTACGAGCAGGCCGGATCGCCGGTCGTGGTGGCCGAGCCGGGCGGGGCCGCGGCGGTCGCAGGCACCCCGCGCGAGGTGCACGCGGTGGGCGTGGTCGGCACCGGGACGATGGCCACGGGCATCGTCGAGGTGTTCGCCAAGTCCGGCTACGACGTGGTCTATGTGGCGCGCAGCGAGGACAAGGTCGAGCGCGTGCGCGGGGCGCTGGTGCGCTCACTGGACAAGCAGATCCAGCGCGGTCGGCTGACCGAGGAGGCCAAGGCCGAGGCGCTGGCCCGGGTGACCGGTACCACCCGGCTCGACGATCTCGCCTTCGCCGACCTCGTGGTGGAGGCGGTGGTCGAGGAACTGTCGGTCAAGCAGGCCCTGTTCGAGAACTTCGACGAGATCTGCAAGCCCGGCGCGATCCTGGCCACCACCACCTCCTCGCTGCCCGTGATCGACTGCGCGGTGGCCACCTCGCGGCCCGCCGACGTGGTCGGCATGCACTTCTTCAACCCGGCGCCGGTGATGAAGCTGGTCGAGGTGGTGCGGACGGTGGCCACCTCCGACGACGTGGTGGCGACCATCCACGAGGTGTGTCGACGCACCCGCAAGCACGCGGTGGACTGTGGGGACCGGGCGGGCTTCATCGTCAACGCGCTGCTGTTCCCGTACCTGAACGACGCGGTGCGGATGCTCCAGGCCAACTACGCCGGCGCCGACGACATCGACACCGCGATCAAGCTGGGCGCGGGATATCCGATGGGCCCGTTCGAACTGCTCGACGTGGTCGGGCTCGACGTCTCGCTGGCCATCCAGAAGGTGCTGTTCGCGGAGTTCCGCGAGCCGGGCTGGTCGCCGGTGCCGCTGCTCGAACACCTGGTCACGGCGGGCTACCTCGGGCGCAAGACCGGGCGGGGCTTCCGGGACTACGCGAAGCGGTAGGCGAGCGGTCGCCGGGCGAGCCGGCGGTCGGACCGCGTCGGACCGCGTCGGACCGCGCCGGACCGCGCCGGACCGCGCCGGACGGCGTGCCGGGCGGAGCTAAGTAATACGAGAGGGGTACGGGCGCATGCGGTGCGTGCACCCGTACCCTTTTTGTGTGCCGCGTCGTAACAAGCCAACCAGCCGCTCCCGGTTCGTCGACCGGGGCGAGCCCCGCGACCCCGGCCTCGGTTTCGAGGAGCGCGAGTCGGGGGCCGACGGGGAGTGGCTGGTGCGCCCGATCAGCGGGCAGGCCGCGACCAAGACCTATCGATGCCCGGGGTGCGACCACGAGATCGCCCCGGGTGTGCCGCACGTGGTGGCGTGGTCGGCCGACGGGCGGGTCGAGGAGCGTCGGCACTGGCACCGGCCGTGCTGGAACAGCCGAGGGCAGCGGCGAATCACCCGGCGGCGGTAGCGGCCTCGTCGACGGCGGGCATCCGGGTGCCCCGGGCCGGCCGGGTGGCGGCGGTGGCGGCGCCCAGGAGGGCGAGCGCGGGTACGGTCACCGCGAGGACGAGCGGCACGAGCAGCGCGGCGGCGGAGACGGCCACGTGCAGGCCGGCCGAGCCGACCAGGCCGGCCCGGGAGCGGGCGCCGGTACGCAGTCGGTCGCGCAGGTTGAGCGCGGCCCAGACCGACCAGATCGCGACGACCAGGCCGAGCAGCGCGAAGAAGCCGATGCCGACCGAGCCGACCAGCGCGCGGTTGTCGGTGCCGCGGTCGTTCAGGGTCTTCAGGACCAGGATCGGCGCGACCACGCCGCAGCCGAGGACCGCGGCCACTGCTTCGGCGAACAAGGTCGCGATGGCCGCGTACGTCACGATCCCCCGGGTGAACGTCATAACGCGCGATCGTGCCGGTTGGGCGAGGGTTTGTCGAGAGTGCGTTCGAGAGGTCGGGGTGTGTTCCAGGCCGAGCAGCAGTTCCAGGAACGCGTCGTCGTGCGGCTTGCCGTTCTCCTCGTGTACGAGCAGGCCCAACGCGTGTCGGGAGCGGACGAGTTCGGCCGCCCACGCGCGCATCCGGCGGCGCCGCTCGGCCGGTCCGAGGCCGGCCCACCACGCGCCGCCGACCCGGGCCCGGGCCACCGCCTCGCGCACGTGCTCGGCGTCGTGGATCGGGTAGCGGGCCAACTCCTCTCCCGTGGCCGGGGCCGGCGACGCGAAGGTCTCCCTGGTCGGACTCACCACCGGCTCGTCCTTTCGCGCAGCACGGACTTGCGGACCTTGCCGGCCGCCGTCAGGGGCAGCGCGTCGACGAACTCGACGCTCCTGGGCGCCTTGTACCCGGCGATCAGCGTCTTGACGTGGGCCCGGAGCCGCTCGGCGGTCAGCTCGTGGCCGGGGTGCGCCACCACGACGGCGTGCACCCGCTCGCCCCACCGGGGGTCGGGCAGTCCGATCACCGCGCAACAGGCCACGTGCGGATGGGCGTTGATGGCGTTCTCCACCTCGGCGCTGTACACGTTCTCCGCGCCGGTGACGATCATGTCCTTGAGCCGGTCGACCACGGTGAGGTAGCCGTCGGCGTCCATGAAGCCGAGGTCGCCGGTGTGCATCCAGCCGTCGCGCAGGGCCTGTTCGGTCTCCTCCGGCCGGTTCCAGTAGCCCGTCATCACGTGGTTTCCGCGCGAGACGATCTCGCCGATGTCGCCGCGAGGCAGCTCGTTCCCGTCCGGTCCGACCACGCGTACGTCGGCGTGCAGGCAGGGGCGGCCCGCCGAGCGCAACTTCGCCGGGTCGCCGGCCAGATGGTCCTCGGGCAGCAACAGCGTGGCCAGCGGCGACAGTTCGGTCTGACCGTACGCCTGCACCAGGGCGACGCCCGGCAGCGCCGCCAGGACCTGCTCCAGGAGCGCGCTGGTGATCGGCGAGGCGCCGTAGGTCAACATGCGCAGCGAGGACAGGTCGTGGTCGGCGAACTTCGGGTGGTCCAGCATCATCCGGAGCATGGTCGGCGCGAGGAAGACCTCGGTGATCCGCTCCCGCGCGATGGTCGCGGCGGCCCGCTCGGGGTCGAAGACCGGCAGTACCACCTGGGGGATGCCGAGGATCGAGGCCATCAGCGACACTCCGAACCCGGCGATGTGGAACAGCGGGGCGGCGTGCAGCACACGGGCGTTCGGGGTGATCCGGTAGGCGGCGGTGGCGACCAGGCCGCCCATGGCGGAGGCGAGCAGGTTGTCGTGGGAGAGCATCACGCCCTTGGGGAAGCCGGTGGTGCCGCCGGTGTAGAAGACGCCCGCCAGGTCGCCGCCGCCCCGCTGCGCGTCGGGAATCGGGGCGGTCGCGGCGATCAGGTCCTCGTAGCCGTGCGTGCCGGAATCGGCCGGCGGATCGCCCATGTGCACCACCACGCGCAGACTCGACGAGGCCGCCCGCAGGGCGGGGACCATGGCGGCGAAGGCGTCGTCGACGATCAGTACGCCTGTCCGCGAGTCGTCGAGGGAGAAGGCGATCTCGGCCGGGCTCCAGCGGATGTTGACCGGGTTCAGTACGCCGCCGGCCCAGGGGACGGCGGTCAGGCACTCCAGGTAGCGGGCGGAGTTCAGGGCGAGGACGGCGACCCGGTCGTCGGGGCCGACGCCGAGGCCGCGCAGCGCGCCCGCGAGCCTGGCCACCCGCTCGCGGAGGTCGCGGAACGTGGTCGACGCGGCGCCGTCGACGACGGCTTCGCGGTCGGGGGTCTGCTGGGCCCAGCGGTGCAGCGGCAGGGTGATGCCCATGGGACGACTCCTCGCGGGGGAGGGAGGGGTGGCCGACGGGGTGCGGTGGCGGCGGTGGCCGGTTCGCGGGCTCGGGCGCCGGGTGGGAATGCGACGGCGCGGGCGCGCCGTGGGGCCCGCCCGCGCCGCCGAAGGGTGCCGATGCGGGATCAGCAGTCGCGCAGGGTCGGTGACTGGTTGAGCAACTGGCCGCGGATCGAGGTGAACTTCGCGTACCGGTCCTCGTCCAGGCCCTCGATCGGGAAGACCGCGACCCGGTGGCAGTTCTGGAACGCGAGTTTGACCCCGAAGTGCCGTTCCATCGAGCCGCGGATCGCGTCCGAGGCCAGGGCGCGCAGCAGTTGCCCACGCTCGGTCTCGGTGGCGGGCGGCACCTGGTTGTCCGCGAACGCGCCGCCATCCACCCGCAGTTGTGTCGCCAGGGCGGCGACGAGATTCCAGGCGTAGGGCAGCGAGTCACGCACGCAGTCGACGAACTCCGCCTCGTCGACCTCACCCTGTTCGGCCTGCTCCAACAGCTTCGGAGGCACATCGAGCGACATCGGTGCTCCTTCCGGCCGGGACGTACGCAAGTTCGCCCGGCGGTTCGGGTCGTGTCTCGTACGTGGCAGTGGCTGGTGGCACCCGTGCATAGCCCACGGCACGCCCCGAACGCGCATCCGCCCGGCCCGCACCGTCTCCGGACTCACCGTAGGTCATCGCCTACGCATTGCTCCAGAGCGAACCGGGGGTGAACGCGGCTCGGGCGAGGGCACGCGCCCGGCGGGCCGCTCCCCCGTTC
This sequence comes from Embleya sp. NPDC020630, assembly GCF_044334985.1. NCBI lineage: Bacteria > Bacillati > Actinomycetota > Actinomycetes > Kitasatosporales > Streptomycetaceae > Embleya > Embleya sp. NPDC020630. The sequence continues at coordinate 598,001 of NZ_JBIRUB010000002.1, forward strand.
GATCGTCGTGCCGTGTCCGCGACGGCGGTCATGCGTGGAGTTCGACGTGGCCGAAGGTCGGCACGATGAGGTGCGTCACACGGGTCGCGGTCGGGGCCGGGGGATGGCCGAGGGAGGGGCCTCGGAGGCGGTAGCGTCGGGGCATGCGTCTCGTCATCGCCCGTTGCTCCGTGGACTACGTCGGGCGACTCACCGCCCACCTGCCGTCCGCCCCCCGGCTCATTCTGGTCAAGTCGGACGGGAGCGTGTCCATTCACGCCGACGACCGCGCGTACAAGCCGCTGAACTGGATGAGTCCGCCGTGCACCCTCAAGGAAGGGGACGGCGTGTGGACGGTGATCAACAAGGGCGGCGAGAAGTTGATCATCACGATCGAGGAAGTCCTCCACGACACCTCGCACGAGCTGGGCATCGACCCCGGCCTGGTCAAGGACGGCGTCGAGGCGCACCTCCAGGAGCTGCTGGCCGACCGTCTCGACGCACTCGGCGCGGGCTGGACGCTGATCCGGCGCGAATACCCCACCCCGATCGGCCCGGTGGACATCCTGTGCCGGGACGCGGACGGCACCACCGTGGCGGTGGAGATCAAACGCCGAGGCGAGATCGACGGCGTCGAACAACTCACCCGCTACCTCGAACTCCTCAACCGGGACACGCTGATCGCCCCGGTCAAGGGCGTGTTCGCGGCCCAGGAGATCAAGCCCCAGGCGAGGGTCCTGGCGGTCGACCGGGGCATCACGTGCGTGACGCTGGACTACAACGCGCTGCGCGGCACCGAGGACGACAAGCTGAAGTTGTTCTGATGGGGGCCGCGTTCTGCGGCCGGCCGGGACCCGGCGAGGGCCACCTCGTACTCGCTTACGAGGGCCGGCTCGCGCCGGGCTGGGCCGAGGGGTCGGTTTGCCCTTCGGGCGCCCGCTCCAGGCACGGGCTGGAAATCATGATTCCGATCTCCTCCGGCGGGGAGGTGCTGTGGAGCGTGATCTTGAAGCCATCCTCGGAATTCATCGCGATCAGATTGCCGGCCCCCGCGCCGCCGACCGAATTTGTCGCGAACTCTTGCATTCTGAATCCCATGCTTTCGATGATCCCCCGAGCCTTCAGGAACGTTGCCTCCTGATTTTGCGGGGACACCACTACATTCTCCACGTGGAGCGCCCAGAAGTTCTTGACCATGGAGTTCTCGTTTCCGCACGGACTGGTGTCGCTCGACGGCTTGCTCTTCGCCCGGGGGGCTCCGAGGGCATCGACGATTTTCCTGGCATATTCCTCGGAAGCGGCCATCGCCTGCTTCTCGGACATCCTGGGGATTTTCGTTCCCGGCTTGTCCACCGAACCTCCACATGCCGATATCAGGGTCAAAAGAATCGCTGCCGACAGGACCATGGGCCTACCCGGCAAGCGGCGAACAATCACGTGGAGCGCCCCTACTTGAGTTTCGGGTGTTGCAGCGGATTCGGATCGTTGTACATGCCCATGACGATCTTGGCCTGGTTCGTAAGGCTTTCGCTTCCGGGGTTCCAGTATTCATCGTGGGCATGAGCATCCCCGCTCATGACGTTCCCGCCGAATTCCTTGTCCGTCGGGGTGATCGGATCACTACCTTCGCCCAGAATCGTGTCGACGAGACTGCGACCGCCCGGTTTGTGGTCGGCGCCGTGAGAATATGCGCCACCTTCCACGACAAGTGTGTCCTTGGACGTGCCCACCGCGCGTTCCGCCCACACGTGCGTCGGATCCATGTGCAGGTCCTGTGCTCGCTTGACGTGCATGCCGGGGCTACCGAGAGAAACGACGTCATCCACCGCCAGACCGCTTCCGGCGCGCGCCGCGTCTCCGACCACCGTAGTCCCATAGCTATGGGCGATCATCGTGATGTGGTGGTCGTTTCCCTGGGCGCGAACTCCGTTGACGAACGAGTTCAGTCGCGACGCCCCTTCCTGTGACCGATCCCATCCGATCATGCTCCCGGAAAGCCCCGACGCCCCCTTCTCGGGTGCGTCGTAGTCGAGCCAGAACACCGACGCCACATTGCTGCTCCCACCCGGCGTCAACGTGTCGACGGCGTGTTGCATGGCATCGATCCGCTTGATTCCCCCCTCCAAGCCGTTGGTGACGGTCGCGTCGGTCCCGGGCACCGAAATGGAGACGTTCTTGGCCTTGTCGGGATCGCCGACGGACATGATCACCTGGCCGTCGAGGAATTTGTCACCGAACTTGAGCAGCAACAGTTCCTTGCCGGGCGGACGAGTGTAACCGGCCACCAGTTGCTTCTTGATCTCCGTGAGATTTTCCCACTCGCGTTTGTCGTGGTTGGGGGACTTGCCGCCGGCCAGTGCAGGGGCGAGTTCGGTCAGGCGTTGGTCCAGGGCGGTGCGGTTGGCCGTGTCGCGAACGGCCGCCGGGAGGCCGTCCATGCTGCCGAGTCGGCGCGGATATGCGGCCAGGTACAGGGCTCGCTGTTCGTCGGACAGGCCGCGCCACCAGGCCGCCGTCTGTGTGGGATCCAGTGTCGGGACCGGGCCTACGCCGTAGAGCCCGGCCACGCGCTGGGTGTCCTCGATGCTGTTCTGCCAGGCGTCCAGCCGGGTTTCCGCGACATCGGCCGGCATCAGCGTGGTCAGTGTCGCGGCGAATTTGGCATCGGCCTCGCTCGCCTGGCGCAGCAGTGTGTCGAATCGGGCCACGAAGCCGTCGATGGCGCTCTGTTGCCGTGCCGCGTCTGCCGGAGTGGGATTGCCGGCCGCTTCGGGCGGGCCGGCGGCCTGCACGGTGTATCCGCCCGGGTTTTCCACGATTTGGAGACCGGAGGTCTCGGCCTCCTGGATGGCTGCGCGGAACATGGTTTGAATCGCGGGGAGTTCGGATGCCGCACGTTCAGTCGCGATAGCGATGGTCTGCGCCTGGCTTGCGGAGACGGCGATCTGTCGCACCGTCACTTCGAGGTCCTGGTCGGCTGTTCCGGCGGCCTGTCCCTTCCATCCGGCCGCCTCCACACCGTCGTTGACCCCGGTCCGGAACGTGTTCTCCAGTTCGGCGAGCTTGCCGGCGGTGGTCCTCCAGGCGCGGGCGGATTCCCGCCAGCTCTCGAAGTTCGCGGCCCTGAGTTCGATGAAGCCGACCATGGTCACGACCCCGCCGTGAAGTCGGTGGCGATGCTCGTCTCGGTCTGGGCGTATTTGGTTCGCGTGCGGTAGATCTTGTCGGCCCCGGCCTGCGCCCGGTCGGCGAGATGGGCGATCGCGCCGCCCCACTCACGGCTCAGCTCGCCCAGTTGGAAACCGGTCATGAACCCAGGCGTTCCCGCCGGCGGGCCGTGGTTTATGTCCGCGCCCAGACTTCTCAGTTCCATGGCCACCGAGACCGCCTTGCCGGCGGCCGGGGCCAGCTCTTCGATTTTGACCCGGAAGGAGGAATCCGAGGGCGCCGCCAAGGTCGCGTGAGAGGGCTCCGCCGGCGGAATGATGCTGCTCTTCGGGGCGCCGCTCGTCGGATCGGTGCGAAAATACTCCGGCGACAGGGCTCGATTTATGGCCGTGTCGGCGATTTCCTGCTCGGGCATGCCTGTATTCTCCTGCGGGCCTTTTGCGGGATTGTCGGGTAAATCCGACAATTCATGCGAAGGTATGTCGGTCGAGTGTTCGGCGGTGCCGTCCGGCGGCGGGGCGCAAAACAGGTTATGGATCGACCGGTGAACAGCACAACCCGATCCGGGCAGTGGGAGGAAGGCTCGGGGCGTCCCGGAATCACGAATTCCGATGAGCGATTGTCGACGGGCCGACACATTGCGCGGAATCACGGGTTCCACATGGCGCACGGCCAAGCCCGCCGACCGCCGGGCCGGCGTCGGGTCCCGACCGGTGTTGACCTTCGAGTCGGATGAAGCCCAAGGATGTCGGGATGCCGGATACCGAGTTGATGCCGATCGGGGCCTTCGCCCGACACAGTGGTTTGACCTCGAGTGCGCTGCGGTTCTATGCGGACTCCGGGTTGCTGCACCCTGCCGAGGTCGATCCCGTCTCGGGCTACCGCTACTACAGCGCCGACCAGGTGGCGCGGGCCACGGCGCTGCGTCGACTGCGTGAGATCGCGATGCCGCTGGCCGAGGTCGACGCCGTCCTCGATGCCGGACCCGAGGAGGCGTCGCGGCTGATCGACGAGCATGTCGCCAAGGTGCTCGCGGATGCGGAGGCGGCGCGGCGGAAGGCCGCCGTGGTCAAGTCCTCGTTGGCGGGGGCGCCGACCGGTGTGCCGATCGCCGCCCTGAAGGGGCCGGTACTGGCCGACGCGATCGAACAAGTCCTGACCGCGACCGTACGGGAGCCGGGCGTGCCGGTACTCGGCGGCGTGCGCGTCGAGGCGAACCGGGAGGCGATCACCCTGACCGCAACCGACCGCTACCGCCTCTCGATACGAACCCTGGCGCCCGCCGAGGCGCCGACCACACCGTGGGCGGCGACGGTCGCGGGCGACGATCTGCGAGCCGCCGCCGCGGCCGTCCGACGCAGCGCGTTGGTGCGGATCGAGGCGACCGCGCATGGGATGTGGCTACGGCCGGCGGGCGGTGAGGACCGGCATTGCCGGTTGTTGTCCGAGGAGTTCCCGGATTACCGGTCGATGCTCGCCTCGTTGCCTGCGGCCGGCACCCGCCTGACGATCGGGAAGAACGCACTCCTGCGCGCCCTGGCGGAGCATCCCGGCGAGCGGATCACGTGGCACGTGACCCGCCGCGGGATCGATGTCCCGTCGATCGGCGACGGGCATCCGGATGTCGCGATTCCGGCCGCCGTGACGGGGCGGGACCTTCGCATCGTGTTCGAACTGACCACGCTTTACCCGGCCGTCGGCACCGCGATCGGCCCCGATGTGATGCTCGACCTGAGGGGACCCGACCAGCCCGTCACGATTCGCTCCGCCGACCGCGGCGATCTCACCACCCTGGCCATGCCGGTCGGGCCCGACCGGCATGGCTCCGCCTGAAGGGCACCTGTGGGAGCGCTCGCGGGCCACCGCGCGGCACGACGAGCCGCGACCGGCTGTCGCGTCGGCCATGCGGCGCACGGTCGAGCTGTGGAACGCGCACGGCACGGTCATGCGCACCGCGATCGACCTGTCGTCGACGGTTCCCGAGATCGGCGAACTGTGGAGCCGCACCGCCGACTCGCAGGAGTCCCCGGAGAAGTTGCCGGAGGCCGCCGCGACCTGCGAGCACATCCGGCTGATCAGCGCCGGCCCGAGCGACTGAGGGGGCGGCCGGCGCGGCGCGGGTGCACGAGGGCCGCGTCCGGTACCCGGCTTACGATCGACTACCGCCGGTGCCGGCGCAGGTCGCGGCGGGTGGCGAGTTGGGTGCGGGCCTCGGCCAGTGCCGTGCGCAGGACCTCCGCGCGAGGCACGCCCGGGTGCGCCGGCGTGCGGGCCAGGAGGGCGGCCATGGTGGTCGGGGGGAGGAGTTCGGCGGGTTTGCGGACGCGGGAGTAGACGTCGAGAAGGGGCCGGGCGCCCGTGGGTCCGGCGGCCGGCGAACACAGCAGGGTCTCCTCCAGCGGAGTGACGGCGGTGGAGCGGGCCGGTGTGTTGGTCCAGTGGTACGTCTCGCGGCACTCGTGGTCCCGGCGCCGCTCCCAGGAACTCGTCGCGGTGTCCAAGCGGTTCGAGTCGCCCAGGTACGGGGCCGCCGCCTCGCCGAGCAGCCGGCCGAAACGCAGCGCGTCGCGGATGCCCTGCGCGGTGACCGGATCCTTGAAGTGGCCCGCGTCGCCCGCCAACGCCCAGCCGGGGCCGGTGGAACGGCGGAAGTAGGACGGCAGGTCGACGGCCCGGACGATCTTGGTGGTCCGGGCGCAGCCGGCGAGGCGTTCGGCCAGGCCGGGCAGGAGGGCGACGGTGCGGTCGTACTCGCCTTCCAGGTTCAGGCGGAAGGCGTCGGCGCGTTCCTTCGGGGGCATCAGCAGCACCAGGGCCAGGCCGCCGTCGCACGGGAACGCGGTGCCCAACTCCCGTTCCGTACGCCACATCGCGGCGGTGCCGCGCCACTCGGTGCGCGGATCCTCGTAGTACGCGTAATAGCAGGCGCGTCGATTGGCGTTGACGGTGTGCGGCTCACCCACGCCGACCTCGCGGGCGACCAGGGAGCGGCGGCCGTCGGCGCCGATCACGAGTGGCGCGTGAAGCGTGTACGGCCCGGCGCCGCGCTCGTCGACCCGAACTCCCGTGACCCGGCCGTCCGTCCACACCAGGCCGGTGACCCGGGCGCCCTCGCGCACCTCGGCGCCGGCGGCGCGCGGTGTCCACCAGCGCCTTGTCCAGGCCCGATCGCCGCACGCACAGGCCGTACGCGATGTCGTCGACCGGGGCTGTAGCCGCCTCGGGCCCGCCCGTCCGGCAGCTCGATGTACGCCTCGCCGTGGTGCGGCCCCCAGCCTGATGATCTATCTGCGCCGGCCCACCCCGATCACCCACGGCCACGTCGCCTGCATGGACTCGCCGTGGGCGATCACCTCGATCGGCCAGGCCCAGTTCCGGCGCGGGGACTTCGCCGCGACGTACGGCGACGGCAGCGTGCAGGACATCCTCTCGCTGGACCTGTGCGACTGGGACGATCCGGGCATCGTGTACGGGGTGAACGCGCGCAAGTCCCCCCGGCAGATCGTCGACGAGGTGCCGGCACAGGTGCGGGCGAACCTGGACGACGGGGCGACGCTCGTGCCGGACGCGCAGATCCACTCGTGGTTCCTCGACCCCGGGATCACCGACGCGGGGCTGCCGAGTGCGGCCAACGACGAACTGCTCCTGGTGAACACGACCGGGTCGTGGGACGACCGGCCCTGGGCCACGACGCGGGTGCCCAACCTGTTTCCGGCTGGCGACTATGTACGCAACACCATCAACCCGGCCACCATGGAAGGGGCCGACGAGAGCGGGCGCGCGGCGGCCGACGCGGTGTCGCGCGCGGCCGGTTCGAGCGCCACGCCGGCCACCGAGTTCGCGCTCTACCAGGAGCCGGCCCTGGCCCCGTGGCGGCGCGCGGACGACGTGCGCTACCGCCTCGGCCTGCCCAACGCGTTCGACCTCATCCGGCCGTATCGGCCCTGACGCCAGGGAGGATCGCGATGCCGGGGACGGCGATCATCGGGGCCGGGTTCGCCGGGATCTGCATGGCGATCCGGCTGCGCCGCGCCGGCATCGAGGACTTCACCGTCTACGAGAAGGCCGACGACCTCGGCGGCGTCTGGCGCGACAACACCTATCCGGGCGCGGGGTGCGACATCCCGTCGATGTTGTACTCGTACTCGTTCGCGCAACGGGCCGACTGGTCCAGGGTGTTCCCCGAACAACACGAGATCCTGCGCTATCTGCACGAGTGCGCCCGGAAGTTCGGCATCCTGGCCCACCTGGCGCTCGGTACCGAGGTGTCCGCCGCACGCTGGGACGAGACGGCCCAGGTGTGGCGGATCGAGACCTCGCGCGGATCGGCGACCGCCCGGGTGCTGGTCTCGGCCGTGGGTCAGCTCAACCGGCCGCGCTATCCCGACCTGCCCGGCCTGGACTCGTTCGCCGGCACCGCGTTCCACTCCTCGCGGTGGCGGCACGACCACGACCTGAACGACCGTACCGTCGCGGTGATCGGCACCGGGCCCAGCGCGGTTCAGTTCGTGCCGCGCATCGCCGCGCGGGTACGCCGGCTGTACCTCTTCCAGCGGTCCGCGAACTGGGTGGTGCCCAAGCCGGATCGGGCCTACGGGCGGATCGCGCATCGGATCTTCCGCCGGATCCCGCCGGCCCGGACGGCGGTGCGCGCGGCGACGTATCTGCGCGGCGAGACCGCGGTCTACTGGGCGGTGCGCGGCAACCTCGGCGCCCGTCTGGCCCGGCACGCGGCACGCCGGCACCTGGCCGCGCAGATCGCCGATCCGGCGCTGCGGGCCCGGCTGACCCCGGACTTCCCGATCGGCTGCAAACGCATCCTGATCTCGGCCGACTTCTACCCGACGCTGACCCGGGACAACGTGGAACTGGTCACCGACCCGATCACCGAGATCACCCCGAGCGGGCCGCGCACCGCCGCGCGGGACTACCCCGTGGACACCCTGATTCACGGCACCGGGTTCCTGGCCACCGAATTCCTGCGGCCGATGGAGATCGTCGGGCGCGACGGAGTGCGGCTGCACGACGTGTGGCGGGAGGGGGCGGCGGCCCGACTGGGAATGACCGTGCCGCGTTTCCCGAACCTGTTCCTGCTGTACGGACCGGGGACGAACCTGGGCCACAACTCGATCATCTACATGATCGAGAGTCAGGTGGCGTACGTGGTCCGCAGGATCCGCGACGGGCGGGTGCACGAGGTGGGCGCGGCCGAGTACGAGGCGGACCGGCGAGCGCTCGCGGCCGGCGTGGCGGGCACCGTGTTCGGGGCGGGCTGTACGAGCTGGTACAAGGGCGCCGACGGGCGGGTGACCACCAACTGGCCCTGGCACACCTACCGATACCGGTGGGCCACCCGACGCGCCTGACCACCACGACCCGCCACCGCCGCGCTCAGTCGGCGTAGTAGTCGGTCATCAACTCGCTCGACCACGTTGCCTGGCGAAGCTCGCCGCGCGGGCCGAACTCGGCGAGATAGGGCTTGAGATCGAGCACCGGCGTGCCGTCGACGGCGTCGAGGCCGCGCACGTGGACGTCCAGGCCGTCCACTCGCTCCAGCGAACAGCGGGAGACGGCAATGCGGTTCGGGCGGTTCTTGCCGCGCTGGGCGAAGATGCCGACGAGCGGCCAGGCCGGATTGCCGCGCGGCCGGCGGGCACCGGTCTCGACGGCGGTGTCCGGGACCCGGTGGAAGTGGAAGACCACCTCCAGATGGGAGAAGTCGTCAAGGCCGAACAGCGCCTCGGGGCCGAAGCGTTCACCGTCCAGGCGGATCACCGAGGACACGTTCCCCCAGTGATCGTCAACGAGTTCCACACGCGGGGCAGACACCCGCCCGATCGCACGCAGGGTGATATCGGGCAGCGGCGCCACGGGTGTGCTCCCTTCCGTTACGGGGTCAGGTCCAGGGCGTGGACGACCAACTCGGCCAGCGCGTTCACCGCGCTCTCCCGGTCCCGCGCGTCGCATTCGGTCATCGGCGTGCGCGGGCCGATCGACAACGCGTCGCGCAGGTCCTCCTCCGGATAGCGCGGCGCGCCGTCGAAGAGGTTGACCGCGACCACGAACGGGATCCCGGACCGCTCGAAGTAGTCCACCGCCGGGAAACTGTCCTCCAGCCGGCGGGTGTCCACCAGGACGATCGCGCCCACCGCGCCGCGCACCAGGTCGTCCCACATGAACCAGAACCGGTTCTGCCCCGGGGTGCCGAACAGGTAGAGCACGAGGTCGGCTTCCAGGGTGATCCGGCCGAAGTCCATCGCGACCGTGGTGGTGCGCTTCTCCGGCAGGCCGGACAGGTCGTCGACGTCCTCGCTCATCACCGTCATGACCGACTCGGTGGTCAGCGGCGGGATCTCCGACACGGCGGCCACCAGCGTGGTCTTGCCGACGCCGAAACCGCCCGCGACCACGATCTTGGTCGAAGTGATCGGCGGCCCCTCGCCGATCCGCCGACCGGACGCGCCCGCAGCCGGCATCGGAATGGCCGGGACCTCGTCGCCGAGGCCGCCGACACCGCCGAGGTCAAATCTTGCGTAGTCCACCGAGCACCCTCTCCAGCAGCGCACGATCGGGTCGGCCGGCCTCGTGCTCGGCCTGGTACACACTGATCCGGCCCTGCGAGGCCAGGTCGCTGATCAACACCCGGACCACGCCGAGCGGCATGTGCAGGATCGCCGCCACCTCCGCCACCGACCGCACGCCGCGGCACAGGTGCACGATGCGGGCCACCTCGGGCATGTCGCCGGTCTCGTCCTGCGGGCAGTCCAGGGTGGTGACGAGCGTTTCGACCAGCAGCACGTGTCCGTAGCGGGTCCGGCCGCGGGTCAGCGTGTAGGGACGCACGCGCGAGGTGCGACCGCCCGGTTCGGGACGGGCCGGAAAACCCCCTGCGTCGTCGTAGTCGGAATAACCGCCGTCAGGAGCCAACGCGACCACCTCCACGGTCCTGGTGCATCTGTGCGCGCAGGGCCGGCGTCAGGACGTGACCGGCGCGCCGAACGAACGAGGTCATCTGGTAGGCGATCACGCCCAGATCGGCGGACCCGCCCGCGTGCACGCCCAGACAGGAGCCGTCGCTGATCGACATCGCCACGACGTAGCCCTCGGCCATCGTGACGATCTCCTGGCGGACCGCGCCCATGTCGAGCACCCGCGAGGTGCCCTCGGCCAGGGCCACCAGGCCGCTGACGATCGCGCCGAGTTGCTCCTCGGCGTCACCGGCGGCGCCGGCCGCCTCCGGGCCGCGCGCGCTGGCCAGCATCAGGCCGTCGGAGGAGACCAGGACCACCTCGCGGACCCCCGGGACATCCCCGGCCAGCCCGGCCACCAGCCAGTCGACATCGCGGGCCGTGGTGCCATTCGATCCGGTCACCGGTCTCCACCTCCTGTCTCCTCCCGCACGTCCGGCGGGAAGGTGGGTTCTTCGTCGGTCGACACGATCGGCCCGGACGAGCGGATCGGACCGGTCGGTTCGTCCTCCCGGCGGGCCGCCTCCAGACCTTCCTGAAAGCCCGTCAGCCGTCGGCGCAGTTCGGCGGCCGAAAGCGTCGCGGTGTCCCGGGCGGGGTCCGTGGCGGGCGTGATCGCGAACGCGCCGCTGTCGTCACCCGTCGTCAGCCGCTTGGGCAGACCGCGCCGGGTACGCCCGACCGCGGAGGCCGCGGGGCCCGTACCGTCCCCGCCGATCGCCGGCCGCGGCGCGACGGACGGCGTCGCGGCGGCGGTCTTCGCCGTCGCGCCCTTCGCCGTCGCACTCTTCGGCGCCATGCTCTTCGCGGTCGCACTCTGCGCCGCCGTGCCCTTGCCCGCCGCGGTCCCCGCCGCCGTGCCCTTCGCCGCGCCGGTCCTCGGCACCGCGGCCGCGTTCGCCACCGGTGCCGGGTTCGCGCGACGCGCGGGCGGCGCGACCTCGGGGCGCGCCGTCGACCCGGTCGCCTCGAACAGCGCGCCCGGCGCGACCAGTTTCGCCGCCGGCGCCTCCGGGACGGGCGGATTGGCCGCCGGGGTGCGCTTGGGCAGGCCCTTGGGCGTCTTGACCGGCGGCGCGGCGTCCTCGCGGGGCACGATCGGCCCACGCGGCGCGGCGGTCGCGGACCGGGGACGTTCGGCGGCGGGCGCAGCAGCCGGCGCGGCACCGGCCGGCGCGGGCGTCTCGGTCGCGGGCAGCGCGAGCCGGGCCGCGCCGGGCGGGATGGCCCGAGCACCCGGCGTCACCCCGGGGATGGCCATCCGGTCCCGCTCGCGCTCCTGCTCGCGGTCGCGCTCGGCGGAGAACTCGGCGGGCGAGGGCCCCAGGCCGTGGAAGGTCGAGGCGGGGATCACCACGACGGCGCTCAGGCCACCCTGCGGGCGGGGCCGCAACTGCACCCTGATCCCGTGCCGTCGGGCCAGCCGGCCCACCACGAAAACGCCCAGGCCGCCGGCGCCGCCGGCCGCCTCCTCCTCGGTGCTGTCCCGCTCGATCTGCGAGTTCAACTCGGTGAGCCGGTCCGCCGGTACGCCGATCCCGTTGTCGTCCACCGACAACACGACCTCGCCGTTCTCCAGCGTCCAGCCGCCGATCTCCACCCGGGACTCCGGCGCCGAGTAGGCGGCGGCGTTCTCCAGGAGTTCGGCCAGCAGGTGGCCCACGTCGTCGGCGGCGCGCCCGAGCACGTCGGCGCGCGGCACGTGGCCGACGTCGATCCGCTCATAGCGCTCGATCTCCGAGACACCGGCGCGGACCACGTCCAGGAGCGGGATCGCCGGTCGCCGGCCGCGCCGTTCGTCCGCGTCCGCGAGGACCAGCAGGTTCTCGCTGTTGCGGCGCATCCGGGTGGCCAGGTGGTCGAGCCGGAACAGGTCCTGCAGGCGCTGGGGTTCGTCCTCGCCGTGTTCCAGCTTCTCGATCAGGTCCAACTGGCGCTCGACCAGGGTCAGCGTGCGCATCGACAGGTTGACGAACACGTCGTGCACCCGGCCGCGCATCAGCGTTTCCTCGTCGGCGAGCGCCGCCCGCCCGCGCAACAGCTCGGTGTGCTCCGCCTCGAGCCGGGCGCGTTCGGCCTCCAGGCGGGCGCTCTCCGCGGCCTGACGTACGGTCAACTCACGCAGTCGGGCGATGCGCTGCTCGGCGACGCGATGCCGCAACCACGCGGCGATCGAGGACAGCGCGACGGCGGCGGTCAGCAGCGTGCCCGCGAGGGCCGACTCCCACAGTGTGTCGGTGTCGCCCAGCAGGACGATGGCGGTCGCGATCCCCGCCAACGCGAAGACGGCCGCCGCGGAACCGAACCCCGCGGCCGGTCCGCCAGCCGAGCGCCGGCTCCGGTGAACGGGTTCCGGAACGCGTACGGGTGCCGCGTCCGCCGCGTCGGGTGTTCCTGGATCCCCCTGCCCATACATGAGACGTGAGCATATCGTCGGACCCTCTTTTGATGTGGTTTCCGAAGCTACGCGAGTCGGCCCGAAAACGGCCGAAAAGGCCCCACCCGACACATGTCGGGTGAGACCTTTTCGGTATACGGAGCAACTTTTTTGACGATCGGTCAGGCAAATGCCCCAACCGACCCGATCACACGTCGCGCGAGCGCAGCCGGATCCCACCGGCGATCAGCACGATCGCCGCGTAGGTCGCGATCAGCAACAGCGAGGGCCACGGCCCCGGACCGCCTTCCCCGTCGCTGCCGCCGATCAGCTTGCCCAGCGCGAACATCGGCGAGTACTCCATGACCTTCGAGCCCACCGAGTGCGGCAGGAACGGCCCGATGATCATCGGCAGCAGGATGGCGCCCATCAGCGCGGTGATCGCGCCCGCCGAGTGCCGCAGCAGCACCCCGAGCCCGAGCCCGAACAGACCGATCACGGCCAGGTAGAGCGAACTGCCGACGACGCTGCGGAACAGGTCCACGTCGGCGGTGGAGTCGCCGATCCTGGAGGTGAACATCGCCTTGCCGAGTACCGCGGTGATCCCGATCGTGACCAGACCGACCACGAACATCAGGCCCGCGAACACCACGCCCTTGGCGACCAGAACCTGGATGCGGCGCGGGTACGCGGTCAGCGTGGTGCGGATCATGCCCGTCGTGTACTCGGCGGAGATGGTCAACACGCCCAGCGTTGCGGCGGCGAGCTGGGCGACGATCACGCCGATCAGCGAGATGCTGACGTAGTCGTCGTCGGGCTTCGGGTTGGCCAGCCCGGCGATCAGCATGCCCAGACCCAGGATCAGCGCGACCATCACGATCAGGGTCCACACCGTGGAGCGCACCGTGCGGATCTTGGTCCACTCGGAGAGCAACACCCGGCCGAAGCCCGCGTTGCCACCGCCGATGTTGCCGCCGACATGCGGGGGATGACCCGCCTGCTGGCCGGGCGGGAACTGCTGACCGGACAGCTGCTGCGCCTGCATCTGCTGCCCGGGCAACTGCTGCCCGGGCAACTGCTGGCCCGGCGCCTGCTGCGCCTGCATGTGCTGGTGCATCGGGGCCGGTTGGCCCTGTGGGAGCAGGTGCGGCGGGCCCTGGGGCATCGGGGGCGGAGTGTTCTGTGCCATCGCTCAGCCCTCGCTTCCGTTGGATCGCGGCATGGACGGGGACGGGGCGCCGGCGGGCGCGCCCCACGGGGCGCCGGGCGCGCCCTGCTGCGCATACCCGGGCGGCGGACCGGCGAACTGCGGGCCGCCCTGCTGCGGGTATCCGGGCGGCGGCGCCGCTCCGGGCGGACCCCACCCCGGCGGCGGTCCGCCCGGCAGGCCCGCGCGGTACTCCACGCTGTGCTGGGTCATCCGCATGTAGACCTCTTCGAGCGAGTCGAAGCGCGGCGACAGCTCGTGCAGCGCGATGCCGTGTTCGGCGGCGAGGTCACCGATCACCACGGGCGACAACTCGTGCACCCGAAACGAGCCGGCCACCGCCTGGTCGGGCGTGACCGTGGCGCCCTTGGCCTGGAGCAGCGCGTTGAGCTTCTCCGCCTGCGGCGAGCGCACCACGGTGAACGACTGGGAGTTCGTCTCGATGAAGTCGCGCATCGAGGTGTCGGCGATCATCCGGCCCTGACCGATCACGATCAGGTGGTCCGCCGTCACCTCCATCTCGCTCATCAGGTGACTGGAGACGAAGACGGTGCGACCCTCCGAGGCCAACTGCTTCATCAGGTTGCGGATCCACAGGATGCCCTCGGGGTCGAGCCCGTTGACCGGCTCGTCGAACATCAGGATCCCGGGATCGCCGAGCAGAGCCGAGGCGATGCCGAGCCGCTGGCCCATGCCGAGCGAGAAGCCCCCCGCGCGCTTCTTGGCGACCTGGGTCAGGCCGACCATCCCGAGCACCTCGTCGACCCGACGGTTCGGGATGCCGTTGCTCTGCGCGAGACACAGCAGGTGGTTGTACGCGGTCCGGCCACCGTGCATCGCCTTGGCGTCGAGCAGTGCGCCCATCTCCCGCAACGGGGCCTGGACGTGGTCGTACGGGCGGCCGTTGACCGTGACGTTGCCCCCGGTCGGCGTGTCAAGGCCGAGGATCATCCGCATGGTGGTCGATTTGCCGGCCCCGTTGGGGCCGAGGAAGCCGGTCACCGAGCCCGGACGCACCTGGAAGGAAAGCTGATCCACCGCCAGCTTGTTTCCGTAGCGTTTGGTGAGCCCTCTTGCTTCGATCATCTGTTGCCGCACTCCCAGGAAGACTTCGGGGGGATGGTGCCGGACCGACTGTCGAGCCGACCGGGCTTCGAGCTTAGGCCCGAACCCCGGCTGCCGACGGCCGCCGTACGACGGGCCCGTGTTGGGACATGGGTTCGAGGGAAGTCCCGCAAGTCATACCAGAGGACGATTGACAAGCTCAGGCCTGGTTCTGGCGAGGCGTGACCACTTCGCGCAGAATGAGCAGGACGGCCGCCGCGATCGGAATCGCGAGCAGCGCCCCGGTCACCCCGAGCAGCGCGCCGCCCACCAGAGCCGCGATCACGGTGATCGCCGGCGGCACGTTCACGGCGCGGTTCATCACGCGCGGGTAGATCAGATAGTTCTCGAACTGCTGGTAGGCCAGGAAGAAGATCACGCAGGTGAGCGCCTTGCCGGGGGAGTCGAAGAAGACCACGACCGACACCACCGCCGCGCCCACCGTGGCGCCGATCATCGGGATCAGGTCGGTGATCGCGATCACCAGGGCCAGCGGCAGCGCGTAGTCGTTGCCCAGGATCATCAGGAAGACGAACGAGGACAGGCCCGCGCAGGTGGCCACGATCAGCGCGCCGTTCACGTAGCCGCCGATCCCGGACAGGATCTCGTCGCCGAGCAGCCGCACCCGGGCCCGGCGCGACTTCGGAAACAGGTTGTACAGGTGCTCCTTGATGCTGGGCAGCGCGCCCAGGAAGTACAGCGTCAGGACGATCACGGTGAGCGTGTCGAACACCGAGGTCAGCACCATCTTGCCGAAGCCCCACAAACCGCCCGCCACGTTCTCCGCCGTGTTGGCGTTGGCCGCCCAGTCCTTGGCCCGGTTCACCAGGTCGTACTTCTCGTCCAGCTGCCGGAATCTCTCGTTGTTCCGCAGCTCGGTGAGGCTGTCGGGGATCGAGTTGATCAGGCTCGACGTCTGCTCGACCAGCGGCTGGGCGATCGCGGTGACGAAGGCCGCGGCGAAGAGGACGAACCCGAACGCGACGGTGCACACCGCCCAGCGTCGGGGCATGCCGCGCTTTTCGAGGCGTTCGACGAACGGGTTCAGGCCCGCGGCCAGGAAGAACGAGATCAGGATGATGATCAGGACGTGCTGGATACCCATCACGGCCTGGGCCAGGAACCACGCGGTGATCAGGCCGAGTCCGCCGAGGAAGCCGATGTAGAACGGCGAGGAACGGCGCAGCGGGCGACCCGGCTCGCCGAACCGTGAGCCGACGCCGGTCCACGGCTGGACCCGGGTGGGGGCCTTGGCGTCGTCGGGGGCGGGGGAGGGTACGCCGGGGTCGGTGGCCGGGTCCGGGGCGGTCGGAGACGCCGGGCCGGGTTCGGCCGTCGCGATCTGGGCGGGCACCCGGGCGGGGGCCGCGTCGGTGCTCTTGCCGGCGGCCCGGTCGCCGACCGACGCGTCGACGGAGGCCGGCACCGCCGACGTGTCGGCCGTCCCGTCGCCGCTGTCGCTACCGTCCACAGTCGCCTCCGCCGTGCTCCCGGCGGGCGTGCCACCCGGGGTCGGTCCGGCGGTGGTCGTGCCCTCGTCCGCCGTCGAAGGCGCCCCGGTGGGCCCCGCGTCCGCGCTCGGCGCGGTCGCAGGTGCTCCCGTGGATGCCCCGTCCCCGTCCCCGGCCGGTGTCGGCTTCCCCGGTCTGCGGCGCGGTCGGATATTGCCCAGTCGGCCCATGGCCCCGTACTCCTCGTCCCCTGCCCGGGCCCTCGGCGGCCCGGATCCGGATGTGCCCGCGCCGACGCGCCCGGGATCACCTCATGAAAAATGCGGCCGGGCGGCGGACGGGTCCCCATGGAACCTGCCCGCCGCCCGGCCGCCGAAGCCGGCCGAAATACCAGTCGCCGATGCCCCGCCGAGGCGCGTCAGCGGCTCTGCTGAGCCGGCACACCCGGCATCTTGTCGTCGTCGTCATCGATACTGACACCCGCGGCGGCGACGGCCGCGCCGGTGAGCGTGGCCAGCATCTCGCGCACGTTGGTCAGCTGCGCGTTGATGCTGTCGCGGCGGTGGGTCAGCGCGGCCAGCTCGCGCTCGGACTCCGAGCGGATCCGGTCGGCCTTGGCCCGCGCGTCGGCCACGATGTCGTCGGCCTGGCGCTGCGCGGTCTCGATCGTCTGACGCGAGCGGCGCTCGGCGTCGGTACGCAGCTTCTCGGCCTCCAGGCGCAGCTGTTCGGCCCGGTGCTCGACCTCGGACAGCCGCTTCTCGGCCTTGGCCTGACGGGCCGCCAGGTCGCGCTCGGACTGCTCGCGGCGCTTGGCCAGGTTCGTCTCGAAGTCGGCGGCGGCCTGGGCGGCCTTGGCCCGGGTCTCCTCGAAGAGGGCCTCGGCCTCCTCGCGCTTGGCCGACGCGTCCTTGGCCGCCTCGCCACGCAGCTGTGCGGCGTCGCTCTTGGCCTTGTCGAGGATCCGCGAACCCTCGTCCTCGGCCTTGGCCTTGCGCTCCTTGCCGTACTGCTCGGCGTCGGAACGGACCTGCTGCGCGGCGGCCTCGGCCAACTCGCGGTGCTGATCGGCGGCGCGGCGGGCCTCCTCGCGCAGGTCCTTGGCCTCTTCCTCGGCGAGGCGGAGGATCTTCTCCACCCGTGCGCCGAGGCCCGCGTAGGACGGTTCGGCGTCGGCGAGTTGGGCCTGCGCGTTCTGGCTTTCGAGGTGCAGTTCCTCGATCCGCTTCTCCAGCGCCGAGATCCTCGCGAGCGCGCTGTCACGGTCCGACACGAGCTTCGTGATGCGGTCGTCGACCTGCGAACGCTCGTACCCACGACGGACGATGTCGAAGCCGTGCGGAGAGTTAGTGTCGCTCATGGGGTTCCTGTCGTATGACGGGTGCGGTGAATGAGGTGACGGGTGGAATCCTGGCACGAATCGGGCGGAGCATCGACCTGACCGGGAGATAAGAACCGGCCGGCATCGCTCAATCGGATGACGACGAACCGGAGCCCTTCGCCGCGGGGCCCTTGCCCGACGAGGAGTTGCCCTTGCCGGCCCCGAGGCCCGCGGGCGCGGCGAGCGCGTCCAACACGCCCTGCACGCGCGACATCTCGGCGGTGATGTCCTTGCGTCTGCGGTTCAACTCGTCGAGTTTGCGCTGTCCGTCGGCGCGGTGACGGTCGGCTTCCTTGCGCGCCTCGGTGCGCAGTCGCTCCGCCTCCTTCCGCGCCTCGTCGAGAACCTTCTCGGCGTCCGCGGCGGTCTTGCGACGGACCGCCTGCGCCTCCCGCTGGGCGGCGGCCACCTGTTCGGCCACCTTCGCCCGCAGGTCGTCCGCGCCCTTCTGGGCGTCGGCGAGCCGCTGTTCCGCTTCCGAGAGCAGCGCCTCGGCCTTCTTCACCGCGGCAATACGTACCCTATCCGCCTCGGAACCGGCCTTGTCGCGAATCCGCTCGGCTTCCTCGGCCGCGGCCACCTTCATCTTCTCGGCGTCCACGCGGGCCTCGCTCACCTGTTCCTCCGCGGCGGCCACCAGGTCGTCGACCCGCTTGCCCGCCTGCTTCAGACCCTCCGCGGCCTGCCGGCGGGCACGTTCGACGACCTGCTCGGCCTCGCGGTCGGAACGCTCGCGCGTGGCGGTGGTGTCGCGCCGGGTCTCGCCGATCATCGCGTCGGAGTCCTGGCGCGCCTTCTCTATCACCGCGGTCGCCTCGGCGCGCAGGCGTTCGTCCTCCGCCTCGGCCTCGGCGATCAGCAGGTTCGCCGCCTCGGTCGCCTCGGCGAGCCGCTTCTCGGCCTTGCGCTCGGCGGTGCCGACGATCTCGGTGGCCCGGCCCTTGGCCCGAACCAGCAGCTCCTCGGCGTCGTTCGTGGCGCGCTCCAGCTCGGCGCGGGCCTGCTCGCGCAGTTGCGCCGCGGCCTCCTCGGCCTCGCGCATCTCCTTGTTCGCCGCCTCGCGGCCGGCCGTACGGGTCTTCTCCGCCTCGCGGTCGGAGTCGGACTTCATCCGGTCGGCGTGCTTGCGCGCGGCGGTGACCGTGGCATCGGCCTCCGCGCGGGCTCGGACCAACGTGGTCTCCGCGTCGTCGCGGGCCTTGGCCAGGTCGCGTTCGGCGAGCGCGGTGAGCCGGTCCGACTCCTCCCGGGCGGCGTCCTCGATGCCCACCACCGCGGCGCGTACCGCCTCGGCCTCGGCCTGCGCCTCGGCGACCGTGCGGGCCGCGTCCTCCTTGGCCAGCCGGGCCTGGGTGGTGGCGCTCTCCAGCAGGTCGGTGCCCCGCGCCTCGGCCTTCTCCAGCAACTCGCGGGCCCGCGCCTTGGTGCGATCGCGCAACTCGGCCGCCTCGTCGCGCGCCTCCTCCAGCGCCTGGGCGCCCTGGGTACGCAGCCGGATCGCCTCGGCCTCGGCCTCCTCGCGCAGCCGTGTGGCGTCGATGTCGGCCTGCTCCAGCCGACTCAGCGCGGCCGTCTCGGCCTCGTCGCGCATACGCTCCGCGTCCGCGGTCGCCGCCTCCAGCGCGGCGGCGGCCTCCTCGCGCAGCGTGGTCGCGTCGGCGTTCGCCGAGGCCAGCGTCGCGGTGGCCTCGGTGTGCAGGCGCTGCGCCTCGCTGCGCGCCGCCTCCAGCGCCTCGGCGGCCTCCCGGCGCAGCGTCCCGGCCGCCTGCTCGGCGTCGGCGCGCACCTGTTCGGCATCGCGCTCGGCGCGCTCCAACAGCGCGCGGGCGGCGGTCTGCGCCTCGGACCGGGCCCGGTCCGCGTCGGTCTCGCCCTGGGTGCGCATGGTGTCGGCGTCGGCCTTGGCCGCGGCCAGCGCGGCGGTGGCCTCCTGGCGCAGCGCGCGAGCCTCGCCGTCGGCCTGCTCCAGGATGCCGAGCGCGGTCTCCTCGCCCTCGGCCCGCATCCGCGCGGCGTCCTTCTCGGCCTTGTCCAGCGCGGCGCGCACGGCCGCGGCGGTCTCGGTGCGCAGCGTGTGCGCGGCGGCCTCCGCCTCGGTACGCATGCGCTCGGCCTCGGCGTCGGCCTGCTCCAGCACCGAACGCGCGGTCTCGGTGGTCTCCTCGCGCAGCGTGCGGGCGGCCGTCTCGGCCTCCGTGCGCATACGCTCGGCCTCCTCGTCGGCCTGCTCCAGGACCGAGCGGGCGGTCTCGGTGGTCTTCTCGCGCAGCGCCTGGGCGGCGGCCTCCGCCTCGGTGCGCATCCGGGTCGCGTCGGTGTCGGCCGCGGCCAGCCGGGCGCGGGCCTGCTCGGTGCTCTCCTCGCGCAGGGCCGCCGCCGCGCTCTCCGAACTCTCGCGCAGCGCCCGCGCGGTCTGCTCGGTCTCCTCGCGCAACGCGCGGGTCTCGGCCTCCGTCTGCTCACGCAGCGCGCGGGTCTCGGCCTCGGTCCGCTCGCGCAGCGCACGGGTCTCGGTCTCCGCCTCCTCGCGCATCGAGGACGCGTCGCGACGCGCGGCCGAACGCATCTGGTCGGCCTCCTCGCGCGAGTCGGCGAGGGTCTTCTCCGCTTCGGTCCGCGCCTCGGTGAGGGCCTTGTCTGCCTCGCGGCGCGAGTCGGTGCGGACCTTCTCGGCCTCTTCCCGGGCCTTGCCGATCAGTTCGTCGGCCTTGACCGCGGCCGACTGGGTACGGGCGCCCGCCTCGGCGCGAGCGCGCTCCATCGTGGCCTCGGCGTCGGCCCGAGCCCGATCCAGCGCGGCCTCGGCCTCGGCGGCCGACTGCTCGGCCCGAGCCCGCAGTTCCTCGCTCCGGGCATGCAACTCGGCGGCCTGCCGCTCCGCTTCGGCGCGCATCGCCTCGGCTCGGGCCTGGGCCTGGTCGCGCAGCTCGGCCGCGGCCAGCTCGGCGGAGCGGATCAGCTCCTCGGCGGCGCGGTTCGCGTCGGCGCCGGCCTTCTGCGCCTCCGCCCGGGCCTTGGCCACCAGTTCCTCGGCCTCCGCGTGCGAACGGCCGGCGTTCTCGGCTGCCTCGGTACGCACCCGCTCGGCCTCGGCACGGGCCGCCTCGACCCGCTCCGCCGCCTGCGCCGCGGATTCCTCGCGCAGCTGCTCGGCGGCGGCCGCGGCCTCGCTGCGCAGGGTCTGCGCCTCGATCCGGGCGCGCTCCAACTCCTCTGCGGCCTCCGCCTGTTGGCGGTTGGTCATCTCGCGCAGGCGGTGCGTGTCGGCGACCGCCTTCTCGCGCAGCTTGCCGGAGTCGGCGCGGGCCGCCTCGAGCAGCTCCTCGGCGCTCTCGGCCGCCTGGGCACGCACCTGCTCGGCGTATTCGCGCGCCTCGTGCGCCAGCCGGTCACTGGACACGCGGGTGCGCGTCTCGACCGCCTCGGCGTCGGCCTGGGCCCGGGCGCGCAACTCGTCGGCCTCGGTGCGGGCCTCGCTCTGTACCCGCTCGGCCTCGGACCGGGACTTGGCCATCAGATCGTCGGCGGCCCGTGCGGCGGTCTCCAGGCGCTCGGCCGCGCCGGCTTCGGCGTTGGTGAGCAACTGCTGTGCCTCGGCCCGCAGTCGGTCCACCTCCTGCCGGCGGCGCTCGATCTCCGCACGCGCCCCGGCCTCCAACTCGTCGACCCGGGCCAGGGTTTCCTCGCGGGCGGTGTCCAACTCGGCGCGGGTGTCGGTACGCAGTGCCTCGGCCTCGGCGCGGGCCTCGTCGCGCAGCCGCTCCGCCTCGGCGATCGCCTCGGCGCGCAGCCGCTCGGCGGCGGCGCGGGCCTCGGCGGTGAGCTTGTCCGCCTCCGCGCGGGCCTTGGCCAGATGCGCCTCGGCGTCGGTCGCGGCCTTGCCGAGCTTCTCGCCCGCCTCGGCCTCGGCGCCCTGGAGCAGCCGTTGGGCCTCCGCCTGGCGGCGGTCCGCCTCGCCGGCCGCCTCGGCGCGCAGCCGCTCGATCTCGAACTGGGCGGATTCGAGCAGTTTCGCGGTGTTCTCGGAGGCGCCCTGGGCGCGGGCGCCGGCCTCGCCGGTGACCCGCTCGGCCTCGGCCCGGGCCTCGCCGATGATCCGGGCGGCCTCCACCCGGGCGTCGCCGACCAGGCTCTCCGCGCGGGTGCGGGTCTCGGTGCGCAACTGCTCGGACTGGTCCACGGCGGCGCTCGCCCGGGCCTTGGCCTCGGCGACCACCCGGTCCGCGTCGCTCTGCGCACGCGAGAGCAGCGACTCGACCTCGGCGCGCGTGCTCTCGTTGGTGCCGGCCGCCTGCTCGCGGGCGGCGGCGGCCACCCGCTCGGCCTCGGTGCGGGCGTTGTCCAGGAGTTGGCGGGCGCGCTCCTCGGCCTGGGCGCGCAACTGCTCGGCCCACGCGACGTTCTCGTTGACCCGGGCCTCGGTGGCCTGACGCGCCTGGGCCAGTTCCTCGTCGAGGCGCCGACGGCGCTCCATGACCTCGGCCTGCCACTCGGCTTCGAGCCGGGCCGAGCGGGCGGCGGCCTCCTGGAGCAGGCGTTGAGTGGTCGCGCGCGACTCCTGCAACTCGCGCTCGGCGTCGGCGCGGACCTGGTCGGCCTGTAGTTGCGCGTTGCGCAACATCTGCTCGGCCTGGCCGCCGATGCTGTCGAATCGGGGTGTGGCGAGCTGGCGGCGAAGGTCATGCAGCTTCGCGCGGAGAACCTCGACCTGATAGCCGAGGTCCTCCGCGTGGGCGACGGTGTCGTCGCGCTCCTTCTTCAGCCGCTTGATCTCGTCGTCGAGCTGTTCGAGATGCTCGTCGACTTGGTAGCGGTCGTAGCCCCGCACTGTGGGGTCCCACTCCATCCCCTGGCCGCGTACGTTTCAGTACTGCAAATCGGCCGTTTCCGACCGGTTGGTGACGAAACGACCCCGAAAACCATCCGGAACCGCCCGTACCGCATTGACTACCAGGGAGAATGGTCTCAGATCCAGGGACCGCCGTCAGACGTTACGAAAGCGGTTGATGGCGTCGATATGCCGCGCGCGCATCTCGACGTCCCGAACCCCCAGGCCCTCCTCCGGTGCGAGACACAGTACGCCCACCTTGCCCTGGTGCAGGTTCCGGTGGACGTCCCGGGCCGCCTGGCCCGTCTCTTCCAGAGCGTAGGTGCGCGACAACGTCGGGTGAATCCTACCCTTCGCCACGAGCCGGTTGGCCTCCCAGGCCTCCCGATAGTTGGCGAAGTGCGAGCCGACGATCCGCTTCAGGCTCATCCACAGGTAGCGGTTGTCGTACTCGTGCATGTAGCCCGACGTCGAGGCGCAGGTCACGATGGTGCCGCCCTTGCGGGTGACGTAGACCGAGGCGCCGAACGTCTCGCGGCCCGGGTGCTCGAAGACGATGTCCACGTCCTCGCCGCCGGTGAGTTCGCGGATGCGCTTGCCGAACCGGTTCCACTCGCGGGTGTCCTGGGTGTGCTCGTCCTTCCAGAAGCGGAAGTCCTCGGCCCGCCGGTCGATCACCAGCTCGGCGCCCATGTCCCGGCACAACTGCGCCTTGTCCTCGGAGGACACCACGCAGATCGGCGTCGCGCCGCCGGCCAGGGCGAACTGCGTCGCGTACGAGCCCAGGCCGCCGGAGGCGCCCCAGATCAGCACGTTGTCGCCCTGCTTCATGCCCGCGCCGTTGCGCGAGACGAGCTGGCGGTACGCCGTCGAGTTGACCAGGCCCGGCGAGGCGGCCTCTTCCCACGACAGGTGCGCCGGCTTCGGCATCAGCTGGTTGCTCTTGACCAGGGCGATCTGGGCGAGGCCGCCGAAGTTGGTCTCGAAGCCCCAGATCCGCTGCTCGGGGTCGAGCATGGTGTCGGCGTGCCCGTCGGGGCTCTCCAACTCGACGGACAGGCAGTGCGCGACCACCTCGTCGCCGGGCTTCCAGGCGTTGACGCCCGCGCCGGTGCGCAGGACCACGCCCGCGAGGTCGGAGCCGACCACGTGGTACGGCAGATCGTGCCGCTTGGACAGGTCGGACGCGCGGCCGTACTTCTCCAGGAAGCGGAACGTGGAGACCGGCTCGAAGAGCGAGGTCCACACGGTGTTGTAGTTGATCGCACTGGCCATCACGGCGACGAGGGCTTCGCCGGGGCCGAGTTCGGGCAGCGGCACGTCATCGACGTGCAGCGACTGGCGCGGATCCTTGTCCCGCGATTCCACGCCCTCGAACATCGTCTCCTCGTCCTTGTGGACGGTGACGGCGCGGTACGAGTCGGGAAGCGGGAGCGCTGCGTACGCCTCCTTGGGGGTGTCCCCCGCGAGGATGGCGTCGAGGATCTCCTTCATCGTCGGCCTCCATGGGTCGGCGGTTGAAGCATGAGAAACATGAGGGATTGCCGAGCTTCGCTGAACTTACTCGCTGGTAACGCTAGGCGTTCGGCATAAAAGCGACAAGGGGCGAAGTCACAGGAACTGCGCCGCCGCTTTGACGATCTGTCTGTTGACGAGCCGCCGGCTCCGCGGGATGGCGCGGCCGGTCGGGCGCCGCCGCGGGATGCCGCGGGTCGGCGCGCTGTCGTGCGCTGTCATGCGCTGTCACGGGTGGTCGCGCGCGGTCGCGCGCTGTGTGACGAGTAGCCGCGTGATGTCGGCGGGCCGAATCCGGGCCCGGTGGTCGACGCCGGGCCCGGTGGCTCAGTGCTCCGTGTCGGGCGCGGCCGAGGTCACCAGTTCGGTGAGCACGCCGTGACAGTCCTTGGGGTGCAGGAACGTGATGCGCGAACCCATCGAACCACGCCGGGGCTCGTCGTACAGCACCCGGACGCCCTTGGCCCCGATCGCCGCCGCGTCCCCGTCCACGTCGGCGGTGCCGAACGCGATGTGGTGCACACCCTCGCCGTTCTTGGCCAGCCACTTGCCGACCGCGGAGTCCTCGCGGATCGGCTCCAGAAGCTGGAGGTAGGACGCGCCGCCGTCCGAGGTCTCGTTGATCTTGAGCATCGCCTCGCGGACGCCCTGCTCCTCGTTGATCTCGGTGTGGAACACCTCGAATCCGTAGGTCGTTGTGTAGAAGTCCACCGTCTCGTCGAGGTTGTGACAGGCGATGCCGATGTGATCGATACGCGTGAGCACCATGGCCTCCCGAGGCCGTCGAGAAATGCGGGTTACCTGCGAGTAGATACCCGACCCTTCGTCACGAGACTATGGGCGAGAGCACACCCGATTCGTGCCGGGCGTGAGGGTGGGTTCCGTCACATCGGGGCCCCCTGCACCGGTCGGCGCCCTTCCGGGTAGGTTCCGGAACAACTTCACGTCCGTCGCGGGGATGCCGCACGTCGCCCGGCCCGCCTGGCGATGGCACCCCGACCATAAAGTTGTGGAGGCCACCCTCATGGCCGGTTCTGTCATCGTCGCCGGGGCCCGTACCCCCATGGGTCGACTGCTCGGCTCCCTCAAAGGCTTCTCCGGCACCGACCTCGGCGCCATCGCGATCAAGTCCGCGCTCGAGCGCGCGGGCGTCACCGGGGACCAGGTCCAGTACGTGATCATGGGCCAGGTGCTCCAGGCGGGCGCCGGGCAGATGCCCGCCCGACAGGCGTCGGTCAAGGCCGGCATCCCGATGAACGTGCCCTCGCTCACCGTCAACAAGGTCTGTCTGTCCGGCCTGGACGCGATCGCGCTGGCCGACCAGCTGATCCGCGCGGGCGAGTTCGACATCGTGGTCGCGGGCGGCATGGAGTCGATGACCAACGCCCCGCACCTGCTGCCCAAGTCGCGCGAGGGCTTCAAGTACGGCGCGGTCGAGATGCTCGACGCGATGGCCTACGACGGCCTCACCGACGCGTTCGACAACATCCCGATGGGCGAGTCGACCGAGCACCACAACACGAAGCTGGACATCTCGCGCGAGGAGCAGGACGCGGTGGGCGCGCTGTCCCACCAGCGCGCCGCGGCCGCCGCGAAGAACGGGATCTTCGACGCCGAGATCGTGCCGGTGGAGATTCCGCAGCGCCGGGGCGAGCCGGTCGTGTTCGCCGCCGACGAGGGCATCCGCCCGGACACCACCGCGGAGTCGCTGGGCAAGCTGCGTCCGGCGTTCAGCAAGGACGGCACGATCACCGCGGGTACGTCCTCGCAGATCTCCGACGGCGCCGCCGCGGTCGTGGTGATGAGCAAGGCCAAGGCCGAGGAGCTGGGCCTGGAGTGGCTGGCCGAGATCGGCGCGCACGGCAACGTGGCGGGCCCGGACAACTCGCTCCAGTCGCAGCCCTCGAACGCGATCAAGCACGCGCTGGGCAAGCAGGGGCTGACTGTCGACGACCTCGACCTGATCGAGATCAACGAGGCGTTCGCGGCGGTGGCCGTGCAGTCGATGCGCGACCTCGGGGTGAGCACGGACAAGGTCAACGTCAACGGCGGCGCGATCGCGCTCGGCCACCCGATCGGCATGTCCGGCGCCCGCGTGGTGCTGCACCTGGCGCTGGAGCTCAAGCGTCGCGGCGGCGGCACGGGTGCGGCGGCGCTGTGCGGTGGCGGTGGCCAGGGCGACGCGCTGATCCTCACCGTTCCGGGCGCCTGAGCGACCGTACGGTTCCGTGTGATCGATCCACCTGAAACGATCTCGCAGTCGCGGGGCGCGCACTGCGGTGTGGCGCCTCGCCGATTGCGGGGTCGTTTCGGCATATCCGAGCAGGGAAGCGGTGGCGCATGAGGTCGGGGATGGATGTCGCGACGTTGGTGGCCCAGGCCCGGGAGGGCAAGCCGCGGGCGGTGGCCCGGCTGATCTCGATGGTCGAGGACGCCTCGCCGCGGCTGCGCGAGGTGATGGCCGCGCTCGCGCCGCTGACCGGCAACGCCTACGTCATCGGGCTGACCGGCTCGCCCGGGGTGGGCAAGTCGACGTCCACGACCGCGCTGGTGAGCGCGTATCGCCGGCTGGGTCGGCGGGTCGGCGTGCTCGCGGTGGACCCGTCCTCGCCGTTCTCGGGCGGCGCGCTGCTCGGGGACCGGGTGCGAATGCAGGACCATGCGACCGACCCGGGCGTGTACATCCGCTCGATGGCCTCGCGCGGGCACCTCGGCGGGCTGGCCTGGTCCACGCCGCAGGCGCTGCGTGTGCTGGACGCGGCGGGGTGCGACGTGGTGATCGTGGAGACGGTGGGGGTCGGCCAGTCGGAGGTGGAGATCGCCTCGATGGCGGACAGCACGGTGGTGCTGTTGGCGCCGGGCATGGGCGACGGGATCCAGGCGGCCAAGGCCGGGATCCTGGAGATCGGCGACCTGTACGTGGTGAATAAGGCGGACCGGGACGGTGCGGCGACGACCGCGCGTGAACTCGGCCACATGCTCTCGCTCGGCGAGGCGCGGGGGCCGGGGGACTGGCGTCCGCCGATCGTCAAGACCGTGGCCTCGCGCGGGGAGGGTGTCGACGAGGTGGTCGAGGCGCTGGAGAAGCACCGGGCCTGGATGGAGGCGGGCGGCGAACTGCGGCTGCGGCGTCGGCGGCGGGTGGCGGACGAGGTGGAGGCGATCGCGGTCACCGCGCTGCGGGCGCGGATCGGCGACCTGCGGGGTGGGCGGCGGTTGGAGGAGTTGGCCGACCACGTGCTGTCCGGGTCCACGGACCCGTACTCGGCCGCGGACGAACTGATCACGGGCCTGGGCGCCTAGCGGCCTCGCAGCTTCGCTGTTCACGTGGTGGGCCGGGTTCGGCTCGCCGTCCTCAAACGCCGGACGGGCTGGGTGGGGCTCGGTTTGGTGCGTGGGCTGCGGTTTCGTTGATCGTGTGGTGGGCCCGGTCCGGCATTTCGTCCTCGGACGCCGGACGGGCTGGGGTTGGTTTGGGCGGGCTCGCAGGCTGCGATCCGGTCACCGCAGCTCAAGCAGGGGAGCCGAGCAATTCAGCCCGTCCGGCGCTTGAGGACGGCGAGCCGAACCGGGCCGACATGTCTCAGCCTGTCCGGCGTTTGAGGACCCGGCACGAGGTGGGTCGACACAGGCGTCAGCCTGTCTCGCATTCTTCTGTGGAAGGGCAGACCGTGGCGCGTGCGGCGGGGCGTAGATGGGCGGCTACCGCGCCGAACGCTTCGCCGACCGTTTGTTTTTGGGCGGGCGTCATCACGTCCATCAGGTGCTCGCGGACGCTCTCGACGTGCGTGGGCGCGGCGGCCCGGAGCGCGGCCCAGCCCTCCTCGGTGAGCACCGCGTAGGCCCCGCGGCGGTCCGTCGGACAGTTGCGGCGCGCGACCAGGCCCGCGTTCTCCATCCGGGTCATCTGGTGCGAGAGCCGGCTCTTGGACTGCTGGGTCGCCTCGGCCAGATCGCTCAACCGCACCTCCTGCCGCGGGTGCTCCGAGATCTGCACCAGGATCTGGTAGTCGTGCAGGGACAGGCCGTGCGTGCGCTGGAGTTCGCGCTCCAGCCGCGCCGGCAGCATGTTGATCACGGCGATGATCTGGCGCCAGACGTGCTGGTCTTCATCGCTCAGCCATCTGGGCTCGACATCGGTCATGAACCAAGAATACCGGAGTTAGTTGAAACTTGAATGACCCTTTGGTTGCCGCGCGTCGCGCCGCACGCTGTGAGACGGCCACGTGACCGATCGGTAACCTCCACTACGCTCGGCCCGTGCCGAAGCCACTGAACCTTCCCTTCGATCCGATCACCCGTGCCGACGAGCACTGGCGAGAGCACTGGGGCGAGTGCCCGCCGATGGTCGCCATCACCTCGATCATGCGTGCCCAGCAGATTCTGCTCGCCGGCGCCGACGCGGTGCTCAAGCCGTACGGCCTGACCTTCGCCCGCTACGAGGCACTGGTCCTGCTCACCTTCAGCCGGACCGGTTCGCTGCCGCTGTCCCGGATCGGCGAGCGCCTGATGGTGCACCCGACGAGTGTGACCAACACGATCGACCGCCTGGAGCAGGCCGAGTTGGTCGCCCGTCGGCCGAACCCGCGCGACGGTCGCGGCGTACTCGCGGTGATCACGGACAAGGGGCGCGACGTCACCGAGCGGGCCACCCGGGACCTGACCGCGCGCGAGTTCGGGCTCGGCGCGTACACCGCCGAGCAGTGCGCCCAGCTGTTCGACCTGCTGCGGGTGTTGCGGGTGGACGCCGGCGACTTCGTGGTCGAGCCGGAGGCGGAGGCCAAGGACGAGGCGAAGGACGGGAGCGCGGCGGGGGAGGGGGCGGATTCGGGGACCCCGGTGCCGGCGACGTAAGCTGCATGCGCCATTGTGAAAAGCGGTCGACGACGACGTCGAGCCCGCCGTTACCGAAGGTGCTGCCGTGAAGCCTGCCGTATTGACCCGCTACCGAGTGATGGCCTGGATCACCGGGTGCATGCTCCTGGTCCTGTGCCTGTGCATGGTCCTGAAGTACGGGTTCGACACCGGCGAGAAGGCGACGCTCTACGTCAGCCAGGCGCACGGCCTGTTCTACATGATCTACCTCGTCGTCACCTTCGACCTCAGCAGCAAGATGAAGTGGAAGTTCGAGCGCATGCTGCTGATGATGCTCGCCGGCACCGTTCCGCTCGCGTCGTTCTACGCCGAGCGCAAGGCCGTCGAGGCGGTCCACGAGCGCGGCCTCGCCACCGCCGCCGCCGCCGGCGCCTGAGCCGCTCGCAGTCAGCCCGTTCCGTACCCGCTTCCCCCTGAGGACCCCCATGCTTTCCACCGCCTCCGGCCGCTTCAAGGTGATCTCGATCGCCGAGGGTTGTTCGTTCCTGATCCTGCTCGTCTTCGGCTCGCTGCTGAGCCGGATCTCGGACATCAACCTCGTCATGCCGCTGGGCCTGCTGCACGCGGTCCTGTTCATCCTGTACCTGCTGGCCATGATGGACGCGCGCACCAAGCTCTCGTGGGACAACAAGACCACGCTGCTCGCGTTCATCGCCGCGATCCCGCCGTTCGGCCCGTTCGTCTTCGACTACAAGATGAAGCACAAGCTGGTCGAGCCGACCGCGGCGCCGGCCACCGCCTGACCGTTCGCCGCCGCGCTCGCGGCCGTGCCCACGAAGCCCCCGACACCTCGTCGGGGGCTTCGGCGTTATCGGGGGGTGGGCATATTTTCGGGGGTGCTTGGACATTTACTAGGACGTCCTAGTAATTTTTCCGGTGCCGCGCGGGAATGGGTCCTACGACGACGGCATCGGACGGGAGCCACGTGAACACCGAGGACATCGAAGAGGGTCGGCGGCGCTGGCAGGACCGCTACGACAAGGTCCGCAACGACGGCATGCGCCGCACCACGCTTTCCGAACTCGAGGTCGAGCCGGTCTACGGCCCGCCCGCGGACCAGCCCTACGCCGGCTTCGAGCGGATCGGCTGGCCGGGCGAGTTTCCCTACACCCGCGGCTTGTACGCGACCGGCTACCGAGGCCGGGCATGGACCATCCGGCAGTTCGCCGGCTTCGGCAACGCGGAACAGACCAACGAGCGCTACCGGATGATCCTGGCGGCCGGCGGCGGCGGGCTCTCCGTCGCCTTCGACATGCCGACCCTGATGGGCCGGGACAGCGACGACGAGCGCTCGCTCGGCGAGGTCGGGCACTGCGGCGTCGCGGTGGACTCGGCGGCCGACATGGACGTGCTCTTCCGCGACATCCCGCTGGGCGACGTGACCACGTCGATGACCATCTCCGGGCCGGCGGTGCCGGCGTTCTGCATGTACCTGGTCGCGGCGGAGCGGCAGGGCGTGGACATCGGCACGCTCAACGGCACGCTGCAGACCGACATCTACAAGGAATACATCGCGCAGAAGGAGTGGCTGTTCGCGCCCGAGCCGCACCTGCGGTTGATCGGCGACCTGATGGAGTACTGCGCCGAGAAGATCCCGGCGTACAAGCCGCTGTCGGTGTCCGGGTACCACATCCGCGAGGCGGGGGCGACGGCCGCGCAGGAGCTGGCGTACACGCTGGCCAACGGGTTCGGCTACGTGGAACTCGGGCTGTCGCGCGGGATGGACGTGGACGTCTTCGGTCCCGGGTTGTCGTTCTTCTTCGACGCGCACGTGGACTTCTTCGAGGAGATCGCCAAGTTCCGCGCGGCGCGCCGGATCTGGGCGCGGTGGATGCGCGACGTGTACGGCGCGAAGACCGCGAAGGCGCAGTGGCTGCGCTTCCACACCCAGACGGCGGGCGTGTCGCTGACCGCGCAGCAGCCGTACAACAACGTGGTGCGCACCGCGGTCGAGGCGCTCGCGGCGGTGCTCGGCGGGACGAACTCGCTGCACACGAACGCGCTGGACGAGACGCTGGCGCTGCCGAGTGCGCAGGCCGCGGAGATCGCGCTGCGCACCCAGCAGGTGCTGATGGAGGAGACCGGCGTCGCGGCGGTGGCCGACCCGCTGGGCGGGTCGTGGTACGTGGAGGCGTTGACGGATCGGCTGGAGGCCGAGGCGGAGGCGACGTTCGCGAAGATCCGCGAGCTGGGCGAGAGTTCGCCGCACCCGATCGGGCCGATGACGTCGGGCATCCTGCGCGGCATCGAGGACGGGTGGTTCACCGGGGAGATCGCCGAGTCGGCGTTCCGTTATCAGCGGGCGGTGGAGAAGGGCGACAAGCGGGTCGTCGGGGTCAACTGCCACGAGGGGTCGGTGACGGGGGACCTGGAGATCATGCGGGTCAGCCATGAGGTCGAGCGGGACCAGGTGGCGATGCTCGGGAAGCGGCGGGGCGCGCGGGATCAGGCTGCGGTGGACTCGGCGCTTGGTGCGATGCGGGATGTTGCGCGGGGGTCGGGGAATTTGGTGCCGCCGATGTTGGCGGCGGCTCGGGTGGAGGCGACACTCGGGGAGATCTGTGACGTTCTGCGGGAGGAGTGGGGCACGTACACGGAGCCCGCGCGCTTCTGAGTCCGAGTCGGGTGGCCTCAAACGCCGGCCGGGCTGGGTTTGGCCTCAAACGCCGGCCGGGCTGGGGGGGACCTGGCCTCGGGCCGGGGGGCCTGGCCTCCGGCCGGGGTGGCCTCACGCGTACCTGGGCCGTGCGACGAGGCCTCCGGTCGAGGTGGTTTCACGCGCACCTGGGCTGTGCGGCGGCTTGCTTGGCCTCAAGCGCCGGCCGGGCTGGATTTGCTTGGGTTGGCCGGGTGGGCTCCGGGGGGAGCTGACCTGGCCTTCGGCCGAGGTGGCCTCAAGCGCCGGCCGGGCTGGATTTGCTTGGGTTGGCCGGGTGGGCTCCGGGGGGAGCTGACCTGGCCTTCGGCCGAGGTGGCCTCAAGCGCCGGCCGGGCTGGAATTGCTTGGGTTGGCCGGGTGGGCTCCTGGGGAGTTGACCCGGCCTTTGGCCGAGGTGGCCGGGCTGGGTTTGGTTGGGTGGGCTCCTGGGGGAGTCGAGGTGGGCTTGAGTGGCGGTCGGGCTGGAGGTGCTTTTGGGGGCGGTGGGCCTACGGGGTGGCTGGGAGTAGGCCGGTTACTACGAATGTGGTGAAGCGTTGGACCCAGTTGTCGGAGGCGGGTTCGGCGCTTACCAGGATGTGTTGGACTACCGTGCCGGCGATTACGTCGAAGATCAGGTCTACGTCTATGTCGCCCGGGGCGGTGATTTCGCCTCTGGCTTTGGCTCGGGCGCGGCCTTCGACCACCAGGCGTTTTTGGGGGTCGACGATTTCCTCGCGGATGCGCCGTCGTAGGGCCGGGTCGCTGGTGGAGTCGGCCACCAGGCCCATCAGGGCCGTGCGCATCTCGGGGCGGCCGAGGAGTGCGGCGAAGCGGCGGACCACGTCCTCGATGTCCGCGCGTAGATCCGGGCCCCGATCCGGCAGGTGCAGCGTGTCCAGCATCTCCGCGACGGCGGCGATGGCCAGGTCGTGCTTGGAGTGCCAGCGGCGGTACAGCGTGGTCTTGGCCACGCCCGCGCGCGTGGCGACGTCGCCCATGGCCAGCCCCGCCCAACCGCCCTCGGCGAGGAGTGCGCGCGCCGCGGCCAGGATCGCGTCGTCCGCGGTGGTGCTGCGGGGGCGCCCGATGCGCTGTGGGGGCGCGCCGACCGCCCGTCGTTCCGCCGGTTCCGCCGATTCGTCGTGCACGGGCGGTCATGTTACCGGCTGGTACGGTTTCCGGCCCCGATCCGCTCCGGTGGCGCAACTCACATCCGCCATTGGGGATCCTACGGTCGCATTCCGCCCGGCGCTCCCCTTACGCTACGAGCCGTAGCGAATCGCGGTGCCTGGATGGGGATTCGAGCACACGATCGCGACTGACGACCTGTCAAGGGTCGTCGTCCGTCCCGGGGCCCGCATCCTGCGGGGACCGGGGCGCGACGGGAACTCGTGCGTGTGCCGGTGGGTCGCCCCGTGCATCGTTCGCCTTGCTCTCGGGGGAAGATGTCTACATGCAGCCACGGAACATGTCCATGCGCGGAGTAGTCGATCTCGGGGCGGTCAAGGCCGCCGCCGACAATGCCGCCAAGCGTGCGGCCACCCCGGCCGGGAAGCCCGCCGCCGCGGCCGGTGGCCAACGGGTCGTCATCGACGTCACCGAGGCCACCTTCGAGACCGATGTGCTCGCGCTCTCCCAGCAGGCACCCGTCGTGATCGACTTCTGGGCCGAGTGGTGCCAGCCGTGCAAGCAGCTGAGCCCGCTCCTGGAGCGGTTGGCCGAGGAGTACGCCGGCCGCTTCGTGCTCGCCAAGATCGACGTCGACGCCAACCCGCGCCTGGCCCAGGAGTTCGGGGTCCAGGGCATCCCCGCCGTGATGGCGGTGCTCGGCGGCCAGCTCGCCCCGCTGTTCCAGGGCGTGGTGCCCGAGCAGCAGGCGCGCCAGGTGCTCGACCAGCTCGTCCAGCTCGGCGAGGAGCGCTTCGGGCTGACCGGTGTGGTGGTCGACGGCGCACCGGCCGCGGCCCCCGACGACGCCGAGTCCGAGGAGGAGCCCCCCGGCGACCCGCTGCTCGCGCCCGCCGACGAGGCCCTGGAGGCCGGCGATCTGGACGGCGCGGCCCAGGCGTTCCGCAACGTGCTCTCCGACCACCCCGCGCACGCCGAGGCCAAGCTCGGTCTGATCAACACCGAACTCCTGCTGCGCACCCAGGGTGTGGACGCGGACAAGGCCCGGGCGGACGCCGCCGAGCACCCGGACGACGTCGCCGTACAGACCCTCGCCGCCGACGTGGACATCCTGGACGGCCGCGCCGACGAGGCGTTCGCCCGACTCGTGGAGACCGTGCGGCGGACCTCGGGCGACGAGCGGAACAGGGCGCGGTTGCACCTGCTGGAGCTGTTCGAGATCGTCGGCGCCGACGACCCCCGGGTGCCGAAGGCGCGCATGGCCCTTGCGGGCGTGCTTTTCTGAGTCTGCGTCAGCACCGCGGTCCGGTTGCGTCGGACACCGCTCCGAGCGGCGTTTCGGGCGCCGGCCGCGCTCGCTCGCTTTGTCGATGAAGCCCCGGTCGTTCTCGATCCCGAGAGCGGCCGGGGCGTTGTCTTTACCCATCTTTGACTATGGGTCATTTCCCTCGCCCTGCGTGTCTTTTGGTGACCTCCGGGTGATCCGTTAACGGACTTATCCCACAAAATCGGATCGACGGACATGCGTCTCGATACCGCGCTGTGATCCGGTGGCGAGCGGCGTTCGACGGACCGCGTTACCCGTCGGTAACGAACCTCTTGTGTGCCGACCCGGTCGTGAAAGATGATCGGGCCGCTCGATCCGTGTCCCATTCGCCCCGGCAGCCGGTCGGCGGCGCGGACGCGGACCTCCCCATCCAGGCCGCGCCGGTCCTTCCCGGGACAGGCAGGCCCTCCCTCCATGCCCCGCCACGTGCGGCCCTGGTCCGCATGAGGAGGGGACTCTGTCCCGAGGAGGACCATGGACAAGAAGGTTCAGACGGGTAGCGGCAAGACCCGCTGGAAGCGATTCGGCATCGTGCTCCTGCCGGTCGCGGCAATGACCGTGGGCATGTTCGCGGGCGTCGCGAACGGTGTGGTCCCGGTGAACATCACCGTGGGCGGCGGCAACTTCAAGGTCCGCGCCGACAAGATGGAGGCGACGGACTTCTCCCAGTTCGGGGACTTCCTCAAGCGGAACAAGGGCGCCGACGTGCCGGTCGCGACCGCCGCGATCGGACACGCCGACATCACCAACCTCTGTCAGTCGGTCAAGGGGCCGTTCGGCATCGTGCTCCGGATCGAGGCCGGCGGCAAGGGCACCAAGGCCGAGGCCGACAACATGACCCTCTCGATGGACGGCCTCGACGGCGACGCGGTGTTCGAGAACATCGACATCGGCGTCGACGCGTCGACCATGGCCAAGGGCTCGGGGGGCAAGGGTCCGGCGACCATCGGCAACGGCCACCCCACGATGTTCGGCCAGCAGGCCAACAAGGCGACGTTCACCGACGTCAAGCAGTCGGCCTGGCTCGTGCAGGCGGGCCGGTTCTACCTCAAGGACCTCCACCTGGAGGTCGGCGGCGGTAGCAAGGAGTGCTTCTGACGTTCCGTCGGCTGTGGGCGCCTCGTCGTCCACAGCCGGTCAGTCGTATCGAGGCGGCATTCCAGGGAGTTGAACAGTGACCGCAGAACAGCGGCATCCCCATGCGGTCGTGCGCTGCCTGCGCGCGTTTCGGGAGTGGCGATCGGCCCGGCCGTTCTGGGCCGGACTCTTCACCATCCTGGCTGCCGGACCCATCCTGTGGGCCCCGTACGCATCCGTCAGCGCGGGTGACGTCACGGTCAGGCTGACGCAGTTCGGCGGCGTCTCGGCGCTGTTCATCGGCGCCATCCTGATCATGTGTGGAATCGCGCTCTGGTTGACCCCGGCGGCGCGGGTCTACCTCGGGATCTTCGTGATCCTCGTATCGCTCGTGTCCTTCATCGTGGCGACCTTCGGTGGCTTCGGCGTGGGCATGTTGCTCGGCCTCGTCGGTGGCATGCTCGCGACCTCCTGGACGTACAACGAGCCGTCGGACGACGAGGACGACGAGCGCCGTGGTGACGACGCCGGGGACGGACACGACGGCCGCGCCGACGTCGACGACACGCTCGTCGAGGACGGCTTTTTGGCCGACGCGTTGAACGGAAGGGCCCCCGATGCCTCGGGGGAAGCGTCGGCCGGGTCGGAGACCCACGGGCCCGGTGACAAGGCGGCGGGAACGGCCGCCCCCAGGGTCACGCTCGCGGTGATCGTGGCCGCGATGGCCGGCGTGGTCGGACTGGTCGGGATCGCGAGTGCGTCGCCCAGCGACCCACTGCCGGAGAACCCGTACGCGGACGGGCCGTGCGCCTCGGCGAGTCCCACCACGTCGCCGGGTTCGGCATCGGCCACGCCGGGCACGTCGAGTTCGGCGCCGAGCAGCACGGCCGCCCCGTCGGCGGGTTCGACCCCCGCCGGCAAGGCGGCGCAGACACGGTCCGCGGCGGGGCAACCCACCGCCGCGCAGAGCCCGGCGGCCGACCCGAGGACCGGCACGTCCAAGGCGCCGGAAGGCAAGGCACCGGAAAGCGGGGAACCAACCTTCAAGCTGCCCGAGTTGAAGCTGCCGGAGCTGAAACTGCCCGAGTTGACGCTGCCCGGGTTGCCCGGTCTCGGCCTACCCGGGATCAAGCCGTCCGCGCCGGCGTCGTCCGCGCCGGCGTCGACGGTGTCCGCCGCACCCCCGGCACCGTTGGCGGCCTCGGGCGGCTCGGCCTCGGCCACGCCGCCGGCGGCCGAGTCGACGCCGTCCGCTTCGGCGTCGGGCAAACCCTCGACCAAGCCCACGACGACGTCGGCCAAGCCGTCGGCCACGTCGTCGTCGGCCGCGCCGAAGGACGGCAAGTCGCCCTTCCCGTGTCCGGTCCAGGGTCCCGTGAACGCCAAGAGCGGCAACGGGATCCCGCCGGTCGCGGTGGACCCCCTGGTCCTCAAGTCCAGCCTGCTGGCCATGGCCGGGCTGAACTACGAGGGCGTGGTCAAGGTCCGGACGCTCACCGGGGTCGAGGAGAACGCGCTCAAGTTCACCGTGTCCAAGGGCATCGACATCTGGAACATGTCCATGACGGTGAAGGAGGAGGGCGGCAAGGACGTCGTCATCTCGTCCGACGAGGGCAGCAAGTCCTGGATGGACGCGGACATCCCGACGACGATGTACGTGAAGTACCTCAAGGGCAACATCTTCGGGATCATCCCGATCACCTTCACGCCCGAGAGCCCGCCGCCGATCAACGTGCCGATCGTGTTCTTCACGAACGTGGAGAGTTCGATGTACGCCCAACTGGGCGGGAAACTGCACATCCCCGGCTACGGCCTGAACAAGGTCAACGTGAAGTAGTCGGATCGAGTCGACACGAGCGGTCGACGCGCCGAACCACCGATGCGCCCCGGAACCCACGCGGTTCCGGGGCGCATCGGCGTGGGGCCGGTTGCCGCCGGGCGCTACGCGTCCACGTGGCGTTCGCGGAACAGGGCCAGGATGTTCTCGGGGGGCAGGCTCGGCCACAGGGTCACCCGGCCGTTGCGGCGGTCGATGATCCACTGGCCGGCGCCCACGTTGGCCATCGAGTCGGGGTCGGCGAAGATCGGTTGGACCAGCCAGCCGTACTCGAACTCGCTCATCACGAAGTCGACCGGCGCGTGCGGGCCGCCGCCGACCACGTGCCGTCGGGCCTTGTCCCGGGCCTCGCGCTCGTCGATCGGCTTCGGGGGCAGCGGCTCCCGGGCGGGCGTCAGGTTCAGGCGGGTGGGTCGCCGGCCCTCGATCAGCGCGATCAGCGCGCCGTCGAACGTGTCGGCCACGTGCCACAGGTCGCCCCACCACAGGTACACCGCGCCGCGCGGGTCCATCGCCAACCGGCCGCGTCCCAGGTCGTATTCGCCGACCGGGGTGAGCGGCCGGCCCAGCGCCGCGCCGTACGCCGCGAGCACGTCGCCCGCGTACAGCCCGACCAGCGGGTCGATCCGGAACGGCATCCG
Source organism: Embleya sp. NPDC020630 (assembly GCF_044334985.1). Taxonomy (NCBI): domain Bacteria; kingdom Bacillati; phylum Actinomycetota; class Actinomycetes; order Kitasatosporales; family Streptomycetaceae; genus Embleya; species Embleya sp. NPDC020630. The sequence goes on from NZ_JBIRUB010000002.1 coordinate 635,505, forward strand.
CGACATGTCCGTGCCGGGCCCGTACTGATGCACCGTCATCCCGCCGAACTCCCACAGCGCCTTGATCGCGCTCGGCGGGACGTCGATCCCGGCCGTGCCCAACGCCCGGTACCAGCGCAGCAGTTCCTCTTCCGGGATGTGGATGCCGGGCTGCCAGCCGGTGGCCGTCAGGGCCTGGGCCACGGCCTCGGGAAAACGATCGCTCATGACGCGGGCACCTCCAGGATCGTCACGCCCAGATCGGCCAGCGCGGGCGCGCAGGACGAACACGGCGGGATCGGCCGCTCGTGCGCGGGGTCGTTCGGCTCGCGCAGCAGGATCGCGGCCAGCGCCGCGCCGCGCAGCAGGTGCCGCATCCGGTCGAGCACCGCGTCGTGGTCGGGGTCGTGCACACCCTCGGCGGCCAACGACGCCTCCGCCTCGACCGCGACCTCGGACAACAACGCCGCGTCGGGGCAACGCCCGTGGAACACCGAGCGCATCGCGGGCTCGGTCCGGTCCAGGAGCGCGGTCACGGCCGGGTGCAGATCCACGAGCGTGGTGTGCGCGCTCACCGCCGTCATCGGCTCCCGACCGGGACGTTGCAACGCCGCACCGACGCCGGGCGGCAGCTGATTGTCGAACATCGGTCTCGTCCGTTCCCTTCGTGATGCCGCGTCAGGGTCGCAGGTCGGCGGGCAGACCCGCGCCCGCGTGGTCGACGACGATCGGCCGGTAGTGGCCGCCGGCGGCCGCGGTGCGGGCGATCTCGTCGAGTTCGCCCGGCACTTGGACCAACGCGTCGGCCAGCAGCGTGCCGACGTCGTCGGCGAGCCGGGACAGCAGCGCGACGGTCGCCTCCGGAGTGTCGCCCTGTCGCGCGTAGCGGTCGTCGTTGTCCCAGTACCAGACCGAACCGGCGTCCTGCCCCTGGGTCTTGAGCACCAGCGCGCCGCCCTGCACCCACGCGACGGCCAGGAAGTCGGCGGTCAACCGGTCGGTGAACCGGGCCGCCACATCCAGCAGGTCGTACGGGTCATAGGCGCCGTAGAGGTTGAAGAACTGCTGGTCGAACACGAACCCGTGGCGCGGGTGCACCGCAGGGCGGGCCGGCGGGCCGCCGCCGTTGTCGATCAGCAACGCCCGGTAGGCGTCCGGGAGTCGGTACTTGAGGTACTTGCCCTCCAGGTGGGTCAGGTCGACGTCGGTCAGTGGTCGGCCGACGTGCAGCGTGACCGGCACCCGGGCCTGCTCGACCGGGCTCCACAGGCCGGTGCGGTCCCGGTCGACCGACGTCATCGTGGCCACCCCGCCGTGGTGGCGCATCGCGTTCTTGACGTCCACCGGGATCAGGTACAGCCGGCGCGCGTGCGGCGCGTGGTGCCAGGTCCAGCCGCGCGGGGTCGCCGTTTCCACGAGGTCCCGGTACAGCGGATCGCCGGTGCCGGCCGCCGCGAGGTTGGCCGCGAGTACGTCGGTGACCCTGGCCTCGTCGACACCGAGCCCCGGCGGGATCGGCGCGGCCTCGATCACCACGCGCGCGTACGGCAGGAAATCCGGGAATCCGTACAGGTCGACGAAGACTCCGTCGGCGTAGACCCGACTGCGCGAGGTGCGGCCGAAATCGACGATCGAACCCGCGAATTCGGCGGCCGGCGAGTCGCCGGCTGCGGCACCGATATCGGTCATGGCGCGGTCCGTTCCGGATCTGCCGAATCCAGGAACGGGGAGGTCGGGTCGATCTCCCACAGCTCCAGGAATTGGGCGAAGGTATCGGCCACCCGGCGGAGCAGGTGGGTCGAGATGTATTCGGGGGTGTATTCCTCGTCGGTGTCGAGGGTCGACTCGCTCCAATACCAGAGCGAGCCGCATTCGGGTTCGGTCACCTTGATCGCCACGATTCCGGTGGTGAGGCGGGTGACCGGCAGATAATCCAGGGTGAGCACGTCGCGGCAATAGCCGTGGGCGTAGAGCAGTTCGGTCTGCGGATCGCCGCCGGTACGGTGGCCGTAGAGGTCGTCCTCCGGGTCCAGGCCACGCGGCATGAGCTGGGCGGCGACCGGGAACTCGGCACCGTTGGTGGCGGCGAGCCAGGCCCGGTATTCGGCCGGCAGGGCGAACCCGAGTTTTTCCTCGAGTTCGCACAGGGCTTCTTCCGAGAGGGTTCCTCGCGGCGTCAATTCGACGGTCAAGGCTGGACTCCAGGGTTGCCGGACGCGGGATCGGGGGCCATGGCGCTGGCGATACCACCGTGATGTTTCACCGCGTAGTGTACTGCGAACGGTATGAGCATCATGGTGCGTGTGCCCTCGACGTGGTGCCAGACGTATCCGGGAGCGCTGCGGCCCGGGCGGACGCCGGCCCACATCGGATCGTTTCTGAATTCCGCGTTGGCCTGGCGAATATCGAGCTTGCGCTGGTCGTCGTTTGCTTCCTGGCGGGCCTCCTTGAATTTCTTGGTGCCATCCGGGCCGGGCGGGAAATCGCTGCGCTTGGGCGGGGCGACGACGGTGTGCGGAAGATTGATGGTGCGCACCGCGTAGGTGGTGAAGTCCGGATAACCCTGAAGGTTGATGTAGACGCCGTCGGGGAAGTGGTTGTCCAGCGTCGGGCTCGCGAAGTGCACGATCTGGCCCGCGTATCCCGAGTTGATCGGGTAGCGGGGAGCGCCGGTCATGTCCCGGCCGCGCAGTGCCAGGTCGTTCATGCGCTGCGCCAGGTCGGAGCCGGTCAGCAGTCGTGCGTCGGTGCCCCGCAGGAGGCGGTCGAACTCGTCGCGGGCCTGGCGCTCGGCGCTGGTCAGCTCGTCCGGGTTCGGGTGGTTGACCAGCGCGTCGATGCCGGAGGCGTCGAACATCCGGCGGATCGTGGCCCGATTGAGGTTGTTGCGGGGCGGTGCGCCGGTGTCCGGGTGCGGGTTGTTCGAGCGGGCGCTCTGCGGCATCTCGAATTCGGCGTCGCCGCGGTGGGTGTCCCAGGTCAGATTTGCGCGGTCGGCCATGAAGGACGGGTCGCGCGTGACGCCGAGGTCGTAGGGCGACTGGCCGCCTCGGACGTCGTCCGGCTTCGGCGGGTTCGGGTTCGGCGCCGGCGAAGTGATGGGCGAGCTAGGGGAGTTGGCGTTGGGCGCGGCGTTGGGGTCGAAGTTCTCCGCGGCCGGGCGGGTCGCCATGAAGTCGCCGACCTCACGCTCGATGTCGTCGCGCCGACCGTCGTGCGTGGTGGGCCGATCGCCGGTCGGACTCGCCGTGGTCGCGGGTTCGCCGAGCGGGCGCGGATTGGCCTGCATCGGCGGCGCGAGGGGCGGCGTGGTGTCGATCGGACCGGGCGGATTGGCCTGGGTGTGCCGCGGTGGCGGCGGGGGAGTGGCCGGGGTCGGAGCGGGGGTGGGATTGGGGTTGGGATTGGGATTGGGTCCGGATTGACCGGGGTTGGGGACGTGGCTGCCTGGGTCGACGGGGCCGGTTTGGACGGGTTGCTGGTTGTGCGGTGCCGGGTGGACCGGTCCCGTTTGGAACGGCTGCTGGTTGTGCGGCGGTGCGGGGTGCACCGGGCCGGTCCGGAACGGCTGCGGGTGGTGGGGCGCAGGGTGGACCGGGCCGGGTTGGACGGGCTGTTGGTTGTGCGGTGGCGCGGGGTGCACGGGGCCCGTTTGGAAGGGCTGCTGGTTGTGCGGAGGCGTCGGGTGGACCGGGCCGGGTTGGATCGGTTGTTGGTTGTGCGGGACGGGTTGTACCGGTGGTTGTTGGGTGTACGGGCTGGCCTGCACCGGCTGTTGGGTGTGGGGGCCGGGCTGGTTGTACGGGCCCGGTTGTTGTTGCCGGGTGTACGGGTTGGGCTGGACCACCGGCTCGTGGGTGAACGGGGCCGGTGGTGGCGGCTGTTGCTGGTGGGCGTACGGGCCCGGCTGCATCGTCTGGAAGTGCGGGGCGGGCGGCACCGGCGGCGGAGGCGGGGCGACCGGTTGGGTGACGGGCGGGGCCGTCATGGGGACCGGTCGGGCGTTCGGGTCGAGCGTGATCGCGGAGACGGTGATCGCGTTCGGGTGCGGCAGGTTCATGATCTGGTTCGTCTGCGGGTCGATCCAGAGGATGTCGCCACCCACGTTGATCGCGGCCCAGGCATGTGAACTGCGCGCCACCCGGACCGAACCGTCCGGCTGGACCTCGTTGCGCGGGGGCCATTCGGTGACGATGTACGAGATCGAGCCGGGGCCGGACGTCCGCAGGGCGGCGTCGATCCGGGCGAAGGCGGCACCCGGGCTCGACGAGCCGTCCGGGTTGAGGTCTAGCCGGTTCCAGGGCGCGCCGGTCTCCTGCTCCGCGCGCCGCATGCCGTTCGTCTCGCCGCCGTTCTCACCCGGCACGCGGGCCGCGGACACCTCCGGTCGGCCGAACCAGGTGTTGCCGAAGGCCAGTACGCCGTCCAGGCAGTTGATGCCTCGGCCGGGTACCTGGTGGCCGCCGTCGTTCTGCAGCCGGAACCAGCGCCCCTGGCGGGGGTCGGGGTGCACCACGGGTGTGCCGTCGGGGTGGCGAGGAACCGCGTTGTTCAACGCGCTTACATCGCTCCAGGTGGGCGGGAGCAGACCGCCGGGCTGGTTGAACGGACGCCCGGCGGACAGCGGCGGGCGGCCCGCCATCGGACCGCCGGGTCTGGGCGGCGGCGCGTGGTGCGGCATCGGTTGCGCGTACGGATTGTTCGCCACCGGGGTGTTGCCGTACGGCGTCCCGTTGTAGGGGGACGGCGTGTTGGGGTTCTGGTGGAACGGGCCGCCCTGGAACGGGGGAGCCGCCGGGCCGGGGTGGTTCGGGCCGGTGTCGATGTCCGGGCCGCGGCCGAGGAGGCCGCGCATCCGGTCGCCGAGGCTCTGGAGGGTGTTGCGGAACGGTCCGGTGTGATCGGGCCGTACGGGGGCGCGGGGCGGCGTCGTGGTGAGCGGGCCGCCCGGCTGCGGGGTTGCGTCGACGGTGGTGTCGCCGCTGCCGTCCCGGACCGGGGCGGGTGTCGCGTCCGGGGCCGGGTGGGACGCCGGATCGGGCTCGGTCGCGGGGTCGGGGGTCGGCGTGGCGTCCCGATCCGAGGTGGGATCGGTGTTCGTGTCCGGGGTGGGCGCGCCGTCCCCGGTCGGGGCGGTCTCGGAGTGTCGGTCCGGCGTCCGGTCGGGGGACGGGTCCGGCGTGGTGTCCTGACGGGGGTCGGAGTCCGGGGTGACCTCGGAGGTCGGGTCGGGCTTCGCGTCGGGACGGGTGTCGGGCGCGGTGTCGGGCTCCGCGTCCGGGTGGGTGTCCGGGGCGACGTCCGAGTCGGTGTCGGTTTCCTGCTTCGGTCGGGCGTCCGGGGTGCTGTCCGGCCGCGCGTCCGGGGTCGAGTCCGTGGTCGGATTCGGTTCCGTGCGGGGCGACTTCGGTGTCGTGTCCGCACTCGGCTCCGGCGTGGTGTCCGGAGTGTCGGTGTGGTGGTCGGGGGTGGTCGGCGTGGTCGAATCGGCGGCCGGGCGGGCCGGGTTCGGCTGTCCGGTGGGGTCCGGGGTCGGGTCGGCCGGGTGCGTGGTCGCGGGCACCGACATGTCGATCGGCTGGGCGTTCGCGTCCACGGGCAGCGCCCATACGCGGTTTTGGCCCGGGTACGGCTCGGGCATGACCTCGCCGGACTGCGGGTCGACCCACAGGACGTCGCCGTCCACGTTGACCGCGGCCCACGCGTGCGAGACCCGGCCGGTCTCGATCGTGCCGTCCGGTTGGATCCGCGGTTCGGTCGGCCTGGAGGTGACGATGTACGTCAGCGCGCCCGGCCCCGCGTCGCGCAGCCGCGCCTCGATCTCGCCGTACGCGCCGGCGATGTCGGTACTGCCGTCCGGACGTCGGCCCAGGGGCGTCCAGTTCCCGCCGATCTCGCGCTGGGCCCGCTCCGGGGCCCTGGTCTCGCCGCCGTTCTCACCGGGGATCCGCGGCGCGGCCACCTCCGGACGGCCGAACCAGGTGTTGCCGAAGGCCAGTACGCCGTCCATGCAGTTGTTGGCCCGACCGGGCACGTCGATGCCGCCGTCGTTCTGCAGCGGGAGCCAGCCGTCGACGCGCGGATCCGGGTGCACCACGGGAGCGCCGTCGGAGGTGCGCGGGACGGCGTCGACGAGAGCCGACCGGTCGCGCGCGCTCGGCGGCATCAGGCCGCCGGTCTCGTACAGCGGGCGGCCGTCGTTCAGCGGCGGGCGGTCGGCCAGCGGACCGGCCGGATTCTGCGGCGAGTCCGGCCGGGTGGAGGCCGGGCGGGAATTGCCGTACGGCGTCGAGTCGTAGGTGGTTCCCGAGTCGGAACTCAGCCGGAATGGCCCGGGGTTCGGCCCGGGGTCGGTGGTCGGGTCGGTGTCCGGGGCGACGTTCGGCGAGGCGTCGGGGCCTCGGCCGAAGAGATTGCGGACACGGTTGCCGAGTCCGTCGAGGGCATCGCCGAACCGGCCGGCCGGAGCCGGGATGATCGAAGTGCCGCGCTGCGGGCCGACGGGCGGCAGGTGCAGTACGGTGACGCCGCCGTCCGAGTCGTCCCGCGTCGGCGAGGCGTCCCGGGCCGGGCGCGGCGAGGCGTCGCCGGTGTACGCGTCGGCCGAGGGGTCGGCGCTGAGATCGGTGCCCCGCTGCGAATCCGGCGTGGCATCCGGCCGAGCGCCCGGCGCGGCCTCGCCGTCCGGGTCGGGCGAGCCGTCCCGGACCGGTTCGCCGGCCGGGTCGGGCCGGGTGTCCGGAGTCGCGTCGGGCCGACCATCCGGCGTGACATCGCCGCCCGGATCGGGTCGGGTGTCGGGCGTGGTGTTCCCGGTCGGGTCCGGCCGGGCGTCCGGTGTCGTACCGGACGTCGGGTCCGGTCGAGAGTCCGGCGTGGCGTCGCCGGTCGGATCCGGCCGGGTGTCCGGGCTCGTGTCCGGCGTCGAGTCCGGCCGGGTCTCCGGGGTCGTGTCCGGCCGGGCATCCGAGTCCGGGCGTGCGTCCGTGGTCGGGTCCGGGCCGGGCTCGGTGTGGGTGTCCGGCCGGGTGTCCGGCTTCGGGTCCGTGGTCCGGTCCGACGTGGGGTCCGTGGCCGAGTCCGGGCGGTGGTCGGTGTGCGGCGTGGTGTCGGGGGATGTGTTCGGGCGGTCGGGGGTGCGCGAGCCCTCCGTGCGCTGACCCGGAATGCGGTTCGTGGTGTCCGGCGAGCCGCTGCTCGACGCGTTGTGGTTCGGCGAAGTGCCTTGTCCGGGGACGGAGTTGGTGGACGCACCCGCAGGCCGGGTCGCCGTCGGGCCGGACGCCGCGTTGTTCGCGGCCGTACTCCCGTTGCCCGCACCGGAGTTGCCCGTCGTGGCCGACCCCGCGCCGGGATGCGAGTTCCCGGCCCCGGCGGCAGCCGTACCCGTGACCGCGGCCGTGGTCGTCGCCGACACGTTGGTCGCGGCAGAACCCGGCCCGGACGGCGACGGCCCGCTACCCGACGTCGAGCCGGCCGAGGACGGCCCGGTCGCGGCCGGAGCCCCGGTCGCCGCGTTGGCGGTCTGTACCCCGCCACCGCCGTGCGGCGAACCGCTCGCGGCCGGCGAGCCACCGGCGGGCACGCCACCCGGACCGCCGCCCGGCGGCGGAGCCTGCACGTAGGTCGTGGTGTTCTGCGTCGGCCCGCCGTTGTGGGCCGGTGCGCCCGGCGCCGGCGCGGAAGGCGCCGTCGAGGCATCCGCCGTGGGAGGCGGGGCCGTCGACGCACTCTGGGTCGCGACCGGAGCGTGGGCGGGCCGGTGGTCACCGCCGGAGTTGCCACCGGTGTTCCCGGTGTTTCCCGAATTCCCAACGGAGTTCCCGGAGTTGCCTCCGGAGTTCGCGGAGTCGCCACCCGAGTGCCCCCCGGAATTCCCGCCCGAGTTACCGGAGTTGCTGTGCGGCGAGCCCCCACTCTGATTTCCACCGGGTCCACCGTTGGACCCGTTGGACCCGGTAGACCCATTCGATCCGTTCGACCCATTGGAGTTGTGCGATCCCCCGGAGCCGTTGGACCCGTTCGACCCGCCCGAACTCCCCGCGTTCCCGCCGCCGTTCCCCGACCCCCCACGATCCGGGTTCAGTGTCGAATCGATTCTGTTGCCGCCGAGGTTCCCGCCCGCGCCCAGGTTCGGCGTGCCGATGTTCGGGACATCGAACGCGTTCGAGACCCGATCGCCCGCCTTCGACGCCGCGTGATCGGTCGCCCCACCGAGCCCCCCGCTCGCGAAGGTCTCCCAGTTCACCGGGCCGCCGGTGGCCACCGTGCCCGCGACCTCGGCGCTCACGTTGGACGCGAGCGACGTGGTGACGCCCCTGATGCCGGACTCGGCGCCCTCGCCGAAGACCTTCTTGCCGAGCCCGTTCACGCCGATGGCGGCCAACCCGCCCGCCGCGCCGCCGCCTGCGGCCAGCGCGGTCTGCTTGATCGAATAGCCGTCCTGCGAGCCCCAGGTCATGTGGATGAACTGGGAGATGATGTCGTCGCGCACCTCGGACAGCGCCTCGAGGGCGACGTTCTTGAGCAGTCGGCGCACCATCGACGCCTCGATGCGGCCCAGCATCCGCCGCAGCACCTGCATGAACGAGAACCGCAGCGCGGCGGTCGAGGCCGCCGCGGTGCCGGCGGTGATGCCGAGGGTGATCGGCGCGGCCGCGATCTGGGCCAGGATCGCCGCGCCCTGGATGGTGGCCATCGTGACGAACTCGATCTTGGTGGCGTAGATCGTGTCACTCGTGTCGTCCGCGGCGCCGCCGAGTGCCTTGGACGCCGCCTCCAGGGCCGGGAAGAACGCCTTCTCGCCCTTGCTCAGCTTGTCCCACATCCGAAGGAAGGCTTCCATGCCCTTGCCCTCGTTGGCCGCGTTGAGCTTGTTCACCGCCGCGGCGAGGTCCCCCGCGACCTTGCCGAGTTCCGTCGCGGCGTGCTCCCACGCCTTGCCCAGGGCCTCACACTTGTCCTCGTCGCCCTCCGGCCAGTCGACACCGACGAGCAGTTCGAGGACCTTCTCGACTATCTCCCCCGCTTCGACCGCCATCAGGCTTTGCCACCGAAGCTCTCACGGTTGTGGTCCTCGGTCTTCTGGTAGTTGCCGGCGGACGTGTCGAGACCCTTGCCGATCTCCCCGAGACCCTTGGCGAGCGCTTCGAGCGCTTCCAGCACCTTGTCCCGGGCGGGCTTGTACGACTTGGCGAAGCCGTTGCCGAGGTCGTCGTCCCCCCAGCACTCGCCCAGGCCCTCGATGGACGTCTTGAGCGTCGTTCGGATCTCGGCCACGCGGCGTCCCGCGTCGGTGAAAGCCTTGCCCGCCGTCTTGAAGTCCGAGGGAAGGGCCTTGTACCCCGTACCCGCGTCCGCCGTCATGTGAGAACACCCCCGTGTCCCATGTCTCTCTGGCTGTCGCATCGACCCCGGCAGGTTCCGGAGGGACGTCTTCCGGGGGCATGAAGGCAAGACACTAATTCACGATTCGCCGGAGTGTCACGTTCCTGCGAGCCGACCGCGAGCCTTCCGGGAGCCGACCGCGAACAGACCGCGAACAGACCGGGAGCCGACGTCGCCCCTGCGACGTCGGCTCCCGGAAGCGGCATCAACTCCTATTCGGGCACAAACCACACAGCGGCCAGCGGCGGCAGCGTCATCGACGCGGAGGCCGGTCGCCCGTGCCACGTCACGTCCTCGGCCCATACCTCGCCCTGGTTGCCGACGTTGGCCCCGCCGTAGCCGGCCGCGTCGGTGTTCAACACCTCACGCCACCGGCCCGCGTGCGGCAGCCCGACCCGGAAGTCCTCCCGGACCACCGGGGAGAAGTTGCACACGCACACCAGCTGTTCGCCGGCCGCGCCGTGCCGGACGAACGACAACACATTGGACGCCGCGTCGCCGCCGTCGATCCAGGAGAAGCCCTCCGGGCGGGTGTCCTGGGTCCACAACGCCGGTCGTCCCCGATAGATCGAGTTCAGGTCGCGGACCAACTCCCGGATGCCCTGGTGCTCGGCGTGGTCCAGCAGCCACCAGTCCAGACCGCGCGCCTCGGACCACTCCGCGCCGTGGCCGAATTCCGAGCCCATGAACAACAACTGCTTGCCCGGGTGGGCCCACATGAAGGCCAAATACGCGCGCACGTTGGCCATCTGCTGCCAGCGGTCGCCCGGCATCTTGTCCACCATCGAGCGTTTGCCGTGCACCACCTCGTCGTGGCTGATCGGCAGGATGTAGTTCTCGCTCCACGCGTACATCAGCGAGAAGGTGATCTCGTTGTGGTGGTGCTGCCGGTGGATCGGCTCCTTCTGGATGTACTCCAGCGAGTCGTGCATCCAGCCCATGTTCCACTTGAACCCGAAGCCGAGTCCGCCGCTCTCGGTGGAGCGGGTCACCCCGTCCCACGCGGTGGACTCCTCGGCGATGGTGAGCACGCCGGGCACCCGCCGGTACAGCGTCGCGTTCATCTCCTGGAGGAAGGCCACCGCGTCCAGGTTCTCCCGGCCGCCGTGCTGGTTGGGCGCCCACTCGCCGTGCTCGCGCGAGTAGTCCAGGTAGAGCATCGAGGCGACCGCGTCCACCCGCAGCCCGTCGATGTGGAACTCCTCGCACCAGTAGACCGCGTTGGCCACGAGGAAGTTGCGCACCTCGTGTCGGCCGTAGTCGAAGACCAGGGTCCCCCAGTCGGGGTGCTCGCCCCGGCGCGGATCCGGGTGCTCGTACAGCGAGGTCCCGTCGAACCGGGCCAGCGCCCACGCGTCCTTGGGGAAGTGCGCCGGCACCCAGTCCACCAGGACGCCGATCCCGGCCCGGTGCAGCGCGTCCACGAGGTGCCGGAACTCGTCGGGATTGCCGAACCGGGAGGTGGGCGCGTAGTACGACGACACCTGATAGCCCCACGATGGGCCGTACGGGTGTTCCGCCACCGGCAGCAGCTCCACATGGGTGAAGCCCATCTCGGTCACGTAGGCGGGCAACTGCTCGGCCAGTTGGAGGTAGCTCAGGCCCGGCCGCCACGAGCCCAGGTGGATCTCGTACACGCTCATCGGCGCGGTGTGGTGGACCGTCTCGGCCCGCTTCTCCAACCACTCCTTGTCCGACCACGTGTAGGTCGGGGTGTGCACGACCGACGCCGTGGACGGCGGCAGCTCGGTGGCGAACGCCAGCGGGTCGGCCTTTTGCCGGGAGACCCCGTCCCGGCCCAGGATCTCGTACTTGTACTTGGTGCCGTCGCCGACGTCGGGCACGAACAGCTCCCAGACCCCGGAGGAGCCCAGCGAGCGCATCGGGTGCGCGATGCCGTCCCAGTAGTTGAAGTCGCCGACCACCCGCACCCCGCGCGCGTTCGGCGCCCAGACCGCGAACGAGGTGCCGGTGACCGGGCCGTTGGCGGTCTCGTAGGAGCGCACGTGCGCGCCGAGCACGTCCCACAACCGCTCGTGCCGGCCCTCGGCGATCAGGTGTATGTCCAACTCGCCCAGGGTGGGCAGGAAGCGGTACGGGTCGTCGGTGTGCAGTTCGGTGCCGTCGTAGCGGATCTCCAGCCGATAGTCGGGCACCTCGTTGCCGGGCAGCAGGCCGGTGAACAGGCCCTCCGCCTCGTGGGTGAGCGGCACCCGGTGCTCGCCGGTGACCACGATCACCTCACGGGCCCACGGCCGCAGCACCCGCACCACCACGCCGTCCACGCCGGGCACGTGCGGATGCGGGCCGAGCAGCCCGTGCGGATCGTGATGACCGCCGTCCACCAGGCGGCGCAACTCGTCGGCGGCCAACGGTGGCACCCCGGGCCGGCCGGTCGGCCGGGGGCGGGCACGCCCCGCCGAACGCTTGGCAGGACGGCCGGCGACCCCGCCGTCCTCGGTTGACGCGCTGTCCTGACGGGCCGTCACGGATGGGACCTCCTGAGACGTTGGTACGGAACGGGAATCGACGATGCGTCAGTGCGGCAACGGCGCACGTTCGGCCAGGCGCCGGATCGCCGACATCGGCACCGGCAACCACGAGGGGCGGTTGCCCGACTCGTACATGACCTCGTAGACGGCCTTGTCGGTCTCGAAGGCCCGCAACAGCACGGGTTCGGAGTGCGGGTCGAACGAGCCCGCGTCGGCGTACCCCGCACAGAAGGCTTCCCGATTGCGGGTGGCCCATTCCTCCGCACGGCGTACCAGGTGCGGCGCGGGCGTCCCGCGCCCCCAGAAACCACCGCCGCCGGCCAGCAGGTGCCGGGCCGCGTAGTCGAACGAGCGCAACATCGCGGCGATGTCGCGCAGCGGCGAGTGCAACGAGCGCCGTTCGCGCAGCGGCCGGGCCGGCTCCCCCTCGAAATCGAGCAGCACCCACCGGGTGGCGGTACGCATCACCTGACCGAGGTGGAAGTCGCCGTGGATGCGCTGGAGCGGCACGGGGTGACCGTCGCGGCCCAGCGCGCGCAGGTCCCGGTACGCCTCACGCAGCCGATCGGTGAACGGGGCCAACTCCGGCACCGCCTCCGCCGCCGCGTGCAACCGGCGCTCCATGTCGTCGGCGATCGCGGTCAGCTCCGGCTCGCCCGCCACCGCGGTGGGCAACGAGCGGGCCAGGTCGGCGTGTACCTCGGCGGTCGCCGCGCCCAGCCGGAACGACTCGCCGGCGAAGTCGCCGCCGGTCTCGTGCGCGTGCGGCCCCGCGCCGCGCACCTCCTGGCCCGCGTACAGGTCGCGCACCGAGGTCTTGGCCAGCTCCCAGCCGTCGGTCCCGGTGCGCAGGTACTCCTGGAGCATGCCCAGCGTGGTCGGCTCGCCGTCCGCGTCCGGGAAGGGCATGTCGAACCAGGCGATCGGCGCGGGGATCCGGCGCGAGCCCGCGCCGGCGAGGGCCAGCGAGACCTCCAGGTCCGGATTGACCCCGGGCACCACCCGGCGGAACAACTTCAGGATCACGTCGTCGCCGAAGATGATCGACGTGTTGGACTGCTCGGCGCCGATCACCAGGCCGACGTGCTCGGGATCGGGCGCCTGGGCGCCGGGACGATGGAAGGCCAGCGGGCCGACGGTGTCCGCCGCGACGAACCGTTCCGGCAACCACCGGGTCAACTCCGCGTCGTGCACACCGTCGTAGAGGCTGCTGCCGTTGGGCAATCGGCCGATCAGGGCGTGCGTGAGCCGGTCCGGCAGACCGGCGCGCACGCCGAGGAGGAGTTGGTAGTGCTCGGGTGCGCCACCGTGGTCGACCCGCAGCAGCATGTGGTGCAGCGCGGGATCGCCGGAGACCACTTCGAGACTGTGGACCACGCCGACCCCACGAAGAGGCCGGCCTTTGCCGGCGAACCATCTCTGCTGCGGCAGCCAGTCGCGCAGCAGAGCGATCACGGCGGAGGCAGTCGGATCGTGGGGTCGGGTGGAATCCGTCACAGCGTCATTTCTCCACGGGTGAGGCGGAACCAATAGAAACCGTGCCCCGCGAGGGTGAGCAGATACGGCAACTCGCCGATCGCGGGAAACGTCACCCCCCCGAGCAGCTCGACCGGTTCATACGTCTCGAACTGCCGCAGATCCAGCTCGGTCGGCTGGGCGAAGCGCGAGAAGTTGTGAACACACAGCACGATGTCGTCCTCGAATTCGCGAAGGAACGCCAGCACGCTGGGATTGGACGAGGTCAGCTCGTTGTACACACCGAGCCCGAAGGCCGGGTTCTGCTTGCGGACCTCGATCATCCGGCGGGTCCAGTGCAGCAGCGAGGAGGCATTGGACATCTGCGCCTCGACGTTGGTGACCTGGTAGCCGTAGACCGGGTCCATGATGTTCGGCAGGTACAGCCGACCCGGGTCGCACGTGGAGAAGCCCGCGTTGCGATCCGGCGTCCACTGCATCGGCGTGCGCACTCCGTCGCGGTCGCCGAGCCAGATGTTGTCCCCCATGCCGATCTCGTCGCCGTAGTACAGGACGGGCGAGCCCGGCAGTGACAGCAGCAGTGCCGTGAACAGTTCGATCTGATTGCGGTCGTTGTCGAGCAGCGGCGCGAGCCGGCGGCGGATGCCCACGTTGGCCCGCATGCGCGGGTCCTTCGCGTACTCCTTGTACATGTAGTCGCGTTCCTCGTCCGTGACCATTTCGAGGGTCAACTCGTCGTGGTTGCGGAGGAAGATGCCCCACTGGCAGTTGTCCGGGATGGACGGCGTGCCGGCCAGGATCTCCGAGACCGGGTAGCGCGACTCGCGGCGTACCGCCATGAAGATGCGCGGCATCACCGGGAAGTGGAACGCCATGTGGCACTCGTCGCCGTCGCCGAAGTAGTCCACCACGTCCTCGGGCCACTGGTTGGCCTCCGCCAAGAGCACGGTGTCCGGGTACTTGTCGTCGATCTCCTTGCGCACCCGCTTGAGGAATTCGTGGGTGGCGGGCAGGTTCTCGCAGTTGGTGCCCTCCTGCGCGAACAGGTAGGGCACCGCGTCGAGGCGGAAGCCGTCGATGCCCAGGTCCAGCCAGAAGCGCAGGCCGGCCAGCATCTCCTCCTGCACGCGCGGGTTCTCGTAGTTGAGATCCGGCTGGTGGCCGAAGAAGCGGTGGAAGAAGTACTGCTTGCGCACCGGGTCGTAGGTCCAGTTGGACGACTCGGTGTCGACGAAGATGATCCGCGCGTCGCCGTAGGCCTTGTCGTCGTCGGCCCACATGTAGTAATCGCCGTACGGCCCGTCCGGGTTGTTCCGCGACTCCTGGAACCACATGTGCTGATCACTCGTGTGGTTCATCACGAAGTCGATCACCACCCGCATGCCGCGCTTGTGCGCCGAGTCGACGAACTCGACGAAGTCGGCGAGGTCGCCGAACTCGGGCAGCACGGCGGTGTAGTCGGCCACGTCGTAGCCGCCGTCACGCAGCGGCGAGGCGAAGAACGGCGGCAGCCACAGGCAGTCGACGCCCAGCCACTGGAGGTAGTCCAGCTTCTGGGTCAGTCCCTTGAGGTCGCCGACCCCGTCCCCGTTGCTGTCCTGGAAGGACCGGACCAGGACCTCGTAGAAGACGGCTCGCTTGAACCACAGGGGATCGCGATCCCGCGACGGGGTGTCGTCGAAGGTGTCGCGGACGGGTTCGTTGACGATCACGGGCTGTTCCTCCGGACCGAGAAGAGATGCGCGGGCTCGTGCGCGGGATCGAGACGCACGTAGTTGTGCCGACCCCAGCGGTAACCGGCTCCGGTGAACTCGTCGTGCACCGCGAAGGTGTCCTGCCAGTCCAGGCCGAGGGCGGGCAGGTCCAGGTGGACCGTCGCCTCGTGGGTGTGGTGCGGATCGAGGTTCACCACGACCAGGACCAGGTCGTCGACGTCACCCACCCGGGTGCGCTTGGAGAAGGCCATGACCGCATCGTCGTCCACGTGATGGAAGGTCAGGTTTCGTAGACGTTGCAGGCTCGGGTGCCGGCGGCGCACGCGGTTGAGCGTGGTGATGTACGGCGCCAGCGAACGGCCCTCGCGTTCGGCTCGGGCCCAGTCTCGCGGACGTAGTTGATACTTCTCCGAGTCGTGGTACTCCTCGCTGCCCGCCTTGACGGCGACGTGCTCGTACAGCTCGAAACCCGCGTAGACGCCCCACGTGGGGGAGAGCGTGGCGGCGAGCAGGGCGCGGATCTTGAACGCGGCCGGACCGCCGTACTGCAGATAGGCGTGCAGGATGTCGGGCGTGTTCACGAAGAAGTTCGGCCGCATGTAGGCGGACGCCTCGCCGGTGGTCAACTCGGTGAGGTATTCCTGAAGTTCGTCCTTGCCGTTGCGCCAGGTGAAGTAGGTGTACGACTGCTGGAAGCCGATCTTGGCCAGAGTGCGCATCATCGCCGGCCGGGTGAACGCCTCGGCCAGGAACAGCACGTCGGGATCGGTCGCGTTGATCGTGGCGATCACCTGCTCCCAGAACATCACCGGCTTGGTGTGCGGGTTGTCCACCCGGAAGATCCGTACGCCGTGCGCCATCCAGTGCCGCAACACCCGCAGCGTCTCCTCGACCAGACCGTCGAAGTCGGTGTCGAAGTCGATCGGGTAGATGTCCTGGTACTTCTTCGGCGGGTTCTCCGCGAAGGCGATGGTGCCGTCGGCGCGGTGCCGGAACCACTCGGGGTGCTTCTCCACCCACGGGTGGTCGGGGGAGACCTGGAGCGCGAAGTCGAGGGCGACCTCCATCCGCAACTCGCGGGCCCGGGCCACGAACGCGTCGAAGTCCTCGATCGTGCCCAGATCCGGGTGGATCGCGTCGTGCCCGCCCTCGGGCGAGCCGATCGCCCACGGCGAGCCGGGATCGTGCTCGCCGGCCACGAGGGTGTTGTTGGGCCCCTTGCGGAAGGCGGTGCCGATCGGGTGGATCGGCGGCAGGTACACCACGTCGAAGCCCATCGCCGCGACCTGCGTCAGCCGTTCCATCGCGGTGCGGAAGGTGCCGCTGCGCGGGGGCCGGCCGCCGGTGGGGTCCACCACCGCGCCCTCGGAACGGGGGAAGAACTCGTACCAGGAGCCGTACAGCGCGCGTTCGCGCTCGACCCGCAGCGGATAGCGGGCCGATGAGGTGACCAGCTCGCGCAGCGGATGCCGGGTCAACACCTCGTCCAACTCGGCCGAGCGCGCAGCGGCCAGCCGCTCGGCGGGTGAGCGCGTCTCGTCCCGCAGCGCGTCCACCGCGGCCAGCACGACCGCCCGCCGGCCGTCCTTCTTCGGCACCCCGGCGGCGGCCCGCTCCAGGAGTTGCGCGCCCTCCTCCAGGACGAGCCCCACCTCCAGGCCCGCCGGGATCTTGATCCCGGCGGCGTGCCGCCAGGTCGCGATCGGATCGCCCCACGCCTCGACCGCGTAGGACCACATCCCCTCGGCGGTCGGGGTGACCGTCGCGTGCATCCGGTCGGTTCCGGGCGTGCCCGGGACCATCGGGGTGAGCGCGCCGGCCCGGCCGCGCGGGTCGCGCAACACGACGCCCGCGGCCACCGCGTCGTGGCCTTCGCGAAAGACCGTGGCGCCGACGCGGAAGGTCTCGCCCGGGATCGCGCGCACCGGGCGGGTGCCACCGTCGACCACGGGTTCGACGTCGATGATCGGGATCCGCCCGATCCGCGGCGCGGCCGGCTTGGCCGTCTTGGTCGACCCGCCGCTGCGCCCGGCGCCCGCGGCGCCCGCGGTCCGCCCGGATTTCCCGGCGCGCGCCGGTGACTTCGCGGCCGTCGACGTCGCGGTGGTGTCGGCCGGCGCGGCTGCGGCCCGTGTGGCCCGCGACCCTCCGGCGGTCGTCTTCCGTGCCGCGGCCTCGTCGGCCGCGACCTGCCCCGCCCGGGGTGCGCGAGCGCCCCCGGGGTCCTTCCCAGCCGAACTGGTCATGCCGAACTCCTGTACCCACGGACGGGCGTCCCGTGCGCGTCGCGCGCGATGCACCCGTACGGAAACCCACTCGATACCCCGATTGCCGGACCCGGGAGTGGCGACGAACCGACCCGGCGGCGACCGGTGGGATCGCTCGGGTCCACCTCTCACCGCTGCGCGGCGGCCATTGCTCGTGACGCGACCACCAGGCGGGGACCGGGTGGGGCCCGGCCCGCGACCGTGGACGGCGGATGTCTGGTGTGTCCGCGGTACGGCGGGACGGAAGGACCCGGCTGTTCAACGATCGTCAAGTCGATCGGGGCACGGTCCATATGGTGTAAAAACGCCCCCAGACCCATCCGCAAGATCTTGCCGGCTTTGCAAGCGCACTGCATCCACTGTCGCAAGTTCTGCCGCCTTCCGGCTAGGGTCGCAGCGTGAGAGCAATCCGCAGATTCACCGTGCGTACGGTTCTGCCCGCTCCGCTGGAGCCACTGGGTGAACTGGCAATGAACCTCCGCTGGTCCTGGCACGCGGAGACCCGCGCCCTGTTCGAGTCGATCGACCCGGACACCTGGGCGGCGGTCGGCCGGGATCCGGTCCGCCTCCTCGGCACCGTGCCGAACGACAAGCTCGGCGCGCTCGCCGACGACCGCCGCTTCCTTGCCCGCCTGCGGGTCGCAGCCGAAGACCTGCACGAATACCTGACCGGACCTCGCTGGTATCAAACCCTCTCGGATACCGGTGGAAGCCTGGCCGCACCGCCGGCGGCCATCGCGTACTTCTCGCCGGAGTACGGCATCACGGCGGCACTTCCGCAGTACAGCGGGGGTTTGGGCATCCTCGCGGGCGACCATCTCAAGGCCGCCAGCGACCTGGGTGTGCCCATCGTCGGGGTCGGATTGATGTACCGCCACGGCTACTTCCGACAGTCGTTGTCCCGAGACGGTTGGCAGCAGGAGCGTTACCCCCTCCTCGACCCCAACGAGTTGCCGCTGACCCTCCTTCGGGGTGCCGATGGTGCACCCGCACGGGTGGTTATCGGACTCCCGACGGGTGAGTTGCACGCGCGGATCTGGAAGGCCCAGGTCGGTCGGGTGCCACTGCTCCTGCTCGACTCCGACATCGAGGAGAACGAGTCCGCCGAACGCGAGGTGACCGACCGGCTGTACGGCGGCACGAGCGAACACCGCTTGCATCAGGAGATGCTGCTCGGCATCGGCGGGGTGCGGGCTTTGCGGGCTTTTTGCGAGATCACCGGCCATCCCGCGCCCGAGGTCTTCCACACCAACGAGGGCCACGCCGGATTCCTGGGCATCGAGCGCATCCGCGAGTTCACCGGGACCGACGGGCTGGACTTCGACGCGGCTCTCGAAGCCGCCCGGGCGGGCACGGTGTTCACCACGCACACGCCCGTGCCGGCCGGCATCGACCGGTTCGGTCGCGATCAGATCCAGCGGCATTTCGGCGGCGACCTCGCGTGTCCGGGGGTTCCGGTGGATCGGGTCCTCGCACTCGGCGCGGAGACCTACCCGGACGGTGATCCGGGCGTGTTCAACATGGCCGTGATGGGCTTGCGGCTCGCCCAACGGGCCAACGGCGTGAGCAAGTTGCACGGACGGGTCAGTCGGGGCATGTTCGACGGCCTGTGGCCGGGCTTCGACACCACCGAGGTACCGATTACCTCGATCACCAACGGCGTACACGCGCCCACGTGGGTGGACGGCGACGTCACCGACCTGATCGCACGCGAGGCGGGCGTCGAACTCGCCGAGGATCCGGCGGCGTGGGCGGCGATCGATGGGTTGTCGGCGGGCTCGTTGTGGGAGTTGCGGCGCGCGCTGCGGGCGAAGCTGGTCGCCGAGGCCCGGCTGCGGCTGCGCGCGTCGTGGCGGCAACGCGGCGCCGGCGAGGCGGAATTGGGCTGGATCGAGGGGGTGCTCGATCCCGACGTGCTGACCATCGGGTTCGCTCGCCGGGTGCCCTCCTACAAGCGGCTCACCCTGATGCTGCGCGATCAGGACCGGCTGCGTTCGATGTTGCTGCATCCGGAGCGTCCGGTGCAGATCGTGATCGCCGGCAAGGCGCACCCCGCCGACGAGGGCGGCAAGCGGCTGATCCAGGACCTGGTGCGGTTCGCCGACGGCGAGGACGTCCGGCATCGGATCGTGTTCCTGCCGGACTACGACATCGCGATGGCGCAGCACCTGTACCCCGGGTGCGACGTGTGGCTGAACAACCCGTTGCGCCCGCTGGAGGCGTGCGGCACCTCCGGGATGAAGGCCGCGCTGAACGGTTGCCTGAACCTGTCCATCCTGGACGGGTGGTGGGACGAGTGGTACGACGGCTCGAACGGGTGGGCGATTCCGACCGCCGACGGGATCACCGACGTGGATCGTCGGGACGACCTGGAGGCGGCTGCTCTCTACGACCTGATCGAGAACTCGGTCGCGGCCAGGTTCTACGACCGGGGCCCCGAGGGCCTGCCCACCCGGTGGCTGGAAATGGTCCGACACACGCTGGCCACGCTCGGCCCGAAGGTGCCGGCCGACCGGATGGTCAAGGACTACGTCGACGTGCTGTACGCGCCGGCCGCGCTGTCGGGTCGGGCGATCACCGGGTCGGCCGCCCGGGAGTTGGCCGAGTGGAAGGCGCACGTGCGGCGGTCCTGGCCGGGCGTGCGGGTCGATCACGTGGAGTCGGGCGGGATAGGGGACGCCCCCGAGGTCGGCAACACGCTGAACCTGCGGGTCTTCGTCTCGCTGGGCGAACTCGCCCCCGCCGACGTGGAGGTCCAGGTCGTGCACGGTCGGGTCGACGACGCGGACCGGATCGTGGACGCAACGATCGCGCCGCTGAAGGCCGGTCGTCGGGACGAGCACGGCCGTTGGTTCTACGAGGGTTCGCTCGCGTTGGACCGGACCGGGCCGTTCGGCTACACGGTGCGGGTCATGCCGACCCACCCGCTGTTGGCAGGCCCCGCCGAACTCGGCCTGATCGCGATCCCGCCGCAGAGCGAGGGCTTCGCGGAGGGCATCGCGCTGCGCTGACGCGGTGATCGCGGGCTCGGGCCCCGGCGTCCTTCGGGACGGCGGGGCCCGAGGCGTTTTTCGGCCGGCGGTGGCCCGCGCGCCTGCGGTTCCGCCCCGGGGTCGTGATGGATCTCATACCCCATGGCCGCCACGGCCGGGATGGGCAATGGAGTCATCCCTTTGGTAGTGCAGCCACTTAGGGAGATCCATGTCGACGACGGCAGCAGGGGCCACATCCGGTTCGGGCGCACCAAGACCTCGCTCGCGACGACGGATACGCCGGGCCCTGCCGGCGCTTGCGGTGTGTGTCGCGCTTCTGGGCGCGGGAGCGTGCAGTGGGGGCGACGGGAAGAAGGACACGAAGGACGACAAGGTCGCGCCCATCGCGCAGACCAAGGCCCCGGACGGCGCTCCCAAGGTGTCCCAGGCGGTGGTGACGATCTTGCCGAAGGACGGCGCGACGGAGGTGGCCACCGACGGCGCGCTGAAGGTGAGCGCGAGCGCCGGGAAGCTGACCCAGGTCACCGTGACCTCCTCCGAGGGCGGCAAACCGGTCGAGGGCACCATCTCGCCGGACGGGGCGAGTTGGCAGCCCGCGGCGGCTCTGCAGACCGGCACCAAGTACGCGGTGTCCGCGACCGCGACCGACGCCGCCGGGTTGGTCTCGGCGCTCCAGTCCTCCTTCACCACGCTCACCCCGGCCAACACCAACTACGGCGTGTTCAACATCGACGCGAACGAGACGTACGGCGTCGGCATGATCGTCTCGCTGGAGTTCACCAAGAAGGTCACGGACAAGGCGGTGGTGAACCAGTCGGTCAAGGTCACCTCGGAGCCCGCCGTCGAGGTCAAGGGCCACTGGTTCGGCAACCAGCGGCTGGACTTTCGCCCGGAGAAGTACTGGAAGCCCGGCACGAAGGTGACCCTGCACCTGGACCTGGACGGGAAGCAGACCTCCCCGGGCGTCTACGGCAAGCAGAAGAAGGACGTCACCTTCACCGTCGGCCGCGCGCAGACCAGCGTCGCCGACCACACCGCGCACACGTTGACGATCACCCGCGACGGCGCGCTGCTCAAGAAGCTGCCGGCCAGCCTGGGGGACGCGGAGAACCCCTCGTGGAACGGCAAGATGACGATCATGTCCAAGGAGCCCACGGTGCACATGGACTCCCAGACGGTCGGCCTGGCCAAGGGCGTGTACGACATCAAGGACGTCCCGCACGGCATGCGGCTGAGCAACACCGGCACCTACGTGCACGGCAACTACTGGCGTACGGACCCGCTGCCGTTCGGCAAGGAGAACACCAGCCACGGCTGCGTGAGTCTGCAGGACGTCAAGGGCGGCGGCGACCCGAGCATGAACGCCGCGTGGTTCTACAAGGAGTCGCTGATCGGGGACGTGGTCGAGGTGGTCAACTCGCCCAGGAAGACGGTCGACCCCGACAACGGCTGGAGCGGCTGGGCGATGGACTGGGCGGGCTGGACGGCGGCGAACTGATCGGTTCGATCGCCCGAACTCGCGCAGCGCGCAACCCCGAAGGGGGCGGTGCCGGTGTCCCGGCGCCGCCCCCTTCGGGGTTGCTGGTCGTGGTGTGTCCCGATCGGCTCGGTCAGCCGTGCGGCTGGTCCGGGCGGTAGTGCTGCCCGTACGGCTGCCCGGGGTAGGGCTGTTGCGCCTGGTAGGGCTGCTGCCCCGGGTAGGGCTGCTGTCCGGTGTACGGGGCGGGCCCGTAGCCACCGGCCATCTGCGGCTCGGTCACGAGCGTGCGGTCCGTGTCCGGGTGGCCGTACGCCGCCGGCGCGCCCGCTCCGCCCCCGTGCCCTTTGTTGCTCCGACGCGGCCACCACAGGCCCCGGCCCAGGATCGAGGCGATCGAGGGCACCAGCACGATCGAGAGCAGCATCGAGGAGAGCAGGATGCCGACCGCGGTGGCGAAGCCGATCTCGGCGGTCGCGGGGCTGGCCGCCAGGCTGGCGAAGGAGCCTGCCAGGACCAGACCGGCCGTGGCGATCGCCGGCGCGGTGTGCCGGACCGCCTCGGCCACCGCCTTGCGGGCCGAGACCGGCTTCTCCATCTCCTCCCGGAGCCGGTCGCTCATCAGGATGTTGTAGTCGGTGCCCAGCGCGACCACGAACAGGAACAACACCAGCGGCAGGGTGAAGTTCACCCCGGGGCGGCCCAGCATGTGCTGGAAGACCAGCGTCCCGGCGCCGAGCGTGGCCACGAAGCCCAACCCGACCGCGAGCATCAGCACCAGCGGCGCCAGCACCGAGCGCAGCAGCAGGAACAGGATCAGCGCGATCAGGATCGCGGCGACCGGGAAGACCAGCTTGAGGTCCTTGTTCACCGCGGTGGCCACGTCGGCGAAGATCGCCGCCGTTCCGGTGATGTGCGCCTCGCTGCCCTCGGGCGTGTTCTTGGCGATGGTGCCGCGGACCGGGCCGGTGATCAGGTCACGGGCCTTTTGGGTGTCGGCCTTGGCGGCCAGGAACACGTCGATCCGGGCGGCGGACTTGTCCGGGTTGAGCACGGGCTTGGCGACTTGGCCGACACCCTCGACCTTGCCGAGCGCGCCGGTCAGTCCGGTGAGCGAACGCTCGTCGAGCTTGCCGCCCGCCTTGGTCTGCACGTAGACGGTGTGCGGGTCGGACACGCCCGCGGGCAGCGAGCGGGAGATCTCGTCGGCGGTCCTGGTGGCGTTGGTGGTGGGCTGACCGTGCTGGTCGTAGCTCATCTTCACGCCGACCGCGCCGGCGCCGAGCGCGCCGAGCAGGACCAGGCTGCCGATCAGGTAGCGCACCGGACGCGCGCTGATGTTCTCGCCCAGTCGGGCGGCGAAGCCCGCCGGACGCTCCTTCTTCCAGGCCCGCGCTGGCCAGAACATCGCCCGACCGGTGACCGCGAGCAGCGCGGGCAGCAGGGTGAGGCTGCCGATCAGGGCGACGAGCACCGAGACCGCGATGGCCGGGCCGAGCACCTTGAACTGACCGAAGCTGGCGATGCCCAGGGTGGCGAACGCCGCCACGATGGTCAGGGCCGCGCAGGTGATCGCGTTGCCCACCCGGCCCGCGGTGTTGGCGGCGGCCTCGCGCTTGTCCATGTCCGGGTTGGCCCGCAACTCCTCGCGGAAGCGGAACATCAGGAACAGGAAGTAGTCGACGACGATGCCCAGCAGGACGACGGTGATCAGGTTCGGCACGGACGAATCCAGCTTGATGTCCAGGAGTTTCGCGCTGCCGGCGACCGCGCCGGTGGCGGCACCGCCGATGAGCGCCACCGCGAGCAGCGGCAGGATCGCCGCCAGGACGCTGCGGAAGACCACCACGTTCAGCAGGACGATCAGACCCATGGTCAAGGCGCCGACGAGGGCCTGGGTGTCCTCTTCCTCGTCCAGGTCATCGACCATGTTGGCGATACCGCCGGTGAATCCGATCCGATATCCGGCGGCCTGGTAATCGGTCTTCGCCAGGTCACGGGCGTCGCGATACACGTCCTGGAGGCCGGGATCGTTCAGATTGCCGCTCAGCGAGAGCGTGAGCAATTGGAACGTCCCGTCCGGGGCGACCATGCCGACGGTGTAGCGCGGGGTCTGCGAGAAGTCCTTCGCGAACTGCTCCGGCTCCGCCTTGATGCGCTTGGCGGCCAGCGCGGCGGCGGTGTCCGCGATCTTCTTCTGATCCTGCGGGCCGACCTTGGCGCCATCGGCGCGGGCCACGAGAACGGTCACCGCGTTCGGGTCGGGCTTTTCGTCGAATTTCTTCTCGGCGATCTGGATCGCCGCCGCCGAGTCGTATTTCTTCGGCAGGAAATCGCCGGTCGACGAGTCGGTGACGCTGTTCATCAAGGGTTGGCCGACGGCGGTCATGGATATACCGATGATCGCCCAGACAATAATCGTCATCCATCGATGACGTGTGGCGAACGCGGTTGTTCTACGGATCATTTTCCTTCTCCGCCGTCGGATCGAAACATGGGAGTTCGATGCGGAACTCCGGAATGCCTCAAGCTGATCATGCGAAACCCCCCTCGGGCATCGACCGGGGGAAGGGGAGCGGACCGGGACCACGGTCCGGGCGGATCGCCGAACCAGGACTCCGGTCCGGGGCGCGGATCATCTGCGATGAGGTTCAGAAAACCGGGCACGGGCGATGGAATGGGACGACCGGGCGGACGGGCGGGGCGGGCGGGGTGGGGGACGCCGGCCGCGGCGCGGACGAACGAACGGCACCAACCATGAAGGAGGCCCACGCATGGGCTTCGAGCACCGCTCAGCGGCGGGGCGGGCGACGATCACCACGATCGGGGCGCCGGCCGCGGAGCCGGCGGCCGGTCCGGGGATCGGGTCGGCGGTCGGGTCGGCCGGCGCGGGTTCGGGTCCCGGTCCGGGGCCGGGGTGGTACCCGGGGCTGGTCGGTCTGGTCCGGCGGCGGATCCGGGCCTGCCGGCGCACCCGTGCGGATCTGCTGATCGCGCTCGGCTGCGGGGCGGCCGACCTCGCCTCGTACATCGGCGCCGGCCACACGGCTGCGCCGCACGCCTCCGTGATCGGCGCGCTGCTGATCACGGCGGGCGCCGGTGCGCTGTTCTTCCGCCGGCGCCGGCCGATGCCCGTGCTCGGGGTACTGGTCGCGCTCTACGTGGCGTTGTCCGCGGTCGTCACGATGCACGCGCACAACTTCTCCGTGTCGGTCGCGGTCGCGCTGTACGCGGTGGCCCGATACCGCGGCGCACGTGCCATCGGTGCGGCCGGTCTCGCCGCGCTCGCGGGTCAGGCGGCGCACACCACGCAGGAGAACTCGGCCACCCCGCTGATGGTGCTCGGCGACACGCTGTTCATCGCCCTGGTGATCGCGGTGGGCGTCTGGGTGCGCCGGTGGCGCGAGCAGGTGGCGCTGAACCGGCGGCTGCTCGCGGAGCGGGCGGTGACCGAGGAGCGCCGGCGCATCGCGCGCGAGCTGTACGACATCGTCGCGCACCACATCACCACGATGTACCTGATGTCCGGCGGCGCACGCGCCACCCTCGCCCGCGATCCCGACACCGCCCGGGAGGCGCTGGTCACGCTGGAGTCGTCCGGCCGCACCGCGCTGCGCGAGATGCGCCAACTGCTCGGCGTGCTGCGCAGCACCGACGCGGCCGAGGACGCGCCCTCCGAACCCCAGCCGGGGATCCGGGAGATCGACCGGCTGCTCGCCGAGTCGCGCGCGGCCGGGCTGCCCGTCGAGTTCGAGGCGCTGGGCGAGCCGCGTCGGGTGCCGTTGGCGATCGGGCTCACGCTGTACCGCGTCGTGCAGGAGGCGCTGACCAACGCGCGCCGGCACGCGGGGGACGCGCGGGCCTTCGTACGGCTCGAATACCGGTCCGACCTGGTCGCGGTGGAGGTCTGCGACGACGGCGACGCGGGCCGCGGGGGCACCGCGGTCGCGGGAGGCGGGTACGGTCTTCTCGGTATGCGTGAGCGTGTTGCCGTGCATGGTGGTGTGCTCGAGACGGGCAGGCGTCCCGAAGGCGGATTCCGGGTGGCCGCACTCGTGCCCCTGCCGCCGGCGGAGCCAGGAGAGGACTTGAATCGATGAGCGTGGACGCACCCCCGGTCACCGTGCTGCTCGCGGACGATCAGCCGCTTGTGCGTCGGGGCCTGGCGCTGATCCTGCGCTCCGATCCCGGCATCGAGGTGATCGGCGAGGTCGACGACGGCGCGCAGGCGGTCGAGGCCGCGCATCGGCTGCGTCCGAACGTGATCCTGATGGACATCCGCATGCCGGTGCTCGACGGCGTACAGGCCACCGCGCGGCTGACCGAGGAACTGCCCGAGTGCCGGGTGCTCGCGCTGAGCACGTTCGACATGGACGAGTACGTGGTGGGCGCGCTGCGCGCCGGGGCCATCGGCTTCCTGCCCAAGGACGTACTGCCGGAGGACCTGATCGCGGCGGTGCACACGGTCCACCTGGGCGAGGCCGCGGTCGCGCCGCGGCTGCTCACGCGCCTGATCGAGTCCTTCGTCAAGGCCCCCTCGGCCCCGCAGCCCTCGGCGACGGGCCTGCGCGACCTGACCCCTCGCGAGGTGGAGGTCCTGCGCCTGATCGCGGCGGGCCTGGACAACGCCGAGATCGCCCAGACGATGAGCATCGGCGTCCAGACGGTGAAGAACCACGCCACGGGCCTGTTCGCCAAACTCGGCGTCCGCGACCGCGCCCAGGCAGTCGTCTTCGCCTACGAATCCGGCCTGGTCCAGGCAGGCCGGACGACGTAGGGCCCGGTCCGACGGCCACGGCTCCGCTAGGGCATCCACGGGCCGGTGGGGACGCGCTGGGAGTCGACACCGTCATGGGTGCCCGCGGATCGGCCGGGGGCGGGCGCTTGCGCGGCCGGAACGTCGGGAAGGTGGCCGCGATTGAGAGCGGACCGCAGGCTTCGGCCGAGAGGACGTTCGACGAACCGCTGCAGCAGGTAGGCGAGGACGACGCATCCCGCGGCGACGCACGCGATCAGAACGGGTGGCGACAGGCGGCCGCGGAAGTGGTGGATGGTGATCAGACCGAGCGTGAAATGCGTGAGGTAGAGCGGGAAGGTCATCGCTCCGGCGGTGCTGAGCCAGCGCCAGCGGATGCGGGAGGTCCAGCCGAGGGCGACGATCGCCACGACGGCGTAGATGCCGGTGAGGACGACCAGGATCCACGCCCTGCGCGGTTCCCACTGGCTCCACGGAATCGCGCCGGAAGTCTTGGTGAGGGCGTAGTGGGCGCTCAGGACCCAAGAGATGCCGACGATGCCCCACAGCAGCGGGGTCGAGCGGAACCGATACATCAGGTAGTAGGCCATGCCCGCGATGAAGAACGGCGAGTAGACGGGATTCACGAGCATGGTGAGCGTGTCGTTGTGGATGCCGTACGCGATGACGGAGCCGACGGTCCACAGACCGCAGAACAGCACGACCCGGCGGTACGTGACGCCGCGCCAGACGACGACGGCGAACATCAGGTAAAAGCACAGTTCGACCCACAGGGTCCAATAGACCGGGTCGATATTTTCCGCGCCCAGCGGTTTTTGCAACATCGTCAGGTTGGCGAGGACGGTTTCCGCGCCGGGCTTCGTCAGGGGTGAGGTGGGCAGCGGGAGCAGGTACAGGGCCAACGTGGAGCCTGCTCGGACGCGGTCGCCTCGGCCTTCGCCCTGGTGTCGGCGGATGGGGTGTCCGGGCCGGTCGGGGTGGTGTCGCGAGCGGCGGTCGGGGTGTCGCGGGCGGCGGCGGTCGCCGTCGCGGCGGTGACCGCGCCACAGGACAGCGAGAGGGCGACGAGTCCGCAGACTGCCGCCGATAGTCGCGGATGCGGGCGTGCGAGGACGGGCGTTTGTCGCATGGAGACGGCTCCTGGAGTGGGGTCGGGTGGGTCGGGCGCGCATGAGTGCGCGAAACGTATCCGTTGGCAAAACGACTCCGCCGTGTGGCGCACATCACACACTTGATGTGGCGATGTCGATAAGTACTCATGGCGCACAACTGTGTGTTCGGATTGCGTTCTATGGATCCCAACGGGTGATTTGGCTCTGCGGGGGACGATCGATCGGCCTTCGGGGTTGTAGTGACGAGGTTCACATCTGCCGTCGGGAACTCCCTTTACCGGCACCGGATTTACGGCCTACGTTGCGCTCCGTCTGTGATCTCTCGTCTATTCGGGCGGGGTCCGTCCTGTCCCGGTGGGGGTCGTGCGTCATGCGTGGTTGGTCGTGGGGGTCGAAGTCTCGGCGCGAACGAAAAGTGCGCCCGGCGCGCCTGTTCGTGGCGGGAGTGACGGTCCTGGCGTTGACGGCGAGCGTGGGCCCGGCCCAGGCGGCGAGTTGGATCAAGAACGAGCCGGATCCGGGGGCGTGGTCGCCGCGCGAGTTGCCCAAGACCCCTTCGGTGAACGGGAGGAAGGCCGAGCTCCCGAAGCCGGTGCCGGTGGCGGGTGACGGTCACCGCTCGTGGAAGCCGACCGCTACGGCGTGGCCGAAGGCGGTCGAGGCGGAGGCCGTGCCGGCTCCGTCGTCGTCGTTCGTCGCGCGGGGAGGTTCGTCGCTCCTGGCGGCGCCCTCCGGCGGCAACGCCCCGGGCACGCCGGTGTGGATCACGGCACCCGATGCGAACGGCCCCGGCCCACTGCTGCGTTCGGGCGTCCTCGCGGCGCCTGCGGGCAATGCCTCGACCCGGGTCAAGGTCACCGTCGCCGACCACGACGCGGCCGAGAAGGCCGGCGTGGACGGCGTCCTGATCACCGTGCGTCCGACGGACGCCGCCTCCGCGCCCGGCAAGGTCACCGTCGGCGTGGACTACGCGGGCTTCCGCGACGCGTTCGGCGCGGACTGGTCCTCGCGGCTGCGCCTGGTGTCGATGCCCGAGTGCGCGTTGACCACGCCTGATGTGGCCGCGTGCCGGGTCAAGACCCCGGTGGCCGGCGGGCGCAACGACCGCGTGAAGAACCGGGTGCTCGCCGACGTCGACCTGTCCGCGAGTGCGGCCCGTTCGGCGACCGCCGCTCTAGGCTCGATGCTGCTAGCGGTCACCGCCGAAGCGTCTGGCCCCTCCGGTGACTACAAGGCGACGTCGCTGTCGCCGTCGGGTTCGTGGTCGGCGGGTGGCAACTCCGGTTCGATGAACTGGTCGTACGGCGTGGGTGTTCCGCCGGCGGTCGGGGGCACCGCGCCGACGGTGAACCTGGCCTATAACTCTGGTGCGGTGGATGGTCGTACGACCAACACCAACAACCAGGCGTCGTGGATCGGCGAGGGTTGGGAGTACTCACCCGGTTTCGTCGAGCGCTCGTACCAGTGGTGCGGACGGGATGGTCAGGACAAGTCCGGCGAGAAGTGCTGGTCGAACCAGAACGCCTTGACGTTGTCCCTGAACGGCAAGTCATCGACGCTGGTCCAAGACGACGCGGACAGGTCGAAGTGGCGGCTGGAGGGTGACGACGACTCGCGGATCGAGCCGTTGACCGGTGCGGTCAACGGTGACGACAACGGGGAGTACTGGCGCCTGACCACCGGCGATGGTGTGCAGTACTACTTCGGCGTGGGCCACAAGCCCGGCACCACCACGGGCCCGGCCACGAACTCCACTTGGTCCGCGCCGGTGTATGGCAACAACGCGGGCGAGCCGTGCAACCAGGCGTCCGGGTTCGACGCCTCGTGGTGTCAGCAGGCGTGGCGCTGGAACCTCGACTACGTGATCGACGCCCGCGGCGGCATGGTCACCTACACGTACAACACCGAGACGAATCGGTACACCCGCGGCGCGGTCCTGGTGGGGTCCGGAACCCTGACCGAGTACACCCGGGGTGGCACCTTGGCGAGGATCACCTACGGCTCGAAGAAGGACGACACGACCCCTCCGACCGCGCAGGTCGTCTTCGACACCGCCGAGCGTTGCCTGAAGAAGGACGGGTTCGACTGCGATCCGGCGAAGATGACGAAGGCGAACGCATCGAAGTGGCCGGATGTGCCCGTGGACAAGCAGTGCGCGACGTCGGGCAAGTGTGAGGTGTACGGGCAGACATTTTTCTCGACCCGTCGCCTGACGAGGATCACGACGCAGACGTTGGTCGGCTCGACCTACCAGACGGTGGACGAGTACGCGTTGGACCAGGACTACCCGGATCCGCAGGACGGTTCGTCCGCGACGTTGTGGTTGAACTCGATCACCCGCACCGCCTGGGAGGGCACGAGGAAGATCGACGTCCCCTCGGTGGACTTCGCGGGCACGTTCAAGCCGAACCGTGTGGATGCGGGTGGTGACCTTGCGCCGCCGATGAATCGTCGGCGTCTGACGGGGGTCACGAACGAGACCGGCGGTCAGACCACGGTCACCTACAACGACGCCGAGTGCCTGCCGACCGCGTTGCCCACCCCGGACGCCAACTCGAAGGCGTGCTACCCGATGTGGTGGAACTTCGACGAGGAGGCGGAGCCGGTTCTCCACTGGTTCCACAAGTACACGGTGGCCGAGGTCACCGAGCACGACATCGCCACGGTCACCCCGAATCGTTCGACGCGTTACGAGTACGTCGGCGGCGCGGCCTGGCACCGCGACGACGCGGAGCTGACCGAGGACAAGGAGGCGTCCAGGCCGAAGAGCAAGGACCGCCGCACCTGGAACCAGTTCCGGGGCTATGGCCAGGTGATCACCCGCTCGGGCGTGGCCCCGAAGGACGCGGTGACCCAGTCGACGGCGTTCTATCTGCGCGGCATGGACGGCGACGTGAGGAAGGACGGCACCAAACGCGCCGTCACCCTCACCGACTCCACCGGCCAGACCATTGTGGACGCGAACCAGCATGCCGGATTCGCCTACGAGACCCAGGCGTTCACCGGCGCCGGCGGCACGGCGGCGACCACGACGCTGAGTACGCCGTTCTCCTCCGCGGCCACCGCCACCCACGCCCGTGTCCGGGGCCTGCCTCCGCTGGCGGCGTATCGCACCGCGACGTCGAAGACGCGCAACCGCAGCCTCCTTGCGGACGGCACCACGTGGCGCGAGACGTCCAAGACCACCACGTTCGAGCCGGTCCACGGTCTCCCGGAGACGGTGTCGGACAAGGCGGAGGGCCTGCCGGAGTACTGCACGAAGACGACCTATGCGCACAACACCGGTGCGTGGATCATCGGCAAGCCGACCGAGAACCTGTCCCTGGTCGGCGCCTGCGACACCGCCACGTCGAAGGACACGGTGTACGCCTGGTCGCACAACCTGTACGACAACAAGCCTTTCGGCGAGGTCGGCGCGGTCGGCGACGTCACGTCCACCGACGCGGTCGTCGACTACAAGCCGGACGGCACTCCGAACCGGGTGACCACCGCGAAGTCGGAGTTCGACGCGTACGGCCGGGTCACCAAGGCCACCGACGCGGAGAACAAGGTCACCACGACCGCATACACCCCCGCGGCGGGCTCGCTGCCGACCACGGTGGCGGTCACCGGTCCGACCGGCTGGACCGCCACCACCACCTACGCCGGCGCTCGTAACCTCGCGGTGAAGGCGGTGGACGCCAACGGCTTGGTGGTGGAGCAGGAGTACGACGTCCTGGGCCGGTTGATCGCGGTGTGGAAGCCGGGTCACACCAGGCAGCAGAACGCCGACCTGCAGTTCGCGTACGCCCCGAGCAAGACCGGGCCGTCGGTGGTGACCACCCGCACCCTGCGTGTGAACGACACCTACGCGGTCTCCCACCGGATCCTGAACAGCTTCCTGCAGGAGCGGCAGACACAGTCGACGACGGCGACCGGTGACCCCGGCCGGGTGGTCACCGACACCTTCCACGACAGCCTGGGCCGTCCGGTCAAGACGAACCAGCCGTACTTCAACAGCGCCTCCGGTCCGGACACGGCCGTGTTCGCCGCCAACGACAACGAGGTGTCCGGTCAGAACGCGGTCGTGTATGACGGCATGGGCCGCACCACCGCCCAGGTGTTCGCGTCCAAGGGCGTCGAGCAGTGGCGCACCACCACGACCTACGCCGGCGCCGACGAGACCCGGGTGACCCCGCCGCCCGGCGGTGTCGCGACCGTGTCGATCTCCGACGCCCGCGGCAAGCCCAGGGAACTGCGCGAGTACAACGGCGGCAACCCCACCGGCACCGACTACTCGAGGATCACGTACACGTACACCCCGCGCGAGGAACTGAAGACCGTCACCGACGCGGGCGGCAACACGTGGACGTACACCTACGACTTCCTGGGCCGCAAGACCCACGCCGAGGACCCGGACAAGGGCCCGTCCGACACCCGCTACGACCTCGTCGGGCGCGTGATCGGCACCACCGACGCCCGAGGAATGAAGCTCGCCTACACCTACGACGCCCTCGGCCGAAAGACCGCCTCGTACAAGGACTCCGTCTCCGACGCGAACCTCCTCGCCGAGTGGACGTACGACCGCTACGCGAAGGGCCAGGCCGACGGCTCCTCTCGCTACGTCGACGTCGACGGCAAGCCCCGTGCGAAGTACACGAGCGAGATCACCGGTTTCAAGCCCGGCACATACCTGCCCACCGGCACCCGCACCACCATCCCCTCCGCCGAGGGCAAACTCGCCGGCATCTACACCACCGCCACCGAGTACGAACCGGTGATCGGCCTGCCCATCCGCACCACCCTCCCGGCCCAGGGCGGCCTGCCGGGCGAGGCGTTGGACTACGCCTACAACGACGGCGGCCTGCTCACCACGGTCAGCGGCGCGCGGGGATACCTGAACTGGGCGGACTACGACCCGTTCGGCCGCAACACCCGCGCCACCCTGGGCGCCCAGCCCCGCCAGGCCGCCTTCACCAGCACCTATGACCCCTCCACCGGCCGCCTGCTCTCCACCGACTGGGACAAGGAGACCGGCACCACCACCAGCGTCGACGCCACGTCGTACACCTACAAACCCTCCGGCGACGTCACCTCCATCCGCACCAAACGCGACAACAACACCACCGACACCCAGTGCTTCGCCTACGACGCCAAACGCCGCCTGAAGGAAGCCTGGACCGACACCGCCGGCACCACCACCCTCCCCGCCCCCAACGTCCCCGGCACCGGCGGCTGCACCACCCAAACCTCCACCCCGACCACCGTCGGCGGCCCGAACCCCTACTGGCAGTCCTTTACCTACGACGTCGTCGGCAACCGCACCAAACTCGTCGAACACGACCCCACCGACGACCCCACCAAGAACGTCACCACCGAGTACGCCTACCGCGCCGGTGCCCAGCCCACCGACCGCACCCACCGCCTGGACTCGGTCACCGTCAAAACCGGCACTCGCGAAGCCGTAACAACCAGTCTGACCTACGACCAGTCCGGCAACACCAGGACCCGCCCGGGCGCGGACGCCAACCTCCAGACCCTCACCTGGAACGAAGAGGACAAGCTCACCAAGGTCGCCTCCGCCACCGGCACGAGCGAGTACGTCCACGACTCGGACGGCAACCGCATCATCCGCCGCGAGGCCGGCAAGACCACCCTCTACCTCGGCACCGACGAACTCACCACCAACACCGACCAATCCGGCCCCGTCGTCGGCACCCGCTACTACACCACCGCCGGCGGCGCCACGGTCGTTCGCAACGGCCCGAGCACCATCGCCTATATGGCGGCCGACCACCACGGCACTCCGGTCAGCACCCTCGACGCCACCACACTCACCGCCACTCGACGCCAATCCAAGCCCTTCGGCGAACCCCGCGGCACCCAACCCACCCAGGCCAACGGCCAATGGCCCGACGACAAGGGCTTCCTCGGCAAGCCCATGGACGCCACCGGCCTCACCCACGTCGGCGCCCGCGAATACGACCCCACCCTCGGCCGCTTCATCAGCGTCGACCCGATCATGGACCTCACCGACGCCGGCCAAATGCACGGCTACACCTACAGCAACAACAACCCCGCTACGCTCTCGGATCCCACTGGTCTGCGCACCGGCCCCAACGATCCTCGTGTAGACAACCCCAACTACTCGAAGGTGATCAACGACCGGGACAACGCGGCGGCGGAGGCAGCCACGCCGGTGAGCACGGACGTGGCTACGACGAGCGGCAACAGCGGAAAGGGCACCTCGGACACCACGGGCCAGCTGTCTCCCAGAACAAAGAAATCAAATTCGGCAATAGGTGGCTCCGGTGGAAATTACGTTCGCCCGCCCGGCCGTGAAATAAGCGTCAAGACTTTGCTGGGTCTCTTGGGGGACACCACTCTCGTAATCCCGGGAATCCGTTGCACGTTGGGCAATGAGCAGCAGTGCGATGTTTACGGTGCGGGAGTTTCCTCCCTTGATGCCGTTCCGGCGGCGAGGTTGGGCGCGGGAGTGCTTGAAGAACTCTTTGCGCGCCGAGCAAGGCAAGAAGAAGCACGTGGCGTCGGGCTGGCGGGAGAGGCTTCCAGGATTGCAGGGGGATGTCTCGGTCACAGCTTCGTGCCGACTGCCGAGATTCTCATGGCCGACGGTAGTCGGAAGCCCATCAAGGATGTCATTCCCGGGGATACGGTAATTGCAGCTGATCCGGAGTCCGGGGTGACGACCAGTCGAACTGTCCTCGCCTCTATCATCACGGAGGATGACAAGGATTTTGCCGAGATCACAGTCCGAGCGGACGATGGTGGCGGAACTATTATCGCCACGACGAATCACCCGTTCTGGATTCCGGAGTTCAAGCAGTGGGTCGAGGCGGGAAATCTCAAGTCCGGCCAGTGGCTTCAAACCTCTTCAGGGGCTTGGGTGCAGGTCGACGGGGTCCGTATTTATCGGCAGCGTCAACGCACTCACGATCTCACGATTGATGCGAATCACACGTATTATGTATTTGCGGGCGCATCACCCGTACTTGTGCATAACTCCAATTGTACCGAATACTCCGAGTGGTATGATAACGGAGCTGGTATCGCTGCATCCCTCGATGAAGAGAATATTCTCAACACGGTGGTCACGGCAGGCAAGGAAATTCCGGGGATGCATGCGCCCGGTGGGTGGCGTGATGTTTGTTAACGCCATGGAGGCACTCGGGAAAGATGCGTCCGCAGTCCGTGGCTATTGGTTGTCCGGTGGCGACATGAAGGATAACTTGGACAGCTTCAATGCCGGGATGCAACACTGGCTGTCCGCAGAAGAGGCTGCCCGTAATACATTCACCGGAAAAATCGCCGTCAAGTACGGATTTACGAATGTGGAATTTAGAACATTGGAAGGCGCTGCGGCCGAATATACAAAAGTTGAGGTAATATTCAGGAAATGATGTGGAATGAGAACCTGGTTCCGAGGATTCAGGAAATGGCAGAAGAGGGTCGATCGGCTAGTTCGATTGCCACATGGCTGCGTAGTGAGTCCGGCTCCGAGTTCACGTACTTCATGTTCGTTCGCTACTTCTTCACAGCGTTCGAAATATCGGTCGGAGCGCTGAGGTACGTGGAGCTCTGGCAGGGATTTGGGAAGGGGGGGAATCTGTCGAATAATGAGATGGACGAGATCCTTGGAGGGCTGCGGGTGCGTCACTCGGGAAAGGCTCTATAGCCGTGGCACACGGCTTGGAGACTTTGCCGGGCTCGGCCAAGCGGCAACTCCTGCGGCGCCGGCGGGGGGCATGTCCGATGGCTCCGTAGTTGTCTCGATTCCTGTCAAGTGTGGCCTTGGGTCAGCTCAGCGTCCCGAGAACCTTGGCTTTTCCTTGGCTTCGAAGGCGCGCATGCCGGTGGTGCGGTCCTCGGTGGCGAACAGGGCGGTGAACTGGAGGCGTTCGATGTCCAGGCCGGTGTTCAGGTCGGTTTCGAGGCCGCGGTCGATGGACTCCTTCGCGGCGCGCAGGGCGTGGGCCGGGCCGTTGGCGAATTGCCCGGCCCACTTCACGGCCTCCGCGTAGACGTCCTCGGCCGGGACGACCCGGTCGACCAGGCCGATGGACAGGGCCTCGTCGGCGGCGACGAAGCGGCCCGTGTAGATCAGGTCCTTGGCCTTGGACGGGCCGATCAGGCGGGGCAGGCGCTGGGTGCCGCCGGCGCCAGGGATGATGCCCAGCGTGATCTCGGGCTGGCCGAGTTTGGCGTTGTCGGCGCACACGCGCACGTCGGCGCACAGGGCCAACTCGCAACCGCCGCCGAGCGCGAAGCCGGTGATCGCGGCGACCACCGGCTTGGGGATCTCGGCGACGGCGGTGAACGCGGATTGCAGCGCGGCGCCCCGGTCGGCCATGTCCGTGTAGGTCATCTCGGCCATCTCCTTGATGTCCGCGCCCGCCGCGAACACCTTCCCCCCCGTCGTAGATCATCGGACCGGGTCGGTCGACACGACGACGGCCGCGGGGTGGATGGGCCGGTTCGGGTGGGCCGAACAGGTGACGGAAGGGCATCAAGTCGTGAGTGTGGGGGGCGCGGGCGGGCGCGGCGGGTTGGGATGGGGTGTGCGGGGGCCGGAGTCGATCCGACGGATGAAGGTGTCACCCCATGTACGACTCGGCCGAGCCCGGCGGCAACCCCTACGCTCCGCGTCTGGTGGCCGCCGGGCAGACGTTCGACGTGATCGAGGTGGATGCGCGGCTGGGACGCGAGGTGGTGAAGCACCTGCGGGCGGCGGGAGTTCGGGTCGGGCCGGTGATTTACGACCGGCGCTGCGCGAAGATGGGCTTCCTCGTTCCGGTCTCGGGTCCGGATCGCACGCGGTTGCGGGATCAGCGCGGGCCGAGTCGGCACGGTCTCGGGGCCTGGGTGACCTTTCCTCCGCCGCGTGGTGG
Organism: Embleya sp. NPDC020630; assembly: GCF_044334985.1. Classification (NCBI taxonomy): domain Bacteria; kingdom Bacillati; phylum Actinomycetota; class Actinomycetes; order Kitasatosporales; family Streptomycetaceae; genus Embleya; species Embleya sp. NPDC020630. Next base: position 672,047 of record NZ_JBIRUB010000002.1, read on the forward strand.
ATCCGGGCCGCTGGTCTGGTACATCGCGCCGAGCGAGAATGCCGTGCCCACTCCGCTGGGCCCGCTCGACGCCGCCATCGCCCGCGCCGCGGCATCCCTGATCGAGCACGACTGAGGGCCGGGCGCCCCTTCGTAAAGCTCTCGTCAGCGGTGGGAGCGCGCCCATACGATGCGTGCCTCGGTTGCGGAGACAGGGGTGGCGAATGGTTCCCGTGGGTCGGCGGATCGACGAGTTACGCGGCGAGGTGGCGGGCCATCTCGGGGCTCGGCGGCGGATCCGGCAGTGGATCGCCATCGGGTTCGTACTCGGGCTGCTGATCGGCGCGGGGTTCGCGGCGGGGGCGGCGGCGCTGTACTGGCCGGAGAAGGACAAGCCGCTGAAGATGATGATGCGCGAGACGGAGATCCCGGTGAAGGCGGCGCCGGTGCTCAGCGGGCAGACCACGTTCACCGCGCAGGGGCTGACCTGCGGCATCGAGTGGATCACCGGCACACACGCCGAACACTTCGCCAAGGGCCGGCTGTGCCGGGTCAAGATCTCCATCGCCAACAACTCGCTGGCCACCGTGCAGGTCGCCAACCTGGAACAGCGCCTGGTTCTCTCGGACGGCACCCAGCTCGGCATGGACCTCGAATCGATGGAGATCAAGCGCCAGTTGCGCGACTTCACCCTCGGTGCCTCCGACACCCTGGTCGAAGACCTGTGGTTCGACCTCCCCAAGGACACCACCCCCGCAGCCCTCCTCCTACGCACCAACGCCGACGCCCCCCAGGGCCGCGCCGATCTCCCCCAAAAGGACTGGACGAAGAAGTAGTAGCCGATCGCCGATCATGCGAGATGCGACCGCGCCCAGCTCGTAGAATCAGACATGTCCGGTCAATCGAAGGAGTGCCGTGAGCCTTCCCGCATTCGATCGTGTGTGGACGCCCGAAGACGTTCTGGAGATCCACGCCGATGGATGGCGTGTCGAATTGCTGGACGGTGCACTCATGATGTCTCCGGCCCCATCCCGTCGGCACCAGATGGTCTCGCGGCGATTGGCCATGTTGCTCGAGGCTGCCGCCGAGGACGCCGGCGTGGACTGCGTCGTCTACGAGAACATCAACGTTCGGCACGACAACGATTTCACGCAGCCTGACGTCGTAGTGGTCGAGGGTGCCGTCGCCCGAGCCGGCGAGAAGTCCGACGAGGACGACATCTGGCTCGACCCGGAGCACGTGCTGCTCGCGGTCGAGATCGTCTCGCCCGGACAGGCGGGCCGAGACAGCGTCGACAAGCTCAAGAAGTACGCGTCGTGGGGGATCGAGTACTACTGGGTGCTGGAGCCCAACGATTCCGTGCTGGAGGGGTTCGAGCTTCGAGACGGGGCGTACAGTTCTGTGGCCCGAGTCGAGGGAGCGCACGCGGCGATGCCACCGGCGCCGTTCGAGGTGACGGTTCGGCCCGACGAATTGCGCAGGCTGCGCCGAGTGACGCGGCAAAACGACTAGGCCCTGTTCGCCGGACAAGACGTAGCCCGCCCCGCGGCAGCTACGTGCACCCCCTCGACGAGGATGCGATGTTCGAGCTGATCGTTGCCGTGGCGGACGGCTCGATGGGGGACATCGTGGAGACTGCGGCGGCGTTGCGGGCCGGGGTTGGTGGTGGGGGGTGCCGGACCCCCTAACATCGGGGCGAGTCGGCGCCTGACGGGGGCGCGTCGTCTAGGAAGGGCCTGCGTGTGACGCACTCGGGGATCGAGCGCAAGCCGATGTTCGTGTTCGGTTGGATTCCGCTGCCGAAACGGGTGGCCGAGCGCTACTTCGTGCCCGACTATCGGCTGATCGGGCGCGATGTGACGCTGGAGCGGGTGCGGGCGATCCGCTCCTGGCTCGGGCTCGGCGTGCTGGTGTGGATCGCGATCACCTATGGGGGCACCGACGATGCCGCCCGGGGGTGGATGGCCAGCTTCATCGCCTCCGTCTTCGTGGCGATCATCGCCTGCCCGATCGCGGTGGGCATCATGATCGCGCTCACCCGCCCCGACATGCGGACCGAGACGCGCAAGAGCCTGATGTTGCCGCTGCGTTCGCTCGGTCTGTTCGTGATCGTCTCGGCGGCCACGCTCGGCGGTCTGGGCGCGTTCGCGTACGGAACCACCAAGGTCAACGCCAACGCCAGTGTGCAGGCATTCCTGCTCACCGTGCTCGGCCTGATCGTGTCCGTGTGGGTGATGCGCTTCTGGTTCCTCGCCGTACGCGCCATCCCGCAGCACCTGTTCCGTGCCGTGGACGGGCACCCGCTGCTGCCCGCCGTGATCGCGCCCTGGCTGTCGTGGTGTGGCGCGCTGATCGACCTCGGGGACGACGGCGGCAAGGGCGCGCTGCCGACCGCGGTACGGCTGATCGGGTCGCTCGGCGGCCCGATCACGATCACCCTGATGTCGATGTGGGAGATCCGCCGGGTGCGCAGCCGCTACGGCGTGACCTTCCGCGGCGGCCCGCACCCGACCCGTCGCCCGGAGCCGCCGATGCCGCCGATGCCGCCGATGTCGTTCCCGCACCAGACCGGCCCGTGGGCCGCGCCGCAACCGGCCAACCCGTGGCAACCGGCCCCGCCGTCTCCGCCGTACCCGTCGCCGCAGGCCAACCCGCATCAGCACCCGGCCTGGCAGCAGCAGCCCCAGTACCGCCAACCCCCGCCGCCGCCGTGGGGCCCGCCCCGAGGCTGACCCACCCGACACACAGGACCCACCCGCCCCGGCTCAGTCCGTCAGCAGCCGCTCGCGCAACCGCGCGACCTCGGGGTCGGAGACCCCCAGGCCGTCCCGCACATAGCCCTCCACCGACCCGTACCGCTCCTCCGCCGCCGCGAACGCCGTGTCCAGATACTCCACGTGCACGTCGAACACCGGCGCCAGATGCGCGGGGTCGAAGCCGCGCTCCGCGATGTGCTCCAGGATCGCCCGGTTCTTCTCCGCGAGGTGCGCCGCGCTGGCCAGATAGTCCTCGACCACGGTCGCCCGGGGCACCCCGAGCAGCGTGAGCAGCACGGCGGACGTCCACCCGGTCCGGTCCTTGCCGTGCGAGCAGTGGAACACCGTCGGCGCCGCCTCGTTCGCCATCCGCGCGAACACCGAGCGGTACGCGACCCGAGCACCCTCGCTCGTCACGAACCGCCGGTACACCTCGCACATCAGCTCGCGCCCGGCCGTGCCGCCGAGCAGCTCCCCCGCCCGATCCGGGTCGGCGAACACCTCGCCGAACAGCTCGTCGTTCTCCCGCCCCATCACGTCCGCGATCAGCAGCTCGGCGCCGGCCGGCACCCGGTCCGGCTCGCGGTCGCGCTCGGTCGCCGAGCGCAGGTCGATCACCAGGCCGATGCCGAGCCGCACCAGCGTCGCGGCGTCGGTCGCGTCCACCTCGCCGAGGCCGTCGGAGCGGTACACGAGGCCCGTGCGCACCTTGCGACCGGTCGCGGTGGCGTGCCCACCCGCGTCACGGAAATTCGGGGCGGTGACCAGGATCGGCGTCGGGGACGTCATGGTGCGCGGTCCTTCGCTTCGAGGGGGGATGTCGGGCCGGGCCGGCGGACGGCGGGACGCCACACGCGTGCGCAACGCCGTCGGTATCTCCACCCTACGCGAGCGTACGGCTTCCCTCGCCCGCCCCTACGTAGGCGCCCACACCGCGTGCTCCACCCGCAGCAACATCGCCGACCGCCCCGCGAGCCGCAGTCCGCTGCCGCCCGCGACCGGCTCGCTGTACCGGGCCATCGGATCCCCCTCCAGCGCGGTGTCGAGCACCACCTCGTACGAGTGCGCCCAGGGCTCGTCCGGCAGGGTGAATCGCATCGGCTGCGACGACGCGTGCAGGATGAACAGGAAGCTGTCGTCCACGATCCGCTCACCGCGCGGGCCACGCCGGTCGATGTCCAGGCCGGACAGGTACATCCCCAGCGTCGCGGTCGGCGCGAACCAGTCCCGGCGGGTCATCTCGCGCCCGCCGGGGGTGAACCAGGCCAGGTCGCGCAGCCCGTCCGGGGTGACCGGCTGCCCCGAGTAGAACGCCCGGCGACACAACACCGGATGCGCGCGACGCAGGTGGATCAGCCGCGCGGTCAGCTCGACCAGTGGCCGCCACTCCGGCGAGTCCAGGGCCGACCAGTCCAGCCAGGACAGCTCGTTGTCCTGGCAGTAGGCGTTGTTGTTGCCCGCCTGGGTGCGCCCCATCTCGTCACCGGAGGTGATCATCGGCACGCCGGTGGACAGCAGCAGTGTGGTCATCAGGTTGCGGATCTGCCGCTTGCGCAGCGACACCACGTTCGGGTCCGCCGTCTCGCCCTCGTAGCCGTGGTTCCAGGACCGGTTGTTGTCGGTCCCGTCCCGGTTGTCCTCGCCGTTCGCCTCGTTGCGTTTGCGCTCGTAGGTGACCAGGTCGCGCATCGTGAAGCCGTCGTGCGCGGTGACGAAGTTGATCGAGGCGTACGGGTTGCGCCCGTCGCGCTGGTACAGGTCGGAGGAGCCGGACAGCCGGTACGCCAGCCCCCGCACATCCGGCCGGGCGCCGCGCCAGAAGTCCCGCACCGCGTCCCGATACTGGTCGTTCCACTCGGTCCACAGCGGCGGGAACGCGCCGACCTGGTAGCCGCCCGCGCCCAGGTCCCACGGTTCGGCGATCAGCTTCACCCGGGACAACACCGGGTCCTGCGCGATCACGGTCAAAAACGAGGACAGCTTGTCCACGTCGTGCCTGGACCGGGCGAGTGCGGCGGCCAGATCGAACCGGAAGCCGTCCACGCCCATCTCGGTCACCCAGTAGCGCAGCGAGTCGGTGATCAGCTGCAACACGTGCGGCTGGACCACGTTGAGCGTGTTCCCGCACCCGGTGTAGTCGGTGTAGTGCCGGCCGCCGCCGGCCAGGCGGTAGTAGCCGCCGTTGTCGATTCCGCGAAAGCACAACGTCGGCCCACCCGGCCCGCCCTCGCCGGTGTGGTTGTAGACCACGTCCAGGATCACCTCGATCCCGGCCGCGTGCAGCGCGTGCACCATGTCCCGGAACTCGTGCACCTGGCCGCCGCGCCCGCCCGCCGAGGCGTACGCCGCGTGCGGCGCGAAGAACCCCACCGTGTTGTAGCCCCAGTGGTTGGTCCGCCCGCCGCGCAACAGGTGTTCCTCGGAGACGAACTGGTGCACCGGCAACAGCTCGACGGCGGTGACCCCGAGCCGGACCAGGTGGTCGATCGCGGCCGGGTGGGCCAGGCCCGCGTAGGTGCCGCGCAGGTGCTCGGGGATGCGCGGGTGGCGCGCGGTGAAGCCCTTGACGTGCAGCTCGTAGATCACGCTCTCGGCCCACGGGATCTTCGGCCGGCGGTCGTGCGACCAGTCGGCGTCGTCGGCCACCACCACCGACCTGGGCACGAACGCCGCCGAGTCGCGATCGTCGCGCACGGTGTCGGGTCCGCCGTACACATGCCCGAACACCGCGTCGTCCAGCCGGAATTGCCCGTCCACGGCGCGGGCGTAGGGGTCCAGGAGCAGCTTGGCGGGATTCCACCGCGCGCCGCGCTCGGGCTCCCAGCGCCCGTGTACCCGATAGCCGTAGTGCTGTCCGGGCCGCACGCCGGGGACATAGCCGTGCCACACCCGAAAGGTCTGCTCACGCAGCGGCAGCCGGGTCTCGCGCGACGTGCCGTCGGGGCCGTCCTCGAACAGGCACAGCTCGACCGCCTCGGCGTCACCCGCCCACAGTGCGAAGTTGGTGCCGGCACCGTCGAAGCGCGCGCCGAGCGGCAGTCGGCGGCCGGGCCACGGCGGCGGCAGTCGGCCGTTGCCCGACCGCACGTCACCGTGTACGGCGTCGAGCGCGTCGCCGAGCACGCCGCGCGCCTCGCCGAGCACGGCGCGCGCGTCGACCTCGGGGTCCGTCGATTCCCACTCGAGCGTCACGGCCGCCTCCCATCCCGGTCACCAGGATGTTCCCGCCGGGCCCACTCGCATACACGTACACGCCGCGGCGGGGGGCGCCCCCCCGGGGGGGCCCCCCCCCCCCCCCCCCCCCGCCCGGGGGGGGGGGCCCCCCGGGGGGGCGCCCCCCGCCGCGCGCGACGATCGGCCGGGTCGGTGCAGCCGATCGGGTCCACTCAGAACCAGGGGTGCCAGGCGTGCTGCACGTCGGCGTTGCCCTGGTTGATCACCACGACGCCCGAGTTGCCCTTGATCCCGGCGTTGTTGTTCTGGTTCGAGGCGCCCGCGCCGGTCGCGCTCTGCTGCGTGGCGTTGTAGTTGCCGTCGACACCGCCGAGGACGTTTCCGCTGCCGCTGTTGGTGGTGGAGGAGGTCGTGGTCGACGCGTTCGAGCCGTTGTCGCCGAGCGTGCCGTTGCCGCCGTCGGCGCACGCGGCGCCCGCACCGAGGAAGAGCAGACCGGCGGCGAGGGGAGCTACGGCCAGGGTGCCGAGCTTGCGGTTCATGGGGATCCTCCGTGTATTGCGGATCCGGGCGGGGCCCGGGTGTCATCAGGTAGGCGCCATCAGGTACGCCACGGGCCGTCGTGTGGGGCGAACGATCCGACCCCCACGGCGACTTCGTGTGACCAAGCTGTCGCAAACGGTGAGCACAATCCAGCGGTACGGCCCGGCTTCCCCCGGGAGAGTGACATGGAAGCCCCGAACCCCCAACGAGCGCCGATACGGAGGGTTGCGGGTGAGGGGTATTTTCCGCCGATTCGGAGCAATGTTTCGGCCACTCTGTCGATTTTGGTTAATTTGTCGACGAACAGCGCGTGACCGACGGCGCGTTCTCTACCGGCGGAGCGCGGAAATGTGCCTCAACTCGATTCGTGGGCCCGCACGGCGAGACGTGCGCTCCCGTCTTTACCCGAGCTTCACGAATGTCGGGTTTGAGTAAGGTTGCCGCCATGCCCGTAGTCGTCACCGGAGCCGACCAACCGCTGGGTCGCGCCGTCGCGCTCGAACTCGCCCTGTCCGGTGGGGAGGTACGGGCCACGGTCCGCGATCGCGGCGCGGCCGGTGTGTTGCGCGCGGCGGGCGTGCGGGTCGCGGTGAGCGACCTGTCCGACCCGCTGCGACTGGGCGCGGTGCTCGCCGGCGCGCACACCGTGCTGCACCTCGATCGTGGCCCCGACGGGCGGGGGACGCCCGCCGATACCTGGGAATGGTTTCTCGAGGCCGTCGAGGGTACGGATGTCCAGCGGATCGTCACGGTCTTGCCACAGCCTCCGACCGCCTCTTCGCCCGGGGAGTACGAATTGATCGTCCGTCCGTTTCCCGCCGAGGCCGTGGATCGGCCCGGATTCGCCGCTCCGACGCTGATTCGCGCCCTGGTGGAGGCCGATCGTCGGCCCGGATGACGGATCACGGCGCGATGCGCTTCGGGTCGAGGCGGCCCGCGGTCGTCCGCGAGGATGGCAACGATCGCCCCGATCACCTCATTTGCCCGCGAGTGACCCGGAATGCGGAACCGCGGTGGATGTTCGGCTCGTCGAATGAGACGTGGAATGTGGCTTTCGGCCCCGGCCGGGTCGCGACCCGGCTCCGGATGAAGGGACTGCCCGTACATGTCAGCAGGATCGAAGTCGCTCTCGACGCGGTCACGGGCCCGATGGCGCGTGGTGCCCGCACTGCTGCTCGGCGCGCTCCTGCTCGTGTCGGGCTGCAGCTCGGACGACGGCGGCGACGGCGGCAAGAAGCCCGGCGGGCCGAACAGCACCACGACCAAGGGTGATTCGAAGAAGGGCGCGGATCCCGCGTCGATCACGCTCACCCCGGCCGACGGCGCCAACGCGATCGACCCGCAGGCGCCGATCACGATCGTGGTGGGCGGCGGGAAGCTCGGCGAGGTCAAGGTGGTCAACGCGCAGAACGAGCCGGTCGACGGCACGCTCGACCCGGACGGCAAGACCTGGAAGCCCAAGGTCGCCTTCACCCTCGGCGGCAAGTACACGGTGAGCGCGACCGCGACCAACGCCGACAACGCGCCGACCACGGCCCGGGCGACGTTCAACACGCTCTCCGGCGACAAGAAGGTCACCGCGCGCTTCAGCCCCGAGGACGGGGCCACCGTCGGCGTCGGCTTCCCGGTGTCGCTGACCTTCGACTACCCGGTCAAGAACCGGGCCGCGGTGGAGAAGGCGCTGTCGGTCGACGTCGAGCCGAAGGTGGAGGGTGCCTGGCACTGGTTCGACAACACCCGGGTGGACTACCGGCCCAGGGACTACTGGGCACCCGGCACGAATGTGAAGGTCAACCTGAACCTGCGCGGCGTCGACGTGGGCAACGGCGCGATCGCCAACCAGTTCAAGAGCTACAGCTTCAAGGTCGCCGCCACCAAGCGGATCGCCATGGTGGACGTGAAGGCGCACACCATGAAGGTCTACGAGAACGAGCAGTTGATCAAGACCATCCCGATCACGGCCGGCAAGTCGCCGAAGTACAGCACGTGGAACGGGAAGATGGCGATCACCGAGAAGTTCGAGAAGACCCGGATGAACTCGCAGACGGTGGGCCTGGGCAGCGAGTACGACATCGACGACGTGCCGTTCGCGATGCGGGTCACCACCTCGGGCACCTTCGTGCACGGCAACTACTGGGCCGACCCGAGTGTCTTCGGCAGCGAGAACACCAGCCACGGGTGCGTGTCGATGACCAAGGAGAACGCCAAGTGGCTGTACGACCGGGTGATCCCCGGTGACATGGTCGAGATCTCCGGCTCCGACGAGCGCACGGTCGACGCCGACAACGGCTTCGCCGACTGGAACCTGAGCTGGGACAAGTGGACCGCGACCGGCACGCCCGGCAGCACGCAGGGCACGACGACCCCCACGCACTGAGGCGTCCGGCGGACGGGGCCGCGGCGGTGTCGTGGCCCCGCTCACCGCCCGCCGAGCCGGCGACGCCTATGGTCGGATCGGCACATCAGGGCTGACCAGAGGAGAGCGTCATGGGCGAATTCGTGAACCTGGAAGTGGCCGACGGCGTCGGCACGATCCGGCTGAGCCGGCCGCCGATGAACGCGCTGAACCGGCAACTCCAGGAGGAGCTGCGGGCGGTGGCGCAGGAGGCGGGCGAGCGGGCCGACGTGCGCGCCGTGGTGATCTACGGCGGGGGGAAGGTGTTCGCGGCGGGCGCGGACATCAAGGAGATGGCCGAGATGACCTACACGGACATGGCCGACCGGGGCGCCGCGCTGCAATCCGCGTTCACCGCCGTCGCCGAGATCCCCAAGCCGGTGGTCGCCGCGATCACCGGCTTCGCGCTCGGCGGCGGTTGCGAGTTGGCCCTGTGCGCCGACGTGCGCGTGTGCGCCGACAACGCCAAACTCGGCCAGCCCGAGATCACGCTGGGCATCATCCCGGGCGCCGGCGGCACCCAGCGCCTGCCCCGCCTGATCGGCCCCTCCAAGGCCAAGGACCTGATCTACACGGGCCGCTTCGTCGCCGCCGACGAGGCCCTGTCCATCGGCCTGGTCGACCGGGTCGTCCCGGCCGAGGACGTCTACGCGGAGGCCGTGAAGTGGGCCGGGCAATTCGCCAACGGCCCGGCCCACGCCCTGCGCGCCGCGAAGGAGTCCATCGACCGCGGCCTCGAAACCGACCTGAACACGGGCCTGGAGATCGAACGCCTCCAGTTCACCGCCCTGTTCGCCACCGAGGACCGCACCACCGGCATGCGCGCCTTCGTGGCCAAGGAAAAGCCCAAGTTCTCCGGCCGCTGACCGCGGCGACCCCGGCGGGGCCGCGACGAAACGGGGCGCCGACTCGGCAGGTGTCGAGTCGGCGCCCCGGTTTTCGTCGTGTCGACGAACCCGATCCGCAGGATCAGAGGTTCGGGTAAAGCGGGTGCTTTTCGGCCAGGGCGGTGACCCGGGCGGTGAGCGCGGCCTTGCGGGTGTCGTCGAAGTCGGGGAGCAGGGCCTCGGCGATGATGTCGGCGACCTCCTCGAAGTCCGCCTTGCCGAAGCCGCGGGTGGCCAGGGCCGGGGTGCCGATCCGCAGGCCGGAGGTGACCATCGGCGGGCGCGGGTCGAACGGGACCGCGTTGCGGTTGACCGTGATGCCGATCGAGTGCAGGCGGTCCTCGCCCTGCTGCCCGTCCAGCTCCGAGTCGCGCAGGTCGACCAGGACCAGGTGCACGTCGGTGCCGCCGGTGAGCACGGTGATGCCCACGTCGGTGACGTCCTTGCGGGTCAGCCGCTCGGCGAGGATGGCCGAGCCCTCCAGGGTCCGCTTCTGGCGGTCCTTGAAGTCGTCGGAGGCGGCGACCTTGAACGCCACCGCCTTGCCCGCGATCACGTGCTCCAGGGGACCGCCCTGCTGGCCCGGGAAGACCGCCGAGTTGATCTTCTTGGCGTATTCCGCCTTGGACAGGATCACGCCGCCGCGCGGGCCGCCCAGGGTCTTGTGCGTCGTGGTGGTGACCACGTCGGCGTACGGCACGGGGCTGGGGTGCAGGCCCGCGGCGACCAGACCGGCGAAGTGCGCCATGTCGACCATCAGGAAGGCGCCGACCTCGTCGGCGATCCGGCGGAACTCGGGGAAGTCGAGCTGCCGGGGATAGGCCGACCAGCCGGCGATGATCAGCTTCGGCCGGTGCTCCTTGGCGAGCCGCTCGACCTCCTCCATGTCGACGCGGTGGGTCTTCTCGTCGACGTGGTAGGCGACCACGTTGTAGAGCTTGCCGGAGAAGTTGATCCGCATGCCGTGGGTGAGGTGGCCGCCGTGGGCCAGGTCCAGGCCGAGGATCGTGTCGCCGGGGGAGAGCAGCGCGAACATCGCGGCGGCGTTGGCCGACGCGCCCGAGTGCGGCTGCACGTTGGCGGCCTCGGCGCCGAACAGCTCCTTGACCCGGTCGATGGCGAGCTGCTCGACCACGTCGACGTGCTCGCAGCCGCCGTAGTAGCGCCGGCCGGGGTAGCCCTCGGCGTACTTGTTGGTGAGAACGGAGCCCTGCGCCTCCAGCACCGCCACGGGGGCGAAGTTCTCGGAGGCGATCATCTCCAGGGTGTTCTGCTGGCGGTGCAGCTCGTCGGCGACGGCGGCGGCGACCTGCGGGTCCACCTCGCCCAGGGGACGGTCCAGGATCGTCACGGTTGTCAGCTCCTCGATCGGGTCGATCTCGATCATTCGCCGCAGAACGCGGCGTATTCGTCGGCCGACAGCAGGCCCTCGGCCTCGCCGTCGATGCGCACCTTGAACAGCCAGCCCGCCCCGAAGGGGTCGGAGTTCACCAGGGCCGGGTCCTCGACGACGGCGTCGTTGATCTCGACGACCTCGCCGGAGACCGGCGCGTACATGTCGCTGACCGACTTCGTGGACTCCAGTTCGCCGCACGGCTCACCGGCGACGACCACCCGGCCGACCTCGGGAAGCTCGACGAACACCACGTCGCCGAGCGCCTCGGCCGCGTGTTGGGTGATGCCCACGACGGCGGGGGAGGCCGCCTCGTCGAGCCACTCGTGTTCCTTGCTGTAGCGCAGGTGCTGGGGTGCGTGCACGGGTCCATTCTCCATTCGAATGAGGTAAGTCCGTCCCTCAGGATGATTTGGGACGTTTTCCGGTGATATAGGGAGGGGTTCGGCTCAGCCGCGCTTGTAGAACGGCAGCGCCACCACCTCGACCGGCTCGGCCTTGCCGCGGATGTCCACCGCCAGCCTGGTGCCCGGTTCGGCCCGCTCCACCGCCACGTAGGCCATCGCGATCGGCATGCCGAGCGTCGGCGACGGCGCGCCGGAGGTGACCTCGCCGACCCGCTCGCCGCTGTCCGCGTCCACCACCGGGTAGCCCGCGCGCGGGACCCGCTTGCCCGGCGAGGTCAGCCCGACCAGCGTGCGGCGCACGTCCGCCTCCGCCGCGGCCAGCGCCTCGCGGCCGACGAAGTCCTCGGGCTTGTCCAGCCGGACCACCCGGCCCAGGTTGGCCTCGTACGGCGTGGTGTCCCGGGTCAGCTCGTGGCCGTACAGCGGCATGCCCGCCTCCAGGCGCAGCGTGTCCCGGCAGGACAGGCCCGCCGGGACCAGGCCGTGCGGCTTGCCCGCGGCCAGCAGCGCGTCCCACAGCGCGACCGCGTCGCCGGGCGCGGCGAACAGCTCGAAGCCGTCCTCGCCGGTGTAGCCGGTGCGGGCGAGCAGCACGGGCACGCCCGCGACCTCGGTGCGCAGGATCGCGTAGTACTTGAGCGCGGGCAGATCGGCGTCGGTCAGCGAACCGACGATCTCCGTCGACGCGGGCCCCTGCACGGCCAGCAGCGTGTACTCCTCGGAGGCGTCGCGCACCGTCGCGTCGAAGTCGCTCGCGCGGTACTTCAGGCTCCCCGCCACCACGTCGGCGTTGGACGCGTTGGCCACCACCACGAAGTGCTCTTCGCCGAGGCGGTACACGATCAGGTCGTCGACGATGCCGCCCTCCTCGGTGCAGATCATCGTGTACCGGGCGCGGTCGATCCCGATCTTCGAGACGAAACCGACCAGGGCGTGGTCGAGCGCGCGGGCGGCCTCCGGGCCGGTGACCTCGATCTCGCCCATGTGGGTGAGGTCGAACAGGCCGGCCGTGGTGCGCACCGCGGTGTGCTCGTCCCGCTCGCTCCCGTACCGCAGCGGCATCCGCCACCCGGCGAAGTCGGTCATCGTGGCCCCGAGCGCGTCGTGCACGGCGTCGAGCGGGGTCCGGCGGTCGGTGGTCATGCGAAGACTCCTTCGAAGGGACGCCGGCGGAAGCCCCCGGCGGGCGCGGACCGGTCCGGGGCATGCCGGACGGCGCGGACCCGGGCGCGGGCCCGAGGTGCGACGAAAGGTGACGGGTGCTGCGGCCCGTACGAGAACGAATTCGAGGACAAAGGGGGCTCCCTGCCATGGCGTTCAGCCCTTTTCGGCCAAAATCGGTCGAAAAGTGGGGTGCCCTCCCCTTCTGTCATCGGAACCTGAGAGCTTCATCCCGTCCGCCGCTGCCGCGTCGGGCCGGGATTTGCACCGTGGGTGAGCCGCACCGACGGTGCGCCTGCTTTCCAGAAGTGCCTGACCCATGCGGTATCGGTGCCTGAGAGATTCCGGGGAGGAGTTGCTCCTTCGGCGCCCCGCTCGATGGCGAGGACTCTTCCGCGTGGGGTCGACGGCCGTTATGAGGTTGTGCCCGGCATGCTAGCGCGTGTCGTCAATCCCCCGCCGGTGCCGGGGGAGCGCCGGCGCCCGCTCGCGCCCTCGGTGCGACACCATGCGCAGGGCACGAGGGTTCGGGACATCAGGGGAGGATTCGTGGAGACGGATTCGGCGGGGGCGCATACCGGCGCCGCGGTGGGCGGCATGTTGATCCCCCGGTCCGTGCACGACCTGCGGGAGGAGCGGCATCGGGAGGGGGAGCGGGACGGGGTCCGGCGGGTGGACGTGCTGTCCTATCCGGCCTCGTGCGTGCTCGTGGTGACCGGCCTGCCGGGCGCGGGCAAGAGCACGCTCCTGGCCCGGGTGGTCGCCGCCGGGCCCTCGGTCGCGGTCCTGGACGCCGATCTGGTCCGGGCCCGCTGGGCGCTGCGGGTGGGGCGGCTGCCGTACCGGGCCTATCGGCCGCTGGTGCGGCTGTCGCACTACGGCGAGGTGGCCCGGGCGCTGCGCGGCCCAGGGGCGGTGGTGGTGCACGACAGCGGCCGCAATCCGATCCTGCGCCGGGTACTGGTGCGCGCGGCCCGGCGGCGCGGCATCCCGGCACACGCGCTGCTCCTGGACGTCACGGCCCATCAGGCGCTTTCCGGCCAACGTGCGCGCGGTCGCGGAGTGTCCACCGCGGTGTTCGCCCGACACCACCGGGAATGGCGCGCGCTGCTCGCCCGGCTCGCCCCGTGGCTGGACGCCGGACCCGCCCTCGCCTCCGCCCCGGGCGGCTTCACCTCGTGTGTACTGCTCGACCGCCCGGCCGCGCGGCGGCTGCGCCGGATCGTTTTCGCAGACCCCCTACCCGGACAGTCCCGACGGCGGGATGCGGACAAGTCGTAAACTGCGCCGGACACCAAGAGGAGCACCACCATGCCGTTCCCGGCCAATCCCGTGGAGAGCGCGCTCGTCGCGGCGATGCGCGACCCGTCCCGGGCCGAGGCCCTGTTCGAGGCCCTCGCCGAGGCGGACGTGTGGGTGCCGCTGCCCGAGGGGGGCAGCGCCGCCGACACCGAACTGACCCTGCCCACCGCCGAGATCGACGGTCGGCCGTATGTGCCGGTGTTCTCCTCGGAGGAGCAGTTCCACCGGCTCGCGGGGCCGATGGCGGGCACCGTGGCACCGATGCGCGAGTTCGCCCGAGGGCTGCCGCCGCACATCGGCATCGTGGTCAACCCGGGCGGCGAGGCGGGCATCCCGATCCCGCCGCCGGGTGTGCTGGAGCTGGCCCGGCTGCCCGGCGCGGGCCGCCGCGGCGCACGGGTGCGCTTGTACGAGCCCGACCAGGAGCCGATGGACTTCCTGATCGCCGCCGCCGCCGAGTTCATCCACGTCCCCGTGGTGCTCAGCGCCCGGCGCGGCCTGGGCGAGGTCGAGTCCGATCCGCCGGTCCTGTTCGTCGGCGTCGAACTGGACCGGTGGCAGGAGGAGGACCGGCTGGCCGCGATCGGCGCCCTGGAGCGTGCGCTCGGCCGCGCCGCGTGCCCGTGGCCGGTCAACGTGGTGCTTCTGGACGTGGCGCAGGATCCTGTGGGGGACTGGATGCTGGAGCGGACGCAGCCGTTCTATCTGCGGGCCGACCAGCGCTGAGCCCGTCCGGCCGCGGCCGGCATCGGTGTCGAAAAACATGGGGTTCGGGGAGGACGTCGTGAACCAGGTCGAGCAGGCGTTGAGCCAGGTGGCCCCCGGGCGCTACGACGCCTACGAGCGGCTGCTGCAAGCGCTCGTCGGCGCGCCCGTGTGGATGTTGCTGTGGCAGGGGCAACCCGGCAGCCCGGACGCGCAGTACGGGAACATGGACGTGGCCGGATGGCGCTACGCCCCGGCGTTCACGTCCGAGGAACAGCTGCGTCTCAGTGGCTGGGACCGCTCGTTCGAGATCTGTCCGGTGCCCGAGATCGCGTCCTCGCTGTACACCGACCGCTGGGGTCTGTGGCTGAATCCGCACGCCCAGGGCGGCGGCGTCGGCGTGCCCTACCTCGACCTGCGCCGCATCGTCGGCGGCCTGGACCGACTGATGGCCGGGCCCCTGGAGGTCGGCGAACCCACGCTGTGGGACCCGGCGTTCTACTCCCTGCTCGGCGGTCAGCTGTTCCAGACCCAGGTGGTGCGCGCCGCCCACCGGGCCTGGGTGCGCCCCACCGTCGGCCCCGAACGCCTCGTGATCGGGCTGCGCCTGACGGACAATCAGCCCGCCACGATGCAGCGCATGCGCGACGCGATGGCCCGCGCGTCGGCCGCCGCGCCGCCCGGTCTGACGCTCTCCTCGGTCGCGCTCGACGACCCCTTCGACCCGATCGCCGCGTGGATGCGCGAGCACACCCGGCCGTTCATCGGCATCGACATGCTCGACGAGGCCGCCCGCCACGGCCGGTGATCGACATGCTCGACGAAGGCGCCCGTCCCGCACGGTGATTCACATGGCCGCCGCGGGCACACACCACGCGCAGTGAGCGAAGATCGGCGGAACGTGGCGAGCCGGGGCAACAGGCAGTGATGCCCCCAAAAAACTGACGTCACGTCATCAACCGCTGCCTTGTTGTGATTTCGTGACCGATCTACGCGGATCAACCAGTGAATCGTGTCTGCGTAATCACGGTTCAGTAAAGGTATTCCTCCACCTCTGTTCGTGACCCGCGTCACGGAGGAGTCTCACCCGGACGACAGATCCCGAAGATCATCGGGATCGCAATGCCGGGTATGGCGACGGGACGCGGCGATCCCGAGCCGCCGTCGCATCCGTGAGCGGGGAGGGTCGATCCATGACGGCACCGATCGAGACCACCGGTGTGGCCCGAGAGGCGCACCCCGAGGCGATCGCCGAGGCAGCCGGCGCACGCATCGAGGGTCGGTCGCTCGGTCAGATCGCGTGGGCCCGATTCCGCCGCGACAGGGTCGCGATGGCCGGTGGCGTGGTGATCATCCTCATGGTGCTCATCGCGATCTTCGCGCCGCTGATCACCGACGCGATCGGCGGTGGACCCACCGAGTACCACGACGATCTGCTCGACCCGGTGCTGAACATCCCCAACGGCAGCTTCGGCGGCGCGAGTTGGGATCACCCGCTGGGTCTGGAGCCGGTCAACGGCCGGGACATCTTCTCCCGCATCTGCTACGGCGCCCGCGTCTCCATGCTGGTCGCCTTCCTCGCCACCCTGCTCTCCGTGGTGCTCGGCGTCGTCCTGGGCACCGTGGCGGGCTACTTCGGCGGCTGGATCGACGGGCTGATCAGCCGCGCCATGGACGTCTTCCTGGCCTTCCCGCTGCTGCTGTTCGCGATCGCCATCGGCAGCAGCCTCCAGGGCGAGGCCTTCGGCCTCCACGGCGACACGCTCCGCATCACCGTGCTGATCTTCGTGATCGGGTTCTTCAGCTGGCCGTACATCGCTCGCATCGTCCGCGGCCAGACGCTCTCGCTGCGCGAACGCGAGTTCGTCGAGGCGGCGCGCAGCCTCGGGGCCACCGACCGGCACATCATCTTCAAGGAGTTGCTGCCGAACCTGGTGGGTCCGATCCTGGTCTACTCCACGCTGCTGATCCCGACGAACATCCTGTTCGAGGCCGCCCTTTCCTACCTGGGGGTCGGCGTACAGGAACCCACCGCCTCGTGGGGTGGCATGCTCTCGGCGGCCACCCCCCGGTACCAGGACGCGCCGATGTTCATGGTCGTCCCCGGAGTCACCATCTTCATCACCGTGCTCGCGTTCAACCTGCTCGGCGACGGCCTTCGAGACGCCCTCGACCCGCGCAGCCGCTGAATATCCCGCAAGTCCCCACGAGGAGGCACGACCAGCGATGAAACACCCGGTAACTCGCAGGCGCAGGACCCAAGCGCTGATCGGCATGGTGGCTGTCACCGCGATGGCCGCCACCGCGTGTGGCGGTGGTGGCGGCGGCTCGAAGAAGTACAGCCCGAGCAACAAGGCGATCACCGAAGTGGTCAACCAGTCCACCAAGAAGGGTGGCACGCTCAAGCTGGTCAGCTCGGACAAGTTCGACTCGCTGGACCCGGGCGACATGTACTACGCCTCGGCGTGGAACTTCTCCCGCCTGATGGCGCGTCCGCTGCTCACCTTCAAGCCCGCCCCGGGCAACGCGAGCTACGAGTTCGCGCCGGACCTGGCCACCGACGTGGGCAAGACCGACGACGGCGGCAAGACCTGGACGTACCACCTGCGCAAGGGCGTCAAGTACGAGGACGGCGTCGAGGTCAAGGCGTCGGACGTCAAGTACGCCGTGGAGCGGACCTTCGACAAGGAGGTCCTGCCCAACGGCCCGGGCTACTTCGCCCAGTACCTGGACCCCGACGGTACCTACAAGGGCCCGTACAAGGACTCCGCGCCGGACAAGCTGGGTCTGAGCGCGATCGAGACGCCGGACGACTACACCATCATCTTCAAGATGAAGGAGCCGTTCGCGGACTTCAACTACCTCGCCGCGCTCCCGCAGACCGCGCCGGTCCCGCCCGCCAAGGACACCGGCAAGGAATACGTCAAGCACCCCCTCGCCTCCGGCGCGTACATGGTCGACGGCCAGTACGAGCCCGGCAAGGCGGTCAACCTGGTCCGCAACCCGAACTGGGACCCGGCGACCGACCCGCTGCGCAAGGCGCTGCCGGACCGGATCGAACTGCTGGAGAAGCAGGACGCGAACGACGTCGACAACCGACTCTTCGCCGGCACGGCGCAGTTGGACGTGGTCGGCACCGGCGTCCAGGCCGCCGCGCAGAACAAGATCCTCACGGACAAGAAGCTCGCGGACAACGCGGACGACGCGATCTCCGGCGCGCTGGCCTACCTGGCGATCAGCTCCAAGACCCCGCCGTTCGACAACGTGCACTGCCGGCGCGCCGTGCAGTACGCGGTCAACAAGTCGCAGCTGCAGCGCGCGCAGGGTGGCGAGGTCGGCTCCGACATCGCGACCAACCTGATGCCGCCGACGCTGGCCGGTTCCAAGGTCACCGACATGTACCCCAACGGTGCCAAGCACACCGGTGACGTGGCCAAGGCCAAGGACGAGCTCAAGCAGTGCGGCAAGGCCGACGGCTTCAGCACCGTGCTGACCGCGCGCGCCAACCGGCCCAAGGAGGTCGCGGGCGCCACGTCGGTGCAGAACGCGCTCGCCAAGATCGGCGTCAAGGTCGAGATCCGGCAGTACCCCTCGGGTGACTACTTCTCGCAGTTCGCCGGTGTCCCGAAGTGGGTCGCGGAGAACAAGGTCGGCATCATGTTCATGCAGTGGGGCCCCGACTTCCCCACCCAGTTCGGCTTCTTCCAGCAGATCGTGGACGGCCGGGCGATCAAGCCCGCCGGTGGCACGAACCTGTCCGAGCTGAACGACCCGGCGGTCAACGGTCTGATCGACCAGGCCACCCGGACCATCGACCCGGCGCAGAGCGCGGCCATCTGGCAGCAGCTGGACCAGAAGGTGATGGAGTCGGCGGTGATCGTCCCGTTCGGCTGGACCAAGTCGCTGCTGTACCGCCCGTCGAACGTGACCAACCTGGTCGTCACGCCCGCGTACTCCGGGATGTACGACTACCTCAACATCGGTATCCAGTAAGCCTGCGACGAGGTCAGTAGCCCGAAGGAGAGGTGAAGGCCCGTCAGTTCCGGTGCGGGGAGCGGTGATCCCGCTCCCCGCACCGGACCGGGTCGCCGGCTCATGATTTTCTATCTGCTCAGGCGGCTGGCGGGAGCGGTGGTGCTCCTGTTGATCGTCACCATGGCGGTCTTCGCCATCTTCTTCCTGATTCCGCGTCTGGGAGGCGCCACAAGCGACCAACTCGCCGCGCGCTACGTCGGCAAGTCGCCCACCCCGGCCGCGATCGAACAGGTCAAGCACAGCCTCGGCCTGGACAAGTCGGTACCCGTCCAGTACGGAAGGTTCGTCAAGGGCATCGTCGCCGGCAAGGACTACGACACCGGTGTACGCAAGGTGCACTGCGCGCCGCCGTGCCTGGGCTTCTCCTTCCGCAACAACCTGGAAGTGTGGCCACGACTACAGGACCGCATCCCGGTCACCCTCTCGCTGGCCGCGGGAGCCGCGGTGATCTGGCTGATCGCCGGCGTGTCGATCGGGGTGGTCTCGGCGCTCAAACGCGGCAGCCTGTGGGACCGGTTCTCGATGGGCTTCGCGCTGGCGGGCGTCTCGCTGCCACCGTTCTTCACCGGCCTGGTGGCCCTGGCGTTGTTCAGTTATCAATGGCCGATCTTCAAGGGCGTGCACTATGTGCCGTTCCTGGACAATCCGGCGAGTTGGGCCTGGAACCTGGTGTTGCCCTGGTTGACCCTGGCGTTCCTGTACGCGGCGTTGTACGCCCGACTCACCCGGGCGGGCATGCTCGAGACGATGAGCGAGGACTACATCCGCACCGCGCGGGCCAAGGGCCTGCGCGAACGCGACGTCATCGTCAAACACGGGCTGCGCGCCGCGCTCACCCCGATCCTGACCATCTTCGGCATGGACGTCGGACTGCTGCTCGGCGGCGCGATCCTGACCGAACAGGTCTATTCCCTCAACGGCGTCGGCAAGTTCGCCGTCGAGGCGATCGGGCAGCAGGATCTGCCCGAAGTGCTCGGCGTGACGATGATCGCCGCCATCTTCGTGATCCTGGCCAACCTCGTCGTGGACCTGCTCTACGCGGTCGTCGATCCCCGGGTGAGGACCTGATGCCCCGACTGCTACCGCGCCGCAAGCGGGACACCGCGGCCGAACTGCCCAAGCTCGCCCCGGCCGGGCCCCCGCCAGAGCCGGAGAACTTCCTCGAAGTACGCGAACTCACCGTGCACTTCCCCACCGACGACGGCCTGGTGCGCAGCGTCGACGGGGTGAACTTCGCGCTCCAGCGCGGCCGAACGCTCGGCATCGTCGGCGAGTCCGGCTCCGGGAAGAGCGTGACCTCGCTGGCCGTGATGGGCCTGCACGGCGGCACCAGTGCCCGGATCGGCGGCGAAATCTGGCTGGACGGGAAGGAGTTGGTGCGCTCCACCGCCGAAGAGGTCCGGTTGATGCGTGGTCGCCGGATGGCGATGATCTTCCAGGACCCGATGTCCTCGATGCACCCGTTCTACACGGTGGGCCACCAGATCATCGAGGCCTACCAGGTGCACAACGAGGTGAGCGCCAAGCAGGCCCGCGCGCACGCGATCGACCTGCTCGGACGGGTCGGCATCCCGCGCCCGGACCGGCGGGTGGACGACTACCCGCACCAGTTCTCCGGCGGCATGCGCCAGCGCGCGATGATCGCGATGGCGCTCAGCTGCGACCCGGAACTGTTGATCGCGGACGAGCCGACCACCGCCCTGGACGTCACCGTCCAGGCCCAGATCCTGGACCTGATCCGGGACCTGCAGGCGGAGTTCAACTCCGCCGTCGTGATGATCACGCACGACTTGGGCGTGGTCGCCGAACTCGCCGACGACGTCCTGGTGATGTACGCCGGTCGAGCGGTCGAGCACGGCCCCGCACGCACCCTGTTCGAGCAGCCCCGACACCCGTACACCTGGGGCCTGTTGGGCTCGCTGACCCGGCTCGACCGGGCGCGCCAGGAACGGCTGATGCCGATCAAGGGCAGCCCGCCGAGCCTGATCTCGCTGCCCTCGGGTTGTGCGTTCCGTACCCGCTGCCCGTACGCGGACCGCAACGACGGGCGGGAGAAGACCGAGGTCCCGCGACTGGTCGAGATCGAACCGGGCCACCGCACCGCGTGCCACCTCGATCCGGGGGAGCGCGAGCGGATCTGGACCGAGGACATCAGGCCGCGGCTGTGAGCGCGACGGCGAACGGGAAAGCGGATGGGCACGTGACTGGTCACCAGGATGGAAACGGGAACGGGAACGCGGAAGTGACCGAGGGCGCCCGAGCGGGAGACGACGTGAACGTTGCGCAGGCCGGCGAGCCGGAGGCCGCGTCCCGACGCGAGCCGGGAGATGTGCTGGTACGCGTGCGCGGGCTGCGCAAACACTTTCCGATCCGCTCCGGGATGACCCGGCGCCGGGCCGGCACGGTCAAGGCGGTGGACGGGCTCGACTTCGACATCCGCGAGGGCGAGACGCTGGGCCTGGTCGGCGAGTCGGGTTGTGGCAAGTCCACCACCGGACGCATGGTGATGCGCCTGTTGGAGCCCAGCGAGGGCACCATCGAGTTCGGCGGGCGTGACCTCACCAAGCTCTCCCGAGGGCAACTGCGGCCGCTGCGGCGCGACTTCCAGATGATCTTCCAGGACCCGCAGTCCTCGCTGAACCCGAGGCACACCGTCGGCACCATCGTCGGGTTGCCGTTCCGGTTGCAGAAGGTCACCCCCGAGGGCGGGATCAAGAAGGCCGTCCAGGAGTTGTTGGAACTGGTCGGGCTCAGCCCCGAGCACTACAACCGCTACCCGCACGAGTTCTCCGGCGGCCAGCGGCAGCGCATCGGCATAGCCCGCGCGCTGGCGCTGCGGCCCAAGCTGGTGGTCGCCGACGAGCCGGTCTCCGCGCTCGACGTGTCGATCCAGGCACAGGTGGTCAACCTGCTCGACGACCTGCAGAGCGAGTTCGGGCTGACCTACCTGATCATCGCGCACGACCTGTCGGTGGTGCGGCACACCAGCGACCGGGTGGCGGTGATGTACCTCGGCAAGATCGTCGAGATCGCCGACCGCGAGGATCTGTACACGTCGCCGAAGCACCCGTACACGGTGGCGCTGATGTCGGCGGTGCCCGTGCCGGACCCGGCCCGGCGCGAGAGCCGCGACCGGATCCTGCTCAAGGGCGACGTACCGAGCCCGATGGACCCGCCGCCGGCGTGCCGCTTCCATACCCGGTGCTGGAAGGCGCAGGACATCTGCAAGACCCAGGAGCCGCCGCTGGCCGAGCTGACCACGCGGCACCAGGTGGCCTGCCACTTCCCGGAGAACACGCCGACGCAGGACGGCGCGGGCGAGGCGGTGCTGCTGGTGAAGCCGGCACCGGCCGAGGCGGCCCCCGCGGATCCCGCGGCCGTTGCCGGGGAGGACGCAGAGGCCGCTGCGGAGAGCCCTGCCGAGACGGCCGCCGAGACCTCGCCGAAGGCTCCCGACGGGGCGACCGGGAAGGACACACCGCCCACACCCGCCCCCTGAGTATCGGGCCGGGGCCGGCGGTGTAGAACATCCGTTATGTCACCCGAGGTGCCGCCCGAGATCTACCATCACCAACTCCAGCAGGTCCTGGACCTGCTCGGCATCTTCGTCTTCGCGGCGGCCGGCGCGCTGATGGCCGTGCGCAAGAACTTCGACGTCATCGGTATCACCCTGCTCGCCGAGGTCACCGCCCTCGGCGGCGGGGTGATCCGGGACGTGATCATCGGCGCGGTCCCGCCGGCGGCGTTCACCGACCTCGGCTACTTCGGCACCCCGCTGCTCGCCGCCGGGCTGGTGTTCTTCCTGCACCCCCAGGTCGAGCGGATCATGTCGGCGATCGATGTGCTGGACGCGGCCGGTCTCGGCCTGTTCTGCGTGATCGGGACCGCGAAGGCGTACGCGTACGGCCTCAATCCGATCCCGGCCGCCGCCCTCGGGGTGACCACCGCCGTCGGCGGCGGTGCGCTGCGCGACGTACTGGCCCGGGAAGTGCCCATGGTGTTGCGCTGGGACAAGGAGATCTACACCTTCCCCGCGCTGCTCGGCGCCGGCATCACGGCCGCGCTGATCGAGTTCGACCTGTTCGGCCCGGTCACCGCGACCGCGGCGGTCACCTTCGCCTTCTCGTTGCGGGTGCTCGCGCTGCGGCGCGGGTGGCGTGCGCCACGCGCGTGGCGCCGCAACTCCGGCACCACCGCCGAGGAGCAATGACTCGGCGCCCGGCCGGCGCGGGCTGCGCCGCCGGGTCCAACCCGGCCACTCGTAAGAGTGGACCGTGCCCAACACGCCCCGGTACGCGTTGCACCAGGATGTGTGGGAGATCCAGCAGCCGTTGACCTACGACCACCGGTCGACCGAACCCGATCCGAAGGGCAGGGGCCCGCTTCGGCGACTCGTGGCGTACGCGACCGCGTCGGTGCTTTCCACGCGCCTGTGGCTCGACCGATTCCTGCCCGGAGGGCCGCGCTACGGACGGGTGTACGGCCGCCCCCGCCGGCGCCCGCGGGTACCCGACTAAGCTTCGCAGTGCGATGGCCTACTTCGATCACGCGGCGACCACCCCGATGCGCCTTTCGGCAATCCGGGCGATGACCGTACAGCTTGCCCAACTCGGGAACCCGTCCTCGTTGCACGCGTCCGGGCGACGCGCGCGCCGCACGGTGGAGGAGTCCCGCGAGTCGCTGGCCCATGCGCTGGGCGCGCGGCCGAGCGAGATCGTCTTCACGGCGGGCGGAACCGAGGCCGACAACCTCGCGATCAAGGGGATCTATTGGTCGCGGGTCGCGGACGACCCGGCCCGGCGGCGGATACTGGTCAGCCCGGTCGAGCACCACGCCGTGCTCGATCCCGTGCTGTGGCTGGAGTCGGCCGAGGGCGCGGTGGTCGAGTGGCTGGACGTGGACGCCGACGGGCGGGTGCAGCCCGACACGCTGCGCGCGGCGATCGAGCGCGACCCGGCGTCGGTGGCGCTGGTGTCGGTGATGTGGGCCAACAACGAGGTCGGCACGGTCGAGCCGATCGCCGAGCTGGTCGAGATCGCGCACGAATTCGGCATCCCCTTCCACTCCGACGCGGTCCAGGCGGTCGGTCAGATCCCGGTCGACTTCTCCGCGACCGGCCTGGACGCCATGACGGTGACCGGGCACAAGCTCGGCGGCCCGGGCAACTGCGGCGCGCTCGTGCTCGGGCGCGGCATCACCCCGATCCCGGTGCTGCACGGCGGCGGCCAGGAGCGCGACGTGCGCTCGGGCACGCTGGACACCGCCTCGATCGCGGCACTCGCCGTCGCGGCCGAGGAGTCGGTGCGCGAACAGGCCGAATACGCACGGCGGGTGGGCGCGCTACGGGACGAACTGGTGCGCCGGATCCTGGCCGCGGTGCCCGACGCGCAGCTCAACGGGGACCGCCGGCTCGACCCGGCCCACCGGCTGCCGGGCAACGCGCACTTCTCCTTCCCCGGGTGCGAGGGCGACTCGCTGCTGCTGCTCCTGGACGCGCGCGGGATCGAGTGCTCGACCGGCTCGGCCTGCTCGGCCGGCGTCGCGCAGCCCAGCCACGTGCTGCTGGCGATGGGCGCGGACAGCGCCCGTGCGCGCGGCTCGCTGCGGTTCAGCCTGGGGCACACCACGACGGAGGCGGAGGTCGCCGAACTGGGCGAGGCGATCCTGCCGGTGGTGACCCGGGCCCGGTCGGCGGGGTCGGTGTCGGCGCGCCGGTAGCGGCGCCGGGGCTGTGGGGTAATCCGCTCGGGGCTCGTCCGGGTGACCACGTACTCTTGAGGCGCTATGTCTGATCACATGCTTCCTCCCGCCAACGGCCGCCGCCTCCGGGTGCTCGCCGCCATGTCCGGCGGGGTCGACTCCGCCGTTGCCGCCGCGCGAGCGGTCGAGGCCGGACACGACGTGGTCGGTGTCCACCTCGCGCTGTCGGCGAAACCCGCGACGCTGCGCGAGGGTGCCCGGGGCTGCTGCACGATCGAGGACTCCCGGGACGCGCGGCGGGCCGCCGACGTGATCGGCATCCCCTTCTACGTGTGGGACATGGCCGAGCGCTTCCGCGAGGACGTCATGGACGACTTCGTGGCCGAGTACAAGGCCGGGCGCACCCCGAACCCGTGTCTGCGCTGCAACGAGAAGATCAAGTTCGCCGCGCTGTTGGACAAGGCGCTCGGGCTGGGCTTCGACGCGGTGTGCACCGGGCACTACGCGCGCATCGTGGAGCACCCCGACGGCTCGCGCGAGCTGCACCGCTCGGTCGACATGGGCAAGGACCAGTCGTACGTGCTCGGCGTGCTCGACTCCGACCAGCTCGCGCACGCGATGTTCCCGCTCGGCGGCGACACCAAGGGCGATGTGCGGCTGGAGGCGGAGCGGCGCGACCTGGCGGTGGCGAAGAAGCCGGACAGCCACGACATCTGCTTCATCGCCGACGGGGACACCCAGGGCTTCCTCGCGAAGCATCTGGGCACCGAGCGCGGCGACATCGTGGACGCGAGCGGCACCAAGCTCGGCGAGCACGACGGCGCCTACGCGTACACGATCGGCCAGCGCAAGGGCCTGCGCATCGGGCACCCGGCGGCCGACGGCAAGCCGCGCTATGTGCTGGACATCTCGCCGGTGAACAACACGGTCACGGTCGGCCCGGTCGAGGCGCTGGACGTGGACCGGCTGGTCGGCATCCGGCCGCGGTGGTGCGGTCCGGCCCCCGCGGGCGAGGTGGACTGCACCGCCCAGGTCCGGGCGCACGGCGAGGAGACGGCGGCGGTCGCCGAGGTGGTCGACGGGGAGGTCCGGGTGCGGCTGGCGGAGCCGATCCGCGGCATCGCCCGGGGGCAGGCCGTGGTGCTGTACGCCGGGACGCGCGTGATCGGCTCGGCGACGATCGACGCCACCGCGTAGCCGCAGCCTCGGCAGGACGGCAGGAATCCCCGGGCCGGGGGATGAGGCCCGGGGATCGTGCCGGCGCCCGCTCGGTGTTGCCGCCACCCCAGCGGTGAAGGCCGAGCCGACCGCTACCGGTGAACCCCCTCCGGGCACGGCACTGGGCACCGGGCGCGGACGTAATGCATCACGGGGTACATCCGCGCCGGAGCAACCACGATGCCGGCGTGCGCCGAGGCCGCACGACCGGCGAAAGTTGCTGATCTGCGCCAGAAAGTTGTCGCTCCTGCGCCGGAAGTGGACAATGACTGGCCCTGTAGCACCGCCGCAGCACCTCGGGAGACACCGCGTGGGTTCCACCGTCCGACACATCACCATCGACTGCGCGGCGCCGCACGAGCCGTACGACCTGGCCCTGTTCTGGAGCAGGGTGCTCGAACTCCCGCTCGGCCCCGACGACTTCCCCGGCGACCCGGAGGCGGCCGTGATCGCCGGCGACGGCCGGCCGATGTTGTTGTTCGTGCGGGTGCCGGACGCCAAGGCCGGCAAGAACCGGGTCCACCTCGACCTGGAGCCGGACACCACCCGCGAGGAGGAACTGGAGCGCGTACTCGCCCTGGGCGCGACGGTCGTCGCCGACATGCGCAAGCCCAACGGCCGAGGGTGGGTCGTCTGCGCCGACCCGGCCGGCAACGAATTCTGCGTCGAGGCGAGCGCGTCCGACCGCGCCGCCGTCGAACTCCGCGAGCGCGAGGCGGCGGAGAGCGACTGAGGGCGGGCGTCGTCAGCTCACGTCCGCGCGGCGGTGGTGGTGGATCTCCGTCGGGGCGGCCGGCGTTGCGTGGGCGCCCGCGCCGTGTCGGAGCAGCCAGGCGGTGGCCTCGTCGCGGGGCAGCGCCTTGGACATCAGCCAGCCCTGGGCCGCGTCGCAGCCCAGTTCGCGCAGGCGCTGGTAGGTCGCCTCGTCCTCGACGCCCTCGGCGACCACGCGCAGTCCCAACGAGTGGGCCAGCCGCACGATCGAGCAGACGATCGCCGCGTCCTCCTCGTTCATCGTCAGCCGGGCCACGAACGAGCGGTCGATCTTGATCTCGCTGACCGGGATGTGCCGGAGGTGCACGAGCGAGGAGTAGCCGGTCCCGAAGTCGTCGAGCGACAACCGCACACCCAACCGGCGCAGCGCGTCCAGCGACTCGGCCGCGCGCTGCGGCTCCTCCAGCAGTACCCGCTCGGTGATCTCCAGTTGCAACGCCCCCGCCGCGACGTCGTGTTCGCGTAATCCGGCGGCCACCGAGTCGGCGAACGAGGGCACGTGGATGTCGCGCGCGGAGATGTTCACCGCGACCGTGACGTCGATGCCCTCCACATGCCAGCGCGCGACCTGGTCGAGCGCGACGTCCACCACGTAGCGGGTGAGCCGGGGCATCAGGCCGGTCTGCTCGGCGAGCAGCACGAACTCCTCGGGGGAGACCTGCCCCCTGGTCGGATGCCGCCACCGCACCAGCGCCTCGCAGCCGTCCACCCGGCCGTCCGCGAGCCGAATCTTCGGCTGATAATGCAGCTCGACCTCGTGGTTGTCCAAGGCCCGCCGCAGGTCGCCGAGCAACAGCAGCTTGTCCCGCGTGTTCACGTCGCGCGTGTCGTCGTACAGTTCCACCCCGCTACGCGAGCGTTTGGCCAAGTACATGGCCACATCGGCGAATTGCAACAATCCGAGCACGTCGGAGGCGTGGTCGGGGAAGATCGCCACGCCGACGCTGGCCTCCACGTCCAGGGTCAACTCGTCCAGATCGAACGGCTCACCGAGCCGGTCGACGATGCGATGGGCCAGCCCCAGGACCACCTCCTGCGCGGTGAGCCGGTCGGCGCCCATGTCCAACCCCGGTAACAACAGCGCGAATTCGTCCCCGCCGAGCCGGGCCACGGTGTCCCCGGGGCGGACCAGGGTGGCCAGTCGCGCGCCGACCTGCTGGAGCAGCCGATCGCCCGCGACGTGCCCCAGCGTGTCGTTGACCTCGTGGAACCGGTGCAGGTCGAGCAACAGCAGCGCGACCCGGCCACCACGCCCGCCGACCCGGCCCAGCGCCTCCTCGCCGCGCTCCAGGAGCAGACGCCGATTCGGCAGCCCGGTGAGCGCGTCGTGCCGCGACTCCTGCTCGCGGTCGAAGCGGACCATCGTGCTGCGGTAGAGGGTGTGCAGCGGGACCACGAACAGCGGGAGCAGCCACGGCTGTTCGGCGCAGATGACGGCGATCAGCGGAGACAGTCCGATCAGCGCGCCGTGCGAGACGGCGCGGGCCCGGATCTCCGCGCGGGCCAGCGTGAGCACACTGACCCCGCGCCAATTCGCCCTGGTCAACCAGCCCGACGTCTGCGAGACGGTCGCCATCGCCAGGCCGGCCAGCGCGACCACGGGGAAGTCGGCCACGTGCAGCGCCCGGGCGGAGTCCGGCCCCGGATCCATCCCGAACACCCCGAGCACCGCGTCGGCGGCCAGGAAGCCCAGCACGTAATGGCCCATGGTGTAGCCGATCCGCCACCACGAATCACCCCGGAGCAGCCCGGACACCAGGACCGGAACGGCCTGCCACAACGCGGCGACCTGCCACCCGTGCACGAGCAGCAGACCGAACGTGATGGCGATCGACGGCATCGCGCCGGGGATGTACAACCCCCGGCGCGTCACCGCCGTGTAGACCCCGTCGATCGACACCAGGGCGAGCATGATCCACACGGCCGGGGTCGACGGGACCGGACTGCGACCGTCGATCAGCTGCGTCGTGGGCGGGACGACCAGCGCGAGCAGACCGACCAGCGCGACGATCCCGGTATGGATGAAGAACGCGCGCGGTCGTGCCAGTCGCGACAGGTCCGTCCTGCCGATCCGACCCATGCGCCTGCTCCCTGCGGCCTCGTCGGGCGGCATCCCGGGCGCCGGGACGGGTACGCCTGTGGGGCACCGAGCCCCCCGGGTGGGGCAAGCTCGTGCCCAGGGTAGGTCGTTCCGGCACGGCTGGGGAGGGTTATCAGCCGGCGCGCTCGGCCACCCACGCGCGGGCCGCTTCGGCGCCGTCGGCGAGCAGAACCGCGAAGCCCTCGTCGTCCAGGATCGGCAGCCCCAGTTGCACGGCCTTGTCGTATTTGGAGCCCGGATTGTCGCCCACGACGACGAAGTCGGTCTTCTTCGAGACCGATCCCGTCACCTTGGCACCGCGCTGCTCCAGGGCCTCCTTGGAGCTGTCCCGGGTGTAGCCGGCGAGCGTCCCGGTGACGACCGTCACAATCCCGTCAAGCGGGCCGGGGGGCTTCTCCTCGTCGGCGCCCTCTTCGGCGAGGCGGACACCGGCGGCGCGCCACTTGTCCACGATCTCCCGGTGCCAGTCCTCGGCGAACCATTCGACCACGGCACCGGCGATGATCGGGCCGACGCCGTCGACCGCCGCGATCTCCTCCTCGGACGCGGCGCCGAGCCGGTCGAGGTCGTGGAAGCCGCCGGTGATCGCGCGGGCGGTGGTGTCGCTGACGTGGCGGATGCACAGCGCGGTGAGGACACGCCACAGCGGTTGGGTCTTGGCCTTCTCCAGCTGTTCGATCAGCTTGAGCGTGTTGGCTTTCGGCTCGGAGGGCTTCTTGACGTTGCCCTCCTTGTCGTAGGTGGCCTTCGACCAGAAGTAGGGGACGAGTTCCTTTTCGTCCTCTGCCGCGCCCTTGCGGTTGACCTTGCGCCACATCTGGACGTCGCGTAGCTGCTCGGCGGTCAGGTCGAACAGGTCGGCCTCGGTGGCCAACACCGACGGCCCCGCAGCGGGCCGGGTCAGCGCCGCCGCCGTCTCGTAGCCGAGCGCCTCGATGTCGAACGCCTTGCGGCCGGCGAGGTAGAAGATTCGCTCACGCAACTGGGCCGGACACGACCGCGCGTTCGGGCAGCGCAGATCGATGTCGCCCTCCTTCATCGCGCGCAGCTCGGTCCCGCACTCGGGGCACGTGGCGGGCATCACGAACTCGCGCTCGCTGCCGTCGCGCAGATCGGCCACGGGGCCCAGGATCTCCGGGATCACGTCACCGGCCTTGCGCAGCACGATCGTGTCGCCGATCAGTACGCCCTTGGCCTTGACCACCTGCTGGTTGTGCAGTGTCGCCCGGGCCACCACGGAGCCCGCCACGGTGACCGGCTCCATCACCGCGTACGGCGTCACCCGTCCGGTGCGCCCGACGCCCACCTCGATGTCGAGCAGCTTGGTGTTGACCTCCTGCGGCGGGTACTTGAACGCGATCGCCCAGCGCGGCGCTTTCGACGTGGCGCCCAGCCGACCCTGGATCGGGATCTCGTCGACCTTGATCACGATGCCGTCGATCTCGTGCTCGACCGAGTTGCGGTGATCGCCGAAGTAGCGGACGAACTCCTTCACTTCCTCGATCGTGTCGACCACCTTGTTGTGCCGCGCGGTCGGCAGCCCCCACGCGTGCAGGCGCTCGTACGCGTGCGACTGGCAATCGATCTCGAAGCCCCGCCGGGCACCGATGCCGTGCACGATCATGTGCAGCGGACGCGACGCGGTCACGCGCGGATCCTTCTGCCGCAACGATCCGGCGGCGGCGTTGCGGGGGTTGGCGAACGGCTTTTCGCCGGCCGCCACCAGGCGCTCGTTGAGTTCGTCGAACTTCTCGATCGGGAAGAACACCTCGCCCCGGATCTCCACCAGCTCGGGTACGTCGTGTCCGCCGTCGTCACGCAGCCGGGACGGGATCTCGGCGATGGTGCGGATGTTCGGCGTGACGTCCTCGCCGGTGCGCCCGTCTCCGCGCGTCAACGCCCGAACCAGGTGACCATTCTCGTACAGGAGATTGATCGCGAGCCCGTCGATCTTCAGCTCGCACAGGTAGTGGAACGTCCCCGTGCCCAGCTCGCGGACCAGGCGGTCGTCCCACTCGTCCAGCTCTTCCTCGTTCATCGCGTTGTCGAGGCTGAGCAGGCGCTCCAAGTGGTCGACCGAGGCGAAGTCGGTCGAGTAGGTCCCGCCGACCTTCTGGGTCGGCGAGTCCGGCGTGCGCAGCGCCGGATACTCCTCCTCGATCGCCTCCAGCTCCCGCATCAGCGCGTCGAACTCGCCGTCGCTGACGACCGGCGCGTCCTTCACGTAGTAGCGGAAGCGGTGCTCCTCCAGCTCACGGGCGAGCGTCGCGGCACGCTCGCGCACCTCGGCCGGGATCTCGTCCACTCCGGTCGTCGCACCAGCCACGTCGTCGCCCTCCAGCGCCACCAGTTCGAATGAGGTTCGCGAAGTCGCGTTGCGCTATCTCCGCATGGCGCTCTCGGGGTCGTCCCGAAGCACCCGGCCGGCAGCCACGCTGTGTGACAGGGCCGCTCGGGCGTAGGCCGGAGAGGCACCGGCGAGGCCACACGTGGGGGTCACCACGACGGCTTCGACCAGGGACTCCGGCGGAAAACCGAGCCTGTTCCACAACGTTCCGACAGACCTGACGGTACCGGGCGGGTCGGACAGTGGGCGCGCTCCCACACCGGGCGTGGCCTCGGCGGACGCCGGCTCGGCGGGCAGGCTCGGCACCACGCCGGCGAACAGCCGCAGGCCCGCCTCGATCGCCTCGCCGATCGACTCGTCCTGGGCCTCGCCAAGGAGCGACATGTCCAGCGATACGCCCACCACGCCGGCCTGGCGCAGCAGGGTGATCGGGGTGCCCGGCGCGCAGGAGTGCACGATGGTCGGTGCGCCGGCCGCCGCGATCACGTCACGCAGCGTGTCCCGGACCACCGCCTTGTCCACCGCCCGCAACCGGCCGAACCCGCTCGCGGTCGGCACCTCGCCGGCGATCACCCCCGGCAGCGCCGGCTCGTCCAGCTGGAGCAGCAGGTTCGCGCCGGGAATCCGACGGGCCACGTCCGCCAGGTGCAGCCGGATGCCCTCGCCGAGCGAGACGGCCAGGTCGCGGCAGGCGCCCGGGTCGGCCAACGCCTTGTCGCCGTGCCCGAGTTCGATCGTGGCGGCCAGCGTCCACGGGCCCGCGACCTGGACCTTGAGCGGGCCGGTGTAGCCCTGGGTGAATTCCTCCAGCGCGTCCAAGTCCTCGCTCAGATACGAGCGGGCCCGACGGTGGTCGCGTCCCGGGCGGTCCACGAAACGCCATCCGGAGGGCTGTACGTCCGCGTACAGGTCGACCAGCAGCCCGGCCGAGCGCCCGGTCAGATCCGCGCCCGGTCCGCGCGCCGGCAGCTCCGGCAGGTGCGGCAGGTCGGGCAGCAGTTCGAGCGTCATCTCGACCGTCTCGCGGATGTTGCCCCCGGGCATCGAACCGATCCCGGTGGCGCCGGGTGACCAGGGAAAAGTGCGTTCTGGGGTGTCCACGCCCGGAAGCTTAGTTCGACGCGTCGCGGGCGCCGGCGGACGCCGCGACCGGCTCGGCCGATCCGGGCGCGGCCGGCTCGTCGGGCGCGCCGCGCAGCGGGACCTCGCGGACCAGCCAGGACACCGCGAACGCGAGCGCGGACAGGATCGCGAGCCCGATCGCCACGCCGTGCAGGCCGCCGGTGACCGCGGCGTGGAAGGTGTCCCGGGCGGCGGCGGGCAGCTCGTGTGGGGACGCGGGGGTGTGGGGGGTGTCGGGGGTGTTCCCGCCCAGGTGGCGGGCGTACACCGAGCCGAGCAGCGCCACGCCGAGCGAGCCGCCGATGGTCCGGGTCAGCGTGGCGGTACCGCTCGCCGCGCCCAGGTCGCGGCGGTCGGCGCTGTTCATGGTGATCAACATGGTGCTCTGCATGACGAAGCCGATGCCGATCCCGACCACCGCGGTGAGCGCCGAGGCGACGGCGGTGGGGGTGTCCACGCGCAACCCGAGCAGGGCGAGCGCGCCGACGACCATCACCGCGCCGCCCAGGATCGGGTACACCCGGTAGCGTCCGTTGCGGCCGATCAGGCGCCCGGTGGCGATCTGTACGCCGAGCATGCCGAACATCAGCGGCAGGAGCAGCAGGCCGCCGGCGGTCGGCGAGGTCTCCCGGACGAACTGCATGTATTGCGGGAGGTAGTTCATCGCGGCCATCATCACCGCGCCGACCAGGAAGCTCAGCACCTGCGCGAGGGTGAAGTTGCGGTCGGCGAACAGCCGGGGCGGGATGATCGGCTCCGCCGCGCGCCGCTCGACCGGGACGAAGCAGGCTAGGGCGACGACGGTGAGGGCGGCGAGGCCGAGGACCCGCGGCGAGGTCCAGGCGTGGGAGGTGCCGGCCCAGCCCGCGAGCAGGGTGAGCGCGACGATCCCGGTGGTGAGCAGGGCGGCGCCGGCGATGTCGATGCGGGCCTTGATCCGGACGTGCTCGATGCGGATGCCGAGCCCGACGACGGCGAGCGCCAGGAGGCCGACCGGGACGTTGACGTAGAACGCCCAGCGCCAATCCAGGTGATCGGTCAGGAAGCCGCCGAGCAGCGGCCCGCCGACCATGGCGATCGGCATGATCGCGCCGAAGAGCGACTGCACGCGGCCACTTTGGCGCGGCGGCACGAGCACGCCGATCAGGGCGAACGCGCCGACCATCAGGCCGCCGGCGCCCAGGCCCTGGACGGCCCGGAAGACGATCAGCTCGTTCATGTCCCGGGCCAGGCCGGACGCCATCGAGCCGACCAGGAAGACGCCGATGGCGGCCGTGAACGCGCCCTTGCGGCCGTACAGGTCACCGAGCTTGCCCCAGATGGGCGTGGTCGCGGCGGCGGCGAGCAGGTAGGCGGTGACCACCCAGGAGAGCCGATCCAGGCCGCCGAGGTCGCCGACGATGGTGGGCAGGGCGGTGCCGACGATGGTGCCGTCGAGCATGCCCAGGAACATGCCGAGGATCGGGCCGAGGACGGCGAGGGGGATCTTGTCGGGCGGCGCGGTGTCGGATTGCATGGGTACCCCCGGGGCGTGGTGCGGGTGCGGGCGCGGCGTGGGTCAGGCCGCGTACGGGTGGGCCGCTTTCGCGTCGCGCAGGGCGTGGGCCCACCAGGCGAGGCGGTCGAGCATGGTGTCGGCGGCGTCGTTCGCGGCCGGATCGATCGCGCCTCCGTCGGCGTCGAACTTGTCCCAGTGCCCGTGGAAGCTGACCGTGTCCCGGACGGTGACCGCGTGCAACTCGGCCAGCACAACCCGCAGTTGCTCGACCGCACGCAGGCCACCGGAGAGTCCGCCGTAGGACACGAAGCCGACCGGCTTGGCCTGCCACTCCGGGCCGTGCCAGTCGATGGCGTTCTTCAACGCGGCCGGAAAGCTGTGGTTGTACTCCGGCGTGACGATCACGAACGCGTCGGCTGCGGCAAGCCGAGGGGACACCTCGGCGAGCAACGCGACGGAGTCGGCCGCGGGCGGCTGCCCGAACGCCGGGAACACGGTGGGCAGCGGCGTCTCCACGAGGTCGACGACGTCGACGTCGAAGCGGAGGTCGTCGCGGGCGGCGGCCCGATCGCGGATCCACTGGGCGACGACGGGGGCGAAGCGGCCTTCGCGGGTACTGCCGACCAGGACGGCGAGGCGGAGGGGGGCGGGCATGGGGGCTCCCGGGTATTCGATCACTCGGATGTGTACGTCGTATCGATCGAGATACAACGTACACAGCCCGGTGTACATCGTCTACTCCTGATACGTTGTACACATCCACGCACGCGTACCCGTACGCGAACACACCAGAGCGCCGCACGTCCCGGGAGGAGCCGTCGCCATGGCCGGCCAGAAGAAGCAGTCGCCCCCGGTCCGGGCGGGGGCGGGCGCCTCCGACGTCGCAGCGCCGCGCATCTCGCTGTGGGAGCGATTGGCCACCCCGGCCCCCGCCACCCGCACCGTGCTGACGCCGGAGCGCATCGCGGAGGTCGCGGTCGGGATCGCCGACGCGGAGGGCATCGAGGCGGTGACGATGCGGCGGCTGGCGACCGAGTTGGGCGTCGCGCCGATGGCGGCCTATCGGTATGTGTCGGGCAAGGACGACCTGTTGGAGCTGATGGTCGACCGCGCGTATGGCGAACTGGTCGCGCCCGAACCGGGTGCGGGGTGGCGCGAGACGCTGCGGAGCCTGGCCGTGGCCACCCGCGAACTGGTGCTGCGCCACCCGTGGTTGGTACAGCTGCCCTCGGCGCGGGCGGCGGTCGCGCCGACCCCGAACCGGGTGGCGGTGGCCGAAAGGGGCCTGCGGGCGCTGTCCGAGGCCGGCCTGTCCGCCGACGAGACGATGGCCGCCGTCGACGCGGTGAGCTCATACGTCCAGGGCCGCACGGCCGCCGAGGTCGCGACGCGGTGCCTGATGGCAGCCCAGGGCGCCCCGGGCGACGCCGACGCTTTGCGCACGTCGATGGCCCCGGAGATGACCTGGCTCATCCGCACCGGCCGCTACCCGGCCTTCCATCACTACATCAGCACGGCGCAGCACAAGGACAACCCGCAGTGGCAATTCGAAACCGGCCTCGACTGCATCCTCGACGGCCTCGCCACCCGCCTGCACATCTGACGTGCCTCGCTCGCGATCGAGGCGTAGATGTACATCTGATACATTTGTTACATGAGTGAGCCTGTGATTGCATCCATGGCTGAGGTTCGTAACCATCTCGCGGATGTCCTCGACCGCGCTCGACGCGACGAGACTCCGACGATCATCACGCGGCGTGGCAAGCAAGAAGCTGTCGTGCTCGACATCGACGAGTTCCGACGCCTGCGTCTGTTGGCCGAGCGGGCCGAAGACTCCTGGCTCAACAAGCTGGCGGACGAGGCTGAAGCCGAAGGAACCGATGGGTCCGTCTCACTCGAAGAGATGGCTGCCCTGCTCCAAAACCACCACGCCTGACCTGATGGCTTACCTCACGCGCTTTACCCCGTCCGCCCAGCGGGACTTGCACAAGGTTCCCCGCATCGATGCAGTGCGGATCCTCCATCGCTTGACGGAACTACAGCGGGCGATGGACAGGGGAGACACCGCAGCTTTCGATATCAAGGTCCTCCAGGGGCACAGCGCCCGATGGCGTCTCCGAGTCGGCGACTATCGGATCGTTTACACGGTCGAACAGGGTCACCTGATCGTGTGGGTACTGGCCGTTGGTAACCGCCGTGACATCTATCGCAGTCTTTAGGGCGCGGGCAACGCAACGCGCTCCAATGGCGGGGCCTTTGCCCAAGTGGCGTGCCTACGCGGGCCAACCGCCGTACGGCACGGTGATCAACTCCATGTAGTGGCCCGCCGGATCGATGAAGTACACGCCCTGACCGCCATCGTTGCGGTTGATCGTGTCGGGGTGTTGCTGATGCGGATCGGCGTAGTGCTCGATCCCGCGCTCCTTGATTTTCGCGTACGCGGCGTCGAACTCCGGTTCGGAGACGAGGAAGGCGTAGTGCTGAGGGGTGATCTTGTCCGGCGGAATGGTGGCGAAGTCCAGCGTGACGCCGTTGCCGAGCGCGACCGCGACGAACGGCCCCCACTCGCCGGAGATTTCAAGTCCCAACAGATCCGCGAAGAACTCGGCGGACTCCCGGTTGTCCCGGGCGTGGACGATGGTGTGATTCAACTCGACAGACAAGGATTGCCTCCGAAGGCAACTCCCGGCACCTCCATGCCTCACCCAGCCGGCGACCGACACGCGATGCTCCCTCCAGCGTAGCCGTTGGCCTCGTTGCATGAGCGGGCCGGGGGTGGCGGGACCTCGGAGGCTTGGGCGGCCCAGGGCTTCCCGAGTGGGTTGGGTCTTTCCGGCGGGCGTTGCGCCTTGGGTTGCGGGTGGCTGGTGCGGGGCCGGTCAGAGTCGGTGATGGGCCGCCGCCGGCGTGCGGGGCTCCAAGACCCGGGCCTCCGGCGAGACGAGCGCGTTGGTCGGCGAAAACCGGCCGGCAGTGGGGGCGGAAGGTGGCTCGGGTCGGGTTCTCCGGCCGGCTTTTCCGAGTGGGTTGGGTGTTTCCGGCGGGCGTTGCGCCTTGGGTTGCGGGTGGCTGGTTCGGGGTCGGTCTGAGTCGGTGGTGGGCCGCCGCCGGCGTGCGGGGCTCCGAGAGTCGGGGGCCCCGACGAGACGGGCGCGTTGCTTGGCGAAAACCGGCCGGCAGTGAGGGAGCGGGAGGGCGGTTGGGTTGGGTTCGCCGGGGGCCTCTCGGGTGGGTCGGGGCTTTTCGGGGGTGTGTGGAGGGGAGTTGGGGTTCGAAACCGGATCGCGATGGGTGGTTGCGGGCTTCGAGGCTCGGTGACCTGCGGTTTTGCGGGGTCGAGGCGGAATGTCGGGTGACGAGTGCCGGTTTCGTGCGCTTCGCCCCCCCTCGCCGCCGGCGCGGAGACCGAAACTGCACACTCGGAGCCGGCTTCGAGCGCTGCGGCCTTGTGGAGGTCGTCGAGGGGACCGGAAGTGCGCAGTGAGGGTCGAAACCGGATCCCGAGGCACCTCAAGCGCTCCCCTCTTCGCGCTGACCTGCGATTTTCCCTCACGCCAAGGTCACCGCACCCCACGCCGTCCGGTTTTGTGAACCCCTCCTCACCCACACGCCGACCACACGCCGGAAACGCCCGGCCCACTCGGGAAGGCTCCTCGGCAGACTCGACCCGAGCCCCCTCCTGCCCGCCGCTGCCGGCCGGTTTTCGGTGAGCAACGCGCCCGCCTCGC
This sequence comes from Embleya sp. NPDC020630, assembly GCF_044334985.1. Taxonomy (NCBI): domain Bacteria; kingdom Bacillati; phylum Actinomycetota; class Actinomycetes; order Kitasatosporales; family Streptomycetaceae; genus Embleya; species Embleya sp. NPDC020630. Next base: position 709,272 of record NZ_JBIRUB010000002.1, read on the forward strand.
CGGAGCCCGGATCTTGGAGCCCCGCACGCCGGCGGCGGCCCACCCCCGACTCTGACCGGCCCCGCACCAGCCACCCGCAACCAAAGGCGCAACACGCGCCGCAAGCACCCGACCCACTCGGGAACGCACGCCCGGCGAACCCGACCCGGCCGCCCTCCTGCCCGCCGCTGCCGGCCGGTTTTCGGTGAGCAACGCACCCGCCTCGCCGGAAGCCCATGACTCGGAGCCCCGCACGCCGGCGGCGGCCCACCCCCGACTCTGACCGGCCCCGCACCAGCCACCCGCAACCAAAGGCGCAACGCCCGCCGAAAACACCCGGCCCACTCGGAAACGCACGCCCGGCGAACCCGACCCGAGCGCCCCCCGCCCGCCGCCGGCGGCGGCGGGCCGAATGGCTCGCCGAGCCGGCCGGTGCCACCGCTCGGCCCGTCTGCGGCTGGACCATCGCGGCACGGGCAGAGGTGATCCCGCTAGCCGTCCACCAAGTGCAGCCGATGTGCCACCGCCGCTGCTTCGCCTCGGCCGGTGACCTGGAGTTTGGCCAGGATGTTCGAGACGTGGACGCTGGCGGTCTTGGCGCTGATGTACAGCTCCTCCGCGATCTGGCGGTTGCTGCGGCCGTCGGCGACCAGCCGCAGGACGTCGATCTCGCGTGGGGTCAGGGTCGGCAGGGTCGTGTCGGACTCGCCCTGGGTGGGCGGGCCGACCCTGGCTCGGCGGCTGAGCAGGTCTATGTGTTCGTGCAGCGTCTTGGCCCCGAGCCGGGCGGCCGTTTCGGCGGCTTCGGCCAGGCGGCGGGCGGCGGCGTCGCGGTTGCCGGTGGCGAGCAGGGTCTCGGCGTGGCGGAAGCGGACCCAGGCGGTGCGGTAGGGCTGTTCGGTCAGCTCCCAGGCGGCGGCGGCCAGGCCCCACAGTTCGGCATCGTCGGTGCCGGCCGCCCGGGCCGACTCGGCCCCGACCAGCGCGGCGTAGGCCGCGTCGAGTGGGCAGTCGATCGCCAGCGACGCGGCCATCGCCGCGATCCGGTCGGCGATGTCCTGGCGGGTCTTCAGCTCCGATTCGCGGGGGCGCACGGTCGAGGTGCGGGCGTCGGCCTCGTTCGCGGCGGCGTCGGCGAGCAGGGGCCACATGTAGCGCTGGTGGCCGGGTGGGCAGCCGGCGGCCAGTGCCGCGACCAGCGCCTCGCGGGCCTCGTCCAGCCTGCCCTGCGCCTCGGCCACCCGGATCTCCGCGCGGGCCAGCGGGATCGCGTATTGCGCCTCGACGTAGCGCGAGCCGGCGGCCAGCCGGGACCGCCGCAGGTGCGCCTTGGCGCCCCGCACGTCGCCCCGCGCCAGGCACAGGCCGACGAGTTGCAGTTCGAGGTGGCGGGTGGTCTGCGGGCCCGGATCCAGATCGAGGGTCTTCTCCACCAGCGTCGCCAGATCGGCCCAGTCGCCGACCGACAGCAGCGACTCGGCCAGGTTGCCCAGCGCGAACGAGCCCGACGTGCGGGTGAGTCCGCGTTCGGCGGCCAGCTCCATCGCGAGTCGCGCGGCCACCGTGCTCTCCCGGTGTCGGCCCAGGCCCTCCAGGAGCGATGCCTTGTTGCTCAGGATGTGTACGCGACTGTCCGGCTCGCTGCTGCGGATCGCGGTCTCCTCGGCGAGGGCCAGCTGCGCCATGCCCTCCTCGACCCGGCCGATCTGTACCAGGCCGCAGGCGAGCGTCTTGCGCGCCTCGGCCTCGATGTCGGGGCTGCCCACGAGCTGCGCGTGCTCCAGCGCGATCATCGCGTCGGCGACCACCTCCCCGCCCTCGCCGTCGAGCATCCGGTCCCGGGCGATGTGCGCCAGCACGCGGGCCTGTTCCTTCGACGGCGGCAGTCCGTCCAGGATCTCCTTGGCCCGGTTCAGCTCCGGCCGGCCCGACGAGCGGCACATCGTGCGCAGACCGCGGGCCTTCTCCCGCCACAGGAACGCGGCCAACTCGGGTTCGGCGACCGGGTCGACCAGTTCGATGGCGCGCTTGCAGAAGTGGATGGCCAACTCCCGCTCGCTGCCCAGCCGGGCCGCGGTGACCGCCTCGATGTAGATGTCGAGCAGCCGGCGACCGCTCAACCGCTCCGGATCGGGCACCTGCTCCCACAGCAGCAGGGCCCGCTCGAGCAGCCGGGTGCGCTCGTCGAAGGCATAGCGCTCACGGGCCGCCTCGGCCGCCGCGAGCACCGCCGGCAGCGCCTTGACCGCCTTGCCGGCGTGGAACCAGTACGTCGCGATGCGTCCGCGCAGCTCGTCGGCGCCGACCAGGTCGGGGCAGCGCTCCAGGGCCTCGGCGAAGGTCGCGTAGAGCCGGACCCGCTCGCCCGGCATCAGGTCCTCCCGGACGGCGGTGCGCACCAGCGCGTGCCGGAACTGGAACTCGTCGCCCGTCGGCACCAGGACGTGCGCGGACACCGCCGTGCGCAGCGCCTCCTCCAGCCGGTCGGGGTCGAGCCAGGAGACCTCGGTGAGCAGCCGGTGGCCGACCGTGACCCCGCCGATCGCGGCGAGCCGGATCACCTTCTGCGCGTCCTCGGACAACTCCTCGATCCGGATCAGCAGCAGGTCGCGCAACGTGTCGGAGATGCCCGTGAGCTGGCCGTCGCGGATGCTGCACGCCAGCTCTTCGACGAAGAAGGCGTTGCCCTCCGACTTCTGGAAGATCTGCCGGATCAGCCGGCGCGGCGGCTCCTCGCGCAGGATGCCGCGCAGCTGGTCGCCGACCTGGGCCCGGGTGAGCCGGCTGAGGTCGATCCGGGAGACGTTGTACACCCGGTCCAGCTCGGCCAGGAACGAGCGCAGCGGGTGGCGGCGGCCGACCGCGTCGGCGCGATATGTACCGACGATCAGGATGCGGCCGGTGCGCAGCAGGCGGAACAGGAAGCCGAGCAGTTCGCGCGTGGACGAGTCGGCCCAGTGCAGGTCCTCGATCGCGATGACCAGGGTGCGGTCGGTGCCGAGCCGCTCCAGCAGGCCGAGCATCAGTTCGAACAGGCGGACCCGGTCGAACTCGCCGTCGCGCGTGATGGTGCCCGGCGCCAGGTCGGGCAGCAGCCAGGCGAGGTCGCGCTCGCGGCCGGCGGCGGCCTCGGCCAGCTCGGGGCCCATCCGGCGCGAGAGGGTGCGCAGCGCGGCCGAGATCGGCGCGAACGGCAGGCTCTCCGCGCCCAGTTCCAGACAGCCGCCGACGGTGGTGACCGCACCCTGCTCCTCGGCGCGCTGCAGGAACTCCTGGAGCAGCCGAGTCTTGCCCACGCCGGCCTCGCCGCCGACGAGCACCACGCCCGGCGTGCCCTCGTCGGCTTCACGCAGGGCCGTGCCGAACCGCGCCATTTCCAGGGAACGGCCTACGAACACGGGAGAAACCGAAATACTCGCCACGATGCCGAGCATGTCACGTCCCTCCCCCTCGCAGCGGGGTATTTCACGCCCGGCGAAACCCGTTTGCGCAGGTCAGCCGCAGGGTTCTGCCGAGCGTGGCCGGCGTCACGTGCCTGCCTCGCGTCTTACGCGCTTCTACCGCGCGAACAGGCGCAGATGGGATATCCGCCACCCCGATACGCCGCGATCGGAACTGAGACCGCCGGCACCGTGACCGCTTCGCCGCTCCTCGCGCCGAGCCGCCCGCGCGGCCTTGGCCGCCAGCCGGCTCGTGCGCAGCGCCTCGCGGACCACGCGGTCGCGCTCGGCGGTGGCGCGCAGTTCGAGTTCGCGGGTGCGGAAGAGTTCGTATTCCAACATGGTGTTCGACCTCCGGGTCACCGAGCCGGTCCGTCCGGCTCGTGGTACGAGCTTCGCGTCCCAGGGGGGCCAAAAGCATCGGTCGGATGCCGCATCCGGGATCACTCGGCTCGCCCGATACCGATCTAAGGCGGCTCGGAAGAACCCGATAAGGGGGTCGAACAGACCTAGGGAGAACCCCGGTGGAACTTCAGGCACACCGAGGTACTCTCCAACCACGGACGGTGAAGAGCCGCTGAACGGAGGCCAACGGGCGCCGAACACCGGCCCTGACCGGGAATCGGGACGCCGAAGAACGGCGGACACCGACGCGAACAGCCTCGGGCCGATCGGCGAAGGCCGGCCACGAACGCCGAAGAGCCCCCGACCGCACGCGGCGGTCGGGGGCTCTTCGCACCATCCGGGAAGGCGGCCCGGTCAGGACACGCCCAGGCGCTCCAGGATCAGCTCCCGCACGCGCGCCGCGTCGGCCTGCCCGCGCGTGGTCTTCATCACCGCGCCGACCAGCGCGCCCACCGCCTGCACCTTGCCGCCGCGGATCTTGTCGGCGATGCCCGCGTTGGCCGCGATCGCCTCGTCCACGGCCGCGCCGAGCGCGGAGTCGTCCGAGACGACCTTGAGCCCGCGCGCCTCGACCACCGCGTCCGGCTCGCCCTCGCCGGCCAGGACGCCGTCGATCACCTGGCGGGCCAGCTTGTCGTTCAGCTCGCCGCCCTTGACCAGCGCCGCCACGCGGGCGACCTGGGTCGCGGTGATCGGCAGCGTGGCCACCTCGACGCCGCGCTCGTTGGCCCGCCGGGACAACTCGCCCAGCCACCACTTGCGCGCCGCGTCCGCGTCGGCCCCGGCGTCGATCGTCGCCAGGATCACGTCGAGCACACCCGCGTTGACCATCGACTGCATCTCGAAGTCGTTGACGCCCCACTCGGCCTGGAGCCGGGCCCGGCGCAGCGACGGCAGTTCCGGCAGCGTGCCGCGCAGTTCCTCGACCCACTCGCGCGAGGGCGCGACGGGCACGAGGTCGGGCTCGGGGAAGTAGCGGTAGTCCTCCGCCTCCTCCTTGATCCGACCGGCGGTGGTGCTGCCGTCGTCCTCGTGGAAGTGCCGGGTCTCCTGGACGATGGTGCCGCCGTCGGAGAGCACCGTGGCGTGCCGCTGGATCTCGAACCGGATGGCCCGCTCGACCGAGCGCAGCGAGTTGACGTTCTTGGTCTCGCTGCGGGTGCCGAACTTCTCCCGCCCCTTGGGCCGGAGCGACAGGTTCGCGTCGCAGCGCATCTGGCCGAGTTCCATCCGGGCCTCGGACACCCCGAGCGCGCGGATCAGCTCGCGCAGTTCGGCCACGTACGCCTTGGCGACCAGCGGGGCCAGCTCGCCCGCGCCCTCGATCGGCTTGGTGACGATCTCGATCAGCGGGATGCCGCACCGGTTGTAGTCGAGCAGCGAGTAGTCGGCGCCGTGGATGCGGCCGGTCGCGCCGCCCATGTGCAGCGACTTGCCGGTGTCCTCCTCCATGTGCGCGCGCTCGATCTCGACCCGCCAGGTCCTGCCCTCGACCTCGACGTCGAGGTAGCCGTCGAACGCGATCGGCTCGTCGTACTGCGAGGTCTGGAAGTTCTTCGGCATGTCCGGATAGAAGTAGTTCTTCCGGGCGAAGCGGCACCACTCGGCGATCGAGCAGTTGAGCGCGAGGCCGATCCGGATCGCCGACTCGACCGCGGTCGCGTTGACCACGGGCAGCGCGCCGGGCATGCCCAGACACGTCGGACAGACCTGGCTGTTGGGCGCGGCGCCGAACTCGGTCGAGCAGCCGCAGAACATCTTGGTCGCGGTGCCCAGTTCGACGTGGACCTCCAGGCCCATCACCGGGTCGTAGGTCTCCAGCGCGTCCTCGTAGGACATCAGGCTGGTGGTACTCACAGGGCGTCGGCCTCCGTCAGCTCGTCGTCGCTCTCGCGCATCGCCCGGATCAGCAGGGCGAAGCCGGTGACGACCGCGGCGGCGCTGATCACCGCGTCGGCCAGTTCGAGCTTGTCGTTCTTGCCGCGCGCCTCCTTGATCTGCTTGATCACGCCGAAGGCGCCGACGAGTTGCATGCCGACGCTGAAGACCTTGCCGATGTTGCTCTTGGGGGCTTTCTTCTTCTTGGCCATATCGACTCCTCGAAAAGTCGCCGGGAAAGTCGGGAAGGATCAGAGCGCGGGCGCGCGGTCGAGCAGCGGGGCACCCCAGCGGGTGAGGTAGCCGGCCTCGACGGCGGCGCCCACCTTGTACAGCCGATCGTCGGCCATCGCCGGCGCGATGATCTGCAGACCCACCGGCAGGCCGTCCTCGTCCGCCAGACCGCACGGCAGCGACATCGCGGCGTTGCCCGCGAGGTTGGACGGGATGGTGCACAGGTCCGCGAGGTACATCGCCATCGGGTCGTCCGCGCGCTCCCCGATCGGGAAGGCGGTGGTCGGCGTGGTCGGCGAGACCAGGACGTCGACCTGCGCGAACGCGGCCTCGAAGTCGCGCGTGATCAGCGTGCGGACCTTCTGCGCCTGCCCGTAGTACGCGTCGTAGTAGCCGGAGGACAGCGCGTACGTGCCGAGCATGATCCGGCGCTTGACCTCGGCGCCGAAGCCCGCCTCGCGGGTCAGCGACATGACCTCCTCGGCCGAGTGCTCGCCGTCGTCGCCGACCCGCAGGCCGTAGCGCATGGCGTCGAAGCGGGCCAGGTTGGAGGACGCCTCCGAGGGCGCGATCAGGTAGTAGGCCGGCATCGCGTAGGTGAAGTTGGGGCAGGAGATCTCGACGATCTCCGCGCCCAGCTCGCGCAGCAGTTCGACGGCCTCGGCGAAGCGCGCCAGCACGCCCGCCTGGTAGCCCTCGCCGGCGAACTCCTTGACCACGCCGACGCGCATCCCGCGCACGCTCCCGGAGCGGGCGGCCTCGACCACGTTCGGCACCGGGGCGTCGATCGAGGTCGAGTCGAGCGGGTCGTGCCCGGCGATCGCCTCGTGCAGCAGCGCCGCGTCGAGCACGGTGCGCGCGCACGGGCCGCCCTGGTCGAGCGAGGAGGAGAAGGCGACGAGGCCGTAGCGGGAGACCCCGCCGTAGGTCGGCTTGACGCCGACCGTGCCGGTGAGCGCGGCGGGCTGGCGGATCGAGCCGCCGGTGTCGGTGCCGATCGCCAGCGGCGCCTGGAAGGAGGCGATGGCGGCGGCCGAACCGCCGCCGGAGCCGCCGGGCACCTTCGTGGTGTCCCACGGGTTGCCGGTCGGGCCGTAGGCGGAGTTCTCGGTCGAGGACCCCATGGCGAACTCGTCCATGTTGGTCTTGCCGAGGACGACCACGCCCGCGTCCTTGAGCCGGCGGGTCACGGTCGCGTCGTACGGCGGCCGCCAGCCCTCCAGCATCCTCGACCCGCAGGTGGTCGGCACGCCCTTGGTGGTGAACACGTCCTTGAGCGCGAGCGGTACGCCGGCCAGCGGGCCGAGGCGATCGCCGCGCGCGCGGGCGTCGTCGACCGCCTTGGCCGCGGCGAGCGCGCCGTCGGCGTCCACGTGCAGGTAGGCGTGCACCTTGGCGTCGACGGCCTCGATGCGGTCCAGGTGCGCCTGGGCGACCTCGACGGCGGTGACCTTGCCGTCGGCGATGGCGGAGGCGGTCTCGGCCGCGGTCCAGCGGATGGTCTCGGTCATGGCCGTCACTCCTCTCCCAGGATCCGGGGCACCCGGAAACGCTGCTCTTCGGCGGCCGGCGCACCGGACAGCGCCTCCTCGGGGGTGAGCCCGGGGCGGACGACGTCCGGCCGCATGACGTTGGTCAGCGGCAGCGGATGCGAGGTCGGCGGGATGTCGTCGGCCGCGACCTCGGCGACGCGGGCCACCGCGCCGATGATGTCGTCGAGCTGGGCCGCGAGGTGGTCGAGCTCCTCGGCCCCGAGCTCGAGGCGCGACAGCCGGGCGAGGTGGGCGACCTCCTCGCGCGTGATGCCAGGCATGCAGGCGGGTTCCTTCGGTTTCGTCGGGTGTGGGGGCCAAGTCTATGGCGAAGCGGAAACGGATTCCGTGACGGCCGCACGGGCCGGCGGCGCGGTCCGCGGGCAGGGTGGTGCACCGGCCGACGGCGGGGTGGTTCACGTGGAGCGCGGCCGGCCCGGAGCGGCTCGGCGGGTGTGCGACGGCCCGTTCGAAGCGGCTCGACGGGTACGCGAACGCGCGCCGAGGGCACCGCGAGGGGCGTGGCGGGGGCGTGGCGGCCCCGGGCAGGTGCGAATATTTCCGGCCGGATGGCACATCTCGTCGAACAACCCGGAAGTAACTTCACTCAAATGCCAACTTCCGTTACCGACTGGGTAAGAGAACCTTGCGAAGCCACTCTCCGGTCTGCGTCCCCCCGCGTCGATCGGCCCTTCGCACAACTCTTGGGCCCGGCGTCCGAGAGCGCGCTCGTCAAGGACTCGGGGCTTGGGAGGGGACACGATGGCCGCCATCGTGCTGGTACACGGGATCGCGCAGGAATACAGGTCGGCCCACACGCTCGAGGAGGAGTGGGTCCCACGACTGGCCCGGGGAGTGAAGGCCGCAGGTTTTCCCGAGGTCGCGGACCGTCTGTGGAAGTACCGCCACACCCGTCGCGGGATCGACGCGCGGATGGCGTTCTATGGTGATCTGCTCCGCCGGCACCCGTCGCAGAGCGAAATGATCGACGAGGACATCCAGCACGAGGTGACCGCGCGGATAGGCCGCGAATGGCTGGATCGTGCCGCGGTTCGCGGCTCGGTGCCGCCGGAACGGCAGCGCGCGGCAAGGGAGATCGCCCGCCTGGAGGGCGGGCCCGGAGAGACGGGACGCACCGTCGTGCTCTCCCCTACGTGTGGACTCGCGGGGCTGCGCTGGTTCGCGGCCGACGGCCCGGGCTCGGCCGGCGGATTCGTGAACAAGGCGCTCACTCAGCTCACCCGCTACCTGACGGACGATCAGACCCGGAACCGGGTGCTGGATCGGGTCGGTGCCGAGATCGGTTTCGACACCAAGGTGGTGATCGGGCATTCGCTCGGGGCGGTGGTCGCGTACGAACTCGCGCACCGCTTGCGCAGACCGCTGCCGCTGCTGATCACGCTCGGGTCGCCGCTCGGCCCGGACACGGTGGTCGACTCGTGGGTGCGGCCGCAGCCGGCGCAGCCGCCGGCGTTCGTGGAGAACTGGGTGAACCTCGCCGACCGGGACGATCTCGTGGCGGCCGATCCCACGTTGGCGCGGATGTTCCCGGTGCCTATGGAGGGCGGACCGGTGCTTCGGGGTGGGTACACCGGGGAGCATGGGGCGGAGCCGCACAAGGCGTGTTTCTACCTGCAGCGGCGGGAGATAGGGCGGTCTGTGGGGTTGGCCTTTGGGGTTTAGGTCTCCTTGGGCGGAGGGCTTGGTTGTTCGCGGGTGGCCGGCCTGCGGCCCGCTTGTCCTCAAGCGCCGGACGGACTACTTGGCCTCGAACGCCGGCCGGGCTGGAATTGCTCGGCCGGCGTTCGAGGTCGGCGTTTTTGAGGTTGGCGTTTGGGGTCGGTGTTCGACGTCCGTGTTCGAGGTCGGCGTTCGAGGTCGGCGTTCGGTGGGCGGTTCGGTTGGTGATGGGGCCGGTCAGGTCGTTGTCGACAGGATGTCGTGGACTATCGGGCCGGCCGAGCCGCTGCCGGTGATGCCGCCTTCGACCAGGCAGGCGATGGCGACGTTGCCTCGGTAGGCGACCAGCCAGCCGTTGTTGGGGCCGGACTCGGTCACCTCGGCGGTGCCGGTCTTGGCGCCGACGTCGCCGGGGAGGTCGGCCAGGACCTTGGCGGAGCCGTCGGTGACCGTCGCGCGCATCAGGCCGCGCAGGTCGGCGACCACCGACGCGGGCAGGTCGCGGCCCTTCGCGGTGGGCCGTTGGCCCTTGATCACCACCGGCTGGCGGAACTTGCCGGACACCGCCGTCGCCGTCGCCGACGCCATGACCAGCGGGTTCGCCTGTACCGTGCCCTGGCCGAACATCGCCGCCGACTTGTCGGTCTCGTCCACCGGCAGCGGCACCTTGCCGTCGAACGAGGCGATCCCCGTCTTCCACTCCTGGCCGATCCCGAAATGGTCGTTCGCGAATCGGCTCAGCTCGTCGTTGCCGAGTTTGCCCCGCAGCGAGACGAACGCCGTGTTGCACGAGTGCTTGAAGTCCTCGCGGAACGTGGCACCGCGGATCTCCGACGTCTCCACGTTGTGGAACTGCTTGCCCACGGTCAGGTACTTCGGGCAGTCCACCACGTCGCTCGGCTTCACCGCGCCCTTGCTCAGCAGCGCCGCGGTGGTGATCACCTTCATCGTCGAGCCGGGTGCGTACCGGCCCATGAAGGCCCGATTCATGCCCGTGGTCGGCGCGTTCGCGAACGCCAGCACCTCGCCCTTGTCGATGCTCACCGCGACCAGGCCGACCAGCCGCCCGTTCGCGTGCTTCGCCACCGCCGCGTCCGCCGCGCGCTGGAGCCTCGGGTCGATCGTGGTGGCCACCGGACCGCCGCCGGGGGCCGGCTTGGCCGCGCCGAACTCGGCCTCGGTCGACACGACTTCGCCGGTGGCCCGGTTGATCAGCTGTACCGCTCCGCCACCGGCTCCGGCCCCGCTGCCGGCTGCGGCGAAGATCGGGGTCAGCGACGGGTGGTCGGCCGGGGACAGGACGCCGCCGTTGCGGTCCAGCACCTTCGCCGCCGGCGCGCCCGCCGCGCCCTTGGCCAGCCGGAACTTGGCCTCGGCGCCGAGCTTGGGGTGGACCAGGGCCGGCTGCCACTTCACGATCCAGCCCTTGTCGCCCTCGGCCAGGGTGAGCGTCGAGTCGTAGTTCCACGCGCCGAGTCCGGCCACCGGCATCGCCGCGCCGAACGGCACCGTGACCGCGCCGGCCGCCGCCGTGCGGGCCGGGCCGGGAGTGAACGTGGGCTCGGTGATCTCCAGGCCGACGGTGAAGCTGCGCAGCGTGGTCTCGGCGGTCGGCGGATCGTCGGTCAGCCGCGCCGCCTCCGCCCAGCGGCCGGCGGCCCAGTGGTCGAGGAAGGTACGCGCGGCCCGGTCCGCCTCGCCGCTCGCCGTGCCCCGCGCCCCGGCCGGGCCGAGCCGGTCGTCGTCCCCGCCCGCGAGCCAGCGATCGGCGGCGGCCCAGCCGGTGCCGCCGAGGACCAGCGCACCCGCGACCACGAGGGCCCAGGCGCGGCGGGGCCGCCCGGAGCGGCGCCCGGCTCGGGTCTGCGGTCCGGGCGACCCTGGCGATCCGGGTGGCCCCGGCGACCCGGATATCGCGTTCACTCCGTGCGTCATCTGCGTCCTCCCCGATCTGCGCGTGCCCCGACAGGAGAACAGGGATTCGACCGGGAGGTCCAAGAGTGTGATCGCACAGGGACCGATAGCCCTACGACTATCATTGCTGGTCATGGACCTCCTTCGGCATCTCCGGTACTTCCGGACCGTTGCCGAGGAAGGACACGTCGGCCGGGCCGCCGAACGACTGCGGGTGGCCCAGCCGTCCCTGTCGCAGCGCATCCAACGGCTTGAACGCGAGTTGGGCGTACGCCTGTTCGATCGCAACAGTCGGGGGGTCGCGCTGACCCCGGCGGGCCGGGTCGTCCTGGCCGAGACGGGCGCGTTGTTGGCCGCCGCCGATCGGCTCGGCGCGGCCGTGGCCGGGTTGCGCAGCGGGGCCACGGGCGCGATCCGGGCGGCCGTGCCGCCGGATCTGGGCGGCGCGGCCGTCGCGGCGATCCTGACCGGGTTCCGGGACCGCTCGCCGGGCGGCAGGTTGGAGCTGCGCGAGCTGACCACCGCCGGGCAACTGCGCGAGTTGGCGGCCGGCACCCTCGACGTGGGCGTACTGCGCCACCCGTGCGCGGTGGGCGATCTGGAACTGGGGCCGATGTCCTACCAGCCGCTCGGGGTGCTCCTGGCCGCCGGGAACCCGCTCGCGGGCTCGACCGAGATCGCGCTCGCCGAGCTGACGGGGTGTGAGCTGGTGCTGTTTCCCCGGGAGTTCGCCCCGGCGCTGTACGACGAGACGCTGACCGCATGCGCCCGGCACGGCTGTACGCCGGCGGCGGTGCACGACGTCCCGGCCGGCGACTTCGCCCGAGCGCTGGTGTTGTCCGGCGCGGCGGTGGCGCTGATGCCCGCGACCGCGTCCGAACCGGGCACGGTGTGGCGGCCGTTGGCCGGGACGCCGCTCACGTGGCGCACCTCGACGGCCTGGCCGCGCGGCGCCGACGGGCTGGCCGTACGGGCGTTCACCGAGACCGCGCAGGACGCGTTGCGGCACCACGCCGGGGTGCTCGCCGAACGTCCCGGCCGACCGCTCTTCCCGCGCCCCGCCTCGGAGTTCCCGCTGTGACCGATCCCCGCACCGCACCCGACGGCGACCCCGGCCCAGGCCGCCCGAGCCCGGGCGCCTCGTCGCCGCGCGTCCTGCGCACGGTCCGGGGGCGCATCACCGCCGCGTTCGCCGACGCCGGCGTCACCGGTGCGCTGCACGCGGTCGACATCGACACGGGTCGCGAGGTCGAGGTGGGCGCGGACACGCTGTACAGCACCGCGAGTCTGCACAAGCTGTGCCTGGTCACCACGCTGTTCCGGGAGGCGGCGGCGGGCCGGGTGGAGCTCACCCGGCGGCTCGAACTGCCCGTCGGCGCCGGGCGTTCGCCGGGCGGTACCGGCGTGGCCGCGATGCTGGATCCGGTCACGATGTCGCTGCGCGACCTGGCCTCGCTGACGGTGGCCGTGAGCGACAACGCGGCGGCCGACGCGCTGTGGGACGAGTTGGGCCTGGACACGGTGAACGCGACCATGGTCGAACTGGGCCTGACCCGGACGGTGGCGATCGAACCGCTGCGCGAGCTGTATGCGGGCATGCGGGAGGACGCCGGCCCGAACGGCCCGGCGGCGCTGGTCGATCCGGCCGTGGTGGCCCGGCTGCGGGCCCTCGATCCGAACCGCTCGAACCGGGGCACGCCTCGCGACCTGACCCGGCTGCTCGCGGCGATCTGGCGGGACGAGGCGTGCGGGGGCGAATTCGGGGCGGGGCTGCGCCGGGTGCTCGGCCTCCAGGCGTGGTCGCACCGGCTGGCGTCCGGATTCCCGTTCGACGACGTCCGGGTCTCCGGGAAGACCGGCACGCTGCCGACGATGCGACACGAGGCCGGCGTGGTCGAATACCCGGACGGCGGACGCTACGCGATCACGGTCTGCACCCGCTCGGCCGACACGGCGGCCTCGCTGCCGGCTGCGGACGCGGTGATCGGGACGGTGGGGAGGTTGGCGGTGGATGCGCTGAGGGTGCGGTGAGGGTGGGGTGCGGTGAGCGGGGGGCGGCGTCGCCGGTCACTCGTCGAGCAGCGTCGCCCAGCGCGCGACGCCGGGGGCGGCGGCCTTGTCCCCCATGAGGTCGATCTCCTGCCGCTGCCGGGCCGCGACGAAGGCGCACAGCGCGGCGCGGCCGGCGTGCCGCCACACGGGGAAGCGATTCAGCCAGGCCCGGGCCGACTCGGGAGTGTGGCCACGCACGAGCAGTCGGTCGTAGAGCCCGGCGTACTCGGCCCACGCGGGCCCGATCGCCGCGCGGCCCCAGTCGAGCAGGTACAGCCGACGGCCGTAACCGGCGTACCTGATCAGCAGGTTCTCCGGGACCAGGTCCGTGTGTAGGAGCGCGTCGCCGACCAGCAGGGAACGCTCGTCGCCGGTCAGGTACTTCTCCCATCGTTCGGCGAGGGTCGGCAGTTCGACGCCGAAAGGCGGGTCGATGGTCTGTACGTCCTCCAACGTCTCGGCCAGCACACCCAGTTCATCGGAGCCGGGCGAGAGGTCGAGATGCGCCCCGTCGACATACTCGAACACGAGCACGCGCCACCCGTCGACGGCGATCTCCCCGAGCAGCGTCGCCGCGAACCGCCCCACGATCGGCGACACCACCGCTTCCCGCCGCAACCCCTCGGCCGCGTCGGTGTCCCCGATCGGCGCACCCTTGGCGAACGCACGGCCGCCTTCCGCGGTGGCCGGCGCCGCCACGAACGGCGACGTGTGGCACGAGGTGTCGGGACTCTCGGCCCCGACGACCGTCCCCACGACCGACTCGACGCCCCGCCGAACGGCGCGGGGCAGGTCGTCCCATACGTAACGCGCAGTCATACACATGCCTCTCGATTCGTTCACGGGATCGTGGGGACCGCGAGGGTCGCGGGGCCCTCGACCGCGTAATCGGCGCCCGACTCCCAAGACTTGAGCCCCGACGCCGATTGGTGGGCGCCGCGCGAGGGACCCGGCTACGCCGGGAAGTTCACCGCATCGGGCAATCCGGCGAACACCGACACGGCGGATCCGGGGTGGGCCACGGATCCCGCGCCGAACGCTTGTGCCGCCCGCGCGGCACGACCACGCGCACTCCCTCCGGCCCGACCGTGTACACGGCGATCGTGATGCCGCTGCCCGGCAGCTCGGGGACGGATTCGGCTTCCGCGTCGATGAGATGCGATGGGGCGAGGGGCTTTCGCAGGGGGTGGGTCATGCCGGGCCGCCTTTCGTTGACATACAAGCTCAATGCAGTCGTTTGTAAGCCAAGCGTGACGAGAAGTGCCTATGATCGGCTGGGGCCGGGGTTGACTTCGTTCGCTTTCAACACGTTTCTGGGGGCACTGTGTCCGCCGCCACCGAACTGGACCCCTCGGCGTCCGTTCTGAAGTTCTACGCGACCGAACTGAGGCGCGAGCGCGAAAAGATCAAGATGACCCAACGCGAGATGGCCAAACGCGCCTGGATGGCCCCGTCGCTGCTCAACAAGATCGAGGCCGCGAAGCGCCTCCCCACCGAAGACCTGTCCAAGCTCGCCGACGAACTCTTCGAAACGGGCGACCGCTTCCAGCGGTTGTGGCCACTGGTGATCAGGTACGCGTACCCGACGTGGTTCAGGCCGTTCGTCGAACTCGAAGAGGCGGCGACGATCATCAGGTCGTTCCAGGTGCAGGTGGTTCCGGGATTGCTCCAGACGGAGCGCTACGCCCGCGCGATCCTGGCGGCACGGCGCCCGGAAGCGAACCAACTGGAGGAGCAGGTCACGGCTCGGATGCAACGGCAACGCATCTTTGAGCGCGCCGATCCTCCGGAGTTCCGTGCTGTCCTGGACGAGAACGCCCTGCGCCGCCGCTGGGGGAGTTCGGAGATCATGCGAGAGCAGTTCGAGCGAGTCATCGAACTCGCGCAACAGCCCCGATTCGTGATCCAGGTGATTCCGTACGAAGCCGGAGGCCACGCGGGGGTTGGCGGACCGTTCGCAGCGCTTACGCTGGACGAAGGGCCAGACGTGGTCTACGTGGACGGATTCTTGCAGGGGCAGATTCTGGCGTCGCCGGCCGAAGTGAAGGCCGCTCAGCGAGCCTACGATCTGCTGACTGCCGAGGCTCTTTCGACCACGCGGTCAATGGACCTGATCGCCTCCGTGCTGAAGGAATTGTGAGCCCATGATCACAAGCGCAACCACGCCCCAGCAGTGGCGCAAGAGCAGCTACAGCAGCGACAACGGCGGGGACTGCGTCGAGGTCGCAACCACCCTCGACACCATCCCGGTCCGCGACAGCAAGGCCCCGGACGTCGGGCACCTCACCATCACCACCACCTCCTGGTCGGCCCTGCTGACCACCCTCCACGCGACCTGACCAGCCGCCCGGCCTCCGCCGCCCACTCCCGGACGGCGGAGCCCGGCCCGCCGACACAAGGACTCGTGATCCCATGCCACAGACCACGCCCTCCGGTTGGCGCAAGAGCAGCTACAGCGGCAACAACGGCGGCAACTGCATCGAGGTAGCAACCGCCCACACCGCCGTCCCGGTTCGCGACAGCAAGACCCCCGACCTCGGCCACCTCACCATCACCCAGGCATCGTGGTCGGCTCTGCTGGCAAACCTCCAGACAACCTGATCCACCTGCCAGGCACTTCAAGAACCCGAGTTTCTCGACGAGACATGGGCCTTGCCTTGCCGACGGACGCCACCAGCGGGCGGCCGGTCAAGTCGAGTTCGCCGGAGAGCCTTCCCAAGTGGGCCGGGCGTTCCCGGCGCGCGTTGCGCCTTGGGTTGCGGGTGGCTGGTGCGGGGCCGGTCTGAGTCGGTGGTGGGCCGCCGCCGGCGTGCGGGGCTCCGAGAGTCGGGGGCTCCCGACGAGGCGGGCGCGTTGCTCACCGAAAACCGGCCGGCGGCAGCGGGCAGGAGGGCGTTCGGGTCGAGTCCTCCGAGGAGCCCTCCCGAGTGGGCCGGGTGCTTCCGGCGGGCATTGCGCCTTGGGTTGCGGGTGGCTGGTGCGGGGCCGGTCTGAGTCGGTGATGGGCCGCCGCCGGCGTGCGGGGCTCCAAGACCCGGGGCTCCCGACGAGACGGGCACGTTGCTCACCGAAAACCGGCCGGCAGCAGCGGGCAGGAGGGCGTTCGGGTCGAGTCCGGCGAGGAGCCCTCCCGAGTGGGCCGGGTGCTTCCGGCGGGCATTGCGCCTTGGGTTGCGGGTGGCTGGTGCGGGGCCGGTCAGAGTCGGGGGTGGGCCGCCGCCGGCGTGCGGGGCTCCAAGACCCGGGGCTCCCGACGAGACGGGCACGTTGCTCACCGAAAACCGGCCGGCAGCAGCGGGCAGGA
>NZ_JBIRUB010000002.1:725786-727185 GCF_044334985.1 Embleya sp. NPDC020630
GGAGGGCGTTCGGGTCGAGTCCGGCGAGGAGCCTTCCCGAGTGGGCCGGGTGCTTCCGGCGGGCATTGCGCCTTGGGTTGCGGGTGGCTGGTGCGGGGCCGGTCTGAGTCGGGGGTGGGCCGCCGCCGGCGTGCGGGGCTCCAAGACCCGGGCCTCCCGACGAGACGCCGCGCCTCGCTCGGCGAAAACCGGCCGGCAGCGGCGGGCAGGAGGGCGCTCGGGTCGAGTCCGCCGGGGAGCCTTCCCGAGTGGGCCGGGCGTTTCCGGCGTGCGGTCGGCGTGTGGGTGAGGAGGGTTCACAAAACCGGACGGCGTGGGGTGCCGTGGCCTCGGCGTGAGAGAAAACCGCAGGTCAGCGCGAAGAGGGGAGCGTTTGAGGTGCCTCGGGATCCGGTTTCGACCCTCACTGGGCACTTCCGGTCCCCTCGACGACCTCCGCAAGGCCGCAGCGCTCGAAGCCGGCTCCGAGTGTGCAGTTTCGGTCTCCGCGCCGGCGTTGAGGGGGTCGAAGCGCACGAAACCGGCACTCGTCACCCGACTTTCCGCCTCGACCCCGCAAAACCGCAGGTCACCGAGCCTCGAAGCCCGCAACCACCCATCGCGATCCGGTTTCGAACCCCAACTCCCCTCCACACACCCCCGAAACGCCCCGACCACCCGGGAGGCCCCCGGCGAACCCAACCCAACCGCCCTCCCGCTCCCTCACTGCCGGCCGGTTTTCGCCAAGCAACGGGGTGGTCTCCTCGGGGCCCCCAACTCTCGGAGCCCCGCACGCCGGCGGCGGCCCACCACCGATTCAGACCAGCCCCGCACCGGCCACCCGCAACCCAAGGCGCAACGCCCGCCGGAAACACCCGAGCCACTCGGAAAAGCCGGCCGGAGAACCCGACCCGGCCGCCCTTCTGCCCGCCGCTGCCGGCCGGTTTTCGCCGAGCAATGCACTCGTCTCGTCTGGAGCCCGGAGGCTTGGAGCCACGCACGCCGGCGGCGGCCCACCACCGACTCTGACCGGCCCCGCACGGGCCACCCGTAGCCCAAGGTGCAACGCCAGCCGGAAGCACCCGACCCACTCGGGAAGGCCCCCTGTGGACTCGACCCGGCCGCACTCCTGCCCGCTGCTGCCGGCCGGTTTTCGGTGAGCAACGCGCCCGTCTCGTCGGGAGCCCCCGACTCTCGGAGCCCCGCACGCTGGCGGCGGCCCACCCCCGACTCTGACCGGCCCCGCAACGGTCACCCGCAACCCAAGGCGCAACGCCCGCCGGAAACACCCGGCCCACTCGGGAGGGCTCCTCGCCGGACTCAACCCGGCCGCACTCCTGCCCGCTGCTGCCGGCCGGTTTTCGGTGAGCAACGCGCCCGTCTCGTCGGGAGCCCCCGACTCTCGGAGCCCCGCACGCTG
>NZ_JBIRUB010000002.1:727282-1007945 GCF_044334985.1 Embleya sp. NPDC020630
CTGACCGGCCCCGCAACGGTCACCCGCAACCCAAGGCGCAACGCCCGCCGGAAACACCCGGCCCACTCGGGAGGGCTCCTCGCCGGACTCAACCCGAACGCCCTCCTGCCCGCTGCTGCCGGCCGGTTTTCGGTGAGCAACGCGCCCGTCTCGTCGGGAGCCCCCGGTCCCGGAGCCCCGCACGCTGGCGGCGGCCCATCACCGACTCTGACCGGCCCCGCACCAGCTACCCGCAACCCAAAGCGCAACGCGCGCCGAAAACGCCCGGCCCACTCGAGAACGCACGCCCGGCGAACCCAACCCGAGCACCCTCCCCGCCCGCCGCTGCCGGCCGCTTTTTCGCCGACCAACACGCCCGTCTCGTCGGAACCCCTCCGTCTCGGAACCCCTCCGTCTCGGAACCCCTCCGTCTCGGTGCCCCGCACGCCGGCGGCGGCCGACCCACCGACTCTGACCGGCCCCGCACCGGCCACCCGCAGCCCAACGCGCAGCCCCCGCCGCAAACACTCGACCCACTCGGCAAGGCTGCGCACGCACCGGAGCCCCGTTCCCCTTCGGACACCGGGGCTTCGGCGCGCGCTGTGGCCTACCCCGCCGCCGCTGCGCAGACGTCGGCGAGTTCGGTCAGGGTGCCCTCGAAGTCGGGGGTCAGGGTCGCCAACACGACCCACGCCTCCGGGTTGGGGCCGATTCGTTTCGCGAGGCGCGCGAGTGCCGGGCGGGGGTTTGCCTTGGACCAGTGGTTGGTGTCCACGGAGACCAGGGCTTCGAGGGCGAAGCGGACCGGGCGGGCGTGCTGGACGATCTCCTCGCAGTCGACGTCGCCGTCCGAGGCCGCCGTGACGAGCCAGGAGTGCCACTGTTCGAGGGGGCTGTCCCGCAGTCGCTCGCCCGGTGGCCGGCGGTATTCCGGGACGGGCGGTTCGGTGCGTGGGCCTCGGTCCCACTTGGCGCGCAACTCCCGCAGGGGCGTGGGGTCTTCGGCGGCCAGGGCCGTCTCGGCCGTGGTTCGGATCCGGTCCGGGAAGAGGTCGCGGTGGCGGGTGAGGACATCGCGCGTGACCAGGGGGTCGGCGCGCTCCCACAGATTCAGCACCACGTCGATCCAGTCGATGCGCCGCAGCTTGCGGGCCTCGCAGCGCGGCAGCGCGAAGTCCACCACGGCCGGATCGCCGGACCGGGCCATCGCCTCGTACTCGGCGCTGTAGGCCGGGGTCTCCATGAGCCGCATGCGCAGGTCCGGGTGCATCGGGGCGACGGGCCGCCCGGGTCGCCGGCCGGTGTAGATCTCCCGGCGCAGCTCGGCGGTGACCCCCGAGTCGTTGTTCACCAGCAGCAGGTCGAGGCCGTCGTCACCGAGGTCGCGAAGGCGGCTCGCGTACTGCCGTCCCACATGCTGGTGTTCGGCCAACGCGGCCAACAGCGCGGGGTGGCCGCACCGCAGCGCCGCCTCGGCGACGTGGGCCAGCGGCGGGATGTTGCCCGGGAGCAGCGCGACGGCCGTCGCATCGTCCAAGTGCGGTATGACGGCGGTGAGTTCATCCTCATTCAGGCGGCGAAGCAGGAAGCCCACCGAGGGGCGTACGGCGGCCGGCACCCGGATCGCGGCCTCGCCGGTGTGTACCGCCGACTCGGCGAACAGCTCGGGCAGCGTGCCCGTGCACCGCCCGAGCGCCCGGGCCAGATGTGCCCACGCGGCCGAACTCGTGCCCAGGGTCTCCACGATCGCGGGCCGCAGCAAGTCGTGCACGGCCATCTCGCCGGTGACATAGGCGTGTTCGCGCGAGACCACCGCGAGCACCTGGGCCGCGACCCGGGCCGGCCGCATCCGGAGCAGGATCTCGCGCGGCGCCAACACCCCCGCCCGCAAAGCCGATCCGGCCTGGTCCAGGGCCTCGGTACGGGTCACCGGTGCGTCGGGCGAGTGCAACAGGCGTACGCTGCCGGCCTGGCGCGCGGTGTGCGCGAGGACGGGATGGGCGCGCAACAACTCGACGGCCCGCTCGGCGGATGTGCCGGGCCGCCGCAGCTCCGCCCGCGCCCGATCGAGCACGTCCGCAGAACCGTCGCCCACGGAGCCCTCGCCGCCCGAACCGACCGACGCCCCACCCCTCGACGCCCCACTCCCCGGCGACTCGACATCCGCCGACTCGACGTCCGGCGGAAAGACCCCCGCCACCACCGCCTCGCCCCCCGCCTCGATCAGCCGGCACAGCTGACTCGCCGTCAAGCGTGGGTTGGCGGCGGCCCGTACCAGCTCCGCGCCGCTGCCGATCCGGGCGACATCGGCCACCAGCGCGTCCGACAGACACACCTCGTTCGGCATCATCGCGTCGATCCCGCGCAGTCCCGCCAAGCGCGGGAAGACTCCCGCCGCGTCGGCTTCGGAAAGCTCGCGCAGCACCAACACCAGGCCCCGGTCCATGTATGTCCTCCCTCGGGCGCACACGCTAACGCCCGCCTCGGACGCCGACCCGAGGTGCCCCACGGGCCGATCCTCAGCTCAGCACCAGCCGCAGGATCCGGTCGTCGCCCTTCCGGGGCGTGCCCCGGCCGTCCGTCATATTGGTGACCAACCACAACTCGCCGCCCACGGCGACCACTGTGCGCAACCGGCCGTATTTGCCCTGGAAATACGCCTTCGGCTCGCCCACGGTGGAGCCCAGGATCGGGGCCTGCCACAACCGCTCGCCCTTGAGGCCGGCCAGGTAGACCACGTCGCCCAGGATGGCGATGCCGCTGGGCGAGGCGTCGTCGGTGGCCCACTGGGCGACCGGGTTCATGTACTCGGGCCGATCGCCCGCGCCCTCCACCTCCGGCCAGCCGTAGTTGGCCCCGGAACGGATCAGGTTGAGCTCGTCCCAGGTGTCCTGGCCGAACTCGCTCGCCCACAGCCGCCCGGTGGAGTCCCAGGCGAGGCCCTGCACGTTGCGGTGTCCCAGGCTCCACACCGGCGAGTTCGGGAACGGGTTGCCGGGCGCCGGCTTGCCGTCGGGGGTCAGCCGCAGGATCTTGCCGCCGAGCGACGACTTGTCCTGCGCCGCCTCCTTGTGCCCGGCCTCGCCCGTGCCCGCGTACAACATGCCGTCCGGGCCGAACGCGATCCGGCCGCCGTTGTGGTTCGAGCCGGCCGGGATCGCGTCGAGCAACACCTCGGGCTGCCCCAGCGGTTGCCCCGGCACGTAGGTCATCCGCACGATCCGGTTGTCCCGATCCGTGGTGAGGTACGCGTAGAGGAAATGATCGGTCGCGAACTTCGGCGACACCGCGATCCCGAGCAGACCCCCCTCCCCACGATGCACGAAGCCCGGCACGCTCCCGACCGGCACCGGCGGTACCGTGCCCGGCCCGAACCGGGTGATCGTCCCGGTGTCGCGCGAGGACACCAGCGCGTCCCGATCCGGCAGCACCGCCACACCCCACGGCGTGTTCAGGTCCCGGGCCAACTCCCCGGCGACGACCGGCTCGGGCGGCTTGGCCGCGGTCGGCCCGGCCGGCACGTTCGGCGCCCCGGTCCCGGGCGTGGCCGAACGCACAGGCGTGGCTCGGTGATCGGCCGACTCGCCGCCACCCCCACACGAGGCGAGCCCGGTCGCCAGCGCGACGACGAGCACGAGGGAGGACCAACCGGCCCTCGGACGCCTACCGCGCACCGCAAACACCACCCACCATCTCGGAACTCCTCGACCCTAATGCGCCCCGCCCCCCGGCGGATGGATCGCCGCCCCACATCTACAGTTCCTGCCATGGTCAGCGACGGCAGGATCTGGGTCCCCTACAGCCTCGAACAACTCGCCCCCATCCCCGCCGCGCTGAGCGGCGAAGGCGGCGAAGGCGGCGCGGGCGGCGCAGACGGCACCGGCTCCCGCATCGACGTCTACGACGGCGCCGACGGCCCGATCCCCGACACCGCCGCCCAGGTCGAGCTGTACGTGCTGCCCTACACCTTCGCCCCGCACACGCTGGAGCGGATCGCGGACATGCCCCGCCTCCGGATGATCCAGACGCTCACCGCCGGCTACGAGCACGTGCTGCCGTACCTGCCGCCCGGCGTAATGCTGTGCAACGGCCGAGGCATCCACGAGACCAGCACCGCCGAACTCGCCCTCGCCCTGACCCTCGCCGCGCTGCGCGACATCCCGGGCTTCGTCCGCGGCCAGGACGCGGGGGAGTGGCGCGCCGGGTTCTACCCCGCGCTGGCGGACAAGCGGGTGCTGATCCTCGGGTACGGCGCGATCGGCGAGGCCGTCGACCGCCGGCTCCAGGGTTTCGAGGTGGATGTGGTCCGGGTCGCGCGCACCCCGCGCGACGGCGTACACGGACCGGTCCGGGCGATGAGCGAACTGCCCGACCTGCTGCCGCACACCGACGTGGTCATCCTCACCGTCCCGCTCACCGAGGACACCCGCGGCCTGGTCGACGCCGAGTTCCTGGCCCGACTGCCCGACGGCGCGCTGGTGGTCAACGTCGCGCGCGGCCCCGTCGTGGACACCACGGCGCTGCTCGCCGAGGTGCGGAGCCGGCGGCTCCGGGCCGCCCTCGATGTCACGGACCCCGAGCCGCTGCCCGCCGACCACCCGCTGCGCTTCGCCCCCGGAGTCTTGATCAGCCCGCACGTCGGCGGCAGCTCGTCCGCCTTCCTGCCACGCGCCCTGCGATTGATCCGCGGGCAGCTCGAACGCTGGTCCGAAGGGGTGACTCCGGTCAACATCGTGCGTCGTTGAGCAACCAAAACCGTCCGGTCGCGCTCTGCTGGGGCGTGGGGCCGGCACCGATACGGTGTGCCCCGCGCACGCGACCGGGACGGAGAGACATGGACGACAGGGGGATGGCGCACGGCGCTGTTCACGAGCGGTTCGAGGCATCGGGACCGGCCGCGCCGGGCGATGCGCCAACCGCCCCGGCGGTCGCGGAGGGGGCGATCATCGCCCCCCGATCGAGTGAAGACGATCTCCGCCTGCGCACCGTGGTCGAGCGCGCCCGGGACCGGATCGGGCCCGGCGGCCTCCCGTATCTGCTCGCCGCGCTCTTCTTCGTGATCTACACGGCCCACTCGCTGCTGCGCCACCGCCGGATGGAGACGCACGCGTACGACCTGGGCCTGTTCGAGCAGGTGGTCCGGTCCTACGCGCACTTCGAGGCGCCGGTGTCGGATATCCGCGCGCCCGGGTTCAACGTGCTCGGCGAACACTTCCACCCGATCCTGGCGCTGCTCGGCCCGATCTACCGGATCTTCCCCGGCCCCGGCACGCTGCTGGTGGCCCAGGCGTTCCTGGTCGCGATCTCGGTGGTCCCGATCACCCGGATCGCCGCGCGCGCGTTCGGCGGCCTCGGCGCCGCCGGCGTGGGCATCGCGTACGGGCTGTCCTGGGGCATCCAGTCGGCGATCTCCTTCGACTTCCACGAGATCGCGTTCGCGGTGCCGCTGCTCGCCTTCGGCCTCGACCGGTTCCTGCTCGGCCGGCACGTCCAAGCGCTGGCCTGGTGGTTGCCGCTGGTCCTGGTCAAGGAGGACCTGGGACTGACCCTGGCCGCCGCGGCCGTACCGCTGCTCGTGCTGCGCCGCTGGAAGTTGGCCCTCGTACACGTGCTGATCGGCGTCACCGCGTTCGCGCTGGCGATCTTCGTCCTGCTGCCGGCGATCAACCCCAACGACACCTACGCGTTCTGGGGCAATCTCGACTCGTCCCAGCGCTCCGGCGCGGCCGACCCGTCCACCTCGCTGAGCCAGGTGCCGCTCACCGATCTGGTGATCGAACTGCCCAAGTCGATGGTGTTCCCCAGCGTCAAGTGGATGACCCTGTTCATGCTGCTGCTGCCCACGGGGTTCATCGCGCTGCGCTCGCCGCTGGTGGCGATGCTCGCGCCCACCCTCCTGTGGCGGTTCACCTCCAGCAACACGTTCTACTGGGGCACCTACTTCCACTACAGCGCGGTCCTGATGCCCATCGTGTTCGCCGCGTTCGTGGACGGCGTGGTGAAACTGCGCGCGTCGCACGTGGACTGGCTGCGCCGCTACGCGGTCAAGGCGGCGATCGTGCCGCTGGCGGTGTCGATGGCGTTCGCGCGCGACTTCCCGCTGATGGACCTGCTGCACAAGCGCACCTGGATGGTCCAGGACCGGGTGCACTCCGCACACAAGGTGCTCGACCGGGTCCCGGACGACGCCACGGTGTCGGCGACGATGAGCTTCTCGCCGCAGTTGACCGCACGGGCGCGGGTGACCGACTTCCCGACGATCCTGCCCGGTCCGGGCTATGCGGCGATCGAGGTGTGGGGCGACAACAAGGACTGGGCCCGGTACTGGATCGCCTACCTGATCGGACAGGGGTTCACCGAGGTGGCCCGGGAGCCGGGCGCGGTGCTGCTCAAGCGGAACTGAGGCGAGGCCGCGTCGGCTCCGGGGCCACCCGGCGAGCCTGCGCGAGCCCCGTCCCGCTCCGCCCGCGAGCCCTCCGCGCCCGTCCGCGCCGGTTCCGCGCTCGGCCGTCCGAGTTCTCCCGTCGCGCCGCCGGTCGCCGGGCCGGGCATCGATCGGTGGTCCCGATCGAGCCCCACCATGCCCTCCGGAGGGCTCCGAATGCCCTCTCGGGGCCCGTGACGGCCCTCGGGCGCTCCCTGAAACTCCCAGGTTTGCCCTGATCAGAGCCCCTCTTTACGCCCAGTGTCGGGACTTTGTCACAAATGCACGGGAAGGGACTCCCATGCTGGGCATCATTAGTTACTCTGTGTTGAGAAAGACAAGCTCACAGTGACGGGTTGGTGTATCGTCCGAGTCGTGGGGCGTTGAGAGACGCGCACGGTCGGGTGTCGCACCCCCGTCGCGCCGGCGCCGACCGCCCCGCCTCACGGCCGGGGTATGAGGGCCGGTGGTGTGCCGTGAAGCGCCGTGGCGGCGACTTCGGGCAGAGGGGAGTGCGGAATGCCGGGGGACCACTGCCGGAGTGGCCGAGCCACGACGACCCGGTGCGGCTGCTGATCTTGGCCGACACCCCTGCGCAGCGGCGGTTGAAGTACCTGATCGTGCCGTTGTGTCTCGTGTATGCGATCGGTGCGCTCCAGGGCTGGGGCAATCCGACACTGTCGCTTGCGATGGGCGACTTCGGCCTGGCCGCCGCCGCGGCCGTGGCGGCGGTCTCGTGTGCGCTCAAGGCCGTGCACGAGACCGGCCGGGCCCGGTTGTCCTGGGCGCTGTTCGCGTTCTCCGCCACGATGGTCTCGCTCGGCAACGGCATCTGGGGCTGGTACGAGGTCGTGCTCGGCGTCCCGGTGCCCACGCCGGGGCCGACCGACGTGATCTTCCTGCTGTTCGCGCCGCCCACCATCGTCGGCCTGCTGCTCGTCGCGCAACGCCCGCGCGGGATCGCCGCGTGGACCTGCATGGCCCTGGACGGCTGGCTGATCGCCGGCTCGCTGTTCACCCTCGGGTGGAGCCTGGCGCTGGCCCGCAGTACCAGCGGGGACCGCTCGGACATCATCAAGATCGTGCTCACGCTCGCCTATCCGGTGCTCGACATCCTGATGATCAGCATGGTCCTCGGATTGCGTTTTCGGGCGGGTTCCGGAGATCGCGCGGCGCTGAATCTGGCCCTGGTCGGGCTCGCGGTCACGGTGATGAGCGACGCGCTGTGGACCACCCCCGGGCTGAACAGCGGATATCGCTCCGGCGGCCTGCTCGACGCGGGCTGGTTCGCGGGCAGCCTGCTGCTCGCCATCGCGCCGTGGACGGGCCAGGGGGTCGAGGCGCACGAGCGGCCCCGGCACCGGACCATCTCGATGTTGTCCGCGCTCACCCCGTACATCGCCGCCGCGGTGTGTACCGCCGGTGTGCTCGGCGGCGCGGTGGCCGGCCACGCGCCGGACAAGGTGGTGCTCGGGGTCGGCGCGACCGTACTGGTCACGCTGGTGCTGCGGCAGGGCATCACGCTGGTCGACAACGTCTTCATGGCCCAGGAGTTGTCCGCCAAGGAGAGCCACTTCCGCTCCCTGGTCCAGGGCTCCAGCGATGTGATCATGATCGCGGCGAGCGACGGCGTGCTCCAGTACGTCAGCCACGCGGTGCGCCGGGTGTACGGGTTCGAGCCCGAGGAACTGGTCGGCACCCGGCTCGAACTGCTCATCCACCCGGAGGAGAGCGCCCGCGTGCAGCGCGAGTTGCGGGCGTTCTTGGACGGCACGCTGCCGGCCGGCGAGGCGGACCCGGCGATGGTGCGGGTGGAGTGCCGGATCCGCTCGGCGGGCGGCACCTGGCTGCACACCGAGTCGGCGGTCAACCGCTACGGCGACGGGCTGATCTTCAACAGCCGCGACGTCACCGACCGGATCAAGTTGCAGACCCAGCTCGAACACGACGCCTTCCACGACCGGCTCACCGATCTGCCCAACCGCGCCCTGTTCGAGGACCGGATCCAGCACGCGCTGGCCCAGCGGCGCGGGGTCACCCCCACCATCGCGGTGTTGTTCGTGGACCTGGACGGGTTCAAGGCGGTCAACGACAACTACGGGCACACCGCGGGCGACGAACTGCTCGTCCAGGCCGCGCGCCGGCTGGAACACGCGGTCCGGATCGGCGACACCGTGGCCCGGTTCGGCGGCGACGAGTTCGCCGCGCTCCTGGTCGGCGACCCCAGTCCGCGCGCGATCCGCGAGATCGCCGAGCGGTTGTTGTCCACGCTGTCCGCGCCGTACCGGATCGCCGACGGCGAGGTCCGGGTCGCGGCCAGCATCGGGATCGCCTTCTCCGCGCCCGGGATCGCCCCGGCCGACCTGATGCGGCACGCCGACGCCGCGATGTACCGGGCCAAGGACGGCGGCAAGGGCCGCGTCGAGGTCTACACCCCGGACATGGACGCCGACGTCGAACGCCGGGCGGCCCGAGCCGCGGGCCGCCGACGGGTGGACCGCGACGGACGGCTGGCCGTGTCGTACCAGCCGGTGGTGGACCTGGACACCGGGCGTGTCCGCGACGTCGAGGCGACGCTGTGTCGGGTGGAGGACGGCGCGGTGCCGGCCCGGGCCGACCACGTGCGGCTGACCGCGGGGGTCGACGGGCGGTTGTCACCGGTGGGCCGCCGCCTCCTCGAGGAGAGCGCGCTCGCCGCCGCGACCTGGCGCGCGGGCGGCCACGAGATCGGCGTCACGGTCGGGCTCGCCGCCCGCCAGTTGACCGGTCCGGGCTTCCTGGAGGTGCTGGAGGAGACGCTGCACGCGGCCGATCTGCCGGCCACCGCGCTCACCCTGGAGATCATCGACAACGTCCTGCCCGACGGCGACGAATTGTTGCTCGGCCGGATCGCGGTGTTGCGACGGCTGGGCGTGCGGTTGTCGCTGGACGACTTCGGCACCGGTCACTCGTCGCTGACCTACCTGCGCCGACTGCCGGTGGACGCGCTCAAGATCGACCGCTCGTTCGTGGCCGAGGTCGGCACGTGTCCGCATCTGACCGTGCTCACCTCGACGATCGTGCGGCTCGGCCTGGAATCCGGGCTCACCCTGGTGGCGGCGGGCATCGACAGCCACGCGCAGGTCGACATACTCCGCGAAATGGGCTGTCAACAGGGCCAGGGCACGTGGTTCCATCCGGCGGTCCCCGGCGACGCCATCTTCGAAGTCCTGGGCCAAACCCCGCTGGGCAACAGCGCCGTCCGAGGCCCAAGACCCGAGCCCCTCCCGGAAGCCCGAACCCCCCTACCCCTACAAGTCCCCCGCCCCCAACCCTGACCGCACCCACCGGCCACCACCCCGCGCCCTGCCTCACTGCTCGCGGCCCGGCGCCCGTACTCATCCGCCCGTCGCAGCCCGTCCCACCGCTCGCCGCGCGGCCCCCGCCCGTACTCGCTTGCCGTCCCACCCCCGCCTCCGGCCGCTCGCGTGCCGCGCCGCCACCCCCAGTCCCGTCGCCGCACGCCGCACCACGCCGCCCGTCCCGCCCCCGACCGCGTCCCATCGCCCAGGCCCCCCGTTCGCCTGCGGGCTTGATCGAATCTGGACAACGCGTCCCGAATAGTGAGACGTGCAAGGGCTCGGCTTGACACGTATACCGGCGCAGAGGGAGAGTCGCGGGCATGCAGACCCGAATCCTCGTACTTGAGAAGCGCGTGAACTGACCACCGAGTCGGTTCGCGCGCCCCCCTCGCTTGCCTAACGGCACGGGGGGTTTTTTGTTGCAGTCCGACGGGTCCGGGCCTCGCGCCCCACTCGATATGCCGACTTCAGATCGAGAAGAGACGACAGCATGACCGATCAGGTGACAGGAGCCCAAGCGCTGATCCGCTCCCTGGAAGCCGCAGGGGTGGACACGGTCTTCGGCATCCCCGGGGGCGCGATTCTTCCCGCCTACGATCCGATGATGGACTCGACGAAGGTGCGCCACGTCCTGGTCCGGCACGAGCAGGGTGCCGGCCACGCCGCCGAGGGATACGCCCAGGCCACCGGCAAGGTCGGGGTGTGCATGGCCACTTCGGGCCCCGGCGCGACCAACCTGGTGACCCCGATCGCCGACGCGCACATGGACTCGGTCCCGATCGTCGCCATCACCGGCCAGGTGGCCAGCGCCGCGATCGGTACGGACGCCTTCCAGGAGGCGGACATCTGCGGCATCACGATGCCGATCACCAAGCACAACTTCCTGGTCACCGACCCGGCCGAGATCGCGCCCACGATCGCCGCGGCGTTCCACATCGCCTCCACCGGCCGGCCCGGCCCGGTCCTGGTCGACATCTCCAAGGACGCCCTCCAGGCGACCACGGAATTCGTCTGGAACGGCACCCCCGAACTGCCCGGCTACCGCCCGGTCACCCGGCCGCACGCCAAGCAGATCCGCGAGGCCGCCCGGCTGCTCAGCGAGGCCAAGCGCCCGGTCCTGTACGTCGGCGGCGGCGTGCTCAAGGCCCACGCGTCGGCCGAGCTGAAGATCCTCGCCGAGCTGACCGGCGCGCCCGTGGTCACCACGCTGATGGCGCTCGGCGCGTTCCCGGACAGCCACCCGCAACACCTGGGCATGCCCGGGATGCACGGCACCGTCGCCGCCGTCACCGCGCTGCAGAAGTCGGACCTGATCTTCGCCCTGGGCGCCCGCTTCGACGACCGGGTCACCGGCCGGCTGGACACCTTCGCGCCGCACGCCACCATCGTGCACGCCGACATCGACCCCGCCGAGATCTCCAAGAACCGCACCGCCGACGTGCCGATCGTCGGCGACGCCCGCGAGGTGATCGCCGACCTGGTGGTCGCGGTCCAGGCCGAGCACGAGGCCGGCCGGTTCGGCGATTATCAGGAGTGGTGGACCGCGCTGAACCGCTGGCGCGACACCTACCCGCTGGGCTACGACCTGCCGGCCGACGGCTCGTTGTCGCCGCAGCTGGTGATCGAGCGCCTCGGCGCGATCTCCGGTCCGGACACGATCTTTGCCTCCGGTGTCGGGCAACACCAGATGTGGGCCTCGCAGTTCATCCGCTACGAGAAGCCGTACACCTGGCTCAACTCCGGCGGCGCCGGGACCATGGGCTACTCGGTGCCCGCCGCGATGGGCGCCAAGGCCGGCATGCCGGACACCACGGTGTGGGCGATCGACGGCGACGGCTGCTTCCAGATGACCAACCAGGAACTGGTCACCTGCGCGGTCAACAACATCCCGATCAAGGTCGCCATCATCAACAACGGCACCCTGGGCATGGTCCGCCAGTGGCAGACGCTCTTCTACAACGAGCGCTACTCCAACACCGACCTGCAGAGCCGGCGGCTGCCCGACTTCGTCAAGCTCGCCGAGGCGATGGGCTGCGTCGGACTGCGTTGCGAGAGCCCGGACCAGCTGGACGAGACCATCCACAAGGCGATGTCGATCAACGACGCGCCCGTGGTCATCGACTTCGTCGTCCACCAGGACGCGATGGTGTGGCCGATGGTCGCGGCCGGTTCCTCCAACGACGAGGTCATGGCGGCGCGCGACGTGCGCCCCGACTTCGGCGACTCGGACGACTGAACAGGCCGACAGGGCATCAGGAAGGCATAGGAGTCCAGCGATCATGTCCAAGCACACCCTTTCGGTCCTCGTCGAGAACAAGCCCGGTGTCCTCGCCCGGATCACCGCCCTGTTCTCGCGTCGGGGCTTCAACATCGACTCGCTCGCGGTCGGCACCACCGAGCATCCGGACATCTCCCGGATCACCATCGTGGTCAGCGTGGTCGAGGAACTGCCGCTGGAGCAGGTGACCAAGCAGCTGAACAAGCTGGTCAACGTGCTCAAGATCGTCGAGCTGGACCCGCCCGCGTCGGTGCAGCGCCAACTGCTGCTGGTCAAGGTGCGCGCCGATCACGAGACCCGCTCGCAGGTGGTGGAGATCGTCCAGCTCTTCCGCGCCAAGACGGTCGACGTCTCGCCGGAGGCGGTCACCGTCGAGGCCACCGGCGGCCCCGACAAGCTCGCCGCGATGTTGCGCATGCTGGAGCCGTTCGGCATCAAGGAACTCGTCCAGTCCGGCGTCGTGGCCATCGGCCGCGGCGGCCGCTCGATCACCGACCGCTCGCTGCGGTCGGTGGAGCGCTCGGCCTGACACCGGCTCGGCCGGACCCCCCAACCCCGGTCCGGCACGGTCCACATTGCAGACCGCGGACCCGCGGCCCGCTCGTGATTTGGGAAGATGACGAGCGGGGCGTGGCCCCCGGAAACACCCGTCTTGAAGGAGAACCCCGAAGTGGCCGAGCTGTTCTACGACGACGACGCCGACCTGTCCATCATTCAGAACCGCAAGGTCGCGGTGCTCGGCTACGGCAGCCAGGGCCACGCCCACGCGTTGTCCCTGCGGGACTCCGGCGTCGACGTGCGGGTCGGTCTGCTGGAGGGCTCGAAGAGCCGGACCAAGGCCGAGGAGGCCGGTCTGCGCGTGGTCACCCCCGCCGAGGCCGCCGCCGAGGCGAGCGTCATCATGATCCTCACCCCGGACCCGGTCCAGGCCAAGGTCTACGCCGAGGCCGTGGAGCCCAACCTCCAGGACGGCGACGCGCTGTTCTTCGGGCACGGCTTCAACATCCGGTTCGGCTTCATCAAGCCGCCGGCCAACATCGACGTGTGCATGGTCGCCCCCAAGGGCCCGGGCCACCTCGTGCGCCGGCAGTACGAAGAGGGTCGCGGCGTGCCGTGCATCGTCGCGGTCGAGCAGGACGCGTCGGGCGAGGCCCTCGCGCTCGCGCTCTCCTACGCGAAGGGCATCGGCGGCACCCGCGCCGGCGTGATCAAGACCACCTTCACCGAGGAGACCGAGACCGACCTGTTCGGCGAGCAGGCGGTGCTCTGCGGCGGCGCCTCGGCGCTGGTCAAGGCGGGCTTCGAGACTCTGGTCGAGGCCGGCTACCAGCCGGAGATCGCCTACTTCGAGTGCATGCACGAGCTGAAGCTGATCGTCGACCTGATGTACGAGGGCGGCCTGGAGAAGATGCGCTGGTCGGTCTCCGAGACCGCCGAGTGGGGCGACTACATCACCGGCCCCCGGATCATCACCGCCGACACCAAGGCGGAGATGAAGAAGGTCCTCGCCGAGATCCAGGACGGCTCGTTCGCGACCGCGTGGATGGCGGAGTACGAGGCGGGCCTGCCCAAGTACAAGGAGTACGTGAAGGCGGACGCCGAGCACAAGCTGGAGACCACCGGCAAGGAGCTCCGCAAGATGATGAGCTGGGTGACCAACGAGGCCTGATCCTCGACGAGTTGCCCGCCACACGGCGGCGTGGGTGCCCCGGACCGGATCGGTCCGGGGCACTTTCCGGATCGGGCCCCCGTCGTTCACGCGGGCTTCACCACGCGTCGGTTTCGAGCGCCATCCCATGATCGCTTGACTCGGCGATCATGAGTGATCCCTCGAAGATCCGAACCGTACTGAACCCCGGTATGCCGCAGAGCGTGATCCCGCCCGGCAACGGCGGCAGCACCGGTCCGAACGACAAGACCAAGGTCGAGGCGGGACAACTGCGCGCCTCCGCCAAGACGTTGCACGTGACCGCCGGCGAGGTGAACACCGTACGGTCGGTGCCGGACGCGCTGAGCGCCAAGACCGCGTTTGCCGGTTGGCAGTTGGCCGCCCCGCTGGTTACCGCGCGGTGGAAGGACCAGATCGCGCGGCTGACCGCCGATCTGGGCGAGATCTCCGACGGGCTGTACTCGATTGCCGACAACTACGACCGCAACGAGCACGCCGTCACCATCTCCCTTGCCGGGAAGGTGAGTTGACCGTGGTCGGCTTTGCCCAGCTGCGCGACCTGCGGATCGAGGCGCTGCGCGAATCGGCCCAGGAGTTCTACGACTTCGCGTCCTGGCTGGACCACAACCAGCAGCTGATCCGGGTCGACGCAAGGGCGTTGACGGTCACCGGTGAGTGGGACGGCCCTTCCGCCAAGGCCACGCTGGCCCGATACCGGGGCCTGGACGAGGTGTTCGAGGGCGGCAAGACCGAACTCCGGGCGATCTGCGCGATCCTGCGCGACGCGGCGGACGACATCGGCGGGGCGAAGAAGCGGCTGACCGACGCGATCGCCGACGCCCGGGCACACGAGTTGACGGTGGCGAACGACGGTTCGCTCACGTGGGGACCGCTCAAGGCGCAGGGACACCAGCCGGATCCGCAGGACATCGAGGCGCACACGAACAGGATGCGGGGACTGGCGGAGGAGTTCCGGCACAAGTTCGAGAGCGCGCTCGACGACGCGACCGACGCCGACGCGCGGGCCGCCTCGGCGCTCAAGGGCGACATCGGCACCAGCGGCACCTCGTTCAACGCGAACGCGATCGGCGGCGGCGAACTGCCCGACTCGATCCGTGCCGCGGAGTTGGCCAAGCGGGTCGACTCGCTGACGCCGGAGGAGGTCGAGGAGTTGCGCAACCTCCTGCACGGCAACGAGAAGTCGTCGATCTTCGCCACCAACCTGCTGAACACCCTGGGTCCGGACGGGCTGTTGCAGCTCGAAACCGATGTGGTCAACAAGGGCCGCAACGGGACCGGCGTCAACATCCCCGAATCCACCATCGACAAGCTGCGCGCGATCCAGGATTCGCTGGGCGCCAACCTGGCCACCGCCACGCAGTCCACGGGTCGGCCGCACGTGACGCAGACCTGGATCGACGGGCTGAAGGCGGCCGGTCGCAAGTCGTACGAACTCCAGGACATCCCCAAGCACCACCTCGCCGGGTATCAGCTGATCGGCAACTGGCTGCACCAGGGGGACTGGGACACGCGGTTCCTCGCCGACGTGGGCAAGGACATGGTCGCCTTCGACCGGGACGGCTACCACCCGCACGAGCCCATCCCGCCGACGTCCGACCGTTTCCCGGTACTGGCGGCGGCGATGGGACCCGACGGCCACGACCTCGATCAGCTGTCCGGTCTGATGCACGCGCTCGGGCGCGACCCGAGCGCGGCCGAGCAGGTCTTCGATCCGAGGTCGGGCGACAACCTGCACTACCTGATGAAGCAGCGGGACTGGGGCAACGAGACCGGACCCGGCTCGCCGGCCGACCTGTTCGGCCAGGCGTTCGAGGCCGCCGCCACCGGGCATCCCGCGGGCGCGACCACGGGCGGCGCGCACACCGAGGCGGGCGCGCGGATCTTCGCCGACGCGATGCACACCATCGGACAGGAGGGCCCCGGCGGGCACTTCGCCGACTACCGGGACAGCGTCACCAACGCGGTGGCCTCGTACATGCCCGACATCCACAACGAGTTGCGCAACGACCGCGCGGGCGGATCCTCGGGCCCGGACCCGCTGTTCCCGAACTCGGGGGAGGCCCGGGCCGCCTTCTTCGGCGGCACCCCCGACCACGACCTGATGCGCACGATGGCGGTACTCGCCGAGGACCCCAAAGCGTTCCGGCAGATCGCCGACGCCGAACACGCCTTCATCGCGGTCGGCCTGGAACGCATCTCGACCGGCAATCCGCCCGCCGGCATCTCCGCCGACCAGCATCTGGCCGACTCGGCCCAGGTGGTCGGCATGCTGGACGAGGTGCGCACCGAGGCGATGCGGCACCAGCAGGTGGTCAGCGACAAGGAGTACAACGACCAGACCACCTGGACCGGCAAGGGCGCCGCCAACGTGGTCGCGGGCGCGGTCAAGATGAGCCCGCTGCCGACCATGGTCGCCGAGCCGCTGTCCCGGGTGGTCACGCTGACCGCCGACTACGCCGCGCAGAACAGCCAGGTGGACACCTCGGCACAGACCGACCGCGAGATCGCCGACCAACACGCTTGGGGGCGCGGCTACATGCAGCAGATCGCCGCCGACTGGGCGCACACACACGGTCGGGACCACGAACTGCCCGGCTACGACACCACCTCGAACGTCAACTTCACCGTCGGCAAGGACCGGGCCAGGGAGGCGATGGGCCGGCCGTGAGGCCGATCCGCCCGTCCGAACACGCGACCGCGCGCCCGGGCGCAACCCCCGCGCGCCGGCGCGCGTGTGCACCGTACCGGACGTGTCACACGGCCCGGCAGGGTGAGTGACGGGGGATGCGCGACCATGACCGAGGAGGAGGCGATCGCCGGTGTGTTCGGCGCGCTCGAACGTGATGTGGGTCGCCTCCTCGCCGCCGCTCCGGGCGCCGGGCGCCCCCCGATCCGAGCGCTGTGCGCCCGGCGCAGGCACGTGCGCCGGGCGCTGTTCGGCGCCGGTCTGACGGTGGCGCTGGCATGCCTCGCCGGCACTCGGTTGGTCGGTACACGGAACCGATCACCGCTTCGCGTGCGTGGGTGGGGGAGAGAAACCCGGGCCGGGGATTCGGCGACCCGAACCGGGATCGGATGCACGCCCGGGGCCGGATAAAGTACCGGGTCACGGCAGGACGAAACACGCCGCGACGGGACGCGGGGGAACACAATGGGACGGGACAAGGGCGATCGCCCCGATTTCGATGTGTTCTACGCGGAGAGCCACGGCGCCCTGGTCGCCCACCTGTACGCGCTGACCGGGGACCTCGGCGAGGCCCAGGAGGCCGCGCAGGAGGCCTACATCCGGGCCTGGAAGGACTGGGACCGGATCAGCTCGTACGAGAACCCGGTCGCCTGGATCCGGCTGGTCGGCCAGCGCATCGCGGTCAGTCGCTGGCGGCGCACCCGGACCGCGCTCAAGAGCTGGATCCGACACGGCCCGGAGCGCGACCTGCCCGCGCCGGGCCCCGAATCGGTCGCGCTGGTCACCGCGTTGCGGCAGATCCCCGAGGCGCAGCGGCGCGCGGTGGTGATGCACCACATGGGCGGCCTGTCGGTGGCCGAGATCGCCGCGCACGAGGGGGCGCCGGAGGGGACCATCAAGGCCCGCCTCTCGCGCGGGCGGGCCGCGCTCGCGGGGCTGCTCGCGGACGGCTCGGAAGCGGTCCGGACCGGGCGTTCCTGAACCCGTGTGCGAACCCCGCGTCGAACCCGTGTGCGCGTCGGGTGTCGATGCGCGCCGGCCGGGCGCCGTGCCGGGGCGCGCGCGGGGGACCGTCGCCCGCGCGATCCGGATGCGTCGAAGCCGACGGATCCGGGAAACCCGAAGGAATTGGCCTCCGGTTCACATGCCACCGGCGCATTCGAGGCAGCATGCTTGAACGAGGCAGTGCTATCGCCGCACCGGACTTGCCGTTCCGGTCCGACATCGTGGAGCGTGAGACACATGAGGGGCAGAGGGGACTCGGGTCGGGAGACGACCGTGCCGGCCCGCGGTGGCTTCCCGGAACGGACGCTACGGCAGGACGAGTTGCGCGCGGAGCGGCCGGCCGTGGTCGACGACGACATCTTCGGCGACCTCTACCTCGACTTCGAGGACGCGCCGACCCGGGCGCCGGTCGAGCCGCCGGCCGCACCGGAGCCCGCGGCCGAACCGGCCGTCGAGGCACGGGCGCCACGGGGGTTCGACGACACCTTCGCGGACGGGACGGATGATCCGGCGCCGCCGGCGGACCGGCCGGAATTCGACCACGACGCCGACCCGGCGCAGCGGCCGGATCCCGACCACGCGCCGGCCGGGGCCGGCGCGCCCGACGGCGCGGCGCGAGCGGCGTCCCCGTGGGATCGGGCACCCCGACCGGCCGAGACCTTCGGGGCCGAGGGGGAGGACGCCGAGCCCGCGCCCGACCCGGTGCCGCACACGGTGACCCCGCCCGCGGTGGGCGCGCAGTCCCGGGCCGCGGCGGTGCCCCCGCCGCCCACGATCGCCGGCGCCGGCTCCACCGACGCCACGGTCCCCGCCGCGCACGCGGTGCCGCCCCCGCCCTCGGTGCCGCCGATGCCCACGGAGCCGCCGCGCGTG
This sequence comes from Embleya sp. NPDC020630, assembly GCF_044334985.1. Taxonomy (NCBI): domain Bacteria; kingdom Bacillati; phylum Actinomycetota; class Actinomycetes; order Kitasatosporales; family Streptomycetaceae; genus Embleya; species Embleya sp. NPDC020630. The sequence continues at coordinate 745,559 of NZ_JBIRUB010000002.1, forward strand.
CCGGAGCCGCCGCACACGCCCGAGGCGGTCCGGGTGCCGCAGACGCCCTACGCGCCCGACGCGGCGCGCGTACCCGAAACGCCCCACGCCCCCGAGGCGGCCCCGACACCCGACTCGCAGACCGAACTGCTGCCCGTCGCCGTGCCCGCCGCGGACACCGTCGAGGAGCCCGACGAACTCGACGTGCCCACCACCTCGCGCAGCGACAGCCTGCGCCGCGCCGAGGCGACCGAGGAGGAGATCCGCGCCCGCAGCGGCCCGCCGCTCGGCGTGCAGGCGTCCGCCTGGTCCACCTCCTCGCACCCCGGCCGCCGCCGGGCCGCCCGCCGCGAACGGCGCGGCCTGGGCCCGGAGCTGAGCGCCCGGGACAACGACGACCGCTACGCCGCGACGGGCGAGGTGTTCATCGTCGCCGACGGCCTCGGCGGCCACCCCGCCGGTTGGTACGCGGCCGACGTCGCGGTCCGCACCCTGGTGTCCGAACTCGCCGCCGCCGACCTGTCCGCGGGCTGGAGCGACCGGCTCGGCGCGGCGATCGCGGTGGCCGACCTGGCGGTGCGCCGGCACGGGGTCGCGCAGTACGAGGGCATGCGCACCACCGTGGTGGCCGCCGTCCTGCAACACGGCCGCCTGCACCTGGCCGGCTGCGGCGACAGCGTGTGCTGGCTGGTCCGCGGCGGCCGGGCGTTCCGGCTCACCGAACAGGGCAACGCCGCCGAGTTCGGCCGCCCCTGGCTGCTCACCTCCACCCCCCTCGGCGGCTCCCAGGCGCCCGAACCCGAACTGCAACGCATCGAACTGCACCCCGGGGACCGTGTGGTCCTCGCCACGGACGGCGTCGGCCACCTGCCCGACGAAACGGTCGCCGACCTGGTGCACGGCGACCCCTTCCACGCCGCAACGACCTTGACCAGGACGGCCGTCGAGAGCGGTGACGACGACGCCACGGCGGTCGTGGTCGAATGCGACGCACTGCCCGTTCCGGAAGGTCATCGCTCCGGCGCCGACCCCAGGGAACAATCGGAGGATGCGTCGGGTACCCCCGGGGCCCTACGGTCGGACGGCGGAACGGCCTGGTGACGGTTCACCGGGCGAAGATGGGCGATGCCCCAGGGCGGGGCACGAGACCGGACGGATGGCGATGCTCGAACTGATCCTCACCGTGGCGACGTCGGACGACGCCGACCAGCAGGAGTCGGACCTGGCCCGGCCGCGCACGGTGAAGGTGCAAAGCGAGCCCGGCAAGAAGATCGCGATCGGCCGGGACCCGTCGCGGTGCGGCCTGGTCACGCCGAAGGACTGGCGTTTCGTATCGCGCGTGCACCTGGAGTTCGTCTACTCCCTGGAACGCGGCTGGAGCGTGGAATGGCTCCAGGGTTCGCATCCGCGCCCGGTGGCGCTGGTCCAGATCGACCGCGAGGGCGTGTCCGAACCGGTGCCCTACGGCGCGACGCTGCCGCTGGGTTCGCTGCGCCCGGGCCGGGTGGTGGTCACCGACCTCGCCCGGCGACGCCGGGTCCTGGTGGAGTGGCGGGTGTCCCTGCCGCAACGCCCCGGCGAGGAGCCGACCGAGCCGGACGTCGGCGTGCCCGAGACCCAGGACGTCGCGCCGTTCGTGCTGCAGAACCGCCTCTCCGAGACGGAGATGGAGGTGCTGGCCGCGCTGTCCTGCGACTGGGTGCACGGCCGTCCGGTCAAACGCGCCAAGTCGACCAAGGAACTGTGCGACCTGCTGCACCTGTCCGCCGCCACGGTCGAGCGGTACAAGACCAAGTTGCGTCGCGAGTTCTACAGCTCCGGCCTGTGCCCGGAGTTGAACTCCCTGCTCGGTCCGAACTACCTCGACACCGTGCGGCACGTGCACGGCGGCTGGGACCTGATAGCGCAGACGGCGGTCACCCACGGAATAACGGGACGCGGTCCGTGTCCATGTGGTGCCGACGCCCCGCACGCGGGTACCAGGTGAGCGGTGGGACCCGGGAGGGGGCGAGGGGAAGATGCTCGAACTGAACATGTCGTTCACGGCGTTGCGGGACGGCCGCGAGGCGGAACGTGATCCGCTGCCGGGCCCCAAGAGCGTGCGCACGCCCGCCGTGGCGGGCACGCGGGTGTTCGTGGGCCGCGATCCCAGCACGTGCCGACCGCTGCTGACCCCGCACGACTGGCTGTTCGTCTCTCGCAAGCACCTCGTGTTCGAGTACAGCGAGGACCGCGGCTGGACGGTGGAATGGCCGCGCGGAACGCGGGACACACCGGTGGCGATCGTGCGGATCAAGCGCGGCGAGACCTCGCAGGACATGCCGTACGGCGCGATCCTGCCGCTGCCGGCGCGGACCAGCGGCAGCATCCTGGTCAGCGATCTGGCCCGCCGACGCAGCGTGGTGCTCGCATGGCGCGCGATGCAGCCGATCCGGCCGTCGGACTCGGGCGGTATCGCGTTCGGCGGCGTCCAGGACACGATCGACGTGGGCCCGGACCAGTTGCGCGCCAAGCTGCAGGGGGTGCGTCTGGAGGTGCTGGCGGCGATGTCGTGCGACTGGATCCACGGCCGGGCCACCAAGCGCCCGCGCACCACCGACGAGTTGTGCGAGATGTTGTACATGGCCAAGGCCACGGTCGAGCGCTGCAAGACCGAATTGCGCAGGGATTTCTACAGTTCGGAGCTTTGCCCCGAACTGAACCATCTGTTGGGGCCCGACTACCTGGACACCACGCCGCACGTCCACGGCGGGTGGGACCTGATCGCGCAGACCGCGGTCGTCTGCGGCATTGTGGGTGGCGAACCGTGCCCGTGCGCCCGGCGCGGCGGTTCGATCGACTGAACGGCGGGCCGGCCCGAGGGGTGGGACGGCACGGGGGACGGACCGAGGATCTGACGACCAGGAGCGTGGGGGAGGAACCGGTGCTCGATCTCAACATGGCGTCGACGTCGGGGGCGGACGACGCGGCGACGGTTGCCATGCTGATGGCAAGCGCGCCCAGCCGGCCGGGGGCGACGTTGGCGGTCGGTCGCGACGCGACCCGCTGCCACCTCGTGACACCGGCCGACTGGCTGTTCGTGTCCAGGGTGCATCTCGAATTCCAGTGCGGCGACGACGGCATCTGGTGGGTCACCTGGCGGCGCGGCTCGCAGGACGCGCCGGTTGCCGAGGTACAGGTCGACGACGGCGAAGCGCGCCTGCTGCCCTACGGCGGCACCGCGCCGCTGCCCCGGCCCGGCTCCGGCGAGGTGGTCATCCTCGACCTCAACGGGCAGCGCCGGGTCACCATCGGCTGGTTCCTGGCGGCCGACTGAGCACCGCCCCGGGCCGCCCGGCGCGGCCCGCCGATCGCACCTCGACCTGACTGCTCGTCAGAAATCCGTGCCTCGCGCGCCTGCGTCCACACATCGGACATCTGTGAAGTCCTTCACAAGGCGGCGGTAGGATCGGCCACGCGTCAGGCCACCCGTCGTGCGGCTTCGCGCGCGACCATCCGTCATCGCAGCAGGCGAAGGAAAACCGTGAGCAAGCCCGTCGTTCTGATCGCCGAGGAACTGTCGCCGGCCACCGTCGACGCCCTCGGACCCGACTTCGAGATCCGCCACTGCGACGGTGCCGACCGCGGTGAGCTGCTGTCCGCGATCGCCGACGTCGACGCCATCCTGATCCGCAGCGCCACCAAGGTGGACGCCGAGGCGATCGCCGCGGCCCGGCGGCTCAAGGTCGTCGCGCGCGCCGGTGTGGGCCTGGACAACGTCGACGTCCCCGCCGCCACCAAGGCCGGCGTGATGGTCGTCAACGCGCCGACCTCGAACATCGTCACCGCCGCCGAACTGGCCTGCGGCCTGATCATCTCGGTCGCGCGCAACATCCCGCAGGGCAGCGCCGCGCTCAAGAACGGCGAGTGGAAGCGCAGCAAGTACACCGGCGTCGAGTTGTCCGAGAAGACCCTCGGCGTGGTCGGCCTGGGCCGGATCGGCGTCCTGGTCGCGCAGCGCATGTCCGCGTTCGGGATGAACATCGTGGCCTACGACCCCTACGTGCAGCCCGCCCGCGCCGCGCAGATGGGCGTGCGACTGCTCACCCTGGACGAGGTCCTGGAGCAGTCCGACTTCATCACCGTGCACCTGCCGAAGACCCCGGAGACGCTGGGCCTGATCGGCGAGGACGCGCTGCGCCGGGTCAAGCCGACGGTGCGGATCGTCAACGCCGCGCGCGGCGGGATCGTCGACGAGGTCGCGCTGGCGTCCGCGCTCAAGGAGGGCCGGGTCGCCGGCGCCGGGCTCGACGTGTTCGCCAAGGAGCCGTGCACGGACAGCCCGCTGTTCGAGTTCGACAACGTGGTGGCCACGCCGCACCTGGGCGCGAGCACCGACGAGGCGCAGGAGAAGGCCGGCGTCGCGGTGGCCAAGTCGGTCCGGCTGGCGCTCGCCGGCGAACTGGTGCCGGACGCGGTCAACGTGCAGGGCGGCGTGATCGCCGAGGACGTGCGCCCGGGCCTGCCGCTCGCCGAGAAGCTGGGCCGGATCTTCACCGCCCTGGCCGGCGGCGTCGCGGTCCGCCTCGACGTCGAGGTGCGCGGCGAGATCACCCAGCACGACGTGAAGGTGCTGGAGCTGGCGGCGCTCAAGGGCGTGTTCGCCGACGTGGTGGAGGAATCGGTCTCCTACGTCAACGCCCCGCTGCTCGCCCAGGAGCGCGGCGTGGAGATCCGGCTGACCACCGGCTCGGAGAGCCCCGACCACCGCAACCTGGTCACCGTGCGCGGCACGCTCGCCGACGGCGAGGAGATCTCGGTCTCCGGCACCCTCGCGGGCCCCAAGAACATCGAGAAGATCGTCGAGGTGCACGGCTTCGACGTCGACCTGGTGCTCACCGCGCACATGGTCTTCCTGCGCTACGCCGACAAGCCCGGCGTGGTCGGCGTGATCGGCCGCCACCTCGGCGAGGCGGGCGTCAACATCGCCGGCATGCAGGTCGCCCGCGCGGCCAAGGGCGGCGAGGCGCTGGTCGCACTGACCGTCGACACCACTGTCGAGCCGCAGATCCTGAACGCCATCGCCGAGGAGATCGGCGCCGCGTTCGTGCGCTCGGTGAACCTGGAGGACTGAGTTTCGTCCGGTCGACCGGACGAAACCGGCCGAGCGACACGGCGGACACGACGAGGAAGGGCCCGGACACCCCGATGGGGTCTCCGGGCCCTTCCTCGTGGTCGACGCGCCTCGGCCCGCCGACGCCGTGCCGCTACGCCGGGTGGGGGGTTGTCGGTCTCAGATAGTAGGAACTCCGAGTAAATTGCAGACATCGATGTCGTTCGTCGCCTACCGTGAAGGAAGACGGCTCCTTCCGTTTCCGGAAATCCCCGTACGGCAGGAAATTTCGGCACGCCCACAAGGCCCTCGCACGTGTCCGTCGCACACCGTGTAGTCGCCAGCCTTGTGAAGGAAGTGCAGTCATGGACGAAACCACGCGCCGCAACGCCGCCCGAGCGCTCCAGCGCGCCCTCGACCGGCGCGACAACGGAGGCCCGGCCGACGAGGAGCGCTGAGCGTCCCATCATCCGGACGCCGCATGTCGGCCCATGGGACGAAAGGTAGGGTCCCCGCATGTCTCGCAGCATTCGTCTCGCAGTGGTTCCCGGTGACGGCATCGGCCAGGAAGTGGTCGCGGAGGGTCTGAAGGTCCTCGGCGCCGTACTCCCCGCCGACGTCAAGGTGGAGACCACCGAGTACGACCTCGGTGCCCGCCTGTACCACCGCACGGGAGAGACGCTGCCCGACAGCGTGCTCGCCGAGTTGCGCGACCGGGACGCGATCCTGCTCGGCGCCATCGGCGACCCGAGCGTGCCCTCGGGGGTCCTGGAGCGGGGCCTGCTGCTCAAGCTCCGCTTCGCCTTCGACCACCACGTCAACCTGCGCCCGGCCCGCCTGGCACCGGGCGTCGTCTCACCCCTCGGACCCGACGCGAAGATCGACTTCGTGGTGGTCCGCGAGGGCACCGAGGGCCCGTACACCGGCAACGGCGGCTCGCTGCGCACCGGCACCGAGTACGAGGTGGCCACCGAGGTCAGCGTCAACACCGCGTTCGGCATCGAGCGGGTCGTGCGCGACGCGTTCGCCCGCGCCCAGGCCCGGCCGCGCAAGAAGCTGACCCTGGTGCACAAGAACAACGTGCTGGTCCACGCCGGACACCTGTGGACGCGGATCTTCCAGGCCGTGGCCGCCGACTTCCCCGACGTCACCACCGACTACCTGCACGTGGACGCGGCGACCATCTTCATGGTCACCCAGCCCGAGCGCTTCGACGTGATCGTCACCGACAACCTCTTCGGGGACATCATCACCGACCTCGCCGCCGCCATCGCGGGCGGCATCGGCCTCGCGGCCAGCGGGAACATCAACCCGTCGGGCGAGTTCCCGTCCATGTTCGAGCCGGTGCACGGCTCCGCGCCGGACATCGCCGGCCAGGGCAAGGCCGACCCCACCGCCGCGGTGTTGTCGGTGGCCATGCTGCTCGAACACCTCGGTCGGACCGAGGAGGCCCGCCGGGTCGAGGCCGCCGTGTACGCCGACCTCGCCGAGCGGGCGGCCCTCGGCGCGCGCACCACGTCGCAGATCGGCGACGCGCTCGCCGCCCGAGTAGCCGGCTGATTCGCCGGCACCACCACGTCCGTCGACCGGGACCGTCGACGCGTGCCCCCTGCCGGACCGGCGAATCGGTCGTTCGGCGGGACGGGGGCCGCGCCTGTCGGGATCCCGGTCGACTGCGTTAACGTCTCACCGGGTGGAACGCGGGCGCGGTTCCCGGGACACTTCCAGTACGTCCATGTGCGGGAAGCCGGGTATCCGCAGCCCCGGCCCCGCCATACTCCACGGTGAAGGACGAGAACCAGCCATGACGACTGCCGCCCCGCAGGAGCCCTCCCTCCAGGCACCCCTGTCGATCGACCTCAAGCCCACCTCGCATCCGCTGAGCGACGCCGAACGCGCCACGCGTCTGGAGAACCCGGGCTTCGGCCGCGTGTTCACCGAGCACATGGTGACGATCAAGTGGAGCGCCGGACGCGGCTGGTACGACGCGCAGCTCACCCCCTACGCGTCCTTGGACATCGACCCCGCGAACATGACGCTGCACTACGCGCAGTCCATCTTCGAAGGGCTCAAGGCATACCGCCGCCCCGACGGCGGTGTGGCCACCTTCCGGCCCTACGCCAACGCCGAGCGCTTCCAGCACTCCGCGCGCCGCCTGGCCATGCCGGAACTGCCCCAGGACCTGTTCGTGGCCGCGGTGGACGCGTTGATCCGCCAGGACATCGCCTGGGTGCCCGGCGCGGCCGAGGAGAGCCTGTACATCCGGCCCTTCATGTTCGCCACCGAGGTCGGACTCGGGGTGCGTCCCTCGAACGAGTTCCTGTTCGTGGTGATCGCCTCGCCCGCGGGCCCGTACTTCGCGGGCGGCGTCAAGCCGGTCTCGGTCTGGCTCTCCCAGGAGTACGTGCGCGCGGTGCCCGGCGGCACCGGCGCGGCCAAGTGCGCCGGCAACTACGCGGCGTCCCTGGTCGCCCAGGCCCAGGCCATCGAGCAGGGCTGTGACCAGGTGGTCTGGCTGGACGCGGTGGAGCGTCGCTGGATCGAGGAGATGGGCGGGATGAACCTGTACTTCGTGTACGGGGAGGGCAAGGACGCGCGGATCGTCACCCCGCGCCTGACCGGCTCGCTGCTGCCCGGCATCACCCGCGACTCGCTGCTGCGGCTGGCCGCCGACCGCGGCTACGCGGCCGAGGAGGCGCAGATCTCGGTCGACGACTGGCGCGAGGGCAACGCGGACGGCACCCTCACCGAGGTCTTCGCCTGCGGCACCGCCGCGGTGATCACCCCGGTCGGCTCGGTCAAGTCCACCACCGCGAGCTGGACCGTCGGCACAGGCGAGGCGGGCCCGATCACCATGGAACTCCGCAAGGCTCTGGTCGACATCCAAACCGGCCGCGCGGACGACGTGCACGGCTGGACCCATAACATCTAGGCGGCGTCCGGCCGCTCAGGAAAGCCGCGCTTCGCGCGGTGCGGCTACGCCGCGGCGGCGTCCGGCCGCTCTCCTCGCACGCTCGTCGATCACCGGTCGACGATCACATCATGGGCGCTGACGCGCCGGGGAGCGGCCGGATCCGCAGCGGCCTCCGGGGTCCGCGCGCCCGCGCCTCGCGGTAATCCGCAGCTCGTCCACCTGACGTAACGGGTGGAGCGGGTGGGCGAACAAAAAATCCGCACCGACCACATGGTGAGACCGCCCGACCACGCGCCGCCGAGTATGCCAAAATCAGAACCATGCAGCAGTGGCTCATTATTAGCCGCAGCGTGCCGGCAACGGGCCGATCCCCCCACAAGGGGTGAGCGAACCGCCCACCGCCCGCACGCAGACCTCTCGCGACCGCGAGGGGTCTTTTTGTTTGCCGCACCACCCATGCGGCAAGCACCCGCGCGCGGGCCCGCCATTTCTGACCGATGGGAGAACCCATGCACCCCACGACGACCGACCCGAGCGCCTTCCACGTCTTCGACACCACGCTCCGGGACGGTTCACAACGCGAGGGCATCAACCTCACGGTGTCCGACAAGCTCACCGTGGCCCGCCATCTGGACGACTTCGGCGTCGGCTTCATCGAGGGCGGCTGGCCCGGCGCGGTGCCGCGCGATACCGAGTTCTTCCGCCGGGCCAAGGACGAACTGCAGTTGGTCAACGCCGTCCTGGTCGCCTTTGGCTCGACCCGCAAGGCCGGTACCACCGCCGCCGCGGATCCCCAGGTGCAGGCCCTGCTGGACTCCGACGCGCCGGTCGTGTGCCTGGTGGCCAAGTCGCACGACAAGCACGTCTCGCTCGCGTTGCGCACCACGCTCGACGAGAACCTGGAGATGGTCCGGGACACCGTCGCGCACCTGTGCGCACAGGGCCGCCGGGTGTTCGTCGACTGCGAGCACTTCTTCGACGGCTACCGGGCCAACCCGGGGTACGCGCTGAGCGTGGTCGCCGCCGCGCACGACGCGGGTGCCGAGGTGGTCGTGCTGTGCGACACCAACGGCGGCATGTTGCCCACCGGGGTCCGCGAGATCGTCACCGAGGTGCACGCCGCCACCGGGGCCCGGCTCGGCATCCACGCGCAGGACGACACGGGCTGCGCGGTGGCCAACACCCTCGCGGCCGTCGAGGGCGGCGCCACGCACGTCCAGTGCACCGCCAACGGCTACGGCGAACGCGTCGGCAACGCCAACCTGTTCCAGGTGGTCGGCAACCTCGAACTCAAGCAGGGCATGCGCGTACTGCCCGAGGGCAAGCTGCGCGAGATGACCCGGATCTCGCACGCGATCGCCGAGGTGGTCAACCTCGCCCCGTCCACCCACCTGCCCTACGTGGGCGTGTCCGCGTTCGCGCACAAGGCCGGCCTGCACGCGTCCGCGATCAAGGTCGACCCCGACCTGTACCAGCACATCGACCCGGCCCGGGTCGGCAACGACATGCGCATGCTGATCTCGGACATGGCCGGCCGGGCCTCGATCGAACTCAAGGGCCGCGAGCTGGGCTACGACCTCTCCGACGACAAGGACCTGGTCGGCCGGGTGGTCAACCAGGTCAAGGAGCGCGAGGCGGCGGGCTATACCTACGAGGCCGCCGACGCGTCGTTCGAACTGCTGCTGCGGGACGAAAGCCTGGGCCGGGCACGGTTCTTCACCCTGGAGTCGTGGCGCGCCATCAGCGAACAGCGCGGCGATGGGGCCCCGGTCAACGAGGCGACGGTGAAGCTGTACGCCAAGGGCGAGCGGATCGTGGCGACCGGCGAGGGCAACGGCCCGGTCAACGCGCTCGACCGCGCGCTGCGGCTGGCTCTGGAGCGCATCTACCCGCAGCTCGCGACATTCGAACTGATGGACTACAAGGTCCGGTTGCTGGAGGGCCGCCACGGTACCGACGCGATCACGCGCGTCCTGGTGGAGACCACCGACGGCAAGCAGGAGTGGAGCACCGTCGGTGTCGCGGAGAACGTGATCGCGGCGTCCTGGCAGGCCCTGGAGGACGCCTACACCTACGGACTGCTCAAGGCGGGCCTGACCCCCGGTGTACGGCACACCGAGGGTCCGGACGGCGCGTAGCGGCCGATGTGATGAACCGTCAGGGGCGGCCGGGGCGGAACGAACGCCACCCGTCGCCCCACGGTTCGTCCCAACCCGCCGGCAGTGGCGACAGGGATCCCGGCGGCGGGGCCGGCAGCACGGACGGAGCGGGTGGGGCGGGCGGAGCGGTGGGCGGTACGGGAGTTGCCGGCGTCACCGTCCGGGGCTGAGGCGGAGCCGGCGGCGCGGGCGGACGCACGGGGGAGGAGGCCAGCGGACTCGCCGCGGTCATCGGGTTCGGCGGCAGCAGCGGTTCGCTCTCCTCGAGACGTGCCAACTCGCGTCCGACGGCGAAACGTTCCAGGCGCCCCCGGACCTCTTCCGGCTCCCGGGAGAGCGACAGCTCCCGATCGAGGCCGAACTCCTCGGCCGCCGCGCCCGGCAGCAGGTTCGCCTGCGGGGGCCTTCGCGGCAGCCCCGATTCGGTCGTTCCGTCGACCATCGGAAGGCGGGCCGCTTGTGCCGCGCGCCTGCTGTTGTCGTCCACCGAACCCCACCTCGGTTCGTTGTTGGGCCTGCGCCTCAAAACGTTCTGATATCAATTGGGCAACAGATGGCTATGGAAGGACCCTAGCAATGTGTGGGCCGAGGCGGAGACTCGGCCGGGCATGTCGCCGCGTCCTGTCACACGTTTGTCGAATTCCCCGTACAACCCTCGGGAATCCTCCCCGGGCCGTTCGCACGGCGACAACACCTCAGGCGAACCCCGCAATGGGATTCGCCTGAGGTGTGCTGGTGCAAAATACGAAAAAAACAGGTGGAACGTGTACCGAAGGTCAGCGCAGGCGAGCCATCAGAGCATGCTCGACCAGCGTGATCAGGGTCGACTTGGCCGATTCGCGGCGCCGTGCGTCACAGCTCACGATCGGGGTGTCGGGCCCTATTTGCAATGCCTCGCGGACATCCTCCGCGTGGTGGGTCTGCAATCCGTCGAAGCAGTTCAACGCGACGATGAACGGCAGACCGCTGTTCTCGAAGTAGTCGATCGCGGGGAAACAGTCGGCGAGTCGGCGGGTGTCCACCAGAACCACGGCGCCGATCGCGCCGCGGACCAGGTCGTCCCACATGAACCAGAATCGGTGCTGACCCGGAGTACCGAACAGGTACAGGATCAGATCCTCGTCCAGCGTGATGCGACCGAAGTCCATCGCGACCGTGGTGGTCTGCTTGTCCGGCGTCGCCGACAGGTCGTCGACCCCGGCGCTGGCGGACGTCATGACCGCTTCGGTACGCAGCGGAGCGATCTCCGAGACGGCACCGACGAGCGTGGTCTTGCCCACGCCGAATCCGCCGGCGACGACGATCTTCGCCGACGTGGTGGAGGACCTGGCGGGGACCGGGCCCGGGCTAGAGCTTGCGAAGTCCACTGAGCACCCTTTCGAGCAGCGTGACGTCCGGCTGCCCCTGGTCGTTCCCGGGCTGGTGGATGACCACCAGGCCGGCTTCGGCGAGATCCGCGACGAGGACGCGGGCGACACCGAGCGGGATGGTGAGCAGAGCCGAGATCTCGGCTACCGACTTGACCTCCCGACACAGCGCGCAGATGCGCTGGTGCTCGGGCAACAGGCCGGGTGGATTGGCCACCTGAGGAGTCGTGGTGACCAGGGCCTCCAGCGCGAGCTGGTAGCGAGGCCGGGTACGACCACCGGTCATGGCATATGGGCGGACCAGGGTCTCGTGAAACTCCTGGTCCCCGTGATCGGACATATCCGAAGGTGTCATCGCGGCAGTGCACCTTGGAGTTCGGCGCGCAACGCCGGCGTGAGCACGGCGCCCGCGCGATCGACGAGCAGGGCCATCTCGTAGCCGATCAGGCCGATGTCGCACTCCGGCGACGCCAGCACGGCCAACGAGGAGCCGTCCGAAATCGACATGATAAAGAGGAAACCCCGTTCCATTTCCACGACCGTCTGGGTGACGTGCCCGCCCTCGAAGATACGGGACGCACCCTGGGTCAGGCTGGTCAAACCCGATGCGACGGCGGCGAGCTGGTCGGCCCGGTCGCGAGGGAAGCCCTCGGACAGGGCGAGCAGCAGGCCGTCCGCGGAGACCACGACCGTGTGCGACACCCCGGGGGTGTTGTCCACGAAGTTCGTGATCAGCCAGTTCAGGTTCTGCGCGGCCTGGCTCAACGACTTCTCAGTCATGCCTGCTCCTGGTTGTTCTCGTCACGAGGTCGAGGGGCGGATCCCCCGGCCCCGGCGGTGCGACCCTGCTGGATGCCCCGGCGGAAGTTGGTCAGCCGTCCACGGACCTCGTCGGGCGACCGGGACAGGCCCGGCCCGCTCGGCGCGGTCGGTCGACCCGGCTCCCGACGGGACCCGGCCGCGGCAGAGCCCGCACCCGTGTGACCCGGGGCCTGAGCCCCGCCGGACTGCTCGACGCCGCCCGGCACCAGGTTGGCGCGAGGCACACGTCGGGGCAGGCCCGCTCCGGTGGTGCCACCCGAGGACGGCTCACGAGCGGCCTCGGCCGCGCGCCAACCGTCGTCACCCGCGGAGTACCAACCCGACTGCGGCCCCTGCGGGCCACCGACGGGGGAGACCGCGGCGGACTGCTCGACGACCTCGTCCGGCTCCGTCGGCGTCCCGAACATGTCGGTGGCGGGCTGCTGACGCCCACCGCCGAACGCCGGTGCCGGCTCGGCCGGTGCCTGCGGCGGATTGGTCGCCATCGGCACCCGACGATCGAGATCGCCCAACGGACCCGGATCCGGGAGCGCCTGCTCGCCTGCCGGTACGGCTCGCTCCCCGCCTCGCGGCGTGGAACGGACCTGCGCGGCACGCATCCGACCGCCACGGTTGCCCTGGCGGTGGAACCAGTCCGACTCGAGTGTGTCGAAGATGGGAAGCCTACCGTCGTCCCCGGTGCTCGGGGGCGCACTCATGTCCAACTCGGACGGAGCAGGCACCTGTTCGGCGATTTCCTGCGCACCGACGGGCGCGAACGGACCGGTTTCCGAACGACCCGGACCGGCCGGCTCGAACGGCGAGACCGCCGGACGCACATCGCCCTGCGGGCCGCGCACCTGTTCGGCCCGGCTGTGCTCGTCCTGCTCCGACCGCACCGGCAGGGGACGCGTCTGCGCCGGACCGCGCAGCACGGGCAGCGCGTCGCCGGTGTCCGTCCCGAGTTCGTCCCCGGACTCGGGCGCCCGCTGCGGCAGTTCGTCGCGACGGGTCAACTCCTCCCGGCGCGGCGCGTCGTAGCCGGACGGCACCTCGACCGGCGGCGCGACGGGCTCGATCGGCGGCAGCGGCGCCACCGGGGTGAGTTCGTCGTACTCGGTGCCCCAAGTCGGGCGCTGCGGCTCGTCCCGGCGCGGTGCGAGCTCCGCACCCGGGCCGCCGAACTGCCCGGACTGCTCGTATCCGAGCGGGTCGAGCGGGTCGATGTCGGCCTCGGGACGCGGCTCGTCCGCGTATCCGAACGGCGACGCGAACTGCGAGGTGTCACCCCCGCGTACGGTGCCGTCGCCGAACTGCGGCGCGGCCGGGAAGGACCCGGTGTCCGTGCCGAACTGCGCCTGCTGTGCCTCGGCTCCGAGGTGGTCCTCGGCGGTGCCGAACATCGGCGCCGGCGGCGCGGCCGGGAAGGCGCCCGTGTCCTGGGCCGGCGACCCGACCGGAGCGAACGGGTTGTCGCGACCGGGCGTGGCCGGCGGCGGCGAACTCGGCGCGCGGTGCGCACCTGTGCTGTGCACGCCCGGCTCGCTCGCGAACGGGTTCACCGTGCCCGGGTACGGGGTGTCCTGCCCGGTCGAGGCGTCCTGGAAGGAGGGTGCCTCGAAGGACTGGGTGCTGCCGTAGGACGGCTCCTGCTGCACCGGCGCCTGGGCGGGCCGGTTGTCCGCGGCCGGCGTCGGCTGGGGCGGCTGGTTGACCGGCTGTACCGACGTCTCGGCGCTGCGCTGCGGCAGTTCGCGCCGCCGGTTGCGCTCCTGGGCCCGGCTGCCCACCCGGGGACCGGGCAGGGCCGGCGCGGCGGGCGTGGCCGAGGGCAGTTCCTCGCTCCAGCCGGACACCGCGGCCGCGGTCTTGTCGCCGCCCTTGCTCCACCCGTCGCCGCCGCTGGGCCGGTCGCCCTGGATGAGCTCGATCGGGAGCATGACCAGCGCGGTGGTACCGCCACCCTCGCCCGGCCGGAGCTGGACGCGGATGCCGTGCCGGGTGGCCAGTCGGCCGACCACGAACAGACCCATGCGACGCGAGATGGACACGTCCACCACCGGCGGACGGGCCAGTCGCTGGTTGGCGTCGGCGAGGTCGTCGCCGGTGAGCCCGATGCCGTTGTCGTGGATCTCGATCAGCGCCCGGCCGTCGGGAAGGATGTGGCCGGTGACGCGGACCTTGGTGTGCGGGCTGGAGAACGTGGTGGAGTTCTCCAGCAACTCGGCGAGCAGGTGCACGAGGTCGTTGACCGCGCGGCCGGCGATGTCGGTGGTGGGCAGCGCGCCCAACTCGACCCGCTCGTACTGCTCCACCTCGGAGGCCGCGGCGCGCAGCACGTCGACCAGCGGAACCGGTCGGGTCCAGCGCCGGCCCGGCTCCTCGCCCGCGAGCACCAGGAGGTTCTCACCGTTGCGGCGCATGCGGGTGGCGAGGTGGTCGAGCTTGAACAGGTTGGCCAGCTGGTCCGGGTCCGCCTCGCGGTTCTCCAGGTCGGAGATGAGTGCGAGCTGACGCTGGATCAGGCTCTGGCTGCGGCGCGAGAGGTTGACGAACATCGAGTTGACGTTGCCACGCAGCAGGGCCTGTTCGGCGGCGAGTCGTACGGCCTCGGCGTGCACCGCGTCGAACGCGCGCGCCACCTGGCCGATCTCGTCCCGGGACAACACGCCGATCGGCTCGATGGCCAGGTCCACGTCGCCGGGGTCCGACTCGGAGAGACGGCGCACCGTCTCGGGCAGCCGCTCCTCGGCGACCTCCAGCGCGGACCGACGCAGCGTGTTGAGCGAGCGCACCAGCGAACGGGCCACGATCACACCGAGCAGGATGGTGATCAACAGCGCGCCGACGACGAGGATCGTGTTGACCAGGGCGTCGGTACGGGCCTGGTCGCGCAGGTCCTTCGCGGTGGCGGTCAGCTTCTTGCCCAGCTGGGCCTCGACCTGACCGAGCGCGCCGATCTTGTCCGTGGACAGCGTCCACCAGGTCTGCTGGTTGAACTCGGCGATGTTGTCCAGCTTGGCGTTGCCGCCGGGCTTGGGAGCGGACACCGCCGCGCCGACCATGCCCTTGAACTGCTGGAAGGCTTCCTCGACCAGGGTGATCTTGTCCCGGCTGACGCCCGACTTGTACAGCGCGCTCCAGTCGGCGGGGGCGACGCTGATGAACGCGCGGATCGCGTTCTGCTCGCCCTCGTTCAGTCGCGCGAGCGTCTCGCCCGCCTCCAGCGGGAGGTCGTTCGGCTTGAGCGCGTACGCGACGACCGCGGCCCGCTGCGAGGACGCGTACGCCTTCGCCTCGCCGAACGAACCCAGCGCGCGGGCGCCCTGGATCAGGTCGGCGTCACGGGTGACCTCGGGCGCCTCCTGGTTGATCTGCAGCAGCTGCAGGATCATCTTGTTGTAGGCGTCGATGGTGCTGCGGGTGCTGGTCTTGAAGGCGTCCTGACGGGTGCGGTTCAACTCCGTCAGCGAGTGGCCGATGTCCTTGAGCGTGGCACCGAGCACCGGCATCGAGTCGGTGTTCAGCTTCGCGGCGGTCGCGTTGTAGACGGTGACCTGGTCGTCGGTGGTCTTCTTGGCCTTGTTCACCTCGCCCGTCAGATCCGCCGGCGGAGCCACGCTCGCCTGCGCGAGCAGGTCGCGTTCCTGCTCCAGCCACGCGGCCAGCGTCGACGCCTGGTCGATGATGGCCGATGCCTTTTGCACCGTGTCCATCTCTTGCGTTTTGTCGATCGACGACTGGATACGCAGGCCGCCGAGCAACGCGGCGACCACGACCGGTAGCAGGAGCAGCGCGGTGATCCGGGTACGGATGCGCCAGTTCCCGATCGAGAACAGCAACTTGAGCCGGGACGGTGCCGTCCCGGCGGGCCGGGCCGCCCCGGCGCCGGCTATGGAGTCCCCGACGGAGTCGGGGGTCTCGTTGGCATCCTGGGGTCCGCTGGCTTGCTGCGGGGCTCGCACCTCCGGCGTGGCGGGGCCGGCCGTGGCCGGGGCCCCTGCGGAGTCGTGCTGCTTCTTCCGACGTCCCTGCACTAGCGTCGCAACCTCTTGTGACCAGTCGTTAGACCCGCCGGTAAGGCGAGGCTCGTGTGCGCGTAAATCCCTGGATTCGCGTTCTTCCCAGGGCACCTCCGTCGCGCTCGCGCGACAAGGTGAAGGAACTCCGCTTGTTGGGAACCACCCCCGTGGTCGCAGGCATTTCAGCACAGCCACGGAGCCGCAACAAGATAGCGGGGTCCGGACAAACCGTGATTCAACCCGATCTCGGCGGTTAAGCCGTTTCGGGCGGCAATCAACCGGTATTAACGGACGATCAGGGGCAAAATGCCATACGTTTGTCGAGGTTCCGGGGAGGTGAAAATCACATATTGATGTCCCGGCTCGAACACCTGGTGTAAACCGTGATGTGCGGTCGGTGAGCAGCAGCCGTGGGTGACCCGTGACCACCCCTGACGTAACCACGGGTAATCTTGGCGGGCAAGACCGCAACAGGGTGCACACCATCGCACCCCGCGCGCACGTGCGGACGAGAACGAGCGAGAACAGCGAGAACCGGGAACCGTGGACACCATCAGCACGCACCGCCCCAGCACGGCCAACCCCAGGCGTACGCAGGTCGACGCGGTGTTGCCGCGTCAGCGCACGACAGAGGCCGCGCGGTCGGTCATCGCCGAGGTGCGCACCGCGAACCCGCGGCGGACGAACCTGATGGACGTTTCGACCGGCACCGACGCCTCGGCCTGACCCGCCGACGTCCCGGATCCACCGCCGGCCGCACTCGGCACCCCCTCGCACCCTGCCCCCGGCCACGCCCGTCACCTGCGCATCCGCCGCGGCCCGACGCCGGCCTGGGTCGCGCCCGCGTAGCCTTGGGCACGTCTCGTTCGTGACTCTCCGGCAAGGGTGACCCCATCGTGCGCATCGCCAGGTTCTCCACCGACGATTCCGTCTCCTTCGGGGTGGTGACCGGCGACGCCGACCGACCCGAGTCACTGGTCGTACACGCCCTCGCGGGCCACCCCTTCGGCGAACTGCGGCCCACCGGAGCGCAACACGCGCTGTCCTCGGTGCGCCTGCTCGCGCCGGTGCTGCCCAGCAAGGTGGTGGCGATCGGCAAGAACTACGCCGCGCACGCCGCCGAGATGGGCGGCGCGCTCCCGGACGCGCCGATCACCTTCCTCAAGCCGTCCACCTCCGTGATCGGACACGGCGACGGCATCGCGTACCCGCAGATCTCCGACGAGGTGCACCACGAGGCCGAACTGGCCGTGGTGATCGGCCGGATGTGTCGCGACGTGCCCGCCGAGCGGGTGGCCGAGGTGATCTTCGGCTTCACCTGCGCCAACGACGTGACCGCGCGCGACCTGCAGCGCACCGAGGGCCAGTGGGGTCGGGCCAAGGGCATGGACACCTTCTGCCCGCTCGGCCCGTGGGTGGAGACCGACATCACGCTCGACCAGGTCACCGAGGGCGAGGGGTTGACCGTGGCGTGCACGGTCAATGGCGAGGTGCGCCAGGCCGGCAGCACCGGGCAGATGATCCGCACCGTCACCGAGTTGATCGTGCACGTCACCCAGGCGATGACGCTGCTGCCCGGCGACGTGCTGCTGACCGGCACGCCGGCGGGAGTCGGACCACTGCACGTGGGCGACCGGGTCTCGGTCACCGTGGGTGGCGTCGGCACCCTCACGAACACCGTGGTCAAGCGCGGCTGAACGGGACTTCCGCGCACGTCGTGGGCGGGCCGGCCGGACTTGTGGTGGTTCGAACGGGGGGCCGGTAACCCGTTTTGGTCACGCGCGCCTCATCGGGTAAAGTTCTTCTCGTGCCGCCCCGCAAGGGAGCAGCGCGGAGCGAAGTCCTCGTAAAACCCCCGGGTAACGCGAAGGACCGAGCATTGGGGTATGGGGTAATTGGCAGCCCGACGGTTTCTGGTTCCGTTAGTCTAGGTTCGAGTCCTGGTACCCCAGCTGCATCGTCTTCGGGCGATGTCGCTGGTAAGAGTTGATGATTGCGATCTGGCCCCGTTGTGTAGTGGCCTAGCACGCCGCCCTCTCAAGGCGGTAGCGCGGGTTCGAATCCCGTCGGGGCTACCAGATCGTCACCGTGTCGCCTCGCAGGCGGCTCGGAGCAACACCGGTAATACGAGGCCCCGTTGTGTAGTGGCCTAGCACGCCGCCCTCTCAAGGCGGTAGCGCGGGTTCGAATCCCGTCGGGGCTACCTCGAAGAAGAAGACCTCCCGCGACTGCGGGAGGTCTTCTTCGTTTCCCGGACTCGGGCGCCGACGCGGGTGGTCGGGGGCACACCCCGCGCGGGCCGCGTCGGCGATCGCCCCGGCGGTGCCGGCCCGGACGCTCGGCGGCGTCCGGGGTCGACGGGCGTCAGACCTCCACCTGGGCCCGGCGCAGTGCGTCGGACAGCTTGGCGGCGGCCTCCATCACGGCCTGCGCGTGCAATCGTCCCGGGTGCCGGGTCAGCCGCTCGATCGGGCCGGAGACGGACACGGCGGCCACCACGCGGTTGCTGGGGCCGCGCACGGCGGCGGAGACGGACGCGACGCCGGGCTCACGTTCGCCGATGCTCTGCGCCCAGCCGCGCCGCCGCACGCCGGAGAGCGTGGTGGCGGTGAACCGCGCGCCCTGCAGACCCCGGTGCAGCCGCTCCGGCTCCTCCCAGGCGAGCAGGCACTGCGCGGCCGAACCGGCCTTCATCGGCAGTGTGCTGCCGACGGGGACGGTGTCGCGCAGCCCGGAGAGCCGCTCGGCCGCGGCCACGCACACGCGCATGTCGCCCTGGCGCCGGTAGAGCTGTGCGCTCTCGCCGGTGATGTCGCGCATGTGCGCGAGCACCGGGTGTGCGGCGGCGAGCAGCCGATCCTCGCCGGCCGCGGCGGCCAGCTCGGCCAGTCGCGGGCCCAGCACGAAGCGACCCTGCATGTCGCGGGCGACCAGACGGTGGTGCTCCAGGGCGACCGCGAGTCGATGCGCCGTGGGCCGGGCAAGACCGGTTATGGCGACGAGTCCCGCGAGCGTGGCGGGACCGGCTTCGAGCGCGGCCAGCACGACAGCGGCCTTGTCGAGAACGCCGACTCCGCTAGAATTGTCCATGCCTTGATATTGCCGTCTCGGATTACGAGACGCAAGTCCACCCTCGGCCCCGGTGCCGGCACAGTGGCGCAACGCGCCGAGCCGACCACCGGAGAACAGCCGGGAGGCGTCGGGACGTGGGCACGCGTCAGGGCGTCGATCGCGGATACGGAATCAGCCGCACCCGCGCGACACGAGGGACACACAGCGCCGGCAATGGCGCCGGCCGGAGGGACAGCGATGGGACGGACACTCGCGGAGAAGGTCTGGGACGCACACGTGGTGCGTCGCGCGGAGGGCGAGCCGGACCTGCTCTACATCGACCTGCACCTGCTGCACGAGGTGACCAGTCCGCAGGCGTTCGACGGTCTGCGTCAGGCCGGCCGCCCGGTCCGGCGCACCGATCTCACGATCGCGACCGAGGACCACAACACGCCGACGCTCGACGTCGACAAACCCATCGCGGACCCGGTCTCGCGCGCCCAGATCGAGACGCTGCGCAAGAACGCCGCCGAGTTCGGGGTCCGGATCCACTCGCTGGGCGACGTGGAACAGGGCATCGTGCACGTGGTCGGCCCGCAGCTCGGCCTGACCCAGCCGGGCACGACCGTGGTCTGCGGCGACAGCCACACCGCGACCCACGGCGCGTTCGGCGCACTGGCGTTCGGCATCGGCACCAGCCAGGTCGAGCACGTGCTGGCCACCCAGACGCTGCCTATGGCGCCGTTCAAGACGATGGCGGTGACCGTCGAGGGCGCGCTGCCCGAGGGGGTCGGCGCCAAGGACCTGATCCTCGCGGTGATCGCGCGGATCGGCACCGGCGGCGGTCAGGGCTACGTCATCGAGTATCGCGGCCAGGCGATCCGCGACCTCTCGATGGAGGGCCGGATGACCGTGTGCAACATGTCGATCGAGGCCGGCGCCCGGGCGGGCATGATCGCACCGGACGAGACCACGTTCGCGTACCTGGACGGCCGCCCGCATGCGCCGCAGGGCGCCGACTGGGACACCGCCGTGGCGTACTGGCGGAGCCTGGTCACCGACGAGGACGCGGTGTTCGACAAGGAAGTGGTGATCGACGCGAGCGAACTCTCGCCGTTCGTCACCTGGGGGACCAACCCCGGCCAGGGCGCGCCGCTGGCCGAGTCGGTGCCCGACCCGGTCGCGATCGCGGACCCGGTCGAGCGCGCGGCGGCCGAGAAGGCCATCGCGTACATGGGTCTGACGGCGGGCCAGAAACTGCGCGACATCGCGGTGGACACGGTCTTCGTCGGCTCGTGCACCAACGGCCGGATCGAGGACCTGCGCGAGGTGGCCGACATCGTCAAGGGCCGCAAGGTCGCCGACGGTGTACGGATGCTGGTCGTTCCGGGTTCGGTGCGGGTCTCGCTCCAGGCCGTTTCCGAGGGCCTGGACAAGGTGTTCACCGAGTTCGGCGCCGAGTGGCGCTACGCGGGCTGCTCGATGTGCCTGGGCATGAACCCCGACCAACTCGCCCCCGGCGAGCGCAGCGCGTCCACGTCCAACCGCAACTTCGAGGGACGGCAGGGCAAGGGCGGCCGTACCCACCTGGTCTCGCCGCAGGTCGCGGCCGCGACCGCCGTGCTGGGCCACCTGGCCGCCCCCGCCGACCTGAGCACCGCAGGAGTCTGAGCCATGGAAGCCTTCACCACCCACACCGGAACGGCCGTCCCGCTGCGCGAGAGCAACGTGGACACCGACCAGATCATCCCCGCGCACTGGCTCAAGAAGGTCACCCGCGACGGTTTCGAGGACGGCCTGTTCGAAGCCTGGCGCAAGAACCCGGAGTTCGTGCTGAACCGGCCCGAGCGCGCCGGCGCCACGGTCCTGGTGGCCGGTCCCGACTTCGGCACCGGGTCCTCCCGGGAGCACGCCGTATGGGCGCTGCAGAACTACGGGTTCAAGGCGGTCATCTCGGCGCGCTTCGCGGACATCTTCCGCGGCAACTCGCAAAAGGGCGGGCTGCTGACCGTGGTGCTGCCGCAGGAGACCGTCGAACGCCTGTGGGCGCTGACCGAGGCGGACCCGACCGCCGAGATCACCGTCGATCTGGTGGGTCGTCAGGTGCGCGCGGGCGAGATCGTCGCCGACTTCGAGATCGACGACTACACCCGCTGGCGCCTCCTGGAGGGGCTGGACGACATCGGTCTGACCCTGCGTCACGAAGAGGACATCACCTCGTTCGAGGCGAACCGGCCGAGTTGGCTGCCGCGCACCCAGCCGGTGGGCTGATCACGAACTCCCTTGCAACATAGGCCGATCGGCCGAAAATGAACGGCGGGACGCGATCGCGTCCCGCCGTTCGCGTGTTCGGGATTCGCCCCAATGGCCGCCCCGTTGTGCCCATAGCCGGATGAGCTGTCACAATTGCGGTGTGGAGCACCAAGGCCGACACGTGAACGAGTTCGAAGAAGTGGAACTCTTCGCCGAACTGGCCACCCGGTTGAAGGTCGCCCACGCCCGGGTGCGTAGGCTCCGACTACCGAACGAGGCGAAAGTGGCGCTAATCCGCCGCTTGTTGGTCATCACCGACGCGGCAAAGCATGATTTGGCGGACGCCGACCGGCGACTGACCAAGTTGATGGACGAGTTGGACGCGGGGCCCGCGAGTTCGCGGGACACCGCCGAAGCCTGAATCCGTTGCGACACAAGGGTGATTCGCCCGTTCGGTAATTGCTTCGGCACTTTTGGATGCTTAGCGTGCCCAATGCCGGCTGAACTGTCCCGGCATCGGTTTCCGAAGGGGAAGACGTGAACAAGGCGCAGCTCGTCGAGGCGGTCGCTGACCGACTGGGTGGCCGCAAGGCCGCCGCAGAGGCAGTCGATGCCGTCCTCGACACCATCGTTCGTGCGGTGACGGCGGGAGACCGGGTGTCCATCACGGGCTTCGGCTCGTTCGAGAAGGTGGACCGTCCGGCTCGATACGCCCGCAACCCGCAGACCGGTGAGCGGGTGCGCGTCAAGAAGACCTCGGTGCCGCGCTTCCGCGCGGGCCAGGGCTTCAAGGACTACACCAGCGGGACGAAGAAGCTTCCGAAGCCCAACGTGAAGAGCGCGGCCGCCAAGAGCAGCCCGACTCCGCGCGTGGTCGCGACGGACGCCGCGGCGCCCGCCGCGAAGGCGACCACCCGCAAGACCACCGCGACGACCAAGGCGTCGGCGAAGCCGGCGACCTCGCGCGCCGCCGCGGTCAAGACCCCGGCCGCCACCACGCGCAAGACCGCGGCCGCGGCCAAGACCCCGGCGACCGCGAAGCCCGCCGCCAAGAAGGCGACCAAGGCGCCCGCCACCAAGGCGGCGACCAAGCCGGCCGCGGCGAAGAAGGTCACCGCCAAGGCCGCGACCACCACCAAGGCCACCACCACCAAAGCCGTCAAGAGCACCCCGGCCGCGGCCAAGGCTCCGACGACCAAGGCGAAGGCGACCAAGGCCGCGCCGAAGGCCGCGACCGCCAAGCCGGCCGCGGCCAAGCCCGCCGCCGCCAAGGCGCCCGCGGCCAAGAAGACCGCGACCAAGCGCGCGGCCAAGAAGGCCTGACGCGACGGACTTCGTGAACCGGCGGTAGATGTACGAAGGCGACGGGCCGGAACCCCCACCCCGGGGTTCCGGCCCGTCGCCGTAGGTCCGATCGAGGCCCGGCCCGTCGGCGCGGGGCCCGGACGGTGCGGCCGGCGAGGTCAGCGCGGCGGATCCGCCAGTGTGTACAGCGTCACCAGTACCACCCGGCCGCCGGCCGGGTCCAGGGTCATCCGAACCCGCTGGCCGGGGCGCAGGAAGCGCATCCCGCCGGCGTCGAACGCCGCCGCGTCGAAGGGCACGGGAGAGCCGTCGTCGAGCAGCACGACGCCCTCACGCGAGTGGGTCTCGAAGGTGTACACGGTGCCCTGCATGCCCCCATTGTCACCGCCGTTCGCGCCGCCGCGGAACCGACGCGGCGTCAGGAGGCGGCGGCACGCGGCGAAAACGGCACGGACGGGAGTACCGCGGCGGTGGCCGCGCCGACCCCGAGCCCGATCGCGGCCCGCAGATCCTCGCCGGTGTCCACGTCCCGGCGCACCGAATCCACGTCGTAGGGCGTGAGTTCGACCGCGCCCGAGGCCAGGTGACGGGCCCGCGAGGGGCCGCCGAAGCCCGGTGCCAACGCCACCCCGGGCGCGGCCGCGAGCAACGTGGTGCCCACCCCCGCCGCGTCCGCCAGGAACGCCCGCCGCACACCCGTCGCGGCGGCCAGCACCCGATCCAACTCCTCGGCCCGCAACGCCGGGAGGTCGGCGGACAGTGCAGCGACGCCGGTGTGCGGCCGGGCCGCGCCGGCGATCCGGGCCCCGTGTGCGAGCGCTGCGTTCAGCCCGCCGCCGACATCGGCCACGACGTCGGCGCCCAGTCCCCGGATCGCCGCGGCGACCCGGTCGTCGTCGGTGACCACGAGCACCCCGTGCACCCGGTCGCAGGTCAGCGCGGTGCGGACGGTGTCGAGCGCGAAGGCGAGGGCGAGTTCGGGGCGATGACCGGGGCCGATCGCGCCGGCGAGGCGGCTCTTGGCGATCGACAGCGGCTTCACCGGCACCACGAGCCGCCATCGGGGCGGGGCGGAGCGGACGTGGCCGCCGGGACCCGCGGCGCGGCGCGGGGCGGTGGAACCCATGGCGGGGGACATCGGCAAGATCCTCGCATCCGTACCGTAAGCCCATATCCTCATCGGTCGACGAGGACGTTTCTCGACAATGCGGAAGGCCCAGGGGAAACTATGGGGTCCGCCCGTACAGCATCGATGTTCCGCCAGCATCGATGTTCCACGCCGTACGCGGGGAACGTCGATGGTGTGAGGAGCGACACGGCCGCGGAACATCGCGGTGTGCGTCCGCGCCGACACACTTACGAATTTGAACCACATGAACGGGAGGAACGCCGGTGGCCCGCCGAAGGATCGGTTTCTGGTACCGCCTGGCGGTCGTGGTGGTCAAACCCCTGCTGTTGCTGTTCACCAAACGCGACTGGCGGGGTACCGAGAACATCCCGACGTCGGGCGGGTTCGTCACGGCGGTGAACCACATCTCCTATGTCGACCCGCTGACCTACGCGCATTTCCAGTACGACACCGGCCGAGTGCCGCGCTTCCTGGCCAAATCCGGCCTTTTCAAGATCCCGTTCGTCGGGCGGGTGCTGGCCGGCGCCGGGCAGATCCCGGTGTACCGGGACTCCGCCGACGCCGCGCTCGCGTTCCGCGCGGCCGTGGAAGCGGTCGAGAAGGGCGAGTGCGTCGCGGTCTACCCGGAGGGCACGATCACCCGGGACAAGACGTTGTGGCCGATGCTCGGCAAGACCGGTGCGGCCCGGATCGCGCTGACCACCGGGGCGCCGGTGATCCCGGTCGCGCAGTGGGGCGCGCACGAATTGTTGCCGCCGTACACGAAACGACCCCGGTTGTTGCCGCGCAAGACGATGCGCGTACTGGCCGGCCCGCCGGTCGACCTGGACGAGTTCCGGGGACGCGAGTTGACCGCCGACGTACTGCGCGGGGCGACCGACCGGATCATGGAGTCGATCACCGAGCTGCTGGTCAAGCTGCGGGACGAACCGGCCCCGCCGAACGCCGGCGTGCGCCGGGGATCGGGCCGCAAGGGTGCGGTCGAGGGTGCCGAGGGCGTCGAGATCGAGCCGACGGACGCCGAGCCGACCGACACCAAGCCGACCGACACCAAGCCGACCGACACCGAGACCAACGGCACCGCCGGCACCGCGGGCGGTCGCGCATGACGCGCTGCGCGGTATTCGGCATGGGGTCCTGGGGGACCGCCTTCTCGATCGTGCTCGCCGAGGCGGGGTGCGACGTGGTGATGTGGGGACGGCGCCCGGAGCAGGCCGACGCGATCAACACGCGGCACGAGAACGAGGAATACCTCCCCGGCATCGCGCTGCCGGTCGGGATCGAGGCCACCACCGATCCCGCCAAGGCCGCCGAGGGCGCGGAGTTCGTGGTGTTGGCGGTGCCGTCGCAGACCCTGCGCGGCAACCTCACCGCGTGGGCGCCGTTGTTGTCCGACGACGCGATCCTGGTCAGCCTGATGAAGGGCGTCGAACTGGGCACCGCGAACCGGATGAGCGAGGTGATCCGCGAGGTCGCGGGTGTGCCCGAGGGGCGGATCGCGGTGGTCAGCGGTCCCAACCTGGCGATGGAGATCGCCCAGCGCCAGCCCGCCGCGAGTGTGGTCGCGTGCACCGACGAAGACGTCGCCCGGCGACTCCAGGAGGCGTGCCACACGTCCTACTTCCGCCCGTACACCAACACCGACGTGGTCGGTTGCGAACTCGGCGGCGCGGTCAAGAACGTGATCGCGCTCGCCGTCGGGATGGCCGACGGCATGGGCATGGGCGACAACACGAAGGCGACGCTGATCACCCGCGGTCTGGCCGAGACCGCCCGCCTGGGCGCGGCGATGGGCGCGGACGCGCACACCTTCGCGGGCCTGGCCGGTCTCGGCGACCTCGTGGCGACCTGTACCTCGCCGCTGTCGCGCAACCGCACCTTCGGCGAGAAGATCGGCCGCGGCACGCCGATCGAGGAGGCCGTCCGGGACAGCCGCCAGATCGCCGAGGGCTTCAAGTCCTGTGAATCGGTACAGATGTTGGCCCGTCGGTACGGCGTCGAGATGCCGATCACCGACGTGGTTGTGTCGATCATGCACGGCGGCAAGCCCCCGACCGTCGGGATGGCCCTGCTCTCCCGCTCCGCCAAGCCGGAGCGCTACGAATCGTGACCGGAGTCGTCGACCGGGTCGGGGCACCTTCGTCGCGGTCCGGTCGGCGTCGTCGCGGCGGGCCGTTCCTGCACTCGAACGCGCTCCGGGATAGGGTTGTTCGACCATGAACGACCTTTCGGGCACCCCCCACTTCTCCTCGCGCCCCCGCGTCGCGGTCGTCTTCGGCGGCCGCAGCTCCGAGCACGCGATCTCCTGCGTCACCGCAGGGAGTGTGCTGGCCGCGATCGACCGCTCCAAGTACGACGTGTTGCCGATCGGGATCGGTACCGACGGGCGCTGGATGCTCGTCGGGGACGACCCGACCCGGCTGGCGATCCAGGGCGACCGCTTGCCCGAGGTCACCGACGTCGCGGAGTCCACCGCGACGCTGGTCCTGGCGGCCGACCCCACGGCGCGCGAGATCACCATGCTCGAACCCGGCATGCTGCCCAAGCTGCTGGGCGAGATCGACGTGGTCTTCCCGCTCCTGCACGGCCCCTACGGCGAGGACGGCACGTTCCAGGGCTTCCTGGAACTGGCCCAGGTGCCCTACGTCGGGTCGGGTGTGCTGCCCAGCGCGGCGAGCATGGACAAGGAATACATGAAGGCCCTGTTCACCGGCTTCGGCCTCCCCTCGGGCCCGTATGCCACAGTCCGCCCCCGGGAATGGGAGCGTGACCCGGCCGCCGTGCGCGAGGCGGTGTCCTCGCTGGGCTTCCCGGTGTTCGTCAAGCCCGCCCGGGCCGGCTCCAGCATGGGCATCACCAAGGTGCACCGGATCGAGGACCTGGACGCGGCGATCGAACAAGCTCGTCGGCACGACCCCAAGGTGGTCGTCGAGGGCATGCTGACGGGCCGCGAGATCGAGTGCGGCGTACTGGAGTTCGAGGACGGGCCGCGAGCGAGCCTGCCCGCCGAGATCCGGGTCGGCGGCGACCACGAGTTCTACGACTTCGCCGCCAAGTATCTGCCCGACAACGGCACCGAACTGGACGTGCCGGCGGCGCTGACCAAGGAACAGACCGCCGAGGTGCAGCGACTCGCGATCGCCGCCTTCGAGGCGCTGTCCTGCGAGGGCCTGGCCCGGGTGGACTTCTTCCTGCTGGAGAACGGGCAGTTCGTGATCAACGAGGTGAACACGATGCCGGGCTTCACACCGGTGTCGATGTACCCGAGCATGTGGCAGGCCACCGGCGTGGACTACCCCGAGCTGGTCGACCGGCTGATCACGGCGGCACTGCGCCGCCCGAACGCGCTGCTGCGCTAGGAAGCGGTGAGCGGCGGCCGACGGTTTCGGTCGCCGCTCACCGCTCCGACAAATCCAGCGTGGCCGGCACCGCGCGGCTGACCGCGTCCGCGACGTCGACCAGCGGCGCGGCCGGCTCGGCGAACTTCTTCGGCACCGACACCTCGACGTTGGCCCGACGGTAGACGGTGGTGAAGCGCACTCCGTCGGCGTACTTCGAGAACGTCCAGGTCACCCCGTTCACCTCGACCGAGTCGGCGGGCTCCGAGTTCACCTTGGTCGGGTCGATCACCCGCATCGACGCGGGCAACCCCACCCCGCAGCGCAGCACGATCGCCGGATCGCCCCACGCGGCGATCAGCGGGGACTTCGGCGAGACCTCGCGCGGCCCCGCGTTCATCACCTTGCTCGGCAGCGCGTCGTGCAGGGCCCGGCACGCCTCGGTCGCCGCCCCCGGCGCCGGCGTCGGCGCGGTCACCTCGATCCGCCCCGACCCGTCGCCGCACCCCGTCGCGGTCAGCACGAGGACCGGAAACAGGCACGCCAGAACACGGGGAGAGAACACGCCCTCGATCCTAGGCGCGTCGAGGGCGGCACTCCTTCGCCGGGGTCAGCCCAGGTTGACC
Organism: Embleya sp. NPDC020630; assembly: GCF_044334985.1. NCBI lineage: Bacteria > Bacillati > Actinomycetota > Actinomycetes > Kitasatosporales > Streptomycetaceae > Embleya > Embleya sp. NPDC020630. Next base: position 773,595 of record NZ_JBIRUB010000002.1, read on the forward strand.
ACCGGACACGTCAGGGTGCGGGTGATGCCGTCGATGCGCTGCACCTCGGCGACCACCAGGCGGCCCAACTGGTCCACGTCGGTGGCCTCGGCCCGCACGATCACGTCGTAGGGGCCCGTGACGTCGTCGGCCCGGGTCACCCCCGGCAGTGCGGCGACGGCTCTGGCCACCGACGCCGAACGGCCGACCTCGGTCTGGATCAGGATGTATGCCTGTACCACCACGGCCTCCCGGCGCGCAGGATGATGGGATCTTGACGGGATCCCCGCTGCTGCGACCATTGTCGGCCCGGCGGGGCTCGGCGACCACAGCGGTAGCCGATGCATCACAGGTGCCGGATCCCGAACCGGCATCTCGAACAGGCATCCCGAAGACACACCCGGAACAAACATGGTCGACGAGGCGGATCAGGGCTGATGGGCATGGCAGGAGAGCGGCGATGAGCGGGACGCTGGGCGATCTCGGCGAGTTCGGCCTGATCGGGGCGCTGGTCGCGCGCGTGCCGACGGGGCCGCACGTGTCCCTGGGGCCGGGCGACGACGCCGCCGTGGTCGCCGCCGCCGACGGTCGGGTGGTGGCCACCATGGACCTGCTCGTCGAGGGTCGGCATTTTCGGCGCGACTGGTCGACCGCGTACGACGTGGGCCGCAAGGCCGCCGCGCAGAATCTGGCGGACGTCGCGGCGATGGGCGCGGTGCCGACCGCGCTGCTGATCGGGCTGTGCGGACCGCCGGACCTGCCCACCGGCTGGGCGCTGGAGCTGTACGACGGCCTGCGCGACGAGTGCGCGGTGGTCGGCGCGGGGGTGGCGGGGGGCGACGTGGTCGGCAGCGACACTGTCACGGTCGCGGTGACCGCGCTCGGCGACCTCCAGGGGCGCGCCCCGGTCGTGCGCTCGGGGGCCCGGCCGGGCGACGTGGTCGCGGTCGCCGGCTGGCTGGGCTGGTCGGCGGCGGGGCTGGCGATCCTGGGTCACGGGCACCGCGCGCCGCGCGCGTTCGTGGAGGCGCACCGCCGGCCGGAGCCGCCCTACGACGCCGGGCCCGGCGCGGCGGTCCTGGGCGCGACGTCGATGATCGACGTCAGCGACGGTCTGCTCGCCGACCTGGGACACGTCTCGCGTGCGTCCGGGGTGCGGATCGACGTGTTGTCCGACCGGCTGGACGTACCGGCGCAGATGCGCGACGTGGCGCGTGCGCTCGGCGCCGATCCGCTCAACTGGGTACTCACCGGCGGTGAGGACCACGCACTCGCGGCGACCTTCCCGGCGGGCACCGCGCTGCCGGCGCGCTGGCGGGTGATCGGACGGGTGCACACGGGCACGGGGGTCACCGTGGACGGGCGCGACCCCGACGTCGCCGGCGGGTGGGATCACTTCGACCGCGGCTGAGACTCGTGGGTCGGGGCCGTCGGGGGCGGGAAAGTGGGCCCGAAACGGGCGCGGATAGGCTGCACGGCATGGTGCAGACTCCTCCGCGTGTGCTGACGGTGGCCGGCTCCGACTCCGGCGGCGGCGCCGGGATCCAGGCCGACCTGAAGACGATGCTGGCCCACGGTGTGCACGGGATGAGCGTGATCGCCGCGGTGACCGCGCAGAACTCGCTCGGCGTCCAGGGCTACTGGGAGCTGCCGGCCGAGGCGGTGCGGGCCCAGTTCCGCAGCGTGGTGGACGACATCGGCGTGCAGGCGATCAAGACCGGGATGCTCGCGTCGCCGAACCTGGTCGCGGTGGTCGCCGAATTGCTGGGCGACGTACGGGTGCCGGTGGTGGTCGACCCCGTGGCGTCGTCCAAGCACGGCGACACGCTGCTCGCCAACGACGCGCTGGAGACCCTGCGCACCCGGCTGCTGCCGGTGTCCACGCTGGTCACCCCCAACTTGTACGAGGTCGAGCTGCTGACCGGCCACAAGGTGCGCGAGCGTGCCGACATGCGCGGCGCGGCCGAGGCGATGCTCGGCTTCGGCCCGAGCTGGGTGCTGGTCAAGGGCGGCCACCTGGAGGGCGAGGCCGCGGACCTGCTCTTCGACGGCACCGACGAGCGGTGGTTCACCAGCCCGCGCTACGACAACCGGCACACCCACGGCACCGGCTGCACGCTGGCGAGCGCGATCGCCTCGCGGCTCGCGCTCGGCGACACCGTGCCGGACGCGGTGGCGGCGGCGAAGGAGTACGTCACCGGCGCGATCCGGGCCGGCTTCCCGCTCGGCGAGGGCATCGGTCCGGTGGACCACGCCTGGCGGTGGCGCGACGGGTTTTGAGCGACGCACGGGCCCGGGGACACGGCCGATCCCCGGGCCCGTACCGAATCACCCGCCCCGGACATGCCGAAGGGCCGGCCCACCCAGGGGTGAACCGGCCCTTCGAGAAGTCGAGCAGTCGCGCGACTAGCGGGAAACCTTGCCCGCCTTGATGCACGAGGTGCAGACGTTGAGGCGCTTCGGCGTGGCACCGACCTTCGCACGCACCGTCTGGATGTTGGGGTTCCAGCGACGGGGCGTCCGGCGGTGAGAGTGCGAAATGCTGTTGCCGAAGCCCGGCCCCTTGCCGCAGACGTCGCAGTTGGCAGCCACGGGAACACTCCAAAGACGAATGGGAATTGCGTACGAACGCGTGCCGGCGAATGCCGGACAACCGCAGAAGAGTAACCGACGGACCAGGCGATGCGCGAACCCGGGATGATCCGGGCATGGGCAATCGGTCGATCTCGCCATGCTTCCCGCCAAGCCTAACCCATCCGGGTAGGCCGCTTCACCGCTCCCCGTCTCGATAACCTGCCGGCGAACGGGACGCGCACAATCGGATTCGTACAGGAGGTGGGCGTGCAGGGCCTGCTGGGAGAGCTGGACGGTCCGGCGGTACGCCGCTGGGGTCGCGTCGCGCTGGAGTTGCTGGGACGGGCGCGCGAGGAGATCGACGCGCTCAACGTGTACCCCGTGCCCGACGGCGACACCGGCACGAACCTGTTCCTGACCCTGGAATCGGGAACCGCCGAGGTCGACGCGCTGTTCGGCGCCGACCTGCCCGAACCCGATCTGCCGACCGCCTTCCGGGCGCTCGCGCATGGTGCGCTGATGGGCGCGCGCGGCAACTCCGGGGTGATCCTCAGCCAACTCCTGCGCGGCATGGCCGAACGCTTCGAGGCCGAGCAGGTCGCGGCGCGCGCGAGCGGCCGGGAGGTGCCCGCCGGGCTCGCCCTCGCGCACGCGCTGCGCACCGCCGCCGACGCCGCGTACGCCGCGGTGGCCCGGCCGGTCGAGGGGACCATGCTCACCGTGGCCCGGGCCGCGGCCGATGCCGCCGCCGGGGCGGGCGAGGAGATCCGACCGGTGGTGCGGGCCGCCGCGACCGCCGCCCGCGGCGCGCTGGCGCGTACCCCCGAGCAGCTGGACGTGCTGCGCCGGGCGGGTGTGGTGGACGCCGGCGGGCGCGGGCTGACCGTGCTGCTCGACGCGCTGCTCGCGGTGGTCACCGGCGAGCGCTCGGCGTACCGGATCCACCCGCACCAAGTGCACACGCCCGTCCCGGTTCCGTACGCCGACCCCGTCGGGTCCGAGGAGGACGCCGGCGGCGGGCCCGGGTTCGAGGTGATCTACCTGCTCGACGCGCCCGACGACGCGCTGCCGGCGCTGCGCGAGCGGCTGGGCGCGCTCGGCGACTCGCTCGTGGTGGTCGGCGGCGAGGGGTTGTGGAACGTGCACGTGCACGTGGACGACGCGGGCGCCGCCGTCGAGGCGGGCATCGCCGCGGGCCGCCCGCACCGCATCCGGATCACCCACCTGGAGCGGGTGCTCGTCGGCACCGCGGCCCCCGAACCCGCGCCGACACGCGGGATCGTCGCGGTCGCCCACGGCGACGGCCTGGCCACGCTGTTCGCGGAGAACGGCGCGCACGTCGTGCAGGCCGGGCCCGGCCGGGGGCCGTCCACGAGCGTGCTGGTGGACGCGATCCGGCGGACCGAGGCGCGCGAGGTGGTGCTGCTGCCCAACGACGCCGACTGTCACGCGGTGGCCGGGGTGGCCGCCCAGCAGGCCCAGGCGGCGGGGGTGCGGGTCCAGGTGATCCCGACCAAGGCGGCCGTCCAGGGCTTGGCCGCGCTCGCCGTGCACGAGCCGGGCCGGCGCTTCGACCAGGACATCGTCGGGATGACCTCGGCCGCCGGCGCGACCCGCTACGGCGCGCTCACCGTCGCCGTCCGCGAGTCGTGGACCATGGCCGGCGTCTGCCAGGCGGGCGACGTGCTCGGCGTGATCGAGGGCGACATCGCGGTGATCGGCCAGGACCAGCGCGAGACCGGCACCGTGGTGGTGGACCGGATGCTCGCCGGCGGCGGCGAACTGGTCACCCTGGTCACCGGCAGCGCCTGCCCGCCGGGCCTGGCCGCCGCGATCGAGCGCCATCTGCGGGCCACCCGGCTCGGTGTGGACGTGATGGTCTACGAGGGCGGCCAGGAGGTGTACCCGCTGCTGATCGGGGTCGAGTAGGCGCCGACCCGGCGGTTGGACCACGTCGATGACACCACCGCCCAGTACCGTTGGGCGGCATGTCGCGCCTTGACGAACCGCTGAAGAAACTCGTCGGCGACCGCACGGCGACGGTGCTGGCCAAATCCCTCAAGCTGGACACCGTCGGAGATCTGCTGCGCCACTACCCCCGGCGCTACGCGGAGCGCGGGCGCCTGACCGACCTCTCGCGCCTGGAGCCCGAGGAGCACGTCACCGTGATGGCGGAGATCGCCAAGGTGACCAAGCGCCAGTTCCGCAACCGGCGCGGCAACCTGCTCGAGGTCGAGGTCACCGACGGGCGCGGCAAGCTCACCCTGGTCTTCTTCAACCAGGCCTGGCGCGAGGAGGAACTGCGGCCCGGCCGACGCGGGTTGTTCGCGGGCAAGGTGGGCCGGTTCAACAACGTGATCCAACTCAGCCAGCCCGACTACCAGCTGGTCGGCGAGGACGACGAGGACGGCGTGGCGAACCTGTTCGCCGGTGCGCTGATCCCGGTCTACCCGGCGGCGGCGAGCATGCCGTCCTGGAAGATCGCCCAGTGCGTCGGCATGGCGCTGGACACGCTCGGCGAGATCGGCGACCCGCTGCCCGCCGAGATGCGCACCCGGCGCGGCATGCCGGGGCTGGCCGAGGCCCTGGTCCAGGTGCACCGCCCCACCTCCTGGGAGGACGTCGCCGCGGCCAAGGACCGGCTCAAGTGGGACGAGGCGTTCGTCCTGCAGATCGCCCTGGCCCGCCGCCGCCGCGACGCCCGCGCCCAGTCCGCGGTGGCCCGCCCCCGTCGCCCCGACGGCATCCTGGACGCCTTCGACGCCCGCCTGCCGTTCGAACTCACCGACGGCCAAAAGGACGTCTGCGCCGAGATCGAGACCGACCTGGCCCGCGAACACCCCATGCACCGCCTCCTCCAGGGCGAGGTGGGTGCAGGCAAGACGTTGGTGGCGTTGCGGGGGATGCTCACCGTGGTGGATGCCGGAGGGCAGACGGCATTGTTGGCGCCCACCGAGGTGTTGGCCCAGCAGCACTACCGGTCGATCGTGGAGATGCTCGGGCCGCTGGCCGAGGGGGCCGGGATGTTGGGCGGATCCGAGGTCGGGACCAAGGTGACCCTGCTCACCGGGTCGATGGGGGTGGCCGCGCGCCGGGCCGCGCTGCTCGATCTGGTCACCGGCGAGGCCGGGATCGCGATCGGCACGCACGCGCTGATCGAGGACAAGGTCGAGTTCCACGACCTGGGCCTGGTGGTGGTCGACGAGCAGCACCGGTTCGGCGTCGAGCAGCGCGACGCGCTGCGCGGCAAGGGCAAACGGCCGCCGCACCTGCTGGTGATGACCGCGACGCCGATCCCGCGCACCGTGGCGATGACCGTGTTCGGCGACCTGGAGACCTCGATCCTGGCCCAACTCCCCTCCGGACGCTCGCCGATCGCCACCCACGTGGTCCCGGCGAAGGAGAAGCCGCACTTCCTCGACCGCGCCTGGGAGCGGGTGCGCGAGGAGGTGGGCAAGGGCCATCAGGCGTACGTGGTCTGCCCGCGGATCGGCGACGAGGAGGACGACCCGAAGGCGAAGAAGAAGGCCGGGACGAAGGCCGGGCGGAAGGGCGCCCGCACGCGGGACGAGGAGCTGCCCGCCGAGGCGTACCTGGACGACCCCGAGGACATCGGCGCCGACGCCGACGGCGGGGCCGAGGAACGCCGGCCGCCGCTGGCCGTACTCGACATCGCGGCCGCGCTCGGCGAGGGCCCGTTGGCCGGCCTGCGGATCGCCGTGCTGCACGGCCGGATGGCGCCCGAGGACAAGGACGACGTGATGCGCCGGTTCACCGCCGGCGAGGTGGACGTGCTGGTCGCGACCACGGTCATCGAGGTCGGCGTCAACGTGCCCAACGCGACCGCGATGGTGATCATGGACGCCGACCGGTTCGGCGTCTCCCAACTGCACCAGCTGCGCGGCCGGGTCGGCCGGGGCAGCGCCCCCGGGCTCACCCTCCTGGTCAGCGAGATGCCCGGCGGCACCTCGGCACGCGAGCGCCTGGACGCGGTGGCGGCGACCCTGGACGGCTTCGAGCTGTCCCGGATCGACCTCGAACAACGCCGCGAGGGTGACGTGCTCGGCGACGCGCAGTCCGGCTCCCGCTCCTCGCTGCGCATGCTGGAGGTGGTCAGGGACGAGGAGCTGATCGTGGCCGCCCGCGAGGAGGCGAGCTCGATCGTGACCACCGACCCCGACCTGACCGAGCACCCCGACCTGCGCAGCGCGCTGGCCAGCATCCTGGACGACGAGCGCGCGGAGTACCTCGACAAGGGCTGACCGCCCTCGCTCCGCTCCGACGCGCCCCCCGCGATCACCCGTTCGGAGCACGCGCGACACCCGGCCGGTTGGTTACCAATGGGCCATGGACGCACGTACGGGGGACGAGGGCTTCGACGCGCTCTTCTGCGGGTTGCTCCCTCGGTTGTACCGGCGGGCCGTGTTGCTCGCCGGCGAGGGCAGCGCCGAGGACGCGGTGCACGAGACCTACCTGAAACTGGCCCGCAGACCCGACCGGCTCCTGGGCCACCCGGAGCCGTACGCGTACGCCTTCCGTGCGCTGGTCAGCGTCACCCGCGACATGTGGCGGGTGCGCAGCCGACAGGTGCTGTTGGCCGAACCGCCCGAACCGGAGCACGCGCACGCGGGCGCCGCCGACCCGATCGCCCGGCGCGAAGCCGAGTGGGAGGCGGTGCGGATGCTCGGCTCGCTGCCCGCCAAACAGGCCGCGGCGGTGCTGCTGGTCGACCTGGACGGCTACACGATCGATCAGGCCGCCGAGATCCTGGGCGTGCACCGCGGGACGGTGTCCCGCTCGCGCGAGCGCGCCCTGACCCGGCTGCGCGCCGGCCTGGGCGGCCCCACCGGCCGGTTCCGCCGCCGGGACCGGCACGAAGGAGTGACCCGGTGAATCCGTCGCCCCCCGACCTCGACGACCCCGACGACGCGGTCCGCGAACTGCGCGTCCGGCTGCGCGACGCGGACGCGCACTGTGCCGAGCCGCCCGGCCTCGCCGCGCGGGTGACGCGCAGGCCGGCCCCGCGCCCGAGGTGGCGCGGGGCGTTCGCGACGGCGCTCACGGCCGTCGTGGTGGTCGCCGTGGTCGGCCTGAGCGCGTTCCTGGCGGGCCGGCACAACCCCGCCGAGCGGCCGACGCCCAAGCCGCCCGCCGCGCGTGCGGCCAGCGTGCAGAGCGAGGTGTACAACTCGGAGGAGCCGTGCCGGGCGCTGCGCACGATCGAGTGCTCGCTCGGCGTCTTCCACAAACCGGCCCTGTCGTCGCGGACGGCCGACCTGGCCGAACGGGTCTGGCACGGCGACCGGGTGCTCCTGGTCTGCCTGCTCGCCGACGGCCCGCGCGTCACCGACGAGACCGGCGTCGCGTCCCGGCACTGGTACCGGGTGGTGGTCCTGGGCACCGGCGCCGAGGGCTGGCTGCCCGGCGTGCGCACCCGCAACGAGACCGAGGTCCCGGACTGCACGTGAGCCGGGGCCGACCCGGCAGATGAGCACGGGCCGGACGGCCGGACGCGGCCGGGGGAGGGGACGAACCCGCCCCCGGCCGCGCCGGTCAGCAGTGGTACATGCCCGGCATCGGGTCCTGCGGGGTGAACACCCGCTGTGCGGGCAGGAAGCCGTGTCCGCCGTCGTCACCGTCGGTGTAGTACCAGATGTTGTTGCCGCCCGAGTGCGGGTCGCCCTCGGTCCAGCAGCTGAAGTAGCTGTAGGTGGTGGTCAGTCGGCTGACCACGGGGGCCCAGAAGTAGGGCTGGGAGCGCAGGTCGCTCACGCCGTTGCCGCAGTGCAGGGTGCCGTTGCTGTCCACGTAGCAGTTCGCCGTCGCGGTCTGCGGGGCGGCCGAGGCGGCGACCGCCGGGGCCGCGCCGGACGCGGCCAGCGCGACGCCCGCCACGGCCATGGCGAGGAGGGTGCGGAGCTTCATCGGGATCTCCCGGTGCGTGGTGTGAATGTCGCCGAGCGGGTCGATCGCACGGATCGACGCGACGGATCGACGCGGTCGTCGCACGGCGGTGGCGCCCCCGCCGTGCACACCCTCCAAACGATCGGGAAGCCCCGCGTGTATGACGCGTCACGCACGGTATTCGGGCCCGGATGCCGCCGGCCGCGACCAGTCGATAGCGTGGACGCCATGCCGGACACGTACGCCGAACCCGCCCCCGTCGCCGCCCACGCGGCCGTCCCCCGTCCGCGAGCACGCGGATGACCCGGGTGATCGCCGGCGCGGCACGCGGTCGCCGGCTCGGTACCCCGCCGGGGGAGAACACCCGGCCGACCTCGGACCGGGCCCGCGAGGGGCTGTTCTCCACCCTCCAGTCGCTGCGCGGCACCATGCACGGCGCGCGGGTGCTCGACCTGTTCGCCGGCTCCGGCGCGGTCGGCCTGGAGGCGCTGTCGCGCGGCGCCGCGCACGCCCTCCTGGTCGAGTCCGACGCCAAGGCGGCCGGCGTGGTGCGGGAGAACATCCGCCTGGTCGGCCTGCCCGGCGCCGAACTGCGGCCGGCCCGGGCGGAGAAGACGGCCGGCACGCCGTGCTCCGGCGAGCCGTACGACGTGGTTTTCCTCGATCCGCCGTACGCGGTCACCGACGGTGAGGTGGGCGCGCTGCTCGACACGCTCGCCGAACACGGCTGGTTGGCGGCCGACGCGCTGATCGCGGTCGAACGGGCCACGCGCGGTGGGCCATTCGCGTGGCCCGCCGACTTCGTCGAGATCAGATCCCGTCGCTACGGCGAGGGAACGCTCTGGTACGGTCGCGCCGCGCAAGCCTGATCAGGCGGCCGGACCGTCGGGTCCGCACCCGCCGGCACCCGATTTCGAGGGGAACCTCCGTTGCGTCGAGTCGTCTGCCCCGGTTCGTTCGACCCGGTCACCAACGGTCATCTGGACATCATCGGCCGGGCCTCCAGCCTCTACGACGAGGTCTACGTGGCGATCGGCTTCAACCGCGCCAAACGCTCCGGTCTGTTCACCATCGAGGAGCGCATCGACATGCTCCACGAGGTGGTCGAGCAGTACGGCAACGTCAGGGTCGAGGCGTTCGAGGGGTTGCTGGTCAACTTCTGCAAGGAGCGCGAGATCCCGGCCATCATCAAGGGGCTGCGCGCGGTCACCGACTTCGACTACGAGTTGCAGATGGCCCAGATGAACTACGGTCTTACCGAAGTGGAGACCCTGTTCGTCGCGACGAACCCCCTCTACAGCTTTCTGTCGTCGAGTCTCATCAAAGAGGTCGCGACGTACGGAGGCGACGTGTCCGGCCTGGTGCCGGAGACGGTGCTACGTCGGCTCACCGAGCGGCTTGCGCAGGGCTGACGCGGCACGTGCCTCGTCACCGGGCCGACCGCCCGGGGCGAGTCGGTCCGTCACGCGATGCCGGCGAACACGACGGCTACCGTCGGTTTGAGGAGAGAGAGCAAGCCCGTGGACGTGCAGCCCAAGCTCGATGAACTGATCGCCCTGGTGGAGAACGCCCGCTCGATGCCGATGTCGGCGTCCTGCGTGGTCAATCGCGCGGACGTGGTGGCCCGGCTCGAGGAACTCAAGAACCTGCTGCCCGAGGAGTTCCAGCACGCCCGCCGGGTGCTCGGCGACCGTGAGTCGGTGATCGAGGAGGGGCGCCGCGAGGCCGAACGGGTGCTGGCCAAGGCGCGCGAGGAACGCGGTTCGCTGGTCGCCGACACCGAGGTGGCGCGCGAGGCGTACGGCGAGGCGGAGCGGATCCTGACCGAGGCCCGCAACGAGGCCCAGCGCATCCGCGAGGAGGCCGACGACTACGTCGACCAGAAGCTGGCCAACTTCGAGGTGGTGCTCACCAAGACGCTCGGCGCGATCGGCCGGGGCCGCGACAAGATGCGCGGCCGGCGCCCCTCCGACGAGCTGGGCGAGTACATGCAGGCGCAGGAGCTGGCCGACGCGCAGGCCAAGGCCCGCCCCGGCAGCCTCCAGGCCCAGCTCGACGGCCACGAGGAGACCTTCGCCGCTCCGCAGCAGCAACAGCCGCAGCAGCCCGGCCGACCGGAGTACCCGAGCGCGCCGCCCGCCGCACCGACCGTGCCCGCGCAGGCCGGCCCCTACGGCCAGGACACCTACGCGCAGCCCGGCTACGGACAGCCCGCCTACGCGCAGGGCACGGGCGTCGACAACGGCTACGCGGGCGGCTACGAGGGCCAGTACGACATGGGCCAGTACGATCAGCACGGGCAGCCGCAGTACCCGGGCCCGCACGACCAGGCCCAGCACCACGCCGGGCCGAACACCGGACAGCAGCCCGCCTACGACCCGCAGGGCGGCTACGGCCAGTCGCTGGACGAGACCAGCTTCTTCGACACGAGCCTGATCGACGTGCGCCAGTTCCAGCAGGACGGCGGCCGGCAGTAGCCGGCTCGCCCGACCCGGTCCGGCGCTTCGCGCGGCCCGCTCGAATGGCCCCGTTTGGGGCCTGGCGCGCGGGCTGCGATACTCTTACGGACCGACCCTGCCCGAGGCGTGTTTTTCGCGTGCCCCGAGGGTCGGCACCCTGACCATTCGAGCCTCCCGGCGACGGGAGGTGGCATTGCATGAGGTAGGACACCCTGGACCGCTTGGATCACCGCAAACCGCTCGTCGTCGACACACGCGAGCTGGGGCGCCGGCCTGGATCCATGCTGAAGGTGTCCCGCACCGTGCCGGCCCCGGTGGACATGGGTGTGGCGGATGTGATCGGCGCTCCCGAAGGTGTCCCGATCCGGCTGGGTGTCCGGCTGGAAGCGGTCATGGAGGGTGTGCTGGTCACCGGCGTCGCGCAGGTGCCGCTGACCGGTGAGTGCGTCCGGTGCCTGGAACCGCTCGAGCGCGAGCTCACGGTGCGTTTCCAGGAGCTGTACGTCTACCCGGACACGGACGCCGACGAGGACGCCCTCCGGCTGCAGGACGACCTGTTCGACCTGGAGCCGGTCCTGCGGGACGCGACGGTGCTCGCACTGCCGCTCTCGCCGCTGTGCCGGGAGGATTGCCCGGGTCTGTGCTCCGAATGCGGAGCGCTGCTCGCGGAGGATCCCGACCACAGTCACGAGCTCGCCGACCCCCGGTGGGCGAAGCTGACCAGCATCTTCGACGGACCTTCCGCCGAAGCCGACGTTGACGGCGCCTCCGGCGCCGACGAGAACCAGGAGAAGTAGCCGTGGCTGTTCCGAAGCGGAAGATGTCGCGCAGCAACACCCGGCACCGCCGGAGCCAGTGGAAGGCCACTGCCGCCAACCTGGTGACCTGCGAGCGCTGCCGTGAGCCCAAGCTGTCGCACATCGCGTGCCCGAGCTGCGGCACCTACAACCGCCGCCAGGTCCTCGACGTCTGATCAGGCCGGTGGTAGTTCCGGTGACGGAATCACTCGCGCAATACGCGGATCTGGAAGGGCGGCTGGGCTGGTCGCTCGATGCCGCCCTTCTGGAACGCGCCCTCACTCATCGTTCGTACGCCTACGAACACGGCGGGCTGCCGACCAACGAGCGCCTGGAGTTCCTGGGCGACTCGGTGCTCGGCCTCGTCGTCACCGACACGCTCTACCGCAGGCACCCCGACCTGCCCGAGGGCCAGCTCGCGAAGCTGCGGGCCGCGGTCGTCAACTCGCGCGCCCTCGCGGGCGTCAGTCGGCGACTGGACCTGGGCGCCTTCATCCGGCTCGGCCGCGGTGAAGTGGGGACCGGCGGGCGGGACAAGTCCTCGATCCTGGCCGACACGCTCGAGGCCATCCTCGGCGCGGTGTACCTGGACCAGGGCCTGGACGCGGCGACCGAGCTGATCCACCGGTTGTTCGATCCGCTGATCGAGCAGTCGGCGAATCTCGGCGCGGGCCTGGACTGGAAGACCAGTCTCCAGGAGCAGACCGCCGCGGCGGGCATCGGAGTCCCCGAGTACGTGGTCTCCGAGACCGGCCCCGACCACGAGAAGACCTTCACGGCCCTGGCCCGGGTCGCGGGTGTCGATTACGGCACCGGCGTCGGACGGAGCAAGAAGGAGGCGGAGCAGCAGGCCGCCGAAAGCGCTTGGCACTCGATCCGCGCCAAGTACGGAGACGGTTCCGGCGCCTCGCCGGCCACCGCCTAGTCTCCGAGCCAATGCCTGCCGATAGGTAAGTTCGAACCGGTCGACGACCCCCGTCCTCGCCCGGCACGACCTCACCTACCGGCAGGCATTTTCGCATTCCCGAACCCGGTCCAGCCGGGTCCGGCTTCCTCAGTCGCGCCGTCTCCAGGGGGAGTGCCCACGTGCCCGAACTGCCCGAGGTCGAGGTCGTCCGTCGTGGACTGGAGACGTGGGTGGTGGGCCGGACCATCGCACGTGTCGAGGTCACCCACGAGCGGGCGATCCGCCGCCATCTCGCGGGTTCGGCGGACTTCGCCGACGCGCTGGTCGGCGCCCGCGTGCACGCCGCGCGCCGGCGCGGTAAGTATCTGTGGTTGCCGCTGGTGGCACCCGGCGCCGAGGAGCCCGAGGACGCGCTGCTGGCGCACCTGGGGATGAGCGGCCAACTTCTCGTGCAACCGGCCGAGGCGCCCCGGGAGAAACACCTGCACGTGCGCTTCGGCTTCACCGACGGCGGGCGCGAGTTGCGCTTCGTCGACCAGCGCACGTTCGGCGGGCTCGCGGTCGAGCGCGGCGGCGCCGAACTGCCGCCCTCGATCGCGCACATCGCGCGCGACCCGCTTGATCCGCTGTTCGACGACACGCTCTTCCACGCCGCGCTGCGCCGGCGCAACACCGAGGTCAAGCGCGCGCTCCTGGACCAGTCGCTGGTCAGCGGCATCGGCAACATCTACGCCGACGAGGCGCTGTGGCGCAGCCGACTGCACGGCGCGCGCCCGACCGGACGGTTGACCCTCGCGCAGACCACACTGCTGCTCGCCTCGGTCCGCGACGTGATGAACGACGCGCTCGCGGCGGGCGGCACCTCGTTCGACAGTCTGTACGTCAACGTGAACGGGGAGAGCGGCTACTTCTCCCGCGGCCTGGACGCCTACGGCCGCGAGGGCGAGCCGTGCAACCGGTGCGCGACGCCGATCCGGCGCATCTCGTTCATGAATCGCAGCAGTTACTTCTGTCCGTCCTGTCAGCGCGCGCCACGCAGGGCGACGGTCGGGGCGTAGGCACGGTAGTCAGGGAGCGTGTCATGGCATTCAACGGGGACATCGTCGTCGTGCGTGGGGCACGACCGTTGTCCGAGTTCGCGCCGCACGTGGACGTCGCGGCGCACCCGGCCCGAACGATGTGGGAGTCGCCGGACGGCTGGACCGCGACGCATGTCCGGCACGACGACGATCCGTTCGCGTTCGAGCGGCCGTGGGTCGCCGCGCTGGCGGCCAAGGCCGACTCGCCGGTGCTGGTGTGCTGGGTGTTCGAGACGCACGTGGCGCACGTCCAGGGGGTGAGCGAGGCCGGGGAGTGGGAGGCCTGGCTCAACCCCGGCGAGGCGGCGGCGCATCTGGCGATGAGTCGGCTCGAACTGGAGGCGGCGCGCACCGGCGACGACGTCTTCGACGGCGACGGCGACCTGCTGCGGCCGGCGCGTTACGCCGAACTGCGCGACGAGGTGGCCGAGGTGCTCGTCCGGGCCCGGCCGAAGGTGGCCGCGGCGGCGGTGCGCTGGGCTCGGGCGGCGGGTCGGCCCACCACCCGGCCGGCGATCGAGGGGGTGCTCGCGCGCAACCAGGGCGAGTCGGGGCTGCGCGTGTTCGGTCTGCTGGCGGATCGACTCGGGGTGGGCCCCTGCTGACCGGAGCCCGCGGTGTCCGGGTGCCCTGAGGTGTCGGGGTGCGTGGAGCGGGTCAGCGGCCGAATTCCTGGGTCCACCACGGGCCGCCGGTGCCCTCGTGGATGCCGACGCCGAGTTTGGTGAGCGAGCAGTCGAGGATGTTGCGGCGGTGGCCCGGGCTGTTCATCCAGGCGCGCATCACCGCGTCGGCGGTCTTTTGGCCGCGCGCTATGTTCTCCGCGCCCAGGTAGCTCACGCCGGCCTTCTCGGCCCGGTCCCACGGGGTCTGCCCGTCGGGCGTGTTGTGGTCGAAGTAGTCGCGGGCGGCCATGTCGTCGCTGTGCGCGCGGGCCAGCGCGACCAGCTTCGCGTCGTTTTTGACCGGGCCGCAGCCCGCGCTCGCCCGCTCGTCGTTGACCAGCGCGAGCACCCGCTCCTCGGGGTCGCTCGGCAGTTTCGGCGCGCTCGTGGACGGCGTCGCCGCGGGCTTGCCGGGCGTCGGGGTGCTCGGGCTCGGCGTGCCGGTACCGGTGCCGGCGCTGCTCGGGGTGCTCGGCGGCGCGGTCGTGGTGGGGGCGGTGCCGGCGCCGGGATCCGGCAGGGCGGTGCGGCCGGTGGTCGCCGCGCCCGGCAGCAGGCTGCGGGACGCCTCGTCGCCGGTGCGGTCGGCTCCGGCGAGGCCGGCCGGCCCCGATCCGTCGAGGGGCCGCCCGGCGCGGTCGCCGCCGGGGCCGTTCGCGCGCCGCGTGGAGGATTCGCCGGCGTGCTCCGAGACGACCATGCCGGCCACCGTGCCGCCCACGGCGAGTACGGCCAACAGGGCGAGCAGGGGCGCGAGTCGTCGCCGTCGCGACCTCGCGCGTCGTCGATGCGGGCGTGCCGACGTCGGAGTGCGACTGTGCCGGGCCATGGAGGGTCGAGTCACCTTCCGGCAGGGGGAGGTCGATTCACCCGAACGGGTGTGGTGCCGGTGTGACTCTAGGGCACGGCTGTCGGGAGTTGGCGGACAACCGGAATCTTCTTGACGCCGACGTCGAAAGATGATCTCGTACACCCAGCACGATGACCGTCGCCCCAGTCCGCAGAAAACTGCGTTGATCGGGTGAAGGTCCCGTTATCGTGCCGTTATGATATTGACCTCCTGCGCTTTTGATGCGACGCTGGAAGCCCGCGCACCCTATCAGGAGCCTTGCGGCCGGGTGCCACATTTAGACCCGCGAATCTGCGTGGTCATTCATTTTCAGCGTGGAGGACCCTCTCATGGCGAAGGCGCTTCTCGGTTACGTCGGTGGCCCCGATCCCCGACTGCTCGCCGAGAATCGACGGCTCCAGCAGCGTGTTCGTGACCTGGAAACGGAACTTGTCCGTGCCCAGGAGCGCAACGACGCGCTCAATGCCGCCGCTTCGGACGAGCTGCTTGCCGGCTTCGACGTCTCCACGGCGGAACCCGCGCTGTCGCGAGCGTAGGTTTGTAAGCGATAACCAGGGACGCCTTCAGGCGTCCCTTTGTCGTTTCCGACCGCGTTCCCTGTGCCTTCGGTCTCCGCGCGACCCGAGTGCGGCGCGCCCGTCGACCCGCGCGCCCGGTGTTTTTGCCAACCGCCCCGTGTGTCGTCCCCGCCGATCCCCCTTGCCCGCCCTCCCGCTCGCTTCCAGCGTTTGATACCCCCATACGGGGCACTCGACACGCCGACCCGTCGACGGAGCACGGCAATCGTGTGGGCACCGCCGACTACCCTTTTGTCGCGTGCACCTCAAGAGTCTGACCCTGCGTGGCTTCAAGTCCTTCGCGTCGGCGACGACGCTGCGCTTCGAGCCCGGCATCACGTGCGTGGTCGGGCCCAACGGCTCCGGCAAGTCGAACGTGGTCGACGCGCTGTCGTGGGTGATGGGCGAGCAGGGCGCCAAGACGCTGCGCGGCGGCAAGATGGAGGACGTCATCTTCGCCGGCACCGCCGGCCGGCCGCCGCTCGGGCGGGCCGAGGTGAGCCTGACCATCGACAACACCGACGGCGCGCTGCCCATCGACTACGCCGAAGTCACCATCACCCGGCGGATGTTCCGCAACGGCGGCTCCGAGTACGAGATCAACGGCAGCACGTGCCGGCTGCTCGACATCCAGGAACTGCTCTCCGACTCCGGGATCGGTCGGGAGATGCACGTGATCGTCGGCCAGGGCCGGCTCGACTCCGTGTTGCAGGCCGACCCCACCGGGCGCCGCGCGTTCATCGAGGAGGCCGCGGGCGTCCTCAAGCATCGCAAGCGCAAGGAGAAGGCGCTGCGCAAGCTGGACGCGATGCAGGCGAACCTGAACCGGGTCCAGGACCTGACGGGCGAGCTGCGCAGGCAGCTCAAGCCGCTCGGCCGGCAGGCCCAGGTGGCCCGGCGGGCGGCGGCGATCCAGGCCGACCTGCGGGACGCGCGGCTGCGGCTGCTCGCCGACGACTTGGTCGGACTGCGGCGGGCGCTGGCCGAGGAGGTCGCCGACGAGACGGCGCTGCGCGAGCGGCGCACGGTCGTCGAGCGCGAGTTGGGCGTGGTCCAGGCCCGGGAGGCCGAACTGGAGGCCGAGGTGCGGGCGATGGCGCCGCGCCTGGCCCGGGCGCAGGAGACCTGGTACACGCTGTCCGCGCTGGCCGAACGGGTGCGCGGGACGGCGGGGCTTGCGGGCCAGCGGCTGCGGCACGCGAGCACGGCGCCGGCCGACGAGCGGCGGGGGCGCGACCCGGAGGAGATGGAGCGCGAGGCCGAACGCATCCGCGAGCAGGAGGCGGAGTTGGCCGCCGCGTTGGAGTCGGCGCAGATCGAACTGGCCGAGACGGTGGAGCGGCGCGGTGAGCTGGAGCGGTCCCTGGTCGCCGAGGAGGGCCGGCTCAAGGTGGTCGCCCGGGCGCTCGCGGATCGCAGGGAGGGACTGGCCCGGCTGGTCGGACAGGTCGGCGCCGCGCGCAGCCGGGTGGCCGCCGCGGAGGCCGAGATCGGGCGACTGGCGGGCGCTCGGGACGAGGCGCGGGAGCGGGCGGTCGCGGCGCGGGAGGAGTACGAGGAGCTGCGGCTCGGGGTCGAGGGTTCGCCCGAGGACGGTGACGGCGGGTCCGGGCCTGCCGCGATCGAGGCCCGGTTGGCGGCGGCCGAGGAGGCGCTGGTCGCTGCGGAGGAGACGTTGGCCCGGGCGCGTGACGCGGAGCAGGCGGTGGAGCGGGAGCGGTCGGCGGTGACCGCGCGCAAGGAGGCGTTGGAGCCGGCGTTGCGCCGCCGGGACGGTAGCGGTGCGCTGCTCGCGGCCGGTGATCGGCTCTCCGGCGTGCTCGGCACGGTGGCCGCGCTGATCACCGTGGAGCACGGCGCCGAGCAGGCGGTGGCGGCGGCCCTGGGGGCGGCCTCGGAGGCGGTCGCGGTGGACGGCGTGGAGCCGGCCGTGGAGGCGTTGCGGCTGCTGCGCAAGGACGACGCGGGGCGGGCTGCGCTGGTGCTCGCCGGGGCCGCGGCGGAGGGGCCGGCCGTGGGGCCGGAGGGGTGGCCCGTGCTGCCGGCGGACGCGGTGTACGCGACGCGGCTGGTGGTCGTGCCCGAGGCGTTGCGCGGGGCGCTGGCCGTGCTGCTCGATCGGGTCGCGGTGGTCGACGACCTCGGCGCCGCGGCGGACCTGGTCCGGGCGGTGCCCGGGGTGCGGGCGGTGACCCGGGACGGGGATCTGGTCGGCGAGGGCTTCGCGTCCGGCGGGTCGGCCGGTGCGCCGAGCCTGCTGGAGGTGCAGGCCGCGGTGGACGAGGCGGTCGCGCGGTTGGACGTGTTGACCCGGGCGTGCGCCGCGGCCAAGGACGCGCTGGCCGACGCGGTGACGGGTCGGCGGGAGGCCGCGGCGGCGGTCGAGCGGGCCCGGGCGGAGCGGCGCGAGGCGGAGCGCAGGGCGGCCGCGGCCGCGCAGCAGCTGGGTCGGCTCGGCGGGCAGGCCCGGGCGGCGGCGGGCGAGGCCGAGCGGTTGGCGGGCGCGGTGGCCACGGCCGAGGCGGCGCGGGAGCAGGAGGAGGCGAAGGCCGAGGAGTTGGCGGCCCGGCTGGAGAGCGCCGAGGAGTACAACGCGGCCGAGGGCGACGAGGAGCCGGACCACGCCGAGCGCGATCGGCTCGCGGGCGCGGCGGGCGCCGCGCGGCAGGCCGAGATGGAGGCCCGGCTCGCGGTGCGCACCCACGAGGAGCGGGTGCGCTCGCTTGCGGGTCGGGCCGACGCGCTGGACCGCGGCGCGCGGGCGGAGCGGGAGGCGCGCGCGGCGGCCGCGCGGCGCCGGGAGCGGTTGGCGGTGGAGGCACGGATCGCGCGGGCGGTGCTCGTGGGCGCGGAGACGCTGTTGCGCCACGTCGAGGCGTCCTTGGCGCGCGCCGGCGCCGAGCGCGAGGCGGCGGAGGCGGCGCGGGCCGCGTGCGAGGCGGACCTGGCCCGCGAGCGTGGACGGTCCCGGGAGTTCGCCGCCGAGTTGGAGAAGTTGACCGACTCGGTGCACCGGGACGAGATGTTGCGGGCGGAGAAGCGGTTGCGGGTCGAGCAGTTGGAGGCCCGGTCGTTGGAGGAGCACGGGATCGAGGCCGAGGGGCTGGTCGCCGAGTACGGCCCGGACCGCCTCGTACCCGCGTCGTTGCCGGCCGAGGGCGAGACGCGCGATCCGGATTCGGCCGAAGCGCAGCCGCGTCCGTACGTCCGGGCCGAGCAGGAGAAGCGGCTGCGCGCGGCGGAGAAGGCGCACGTACAGCTCGGCAAGGTGAATCCGCTCGCGTTGGAGGAGTTCGCCGCGCTGGAGGAGCGGCACAACTTCCTGACCGAGCAGTTGGAGGATCTGAAGAAGACCCGCCGCGATCTGATGACCGTGGTCAAGGAGGTGGACGAGCGGGTCGAGCAGGTCTTCACCGCGGCCTTCCACGACACCGCGCGGGAGTTCGTGGGGGTGTTCGCCCGGCTGTTCCCCGGTGGCGAGGGGCGGTTGGTGCTCACCGACCCGGAGGACATGCTGACCACGGGCATCGAGGTCGAGGCCCGGCCGCCGGGCAAGAAGGTCAAGCGGCTGTCGTTGTTGTCCGGCGGCGAACGTTCGCTGACCGCTGTGGCCCTGCTCGTGGCGATCTTCAAGGCCCGGCCCAGTCCGTTCTATGTGATGGACGAGGTCGAGGCGGCGCTGGACGACATGAACCTCCAGCGGCTGATCGGGATCTTCGCGGAGCTGCGGGAGAGTTCGCAGCTGATCGTGATCACCCACCAAAAGCGCACGATGGAGGTCGCCGACGCGCTCTACGGCGTCTCGATGCGCGGCGACGGCGTGACGACGGTGATCAGCCAGCGGTTGCGGCAGGAGGACCGGCGGGAGGCGACGGAGCACGCCGAGCCGATGAGCGGGGCGGTGCGCTGAGATACGCCCGGGGCGGTGTGGTGGGCCCGGACCGGACGAGGGCCGCGCTCCGGGGCGGAGCGCGGCCCTCGGCAGGGGTGTTACGCCGGGACGTTGCGCGGCATGACCTTGTCGTTGAACAGCTGCAGGCTGGCCCAGCCCGCGTCGATCGGCAGGCCGCCGACCAGCGGGTGCAGGATCAGCGCGTCGGTGAGGCCGCCGGCCTGCCCGATCTCGACACACTCGTCGGGGGTGAGGCAGCAGTAGATGCCCTCCTCGCGCAGCGCCGCCACGGTGGTGGCCGACGACTCGACGACGGAGGCGATGTCGGGGGTCTGCCAGCCGGCGTAGGTGGTGGCCTCGTGCAGGAAGTATTCGCCGTACTCGGCCCATGCCTTGTCCGGGTCCTCGGTGCAGTAGATCATCCGGGTCTTCACCGGCGGCAGGATCGCGAAGCCGCCCTCGAAGCCCTCCTCCGCGGCAAGTTCGTAGTAGTACTGCTCCAGCTCCGGGATCGGCGCCGCCGCGTAGAACGGCAGGCGCAGCCGGACCGCGCGGCGCACGGACGCCTTCGCGGTGCCGCCGACCATGACCATCGGGTGCGGGTCGGTGAACGGCTTCGGGGTCACCCGTACGGTGGTGCCGCGGTATTCGAACGGCTCGCCGGTCCACGCCTTGAGCAGGGTCTCCAGGACCTCGTCCTGGATCTTCCCGCGCCGCTTCCACTCCTTGCCGAGCGCCGCGTACTCCTCGGGCCGGTAGCCGATGCCCGCGACGAGGGAGAGCCGGCCGCCGCTGATGTTGTCCAGGACGGCGATGTCCTCGGCGAGCCGGATCGGGTCGTAGAGCGGGGCGAGCAGCGCGCAGACGATCACGCCGATGCGCTCGGTGGCGCCGAAGATCGCGCCCGCGGTACTCAGCGGTGACGGGCTCCAGGCGTTGTCCGCGCCGTGGTGCTCCTCCAGGCTGATCATGTCGAACCCGTTCTTGTCCGCGAAGGCCGCCATCTCGACGGTGGCCCGATAGCGGGCGGACATCTCCTGCCGGTCGAGACCGGGGAGCACCTGGTTGAACCGCAGATTCGTGACAGCCATGGACCGTGAACACCTTCCGGGTCGGGCCGAGCCGTCTCGGACACGTGTCGTCGGCCGGACGGTGCTTGGCATCGGCAAGCTATCTGACGCAGTGTCAGGATTCAACGGTCTCCGGGTGATCGCACCGCCCGCCGGGCGCGGACCCGCCGGAGGTGGTCGGTCGCGGTTCGCCGCCGGGCGGTCTGGGAGACTGGAGGTCCTATGGAGACTGTGATCCTGATCGTCGTCATTGCCCTTGTCGTCCTCGGCGCCGCCGGCTGGTTCGTGGTCGGCTCGCGCCGCAAGGGCGTCCCGCCGGCGCCGCCGCGCACGCCGGTCGAGCCGGGCGTCGGTGACGAGGCCGCGCCGGGCCTCGAGGCGCCGCGGCGTACCGTCGCCACGGTCGACCTGCCGGAGACCACGGTGGTGGTGCCGGCCGAGCCGGAACCGGCGCCGCTGGAGATTCCCGACCCCACCGCCGGCCGGCTGGTCCGGCTGCGGGCCCGGCTGGCCCGTTCGCAGACCTCGCTGGGCAAGGGGCTGCTGGCCCTGCTCGCGCGCGAGCACCTGGACGAGGACACCTGGGAGGAGATCGAGGACACCCTGCTGACCGCCGACGTCGGCGTCGCGTCCACGCAGGAGCTGGTGGACCGGCTTCGTACCCGGGTGAAGGTGCTCGGTACTCGGACGCCGGCCGATCTGCGGGCGCTGTTGCACGAGGAACTGCTCACGCTGGTCGGGCCGGACCTGGACCGGACGCTGAAGACCGCCCGGCACACCGGGGGAGAGGCGGGCGACCGGCCGGCCGTGGTGCTGGTGGTGGGCGTCAACGGGACCGGGAAGACCACCACGACGGGCAAGCTGGCCCGGGTGCTGGTGGCCGACGGGCGCAGTGTGGTGCTGGGGGCGGCGGATACGTTCCGTGCCGCGGCGGCCGACCAGTTGCAGACGTGGGGCGAGCGGGTGGGCGCCCGTACCGTACGGGGGCCGGAGGCCGGGGACCCGGCCTCCGTCGCGTTCGACGCGGTCAAGGAGGGCATCGCCGAGGGAGTGGACACGGTGCTCGTGGACACCGCCGGGCGGCTGCACACCAAGACCGGGCTGATGGACGAGTTGGGCAAGGTCAAGCGGGTGGTGGAGAAGCACGGGCCGGTGGACGAGGTGCTGCTCGTGCTGGATGCCACCACCGGGCAGAACGGGCTGGTCCAGGCTCGGGTGTTCGCGGAGGTGGTGGACATCACCGGCATCGTGCTCACGAAACTGGACGGGACCGCCAAGGGGGGCATCGTGGTTTCGGTGCAGCGGGAGTTGGGCGTGCCGGTGAAGTTGATCGGGCTTGGGGAGGGGCCGGACGATCTGGCGCCGTTCGAGCCGTCGGCGTTCGTGGACGCGCTCATTGGGGAGTAGGCGCGGGTTGGCGCGGAGCGCGCGGGTCTTCGGGCTGCGGTTGGGCTTCGCCCGCGCCGGGGTGTCCTCAAACGCCGGACGGGCTGGGTGGTTCGGGTGTCGTTTGCGCCGGAGGTCGCGGTTGGGTGGTGGCCTCCGGCCCGGTGTCCTCAAACGCCGGCCGGGCTGAGGGGTTGGGTGCTTCGGGTGCCGGAGGCTGCCGTTGGGTGGCCTCCGGCCGGGTGTCCTCAAGCGCCGGACGGGCTGGGTTTGCTTGGCTCGGGCTGCGACGCGGGTCCTCAAGCGCCGGACGGGCTGGATTTGCCTGGCTCCGGTTGCATCGCCGGCCGGGCTGAGGGGTTGGGTGGCCTCCGGCCGGGTGTCCTCAAGCGCCGGACGGGCTGGAGTTGTTTGGCTCGGGCTGCGACGCGGGTCCTCGAGTGCCCGACGGGCTGAGGGGTTGGGTGTTCGGGTGTCGGAGGCTGCCGTTTGTGGTGGCCTCCGGCCGGGTGTTCTCAGGGGCCGGGCGGGGTGGATTGGTCAGGAGGCCAGCCACAGGGATCGGCCTGTGGGGGGTGTGTCCTGGCGGTGGCAGGTGTAGGCGAGGGTGCCCAGGAGTAGGCGGGCTTCGGGGAGGATCGGGGTGCCTGGGGCCGGGGGGCGGATCCATTCGACCGGGCCGAGCAGGCCCATGGGGGATGGTGGGGCGAAGACGTAGTCGCCCGTGCCGTGGCAGCGTAGGTCCAGGTCGGCGTCGTCCCAGCCCATTTGGTAGAGCAGGTGCGGGAGTTCGGCGGCGGCTCCGGGGGCGACCAGGAACGCCAGCCGGCCGGTCGGGGTGGCAAGGACCGGGCCCAGCGGGGTGCCCATACGTTCCAGGCGTGCCAGCGCCCGCGAGCCCGCCGCGCGCGGCACGCTGATCGCGTCGAAGACTCGACCCGTGGGGACCACCACGGTGCTGTCCGGCCACTGCGACCACAGGTAGCGCACCGCCGCCGGCGACGCGGTGGCCCGTTCGGACCAGCGCGGGTCGGCCGGGTGCATGCCCGGCGCGGCACACGTTCGACGGCCGCACGAACAGTGTGTGCCGCGTCCGTCGCGGACCAGATGTGCCCCCTGGGCCACCGGCCAGCCGCGTTCCTCCGCGAACTCGGCCACCGCCTGCCACAGTGCGGCCCGCGTGCGCCGGCGCGATCCGAGCATGATGTCCATGTCCTCCCCAACGGCGCTCATTACTTTTGGTTACGCTGTGACCGCATAAGGTCACCTCGACGATCGTGGTGTCCGCACGATATGAACGGCGGCAACGGGCAGCCGTCGGTGACACCGCGTCGCCGATCAGTCAAACGTGGCCTCCCCCGTAGCGCGTCCCGGGCGCGTGGGGTGGCGAAGCGTGGCGTTTGCGGTATCGACCGGCACCTGCGCGCGAGTCGGAATACGTTCGGCGAACGGGCCTGCGCGTACGGTTTCCCATCGGGGCCCGACGCCTGACCGGCCGGACCGCTGAGGGCATGGGGGCGATGCGGTGGCGACGACGCGAGCGCGGGACGGCGGGTGCGCCGACGAACCCGAGCCGGACGGCGGGCGGCAGCCCAACGATCGGCTCTCGACCTGGTTCGCGCGCAGCGGCTGGTCGAAGGGCGAACTGGCGCGCCAGGTGAACCGCCATGCGAAGGCGATGTCCGCCCCGCACGTCAGCACCGACACCTCGCGGGTGCGCCGCTGGCTGGACGGCGAGCAGCCGCGCGAGCCGATACCGCAGATCCTGGCCGAGCTGTTCACCCGGCGCTTCGGGCGTGTGGTCAGTATCGACGAACTCGGGCTGCGCGAGCCGGACGAGCCGCACGGCGACTTCGGCGTGGACCTGCCGTGGACCTTCGAGACGGTGGTGGACATCCTCGGCGAGTACACGCGCGGCGATCTGCTGCTGGGCCGCCAGGAGTTCGTCGGCCCCGCGCTGCGGCTGGCCGCGGGTCGGGACCTGGTGGAGCCGTTGCAGCGCTGGTCGGCGCCGCTGCCGGTATCGCTCCCCGCGGTGGTCCCGGGCCGCCCGGCGAGCGCACGGGGTGCGAGGCCGAGGCGCTTCGCGCGGTTGCCGGCCGGTGCGACCGAGCACCTGGACGAGACGGTCCGGCTGTTTCGGCGCTGGGACATGCAGGGCGGCGGCGGACTGCGGCGCAAGGCGGTGATCGGGCAGCTCAACGGGCTCACCGACCTGCTGCGCGACGAACATCCGCCCGCTGTGCGCGCCCGGCTGCTCGGGCTGACCGCCGAACTCGCGCTGCTGGCCGGGTGGATGTCCTACGACACCGGCCTGCAGCCGGGCGCGCAGAAGTACATGGTGCTCGCGCTGCACGCGGCGAAGGAGTGCGACGACGCGCCGTTCGGGGCCAATGTGCTGGGGGTGATGTCGCGGCAGATGATCCACTACGAACTGTCCGAGGACGCACTGGAGTTGATCCATCTGGCGCAGTACGGCAGCCGGGACACGGGCAGTACCGCGCTCCAGGCGATGTTGTACGCGCTGGAGGGCCGGGCGTATGCCGCGCTCGGCGACGCGGACCGATGTCGGCGCGCGCTGGGCCTGGCCGAACAGGCGCTGGCCGACACCAGGGCGGAGTTCGAGCCGGACTGGATCCGCTACTTCGACCGGGCCGAACTGCTCGCCGAGAGCGGTCACGCGTTCCGGGATCTCGCCTACACCAGACCGGTGTTCGTGGCCCCGGCGAAGGAGCGGCTGGGCGAGGCGGTGCGGCTGCTCCAGGGCACCGGCGAGTATGTACGCAGTCTGGCGCTTGCCCGGGTGGGGTTGGCCACCGTGTTCCTGATCGAGCGCAACCCGGGGGCCGCGGTGGAACAGGCCGCGGCGGCCCTGGAGATCGCCTTCCGGGTGCGCTCGGAGCGGCTGATCGTACGGTTGCGGCGCACCGTCGAGGCATTGGTGGGCGCCTTCCCGGCGGACGCGGCGGTGCGCGCGCTGGCCGCCCGGGTGGCGCGCGAGTTGCCCGAGGCGCCGTTTCCCACCGCGTGACGCGCGTCGGCCCCCTCCCACACCCGGGAGGGGGCCGACGCGCGCGCGGGTTCGGCGACTACTTGAACCCGATCCGGTCCATGAAGAAGACGCCGGTGTTGAACTGCACGACGCCGGTGATCTTCTTGTTGGAGATCACCGCGATCGAGGACTCCGCGTAGGTCCACGCCGGCAGGTCGGCGACCATCGCCTTGCTCAGGTCCGAGGCGGCCTTCTTGCGCACGGCCGGGTCGGTGGAGTTGCGGCCGGTCAGCAGCGCGGCGTCCACCGCGTCGCTCTTCCAGCCGACGAAGTTGGTCGGGCTCTTGGAGAACCAGTTGTTGAACGTCACCGGTTCGGGGTCGGCCAGCCACTGCTGGAAGAGCATCGCCTGGAAGTCCTTGCGGAACGCGTACTTCTCGACGTACGCGCCGATCTCCAGCGGCTCCAGCTTCATCGACACGTTCTTGTAGTCGGCCAGCTGGGTCTGCATCCACTCGGCGACCTTGATCGACGACGGGTTCTGCGGCAGCAGGTAGGTGAACTCGACCTTCTTGCCCTCCCGCTCCAGTTCGTCGAAGAGCTGCTTGGCCTTGGCCTTGTCCGGTGCGGCCTGCACGGCGGCCGGGTCGTAGAACGGCGACTTCTGGGCGAAGAAGCCCTTCGCCGGCACGTAGCCGTTGGCGAGGGTCTTGGGGATGCCGGCCGGGTCCAGGGCCAGCGTGATCGCCTGGCGCGCCCGCAGGTCGTCGAACGGCGGACGGGTCATGTTGAACTGGATCATCTGGCCGCCGTCGACCGTGCGCTGGACGACGCCGATCTCCTTCTCCGCCTGCGCGATGGTGGCGTTGTCGGAGCTGACGAACACGTCGGCGCCACCGCTGGTGACGGTGCTGTACTGCTGCTTGATGTCCGGCACGTTCTTGATCGTCAGCTTGTCCAGCTTGGGCAGACCCTTGTCCTTCTGCCAGTACTTGTCGTTCTTGACGAAGACCTGCTGGCTGCCGCGTGTCCAGCTTTCCAGCTTGAACGGCCCCGCGCCCACGGGCCGGTTGCGGTACTCGTCCGGACCCTTGGCCAGCGAGGCGGGCGAGGCGATGTAGGTCAGGTCGATCGCGATCGCCCGGTCGAGGTTGGCGTTCGGCATGCCGAGCGGGGTGATCTCGATGGTGTTCGGGTCGACCACCTTGGTGGTCAGCCCGGCGGCGATCTGGCGGTGCAGGGACTGTACGTCGGCCTTGGCGTGCATGTCCCAGTTGGTTTTGACCGCCTCGGCGTTCAGCGGCGTGCCGTCGGAGAACACGACCCCGGGACGGAGCTTGAGCAGCCACGTCTTGCCGTTGTCCGCGGTGGTCAGCGCCTCGCCCAGGTGCGGCTTGACCGAGTTGTCCTTGTCTATGTAGAACAGCGGGTCGTACAGCGCCGCCAGGCGCGGCTCGTCCGCCACCGCGACCGAGGAGGCCTTGAACGGGTCGAGCGAGGCGGAGTCCTGGACGGCCAGCATGGTCATGCCGCCACCGGACTTGGCCTCGCCCTGGACCGCGGACTGATTGCCGCCGGAGGACTTCGAGTCGTCCGAACCGCCACACGCGGTGGCCGTGATGCCGAGAGCCAGCGTCATCGAGACCAGAGCAGTGCGACGTGCGGTCGTGCGTCGTGCAGACAACGTTCTTGCCACCTCCGCCGGGGAACAACACAAGTGGTGCCGGGAGCCTTGAGCGTGGAGCGTGGAGCGGGGACTGCCGAATCGGTACTGCGTGCGGCACACCGTAGATCCACTCGGCGCAACATGCACGACCTGTACGCCGATCTGTTACATCGTTACAGGCAGTCGTTGAATCGTGTCGGAACCTTGCCCCGCACGGCCCCGCGGAACCGGCCGGGAAGCCCGTCCGCGATGTGCGAACGAGCCTCCCGGACACCGTCGGTGACGATGCGTCGGATCCGGCCGGGGTCGATCCGGCGCGCGGGATCGGCTACTTCAGCCCGACCCGGTCCATCAGCATGCCACCGTCCTGGACGCCGACCACACCCACGGCCCGGGGGCCGGAGATGATGTTGGTGACAGCCTCCTGGTAGGCGAGCATCGGCAGATCCTTGACCAGCGCCTTCTGCAGATCCGCGTAGGCGGCCTTGCGCACCGTCTCGTCGGTGGTGGAGCGGCCCTTGATCAGCGCCGCGTCCGCCTCGGGGCTCTTGTAGCCGGTGAAGTTCAGCGGGGTCTGCGAGAACAGGCTGTTGAACAGGATCGGTTCCGGGTCGCTCGACCAGATCTGGTAGAGCGCGGCGGTGTAGTTCTTCTGCACCGTCAGTCGCAGGTAGTAACTGCCGACCTCGGCCTTGTCGAGCTTGACCTCGACGTTCTTGAAGGCGTTCAGCGCCGTCATGGTGTATTCGGAGGTCGCGTTGGAGGTCGGGTTCTCCGGGACCAGGTAGTTGAACTTGACCGGCTTGCCCTCGCCTGCCAACTCGTCGAAGAGCTTTTGCGCCTCGACCTTGTTCGGGCTCGGCTGCACGGCGGTGGAGTCGGTGAAGTTCTTGCCGCTGTGGAAGATGCTCTTGGCCGGGGTCGCCGTGCCCGCGAACATCTTCTGGTTCAGGTCGGCCGGGTCGAGCGCGAGCGCGACCGCACGGCGGGCGCGCGGGTCGTCGAACGGCGCCTGCGAGGTGTTGAACACGATCATCTGGCCGCCGTCGAGGGTGAACGGCGTGACGCCCAGGCCCGCTTCCTGGGCGGCCTTGGTCTTTTGCGCGTCGATCGTGAAGGTGATGTCGGCGCCGCCGGCCTTGATCGTGTCGACCTGCTGCTTGACGTCGTTGACCACCTTGATGGTCAGCGTGTCCAGATACGGCTTGTCCGCGCCCTGCCAGTAGTTGGGGTTCTTCTCGAACACCATCTGGCTGTCCCGGTTCCAGGTCTTGAGGATGAACGGGCCCGCGCCGACCGGCCGTTCGCCCTTCGGGTCGATCCCGTACTGCTTGGGCGACTCGATGTAGGACAACTCCGTGGCCACGGTGCGGTCGAAGTTGGCGTTCGGCATCGGCAGGGTGACTCTGAGCGTCAGCGGGTCGGCCACCTCCAACCCCAGGCCGGACGCGGCCGGGCGGTGCTGGCTGAGCACCTCCGGCTTGGCGTGCATCTCCCAGTTGAACTTGACCGCCGCGGCGTCCAGCGGGGTGCCGTCGCTGAACTTGACGTTCGGCTTGACCTTGAGCTCCCAGGTCTTGCCGCCGTCGTCGCTCTTCAGGCTCTCGCCGATCTGCGGGACGACCTTGTTCTGCGTGTTGTCCACGTAGAACAGCGCGTCGTAGACCGCGAGCATGCGGTTGAGGTCGGTGACCGCCGCGTAGGACGCGTTGAACGGTGTCATGCTGCGGGCGTCGGAAACGGTCAGCAGGGTGAGGTTGCCACCCTTCTTCGCGCCCGCCGAGGCGTTCGGGTCCGCCTTTCCGCCCGGGGCGTCGTCACCGCCGCCGCACGCGGCGAGGGTCAGGGCCAGGACCGAGGCGCCGGCGAGGGCCGCCGTACGCCGTCGTGCGATGGTGCCGTGGTGCTTGCTCATGTGACTCCTCCGTTGTCACAAGGCACACCGGTCCCCGTTCGGACCGGATGTGGTGGTGCGGTGGTGCACGGCCGGGTGGTGCCGGCGGCGCCCGAAACGCGGCGTCGTGGCGGCCACCCGGCCGGGTCTGTGGGGTCAGCCGTCCATCAGCGCCGCCCGATGGCGTCGAAGTGGATCAGCCCGTCGTTGTACAGCTGGATCCCGACCACGTCGGAGCGGTGGACCGCGCCGATCACCGCCGACGAGTAGACCCAGAACGGCAGATCACGATTGACCTGGTTCTGCAGCCGGGTGTAGGCGTCGCGTCGCGAGGCCGCGTCGGTGGAGCGTCGGCCGTCCTCCAGGGCGGCGTCCACGACGTCGTTGGCGTAACCGGTGATATTGCTCAACCCGGCTTTGCTGTACAGGAACTGATAGATCGTCGGTTCCACGTCGTCGGCCCACAGCTGACACACCGTGGCGTCGAAGTCGTTGCCGGCCAGCCGGGTCACCAGCGAGGCCATGTCGGTGACCTCGACGATCACGGTCACGCCCGGATAGCCCTCCAGGGTCTGCCGGATGTATTCGGCGGTGTCCCGCATCTTGCCCGCGTCGGGCACCAGATAGCGGAAGACGAACGATTTCCTCCCGTTCGCGGTGATCTGCGCGAACAGCGCCCTGGCCTCCTCCGGTCGGTTCTCCGGTGCGGCCAGGTTGACGTTCGCCAGCGGCGAGGAGGCGTCGAAGATGCCCCGCGCCGAGTCGTCCCGGCCGCCGTAGAAGCGCCGATTGATCTCCGTACTGCTCAGCGCGAGCGTCACCGCCCGGCGGGCGTTCGGGTCCTGGAAGGGGCCCTTGCGCACGTTGAAGGCGACCATCAGGCCGCCGTTGAGCCGGGCGTCCTCGACGACGAGTCCGTCCGCGCGGGCCTGGGCGATGCCCTGCGGATCGGTGCTCAGCGTGAGGTCGGCCCGCTTCGCGCGGATCGTCTTGTTGCCCGACTCCGCGTCCTTGTCGACCCGGAAGACCACCTCGTCCAGATAGGGGCGATCGTGTTGCCAGTACTGCGGGTTGCGCTCCAGACGCAGTTCCTTGCCCGGCTCCCAGCTCTTGAGCTTGAACGGGCCCGCGCCGACCGGCGCGTGCTTGAGCTCGAAGCGGCCCTCCGGCGTGGCGGCCAGTCGCCGGGGCGCCACGAACGACAGGTTGCGGGCGACCGTGTGGTCGAAGTTCGCATTGGGAGAAGGGAGTTCGATCTTCAGCTGGAGCGCCGACACCTCGGTCAGCTGCACCTTCTGCAGCGGGCCGCCGACCAGCGAACGCACCGAAGGGTCGCGATGCGCCTCCCAGTTGGCCTTGACCGTGCCGGCGTCGAGCAGGCTGCCGTCGGTGAAGCGCACGTCCGGGCGCAGCGTCAGCGTCCAGATCCGCGAGGTCTGGTCCGACACCAGCGACTCGGCCAGTTTCGGGCGCACCCCGCCGGTGGTCGGATCGGTCCACACGAGGACGTCGTACAGCGCGGAGAGTCGGTTCGAGTCGGCGATGCTGGAGTAGGACGCGGTGAACGGATCGAGCCCGCGTTCCTCGCCCGGCATCAGGATCGTCATCGAACCGCCGTGTGGGGGCTCGCCGGACGAGCCCTTGGAGTCGGACGAGCCCAGCCCGCAACCCGCCGCGGCCAGCGCCGTCGCCGCCGCGAGCGCGAGGGTGAGCGAGAGCCGGCGGCGCGGGCCCCGGCGTCCTGGTGGTAAGGGTGTCTTCTTATTGGGTACCACTGCCGGCCTACCTACCTATCACTGTGGGGTTCGAACGTGCGTCGTGCGTCGGTGCAGTCGTTCCAAAAGTGCGGTAGCGCTGTGGTGCGAGGGCGCGGATCGGCGGAGGGATCGGGCCCGTCCGCGGTTCGGGGGAGGGACGGACCCGGATGCGCCGGGGGCGTCCCGCCCGGGTTCACGGATTCCGGGCGGGACGAGGTGGAACGACTAGCCGGTGGTTCCGATCCGGTCCCACAGGACGATGCCGTCGTTCATCAGCTGGACGCCGGTGATCCTGGGGGCGTAGATCGCGGCGGTGACCGCTTCCTGGTAGACCCAGAACGGCATGTCCTTGTTCACCTGCAGCTGTACACGCGTGTACGCGTCACGTCGGGCCGCGGGGTCGGTCGTCTTGCGCGCGTCCTCGAGCGCGGTGTCGACCGAGGCGTTCTCGTAACCGCTGTTGTTCGTCATGCTCTTGCCGTGCAGGAGATCGTAGATGCCCGGCTCCGGGTCGTCGATCCACTGCTGTCCGAGGGCGGCCTGCCACTCGGTGCTGCCGCCGCCGCGCACGGTTTTGACGTAGGTCGCGATGTCGACGACCTTGACCTCCATCTCGACGCCGGCATACGTGCCGAGCACCTGCTTCATGTACTCCGCGACCCGGATCGAGGCCGGCGCCTGCGGCACCCAGTACGTGAACTTGATCGGCTTGGTGCCGTTCGCGGTGACGTCGTCGAAGAGTTCCTTCGCCCGCTGCTTGTCGTTCTCCGACGCGGCCAGCTGGATGTTGGCGACGGGGGAGGACGCCGCGAAGATGCCCTTGGCGGGGATGCCCTTGGCGCCGAAGAACTTCTGGTTGATCTCGGCGCCGCTGAACGCGAAGACGAACGCGCGGCGGGCGCGCAGGTCCTTGAAAGGCGCGACGTTCATGTTGAACACGACCATCTGGCCGCCGTTGAGGCCGATCCGCGACACGCCGAGCTTCTTGTCCTCGCCCTGCGCGACGGCGAGGGGGTCCACCGCGACGGTGAGATCGGTCTTGCCGTCGTCGACCGCCGCCACCGAGTGGGTGACGTCCGTGTCGACGGTGATGGTCAGGTTGTCCAGGTGCGGCAGCCCCTTCTCGCGCTGCCAGTAGTCGGGGTTGCGGGTGAAGGTCTGCTTGACCCCGCGCTCCCACGCCACCAGCTTGTAGGGGCCCGCGCCGACCGGCTTGTCGGCGATTCCGGTCGGGCTGGCCCGCAGTGCGGTGGGCGAGGCGATGAAGGCGAGTGAACGGGTCACCAGGTGGTCGAAGTTCGCGTTCTCGGAGATCAGTTTGACGTCGAGCGTGAGCGGGTCGCTGACGGTGAGCGAGAGGATGTTGCTCGCCGCGCCCCGCTGGAAGGAACCGATCTTGGGGTCCTTGTGCCGGTCCCAGTTGAAGCGGACCGCCTCGGCGTCCAACACCGTGCCGTCGCTGAACTTCACGTTGGGGCGGAGCTTGAGTCGCCACGTGTCGGCTTTGCTGCCGAGGACGGCCAGCGACTCGGCGAGCTGCGGGCGCACGCTGCCGGTGGTGGGATCGGTCCACACCAGCGAGTCGTACAGCGCGGACATCCGACTTCCGTCGGCGACGTTCACGTACGAGGTGGAGAAGGGGTCCAGGCTCGTGGAGTCGCCCGGGAGGCTCATCGTGAGCGAGCCGCCCTGTTTGGGCGTGCCCGCGGCCGACGGTTTGGTGTCGTCGTCGTTCCCGCAGCCGGCGAGGCCGCCGGCCAGCGCGGTCGCCGCGAGCAGCGCGACTATTCGACGGCGGGTACGACACGAGGATCGAAGGGACAACAGGGAAGTACGAGTCACTGCAAGGCCAACCTTCACCTGACGGACCGTCCGGGCAACCGGGCCCGGGCGGCGGACGTGCTTGGTGCCGGGGGCGCCGGCCGACTCGGGGGGAGAGGGCGACGGTGCCCCGGGTGGAGCATGGTGGTGCGTCCGTGCGGTTGTGCGGTCGTGCGGTGGTACGGGGTGTACGGGAGTACTCGACTGTCTGCGACCTGGAGACGAGATGCGTGAAGGCCGGGAATCGAGGAATGATTCCCGGCCTCCACGAACCGACTGGTAAGGGCGCCGTCCCTTTCTACTGCCTTCCGGCGAACGGGTCCATCAAGATCGGGTCACCGTTGTACTTCTGATGACCAGTCAGCCCTTTTTGCCGAGCCGGTCGAACAGGAAGATGCCGTCGTTGCACAGCTGCACGCCGGTGACCCCGGAGTGGAACACGCCCGCGACCACGGCCTCCTGGTAGACCCACAGCGGCATGTCGCGGTCCAACTGCAGCTGGAGCTGGGTGTAGGCGGCGCGCCGGCGGGAGGGGTCGGTGGTGTTGCGCGCGTCGTCGAGCGCGCGGTCCACCGCGTCGTCGCCGTAGAAGCAGCAGTTGCTCGGGCTGCCGCGGTGCAGGTACTGGTAGACCACCGGCTCCGGGTCGTCGGCGAGGAGTTGGCTGACCTTGACGTCGAACGCGTCGGCCAGATTCGATCGTTTGACGAACTCGGAGAGGTCGGCGGTCTCCACGTCGAGGGTGACACCGGGGAACTTCTCCAGCGTCTCCTTCATGTAGCGGCCGAGTTCGTCGATCGCGGCGCTCTTGGGCGCGATGAACTTGATCCGCATCGGCTTGGCGCCCTTGTCGGTCACCTTGGCGAACAGCTCGGCCGCCTGCTGCGGCTTGTTCTCCGGTGCCGACAACTGCGGATTGGCCAGCGCCGTGGACTGGTTGAAGATGCCGCGGGCCGGGGTGCCGGCGCCGCCGAACACGCGCCGGTTGATCTCCTCGCTGCTCAGCGCCAGCACGATCGCGCGCCGCACGTCCGGGTTGGCGGTCGGGCCGCCGGAGGTGTCGAAGCTGAGCAACTGCCCGCCGGACAGTGCCAGGGTCTCGACCCCGACCCCGGCCGCGCGAGCCGCCTTGAGGGTGAACGCGTCGCTGACGTTGGCGACGTCGGCCCGGCCCTTCTTCACCCGGTCGACCGCCGCGGTGCCGCTGGACTCGTAGCGGAACGTGATGGAGTCCAGATACGGCTTGGCCGGACCCTGCCAGTAGGTCGGGTTCTTCACCAGGGTCAGGTGGTCGCCCTTGACCCAGCCGCCCGGGGCCAGCATGAACGGACCGGCGCCGACCGGGTGTTCGGCCAGCTTGTCGACGCCCTCGGCGATCGCCTTGGGCGAGGCGATGAAGGACAGGCTGCGCGCGACCAGGCGGTCGAAGTTGCCGTTCGGCTTGTCCAGGATGATCCGCAGCTCCAGCGCGTCCGCGCCGATCTGGCTCTTCATCCCCACGGTGGCGTCGCGCTGGCGGGAGTTGGTGGTGGGGACCGCGTGCGTGTCCCAGTTGATCTTGACCGCCGCGGCGTCGAAGACGGTGCCGTCGGTGAACTTCAGATTGGGCCGCATGCGCAGGCTCCAGATCTTGTTCCCGCCGCCCTCCACCGGGTTCAGGCTCTCCGCCAACTGCGGCTGTACGGAGCCGGTGACCGGGTTCGTCCACAGCAGGCTGTCGTACAGCGCCGCCATCCGGTTGCCGTCGGCCTGCGCGGCGTAGGAGGGCAGGAAGGGGTCCAGGCTGCGCGCGTCGGAGGTGGCCAGGATGTCCAGCGAGCCGCCGGCCCGGGGCGTGCCCACCGCGCTGGGCGGCTCACCGGAGTCGGAGCCGCAGCCGGCCGCGGCCAGCAGGCCGATCACCGCGACGACGGCGGCGGCGCGGCGGCGGGCCCGAAGGGCGAAAGGTCGTGCGTGTGCCACAGAAAACGTCCTCAAGCGTGGAGCAGGCCGGCCGGAGGCCGGTTGCCGCGCGAACAGCGCGGTCAGCGCCGTGAGGCTATAGCTCGACACGTGTCGCATCGAGGGCGGGATGCCCGATTCGGGCCTCGATCGACCGGCCCGGACACGGCCGTGTACGCACAGCGACGCGGTACGGCCGGTCGTGGGCCGTACCGCGTCGGACGAGAGTGCGTCAGTCCTGCTTCGGGGCCTCGGAACCGGGCTCCGCGGCCGGTTCGGCGTCCGCGGCCTCGGCCTTCGGCGCGCCGGTGGTCGCCTCGTCGGCGAACACCGCCGCCTCGCCCACCAGCGGGAAGTGACACGCGACCCGGTGCCCCGGCGCGATCTCGCGCAGCGTGGGCACATGCGCGGCGCACTGCGCGCGGGCGATCGGGCAGCGGGTGCGGAACCGGCACCCGCTGGGCGGGTTCATCGGCGAGGGGATCTCGCCGCCGAGCGCGGGACCGGACGGGGCGGCGGCCGGGTCGGGTGCGGGTACCGCGTCCAGCAGGGCCCGGGTGTACGGGTGCGCGGGCGTGTCGTAGATCGCCGCGGTGTCCCCGGTCTCGGCGATGGTGCCCAGGTACATCACCGCGACGTCGTCGCTGATGTTGCGCACCACCGCGAGGTCGTGCGCGACGAAGATCATCGACACGCCGGTGCGGTGCTTCATCTCGTCGAGCAGGTCCAGCACCTGCGCCTGTACCGACACGTCGAGCGACGCCACCGGTTCGTCGCAGATCAGCAGGTCGGGGTCGACGACCATGGCCCGGGCGATGGCGATCCGCTGGCACTGGCCGCCGGAGAACTGGTGCGGCCGGCGATCGGAGACCAGCTCCGGGTCCAGCCCCACCTGGCGCAGTACCGCCTCCACGCGCGGGCGGATCTGCTCGGCGGGCAGGCCGGAGATGACCAGGCCCTCGGCGACGATGTCGAAGATCTTCCGGCGCGGGTTCAGCGCCGAGATGGGGTCCTGGAACACCATCTGGATGCGCCGGCGCATGGTGCGCAGGCCCGCCTTGGGCAGCGTGGTCAGCTCCTGCCCGTCGAACCGCACCGAGCCCTCGGACGGCTTGGTCAGCTGCAGGATCGCGCGGGCGAGGGTGGACTTGCCGCAGCCGGATTCGCCGACCAGGCCGAGGGTGCGGCCGCGGCCGAGTTCGAAGCTGACCCCGGCGACCGCGTTCATCATCCCGCCGGGCACCCGGAAACGCTGGACCAGGTCGGTGACCGTGAGCAGCGGGTCGGTACCCGTGGCGGCCGCGGGCTTGTCGTCGAGGGCGAGCGCGCCCGGCGCGGTGTCGTCGGCCGTCATGCGGGGGTCTCCTTCATCAGGGACGGCTTCTCGTCGGCGCCGGTGCCCGAGGCGGCGTCGGCGGCGCCGTCGGCCGGCGCGTCGGTGCCGACCGGGTGGTGGCAGGCGAACCGGTGCGTGCCCAAGTCCTCGCCCAGCTCGGGGCGTTGCGCGCGGCACAGGTCGTCGGCCGCGCCGCAGCGGGCCGCGAACGCGCACCCGGAGGCGAGCGTGATCAGGTCGGGCGGGCTGCCCGGGATCGCGCGCGGCCGCTGGTCCCGCGGTACGTCCAGGCGCGGTACGGCGCCGAGCAGGGCCTCGGTGTAGCGGTGCCGGCGATGCGCGAACAGGTCGGCGGTGGGCGAGTGTTCGACCATCCGACCGGCGTACATCACGGCGATCTGGTCGGTGCGTCCGGCCACCACGCCCAGGTCGTGGCTGACCAGGATCATGCCCATGCCGCGTTCGGCCTGGATCTCCTGGAGCAGGTCGAGGATCTGCCGCTGCACGGTCACATCGAGCGCGGTGGTGGCCTCGTCCGCGATCAGCACGTCGGGGTCGCAGGCGAGCGCCATCGCGATGGTCACCCGCTGGCGCATGCCGCCGGAGAGCTGGTGCGGGTATTGCCGGGAGCGCTTGAGCGGTTCGGGGATGCCGACCAGCGTGAGCAGTTCGATCGCCCGCTCGCCGGCCTCCTTCTTGCCCAGGCCCAGGTGCAGCCGCATCGACTCGGTGAGCTGGCGGTCGATCCGCAACACCGGGTTGAGCGAGGTCATCGGGTCCTGGAAGACCATCGCGATCCGGTTGCCCCAGATCTTCCGGGCCTCCTTGCGCGGCACCCCGACCAGTTCGCGTCCGTCCAGGCGCACGCTGCCCCGGATGTTGGCGATCGAGGGGCAGATGCCCATCAGCGAGCGGACCAGCATCGACTTGCCCGAGCCGGACTCGCCGACCAGGCCCAGGGTTTCGCCGCGTTCGATGGCGAAGGACACGCCGTCCACGGCCTTGAGCAGGCCGCGCGGGGTGTCCAGGTGCACCCGCAGGTCCTCGGCCCGCAGCAGGGGTTCGTCCGGCGTGGGCGAGCCGGTCGTGGTCGGCTCCGCCATGGTCACCACGCCACCTTCGTGCCGCGCGGCCGTTGGATCCCATTCATGAGAGCGGTCCCGTCTGTGTGATGGGGTCGAAGCAGGGCGCCGGCGACGGCCGTTCGGGGGGCCGTCGCCGGTGCCGCGGCTACAGCTTGGTGTCGCGGACGTCGAACTTCGCGCGCAGCCGGTCGCCGATGACGTTGAGCGAGAAGACGGTCAGGAACAACACGGCGCAGGGCACGAACACCTGGGACGGATACAGCGACAGATCGTCCTTCGCGGAGTTGATCATGCCGCCCCAACTGGGCATCGGCGGCGGGATGCTGAGCCCGAGGAAGGACAGCGAGCCCTCCGCGACGATCAGCACGGCCATCACGATCACCGAGTAGGACATCACCGCGGGGAAGGTGTTGGGCAGCAGTTCCTTGAAGATGATCCGGCCCGGACCCGCGCCCATCGCCTTGGCCACCGTGACGTATTCGCGGTTGGACTGGGCGATCGCGCTCGCCTTGGTCAGCCGGGTGAAGCCGGGGATGGTGAGCACGGCGAGCCCCGCGGTGATGCTGGTCTGCGACGGCTCGTACACGGAGGACAGCGCGAGCAGCAGGATCAGCGGCGGGAAGGCGAGCAGCGCGTCGGAGAACAGGTCGATGATCATCTCGGTGACGCCGCGGAAGTAGGCGGCGACCAGGCCGAGCAGGCCGCCGACGAGCACGCCGACCACGACCGACACCAGCGCGACGATCATCGACACGCGCGCGCCGAAGGCCAGCCGGGTCAGGTGGCTGCGGCCGAGGCCGTCGGTGCCCAGGAACTCCGGCCAACTGGAGAACGGTGCCTGCTTGGCCTCGCCGAACGCCTTGTCGTACCCGTGCGGGAAGACGCC
This sequence comes from Embleya sp. NPDC020630, assembly GCF_044334985.1. NCBI lineage: Bacteria > Bacillati > Actinomycetota > Actinomycetes > Kitasatosporales > Streptomycetaceae > Embleya > Embleya sp. NPDC020630. The sequence goes on from NZ_JBIRUB010000002.1 coordinate 811,092, forward strand.
GGAGGCGACCAGGCTGAGCAGCGCGCCGAGCAGGACGACGGCCATCCACGCGATGGCGAACCAGAGCAGGAAGCTGGGCCGCTTGCGCGCCTTGCCGCTCTTGGCGGCGGCCACCGTCGCGGGGGTCTCGCCGACGGCGGGGGCGGTTTCGAGTGTGCTCATCGGGCCCTCACTCTCGGGTCGATGAGGGAGTAGCCGATGTCCACGAGCGTATTGAGCAGCACGTAGATCAGCGCGATGACCACGACCGTGCCCTGCACGACGGGGATGTCCTTGCCGTTGATCGCCTGGTACATGCCCTGTCCGAGGCCGGGGATGGCGAAGTAGGACTCGACGATGACGGTGCCGCCGATCAACCGGCCCAGGGTCAGCCCCGAGACGGTCAGCAGCGAGAACGACGAGGGCCGCAACGCGTGCCGGAAGAGCACGTACGGCGTGGACAGGCCCTTGGAGCGCGCGGTGAGGATGAAGTCCTCCTGCAGCGTGGCCAGCATGTCGCTGCGCAACAGGCGCTGGAACTGCGGGATCTCGGCGAGTGCGAGGGCGAGCGCGGGCAGGAACGCGAACTCGATGTTCTTGGCGAAGTCGACCGAGATGTACTCCCATCCGGTCGGCTTGAACGCGAGCATCATCTTCGGGTTGGCGAAGAAGTAGACGAGGATGAACACGCTCACGAAGGTGGGGATGGACAGCAGCCCGGAGGAGACGCCGCCGATCACGCGGTCCACCCGGCCGCCGGCCTTGGCGGCCGTCCACACACCCAGCGGCACGGCCACGATCAGGGCCATGAGCAGGGCGAAGACGGCGAGTTCCAGGGTCACCGGGAAACGTTCGGCGATGCCGTCCATCACGGAGGTCCGGGTCTTCAGGGACTCCCCGAGGTCGCCGGTGAGCGCATTGCCCACCCAGGTCACGTATCGGACGGGCAGCGACTTGTCGTACCCGAACTCGTGCTCCAGGTCCTTCAGGTCCTGCGGCGTGGAACCGGGGCCGAGCATCTGGGCGACCGGTGAACCGTCCACCAGGTCGGGCAGGGCCGTGGTCGCGAAGGTGACCAGGAACAGCACCGGAATCAGGGCCAGCAACTTGCGACCGAGCAGGCGCAACACGACGGTGTCACCCCCTCTCGCTGGTCTGGTCGGTTGACGAGGTCTGTTGAACATTCCGTGCGGTGGTACACCCGCGCCGAGGCGACGAGGCCCGGGTCGGCCGGATCACCGGTGGTGACACGTGCCTTGACGGGTCGTCAGTTAAGCGCGGTGATTAATTACGGCAGTGGGCGCGATCAATGTCAATGGATTCATCGCAACCGTTAGCGGGTCGAAAACGTCCGTCGCGAGCCGGTGCGCCGCCGGCCGTCGGCACGTGTCGACCTGCGGGAACAAGGTGTGGAGAGCAGCTAACTGACGGTGCGTCAGATGTCGTCGACGGGCCGTGTGCGGGACGCGTTCCGCTCACCCCGCGGACACCCCTCGGACACTCCCGGCGACCGGCCGGGACGGTCTCGGTGACCGGTGGGATCCGGCCGTTCGCAGGCGTGAGCGGACGTTCATCCGCCCGAAACACTCGTGCGGCAAGCGTCACGTCGGCGAAACACGGGGCGCCACGGCGTGAAACCTCACACCCCGAAGCTCCTTCCCATGAGCTCCCGGAGGTCGGCCGGGGCCACGGAGAAGAGAGGCAGAGTATGGACACGGGTAACACCGCATTCGTACTCCTGAGCGCCGCACTGGTGATGCTCATGACGCCCGGGCTGGCGTTCTTCTACGGCGGCATGGTCCGCGTGAAGAGCGTCCTGAACATGTTGATGATGAGCTTCATCTGCCTGGCTGTCGTGACGGTGCTGTGGGTGCTCTACGGGTTTTCCATGACGTTCTCCACGGACGCCTTCGGCGGCCTTGTGGGCAACCTGGACTGGTACGGCATGCGCGACATCGGAGTCGCGGAACTGTGGGACGGCTACACGATCCCGGTCACGGTGTTCGCGGCCTTCCAGCTGATGTTCGCGATCATCACCCCCGCGCTGATCAGCGGCGCCGTCGCGGACCGCACCAAGTTCACCGCCTGGGCCCTGTTCGTCGCGTTCTGGGTCACCCTGGTCTACTTCCCCGTCGCGCACTGGGTCTGGGCCGCGGACGGCTGGTTGTTCGAGAAGGGCGTGATCGACTTCGCCGGCGGCACCGCCGTGCACATCAACGCGGGCATCGCGGCACTGGCCCTGGTCCTGGTGATCGGCAAGCGGGTCGGCTTCAAGCGCGACCCGATGCGCCCGCACAACCTGCCGCTGGTGATGATCGGCGCCGGGCTGCTGTGGTTCGGCTGGTTCGGCTTCAACGCCGGCTCCTGGCTGGCCGCCGACGGCGTCACCGGACGGGCCCTGATCAACACCCAGATCGCCACCGCCGCGGCGATGCTCGGCTGGCTGTTCCTGGAGAAGATCCGCGACGGACACCTGACCACCCTCGGCGCCGCCTCCGGCGCGGTGGCCGGCCTGGTCGCGATCACCCCCGCGTGCGGCGCGCTCAGCCCGCTCGGCTCGATCGCGCTCGGCGTGGTCGCGGGCGCGGTCTGCGCGTGGGCGGTGGGCCTGAAGTACCGGCTCGGCTACGACGATTCGCTCGACGTGGTCGGCGTGCACCTGGTCGGCGGCATCATCGGCTCGCTCGCCCCCGGCCTGCTGGCCACCGGTCACGTCCAGAGCGACGCGAAGGGCCTGTTCTACGGTGGGGGCTTCGACCAGTTGGGCAAGCAGCTGATCGGCGTCGGTGCCGTCCTCGGTTACTCCTTCGTGGTCACGTACATCCTGGGCACGGTCATTCACAAGACCATCGGCTTCCGGGTGTCCGAGGACGACGAGGTGGCCGGCATCGACCGGGTCGAGCACGCCGAGACCGGGTACGACTTCGCCGCTCTCGGCGGTTCCACCCGACCGACGGCGGGCATCGGCACCGCTACGGGCGCGGGTGCCGCGGCACCCGCCGACACGAAGGTGGATGCGTGAAGCTCATCACGGCGGTGATCAAGCCGCACCGGCTCGACGACGTCAAGAACGCCCTCCAGGCGTTCGGCGTGCACGGCCTCACCGTGACCGAGGCGAGCGGCTACGGCCGGCAGCGCGGCCACACCGAGGTCTACCGGGGCGCCGAGTACCAGGTCGACCTCGTGCCCAAGGTCCGCATCGAGGTGCTCGCCGACGACGAGGACGCCGAGGAACTGCTCGAAGTCCTGGTCAAGGCCGCCCGCACCGGCAAGATCGGCGACGGCAAGGCCTGGATCGTCCCCGTGGACAGCGTGGTCCGGGTCCGCACCGGCGAACGCGGCGCGGAAGCCCTGTAGGACCCGATGGCCGGTCCCGCCCCGAAGCGCGTGTTCGGGGACGGGTCCGGCCATCGGCCTTTTCGGGTCGAGCGCGCGGCGCGCGCCGATGCCCGTGAACGAGGGAGCAGTCACCATGGAACCGACCGCCGGCTCGCGCTACACCCGGGCCCGGGACGACCTCCTGGCCGATCCGGCCGGGCCCGCCGGCGCCGCCCGCCGACAGGCGCTCTGCGCGCTGACCGACCGCTGGCTGACCGAATTGTTCACCGCCGCCGGCGCCCCGCCGCGAGGCGTGGCCCTGGTCGCCGTCGGCGGCTACGGCCGCCGGGAGCTGTCCCCGGGCAGCGACCTCGACGTGGTCCTGCTGCACGACGGCCGCGCCGGCGTCGCCGAACTCGCCGAGGCGATCTGGTACCCGGTCTGGGACGCGGGCATCGCCCTCGACCACTCGGTGCGCACCCCCGACGAGGCCCGCCGGGCCGCCGCCGACGACCTGCGGGTCCAGACCGGCCTGCTCGACATCCGGCACATCGCCGGCGACCCCGAGCCGACCGCCGCGCTGCGCACGTCGATGTTCACCGCGTGGCGCGCCGCAGCGGTCAAGCGGCTGCCCGAACTGCACCGGGCCGGCCGCGAGCGCGCGGAACGCCACGGCGAGGTCGCCTTCCTGCTCGAACCCGACCTCAAGGAGGCTCGCGGCGGTCTGCGCGACGCCACCGCCCTGCGTGCGATCTCCGCCTCCTGGATCGCGGACGCCCCGCACGAGGAGGTGGACGCCGCCCGCGCCACCTTGCTCGACGTGCGCGACGCGCTGCACCTGGTCACCGGGCGCGGCGCGGACCGGCTGCTGCTCCAGGAACAGGACGCGGTGGCCCGCCGGCTCGGCCTGCTCGACGCGGACACCCTGCTTCGCCGGGTCTCCGAGGCGGCCCGGGCGCTGGCCTACGCCGGCGACGTGACCTGGCGCGAGGTCTCCCGGGTGCTGGCCGCGCGCGAGGCGGGCGCGGGGCTGCGCCGGTTGCGGTGGGCGCAGCCCCGCGCGAACGGAGCGTCCGCCCGTACGCCGCTGGCCGAGGGCGTGGTCGAGCACGCCGGCGAGGTGGTGCTCGCCCAGGCCGCCCGGCCCGCCCGGGATCCGGTCCTGCTGCTGCGCGCCGCGGCCGCCGCGGCCCGGGCCGGATTGCCCCTGTCGCGGCACACCGTGGACCGGCTGGCGAACGAGTGCCCGCCGCCGAGCGATCCGTGGCCGGCCGACGCGCGCGAGGCGTTCGTGGCGCTGATCGGCGCCGGGCGCGACGTGCTGCCGGTGTGGGAGGCGCTGGAATCGCGGCGGCTGATCACCCGGTTGTTGCCGGACTGGGAGCGGGTGCGCTGCCGGCCGCAGCGCAACGCCGTCCACCGCTTCACCGTCGACCGGCACCTGATCGAGACCGCGGTCGAGGCCGCCGCGCACACCCGCCGGGTGGCCCGGCCCGACCTGCTCCTGGTCGCCGCGCTGCTGCACGACATCGGCAAGGGCTGGCCCGGCGACCACAGCGTCAGCGGCGAGGTGATCGCGCGCGAGGCGGCCACGCGGATGGGCTTCGCCAAGGACGACGTGGACGTGATCGGCACGCTGGTGCGCCGACACCTGCTCCTGGTGGACACCGCGACCCGGCGCGACCTGGACGACCCGACCACCGTGGCGGCGTTCGCCGAGGCGGTGGGCAGCGTGGAAACCCTCGAACTGCTCCACGCGCTCACCGAGGCCGACGCCGCCGCCACCGGACCCGCCGCGTGGAGCGACTGGCGGGACGCCCTGGTCCGGGACCTCGTCGCCCGGACCAGGGCGGTGTTCGCCGGCCGCCCCGCGCCGGCGGCGCTCGCGCTGCCGGCCGAGCGCATCGTGCTCGCCGAGGTGTCCGGCGACCTGCCGGTGGTGCGCCTGGAGCCGCTGCCGTTCGGCGCCGAGGTGACCATCGCCGCCGCCGACCGGGTCGGCCTGCTGGCGCTGGCGGCGGGCGTGCTCGCGCTGCACCGGCTCACCGTGCGCTCGGCCGCGATCGACGTGGTCGACGCGCTCGGCGTCACGATATGGACGGTGGAGACCGAGTTCGGCCGGCTGCCCGACCCGGCGGCGCTGCGCGAGGACTTGCGCAAGGCCCTGGACGGCGGCCTCGACGTGGCCGCCCGGCTGGCCAAACGCGAGGCCGCCTACCCGCCCCGGCGCGGCGCCCCGCGCGCCCCCGCCCGGGTCGAGGTGATCCCCGACGCGTCCGCGACCGCGACGGTCCTGGAGGTACGCGCGCCCGACAGCCCCGGCCTGCTGCACCGCATCGGCCAAACCCTCGCGGACGCGCACGTCAGCGTCCGGCAGGCCCGGGTGGGCACCCACGGCGCGGACGCGGTGGACGCCTTCTACGTGGTCGCTCCCGACGGCGCGCCCCTGACCGCCGCCGAGGCCCGCGGCCTGGCCAGGACCCTGGAGAAGGCGCTGGCGCCGTGACCGGTCGGGCCCGCCGCCGGCGGAACCGGGACGCGTGCCCCCGTCACGACCGCTCGGTGGGCGGTTAGGCTGGGCCCGACACCACCCGTATCTGACGAAGGACCTCTGCCGACGTGTTCGACACTCTCTCCGACCGCCTCGCAGCGACCTTCAAGAACCTTCGCGGCAAGGGGCGGCTCTCCGAAGCCGACATCGACGCCACCGCCCGCGAGATTCGGGTCGCCCTCCTCGAGGCCGACGTGGCGCTCCCGGTGGTTCGCGAGTTCATCGCCCGGGTCAAGGAACGCGCCCGCGGCGCCGAGGTGTCGGGCGCGCTCAACCCGGCCCAGCAGATCGTCAAGATCGTCAACGAGGAACTGGTCGGGATCCTCGGCGGCGAGACCCGCCGGCTGCGCTTCGCCAAGACCGGCCCCACGGTGATCATGCTCGCCGGCCTCCAGGGCGCGGGCAAGACCACGCTCGCGGGCAAGCTGGGCAAGTGGCTCAAGGCGCAGAAGCACCAGCCGCTCCTGGTCGCCTGCGACCTCCAGCGCCCGAACGCGGTCAACCAGCTCTCCGTGGTCGCCGAGCGCGCGGGCGTCGCGGTCTACGCGCCCGAGCCCGGCAACGGCGTGGGCGACCCGGTCAAGGTGGCCCGCGACTCGATCGAGTTCGCCAAGACCAAGCAGTACGACGTGGTCGTCGTCGACACCGCCGGCCGGCTCGGCATCGACGCCGAGATGATGCAGCAGGCCGCCGACATCCGCGACGCGGTCAAGCCGGACGAGATCCTGTTCGTCGTCGACGCGATGATCGGCCAGGACGCGGTGGTCACCGCGCAGGCGTTCCTCGACGGCGTCGGCTTCGACGGCGTGGTGCTCTCCAAGCTCGACGGCGACGCGCGCGGTGGCGCGGCCCTGTCGGTCGCCTCGGTGACCGGCCGGCAGGTCATGTTCGCCTCCAGCGGGGAAAAGCTCGAGGACTTCGACGCGTTCCACCCCGACCGGATGGCCTCGCGCATCCTGGGCATGGGCGACATGCTCAGCCTGATCGAGATCGCCGAGGCCAAGTACGACCAGGACCTCGCGCTCAAGGCCGCGGAGAAGCTGCACGGCGGCGGCAACAACTTCACCCTGGAGGACTTCCTCCAGCAGATGGAGCAGGTCAAGAAGCTCGGCTCGATCTCGAAGCTGCTCGGCATGCTGCCCGGCATGGGCGCGATGAAGGACCAGATCGACAACATCGACGACCGCGACCTGGACCGGGTCGCGGCGATCATCAAGTCGATGACACCGGCCGAGCGGGCCGACGTGAAGATCCTCAACGGCTCGCGCCGGGCGCGCATCGCCAAGGGCGCCGGCACCGAGGTCAACGCGGTCAACAACCTGATCGAGCGGTTCGTCGAGGCCCGCAAGATGATGGGCCAGATGGCCAAGGGCGGCGGCATGCCGGGGATGCCCGGCATCCCGGGCATGGGCGGCGCCGGCAAGAAGAAGGGCAAGGCGCCCAAGCAGGCCAAGGGCAAGCGCCAGTCGGGCAACCCGATGAAGCGCAAGCAGGAGGCGGCGGCCGAGGCGGCCCGGCGCGAGGAGCGCGCCGCCAACCCGTTCGGGCTGCCGGCCGGAAACGGCGCGGGCGGCGGCGCGGCCGACTTCGAACTGCCCGACGAGTTCAAGAACTTCCTGCCCCCGGGGCAGAAGTAGCGGCGGGGTACAACAGGCGGGCGGGGACCGCGACGTGGGGGCACCACGTCGCGGCACACCCACGAGGTGCCGTCTCGACCCGCTCGGACGACGAGGCGAGGATGGAGATGACGGGGGCCATGGACCTGTACACCGTGCCCGGGTGCCGGGTGGGCGTGCGACCGCCGACCGCGGCCGACGCGGCAGCCTCCGCCGAGGCGATCCGCCGCTCCGAGCACATCTCCCACTGGAACCCGGCCGACCCGAACGACCTGCCGGACCTGATCCGCCGCCAGGGCGACACCTTCCGCACGTTTTTGGTGATCGACCTCGCCGAGCGCGGCCTGGCCGGCCGGATCAACGTCTCGAACATCGTGCGGGCGCGCTTTTGCAACGCGACGCTCGGCTACGACGCCTACACGCCCTACGCGGGCACCGGGCGGATGACCGAGGCGCTGGCCCTGGTGATCGATCGGGTGTTCGCCGCCGACGGCCTCGCGCTGCACCGCCTGGAGATCAACGTGCAGCCCGGCAACGACGCCTCGATCGCGCTCGCGCGCCGGATGGGCTTTCGCTACGAGGGCTTCACCCCGCGCATGTTGTTCCTCAACGACGCCTGGCGCGACCACGAGCGCTTCGCGCTGACCGCCGAGGAGTGGCCGGGCGCGGAGAAGACCATTCTTCCCTCGTAGGGCCGGACATGGCAGGCTGCCCGCCCATGACGTACGAGGTCGAGCCTGCCGTTCATCCAGAACTCGCCGCGCACACCGCGCACTTCGCCAAGCGCGTATACACCGTGGCGGGACACGTGCACGTCGCCGTGGGCTGGTCCTCGGCCAACGCCGCGGTGATCGAGGGCCCCGAGGGACTGGTGGTGGTCGACACCGGCAGCGGGGCGGACCTGGCCGCGGTGATCGAGGCCGAACTGCGACCGCAACTGCGCGACCCCCGGGCCCCGGTGCGGGCCGTGGTGGTCACCCACCACCACCCCGACCATGTGAACGGACTGAGCCACTGGGCCGCGACGCCCGACGTGGACGTGTACGCGCACCGGACCTTCCTGGCCGCGCTCACCGACCAGTCCGGGCCCACGCTGCACATCATGGGCCTGCGCTCGGTGTACTCGCTCGGCAACCTCCTCGGCCCCTCGGACACCGAGGGCGTCAACGACGCGGTCGGTCCGCACGCCGGGGTGGGCACGCCGTCGTTCGTGATGCCCACCGTGCTGGTGGGGGACGCGCTGGAGACCGAGGTCGCGGGGGTGCGGCTGCGGCTGTTCCACAACCCCGGCGAGACCGACGACGCGATCAGCGTGTACCTGCCGGACAGCGACGTGCTGCTGTGCGGCGACACCATCCAGGGACCGACCCTGCCCAACATCCACACCCTGCGCGGGTGCCGCTACCGCGACCCGATGCAGTGGGTGCGCAGCATCGACGCGCTGCGCGCACACGGGGCCGCGCACCTGATCCCCAGCCACGGCCAACCGGTGTCCGGGGCGGACCGGGTCGCTGAGGTGCTGGCCGTGGAGCGGGACTGCATCCAGTACATCCACGACCAGACCGTGCGCCGGATGAACGAGGGGCTGACCCCCGACGAGTTGGCCGAGACGATCGAGCTGCCCGAACACCTGGCCTCGTACGCGCCGTACGCGCGGGAGTACTACGGCACCGTCAAGCACACCGTGCGGCAGATCTTCTTCGGCTACCTCGGCTGGTTCGGCGGCGATCCGGTGGACCTGGATCCGCTGCCCCGGGCCGAGCACGCGCGCCGGACGGTGGCGCTGATGGGCGGCCGGGAGCGGGTGCTCGGCGCGGCGACCGAGGCATACGAGACGGGCGAGTACCAGTGGGCGGCCGAGCTGGCCACGCACCTGACCCGGATCGACCGCGAGGACACGGACGCGCGGGCGGTCAAGGCCGCCGCGTTTCGCCGACTCGGCTACGCCCAGCTCAACGTCAACTGGCGCAACTGGTACCTGACCAGCGCGGACGAGCTGGAGGACCGGATCCAGCCGATCCTGCCACTGATCAACTTCGCTGCGGTCTTCGCGCCCAGGGACCTGGTCGCCCGGATCCCGGCGGCCTGGCTGATCGAGCTGTACACCACCCGGCTGCGCGCGGAGGAGGCGCTTGAGGTGGACACCGTGCTCGGCTGGCGGGTGCTCGGCGGTGTGCACGGCGAGGAGGAGGTGGCGCTGCACATCCATCGCGGTGTGGCCCGCTTCCTGCGGGAGATCCCGGCGGACGCCGCCGTGGTCCTCGAACTGCCGCGCGAGACCGTGGAGTCGCTGCATCTGGGCCGGACCGATCTGCGCGGCGCGCTGGCCGGCGGGGACGCCCGGGCGATCCGGGGCGGTGCGGCGGAGGCGGCGGCCCTGCTCGACCTGTTCGACCCGCTCCAGCCGCGCAGGCCCACCGAGTTGACGCTGCGCTGACCCCCGCACGACGAGCGCCCCCGCCGAGTGTGTTCGGCGGGGGCGCCCAGGCCTTACGCGAGGGGGTCAGCTCGCGTCGAGGACCAGCTTGCGCACGTACTCGACCGCCTCGGCGACCGGGACCAGGGCCTTCTCGCCGCTCGCGCGCGAGACGATCTCCACGTTGCCCTCGGCCAGGCTGCGGGCGCCGACCGTCACCCGGAACGGGATGCCGACCAGCTCGATGTCCTTGAACTTCACCCCGGGGCGCTCGGCGCGGTCGTCCAGGATCGTGTCCACCCGCTGCCGCCCCAGTTCCGCGTAGATCTCCTCGGCGGTCGTGCGCGACTTCTCGTCGTCGACGTCGAGCAGCGCGACCGCGACCTCGAACGGCGCCACCGCGACCGGCCACACGATGCCGTTCTTGTCGTGGTGCGTCTCGACCATCGCGGCCATCGCGCGCTCGACACCGATGCCGTAGCTGCCCATGACCGGGGTGATCCGCTCGCCGTCCGCGCCGAGCACGTTCACCCCGAGCACATTGGTGTACTTGTCGCCGAGCTTGAAGATGTGGCCGATCTCGACCGTCTGCTCGACCTCCAGGCCGGTGCCGCACTTCGGGCACGGCTCGCCGGCCACCACCTCGCGCAGGTCCACCCAGCGACCCACCGTGATGTCCCGCTCGACGTCCACGCCGCGCACGTGCACCTTGTCCACGTTGGCGCCGGTGACCATGTCCCGACGGCCCCGCAGCGCCTCGTCGGCCAGGATCGGCAGGTCGGTCACGCCTACCGCGCCCAGGCTGCCCGGGTACGCGCCGAGCGCGGCCTTGATCTCGTCCGGCGTGGCCGGGCGCACGTCGTTGGAGCCGGTGGTGTCGATCAGCTTCTGCTCGACCAGCGCGTGATCCCCGCGCAGCAGGGCCAGCGTGAGCTGCCCGCCGACCATGTAGACCAGCGTCTTGATCTGCCGGTCGGCCGCGACGCCGTGTGCCCTGGTCAGGTTCTCGATGGTCTTGACGCCGGGGGTGTCGAACCGCTCCGGCGCGTCGAGCCCCGGGCCGTCCTCGATCGCCGCGAGCGTGGACGTGGCCTTCTCCACGTTGGCCGCGTAGCCGCAGTTCGGACAGTGCACGACGAGGTCCTCGCCGGCCGCCGACGGGCACATGAACTCGGTCGAGCCGCTGCCGCCCATGGTGCCGCTGGACGCCTGCACCGCGATCGCGGGGATGTTCAGCCGCTGGAAGATGCGGACGTACGCCTGCCGGTGCGCCTCGAACGAACGGTCCAGCCCCTCGGCGTCCAGGTCGAAGCTGTACGAGTCCTTCATGGTGAACTCGCGCACCCGGATCAGGCCGCTCTTGGGCCTCGGCTCGTCCCGGAACTTGGTCTGGAACTGGTACCAGGTCTGCGGCAGGTCGCGGTAGGAGCTGAGTTCGAGCGCGAGGGTCGTGAAGATCTCCTCGTGCGTCATGCCAAGCGCCAGGTCGGTGCCCTTGCGGTCCTTGAGCCGGAACATCTCGTCGCCCATGACCTCCCAGCGACCGCTCTTCTGCCAGATCTCGGCCGGATGCATCGTCGGCAGGATCATCTCCTGCGCGCCGATCCGGTCCATCTCCTCGCGGATGATGTGCACGACCTTCGCGCGCACCCGCACCGCGAGCGGCAGCAGCGAGTAGTGGCCGGCCATCAGCTGCCGGATGTAGCCCGCGCGCACGAGCAGACGGTGGCTGACCGCGTCGGCGTCGGCGGGGTCCTGACGGAGAGTGGGTACGTACAGTTCGGACCAACGCATGAGACCGTGGCGACCTAACGACTAGGGGGAAGGGCGTGCGACCTGCATTCTAAAAGCCGCGCGAGGCTCGACCACCCGGGTTTTCCCCCGGTCCTCGCCCCGGCTTTGGTCGGCGCCCGGAAGTCTGGCAGAATGGCGAGCTGAGTACCCGGGGCATTGCCGGACCCTCTCTCCGCATGCTTACCGTGTCCACGATCAGCCGAGCCTCATGTCCCCACGTGAACGCCGGCTGTTCACCCACGTCAAGATGCAGGAGACACCACTCTCGTGGCAGTCAAGATCAAGCTGAAGCGCCTGGGCAAGATCCGTTCGCCCCACTACCGCATCGTCGTCGCCGACGCCCGCACCAAGCGTGACGGTCGGGCGATCGAGGAGATCGGTATCTACCACCCGATGGAGAACCCCTCGCGTATCGAGGTCGACTCCGAGCGTGCGCTCTACTGGCTGGGCGTCGGCGCGCAGCCGACCGAGCCCGTCGCGCACATCCTCAAGCTGACCGGCGACTGGCAGAAGTACAAGGGCGAGCCGGCTCCGGCCCCGCTCCTGGTCGCCGCGGAGAAGGCCGACAAGAAGTCGCTCTTCGAGGCCGCCGCCCGCGAGGCGATGGACGAGCCCAAGGACGGCGCCACCACGCCGAAGGCCAAGAAGGAGAAGAAGGTCGAGGCCGCCGCCGAGACCGAGACTCCGGCCGCCGAGGGCGAAGCCGCCGCCGAGACCGCCGCTAACGAGGGCTGACCGTGCTCGAGGAAGCCCTCGAACACTTGGTCAAGGGCATCGTCGAGCATCCGGACGAGGTCAAGGTACGGGCGCGTAATCTTCGCCGCGGCCGCATTCTCGAGGTCCGGGTCCACCCCGAAGACCTCGGGAAGGTCATCGGGCGAGGTGGCCGCACCGCGCGTGCGCTGCGTACCGTCGTGACCGCGCTCGGCGGCCGGGGAGTCCGCGTCGACCTCGTCGACGTCGACCAGGTTCGCTGACGTACCCGGACATCACGTCCAACCGGGAGCTGCCCGGCGGAGTCATATCCGCCGGGCAGCTTCTTGGCATTTCCGGTGCTCGGCGGTCGGACCGTCGGGTCCGGTCGGTTTTCAGGGTTTCCAGGCAGAGATTGAGGAGTCGCAGGTGCAGCTTGTGGTCGGCCGTATCGGCAAGGCACACGGCATCAAGGGCCAGGTGACCGTCGAGGTCCGTACCGACGAGCCCGAACTGCGGCTCGCGCCCGGAGCGGTGCTGATGACCGACCCGCCGTCGGTCGGTCCGCTGACCATCGCCGACGGTCGGGTGCACAGCGGTCGACTGCTGCTGAGCATCGAGGGCGTGACCACCCGCAGCGGCGCCGAGGCGCTGCGCAACACGCTGCTGATCGCCGAGATCGACCCGGACGAACTCCCCGAGGACCCCGAGGAGTTCTACGACCACCAGCTGATCGGCCTGGATGTGGTCACCGCCGACGGCGAGGCGGTCGGCGAGATCACCGAGGTGGCCCACCTGCCCTCGCAGGACCTGCTCATGGTCCGCCGGGCGGACGGGCGCGAGGTGATGATCCCGTTCGTGCAGCAGATCGTCCCCGAGATCGACCTGGAGAACCAGCGCGCGGTGATCACCCCGCCGCCGGGCCTGCTCGACGCGGAGGACGCGGTGCTCGCGGTGCCGGACCCGGCGCGGGGCGACACGTCCGAGGACCCGTCGTGAGGATCGACGTCGTCACCATCTTTCCCGAATACCTGGCCCCGCTGGACGTCTCGCTGGTCGGCAAGGCGTGCGCCAAGGGCCTGTTGGACGTACACCTGCACCAGCTCCGGGACTGGACATACGACGTGCACAAGACCGTCGACGACACCCCGTACGGCGGCGGTCCCGGCATGGTGATGAAGCCCGAGCCGTGGGGGCTCGCGCTGGACGCCGTGCTGGAGCAGGGCGAGAGCGCGGCGGCCCCGGTGCCCCGGATGATCGTGCCCACGCCGTCGGGCCGGCCGTTCACCCAGGACCTCGCGGTCGAACTGGCCGAGGAGCCGTGGCTGCTGTTCGCGCCCGCCCGGTACGAGGGCATCGACCGGCGGGTCCTGGACGAGGCGGCGACCCGGATGCGGGTGGACGAGGTGTCCATCGGCGACTACGTGCTCGCGGGCGGCGAGGTGGCCGTGCTGGTCATCGTCGAGGCGGTGGCGCGGCTGCTCCCGGGAGTGCTGGGCAACGCGGAATCGCACCGGGACGACTCGTTCGCGCCGGGCGCGATGGCCAACCTCCTGGAGGGGCCGGTATATACCAAGCCCGCCGAGTGGCGCGGGCGCGAGGTGCCGCCGATCACGGTGTCCGGGAACCACGGCGCGATCGCCCGCTGGCGGCGGGACGAGGCGCTGCGCCGGACCTCGGCGCACCGGCCCGATCTGATCGGCCGGATCGATCCCGCGGCGGTGGACAAGAAGGACCGGGCGCTGCTCGCCGAGCTGGGCTGGGTCGAGCGGGACGGCCGGTTTCATCGGGCCGACCCACCTGTGGCAGACTGAGACGCTGTTGCCATGTCCCGATCCGGACCGGGTTCCCCGGGAGCCGGACGGCACCCCTGCCACAGGGGGAGCGCCATTCGGGACCGGCGACCCCCCTTTCGTAACCACGAATCCCCGTGGGTGACCTGTGGCACCCCCGAGAAAGCGACGCGAGATGAACAAGCTCGACCACATCGATGCCGCATCCCTGCGGGACGACGTCCCGGACTTCCGCCCCGGTGACACCCTCAAGGTGCACGTGCGCGTCATCGAAGGCAACAAGTCCCGCGTCCAGGTCTTCCAGGGCTTCGTGCTGCGTCGCCAGGGCGACGGCGTCCGCGAGACCTTCACGGTCCGCAAGGTCAGCTACGGCGTCGGCGTGGAGCGCACCTTCCCGGTGCACACCCCGGTGATCGAGAAGATCGAGCTGGTCACCCGCGGCGCCGTGCGTCGCGCGAAGCTCTACTACATGCGTGACCTGCGCGGCAAGGCCGCGAAGATCAAGGAGAAGCGCTCGGACCGTCCGACGCGCTGACCCGTGCGCCACACCCGGGGTGCCTCGCCCATGGCGAGCCGACCCGGACGCTAGGCTCGTTCGTGATGGACGACGCAGAGCAGAGCAGAGGCCGTGCCTCCACGGCGGAGGAATCCGCCGGTACCTCGTCCACCGAGGTCGTGGAGGCGCGGCCTTCGCGTGTCCTGGGACGGGCGTCGGGCGGGAACGGTCACGGGGGCGGGCTCGACGGGGCGCTCGGGACGGTGCCGGTGGTGCCGGTGGCGCCGAAGTCCCCTGATTTCGCAAAGGATTCGACGGCGGGCACGGGCGGCGGCGCGGGTGTCTGCTCGGCCGCCGAGGCGAGTGTCGATGTGCCGTCGAAGGGTCCGGAGAAGGCCGACACCCCCGAGGACGGGGCGGGTGCGACGGTCGAGACGGCACCCGAGCCCGGGACCGCGACGGCATCCGGGGCCGAGACTGTGACCGCCGAGGCCGCGACCGCGTCCGGGACTGACGTTGTTGCCGGGACCGAGTCCGACGGCGACCTTGATGGTGGCGCCGACGCCGACGCCGACGCCGACGCCGATTCCGAGGCCGAGTCGGGTCCCGAGGTCGAGGGCGCTCCCGAGGCGCCGCGTCGGCGGCGGATGCCCGCGTGGGTCGAACTCCCGCTCCTGGTCGCGATCGCGATGGTCGTCGTCCTGGTGGTGAACTCGTGGGTCGCCCAGCCGTTCGTGATCCCCAGCGGTTCGATGGAGAACACGCTGGAGGTCGGCGATCGGGTCCTGGTGAACAAACTCGCCTACAAGTACGGGGACATCCACCGCGGCGACATGATCGTCTTCGACGGGCGCGGCTCGTTCACCCCCGAGGGCGGCTCGCCCGACCCGGTGACCGGCGCGCTGCGCAAGCTCGGCGGGGTGTTCGGCTTCACCAACCCCGACGACAACGACTTCGTGAAGCGCGTCATCGGGATCGGCGGCGACGTGGTCAAGTGTTGCGACCCGCAGGGTCGGGTCACCGTCAACGGGGTGCCGCTGGACGAGGGCGACTACCTGCATCCGGGCGACAAGCCCTCCGACTTTCCGTTCGAGGCCGAGGTGCCCAAGGGAAAGCTCTGGGTCATGGGCGACCATCGCAGCAACTCGGCCGACTCGCGCGACCACCTGGGCGACCCCGGCGGCGGCATGGTGCCGGAGAGCAGGGTGATCGGGCGCGCGCAGTGGATCATCTGGCCGTTCGGGCGGATCCAGGGCGCGGATCGGCCGAAGACGTTCGATCGGTCGGACTTCGACCGCCGTGGGTAAACGCGGCAAGCCCAAGGGCGCCCGGGCCGCCGATCCGGTGCCCGCGCGGCCGAGTGCCCACCCCGAGGGTGCGGCCGGTCCGCTCCCGACCCCGGAGGTCGCGGGCGCGGTGGCGCTCGGCGAGGCCGAACCGGTCCGTGCGGCGCCGTCGGTCGAGGCGCCGACCCCCGCTCCCGCGCGCCGGCGTCGGGGCAGGCGTTCGCGGCGCAAGGACAAGGTGGTGCCGCTGTGGCGCGAACTGCCGATGCTCGCGGTGATCGCGCTCGCCCTGGCGCTGCTGATCAAGACGTTTCTGGTACAGGCGTTCTACATCCCGTCGGGATCGATGGAGCACACCATCGACGTCGGCGACCGGGTCCTGGTGGACAAGTTCTCGCCGTGGTTCGGGTGGACCCCCGAGCGCGGCCAAGTGGTCGTCTTCAAGGATCCGGGCGGCTGGCTGGGCAAGAAGAAGACGGACGATCCGCCGCCCGGCCTCAAGCAGTTCAAGCAGGGACTCGTGTTCGTGGGCATGTTGCCCTCGGACGACGAACAGGACCTGATCAAGCGGGTGATCGGGGTCGGCGGCGACACGGTGGCCTGCTGTGACCCGTCCGGGCGAATCACCGTCAACGGTGTTCCGCTGGACGAGCCCTACCTGTACAAGGGCAATGCGCCCTCGGAGAAGCGCTTCAGTGTGACCGTGCCCAAAGGGCGGCTGTGGGTGATGGGCGACCATCGCGGCGACTCGGCCGACTCGCGGGCACATATGGATCGGCCCTATCAGGGCACGATCCCGGTGGACGATGTGGTCGGGCGGGCCGTCCTGGTGGCCTGGCCGTTCGGTCGCGCGCATCGGCTGCCGGTTCCGGACACATTCGGGAACAAAGCCCTGTCGGTTGCGATTCTCCCGCCCACCCCGGTCGTTATGGGAATGGTGGGTGCGGTTCCGCTGGTCCTGCTACGCCGACGTGTACGCTCGCGCCGGCGCATGCCGGCCCCGTGGGGTCGACATCGACCCGGCGACGTGCGCGGCACGGGTCGGAAATCATCAAGACAGAGCTGTGGGCAGCCGGTGGACAGCCCCGACCGGATGCCGTGTGGCCTGCACGGGTACGAGGAGGCGCCGTGGGGGAAGTCGTGATCGGAGCGCGATCCGCTGGTGGAGACGACGATCGTGGGCGGGAGCCGCACGAGCGGCACCCGACCGACGCGCCGCACGATCCCGGAGCGCCACCGACCCAACCAACGAGCGGGGACGAGCCCCGGCAGTCACCCGATCTGGTGAAACATCCGAAGAACGGGGCCGCCGCCGACGCGGCGCCGATCTTTCCGCCGGTGGCGCCGACCCCCGCGACCGGTGGGCCGGGTGCGGGCGGACCGTCGGACGCGGACGGCCCCGGCGGTCCCGGTGGTCCGGGCGACTCCGGGGGATCGGGCGGCTCCGGCGAGCCGGAGGGTGTCGGTGAGCCGGAGGGCGCGGGCACCGACGAGGGCGCCTCGGCCTCGGGCGAACGGCGCAAGAAGAAGGGGTCGTTCTGGAAGGAACTGCCGCTGCTTCTGGTGATCGCGGTGGTCCTGGCGCTGCTCATCAAGACCTTCCTCGTGCAGGCCTTCTCGATTCCGTCGGAGTCGATGGAGAACACCATCAAGGTCGGCGACCGGGTCCTGGTGAACAAGTTTTCGCCCTGGTTCGGCGCGGAGCCGGAGCGCGGGCAGGTCGTGGTCTTCCACGACCCGGGCAACTGGCTCCAGGAGGCGCCGAAGCAGTCCGACAACGCGGTGGTGCGCGGGCTGCAAAAGGGCATGTCCTGGGTCGGCCTGATGCCGTCCGCCGACGAGAAGGACCTGATCAAGCGGGTGATCGGGGTCGGCGGCGACCGGGTGCAGTGTTGCGACGCGCAGGGCCGGCTCATGGTCAACGGCAAGCCGTTGGACGAGAGTTCGTACCTGAAGAAGGGCGTGGCCCCGTCGACGAAGGTGTTCGACGTGACCGTGCCCAAGGGCCGGATCTGGCTGATGGGCGACAACCGGGACAACTCGTCCGACTCGCGCTATCACATGGACCAGCCGTTCAACGGGACGGTGGACAAGGACCAGGTGATCGGCCGCGCGTTCACCGTGGTGTGGCCGCTGAACCGGATCCACGGCCTCGGCGTGCCGGGCACCTTCGACCAGCCGGGCCTCGGGCTCGACGTGATCGGCGGCACCCCGATGGCGGCCGGGCTGATCGGGGCGGTGCCGCTGGTGTGGTGGCGGCGCAGGCGGCGCGGCGGGCCCGAGGAGCGTACGGCCACGCGCCCGCCCTCGGCGGCGCCGCCGGCCTGACGGCCGACCTCTCGCATCCGGCCGGGCGCTCGGGAATCCCCTCCCGCGCGACCCGGCCGTTCGCGGCTCGGGGCACAATCCGGGGATGACGACTCAACCCGTGTCATGGCCCGGAGACGTACCGGAGCCGGTGCCGGACTATCCCGCCGACCTGGCTCCCGACCTGGAACGACGCGCCGTGCGCGTGGTGATTCTCGACCCCGACGACCGGGTGCTGCTGTTTCGCACCCGGGTCCCCGAATCCGATCCGTCCGACTGGTACGACCTGCCGGGCGGCGGCCTGGACCCCGGGGAGACCTATGTGGACGCGGCCGTTCGGGAGATCCGGGAGGAGACCGGCCTGCGGATCGAGCCCGCCGAGGTGGGGCCGCCGACCTGGCGGCGGAGTGTGACGTGGGTGCGGCCGGGGCATCGGCGGGTGCAACACGAGTTCGTGGTCCTGGTCCGGGTCGCCGAGCGGGCGCCCGCGGTCTGCGAGGACCGTTCGTTGTGGACCGCGGACGAGTTGGCCGAGTACCAGGAGGCGGTGTGGTGGCCGGTGGACGAGATCCGGGCGGCGCCGGCGCGGTTCTACCCGGGCCGGCTGCCCGAGCTGCTGCCGAGGTTCCTGGCCGGCGAGCTGATCGACGAGCCGTTCGAGTGGTGGAACGGCTGAGCGCCGCGGTGCCGGCGGGTCGACGGCCGGTCGATCCGGGCCGCCGGGGGTGTCCCGGACGGTTGTGCCATGGTGCGCCGGTGGGCGCGAGGGTCGCCGGTACACAATGGGAGGCGTCAGCGAAGCGCAGGAGCGAGGGGCGCGCATGAGTGCGGAAGATCTCGAAAAGTACGAGACCGAGATGGAGCTGCAGCTCTACCGCGAGTACCGCGACGTCGTGGGTCTCTTCAAGTACGTCATCGAGACGGAAAGGCGCTTCTACCTCACCAACCAGTACGAGCTGCACGTGAGGTCGGCCGACGGGGAGGTCTTCTTCGAGTTGTCCATGGCGGACGCGTGGGTGTGGGACATGTATCGACCCGCGCGATTCGTTAAGAATGTCCGGGTTCTTACGTTCAAGGACGTCAACGTCGAGGAACTGACCAAGAGCGAATTCGAGATGCCCGCGGGCAACGAAGGGTTCGGCGGCTGAGCGGACTCCGCCCGCCCGCAAGGGCGGTATCCACAACGACCGGTTTGTCCACAGGTCACGGTGGGCCGACACACGACCACCTCCGGCTCCGGCAGCGTCGAGCCCGGAGGTGGTCGTTGTGCGGACCGATGCGGGTGGCAGGGAGGGTCGGGGCGGCCCGGCCCGGCAGTCCCGGAACGGCGCGGTGGGGCGCTACGGCGAGCGGGTCGCGGCGCGCTATCTGACCGAGGCGGGCATGGCCGTCTTGGCGCGCAATTGGCGCTGTCGGGACGGCGAGATCGACATCGTCGCGCGCGATGGGCCGGTCCTGGTGGTGTGCGAGGTCAAGACCCGGCGCGCGGGCGGGTTCGAGCACCCGCTGGAGGCGATCGGCCCGGTCAAGGCCGCCCGGCTACGGGTGCTGGCCGAGCGCTGGCGGGCGGCGAACCCGCTTGCCGGGCCGCCGGGGCGCGAGGTGCGGATCGATTTGGTCGCGGTGGTCGCGGCGGTGCGTGGGGCGGCCGGGGTCGAGCACGTCCGGGGGGTGTGCTGAGCATGGGCTTCGCGCGCACCCGGTCGGTCACCCTGGTCGGGGTGGACGGCGTCGTGGTCGAGGTGCAGGCCGACCTGGAGCCGGGGGTGACCACGTTCACCCTCGTGGGTCTGCCGGATCGGACCCTGGTGGAGTCCAAGGAGCGGGTCCGGGCGGCGGTGGTCAACAGCGGCGAGGAGTGGCCGCAGCGCAGGCTGACGGTGGGGTTGTCGCCGGCGACGGTGCCCAAGACCGGATCGGGCTTCGATCTGCCGATCGCGGCCGCGATGCTGGCCGCGGCGGGCGTGCTGGACCCGCGCGCGATCGAGGACCTGGTGATGATCGGCGAGCTGGGCCTGGACGGGCGGCTGCGGCCGGTGCGCGGGGTGTTGCCGGCGGTGATGGCCGCCGCGGCGGCCGGGTGCGTCCGGGTGGTGGTGCCCTCCGTGGCGGCCGGCGAGGCCGAGTTGGTGCCGGGCGTCGCCGTGTGGGGGGTGACCTCGCTGCGGCACCTGCTGGCGAGGCTGCGCGGGGAGCCGGCGCCGGCCGAGCCGGAGGCGGTGCGCGACATCGGTCTGGGCCCCGATCCGTTGGCCGTGGTCGGCGCTTTGACGGCGGGCCCGCCGGCCGGGTCGGCGCCGGCCGATCTGGCCGACGTGGCCGGTCAGGGCCGGGCCCGCAGGGCCCTGGAGGTGTGCGCCGCGGGCGGGCACCACCTGTTCCTGCTCGGCAGTCCGGGCGCGGGCAAGACCATGCTGGCCGAGCGGCTGCCCGGGATCCTGCCGGCGCTGGACGGACCGGCCTCGCTCGAAGTCAGCGCGGTGCACTCGATCGCGGGCACGCTGCGCCCCGATCTGCCGCTGGTGACCACGCCGCCGTTCTGCGCGCCGCACCACAGCGCGACGATGCCCGCGATCGTCGGCGGCGGCAACGGCCTCCCACGCCCGGGCGCGGTCTCGCTGGCCCATCGGGGCGTGTTGTTCCTGGACGAGAGCCCGGAATTCAGCGGGCGGGTGCTGGACGCGCTGCGCCAGCCGCTGGAGTCCGGCACGGTCACCGTGGCGCGCAGCGGGGGGATGTTGTGCTTCCCCGCCCGGTTCCTGCTCGTGATGGCGGCCAACCCCTGCCCATGCGGGCGGTTCTCCGGACGGGGGCTGGACTGCACGTGCTCGTCGCTGATGCGGCACAAGTACCTGGCCCGGCTGTCCGGGCCGCTGATGGACCGGATCGACGTGCGGGTCACGGTGGATACGGTCTCCCGCGCCGAGTTGTTCGCCCCGGAGGCGGCGGGGGAGCGGTCGGAGGTGGTGGCCGCACGGGTGCTGGCGGCCCGGGAGCGGGCCGCGCGGAGGCTGGCCGGCACGGGGTGGACGGTCAACGCCGAGGTGCCGGGGCGCGAGCTGCGCACGCGGTGGACGGTCGACGGCGACGCCCTCGACCGGGCGGCGCGCGACATGGAGCGCGGCTTCCTGACCGCCCGGGGGCTCGACCGAGTCCTCCGCGTCGCCTGGACCCTGGCCGACCTGCACGCCCACCCCCGCCCCACCCGCTCCGACGTGGACACGGCCCTCGAACTGCGCACGGGAGTGATCCGAGGCGACACGGCGGACGACGACGGGTTCGAGAGATGAGGCACCGCCGACCCGGCAGGCCGCTTGCGGCCTCGCGTGGTGGCTGGGGGTGGTGCGGGCGTCCGGATGTGGAAGGCCGGGGAGCGGGCCCGTGGGGTGGGTGGGAGTTGCGGCGGGGTGGTCCGGGGTGAGCGGACCACTGCGCGCGTCACTGCGTCACCACGTACGTCCGACAGCGTCGGATGTGGGCCCGCCGTCACCACACGTCCGGGGCGTCGCCGTTGCCTTGCCCCGGGGTTCACCCGCACCGCAGGCCCCGACCGGGCCCGCCTACCCGCGCTCGCCCCTCTGGCCGGCGGCCTCGTGTGCGGGGGGTGGTGGCGGGGCGGTGTGCGGGGCGGAAGGTCGGTGGTGGCCACCGTGGGGTGGGTGGGAGTTGCGAAGGGGTGGCCCGGGGTGAGCGCGTCAACGCCCCGCGCCGGGCCCGGTAACGCACGTGGTCGGCACCCGAGCGGGTGGCGGTCTTTTGGCGGGGAGCGCGGTTTTGTTGGGCCCGGCGGCGGTGTCGGGGGACGGAAGGCGTGGGGGTGGGCGGGGTGGAGTCGTTGCCATGGGGGGATGGGGACTTTCCCGAGCGGGATGTGGTGGGGGAGCGGGCGGCTCGGGCGGTGTTGAGTCGGCTGGTGGAGCCCGGGGACGCGGTGTTCGGGCGGGCCGTGCGGGTGTATGGGGCCGCTCGATTGTTGCGGGATCTGCGGGGGCACGGGGCGTTGCCGGGGGAGTTGGCCCGGCGGGATCCGGCGGGGTATCGGGTTCGGCTGGGGGCGTGTGATCCCGACGAGGACTCGGCTCGGCTCGCCGAGGTGGGTGGGAGCTTTGTGGTTCCCGGCGATCCGGGGTGGCCCACCCAGCTCGACGACCTCGGGGACGCCCGGCCGCTGGGGCTGTGGACGCGCGGCGCGACCCCGCTGCGGCTCGCCGCGCTGCGGTCGGTGGCGGTGGTGGGCGCGCGAGCCTGCACCGACTACGGCGCGCACGTCGCGGGGGCGCTCGCGGCCGAGCTGGCCGAGGCGGGCTGGACGGTCGTCTCCGGTGGCGCGTACGGGGTGGACGGGGCCGCGCACCGGGGGGCGCTCGCGGTGCGCGGGTCCACCGTTGCCGTGCTGGCGTGTGGCATCGACGTGAACTATCCGCGTGGGCACGAGCGGCTGCTGGCCCGGATCGCCGAGGAGGGTGTGCTGGTCACCGAGCTGCCGCCGGGCGCGCATCCGACCCGCTACCGCTTCATCGAGCGCAATCGGGTCATCGCGGCACTGACCCGGGGCACCGTGGTGGTCGAGGCGGCGCTGTGCAGCGGTGCGCTGATCAGTGCCCGGCGGGCCGCGCTGCTCGGCCGCCAGGTGATGGGGGTGCCGGGGCCGATCGGCTCGCCGAGTTCGGCGGGCGTACACGTGCTGCTGCGCGAGCCGGGGTCGGTCCTGGTGACCCGGGCGGCCGAGGTGATCGAGCAGGTCGGGGCGATCGGCGACGACCTCGCGCCGGTCCTGGCCGGCCCGAGTCGTCCGGGGGACGATCTGCCGCCCGAGATCCGCCGGATCCTGGATGTGGTGCCGTGGCGCGGCGCGCTGTCCACGGCCGCGATCGCGCACGAGGCGGGATCGGCGCCGGCCGCCACGCGCCGCCGACTCGACGTGCTGGCGGCCCGCGAACTCGTCGATCGCACCTCGAAGGGGTGGCGTCGCCGTGGCGGTGCTTGACCTGGGGCCGCAGTGATCATCACCGTGAGGGGAGGAGGTCCGATCGAGGAGGTGTGCCATACCCGTGACCGACGAGCGCGCGCCCGAGAACGCCGCCCCGGACATGAATCACCCCACCGGCGACCCGTCGCCGTCCCGCAGGACCCACCCACCACACTCCGACACGGCCCACGACGAAGCCCCCGACGCGCCCCACCCCCGAGCCCACCCCCACTACCAGCGCGCCGCCCGGGGTGTTGGTTGTTTGTGCGCCGGTGCCGGGGTGTGGGGGCGTGCGGGAGGTGGGGTGTGCGCCGCCTTGGGTGCAAGTGCTGTTGGCGGGCGTGTCGTGCGGGGCAGGCCGGTCACGCCGCCGCAGAGGGGCCGCCGTGTGCGCGGGTGTGGCGAGGGGCGTGGTTCGGGTGGCGCCGAGCGACCCTTTTCGCCTCGGTCCGAGCCGGGCCGAGCGACCCCTTCGCCTCGGTCCGGGGTGGTTCGGCGTGCGCCGGGCGGCTTCGGGCGGGATGCCGTGATTCGGGCGACGGGGGCCGAACCCCGCCGTTGTAGCGCTCGGGAGTCGTCAGGTCACGCTACGCTCGCGAGGACGCAGATCTACACGCACGTTTCCGTGGAACGACACAAGGCCACGTATGCCCAAGCACACCCCAGGGCGTAAGAGCGCCACCGCGGCCGCGTCCGAGAACGGACCGGTCGTCACCGTCGAGGACGGTGGCGCTTCCAACCGCGCGCTGGAGAACCTTTGGAGCGACTTCAAGCGCTCGGGGGACCCCACCCTGCGGGAACGCCTCATCCTGAACTACTCGCCGCTCGTGAAGTACGTCGCCGGGCGGGTCGGCGTCGGCCTTCCGGCCAATGTGGACCAGGCCGATTTCGTCTCGTACGGGATGTTCGGCCTGATCGACGCGATTGAGAAGTTCGATCTTGATCGCGCGATCAAATTCGAAACCTATGCGATCAGTCGCATCCGCGGCGCGATCATCGACGAACTGCGCGCGCTGGACTGGATCCCCCGGTCCGTCCGCCAGAAGGCCCGGGCGGTCGAACTGGCGTACGCGGGACTGGAAGCCAAGCTCAACCGCACCCCCTCGGAGGTCGAGGTGGCCCGCGAGATGGGCATCGCGCTGGAGGACCTGCACGCGATCTTCAGCCAGCTCTCGCTGATCAACGTGATGGCCCTCGACGAACTCCTGCACACCGGCCAGGACGGCGGCGACCGGCTCAGCCTGGTCGACACGCTGGAGGACACCACCGCCGACGACCCCGTCGAGGTGGCCGAAAGCCGCGAGATGCGCCACCTGCTCGCCCGCGCGGTCAACGCACTGCCGGAACGGGAGAAGACCGTGGTCACGCTCTACTACTTCGAGGGATTGACCCTGTCCCAGATCGGCCAGGTGCTCGGGGTGACCGAGAGCCGCACCTGCCAGATCCACACCAAGGCCGTGCTCCAGCTGCGCGGCAAGTTGTCCGACGCGCGGTGAAGGCTTCGCGCAGTGTTCGTGGCCCGGCCTCCGTCGAATGTCGGAGCAATTCCTTAATGTGGACAAGTGGACAGCACATCGGCAGACCCGGCGACACCCCGCTCCGTACCGCGGCGATACGGCCCCGACGACCTCGCCCGCTGGGTCCCCGAGCCCAACAAGCGACGCGGGCGCACCGCGTTCCAGCGGGATCGGGCCCGGGTGCTGCACTCGGCCGCGCTGCGCCGACTCGCCGGCAAGACGCAGGTGGTGACCCCCGGCGAGAGCACCCCGGCCGGCCAGGACAGCCCGCGCACCCGGCTCACCCACTCGCTCGAATGCGCCCAGATCGGCCGTGAGCTGGGCCAGGCGCTCGGCTGCGACCCGGACCTCGTGGAGACCGCCTGCCTGGCGCACGACCTGGGCCACCCGCCGTTCGGCCACAACGGCGAACGCGCCCTCGACGAGGCGGCCAAGAGCTGCGGCGGCTTCGAGGGCAACGCGCAGAGCCTGCGCCTGCTCACCCGGCTCGAACCCAAGACGTTCGCCCCCGACGGCCGCAGCGTCGGCCTCAACCTGACCCGCGCCGGCCTCGACGCGGTGCTCAAATACCCGTGGCCCCGCCGCCAGGACAAGCACGCCTACGGCGCGTACGACGACGACCGGGCCGTGTTCGACTGGGTGCGCGAGGGCGCCGACCCCGGCCGCCGCTGCCTGGAGGCCCAGGTGATGGACTGGTCCGACGACGTCGCCTACTCCGTGCACGACCTGGAGGACGCGGTCCAGTCGCACCGCCTCGACCTGGTCCGCCTGCGCGACGCGGGCGAGCGCCGCGAACTGCTCGACCTCACCGTGCGCCGCTACCGCCCCGACTGCGTGGCCGACGAACTCGGCGAGGCGCTGGACCGGTTGCTCGCGCTCGACTTCTGGCCGGCGGGCTACGACGGCTCGCGCCGCGCCCAGGCCCGGCTCAAGAACGCCACCAGCGGCCTGATCGGCCGCTTCTGCCTGGCCGCCGAGCACGCCACCCGGGAGCTGTACGGCACCGCGCCGGCCCTTCGCTACGCCGCCGACCTGATCGTCCCACGCGAGATCCGCCTCGAATGCGCGGTGCTCAAGGCGATCACCGCCCGCTACGTGATGGCCCGCGAGGGCGCCGAACAACTGCGCGAGCGCCAGCGCACCGTCCTGACCGAACTGGTCGAACTGCTCGCCGCCGGCGCCCCCGAGCGGCTGGACGCGTCCCTGCGCGAGGACTGGCTCGAAGCCGATACCGACGCGGCCCGGCTGCGCGTGGTGATCGACCAGGTCGCCTCCCTGACCGACCGCGCCGCCCTCACCCTGCACGCCACGCTGACGACCCGATGAACCGGGCCGACCGGTCACCGCCCCCAGGTGTCGGACGGACCCGTAGACTCGACGATCGTGGCCGGCCGTATCCGTGAAGAAGACGTCAGGCGGGTCCGCGAGACGGCACGCATCGCGGAGATCGCGGAACAACACCTGCAACTGCGCAACGCGGGCGGAGGAAACTTCAAGGGGCTCTGCCCCTTCCACGACGAGAAGTCCCCCTCCTTCCAGGTCAGCCCGGCCAAGAACCTCTGGTACTGCTTCGGCTGCGGCGAAGGCGGCGACGTTCTCGACTTCGTCATGCGCCTGGACCACACCACGTTCTCCGAGACGGTGGAGCGGCTGGCCCAGCAGTACGGCATCGAGCTGCACTACGAGGAGGGCGGCTACACCCCCGGGCGCCAGCAGGGCCGGCGCACCCGCCTGGTCGAGGCGCACCGGATCGCCGCCGCGTGGTTCGCCGACCAGCTCGGCACCCCCGAGGCGGAGACCGCCCGCCGGTTCCTCGCCGACCGGGGCTTCCCGCAGGACGCGGCGGAGCGGTTCTCGCTCGGCTACGCGCCCAAGGGCTGGGAGAACCTGGTGCGATTCCTGCGCGGCAAGGGTTTCACCCCGCAGGAGATGCTGGAGGGCGGACTGGCCAGCGAGGGCCGCAACGGCCCGATGGACCGCTTCCGCGGCCGGCTGGTCTGGCCGATCCGCGACATCACCGGCGACGTGATCGGCTTCGGCGCGCGCAAGCTCTACGACGACGACAACGGCCCCAAGTACCTGAACACCCCCGAGACGCCCATCTACAAGAAGTCCCAGGTGCTCTACGGCCTCGACCTGGCCAAGAAGGAGATCGCCAAGTCCGGCCGGGCGGTCATCGTCGAGGGCTACACCGACGTGATGGCCTGCCACCTCGCCGGCGCCGGCACCGCGATCGCCACCTGCGGCACCTCCTTCGGCGACGAGCACATCAAGGTGCTGCGCCGACTGCTGATGGACTCCGGCGAGTTCCGCGGCGAGGTGATCTTCACCTTCGACGGCGACGCCGCCGGCCGCAAGGCCGCGCTGCGCGCGTTCGAGGAGGACCAGAAGTTCGTCACCCGCACGTTCGTCGCGGTCGAGCCGGGCGGCCTGGACCCGTGCGACCTGCGCCTGGAACAGGGCGACGAGGCCGTACTCGCCCTGATCGACGCGCGCGTCCCGCTCTTCGAGTTCGCCATCCGCAGCCGGATCGAGGGCCACGACCTGTCCACCGCCGAGGGCCGGGTCGCCGCCCTCGACGCCGCCGCGCCGGTCATCGCCGGTATCAAGGACCAGGCACTGCGCCACACCTACGCGGTCCGACTCGACTCGATGCTGGGCTTTTTGGACGAGAAGTTCGTGGTCGGCCGAGTCGCCCAGGTCAACCGCTGGCAGCGTGAGCGGGCCGCCCGCGGCGAGCGCGGTGGCGGGCCCACCCAGGGGCCCGCCACCCCGGCCGCCGGCCGCCGGCCGGCCGCCCCGCAGCGGCCCGCGGGCTTTCGACCCGACCCGCGCGACATGTGCCAGGCGGTCCAGCGCGAGGTGCTCAAGCTCGCGCTCCAGACGCCCGCGCTGGTCGCGCCCGCGTTCGACCACTACGAGGTGGACGAGTTCACCGCCGCGCCGTACGCGGCGGTGCGCACGGCGATCGCGACCGCCGGTGGCGTGTGCTGCGATATCGCGCAGACCCCGAACTGGGTCGGCGAGGTGCGCGTCGCGGCGCCCGACGACGCCGTGCGGCACATGGTCACCGAACTGGCCGTGGAAAACATGCGGTTGAGCAGCGACCCGGACCGGGCGTACGCCGACGGCAACCTGGTCCGGTTGCGGGTGTTCTCCGCCGAACGCCGGATCGCCGACGCCAAGTCCCGCCTGTTGCGCCTGGACCCGGGCCGCGACGCGGAGGAGTACGGGTGGGTCTGGCAGGAGCTGACCACCCTGGAGACGTACAAGCGGGCCCTGCTCGACCGCGGCGCCGAGGCCCTCTACGCCCCCGGCGGCTGACCACCGTCGGGCCGGGCGCCCGAAAGCTCCCTCCCGGCCGGCCGAATCGGGCGAACCGCCCACGCCGGGCGAGATTTCCACGCCCGGACTCTCGGCTACAGGCCCCCTCGTGGAGCAGACTGGGGAAGGTGCATCGGCACACCAGAGGGGGGAAAACGCCCGGCGGCGACCCCGCCCACACGGAACGGACGGATGAGCCTGAACCGGGCCCGGCCACCGTCCTCACGAAGCACGTCACCCCAGGAAACGCGCCACCCACCCCGACCGCGGTCGAGGCGACCGCCGCGCCGGCCGGCGACGGCGAACCCGACGAACTCGCCCGCCCCGCCGAATCCGCCGGCTCCTCCGCCGACCTGCTGCGCCAGTACCTGCGCGAGATCGGCCGGGTGCCGCTGCTGAGCGCCGCCGACGAGGTCGACCTGGCCCGCCGGGTCGAGGCCGGACTGTTCGCCGGGGCCCGCCTGCTCGACGACCCACCCGCCGACCCCGCGGCCCGGGACGCGCTCGCCACCCTGGTCCGCGACGGCGAACGCGCCAAACGCCGGCTGATCGAGGCCAACCTGCGCCTGGTGGTCTCGATCGCCAAACGCTACGTCGGCCGCGGCCTGGGCCTGCTCGACCTGGTCCAGGAGGGCAACCTGGGGCTGATCCGGGCGGTGGAGAAGTTCGACTACACCCGGGGCTACAAGTTCTCCACCTACGCCACGTGGTGGATCCGCCAGGCGATGAGCCGGGCGCTGGCCGACCAGGCCCGGACCATCCGGGTCCCGGTACACGTGGTCGAACTCATCAACCGGGTCATCCGGGTTCAGCGCCGCCTGTTGCAGGAACGCGGCGAGGAACCCACCGCCGAGGACGTCGCCGCCGCGCTCGACCTCACCGCCGAGCGGGTCACCGAGATCCTGCGGCTGGCCCAGGAGCCGGTGTCGCTGCACACCCCCGTCGGCGAGGACGAGGTGCTGCTCGGCGACATCGTCGAGGACACCGACGCGACCGCGCCGGCCGAGGCCGCCGCCTACCTGATGCTGCGCGAACACCTGGAGGCGCTGCTGTCCACACTCGGCGACCGCGAGCGGCAGGTGGTACAGCTCCGCTACGGGCTCGCCGACGGCGAACCGCACACGCTCGAGGAGATCGGCCGGGTCTTCGGGGTGACCCGGGAACGTATACGCCAGATCGAGTCACGCACCCTGTCCCGGCTCCGCGAGCGGTCGTACTCGGAGCAACTGCGGGGCTATCTCGACTGATCCCTGGCGTTTCGGCTTACGTCTGCTGTCAGAATTCGCCCATGCCGACAAGCCCGACACCCACCCTCGTCGCCGGGGTGCACTGCTCAGCGCACCAGTTGCGCATTCTCGTCTGCGACGCCGCGACCGGTACGCCGCTGCGCCAGGGGCGCGCCGCGTACGCCGAGGGCGCCTCGACCACGCCGGGCGCGTGGTTGCGGGCCTTCGGCGAGGCCGCGGCGGGCGGTCTGCTCGACGGCGTGGCGGCGATCGCGGTGGCCGCGCAGAACCACGGCGCGGTGCCGCTGGACGCCCAGGGGGTGATCCTGGGGCATCCGCTGCCCGACGAGGACCCCTCGGCCTCCGGTGCCGCCGCCGACCTGGTCGACGCGCTCGGCGGCCCGGCCGCGTGGACGGCCGCCACCGGCGCGGTGCCGGGCTCCTCGTCCGCGATCGCGCAGCTGCGCCGGTTCGCCCGGTTCGAGCCCGAGGCGGTGACCCGGATCGCCACCGTGCTGCTGCCGCACGACTGGGTGACGTGGCAACTGCTCGGCTGCCCGCCGGACCCGGTCACCGACCGGGCGGACGCCTCCACCACGGGCTACTACGCGACCACGGGGGAGTGGCGCGAGGACCTCATGCACCTGGCCATCGGCCGGGTGCCGCGCACGCCGATCGTGCTGCCGCCGGGCGCCGCCGCCGGGCGCACGCCGGAGGGGATCCTGGTCGCGCCCGGCACCGGCGCCGAGGCGGCTCTGGCCCTCGGCGCGGACCTGGCCGACGGCGACGTGGTGGTGGCGCTCGGCACCACCGGCGTCGCGTTCGCGGTCCACCCCGTGCCGCTGGCCGACCCCGCGGGCGTGGTGGGCTCGTACGCCGACGCCACCGGGCGCCACCTGCCGCTGGTGCGCACCCTCAACGCGGCCCGGGTGCTGCGCGGCACCGCCTCGATGCTGGGCGTGGACGCCGAGGAGTTCGATCGCATCGCGCTGGAGTGCACGCCGGGCGCGAGCGGGCTGGTCCTGCTCCCCTACCTGGAGGGCGAGCACATCCCCGACCTGCCGCACGCGGCGGGCACGCTCACCGGGCTGCGCCGGGAGAGCATGACCCCGCCGGCGCTGGCGCGGGCCGGGGTGGAGGGGATGTTGTGCGGCATCTCGGACGCGTTGGACGCCCTGCGCGATCGGGACGTGGCGGTGGAGCGGCTGATCCTGATCGGCCCGGGGGCACGCTCGGCGGCGGTGGCGGGGATCGCGCCCGCGCTGTTCGGCGTGCCGACCGCGGTGCCGCCGGCGGCGCTCGCGGGCCGGTTCGTGGCCCGGGGCGCGGCCCGGCAGGCGGCCTGGGCGCTGTTCGGGGTGCTGCCGGGGTGGTCGGCGGACATCGACACGTTCATCGAGGCCGACGAGGACGAACTCGCCCTCGGCGACGCGGTCCGGGCCCAGTACCGCGAGGTACGCAACCGCCTGCACCCCGGCGCCGTGACCCCACCGCGAGAAACCGCCGAAACAGGCGGCCGCCACAGAAGAGACTGACCACCCTACCCACAACCACCGAGCAGACACCGACCGCAAACACCCTCGACCTCGCCGCCCGGGTATGCCGACAGCGTCTACACGGGCCACCGGGCTCGTGCCTGGTCGCGGATGCCTCCGACCTCGCCGGCAGGGCGTGCCGTCGGGTTTCACACGGGTCGCCGGGTCCATGTCGGCTGGCATGCCTGCGACCTCGCCGGCCGGGCGTGCCGCCGGGTTCCGCGTCGGCCACCGGATCCGCGCCCCCGGTGCCCGACGCTCTGCGGAGGCGGGTGGGAATGCCGACCCGGCCGGGGCCGGGCGGGCATGCCATGGGGGTGCCCACGCCGGTGGCCCCGGCGGCCCGTGGGTGCCCCCGTGGGCCGCCCGGGACTACCGGCGCGTTGTGGGCGTCGTCCGGGGTGTTACAGCCCCTGGCCGTGGCGTGACGACGTTACTGACGAGCCGTTCGTGCCGTGGCCGCCGAAGCGGTCCGGCAGGTGCCGACCCACCCGCTCGGGCAGGTGCTCGCCGATCGCGCGGCCGGCCTTGGCGCCCGCCTCGCGGCCGAGCCCGGCCGCCGCGTGCCCGGCCTTCTGCGCCGGCGGGCTGCCCGCCACCGTGCCGGAAAGCTTGCGGATCTGCTCGTACCGCTCCCGCCCGGCCTTCGCCCCCAGGACGTAGCCGATGGCGAGGCCGGTGACGAAGGTGAGCTTGTTGATCATGGTGTCCTCCGCGGTCGTTTGTCCCGCCCGTGCACGTCAGCGCCTACCCGGGCGACGTGCGTAGGCAACCTGTGAGGTCCTACCGGAAAAACCCTGGTGCGGGCCACCCCTCGGAATGCGCTAATGTATTCCACGCAGCGACCGCCAGACGGTCCGACGCAATCCCGCATAGCTCAATTGGCAGAGCAGCCGGCTGTTAACCGGCAGGTTATTGGTTCGAGTCCAATTGCGGGAGCCATCGACAGCGCCCGCCGGTCCACCGGCGGGCGCTGTCGCGTATCCGGTCCGCCCCGGCTCACTCGCTCCCGGTCCGGGCCCAGAACTCCTGCCAGGACGGCCACTTCTCGGGCAGCTGCGCATCGGTGATCATCGGGTTGTCGGGGAAGTGGAAGCGCCCCGGCACGGCCAGCGGATGCTCCAGCACATCGGCGGCGTAGAAGGCCTCGGGCTTGCGGCTGCGGAAGTACCAGCGCCCGTCACGCCGTTCGTAGCGATCCCGATACTGCATCGGCATCACCACCCACAGATCGCCCACCTCGTGCTCGGGACGGCAGTACACGACACCCGTCGCGTGGTCCTCGTCGACCAGGTCGATCACGTGGTTCCCGATCAGGTGGAAGGTGATCCCGTACGGCCGCAACACCGGATCGAACCACTCGGCGAGCGCGGCCCGACCCACACCGCCCGCCCCCGTGCGCACGTCCGGCACGAACAGGTCGGCCAGCGCCGGCACGTCCCGGCTGTCCAGCGCCAGCGCGTAGCAGGCGGCCAGTTGGCGAATCTGCTCGTACGCCTCCAGGCGATCGAGCCGGGTGGTGATCGAATCCGACATGCTGCCTCCGTAAGCTGACGGTCAGTCAGATATCACGGTGTCAGACGACCGACCCGGACCACGCCCCGGGTCGGCCCGTCGAGACGCCCACCCCGTGGGGAGCGCGCGCATGGTCGACGTCGGCATCTATCTGGACCTGCGCAATCCGGTCGAGTGGCGACAGGACTGGTCCCGCCTGTACGCCTTCACGCTGGAACTGTGCGAGGAGGCGGACCGGCTCGGCGTGCACTCGATCTGGACCACCGAGCACCACGGCTTCGACGACGGCTATCTCAGCCAGCCGCTCACCCTGGCCGCCGCGATCGCCGCGCGCACGAAGCGGGCCCGGATCGGCACCGGCGTGACCATCGCGCCGCTGCGCCACCCCGCGCACCTGGCCGAGGAGGCCGCGATCGTGGACCTGGTCAGCGGCGGGCGGCTGGAGCTGGGCATCGGCACCGGCTACCGCAGGCCCGAGTACGACCTCTTCGACCGAGGCGACCTGCTCGCGACCCGATTCGGCGCCACCGACGCGAGCGCGCGCGAGATCCGCAGGTTGTGGGAGACCGGCACGATCAGCCCGCCGCCCGTGCAGCGCCGGCCGCGGATCTGGCTCGGCTACCAGGGGCCGCAGGGCGCGCGGCGGGCCGGACTGCTCGGCGAGTCGCTGCTCACCGCGAACCCGGCGATGGCCGCGCCATATCTGGACGGCCTGCGCGCCGGCGGCCACGATCCGGCGTCCGCGCGGATGGCCGGGCTGCTCAACGGCTGGATCACCGAGGACCCCGAGCGGGACTGGCCGGTGGTCTCCCGCCACCTCGCGCACCAGTGGGACGGTTACCACCGGTACGCGGCGGAGGGCACCGGGGCCGAGCCGCCGCGCCCGATCGACCCGGACCGCTGGCGGGCACGCGGGTTGTCCGCGGCGCCCGGCCACTTCCTGCACGCCACCCCGGAGGACGCGGCGCGGGAGATCCTGGCGTACGTGGCCGATACGCCGATCGAGACGGTGTGGTTCTTCGCCTCGCTGAGCGGGATGACCGAGGACATGGTCCGCGCCCACGTGAGCACGCTGTGCTCCCGCCTGGCGCCGCTGGTGGCATAGCGCCGCGCTTTGCCCTCGGCACCGCGCCCCCGCACCTCGCCCCCGGCGCCCGTCCCCTCGCCCCCGGCGCCATGAGGGGCGCGGGGGCGAGGAAAGCGGCGGGCGGATCGCGCCTGTGGCACGGACGATCGACTGTCTGCGATCGACGGCGGGATGCGAACGGTTTCGGGCAGGATGAGACCACGCCCGCGAGGATCCCCCCGGGCGTTGGTCGGGCCTGACCGGTTATGCTGCGTCAGGCTGTCCGGCAGCGGACGGCAAGGGGCGGTAGCTCAGCTGGTTAGAGCAGGGGACTCATAATCCTCTGGCCGTGGGTTCGAGTCCCACCCGCCCCACCCGTTCTTCTCGGCGCCGTCGAACGCCGACCGCATTCGTGCTCTCATGCCGTGCCCTCGTGCCGTGTGTTTGTGTGCCGGCTCGTCCCACCCGATGTCTTGGTTGCTGTGTGTTGTCGGGCGACTCTTTTCCGTAGTCGAGTCAGAGCTTAGCGGGCTCCTGCTGGATTCCGGGAGTGAAATCACTCGAACGGGCTATCCCCACGTATATCCCTGGCGGGACGTCACCTCGGCGAGCGTGCGCTGGCCGGACGCGCTCGGGTGGAACCAGTCCCAGTGGCTCACGTCGTTCTTGCCGAACCGCTGGGTGTTGACCACGCCGCCGTCGTAGCGGCAGTTGGCCCAGGTCGAACACACCTCGCGCAGCTTGGCGTTGTACGCGGTCACCCGGTCGCGGACCCGCTGTCGGCGGTCCAGCGCGTCGGGCTTGGTGGACTGCGGGTCGTCCAGCATCGACTGGCACACGTTGCCCACCGACCACACCGTGCGGGCCAGGAACTCGTCGTGCCCGGTCTCCCACATGCGACCCAGGTCCGGGATGCTGACCACGAGCACACGCGTGTTCGGCAGGCCGCTGCGCAGGATGCCCAGCGCGTCGCGGAACTGGCTCTCGTAGGTGCCCGGCGAGGTCATCTCGTCCACGGTGTGCCGACAGGCGTCGTTGGCGCCGATCAGGATCGTGACGTAGTCGACCCGCTGGCCGACCGCCTGTCGGGCCTGGCCCGCCAGATCGGTCATCTTCGCGCCGGTCTTCGCGTTGTTGAACACGGCCTCGGCCGGCAGGCCGAGCCGCTTCGCGTGGCTGTTCACATCGGCCGAGGTGCCCGTGGCCCACGACTTCTCCGGGCAGTCCTGGAGCGGTGAACAGGTATCGAACCCTCGGGTGATCGAGTCGCCCAGGGCCGCCATCGAACGGGGCCGGGGTGGCACGGTCGCGGTGGGCGGTTTCTCGGGTGCCGGCGACAGCACCTTGCCGTTGGGCTGTTCGGCCGAGGTCGGGTTGCCGGGTGTCGGGGTTTGCCCACCACTCGGCCCGGCAATAAGTCGATCCCCGGCAGCCGCCGGATCGGCCTTGTCGCCGTCGCCCGAATCCATGCAGGAGGACAACGTCAACAACGCCGCGACCATCATCGCGGTTGCCGCCCCTACTCGTCGTTTCCGACCCACGCCGCCCCCTCCGCCCCCTAGCATCGACACGACGATGTCCATCGACGGTATGTCACTCCTTCGTGTGAAGGCCGACAATGCCGGGAGTGGCGTCGTCGACGGCCGGGCACGTTGAGTGCAGTGGCTCACCATTCCGAGACGGTGAGTAACGAATTGTTCCTTCACATCGGACAATTGCCCACATGTGATTACGGACAGCAACTGGTGCCTGTGGTACATCCGTGGTCTGTGGGGCACAATGGAAAACCGGGATTCGAACAGGCAGTCCGAGACAAGGCTTGAGGCCGCTGGGGAAGGCGAACCTCGTCCTTGAAGCCTGGAGGTCCCGGTGACGACACGTGGAGTTCTGTACGTGCACTCCGCGCCGCGTGCGCTGTGCCCGCACGTCGAGTGGGCCGCAGCGGGCGTTCTTGGCGTGCGCGTGAGTCTGGACTGGGTCCGCCAACCGGTGGCGCCCGGGATGTTGCGGGCCGAGCTGTGCTGGCAGGGCGCGCCCGGTACCGCGTCGCGCCTCGCCTCGGCGTTGCGCGGCTGGCACCTGCTGCGCTTCGAGGCAACCGAGGAGCCCTCGGCCAACGCCGAGGGGGAGCGCTACAGCAACACCCCCGAGCTCGGCATCTTCCACGCCGTCACGGGGGCGCACGGCGACATCCTGATCCCTGAGGACCGACTGCGCGCGGTGCTCGGTCGGGCGGCGCGGGGCGAGGTCGATCTGCGCTCCGAGGTGGAGAAGCTGCTCGGCAAGCCGTGGGACGACGAGTTGGAGCCCTTCCGCTACGCGGGCGAGGGCACCCCGGTGCGGTGGCTGCACCAGGTGGTCTGAGCACGCGGGGGATCCCCGAGACGAAGACATGCGTATAGACATACCGATACGAGCGGCCCTCCCGAATCATCCGGAAGGGTCGCTCGCTTCTCCTGCTTGGGATCGAGAGCGGCCGGCGGAGCGGGTCGCCGGCGGATGCGCCCCGGGGGTACGGCGGGACGAACGATCGCCCTGGCGTGGGTGATTCGTCCCTCTTGTGGGTTGGCTCGGGCCGGTGGTCGCCGGTACGCGAGTACTCCCGAGCACGTCGATCACCGGGTCGGCGGCGCCGGGCTCGGCCGCGAACATTCGTGCCCCCGCCGCGAGATCCGCGACGGGGGCACGAACGGGTGTGCGACGGTGGGGCCTTACTCGAAGCTGCGGAAGGCGACCACGACGTTGTGCCCGCCGAAGCCGAACGAGTTGTTCAGCGCCGCGATCACGCCGTCGGGCAGCGTGCGCGGCTCGCCCCGCACGATGTCCAAGTCGACCTCGTCGTCGAGGTCGTCGACGTTGATCGTGGGCGGCGCGAGGCGGTGGTGCAGGGCGAGAACGGTGGCCACCGACTCGACCGCGCCGGTGCCGCCGAGCAGGTGACCGGTCATCGACTTGGTGCTGGTGACGGTGACCTTGTCGGCCGCCGCGTCGCCCAGCGTCGCGCGGATCGCCTTGAGCTCGGTGACGTCGCCCGCCGGGGTCGAGGTGCCGTGCGCGTTCACGTGCACGATCTCCTCCGGCTCCAGGCCGCCGTCCGCCAAGGCGAGCGCCATCGCGCGGGCGATGTCGCGGCCGGTGGGCTCGGGCTGGGCGATGTGGTGGCCGTCGGAGCTGAGCCCGGCGCCCGCGACCTCGGCGTACACGCGGGCCCCGCGGGCCGCCGCGTGCTCGGCGCTCTCCAGGATCAGGACGCCGGCGCCCTCGCCCATCACGAAGCCGTCACGGCCCTTGTCGTACGGACGGGACGCGCGCTGCGGCTCGTCGTTGCGCTTGGACATCGCCATCATGTTCGCGAACGCGGCCATCGGCAGGGGGTGGATCGCGGCCTCGGTGCCGCCGCAGACCACCACGTCGGCGCGGCCCGAGCGGATCATCTCCAGGCCGTAGGCGACCGCCTCGGCGCCGGACGCGCACGCGCTCACGGGGGTGTGCACACCGGCCCGCGCGCCCAGCTCGATGCCGACGTTGGCGGCCGGGCTGTTGGGCATGAGCATCGGCACGGTCAGCGGGCCGACCCGGCGCGGGCCCTTCTCGTGGAAGGTGTCCCACGCGTCGAGCAGGGTGGTGACGCCGCCGATGCCGGAGGCGATGACCACACCCAGGCGGGTCGGGTCCACCACGAGGGCGTCCGGGGCGTCCTCGGGCGCGGTGTTCTTCGCGGCGTAGCCGGCGTCGAGCCAGGCCTCGCGCGCGGCGATCATGGCGAACTGGCCGGAGCGGTCCAGGCGCCGCGCCTCGACCTTCGGCATGACCTCGAGGGGCTCGACCGCGATCCGCGCGGCGAAGGTGACCGGCAGTTGCTCGGCCCATTCCTCGGTCAGCGCCCGCGCGCCGGAGGTGCCCGCGAGCAGCGCGGACCACGTGGTCGCGACATCGCCGCCGACCGGCGTGGTCGCACCCAGACCGGTGATCACCACGGCCCGCGTGGCGTCGTTGCGCTCGGTCGACTTCACTGTCTTCTCACTCTCACGCTGTGGGTTCGGGCGGCCGGCGTGCCGAGGGTGCGGCGATGCCGGGGCCCGTGGTGTGACTGCGACGGACCGGGCCGGACGCGCGAACGCGGTCCGGCCCGGAGAACGACCGGCGCTACATCCGACCTAGGCGGCGGCCTTGACGATGTAGTCCACCGCGTCGCGGACGGTCTTGAGGCCCTTGACGTCGTCGTCCGGGATCTTGACCTCGAACTTCTCCTCGGCCGCCACGACGACCTCGACCATCGACAGCGAGTCCACGTCCAGGTCGTCGATGAAGGACTTGTCCAGCTCGACCTCGTCCTGGGGGACGCCGGCGATCTCGTTGACGATGTCGGCGAGGCCCTCGAGGACCTGCTCCTGGCTAGCCATGATGCTCCTTGATTGGAATCTTGCGGTGACGTGAAGCCGTACTGCTCGTCCGATCGGCGCCTCGCGGCGACCGACGGGGGACTACGGAAGCGTAATGACCTGCCCCGCGTACACGAGGCCGGCCCCGAATCCCATGATCAACGCGGTCCCGCCGCTGACCGCTTCGCCGCTTTCGAGCATGCGCTCCATGGCGAGCGGGATGGACGCGGCGGAGGTGTTTCCGTTCTCGGCGATGTCGCGGGCGACCGGCACCTCGGGGGGCAGCTTGAGCGCCTTGATCATCGCGTCGGTGATCCGCATGTTGGCCTGGTGCGGGATGAACGCGTCCAGGTCCTCGGCCTTGACGCCGGCGGCGTCCAGGGCCTGCTCGCAGACCTTGGCCATCTCCCACACGGCCCAGCGGAAGACCTTCTGGCCCTCCATCTTGAGCGTGGGGAACTCCTGCTCGCGGTCGTCGCGCAGGTCGTTCCAGTCGACGGTCTGGGTGATCGCCTCGGCCTGGGAACCGTCCGAACCCCACACCACGGGGCCGATGCCCGGGGTGGTCGAGGGGCCGATCACCACGGCGCCCGCGCCGTCGCCGAAGATGAACGCGGTGCCCCGGTCGGACAGGTTGGTCAGGTCGCTCAGCCGCTCGACGCCGATCACCAGGACGTACTCGGCGCTGCCGCCGCGGACCATGTCACTGGCGAGCGAGACGCCGTAGCAAAAGCCCGCGCAGGCCGCGGAGACGTCGAACGCCGCCGCCCGGCCGCCGCCCGCGCCCAAGCGGTGTGCGATCTCGGTGGCGATCGCCGGGGTCTGCTTGAGGTGGGTGACCGTCGAGACGATCACGCAGCCGACCTGCGAGGCGTCCAGACCCGCGTGCGCCAGGGCCTTGCCGGCCGCCGCGACGGACATCTCGGCGACGGTCTCCTCGGGGGAGGCCCAGCGCCGGGTCCGGATCCCGGAACGGGACTGGATCCACTCGTCGGAGGAGTCGATCCGGTCCACCAGCTCGGAGTTGGGCACGATCCGGGCCGGGCGGTAACCGCCGACGCCGAGGATGCGCGCGTGCGCGGCTCCGGCGCGGGGGGTGATGGTTGCGGTCACGCGTGGTCCTCCCGTACGGGTTCGAGGCCGGGTGGGTTCGCGGCCGGGTGCAGAGCGGGTGTCGCGACGGGGGTCACGACGGGCTCTGGGGGCCGGTCGGGCCGCCGTGCGCCTCGACCAGCTTCCGGGCGGCCTCGAGGTCGTCCGGAGTCTTCAGCGCGACCGTCTCCACGCCCGGCATGGCGCGCTTGGCCAGAGCGGTCAGGGTGCCGGCCGGGGTGACCTCGATCAGGCCGGTCACGCCGAGGTCCTTCATGGTCTCCATGCACAGGTCCCAGCGGACCGGGTTGGAGACCTGGCTGACCAGGCGCGCGACCACGTCGTGGCCGTCGCTCAGCACCGTGCCGTCGGCGTTGGACAGGAAGGGGACGCTCGGGTTGCGCACGCTCACGCCCGGGACCAGTTCGGCCAGGCGGTTCACCGCCGGTGCCATGTGCTCGGTGTGGAACGCGCCGGCGACGGCCAGCGGTCGAAGGCGCGCCTTCTCCGGCGGGTCGGCGGCGAACGCGGCCAACTGCTCCAGCGTGCCGGCGGCGACGATCTGGCCCGCGCCGTTCATGTTGGCCGGGGTCAGGCCGTGCTCCGCGATCTTGGCGAGCACCGTCTCGGGGTCGCCGCCCAGGACCGCGCTCATCCCGGTCTGCGTGACCGCGGCGGCGGCGGCCATCGCCCGGCCCCGCTCGCGCACCAGGGTCAGCGCCGTCTCGGCGGAGATCACGCCGGTGGCGGCCGCGGCGGTCAGCTCGCCGACGCTGTGGCCGGCGGCGGCGCGTACCGAACCGGGGACGTCGTCGGGCCGCGGGAACAGCGTGAACGCGGCCACCAGACCCGAGGCGACGAGCAGCGGCTGGGCCACCGCCGTGTCCCGGATCTCGTCGGCGTCGGCCTTGGTGCCGTAGTGGATCAGGTCGAGGCCGGTGACGGCCGACCACCAGCGGAGCCGGTCGGCCACGCCGTCGAGGTCGAGCCAGGGGGCGAGGAATCCGGGCGTCTGAGCGCCCTGTCCGGGGGCGACGAGTACGAGCACGAGGTCAAGCCTCTCTCCTGCGAGGGGTGGCAACCCCTTATCGGCAGGGACGAAGATCCGATGGTGACTTTGTTGGGTTCGTACAAATAGGTGCCGACTAGCTCTCGATCGCGGCCAGTCGGCCGAGGATCAGCGAGACCTGGAGGGTGAATGCGGAACGGGTCTCGGTCGGTACCAGGCCGGTGACGTCCACGACGCGTCGCAGCCGGTAGCGCACGGTATTGGGGTGGACGAAGAGCATCCGGGCGGCTCCTTCGAGACTCGCCGCCTGCTCCAGGTAGACGGAGAGCGTCTCCAGGAGCGCGGAGCCGGCCGCGTGCAGGGGTATGTAGATCTCCTCCACCAACTGCTCCCGGGCCTCGTCGTCTCCCGCGAGCGCGCGCTCGGGCAGGAGATCGTCCGCGGAAACCGGGCGCGGCGCGTCGGGCCAGGCCACGCACGCGCGGTGCCCCGACATCGCGGCCTGGGCGGAGCGTACGGCGGCCAACAGGTCGGGCACCTGGGGGCCGACCACCACCGGACCGGGGGCGAACTGGCCGATCAGCGACCGGGTCGCGCGGATCGGGTCGTCGGTGCCGCCGAGGATGACCACGAGCCGCTCGCCCTGCACCCCGGTGAGCACGTTCAGTCGGGCGTGTCGGCCCGCCCGGTGGATGCCGTCGACGACCTCCTGGGCGTCCGCGTCCGGGGCGTTGCCCACCACGACCATGACCGAGTCCGGCGAGCCCCAGCCGAGTGCCGAGGCCCGGGACAGGATGCCCTCGTCGGCCTCGCCGCGCAGCAGCGAGTGCACCACCAGGGCCTCCAGGCGGGCGTCCCACGCACCGCGCGTCTCGGCGGCGTGCGCGTACACCTGCGCGGTGGCGAAGGCGATCTCCCGGGAGTACAGCAGCAGCGACTCGCGCAACTCCTGTTCGTAGCCGGGCGCGGCCAGGGTGGCGATCTCCGCCTCGACCACCTCGATGGTGGTGCGGATCAACTCGACCGTGTGCGGCAGCGTGATGGTGCGGGTCAATTCGCGCGGCGCGGTGCCGAACACGTCGGCGCTGACCTTCTGCGGGGTCTCCGGATGCCGGAACCACTCGGTGAACGCGGAGATGCCGGCCTGGGCCACCAGGCCGATCCAGGACCGGTTGTCGGCGGGCATGTTCCGGTACCAGGGAAGCGCCTCGTCCATCCTCGCGAGCGCCGCGCCCGCCAGGGCGCCGGCGGACTTCTCGAGCCTGCGGACGGTCGCGGCACGAAGGTCGGGTTGGGGGCTCACGGGCCCATTGTCCTCTGCCCACCGGCCGACTCCGCCGCCGGCTCGCGCGGAGCTGCTTGTTGGGCGCTTCGCGCCGGCTCGCGAGGGACTACTTTTCTGCCCTCCCGCTTCGCTCCTCCGCAGAAAAGCGGCCCCTCGCTCGGGGCCGGGTGTCCCTCCGCTTCGCTCCGGGCCACCCAGCCCAAACTTGGCGGCTCCGCCGCTCTCCGCGCTGCGCGTCGATCTCGGGGGCGGCCTGAGGCGTGGGCGCTGACGCGCCTCGGGGTGGTGGGCCGACGGCTCGGATGTTTCGGGGGGCGGGGCGCGGTCATGCGGGGGCGTGGAGGGTGGTGGTGCGGCGGGATCGGTCGTTGTGGGCGCCGGTGAGGACTGCGGTGTGGACGGCTCGGGCCAGGCGGGCGCCCCAGATCGAGCGGGGGCCGGCGAAGGGTTCGACCGGGGCGTTCGGGTGGGGGATGGCGGCGGCTATGCAGATGGCGTCCGAAGGGGTGCCGGTGCATTGGTGGCCCGCTTCGAGGAGGGCTTGGACCTTGGCCTCGGTGGCCGTGGCGATCGCGTTGACCAGTGCCGCGTCGGACAGGGGGACCGGGATCGCGGCGATGATGTTGATCGTGCCGGGGGGCGGGGTGCCCGGCACGCCCGGGCCGGGGGCGGCGGCCCAGGTGGGGATGCCGATTCCGGTGGTGGCCAGGGCCTCGACGCCCTCGTCCGCGCCGTGGGTCCACGCGGTGACGTCGGCGGCGGTCATCAGGCCCACGCCGGGGCCGGTCAGGCCGAGCGAGGCGGCCACCTCGGCCAGGTGGGCGGCCGGGTCCATGCGGTCGTAGCCCGGGCGGACCTGGAGGTTGAGCACCCATGCGCGTTCGCCGATCCCGCCGCCGAGCAGGGCGGAGGAGATCATCCGATGCGGCCCGGCGCGCCAGAGCAGGGCCGGGCGACGGGTGCCGTCCTCGTCGCGGACGGGCCGCTCCGGGGTGAGCAGGGCGGACGGGGTCGGGCGCGGGTGCGGCGGTGCGGTCACGGGGCCTCCTCGGCGGTGTCTCGGGCCGGCCGGCGAGGGCGGACCGGGTGGACGCGGGGGCGGCCGTCCGGGCCCTGGTCGACGGTGACGGTCGCCTGGTAGTGCTCGGCGATCGTGTCGGGGGTGAGGACGTCGGCGGCCGGGCCGGAGGAGACCGCCCGGCCGCCGACCAGCATCAGCAGGCGGTCCGCGTACTGGGCGGCCACGCCCAGGTCGTGCAGCGTGGTCAGGACGGTCAGGCCGTCGGTGATCCGCAGCGTGTCGACCAGTTCCAGGACCTGCTGCTGGTGGCCCAGGTCGAGCGCGGTGGTCGGCTCGTCCAGGAGCAGCACCGGCGCCTGCTGGGCCAGGGCGCGGGCCAGCACCACCCGCTGCCGTTCGCCGCCGGAGAGCCGGCCCACGTCGCGGGCGGCGAATCGGCCCAGGTCGAGGCGGTCGATCACCTCGCTCGCGATGGCGCGGTCGCGGCGGCCCGGGCGGGCCAGATAGCCCAGGTGGGGGGTGCGGCCGAGGAGCACGTACTCGTGGACGGGCATCTGGTCGGGCACGACCGGGTTCTGGGCCGTGTAGGCGATGGTCCGGGCCAGCTCGCGGGCGGAGAGGCCGCGAACGGGGCGGCCCGCCACGGTGATCTCCCCCACGTGGGGGAGCAGGCCGGCGACAGCCTTGAGAAGGGTGGACTTGCCGGCGCCGTTGGGGCCGATCACCGCCACCCACTCGCCGGGCTCGACGTCGGCGCGCACGTCGCGCAACACCGGGACCCCGTCCCGGTCGACCCCGGCCTCGCGCAGCGACAGGCGCGCGCTCACACGTCCACCTTCCGGGTGCCGCGCAGCACGAGGACGAAGAACGGCGCGCCTACGAACGCGGTGACCACGCCGATCGGCAGTTCGCCGGGCGCGGTCAGGGTGCGGGCGAGCACGTCGGTCAGGACCAGGAAGGTGGCCCCGCACAGCAGCGACATCGGCAACACCCGCCGATAGCTGCCGCCGACGAAGCGGCGCACGAGGTGCGGCACGACGATGCCGACGAAACCGATCAGGCCGCTGATCGCGACCGCCGACGCGGTGGCCAGGGACGCGGCGAGCAGCACCACGAGCCGGACCCGGCCGGCCCGCACGCCCAGACCCGCGGCCTCCTCGTCGCCCACCGACATCACGTCCAAAAGGCGGCCGTGCAGGATCAGCACCACCGTGCTGAGCAGCGCGTACGGCAGGACCATGCGCAGATCGGCCCAGCCGATCCCGGACAGCCGGCCGAAGATCCACGAGTAGATCCGGCGCAGCTCGTCGGTGTTGGCGGACTGGACGTAGGTCTGCGCGGCGGCCAGGAACTGGGCGACCGCCACCCCCGCCAAGACCAGGTTCGCGGTGCCGCCGGAGCGGTTCGCGCCGGCGCCGATGGCATACGCGAGCAGCACCCCGCCCATCGCCCCGACGAAGGAGGCCAGCGGCACCACCGGCACGCCGCCCACGCTGTCCCCGTGCGCGTACACGATCACCAGCGTCGCGCCCAGCCCCGCGCCGGACGCGGCGCCGAGCAGGTACGGGTCGGCCAGCGGATTGCGGAAGACACCCTGATATCCGGCCCCGGCCAGGGCGAGTAGACCGCCCACGGTCACCGCGGCCAGCACGCGCGGCAGCCGCAGGTCCATCAGCACGGCGTGCTGCACCGGGGACAACCCGTGGTCGACGTGCACGAGCGGCAACTCGTCGAGCAGCGCGAGCACCACCCCGCGCGCGGGCAGGTCGGCCGCGCCCACGATCAGACCGAGCACGACCGCGCCGACCAGCGCGGCGCCCGAGCTGAGCAGGGGCAGCAGTGCCGGCCGGCGTCGGATCGCCGCAAGGTCCCGCATGGGCGGGCCGTCAGCCCTTCGCCGCACCGGCCTTGGTGACCGCGTCCGCCACGGCCCGGACCAGGTCCACCACACGCGGACCCCAGCGCGAGGCGACGTCGTCGTCCAGCGCGACCACACCGCCGTTGCGCACGGCCCCCAACCGGTCCCAGCCCGGGCGCTTGGCCACCGTCTCGGCGCTCTGGCCGCCGCCCTTGGCGTCGGCGAGGAAGATCAGGTCGGGGTCGGACTGCACCAGGGCCTCGGCGGACAGCTGCGGGTAGCCCGAACCGCTCTTGTCCGCC
The DNA here is from genome assembly GCF_044334985.1 of Embleya sp. NPDC020630. Taxonomy (NCBI): domain Bacteria; kingdom Bacillati; phylum Actinomycetota; class Actinomycetes; order Kitasatosporales; family Streptomycetaceae; genus Embleya; species Embleya sp. NPDC020630. The sequence continues at coordinate 855,442 of NZ_JBIRUB010000002.1, forward strand.
TCGTCGGCGATGTTCTTCAGACCGAACTGCGCGTACACCTGTCCGATGAAGGTCTTCGAGGTCGAGGTGAACAGCGTGTTGTCCAGCTCGTGGAAGTAGGTCAGCGGCTTCGCCGGCTTGGGTGTCGCGGCGACGACGGCCGCGATGTCGGCCTTCATCTTCGACGCCACCTCACCCGCCTCGCGGCTGTGGCCGGTGGCCACGCCCAGCGTGTTCAGCTGCGCGTAGGAGTCCTCGAAGGTCTTCGCGGCGGGCGTCAGCACCACCGGGATCCTCAACTTGTTCAGCGCCGCGACCACGCCGTCGGTGTCGTCGGTGGTCACCACCAGGTCGGGCGTGTAGTTGCTGATCGCCTCGACGTTCGGCTTGAAGCCGGACAGCTTGGTCTTGGGCGCGTTCGCCGGGAAGTTCGACTGGTCGTCGACCGCGGTGACCTGGCCGCCCGCGCCGATCGCGTACAACATCTCGGTCGCAGTCGGTGCGAGCGAGACGATCTTCTTCGGCGCGGCGGGGATGGTGACCTTGGCGCCGCCCGAGTCCACCGTCGCGGGGAACGCCTTGGCGTCGGGCCCCGACCCGGTGCCGGCGCCGGACGCCGCCGGCGTGCCCTGGGACTTGTCGTCCTTCGAGTCGTCCGAGCCACCGCACCCGGTGAGGACGAGCGCGCCGAACAGCAGCACGGCGGCGGAACGCAGCAGGGGTACGGATCTCAACGGAAGCTCCAGGTCCACGGGACGCGGCAGGCGTCGGGACCCGTGGGGACGGATCGCCCCTCCTGCGAGGCCGATGTCGTCGGCGCGGACGAGGCGACCCGGCTCGGCCGCGACCCCGGGGAGCGGGGTGGGCCATCACGGTTGCGGGACAGCGCCGGGATCACACCGGACTTCGCTGCGTTCGACGCCGTCGGCGACAAACCGGTCGCCGACGCGCGAACGATATCAACGCCCTCGTTCACCCTCGGTGATTGGGGGTGGTTTGCCGCCCTCGCCCACGCGGTCCGGCGCCGCCGCCGACTTGACCGACGCGTGAGACCGGGGGCTTGCTTGGAGTGCGCTCGAACTCCGTAGCGTTTCCGTCATGCCCGTCCCACCGGGGCGGGCCTCCCACCGGAGGCTTCTCGATGTCGGTACAGCAGACCCGGCCGTCCGCGGACTACGAGGTCGGCAAGTACTCGATCGGCGAGGTGGCCGAACGCACCGGTCTGACCGCGCACACGCTGCGCTGGTACGAGCGGATCGGCCTGATGCGGCACGTCAGCCGCCAGCGCCCCCGGACGGGAGGGGACGGTAACGGGCAGGGGAGTCGTCGTCGCTACAGCGACCACGATCTCGACTGGCTGGAGTTCGTCGGCAAGATGCGCCTGACCGGGATGCCGGTCGCGGACATGCTCCGGTACGCGGAGCTGGTCCGCCAGGGCGATCACACCCGGCGCGCGCGCCGAGAGCTGTTGGCGGACCACCGCGAGGAGGTCCGCAACCGCATCAGCGATCTCCAGACCTGCCTGCTCGTCATCGACCACAAGATCGAGATGTACGCGGACGCGGAGGCGAGCAACGACGATGAGCACTCTCAAGCTGGGTGAGCACGGCCCGGAGATCTTCCCCCAGGGCCTGGGCTGCATGGGCATGAGCGCCTTCTACGCGGGCGCCGAGCACGACGAGTCGGTGGCCACCCTGGAGCGGGCCCTCGACTTGGGGGTCGACCTGTTCGACACCTCCGACGTCTACGGCCCGCACACCAACGAGGAACTGCTCGGGGCCTTCCTGGCCGAGGGCGACCGGCGCGCCCGGGTCACCCTGGCCACCAAGTTCGCGATCAGCTACACCGCCGACGGCGCGCGGGAGATCCGCGGCGACGCGGCCTACGTCAAGCAGGCCGCCGAGGCCAGCCTGCGCCGGCTGCGCACCGATGTGATCGACCTGTACTACATGCACCGCCGCGACGTCCGGGTGCCGATCGAGGAGACGGTCGGCGCGATGGCGGAACTGGTCCGCGAGGGCAAGGTCCGGCACCTGGGCCTGTCCGAGGTGACCGCGAAGGAGCTGCACGCGGCGGCGGCCGTGCACCCGATCGCCGCCGTGCAGTCGGAGTGGAGCCTGTTCACCCGCGACATCGAGGAGAGCGTGGTGCCCGCCGTACGTGAGGTCGGCGCCGCCCTGGTGGCCTACTCGCCGCTCGGCCGGGGCTTCCTCACCGGTGCCTGGGCCAGCGCCGAGACGCTGCCCAAGGGCGACTTCCGCCGGCTCCAGCCGCGCTTCACCGGCGACAACGCCGCGGCGAACGCGGCGATCCTGGCGCCGCTGCGGACCATCGCCGAGGCACACGGCGTCACCCCGGCGCAGGTCGCGCTCGCCTGGGTGCAGTCGCGCACCCGGGCCTGGGGCCTGTCGGTGGTGCCGATCCCCGGGACCACCAAGCGGCACCGCCTGGAGGAGAACGTCGCGGCGGTCGACCTGGTTTTGACCGACGCCGAACTGGCCGCGCTCGAACCGATCGCCGGACAGGTCACCGGTGGGCGCTACCCGGACATGGCGGGCACCTTCAACGACCGCGACTGAGCCGAACTCCCGGCACGCGCTGAGGCCGCCCCGAGCGGGGCGGCCTCAGCGGCGGCGGCCCTCGCGCTCCAGACGGTCCACCACGTGCTGCCGCAGCAGGCCCTCGAACCCGGACTCGCGGATCCGCCGGGCCAGCGCCGTCGGCGTGGTGTGCAGGGCGGTCGCCGCCGCGTCCAGGGCCCAGCCGTGCGCGTGCAGCGTGGAGAGCAGGTGGCCCCGACGGACCTGCGCCGCGGACAGTCGAAACGTCTTGCAGTAGGCGAGCCGCCCGTCCCGGTGCACGATCCGCTCGCCGATGTGGTTCTCCTCGTCGAGCCGAAACGAGGGCAGGAAGCGGGACAGCTCGAACGGCCCCAGCCGGTAAACCGACTCGCTCGTGTAGGCGCCCTCGCCGGTGAGTCCGGACAACATCAGCTGGTGGAACCGCTCCCAGGCCCCGGCCTGCCCCGCCGCCGCCCGGCGCAGGTCGGCGAGCGAGGACACCCGCGCGGCCTCGATCCCCACCACGAAGTCCGGCACCGCCTCGACGTAGTTCGCGTAGTGGAACAGCACCTCGCCGTACAGGTCTTCGAGCAGCGTCGCGTGCAGGGCGCGGTAGTCGGACGGATGCGGCACCACGAACACGCTCGCGAGCGTGTCCGCGACGTAGAGCGCGACCCCGCACTGGTCCCGATGGATCTCGAACACCTTGAGCGCGTCGGCCAGTCCGCGCACCGCGTATCCGCAATACGCCTCCTCCATCCGCGGCGACAAACCCTCGCGGACGGCCCGATCGGTCCACTCCTCCCACACGATCGAGGGCCCGCCGAAGTGCAGCGCGAGATACCCCTCCATAGCCAGGTGCATCGGCAGGAAACGCAGCCGATCGTTGTTCACGCCGCGGGCCATCCGGCGCAGCGCGCGCCGGCCCGGCATCTTCATCCGCGCGTTGCGCGGCGTGACCGGGCGCTCCTGGAGCTGGGTACCGAACGCCGCCGTTCGATCCCCGTCGGGATCCCACGACGCGACGAAGGCGTGCGGAATGAAGGAGTGGTAGTAGGTGCCGTCGCCGACCTCCACGATCGAGGGATCACCGACCTCGTAGACCCGCCGGTCCAGCCGCAGGCCGACCAGCGGCTCCTCGCGTACCAGCGGCACCACTCGCACCGCGCCCCACACCTGCGCGGGCCGGGCGATCAACCCGGTCGCCGCGAAACCGCCGTTCACGCCGCCGCCTTCCGGGACCGGAACCGGTCCTGACGATCCGCCAGGTAGCGGCGCAGCTCGGCGAACCCGGCCCGCCCCTCGGCGAAGCGGGCCAACTCCACCAGCGCCGGCACGTCCTCGGCGTCGCGCACCCCCACCGTCGGCACGCTCGCCGACAACCGCTTCACGTCGAAGCCCTCCGCGTCGTACACCGGGTTCAGATGCACCACGGCGGTCGCCCCCGTCGGATCCAACCGCTCGCGCCACACCCGCAACACCTCGGCGGCCAGCCCCGGCGGGCTGTTGTCCCAGCCGTCCGAGACCACGATCAGCCGGTCCGGGGCCAGTTCCAGCGCGTCGATCACGCGCTCGCCCAGCGGCGTCGGCCCGCTCGGCCGCACCAGCAGCGGGTCGTGTGTGCCCGAGGTCCACAACCCGGTGAACTCCTTGGCCAGCGCCTTGAGCAGGAACCGACACGCGAGCGCCACGGCCAGCGGGCGCTGCCGCTTCGCGGTCGAACCGAACGACGAGAAACTGTCGTCGAGCACCGCGACCACCCGCCCCCAGGTGCCTGCGGCGGGGCCCGCCACGCGGCGTGCGGAGACGGTCATCGCGTGCCGCAACTCGTCGTGCCGGGCCGCTCGTTCGGCCTGCGACAGGGACAGTACGTACGACGCGAGCCGGGTCAGCGGCATCGTGGTGAGATCGGCCCGGACCGCCGCCACCCCGGTCCGCTCGGCCGCGTCCTGCAGGCGCAGGCGCTCCAGGCGGGTCAGCTGCGGGGCGATCTTCTCCAGGAAGGTGGCCCGCTTGATGCCGTGCATCGAGGCCAGCCCCTCGGCCACGCTGTACGGCAGGTCGTAGAGCGCGCGCTGCGCGTAGTGCGCCTGTCGCCACGTCTCGAACAGCGGCGTGCCGAACGCCGACACCTTCCGGGGCGAGCTGAACAGGAACGTCCCGGTCTCGGCGGGCACTTCCAGATGCGCGTGCCGCATCGTCGCCTTCACCCCGGTGCGGTACTTCACCGCGTCGAAGACCGGATCGCGGCGCTGCGCGGTCCAGTCGCGCATGATCGCCCGGGTGCGCCGGTTGTTGACGCCGCGTCGGGCCAGCTCGCGAAACAGCCGCCAGACCCGCTGAGGGGCCATCAGTTCCAGCCGGCGGGCGATCAGCTCACCCTCGCGGCGGCGCACCTCGGGGGTCAGGTCGCGGCTGCTCACCAGCAGGTTGCGAACGATCAGCGCGGCGTTGAAGTCGTTGATGTCCAGGGCCAGCGACGCGGCGTAGAGCTCGCGGTAGTTGCCCAGGATGTATTCGTGCAGGAACTCCACCGACAACCGCTGTGCGGTCGCGTCGTCACGGAACTCGCGCTGCCCGGTGGAGGTCACCGCCGCGTTGACGAACATCACCACGTCCTCGCACGCGACCAGGTCCCGGCGGTCCACCACGCATCCCCTCGGCCCGACGAAAAGTGGATGCCGGCCGGGGAATGGAGGAGCGAACAGCGAAGTGACGCTTAAGAGGCGATTCCGAAAGTCGCAAACCGAAGTCCCGCGGCCGGCCCGGAAAGTCTAGACCGGGGTGATCCCGAAGGAGCGGGAAATAACGGCCGAGGCCCCGATCCGCGCACGGATCGGGGCCTCGGCCGCACTATCGGCAGGTCACCGGCGGGTCAGGCGTCGCCGCCGACCGTGCCCACTCCGGCCGCCTTGACGTCCAGGAGCTGGTACTGAGCGATGGCCTTGGCCACCACGCCCGGGTCGATCTCGCCCCGGCGGGACAGCTCCGACAGCACACCCACCACGACGGACTCGGTGTCCACGTGGAAGAAGCGCCGGGCCGCGCCGCGGGTGTCGGCGAAGCCGAAACCGTCGGTGCCCAGCGACGCGAAGTCGGCCGGGACCCAGCGCGAGATCTGGTCCGGGACGGCCCGCATCCAGTCGCTGACCGCCACCACCGGGCCGGGACGGCCGTCGAGTACGCGGGTCACGTACGGGATGTGCGGCTCGGCCTCGGGGTGGAGCAGGTTGTGCTCCTCCGCCGCGACGGCGTCGCGCCGCAGCTCGTTCCAGGACGTGACCGACCAGACGTCGGCGACCACGTTCCAGTCCTGGGCGAGCAGCTTCTGCGCGTCCAGCGCCCACGGCATGCCGACACCGGAAGCGAGGATCTGGGCGCGCAGCGCGCCCTCCTTGGCGGGGCCGTCCTGGTAGAGGTACAGGCCCTTGAGGATGCCGTCCACATCGACGTTCGCGGGCTCCGCCGGCTGCGCGATGGGCTCGTTGTAGACCGTCATGTAGTAGAAGACGTCCTCGGCGTTCTCGCCGTACATCCGCCGCAGACCGTCCTTGACGATGTGCGCGATCTCGTACGAGAAGGCCGGGTCGTACGCCACACAGGCCGGGTTGGTCGAGGCCAGCAGCTGCGAGTGCCCGTCCGCGTGCTGGGTGCCCTCGCCGGTCAGCGTGGTGCGACCGGCGGTGGCGCCGAGCACGAAGCCGCGGCTGAGCTGGTCGGCCATCTGCCAGAACTGGTCGCCGGTGCGCTGGAACCCGAACATCGAGTAGAAGACGTACACGGGGATCATCTGCTCGCCGTGCGTCGAGTACGTCGAGCCCGCGGCGATCAGCGACGCCACACAACCGGCCTCGGAGATGCCGTCGTGCAACATCTGGCCCTGCGCCGACTCCTTGTACGACAGCAGCAGCTCCCGGTCGACCGAGTCGTAGGTCTGCCCGTGCGGGTTGTAGACCTTCGCGGTCGGGAACATCGCGTCCATGCCGAAGGTGCGGTATTCGTCCGGCGCGATCGGCACGAAGCGCTTGCCGATCTCCGGGTCGCGCATCAGGTCCTTGAGCAGGCGTACGAACGCCTGCGTCGTGGCGACCGGCTGCTTCGAGCCCTTCTTCAGCACGCTGTAGACCGGGTCGCCGGGCAGCTTGAGCGCCTTGGACCGGTCCAGCCGCTGCGGCAGCGAGCCGCCGAGCGCGGCGCGCCGCTCGCGCATGTACTCCATCTCCTCGGACTTCTCACCGGGGTGGAAGTACGGGGGGAGGTCGGCTTCGAGCTGCTCGTCCGAGATCGGCAGGTAGAGCCGGTCGCGGAACGCCTTCAGGTCCGACTTGGTGAGCTTCTTCATCTGGTGCGTGGCGTTGCGCGACTCGAAGTTCGGGCCGAGCGTCCACCCCTTCACCGTCTGCGCCAGGATCACCGTCGGCTGGCCGACGTGCTCACGTGCCGACTTGAAGGCCGCGTAGACCTTGCGGTAGTCGTGCCCGCCGCGACCGAGCTTTTGGATGTCCTCGTCGCTCAGGTCCTGCACCATGCGGCGCAGCCGCGCGTCGTCGCCGAAGAAGTGCTCGCGCACGTAGGCGCCGGACTCCACCGCGTAGGTCTGGAACTGGCCGTCGGGCGTCGTGTTCATCTTGTTCACGAGCGCGCCGTCGGTGTCCTGGGCCAGCAGCGGGTCCCAGTCGCGGCCCCAGACGACCTTGATCACGTTCCAGCCGGCGCCGCGGAAGTACGACTCCAGCTCCTGGATGATCTTGCCGTTGCCGCGCACCGGACCGTCGAGTCGCTGCAGGTTGCAGTTGATCACGAAGGTGAGGTTGTCCAGCTCCTCGCGCGCGGCCAGGCCGATGTTGCCGAGCGACTCCGGCTCGTCCATCTCGCCGTCGCCGAGGAAGGCCCAGACGTGGCTGCGCGAGGTGTCCTTGATGTTGCGGTTGTGCAGGTAGCGGTTGAACCGGGCCTGGTAGATCGCCCCGAGCGGGCCGAGGCCCATCGAGACGGTCGGGAACTCCCAGAACTCCGGCATCATCCGCGGGTGCGGGTAGCTGGGCAGCCCGTTCGGCGCGGCCGACTTCTCCTGCCGGAAGCCGTCGAGCTGGGCCTCGCTCAGACGTCCTTCCAGGAAGGCACGTGCGTAGATGCCCGGCGACGCGTGTCCCTGGAAGTAGATCTGGTCGCCCGACTCCCCGTGGTCCTTGCCGCGGAAGAAGTGGTTGAAGCCCACCTCGTACAGGCTCGCCGAGGACGCGTAGGTGGCGATGTGACCACCGACGCCCAGGCCGGGGCGGTTGGCCCGCGACACCATGATCGCGGCGTTCCACCGCACGAACGCACGGATGCGCCGTTCGATGTTCTCGTCGCCGGGGAACCAGGGCTCGCTCTCCGGGGCAATCGTGTTGATGTAGTCCGTGCTCCGCAGGCCCGGCACGCCGACCTGACGTTCACGGGCCCGTTCGAGCAGCTTGAGCATGATGTATCGGGCTCGCTGGCGGCCCTGCTCGTTGATGACTGCGTCCAGCGACTCCAGCCATTCCCCGGTCTCGTTCGGATCGATGTCGGGGAGCTGGCTCGGGAGGCCGTCGCTGATGATCGAGAAGCGCTCTCGTCCGGAAGCCACGCTGTTCCTTCGCCTTATCGGTAGATGGGGACCCTCCCCGCGAGAGCGGGGTCGACCACCCTGAGCGGTGTCGCGCCGTCCCCATCGTGGTACCCGGACGTCGGATCCGTCATCTCTACCGACCGGTAATGGACCGGCGGGGTGCCCGCCTGCGTCTCATCCACCGATCATGTACCGAGCCCGGTCCGTGTTCGGTTACCGCGACAGGAGCGGAGCTGCCCTGATCGTCCGGCTGTCACCGGACGCTCCACGCGGCGGTTCGCGATTGCGGGGTGATGCAACCGTGAACCTCCAAGACCTTACGCCGACTGTCTTACGCACAGCGCACTGGCGTAGTTCCCTGGGAGGGTGTGAGTGGTTTCGCACCCGTTCGACAGGGAGGTCAGGGCTGATGCGGGCACGAATTGGCGACCGGCTCCACGTGCACGGGAACACGGTCGGCCGAGGCGATCGATTCGGGGAGATTATCGAGGTCAGGGGCCCGGACGGCGGGCCGCCGTACGTGGTGCGGTTCGAGGACGGGCACACCGGTCTGGTGGTCCCCGGCGCCGACGCGGTCATCGAGCGGGTCGGGGGCGCGGATCCGGCCGCGGGACGGCCCCGGCGCACCTGGTGAGCTTTCGTCTGTCAGGCTGGCCCTCGAATACGTTGCGTGATCCATGCCCGTCGGGGGTAGCTTCCGCACTACATGGGTGTGGCGTTTGCGCGAGTACGTGACCTGGGTACTTGCGCGAACAGCCTGGCGCGTGTGGACTTACGCGCGTGAGCCCCGAAGCGTTGTGGGGCCGGACAAGGGAGGTTGATTCGTGAGCGCGACCGCGGACCACGCGGAAGAGCGGGCCAACTCGGCCGTTCGACTTGGGTTCCAGCCCGGACAGGTGGTCCAGGAGCTCGGTTACGACGACGACGTGGACGAGGAGCTGCGCGAGGAGATCGCGGAACTCACCGGAAACGAACTCGTCGATGAGGACTACGAGGATGACGTTGCCGACGTCGTCCTGCTGTGGTTCCGGGAGGACGACGGCGATCTCGTCGACACCCTCGTGGATGCCCTCGCCACGCTCACGGATGGCGGCCATATCTGGCTGCTGACCCCGAAGACCGGCCGGGACGGATATGTAGAACCCTCGGACATCGGTGAAGCCGCGCCGACGGCGGGATTGGCCCGCACGACGAGCTTCGGCGCCGTCAAGGACTGGTCGGCGACCCGTCTGGTGTCGCCCAAGGCGGTGCGCAGCGGCAAGAAGTGACTCGACGCCACTGCGGTAAGCAGACGAAGAGACCCCGGTGCGGTGACAAAGGTCACCGCACCGGGGTCTCGGCTGTTCGGGGTCGTCCCGGCGCCTTCGGGTCAGGGGCGGGTTCGGGTGAGGGTGGGGAGCAGGGCCGTTATGCGGCCGACGCCGCCGAGCGCGGCGGCGGTCAGGCGCAGGGCCGGGCCGCCGGGCAGGCCCGGGACGTGGTCGAGCAGGGGGGCCAGGGACAGCAGGCCCGGGAGGTTGTGCGGTTTCAGGTCGCGGCGGGCCAGGAGTGCGGGGACGGGGCGGCGGCCGGCGGAGGCGTCCAGGAGCAGGGCGGCGGCGCGGGCCTCGACGGCGGGCAGGTTCGGTCGACCGGGCGGGAGCGGGAAGACCTCCCAGCCGGTGCCGGCCGCGCCGGGGGCGGCGAAGCCCCAGCCGCCGCCGGGCACGGCCAGTCCGGTGCGGGCCCGGACGCGGTGCCGGGCGGCGAGCGCGCCGGTGATGTCGGCCAGGGCCAGGACGCCGGCGTCCAGCAGCTCGGGCTGCGGTTCGTCCGCACCGCAGGGGGCCAGGTCGAGCGCGTGTACGGCCAGCTCGTAGGCGATCGCGCCGAGCTGGGTGAGCAGCGGGACCGGGCCGACCTGCGAGCCGGTGCGGGCCAGGGCCAGGGACGGGTCCTCGGTGGTGGCGTCGAAGGCGGCGACCAGTCGGACCCGGCCGTCGTCGAGCGCGGCGAGCAGTTCCTCCCGATCGGCGTCGCGGTGGGCCAGGACCAAGCGCGCGTTGACCTCGTCCTGGTGCATCGGCGCCGCGTCCGGGGCCCGTCGGCCGCTCGCCTCGGCCAGCAGGCGGGCGAGCAGCGGGGCCTCGGGCCAAGACGCGAGGTGGGTGATCACGGCGCGGCCGTCCCAGCCCGGCAGGCGGGACGGCGCGTCGAGGTCGACCCGGTCGGCCAGGTCGCGGAAGGCGTCCCAGGCGGCCAGGGCCCGCGTGCGCTGCGCCTCGGCGGGCATGGAGGCGGTGCCCCACGGGCCGCTGACGATCTCGATCGAGGACATGCCCGCATACTGCCCGCTCGCCCGACCGCCGAACGCCGACCCCCCACCCGCCCGTGCCGGCTCCCACGCGCCATCGGGCTAGGCTCGCCGGCGCGAAGCGGACGTTGCCCGGGACGAGGAGATGCGCACGATGGCCGTGGAGATCGGTAGCGAGGCCCCCGACTTCGAGCTGCGGAACCAGCACGGTGAGGGTGTGCGGCTCGCGGACTTCCGGGGGGAGAAGAACGTGCTCCTCGTCTTCTATCCGTTCGCGTTCACCGGCGTGTGCACCGCCGAGCTGGGCGCGCTGCGCGACGAGCTGTCCGCTTTCCAGAACGACGATGTGCAGGTGCTCGCGCTCTCCTGTGACGCGCCGTTCTCGCTGCGGGTGTTCGCCGAGGCGGAGGGCTACGGGTTTCCGCTGCTCTCGGACTTTTGGCCGCATGGCGCCGCGGCTCGGGCGTACGGGGTCTTCGCCGAGGACAAGGGGTGCGCGTTGCGGGCGAGCTTCGTGATCGACCGGGGCGGGGTGATCCGCTGGAGCGTGGTCAACGCGATGCCCGACGCGCGGGACCGGACGGAGTACCACAGGGCGCTCGCGGCGCTGTGAGGCGAGGTTCGCCGGCCGGTTCGCGCGTAGCTCGGGCCGGGGCGGGTACCCGTGCCGCGGCGAGACCTCCCGCCGGTCAGGAACTCATGACTAGGATCGGCGCGTTGTCACGTCGTAGGCGAAAACCCCGGGGCACCCGTTGCTCCATGAACTTTTTGGAGGACTCGTGGGCGTCAGCCTGAGCAAGGGCGGCAACGTCTCGCTCTCGAAGGAGGCTCCCGGCCTGACCGCCGTTCTCGTCGGCCTGGGTTGGGACGTGCGTACGACCACCGGCACGGACTTCGACCTCGACGCGAGCGCGATCCTGCTCAACGGAAGCGGCCAGGCGCCGTCGGACGGGCACTTCGTCTTCTTCAACAACCTGAAGAGCCCGGACGGCTCCGTCGAGCACACCGGCGACAACCTCACCGGTGAGGGCGAAGGCGACGACGAGGCGATCAAGGTCAACCTCGCGGGTGTCCCCGCCGATGTCGAGCGGATCGTCTTCCCGGTCTCGATCTACGACGCCGAGACGCGGCAGCAGAGCTTCGGCCAGGTCCGCAACGCGTTCATTCGCATCGTGAACCAGGCCGACAACAAGGAACTCGCCCGGTACGACCTCACCGAGGACGCGTCGACCGAGACCGCGATGGTGTTCGGCGAGCTGTACCGCAACGGCGCGGAGTGGAAGTTCCGCGCGGTGGGCCAGGGCTACGCCTCGGGCCTGCGCGGCATCGCCAAGGACTTCGGGGTCAACGTCTGACCCGGGCGCACATGATCGACGCCCGCCGACCGCTCACCGCGGTCGGCGGGCGTTCGTCGTCCCGGACCGGTCGGGCCCGCGCCGGGGGTTGTCGAAATGTGCGCCTGTGCATGTCCAGAGCTGTGCAAAAAGGGGGCCCCGGCGGGTCGGGGGCGTGGCAAGGTTGAACGCGAATGTACGACGATCAGGAGGATTCGATGGGGGTCACCCTCGCCAAGGGCGGAAACGTCTCGCTGAGCAAGGCCGCACCCAACCTCACCAATGTGCTGGTGGGTCTGGGCTGGGACGCGCGCGCCACCACGGGCGCCTCGTTCGACCTGGACGCGAGTGCGCTGCTGTGCGGTGGGGCGGGCAAGGTGCTCGGCGACGACTATTTCGTTTTCTACAACAACCTGAAGAGCCCCGAGGGGTCGATCGAGCACACCGGTGACAACCTCACCGGTGACGGCGACGGCGACGACGAGGTGATCCTGGTCGACCTGACGGCCGTTCCGGAGCAGGTCGAGAAGGTGGTTTTCCCGGTCTCCATCTACGACGCGGAGATGCGCGGGCAGACCTTCGGCCAGGTCCGCAACGCCTACATTCGGATCGTGAATCAGGCGGACAACAACGAGCTGGCGCGTTACGACCTGACCGAGGACGCGTCAAGCGAGACTGCCATGATCTTTGGAGAACTTTACCGTTACCAGGGGGAGTGGAAGTTCCGCGCAGTAGGGCAGGGGTACGCTTCGGGCCTGCGGGGGATCGCACTCGACTTCGGCGTCAGCGTGCAGTGAGTACGCGCTGACGGTGTGTCAGGGTCGGTCACCCGGTGGGGCCGGCCCTGACGCCTTTCCCGAGGACTCTCGGGCGGGGGATGAGGGCCGGTCTTCCTGATGACCCGCCCGGAGATTGCAATCCCAGGTAGATAAGGACCTCATCCGTGGTAATCCGTACGTTCGGCTGGTCGTTCGCGGTGACGGCGGTCGGTCTCGCCGTCGCCGCCTATTTCTGGGGAGCGACCGGATTCGGCATCGTGCTGATCCTGTCGATCCTCGAGATCTCGTTGTCTTTCGACAACGCTGTAGTAAATGCCACGATCCTCAAGAAGATGAATGCCTTCTGGCAGAAGATGTTCCTGACGGTCGGCATTCTCATCGCCGTCTTCGGCATGCGTCTCGTCTTCCCGCTGCTCATCGTGAGTCTCACCGCGGGGATGAGCCCGGCGGATGTGGTGGACCTCGCGTTCCACGAGAACAAGATGATCGACGGCATGACCTACGCCGATCACCTGGACGAGGCGCACCCGGCGATCGCCGCCTTCGGTGGACTGTTCCTGCTGATGATCTTCCTTGACTTCATGTTCGACGAGGAGCGCGAGCACCACTGGGTCGGCCCGCTGGAACGGTTCACCGGCAAGCTCGGCAACTTCGACGTGCTGTCCACCCTGATCGCGCTGGTCACCCTGGTGGTCGTGGCGCAGTCGCTCGCACCCGCGCACAAGGAGGGCACGGTCATGGTGGCGGGCGTGCTCGGCCTGATCGCGTACCTGGCCGTCGGCGGGCTCTCCGACTACTTCGAATCGCACGGCACGCTCGGCGAGATCAACGCCGAGGAGGACGAGGACGAGGACGCCGAAGAGGGCGCCGGGGCGGTCCAGGCCGCGCGCAGCGGCCCGAACACCGCGCAGCTGGCCGCCGGCAAGGCCGCCTTCTTCATGTTCCTCTACCTCGAGGTGTTGGACGCGTCGTTCTCCTTCGACGGTGTGGTCGGCGCGTTCGCCATCACCCAGGACCTGCTGATGATCACGCTGGGTCTGGGTATCGGCGCGATGTACATCCGGTCGCTCACCGTCTACCTGGTGCGCCAGGGCACGCTGGACGACTACGTGTACCTGGAGCACGGCGCGATGTACGCGATCGGCGCGCTCGCCGGCATCCTCCTGGCGTCGATCAAGTGGGAGATCCACGAGGTGATCACCGGCGTGGTCGGGGTGGGCTTCATCGGCGTCGCGCTGATCTCCTCGATCGTCCGCAACAAGCGGATCGGGCACGTCCCCGGGCAGAACGGCGAGGCCAAGACCAAGGCCGGGGTCGTCTAACCACCCGGCGGCACGTCCCGCGGGCACGACCGGTACCGCGTCCGAGCATCCGTCGGGCGCGGTACCGGTTTTTTCCGGCCCGGTTATGTTGTGTACTGAAGCCGCCACCACGCGTACGCGGGCTCGGGATCAGGGGAGGGCTTGATGCCGCTTTTCGACTGGCGTCGGGGATTGATCGAACGCGAGCCGGACCACGGCGGGCACAAGGTCGCGCTGACCCGCTCGACGCCCGAGGTCTCGCTGACCCAGGCGGGCTCGGCGACCGGCACGCTGCGGGTCAACCTGCACTGGAACCCGCAGGTCGAGCAGGCACCGCCGCGGCAGCGCAGCGGCGGGCTCTTCCGGCCGCTGGCCGTGCAGTCGCCGCCGCTGCCGCAGAAGATCGACCTCGACCTGGGCTGCATGTGGGAGATGTCCGACGGCTCCAAGGGCGTGGTCCAAGCGCTCGGCAACCTGTACGGGCAGTTCAGCCAGCCGCCGTACGTGCGCCTGGACACCGACGACCGCTCCGGGTCGGCGTCGGGCGAGACGTTGTTCATCAACATCGACCAGGCGCGCAACGTGCGCCGACTGCTCATCTTCGTCTACATCTACGAGGGCATTCCGGCGTTCGACCAGGTCAACGGCGTGGTCACGCTGTTCCCGAACGCGGGTCTGCCGATCGAGGTGCGGTTGGACGAGCACGCGCGCGAGGCGCACACCTGTGCGGTGGCGGTGGTGGAGAACCACGGCGACGACATCGTGGTCCGCCGCGAGGTCCGCTACGTGCACGGCTATCAGGCCGAGCTGGACCGCGAGTACGGGTGGGGTCTGCTGTGGGCGCGCGGCTACAAGTGAGGCGCGGGCACCGGTGATCCGGTGCGCCGGGTGACCCGGTCCGTCGGCGGACCGGGTCACCCGTGCGCGGGGCGGGTCAGCCCTGGAACTGCGGGCCCTGCGGCGGCGAGTCCAGGCGGCGCAGCTGCGGCGGGCCGCCGTGGCCCTGGGGCGGGGTGCCCTGGTGCGGCTGCGGGGGCATGCCCATGCCCTGCGGCGGGGTCATGCCCGGCTGGTACTGCCCGGGCGGCTGCGGGGCGCCGTGCGAGGGCGTGTACGGCCCCGGCGGCTGCGGAGCGCCGTGTGCGGGCGTGTACCGACCCGGAGCCGGGAGCTGCGGGCCGCCCGGCGGCATGTGCATCACGCCCGGCGGTGTCTGGAACGCGACGCCGTGCGAGGGGGTGCCGGGAGGCTGCGCGAAGCCCTGCGGCGGGGTGCCGCCCGGGCCGGGCGGCGGCGGTACGGGGGCGCCGGCGGAGGGTGTCTGCGGGTAGCCCGGGGGCCGGCCGCCGAACGTGTGCGGGGCCGGCGGCGGCGGGATCGTCGGGCCGTCGTGGCGCGGCGGAGGCGGCAACGAGGGGCCGCCGTACGGCGCGTTGCCCGAGACGGGCAGCACGCCCTGGGGCGGCGCCGGCTGCTGCCCCGCAGGCGGGGCGGGCACGGGGCCCCGGTCGTATTGCGGCAGCACGGCGGTGGGCGCCGCGTCCTGATAGGTCGGCTGCGGCTGCGGCGCCGGGGGGTTGCCGAAGACCGGGGCCGGCGGCGGCGCCGGTGCGGTGGGCGGCGACTGGTGCACCGGCGGCAGCGGCACGGGAGCCGGGGCCGGCGGGGCGCTCGCGGGGGCCGGTTCGTCGTCGACGCTGATCCCGTAGTCGGTGGCCAGCCCGGCGAGACCGCTCGCGTAGCCCTGGCCGACCGCGCGGAACTTCCACTGGTCGCCGCGCCGGTAGATCTCGCCGAACACGAACGCGGTCTCGGTCGTCGCACCGGTGATCGGGAAGTTGAGCATCTCGCGTCCGCCGTCGACGTCGTACAGTCGAAGGACCAGACCGGGCACCGCGCCGATCGTGCCGCCGTCGGCGGACGCGGCCACGATCACGTGGCGGACATCCGGGGCGAGCGCGGCGACGTCCACGCGGACGCCGTCGGTGCAGCGGTCGGGGGCGGTGTTCTTGCCCTCGTGGACGACCGTGCCGGAAGGGTGTCTGGGCTGGTTGTAGAAGACGAAATCGTGGTCGCCGCGCACCTTGTCGTCCGCGCCGAGCAGCAGGGCCGAGGCGTCCATGTCCGGGACACCGGCTCCCGGCCGCCATTCGAGGACCACGCGCACGGACCGGGCGGGGAGGGCCGTATTCGCTCCCTTGGACATCACCTGGGTCATGTCCCCATCCTGCCGTCCCGACGGAGTCGGGCTCAACGTGGGTCGGGGCCGTGACGATTGTGTGAACACATGGTCCTATAACCGGATCGTACGTCTTCGATTTTGCTTTTCGGTTACCGTAGGCAGCACCTGCCGGCGGCTCACCGGCTCGGCGCGTAATGCGCCTTTCGATACATCCGGGGCGGGTACGGGTTCCCTTCCCGACGCGCCTGTGCCATCACCACCGACGGTCGAGGGGGATCAGATCACGATGCGGCATTTCGGCTACCTGGACGATGCGGTCCGCGACCATCTGTTCCACCGCGAGCCGCAGACGTTCGACCGGGACAGCGATGCCGGCGTGCTCGCCTCGGCTCTCGGCGCGACCCTGTACAGTCCCGCCACGCGCGCGACGCTCGCGACGGACATCGCCAAGCAGGCCGCCCGCGGGGTGACCTCGATGGTGCTGTGCCTGGAGGACTCGATCGACGACCGCGAGGTGGTCGGCGCCGAGCAGAACCTGGTCGAGCAGTTGGCCGCGTTCGCCGGCTCCGGGGCCGAGGGGCCGCTGCTGTTCATTCGGGTCCGCCACCCCGAGCAGATCACCGACCTCGCCGAGCGGCTCGGCGACACGCTCGGCGTGCTGACCGGCTTCGTACTGCCCAAGTTCGAGCCGGACAGCGGCGCGCGCTACCTCAAGGCACTGGACGAGGCGATCACGATGAGTGGTCGCCGACTGTTCGCGATGCCCGTCCTGGAGTCGCCGTCGATCGCCTACATCGAGCACCGGCGGGCCGTGCTCGCCGAACTCGCCGAGCTGATCGCCGCGCACCGCGAGCGCATCCTGGCGGTACGGATCGGGGCCACCGACTTCCAGTCCGCGTACGCGCTGCGCCGCTCGCGCGATCTGACCGCCTACGACGTGCACCTGGTGGCCCAACTGATCGGCGACATCGTGAACGTCTTCGGTCGGGCCGACGGCACCGGACACGTGATCAGCGGGCCGGTGTGGGAGTACTTCCCGCAGGGCGAGCGGCTGTTCAAGCCGCAGCTGCGGCGCACGCCGTTCGCCGAGGCGGAGGACCCGGAGGCGGTCGAGTTGCGCACCCGGCTGATCTCCGCCGACCTGGACGGGCTGATCCGCGAACTCGAACTGGACAAGGCCAACGGCCTGCTCGGCAAGACCGCGATCCACCCCAGCCACGTGGCGGTGATCCACGCGATGTCGGTGGTCACGCACGAGGAGTACTGCGACGCCGGCGACATCCTCGCGGAGAGCGCGGCCGGTGGCGGGGTGCTGCGCTCGGCGTACACCAACAAGATGAACGAGGTGAAGCCGCACCGCGCGTGGGCGCAGGCGGTGATGCGCCGGGCGCACGCGTTCGGTGTGGCCCGCGAGGACGTCACGTTCGTGGACCTGCTCGCGGCGGGGGTCATGGAGTGAGCCGGCGGCCGGGGCAAGACGTTCCGGCGGGATCGGTCGATACGGGGCAACAAGGGAAGCGGGTTCGTGCGTGACGCAACATCGGATGGAAACCTGGTCGGGAGGGCTGGGCGGGTCGGGCGGGCCGAAGGCATCGGGCGGGTCGACGGATACGGCGGCCTGGTCGGGGAGTTGGGTCGCCGAGCGGCTCGACGTGGCGCTCGCCGGGGACGGGCTCGACGCGCTGGTCGGCCTCGCGCTGCGGCGCAACCCGCGCCGGGCCCACCTGCTGGTGTCCACCGTGTTGGGCAAGCACGTCCCGCAACTGCCCGAGGTGGTGCACGACGCGGGCCGCGACCTGGGCATGCGGGTGGCGCGTGTGCTGGCCGACGAGCCGACGCCGGTGGTGCTCGGCTACGCGGAGACCGCCACGGGCCTGGGGCACTGCGTGGCCGAGGCGCTGCCGGGGGCGGCCTACCTGCACTCCACCCGGCGTCCGGTGGCCGGGGTGGACCGGTTCGGCTCCTTCGAGGAGGAGCACTCGCACGCCACCTCGCACCTGATCCTGCCGCGTGATCGGGAACTGCTCTCCGGAAGCGGGCCGTTGGTCCTGGTGGACGACGAACTGTCCACCGGGCGCACGGTGTCCAACACGATCCGGGCACTGCACGCGGTCGCGCCTCGGGCGCACTACGTGATCGCCGCGCTGATCGACGTGCGCGGTCCCGCCGACCGGGCCGAGTTCGAGGTCTTCGCGGCCGAACTCGGCGCCCGGGTGGACGTGGTGGCGCTCGCGGCCGGCACCGTCGACCTGCCCGAGGACGTGCTCGCGCGCGGCACCGCGCTGGTCGCCGCGCACGAGGCCGGCGGGCCGGCGGACGAGCCGCCCGGCACGGTGCGCACCCTGGACCTGGACTGGCCGGCCGACCTGCCCGACGGCGGGCGGCACGGGTTCACCCAGGCCGACCAGGACGCCCTGGAGCGGGTCCTGCCCACCCTCGGCGCGGCGCTGGCCGGGCAGGTGGTGGGCCGGCGGATCCTGGTCCTCGGCTTCGAGGAACTGATGTACACGCCGCTGCGGTTGGCCCGCGCGCTGGCCGAGCACGTGCCGGCCGGGGTCGAGGTGCGCTACTCGACCACGACCCGCTCGCCGGTGCTGGCCGTGGACGATCCGGGCTACGCGATCCGTACCCGATTGCAATTCCCCGCCCACGACGATCCGGCGGACGGGCCCGGCGAGCGCTACGCGTACAACGTCGCGGCCGGCGCCGACCCCGAGCGGCGCTTCGACGAGGTGCTGATCGTCGTCGACTCGGTCGCCGACACTCCCGAACTGCGCGCGCCCGGCGGGCTGTTGGATGCGCTGTCCCGGGTCACCGACCACGTCGGTCTGCTCGTCGTCCCCTCCTTCACCCCCGAGGTGCGCAGGTCATGAACCACCAGTCCGCGAACGATCGGCCCGGTGCGGCCGGACCCGACACCGGGAAGCTGCCGGAGCCGCTGTACGGTCCCGCTTTCTCCTCCTACGCCGCCGACGAGGTCGCCTGGCTGCTCAAGGACCTGTCCGCGGTCGAGCTGGAAGCGCCGCTGGAGGAGCGCGAGGAGGCGATCCAGCACGCGGGCGCGCACTACGCCGAGTCGTTGCCCATCGAGTACCAGCCCTCGCCCGAGTACCAGGCGCTCTTCCACGCCGCGCTGGACGCCTCGGCGGAGCGGATCGCGCACGCGGTCGGCGTGGTCACCGAGACCATCCTCGCCGAGCGCGGCCGGGACGCGGTGCTGGTCTCGCTGGCCAGGGCCGGCACCCCGGTGGGCGTGCTGATGCGCCGCTGGGCCCGGCGCGCGCACGGCCTGACGCTGCCGCACTTCGCCGTGTCGATCGTGCGCGGACGCGGCATCGACACCACCGCGCTGCGTTGGCTGGGCCGCGAGTTCGACCCGTCGCGGATCGTCTTCGTGGACGGCTGGACCGGCAAGGGCGCGATCACCCGCGAGTTGTCCGACGCGCTGGACGTGACCGCGGCGACCACCGGCATGCGGTTCGATCCGGAGTTGGCCGTGCTCGCCGACCCGGGCTCGTGCGTGCGTACCTACGGCACCCGGGACGACTTCCTGATCCCGTCCGCGTGCCTGAACTCGACGGTGTCCGGGCTGGTCTCGCGCACCGTACTGCGCGACGACCTGATCGGGCCGGACGAGTTCCACGGCGCGAAGTTCTACGCCGAACTGGCCGACGCGGACGTGTCCGGGCTGTTCCTGGACGCCGTCGCCGAACGGTTCGACGCGGTCGCCGAGGACGTGGCGCGCGACCAACCCGTGCTCGCCGCGAGCGACCGCACGCCGACCTGGGCCGGATGGCGCGCGGTCGAGCGGATCGGCGCCGAGTACGGGATCGAGAACATCAACCTGATCAAGCCCGGGGTCGGCGAGACCACGCGGGTGCTGCTGCGCCGGGTGCCGTGGCAGATCCTGGCCCGCGAGGGGGTCGGCGCCGAGCTGGACCACGTGCGGATGCTCGCCGCCCAGCGCGGGGTGCCGGTGATCGACGTGGACGACCTGCCGTACTCGTGCGTGGGTCTGGTCAAACCGGGCTTTCGCCGGGACGGGAGTGGCGCGTGAACGTGCTGGTGGCCAGTGACCTGGACCGGACCCTGATCTACTCGAAGGCCGCCGCGCGGCTGGGGTTGGGCCCCGAGGAGCCGACGCCCGAGCTGGTGTGCGTGGAGGAGTACGAGGGCGCGCCGATGTCCTTCGTCACCCGCCGGGCGAGCGAACTGCTGGCCGAACTCGCCGAGCACAGCACGTTCGTGCCCACCACGACGCGTACCCGGGAGCAGTACGGGCGGATCGTACTGCCGGGCCGGGCGCCGGAGTTCGCGATCTGTGCCAATGGCGGCCACCTGCTCGTGCACGGCGAGAGCGACCCGGACTGGCACGCGGGGGTGCGCAAGACGCTCGCCGCGAAGGCCGCGCCGCTGCCGGAGGTGATCGCCCACCTCGAAGTGGTCGCCCGACCCGAGTGGACGCTCAAACTCCGGGTGGCCGAGGACCTGTTCGGCTACCTGGTGGTGGAACGCGCGGCACTGCCGCCGGAGTTCGTGCCGGAGCTGACCGAGTGGGCGAACGCGCGCGGCTACGGCGTCTCGCTCCAGGGACGCAAGCTCTACCTCGTCCCGGACGCGCTGACCAAGGGCGACGCGGTGCGCGAAGTGGCCCGACGGGCCTCGGCCGGCGTGGTGTTCGCGGCCGGCGACTCGCTCCTGGACATCGAACTGCTGCGGGCCGCGGTCGCCGGGGTGCGGCCCGGGCATGGCGAACTGGCCGACAGCGACTGGTCGGCGCCGCATGTGGAGGCGTTGGCCGCGATGGGACTGTCCGCGGGGGAGCGGATCGCGGAGTGGCTGTTGGAGCGGAGCCGGAGTCGGATTCGGCCGGTGGTCGGCGCGTAGGGCGCCGGTGCTCCGGCGCGGCGGGTTGCCGCATCTGTTCCGGAGGATCGGGGCCGGGGCCGGTGGGGCGCGGTTGAATGGTGCGCGACGAGGAGGAGGGGCCGTCGTGGGACCTGCCGAGTGTGTCGTGTGGTGGGCCGAGCCGGATCCGGACGCGGTCGCGCGGGCCTGGTTCGACGCGGCCGAGCGGGCCAGATACGAGCGGTATCGCCGACCGGCCGACCAGGCGAGGTTCGCCACCGCGCGGGCGCTGGCCCGACAGGTGCTGGCGGCCCGGCTCGACGTGGCCCCGGGCGAGGTGCGCTTCGACACGACCTGCCGGCTCTGCGGGTGCGCCCGGGGCAAGCCGAGGGTGGCGCACGGCCCGGCCGGGCTCGACTTCTCCATCTCGCACGCCGGGGAGCGGGTCGTGCTCGCGGTGGTCGAGGGCGCCGAGGTGGGTGTTGACGTGGAGCGGATCGCGACCGTCGAGGGCACCCTGTCCGGTGCCGAATTGGCCGCGCAGGACCGGCTTCCGGCGCGCCTGCGGGCGGCCGACGCGATCACCCGGTGGACCCGCAAGGAGGCGCTGCTCAAGGTGTACGGGCTCGGTCTGACCGTCGATCCGCGCCGGTTGACGGTGTCCGGCGCGGGCGAGCCGCCCCGGTTGCTGGACTGGCCGGACCCGCCGGAGGCGGCGGGGGTGCCGGGCGACCTCGCGGCGATCGAACGGGACGGGGTACATCCGCACCGCGGGCAGGATGCGGTGCGGATGTACGACCTGGCGCCGGGCGTCGGCTACGCGGCGACGGTGGCGCTGCGCGGGCCCGGGCCGGACACGGTGCGCGAGTGCTGGGTGGACGCGGTGGCGGTGCCGGGTGGGGTGGTGCCGGGCGGGGTGGCGCCGGATCGGTCAGACGCAGGCGCCGCGGACGGTCAGTAGTTCGGCGCGGGCGTGCAGCTGTCGGCCGCACTCCATGTCGAAGGTCAGCTCGAAGCCGTCGCGCGCGGCGCGCACCCGGGTCAGCGCGACCTCGGTGAACCGGTCGAGCGCGCCGCACAACTCGTGCATGACCACCCCGGTCGAGGACAGGCCGAGCACCGTGCCGTCGCCGAGGGTGACCAGGTCGCAGCCGCGGTTGCCGGTCGCCGCCTGGGCGTCGGTCACCCGCAGCGGACCGCGCCCGAGCGAGTGCAGCCAGCTGACCGCCCGGCGATGCAGCACCGCGCGCTCCTCCTCGTAGGCGACGGCCATCATGCGGTGCATGTCGGTGATGTCGTCGGTGTGCAGGGGCAACACCGGGGCCGTCTGCGGAGCCCGGCGCAGCGCGCGCAGGCAGGGCGGTGCCAGGACGAGGAGAAACACGAACAGGAGCATCAAGAGCACGGGCATGTGCGACTTCCCGGTGTCAGCATCGTGGTCGCCGGCGCGGCGCGCGGGATCCGTCCCCGTGAATCGGGACCAAGGTCTCGAAGTCGGCCGGTCCGTCGACTTTAAACCTTGAATTTCGGGAAAGTGGCCACCGGTGCCGATTCTTTACCCGACTGGTCGAACATGGCGACGAAATCACTACGTGGAGTTGCCGATGGTGCGCCGACTGCGGAAAATGTCAGCTTTTGGGCAACGGATGATTGCTGTGCGTAGTGTCCGGGTTTGGCGTCAGTGCGGGCCGGGGCCCGCCCGGTCCTCGCGGATCACCTGCACGGTGGCCGCGACCTCGGCGCGGATGTCCCGGGTCTCGCTGAGAAAGCGCCACCAGTCGGGGCGGGGCTGCTCCGGCTCCGCGGCGATCGCCTCCAGGCGGTACACCAGCGCGTCCAGCCGGCGGGCGTAGCGCTCCTCGGCGTTGGCCCGACCGCCGAGGGCGAGCCGCTGGGCGTCGCGCAGCGCGAATCGGGTGCGCTCCAACTCGGCCTCCGGGTCGCGGGCCACCTCTTCGAGGGCGTGCAGCCGGTCGTTGACTGAGGCCATCGCCTCGTCGGCGTCCTTGAGGGTGGCCCGGGCGGTGGCCAGCCGGCTGACCGCGTCGGCGTACTCGCCGCGCCCGGCCGCGGCGCCGGCCTCCTCCAGGCGGCTGCGGGCCACGCCCAGGGACTGTCGGGTGCGCGCCGGGACCTGCTCCAGGTCGACCCAGCAGGACTGTACGTAGTCGCGGCGCAGTCGGTGCAGGGCAGGTTCGATCGTGCCCAGGCGGGATTCCAGCGCCTGGGCACGGGTGCGCAGTGAGGACAGCCGGTTGGTGACCTCCTCGCGCTGCCTGGGCAGCCGCTCGGCCTCCGCGCGCAGCTCGCCGGCCGCGGTCTCGATCCGCCGGGCCACCTCCAGCGTGCCCGGGATGCCGAGCGCGGCCGGGCCCCGGTCCAGCTCGGTCAGATCGGCGCGTACGGCGGCCAGTCGGGTGGTGAGCGTGGTCGAGCCGAGGCCGGCCCGCTCGGTCGCGGCGACCGCCTGTTCGGCCTCGGCGGCGGCGCGGCGGGCCCGGTCCACGGCGGGGGGCAGTTGGCCGAGCGCCTGTTCGGCGTCGGCGAGCAGCGGGCCGAGCGAGGTGCCGAAGCGGTCCAACTCCTGGCGCACGGCGTCGAGCCGGCTCGCCACCTCGGCCAACTCCCGCCGGGCGGACTCGTATTCGTCGGTCTCCAGCTCCACGTCGAGCGGGTGCCGGTCCATCAGCGCGATGTAGGCCGCGCTCGCCTCGTCGATGCGCAGGCTCACCGCGGCGAAGCTGCGCAGCGCGTCCTCGGTGCCGCGCGCGCCGCGTACGGCTCGGACCGTCTCCAGCGAGAGCATCATGTCCCGCTGGGCGGTGTCCAGCTGGAGGAACGCCTCGCCCGCCGTCTCGCGCGCGGCCAGCGCGGCCGAGCGGGCGGCCTCCTTGCGCCGGCGCCACGGGCGGGTCTCGCCGCCGGCGAACGCGCCCGGGAGCAGCGCCAGGAGCAGCGGCGCGAGCGTGATCGACAGGGGAAGGCCGCCCCCGAGGGACCGTCGTGCGGATCCGACCACCACGCCTGCTCCCGTCACCGTGTGAACTGTGCGCACTCCATCCTGCCCATCCTTCCAGGTGCTGTCCGATGGAGGTCCACCAACCGTCCCTTCGGCGCGTGTCCGGGGTCGGACGGGGCGCTTGGGGGCGATGTGGGGGGTGGGCCGTCGGGCCTGGTGGATGGGCGGGTGCGTGGGTGCGTGGGTGCGTGGGTGCGTGGGCGTGGCGGGCCCGGCGGCCCGTTGTGGGCGACCGCCGGGCGGAGCGTGACGGGGCCGTACCGGTGGGTGCTTCGGTCAGAACGTCACGTCGGAGCAGGAGTAGAACGCGTTGTCGGTGTCGTCGATGTCCCAGACGGCGAAGATCAGCGCCCGGCCGGTGCGGCCGGCCGGGAGGGTGCCGGTGTGCACCTGGTGCGCGGCGGGCTGGGCACCGTGGTAGGGGACGGTCAGGAACGGGGTGCTCTCGATCTGGGCGCGGCTGATCGGAGTCGCGGGATTCCAGGTCGGCTTGGTGATGTAGTAGCGGAACGACGTGGTCGAGTGTCGGGCCTCGATCTCCCAGGTGAAGCTGAACGAGGCGCCGGAGGTGAGCGGGGTGGCCGGCCAGGTGCCGTTGCGGGGGTTGTCGAGCGGGGCCCAGCGGCCGTCCGCGCCGGCGCACAGCTGCCCGTCGGGCGGTCCGCCCGCGGGGTAGCCCTTGGGACCCTCGACGCTCTGCGGCTCCCACTGGATGTCGCCGCAGCGCTTGACCTTGCCCTCGCCGCACAACGCGGAGCGGCTGGCCGGGTTGGAGATGTACCCGTGGGCGGAGGCCGAGGACGCCGGCAGCAGGAACGGCAGGGCGAGCACCGAAGCGCTCAGCGTGGCCAGGATGGTGCTCTTGCGCATCGAACTTCTCCTCGTGAACGAAGTCGTGCCGGGACGGGCAGACTCGTTCGGACGCGGCCTCGAAACGGTCCGCGCGCGTGCGCACGTGCGCCGGAGCGCGGATGTCGCGAGTCGATGGGACGTCGACATCCGCATCCGAACGTGGAACCACACGATCCGGGTGCGGATCGTGTCGGGTGCGACCTGCGCGAGTCGCGTGCCTTCGTTACCGGGGGCGCTCTTTCACGCTAGAAGCGGTGATTCCGGTCGGTCAATGGTCTGGACCATGTGCGGCACAAATTGGCTAATCCGGATCGGGGTCGTCGTCGGGCGCGATGGGGCGGCGGCGTCGGGCACGGGTTCAGCCGGCCGGGTCGGGGATCGGGACGGCCGGGCCGGAGACACGGATGCGGGGGTCGTGTTCGTCGAGGTCGACGGTGAGTACGCCGGGGCGGCCGAGGTCGTCGCCCTGGTGCAGGGTGAGGGTGGCCCGCGCGGGGACCAGGGACAGGGCGCGCAGGTAGTGGCCGAGGGCCGCCGCGGCGGCGCCGGTGGCCGGGTCCTCGATCACGCCGCCGACCGGGAACGGGTCGCGGACGTGGAAGGTGTCCGCCGAGGTGCGTCGGACCAGTTGCAGCGTGGTCAGGTCGCGGGCCCGCATGAAGGCGGCGAGGCCGTCGAAGTCGTAGTCCAGGTCGGCCAGGCGGGACCGGGTCGCGGCGGCCAGGATCAGGTGGTGGGCGCCGGCGTAGGCGTAGCCGGGCGGCAGTTCGGGGTCGAGGTCGTCGGCGCTCCAGCCGAGGAGGGCCAGCGCCTCGGCGACGTCGGCGGCCGGGGCGGGGGTGTGGTGCGGCTCGACGCTGGTGAGGGTGGCGCGGAGCCGGCCGTCGGGGCCGGGGGTGACGTCGACCGGGACGAGGCCGGCCGGGGTGGTGAAGGCGAGCGGGCCGGTGCCGATGCGTTCGGCGAGGGCGATTGCGGCGGCGATGGTGGCGTGGCCGCAGAAGGAGACCTCGGCGAGGGGGCTGAAGTAGCGGACGGTGTAGGTGCGGGGGGTGGTGGGGTCGGCCTCGGTTTCGGCTGGGGTTTCCGTTGCGGCTGCGGCTGTGGTTGTGGGTTCGGGGCGGGCTTCGGTTCGGGTGAGGAACGCTGTTTCGGAGTAGCCGAGTTCGGCGGCGATCGTGAGCATGTCCCGGTCGGTCAGGGCGCCGGCGTCCAGGACCACGCCGGCGGGGTTGCCGCCGTTCGGGTCGGTGGAGAAGGCGGTGTAGCGAAGCGGGGTGGCGGCGGTGGGCGCCGGGTCCGATGTCGTCATGTCGCAGGGCAACGTTGCCGGGTGGCGGGACGATTCCCGGGGCCGCCGGTGGGTCGCGGAGTCAGGCGTGGGCGGCGAGTTCCCAGAACGCGCGCATCACGGCGGGCGGAGTGGGGCCCGCGAGTTGCACCTGGGTGAAGAGGATGGCGGTGCTGCCGGTCGCCGGGACGATGTGGGCCGTGGTGCCGGTGCCGCCGACCCATCCGTAGCGGCCGGGAACGTTCCACGCGTTGACGGCCTCGATGTCGACGGAGCCGCCGAAGCCCCACCCCTGGCCCTCCAGGAACAGGTCGGTGGCCTTGCGCTGCGCCGGGGTCAGGTGGTTGGTGGTCATCCGGCGGATCGACTCCGGGGAGAGCAGACGCCGCCCGGCGACGGTGCCCTCGGCGAGGAGCAGGCGGGCGAAGGCGTGGTAATCGTCCACGGTGGAGACCAGGCCGCCTCCGCCGGACGGGAAGGCGGGTGGTGTGCTCCACTGGCCGGTGGGGCCGTCGACGGTGCGGAGGACGCCGTCCGGGTCGGCGAGGTGGCAGGTGGTGAACCGCCCCAGGTCGGCGGGCGGTACCGCGAAGCCGGTGTCGACCATGGCGAGCGGCTCGAACAGTCGTTCGGCGAGGAATTCGGGCAGCGGACGACCGGCCGCCCGGGCGATCAGTACGCCGAGGATGTCCGAACAGGTGTTGTAGAGCCAGGCCTCGCCCGGCTGGTGGAGCAGCGGGATGTCGGACAGCCGGGCCATCCACTCGTCGGGCGCGGGGACCTGTTGCGGCTGCGGCGGACCCTGGCCCAGCTTTTCCATCAGCGGGGCGAGCGCGGGCAGCGAGAAGTCGCTCGGGAAGCCGTAGCCGGCCCGGAAGGTGAGCAGGTCGAACACGGTGATCGGGCGATCGGCGGGGACCACGTCGTCGATCGCGGCGGTGGGCGTGCGGACCACGCTTCGGTCGGCCAGTTCCGGGAGGAGGTCGTCGACCGGGTCGTCCGGGGCGATCCGGCCGTCCTCGATCAGCATCATGGCCGCGGCGGCGACGACGGGCTTGGTGAGGGACGCGATGCGGAAGATCGAGTCCCGGGCCATCGGGGCGGTGCCGGCGGTGTCGAGGGAGCCGGCGGCCCGTACCTCGACGCGGTCGCCGCGGGCGATCAGGGCGACGGCGCCCGGGAGTGTTCCCTCGGCGATGTGGGTTTCGAGCAGCGTTCGCAGGTCGTCGGGGGTGTTCGGGTTCATCGGGTGGGCTCCTCGGGGGCGACGTGCGGGTCGGCTGCGTGTGCGCGGCGGTCTCCGTACCGCCGAAAGGCAGACCCCGCAGGGGGTGCGGAATCATCGCTCCGGTACGGGCGAATCGTGGGCGGATGGCCGGTGGGTCGTGGGACACGGTGGGCGGATCGGTACGGACCGTGTGCCTCGGGGCGACGTGGGGTGCGGTTCGATACCGTGGCTTCGGGATTCAACTGCCTTGACGTGGAACGTACTTCATGTTCCGGGCGAAGTTCCGTGACGCGCCGGGGGGTCCACTGCGTTCTATCTAGTGGGTGAGCGGGCGGCATGGGGCGCGGTCCGGTGGGTTGCCGGTCGCGCTCCGTGGTCGCGCCCGTATCCGGTACGGAAGGGAACGGAACGGCACGGCCGCCCGATCCGAGCGGGGCGCGGGCGACCTGCCGACACCGGCTCGGGGTGGGGCACGACACGTGGTGGAACGGATGTCTAGGAGACAGCAGGCCGATGGGATCCCCGGGTTCTGAGGAGCAGCAGTTGGCCGCCGCGATGCGCGGGGCGGCGGCCGAATTGGTCCCACCTGCGGGGTTGGTCGCGGGCGGGATCACCCGGGGGCGACGGATGCGCCGGGCGCGTCGGATGCGGATCGGCGCGTCGGCGCTGGCGGTGGTGGCGCTGGGCGGGACCGCCGCGGTGGTGCTCCCGGGGATGGACGACGGCCGGTCGGCGGTACGGGCGACGTCGGGGCCCGCGGGCGTGCAGAGCGGTGCGCCCGGGCCGAGTACGAGCCCTCCTCCCGACCCGGCGGCCATTCCGCCGCCGGGCAAGGAAGCCGTCTCCCCGCAGGAGATCGCGCGGATCCTCCGGCAGACGCCGCTGGGCGGCAGCATGCGGGACCCCAGCGGGGCCGGGATCGTGCCGAAGACGGGGGACCCGACTTCGGTGGGTGCGTTCGCCGTGATGCTGGTGGTGACCAACAAGGGAGCGGCGACGCTCACGGTGACGGTGCAGGCGAGCGGTCAGGATCCCGCGGGTGACGACTGCGCGGCGGTACGGAAGGTGTACCGCCTCTGCGATGTCTTCGTGGAATCCGACGGTACGCACGGCTACCTCGCGCAGACTCGGCCCGAAGGTCAGACCGTCGACCCCGGCGGCAAGGAACCCTCGGCATGGGCCGCGCAGGTGATCCGCCGCGACGGCGTGCGGGTTTCGGCGACGGCGACGTCGAGGGTCGACGCCGGGAGCGTGGGGATAGGGATGCCGGGGTACGCGATCGTGCCGATCAAGCAGCTTCGGGACATCGTGATGTCGCCGAGTTGGGCGCTCTGGGTCGATCCGGAGGTCAATCTGGCCGCGCGGGCGAAGATGCTCGATTTCCGGGCGCAGGCCCCGATCGGCACTCCTCGGACACCGCGGAATCGGGACCTGCCGGGCAGCACCGCGCCCCCGGCCGTGCCGACGGGTGAGCCCTCGCAGTTGCCGGACGCGGGTGGGTGGAGCGGGGGCGCGGGGCGGTAGGTGCCTGGTGCCTGGGGCGTTCAGCTCAGGCGGGTGCAGAGGAGGGCGTCCGGAGTGCCGGACGAGCCGACTCGGCGGGTGAAGGCGACGCCGGCCGCGTACTCGTCGGCGTTGCACTGACCCTTGTACGCGCCGGGGGCGAACTCGCCGCCTGTGCCGTCGGGGCTGTTGGTGCCGCCTGTGCCGTTGGTGCCGTTCGCCGGGCGGTTGTCGCCTCGGTCGAACCACAGGGTGCGGGCCCGGGTGCCGAGCGGGGCGCCGGCGGGTCGGGTGCACAGGGTCGCGGAGACGGTCGCGCCGCGCACGCTGTACCCGGTGATCGCCATGCCGGTGGGGCACTGGAGTTTGGTGTAGCCCGTCGCCCAGTCGTCGCGCACGTACGATTCGTCGCGCACCACCGTGGTGTCGGCATCCGGCGCGCCGAGGTCGGGGCTGCCGATCGTGGTGCACAGGCCCCGGTTGCCGGTGTGGGCCAGGCCGATGATCCGCTCGCCGTCGGGGCATACGCCTTTGCGGGCACCGGAGTCCCAGTCCGGTCGGGCGCGCATGCGCAGGGACGGTTGGGCGTCGGTGCTGCCCAGGTCGAGCATGTTCCACCGGGCGGACGGGGCGATCGGGCCGGTGCGGCCGGCGGCGCCGATCAGCCTGGTCCAGGCGGCGGCGCGCCAGTCGTTCGGGTCGTCGAGGATGCCGCTGCGCACGCCGTTGGGGTCGTAGCGCAGGAGGGCCCAGGAGTCTCCCCGGCCGTTGCCCTTCCAGCCGAGCAACGGCCAGTAGGCGAAGTCGAGATCGCGTGCGACGAGGTAGTCGGTGAAGTTGGTGAACCAGGCCCGCGCGGCCGGGTCGGTCTCCTCCGCGCCGGTGCCGAACTCGCTGATCCAGACGGGGGCGGTGTGGTGTTGCCCGTCGGTGGTCACGTATTGCGCCGATCGGTCTATCTCCGCGAACAGTTGATCACGCGTCAGGTCCTGGTAGCGGGCGTCGTGGGTCTCGCCGGTGCCGTACGCGCCGCTGTGGTTGGGGCCGGTGTACCCGTAGAAGTGCGCCGAGTAGACCAGCTTGTTCGGGTCGACGAGGGTGTGCGACAGGGTGCGGACCGGGGTCAGGGTCGGGCGGCCGTGCGGCAGGCCGTCGAGCGGGATGCCGGTCCAGTTGATGCCCTCGACGATGATCAGCAGATCCGGGTTGGCCTCGGTGAGGATGCGGTTGCCCGCCAGGAGGGAGGCGGCCTGCCAGTCCTTGTCGTTGCCCCGGCCCCAGTTCGGGTCGTCGGTGATGTTGCGGCGGACCTCGTTGTACAGATCGGCGCCGACGACCCGCTTGTTGGTTCGGTAGCGGCTTGCCATGGTGATCCAGTCGTCGGCCCAGTCGGTGGTGCTGCGCGAGGTGTTCCAGCGTTCGTTGCCGTCCAGGCCGCAGCACCAACGGGTGGTGCCGGTGTGGTTGTTCAGCACGACCGCGAAGCCGTCGGCGGTCAGTGCGGCGACCACGGCGTCGAAGACCTGGAGCGGGGTCTTGCCGCGCAGTTCCGGGTTGGCGGCGACCGCGGCGTCGGGCACGGGGGTGCTCGTGTGCACCATTTCGTTGGAGAAGGGCAGGCGGATGCTGTTGACGCCGACCGCGTGGAAGCCGGCCAGGATCGACGGCAGGCTCGCCCGGTCGAGCCCGAGCGGCATGCCGTTCGCGTTCTCGCCGCTGTGGTGGTTGGCGGGGTCGGCGATGTCGCCGGAGCCGTTCCAGGTGCCTTGGGCGCCGGCCCAGTTGGCGGAACGCATCTTGAACCGTTGGCCGTTGGCGTCGACGATCCAGCGACCGCTGGTGGAGAGGGGGGCGGCGGTAGGGGCGGATGGGGCGGATGGGGCGGCTGGGGTGGCGGCGTCGGCTTGGGTGGTGCTCAGGAGGCCGCCGGTGAGCGCGGCGACGGCGGCGCACGCGACGAGAGCGGCGCGGACGAGCGGTCGATGCCGGTTGCGGTGCATGAGTACCTGCCTCGGTCAGGGGTTTCGGGACCGCCCGTGCAACCGCCCTACAACGACAGCACCGGCAGCTCCGCCTCAACACCCGCATCCACGCGGCCCCGGCCCACCAGCCCGGCCCGCGAAGCAGCGGACGAGCCGCGCCCATGCCCGTGCACGGCCACAGCCGCTAGACCCTCCCACCCCACCCCGACGAACTCCAGCCCCACCCAGCCCCCCAAGCCACCCGCCCCAGACAGCGCCCCGCCCCCTGGGCCCCGCCGCCCCACCACGTGACCACCCCCACCCCAACCCGGCACGACGCACCCCCACAGATTCGGTAGGCTGTCCTCTCACATCCGGGCGCATAGCTCAGTTGGTTAGAGCACTGCTCTTACAAAGCAGGGGTCGACAGTTCGAGTCTGTCTGTGCCCACCGGAAATCAAGCCCAGGGGGGTCAGCCCGCTGACCTGGGCTTTTTCATGCCCCGGGTCGACGCCCGCGCCGCGCGGAAGGCCGCGTGGGGTGGCGTGCGTGCGCGATATCCGCGTGCGCGGCGGTTCCGGCACCCGCCGGCATCCGGCGGTATCGGCACCCGATTTCGGGGTGTCAGACGGATTCAAAACGGGACACAGTGTCCCTCTGTGGCGCCTCCCGTCACCATGCCATCAGCACTTGCGAAGTAGGGGTCGACAGTTCGAGTCTGTCTGTGCCCACCCTGTTTGACCTGCACGTTACCCAGTTCGGGCATTCATCCAACCAAATGGATGCCTCTTTGTCTTCAGCTGGGCCGTGTTGGGGCCGAGCGACACCAACGCAGTGCCTGCGTCTTCTCGCCGTAACTTGTCCGGATGAATCACCGCAACGGCAGCGTCGATGGCGCGAGCGAGGATCTTGCCAGCCTGGGGAAGACCGGCAGTTGGCACCCGGGACACCGGCCCCGCCGCGAAGCGCGGCAGTGCCTGGCCCCTGTCTCCGGCGGCCCGCTGAGCGGCGCCAAGACTGCCGAAGTCCGACGACGTCCCGTACAGCCGGAGCCTTTTGCCGGCCAGGGACATCCTTCTGGGTGCGGCGACTACCCGGCGAGGTCGGTCCCCTGGGTCCGCCCGCCCAGATCCGCGCGGTCGAGGCGGGCGATGAGGGCGGGTTTGCGCGCGTGTTCGTCGCGGATGCGGGTGATCCCGCCCGTGAAGTCGTCAGTGGTTCCCTCCCGCTGGGCGAGTTCACGCAGATCTTGGAGCAGTTCGACGGCTTGGTCGTACTCGCGCGGCTTCTTGGCCGCGATCAGCGCGTCCACGCGCAGCCACACGCTGTCCACATCGGCGGCCAGGGCGGTGAGGCACCGCTCGCGTTCCTGTGCAGCCTTCTCGGCGCGGCGCTGCTCGGCCGCGGCGCATTCACGGCGGTCGGCCTCCTCATGGCGTTGGCGCCGTTCGGCTGCGGCGTTCAAAAGCTGGGCGACGGTGCGCCCCGCCGCGGCGGGCTCGGCCGGGCCCCGGTACCGGCGCAGCAGTTCGGTTCGGACGTGGACATCGCTGCCTTCGGCGACGCGCAGCAGGTAGTCGTCCTTGTCGGTATCGGGCAACGCGGCGATCCGGTCCCGCAATTCGGCACCGATGGTCGGCTCGTCGCTACAGGCGGGGCTGACCTCGGCCGCGACGGCGAGCAGGTCGCCGTCCAGGCGCAGGAAGTCCGCCAGAGCCTGCTGCGGACCCGTCAGGGCGGACAAGCCGGCGGGCAGCGCGGGTTCGGGGACGCCGTCAAACTCGTCGTCGAAGGTGTCCTCATCGCGTTCCCAGGTGCCGATGCCGGCGAGCCAGGCCAGGTAGAGCGGGCGCAGGTCGCCGGCGGCGAGTTCGGCGCGCACACCGATGAGCCCGGACAGCGCGCCCTCCAGATCGTCGTCCCACTCGGCGTATTCGTCGTCGCTGGTGAACGACAGGACGGTGCTGCCCTTGTATTTCCAGGCCTCGGCCAGGGGCGCGACCTCGTAGCGTGCCGCGGTCTTCAGGTCGAGCAGTGCCGCAGGGAGTTTGAGCATCAGGTGCCGGCTGCCCCAGTTCGCGAAGTACAGGTGCGCGTCGTAGTAGCGCTCGACCAGGGTGCGCGGGCTCCCCTTGAAGTCGCCCCACTGGTAGTCGTTGACGAAGTGTGTGCGGCTCATCCGCGCCCGGGTGGACAGCGCCCGCACCGCGGCGAACTCCGCGTCGTCCAATGGCCGGTCGACCGCGACGAACTCGTAGTACTGGTACTCGCTCACCGCATCCTCGCCGTTGCTCAGCCGGTCCCGTGCCGGTATGCGGCGATCCACTCGGCGCCCTCAGGCGGCAGGTCGAGCAGCCCGACCGTCTGCCGGTGCCGGCCCGCGACGCACACCGCGACGATGCTGCCGTCCACGCTGAGGTCGACCTTCTTGACGACCACCGGGACGCCGAGCGCCGCGGTGGCGAACGGCACCGCGAGGTGCTCCTCGAGCATGGTGAACAGGCCGGTGAGCTGTTCGTCGTCGTTGTAGCAGTCGATGGTGGCCTCGGCCACCATCGCCTCCAGCGTGTCGCGGTCCGATCCTTGCATGGCCCGACCCTACCGCCGAGCGTCCCGCTCAGTCCTCGCGAAGCCGGCAGACGAAGGCGAATGGAGCGCGTCCGCCGTCGTGTTCGCGGAACGCACCGACCGCGCGGACACCCGTCGGGCCCGCTCCCCGCGCCTTGCGCAGGCGTGCAGCTCATGGGTGAGCGGTGCGGTACGCGTCCCAGACGGCGGCCCGCAGCCTGCCTCGGACTGGGACGTCGAGCCCCTGTGCGCGGGCCCACGCGCGGACCTGGGCGACCGCCGCCGTTCCCGGTGAGACCGACATGGCGGAGAGGCGGCGGTCCTCCGGCTGAGCCGTATCCCGTTCCGGTGGGGGCGTGCTGCCGAAGCCGCGGCGTTCGAGGAGCCTGCGGCGTTTGTGGTGCATGCGTTCCAGTAGCGGGACTTCGGGGTCAAGATAGTCATGGACCTCGACGTGGCTCTTCTTCGTTGACTCGGTGTCGCGCATGATCCGTCCGACCTGCTGGATCACGCGGCCTTTGAACGAGATGGGGCCGGCCAGGAACAGCGTGTCCAGATGCGGTGCGTCGAGTCCCTCTCCGGCGACCTTGTCGACATGGGCGGACGGCGGAGGGCACTTCGGCTCGGCGCCGGCACGCCGCCGACCGTTCGTATGGGCCGCGCCCGCACGCCTGCCCCCTGATCGGCGACTCAAGCCTCGGCCGGCCGCGAGGATCGGCGCGAGTTCGGCCCGGCGGATCGGGGGCAGGGATAGGTGGCTCCCCAAGGTGTGGACGACCTCGCCCGCCACCGGAACCTGCACCACCGGTCGACGACGAGGGACGAACCGCGACCGCCCCCGTGCGGGCCACGTCCGCCGCCTCGGGGGATGGTCGTACGGGTTTCCGCCGTCCTGGTGGGTGACTTCACGGAGGCAGACGAGACGAGGCACATGTCCGAACGAACAGCCGTACCCCAAGCCCGGCCGACGAAGGGGTCGTCGGCGGTGGAGGCGGACCGGATCGCGGCGGTGCGTCGCTACGACACCCTCGACACTCTCCCCGACGGCGCGTACGACCGGGTGGCGGCCCTCGCGGCACGGTTGTTCGACGTCCCCGTCGCGACCGTGACGATAGTCGACACCGATCGCATCCGATTCAAGGCCGTACACGGCCTGCCCGGCGTCACCGAGATCGACCGCGACCCGGGCCTGTGCGACTCGGCGGTGCTGAGCGACGAGACGCTGATCATCCCGGACACGCTGGTGGATCCCGTCGCGTGCTCGAACCCGATGGTGGCCGGACCCATGGGGGTGCGGTTCTACGCCGGCGCCCCGATCGTCACCGCCGACGGGCACCGGCTCGGCACCGTCAACATCCTCGACACCCGCCCGCGCGGCGTCGACGCCGCCGACGCGGCCACCCTCGCGGACCTGGCCGCGATAGTGCGCGACCAGCTGGAGTCGCGGTTGTCCGCGCTGAACGCCGTCCGGGCCGAGCAGGAGCGGCACCGGATCGAGCAGGACCGGCGCCGCGCGGAGGAGCAGGCGCGGCGGCGTGCGGAGCGGGACCGGGCCGCCATCGCCGCGTTCGCCTCCACGCTGCAACGGACCCTGATACCGCCGCTGTTGCCGGCGGTACCCGGGCTGGAGTCGGCCTGCCACTACCAGACGGCCTCGCCGCAGGAGGTGGGCGGCGACTTCTACGACGTCTTCCCGCTCGGCGCCCGGCGGTGGGCGTTCTTCCTCGGCGACGTGTGCGGCAAGGGCGCCGAGGCCGCCACGGTCACCTCGCTGACCCGCTACACCCTGCGCGCCGCCGCCCTGATCGACGCCGACCCCACCGCCGCGCTCCGCGCGCTCAACACCGCCCTGCTGCTGGACGCCTCGGTCGGCACCCGATTCTGCACCGCGATCTTCGGCATGCTCGATCCGCACACCGACGGCGGATTCACCGTCACGTTGGCCACCGGCGGCCATCCTCCCGCCTACCACCTCAGCCCCGACCCGGGCGCGGGCGTGCGGGTGGAGACGGTACGGGCCGAGGGCGGCATGCTCGTCGGCGCGTTCGCCGAGGCCACGTTCGCCTCTCGCACCCTGCATCTGGCCCACGGCCAGGGCCTGCTCCTGTACACCGACGGACTCACCGAGGCCCGTACCGCCGCAGGCGCCAGACTCGACCAGGAGGGCCTGACCGCCTTCCTGGCCCTGCGCCCCGGCCCCCTCACCGCCGGGGCCCTCGTCGAGGACACCGTCGCCCTCCTGGGCACGCTGCCCGACGCCGACCGCGACGACGTCGCCCTGCTCGCCCTGTCCGTCCCCGCCCGCGACACCGTGGCGGCCTCGGGCAGCACCGCGACGGCCCACAGCTCCACCCCCACCGCCGCCACCGTCATCGGGCCCCAGCGCCGACACCGGTGAACCACCTGGGTCTTGCCGGTCGCCGCTTCATGACGGACCGATCGCCTTTGATTGCGCCGGACAGCCGAACTTCCGTTCTGCTGAAGGGCGTTGCCAGGGGGGAATCGTGTTGAGGAGGGAAGCCGACGGTGTCGGGTGGCATGTGGCTCGCGCGGCCGCGAAGGGGCGGGCGGTGCCCGCGCCGATGTTGGGACTGTTCTGGACGTCCGTGGCGCGCCCGGCCTGCGGTGACGCGGTGCGGCAACTGGTCGTGGAGGGGGTCGAGGGGGAGTTCGCGCGGCTCGGAATTCCCCTTCGGCGGCTGATGGTCACCGGCATCGATGGTGGCCGGCCCTTCACCGACTCGACGTTGGATCGACCGTTCAAGGAGCCGGGTACGGCGTTTCGGGAGATTCCGTTGTCCGTGATGGCCCATGCTCCGGTGTTCGAGGACGACGTGGTCATGGGTGACGACGATTGACCGCGGGCGTGCTTGGAGCGGTCAGGGATTCGATGTGGGTTGTGCCGCTGTCGGTGAGGACCTCGGTGAGGGTTTGGGCCGGGCGGATCGGGGTGAAGGTGGTTTCGCCGGTCGGGGTGGTGCGGTAGCCGTGGATGGCCGGGCGGGGGAGCGAGTTGTAGGAGAAGTGGGTGGACAGGGAGTAGGCGCCCGTGTCGTGGAGGGCGAGGATGTCGCCCGGTTCGAGTACGGGCAGGTCGCGGGCGATCGCCGAGAGATCGCCGGCGAAGCACAGCGGGCCCGCGATGTCGTGGGGTTCGGTCGGGCCGGACTTCGGCCGGCCCTTCGCGTCGAACGCGTCGATGCGGATCGGCCACGCCTCGGGCATCGACATGGCGCGGGTGAGGATCTGGCCGCCCGCGTGGGTGACGGCGATGCGGCGGCCGCCGGTGGTCTTGGTGTATTCGACGATCGACGCGACGGTCCCGTTCTTGGCGAAGATCGAGCGGCCGAACTCGGTGATCAGGTCATAGCGGCCGTCGAACAGGGTCGGTACGACCCGGCGCAGCTCGGCGACGTAGTCGGCGAAGGTCGGCGTGTCGGTGTCGTCGGCGAAGTTCACCGGCAGGCCGCCGCCGATGTCCAGACCGGTGACCCGGCGCTGCCCCACCTCGCCGTTCACCCGCTCGGCCAGCGCGTGGGCCGCCGCCACACCCTCGGCCATCAGCGACAACGGGCAGCCCAGCGAGCCGACATGGGTGTGGATCCGGGTCAGCCACGGGTGGCGGACGAACGCCTGTACGACCGCCTCGGTCGCGCCCTCGTCGCGCAGCGCCACGCCGAACTTCGACGTCGCCGTGGCCGTACTCGTGGAGTCCACCGAACCGCGCCCCACCTGGGGATTGACCCGGATCCCGAGCGGCGCGGGCGCGGGCCCACCGGCGAGCAGGGCGTCGACGCGGTCCAGTTCCTGGAAGTTGTCCACGTTGAGCGCGATTCCGTGGGCGAGGGCGAACTCCAGCTCCGCGACGGTCTTGATCGGGCTGTCGTACACGATGCGCTCGGGCGGGAAGCCGGCCGCCAGCGCCAGCCGCAGCTCGCCGGGTGAGGCGACCTCGCAGTCCA
This sequence comes from Embleya sp. NPDC020630, assembly GCF_044334985.1. Taxonomy (NCBI): domain Bacteria; kingdom Bacillati; phylum Actinomycetota; class Actinomycetes; order Kitasatosporales; family Streptomycetaceae; genus Embleya; species Embleya sp. NPDC020630. The sequence continues at coordinate 892,696 of NZ_JBIRUB010000002.1, forward strand.
TCCCTGCGTCCGCCATCAGCCGCATCACCGGGGCGAGGGCGCACGCCTTGGCCGCGAAGGCGTGCCGGACCGGGGCCGGGGAGAAGGCCGCGTGCAGCTCGGCGACCGTGCCGAGCAGGCCGTCCACGTCCAGCAGCCCGACCAGCGGTTCGGCCGCGCCCAGCAGCCCCTGCCGCACGGCCGCCGCCACCGCCGCGTCCCGGGCCGTGCGCCGCCGCCGAGCCGCATCGGAAGTCGTCTCCACCGGATCTCCTCGTCGCTGGTCGCTGGTCGCTGGTCGCTGGTCGCTCGTCACTCGCCGCGCGCCCGCGCCCACCTCGCGGGCACCTCCGTCGCGAGGGAGGGCATTGCCGCCGCCCTGCCGGACGCCCACACGCCCAGCATCCCCACTCCCGCCGCGTCGAACATCGTCGAGCGCGACGAACCGTCGGCTCGACGTTGTGGCGGGCGACGACCGCGTCCTGCGTCTTCCCCGCGCTCGTTTCGGCGGCGCGGCTCCGCGGTGGCCCGCATCGGCCCGCCCCGCGCGACCCACCCGCGCGGGCGGATCCGGTGCCCCGTTCGCGTCAGCATTCGGTTGCGTCGTGTGGTTGCCCGGCGTGACCCTCGTTACTACCGTGTTTGTTGAGTCTTCAAGGGACTCGACGTCACGCCGCGATTCTCGGCCGCGGCCGGACCGTTCAGCGCCGCCCCGCCCCGTCGGCCCCCGACCCGCCCCGCCCGGTCGGCACCGCACCCGCGCCCGCGCAGCCCCTGTACCCCGCCGCGCCCGCACGCCCCCGCACACTTCCCGGAACTCCGTCCCTATTTGTCAAAATCCGTCACCATCCGTCCCCACCGGTCTCCGGGCCCGTCCTCGCCCGGAGCGCAAGGAGAGTTCGATGACCTCCATATCGGGCACGCCCCCCGCCTCCGCCACGTCCCCCGACCTCCTCGACTACCTGGTGATCGGCGCCGGCCCCGCCGGGCTCCAGATCGCGCAGTTACTCCAGGCCGCCGGACACGGGTACCGGGTCCTGGAGAGTGGCCGCACTCCCGGCACCTTCTTCCGCACCTTCCCGCGGCACCGCAAACTGATCTCCATCAACAAGGTGTACAACGGCACCGACGATCCCGAACTGAACATGCGGATGGACTGGAATTCACTCCTGTCCCCGGATCCCGAGCTGTTGTTCACCCGGTACAGCAAGCGCTACTTCCCGCACGCCGACGATCTCGTGCGCTATCTGGCCGACTTCGCCGCCGCATTCGACCTGGACATCGCCTACGACACCCGGGTCGAGCGGATCGGGCGCCGCACCGACGGCGGGTTCACCGTGACCGACCAACGGGGGACGCGACACGACGCCCGGCGTCTGATCGTGGCCACCGGACTGACCCGGCCCAACACCCCGAATATCCCTGGCATCGAGACCGCCGACGACTACTCGACGGTGTCCGTGGACCCGGAGGACTTCGTCGACCAACGGGTTCTGATCCTCGGCAAGGGCAACTCCGCGCTGGAGACCGCGGACAACCTCCTGGAGACCGCGGCGGTGATCCACGTGGCCGGGCCGCACTCCATCCGGCTCGCCTGGAACACCCACTTCGTCGGACACCTGCGCGCTATCAACGCCAACTTCCTCGACACCTACCAACTCAAGCTGCGCAACGCCGTGTTGGACGGCCGCGTGTTGTCCGTGGACAAGGGCGGCGACGCGGGGCGCTACCGGGTGCGGTTCGCGTTCTCGCGTGCCGACGAGGTGGTCAAGGAACTCCACTACGACCGGGTGCTGGTCTGTACGGGCTTCCGCTTCGACGCCTCGATCTTCGACCCGGACTGCCGCCCCGAACTCGTCATCGACGACCGGTTCGCCGCCCTGTCCCCGGCCTACCAGTCGGTGAACGTGCCCGGCCTGTACTTCGCCGGCACCCTGATGCAGCAGCGCGACTTCAAGAAGTCCACCGGAGGCTTCATCCACGGCTTCCGCTACGCCGTCCGTGCGCTGAGCCGCATCCTCGACGAGCGGTACCACCAACGACCCTGGCCGCAGCGGACGTTGCCGGCCACGCCCGTGGCGCTCGCGGATGCCGTGGTGGCCCGGGTCAATCGCAGCTCGGCGCTGTGGCAGCAGTTCGGCGTGATCGGGGACCTGATCGTGGTCGACCACGACGGGCGGGCGCACTACCGCGAGGAGGTGCCGGTCGACTACGCGCACGAGAGCCGATCGCCCGACGGCGGCGACTACTTCACCATCACCCTCGAGTACGGGCCCGACCACGACAAGGTCGACCCGTTCGACATCACCGTGCGCCGCACCGCGCAGAACTCGGTGGACGGTTCCATCGACGCCGCCTATCTGCACCCGGTGATCCGGCACTTCCGCGACGGTGAGTTGTCGGCCACGCACAACATGACGGAGAACCTGGAGAACGAGTGGGACCATCCGCAGGTCCACCACGCCCCACTCGTGGCCTTCCTGGCCCGCGAACTGGACCGGCGGCCGAGCCCGGCCGGGCGGTGAGCGGGGTGCGGTTCACCGTATACGACTTCGAGGAGGCCGCGCGCGCCCGACTGGATCCCGTATACGCCGACTTCATCGCGGGTGGAGCACGCGACGAGATCACCGTACGGGCCAACGAGGCGGCCTTCGCCCGACTGCAACTGCTGCCCCGGGTGCTGCGCGGCAGCGGCGAACGGGACCTGTGCGTAAGCCTGTTCGGCGGTCGCGCGCGCCTGCCGATCCTGCTCTCGCCGACCGCCTTCCACAAGCTGGTCGATCCGGAGGGAGAGGCGGCCACCGCCCGGGCCGCGGCCGCCGCCGGGGCGATCATGATCGTCTCCATGGCGTCCACGGTGGCGGTGGGCGAGGTCGCCGACGCGGCCCGCGCCGCCGCCGAGCCCGGCCAGGCGCCGCCGCTGTGGTTCCAGCTCTACCTCCAACCCGACCCGGGGATCACCGAGGCGCTGGTACGCCGGGCCGAGGAGGCCGGCTGTACCGCCCTCGTGGTCACCGTCGACTCGCCGGTGCTCGGCGCGGGCGAACGCAACCGGCGCAACGGCTTCCACGACCTGCCGCCGGGGATGCGCTGCGAGAACCTGGTGGATCTGCGGGACGGCGAGCGCGGGCACGTACGGCAGATCGCGATGTCCCCGGAGTTCTCCTGGGAACACGTGAATCGATTACGGCGGTTCACCGATCTGCCGGTCCTGCTCAAGGGTGTGCTGCATCCCGAGGACGCTCGGCTCGCCGTTCGGCACGGTGTCGACGGACTGCTGCTGTCCAACCACGGCGGTCGGCAACTCGACACCGTGCCACCGACGTTGGAGCTGCTGCCCGAGTTGGTCGCGGCGGTGGCGGGGCGCATCCCGATCGTGCTGGACGGCGGGATCCGAAGGGGCACCGACGTGGTCAAGGCGCTGGCGCTCGGCGCGGTCGCCGTGGGCATCGGCCGACCGGTGATGTGGGCGCTGGCCGAGGGCGGCGAGAAGGGCGTACGACGGCTGCTGCACCTGATGCGGGACGAACTCGACGACGCGCTGGCCCTGTGCGGCGCCTCCGGCCTCGCCGATCTGACGCCCGACCTGGTCCGGGTGCCGGGGTGGGGATCCGCGCCCGGTCCCACCGTGACGCCGGGGGCGGACACCCGATTCGGCGGGGTGGTCGCATGAGCGCGGTCGGTTGGTCGATTGTCGGTGCGGTCGTGCTCGCGGTGGCGGTGCTGCCCTACTGGTTGCCCGGGATCGTGGTCGCGCTGCGCGTCCGCATCTTCGCCCGGGCGGGCGGTGCGGACGGTGTGCGCGCGCCCGGACCCGAGGTGTCCGCCGAGGAGTTCAAGCGGGTGTACGGGCACCCGGCGGCGGATGGCCGCAGTCGTGGCGCCGCCCTGTCCGACCTGTTCTGGTACTGGCTGGCCCCAGGCCCGGAGGTGCACCAGGAACACCTGGAACCCGGGCCCCGCTACGACGACGTGGCCAGGACCACCCGACGGATCCTGGCGGGCATCTCCCGGGAGCAGTGGACCGAACTGGTCGGCCGCTGCACGCGCAATGTCCTCGACGAACTGGGCGGTGTCGATCCGACGCCCGGCGGGCCACGCGAACACCCGCGCGCCGCAAGGATTGTGCACGTGCGCCTGCGGGACCTGATGATGCCCGTCTGGGCCGAGGTCTACTACGAGGTGGTCTTCCGCGAGCCCTGCCCGCGCCACGTCCGAAACCTGATCACCGACCACGCGAACGACGTGGTCGACTCGATCAAGTGCCTGGGCCTTCGGCACATGGACCGGCGGGCCCGGCTCACCGACCACCTGCGGGCCCGGCTCGCCGACGACCCGCCGCCCGGGCCGCTGCCGGAATCGCTGGACCGGCGGGAGCAGGCGTACTACCTCCAGGGCACGTTCTTCAACACCGCCGTGGTGCAGATGTCGGAGGCGTCGGCCCACCTGCTGCTGGCCCTGGCCACACACCCCGACGTGCAGACCCGCCTCCAGGCGCCCGGCTCGGACCCGGACCACCTGGACCGGATCATCGACGAGACGCTGCTGCACTTCCCGCTCTTCGGCGTGGCCCACCGGATCACCTCGGGAGAGATCTCCCGGGAGGGACGCGAGCCCATCCCGACCGGTTCGGTACTGCTGTTCAACTATCCCGAGTATCAGGGCTCCCAGGGCCTCGCCTTCGACCCCGATCGGTGGCTGCGCCCGGATACCCGGCCCGTCGAGTACATCCCGTTCGGCGTCACCGCCAACCGCCCGTGCCCGGCCCGCGGCTTCGCCCTGCTCACCCTGCGGGTCGCGGCCGAGGAGACGCTGCGCCGCTTTCGGCTCGACTCCTCGGCGCAGCACACCCGTTCCCTGCCCAACCGAGGGCCATGCCTGCTCGTTCCGCGCACCGATCCGGCCGCCGCGAACCCGCGCCGGCCCCGGGTCCGGCTCGCGGTGATGCGCCTCACGGACCGATGGGCCGCCGTCCCGCGCAGCCTCACCCAACTCGTGCTCGGTGCCTACATGGTCCATGACGCCCGCCGACGGGGTTTGTGCCGCGCCTACTTCGGCGCCTCGCCCGCCGGTCCCGCGTCCGCCGGTCCCGCGCCTTCCGTTCCCGCCGGCCGATGAGGGGGGCGAGGCGATGACTCCGTCGGAACTCGCGCCCGTGTTCTTCCTGGCCGTCGTGGTGATCCTGCTGACGTGTCGGCTGGTCGTCCTCGTGGTGGGCCGATTCGGGCAGCCGCCCGTGGTCGGAGAGATGATCGCCGGGGTGCTGCTCGGCCCCTCACTGTTCGGGCTGGTCGCCCCCGGCGCCTCCGCAGAGGTGTTCCCGCCCGAGCTGAAGCCGGTGTTGTACGTGGCCGGCCAAATCGGCCTGGTGGCGTTGATGTTCGCCACCGGGTACGAATTCCGGGCGCACGCCGGGCGCGGACTGGCCGGCACCGCGGTCGCGGTCTCCGCCGCCGGGGTGGTGATCCCGCTGGTCCTGGGCATGGGGCTGACCCTGGCGGCGTACGGGCACGTGGGCATCTTCGTCGACGGGGTGTCGGTCTGGGTCACGGCGGCCTTCGTCGGGGTCGCCCTGGCGATCACCGCGTTTCCGATGCTGGCCCGGATCATCACCGAACGCGGCCTGTCCGGCACGCGGTTCGGCTCCCTCGCGCTGGCCTCCGGGGCCACCGACGACGCCCTCGCCTGGATCATGCTGGCGGGGGTGCTGGGCGGGGCATCCGGCGAGGTGCGACCGGTCGTCAAGACGATCGGCGGCTCCCTGCTGTTCGTCGTGGTGCTGTTCCTGTTGGGACGCCTGCTGCTCCGGTGGATCGTGGAGCGTCCGGGTCTCGGCGACGACACCCGGCTCCTGCTCGTCGTCGTGGTGCTGTTCTGCGCCGCGTGGTTCACCGACGTGATCGACCTCTACGCGGTGTTCGGCGCGTTCTGCGTCGGGATGGCCATGCCGCGCGGAGAGAACTCGGAGCGGCTGGTGCGGTCCACCCAGTCCGTGACCCAGGTGGTGTTCGTACCGATGTTCTTCACCTACTCCGGACTGAACACCCGATTCGACGTGTTCGCCGACCCGTCGGTGATGGTGTTCGGGGCGACGGCGGTGGTCGTCGCGGTGGTCGGCAAGTTCGGTGGCTGCTGGGCCGCCGCACGGCTGCGCGGGGAGCCTCGGCCGGTGGCCGTCCGGGTCGGTGTGCTGATGAACGCCCGGGGGCTGATGCAGTTGATCGCGCTCAACATCGGGCTTGCGGCGGGCATCGTCGGTGACGAACTGTTCGCCGCGTTGGTCCTGGTCGCCCTGATCACCACGGTCATGACGGTTCCGCTGTTGGGCCTGTTCGATCGGCGCGAGGCGGGCGCGCGGTCGCACGCGCGGGCGGGTCGGGAGGAGGAGGTGGTGGCGTCGGGTTGAGTGACCGGTGCGTGTGGCTCCGTGGATTGCAACGCGACGCGCAAGCGGGGGAGTTCGTGGCGAGGGCGCGGCCCGGCGGGAGTGCCGGGCCGCGCCCTGTGCGGGTGGTGTTGGTGGCGTTTGTGTCATCGCGTGGGGACGGCCTCGCCGGGGCGGAGGGCGGCGGCCCTTGCGATGTGCGTGCGTGTGGTGATGGTGGAGGATCAGCGTTTTGCGATGCTTCGGGTACCGGATCCGGCGTCGGTGCGGCGGCTGAGGAAATGTGCGACGGCCGCGCCCAGGCCGGCGAGGCCGCTGGTGGCTCTGGGTCTGCGGGCGAATCCGGTGAGACGGCTCTTCCGATCGAGCGGGGCCGGGGGTTCGGCTCGTTTGCTCCGGTTGACGCGCGTAACCTCCCGCTCGGGCTTGCCGGCCGGATCGGTGCCTGGGGGGCGGGGTGGTGCGGCGGGGGGCGCCGGGGAGCGGGCCGAGGTGTCGAGCGTGGGTGTGCCGAGGGTTTCCGTGCCGCCCAGGACGGTGCTTTCCCGGATCGCGGTCAACCGGGCCGCGCGTTCGGCCAACGCCCGTGCGTGTAGTTCGAGAAGGAGTCCCTGCGGAAGCTCGAACAGGCGCTCGTAGGCGAGCAGGAGCGGTTCGCCGGGCATGCGCCGGGCCTTCTCGAAGTCGGCGAACGCACTGTGCGAGCTGTATCCGAGAGACCGGGCGAGGGCTCGGAGGGAGAGTCCGCGCTCCAGGCGCAGGCGGTACAGGGTCAGCCCCAACTCCCGGTGGCACGAGCCGATCGGCCGGGAGGCCGGGGGTTCGGCGCCCGTCGGCTCCTCGGGTCGCGGCGCGGCCGTCATCTCGCGGTTCCTTCACAACGGGGTAAGTGCGACATCTGGTGGTTCCTCCTTGGGGTGAAGGTGGTGCCTCCGGTGCGCTTGACGCCCTGTCCTGTCCCGTCGAGCCGTGGTGGTGGTCGAACGGGGCCGGCGGAGATCGGAGGGGGTGGATCTCCGTACACGACGTGCCGAACCTCGACGTGGGAAAACGTGGTGCTCGGGCAGGGGTTCGGGTCGCCACTGAGCATATCCAGCACAGATCGAAGGCATTCCGGCTCGCACATAACGGCGAATCCGGCCGCGATGGCTGATTGTTGCCGGTGCCCGACGGGCCGGATGGCCGATGCGGGCGCGTATCGGGGGTGTACTCGATCTGTACCCAATATGTTCGCGGACGCGAAAATCGCGGTCGGAGTGGCCGCATGACGGTCCGTTGGGTTCGCTGGGTGCGCCGAGGGGGCGGTGGCGGGTGCCGTCCCGCCCCCTCGGCGACGGGTCGGTCAGGCCGTGATCGGTTCGGACGTACGGGAGTTGGAGGTGGCGAGCAGCCGGTCCGCGACGTCGCGGGCATGGCGGATCGTGTCGGCTCGGGCGTCGACGAGGCACCGGCGGGCGAGCGGACGCAGGTCCGCCAGGGCGGGATTGACGTCGGCGGCGGTGAGTTCGGCCGTGGCGGCGACCACCTCCAGCCCCCAGACGTCGCCGAGGATGCGGTTCAGGTACGGCGTGGCGTGGTCCCAGCCGGCACGCGGGGTGCCGGGAGCGTAGCCGCCGCCCCGGGCCTGGACGAGCAGGGCCGGGCGGCCGGGCACGATCGGGCGGCTGACGTCGGCGGCGCGGTCGTCGGTGATGATCAGGTCGATCCAGGTCTTGACCTGCTGGGGGACGCCGAAGTTGTACATCGGCACGGCGAGGAGGAAGGCGTCGGCGGACAGGAACTCGTCGGCCAGCTCCGTGCCGAGCGCGGTCGCCGCGCGTTGTTCCCGGGTACGGGTGTGCTCCGGCGTGGTCCGGCTCGCCTCGGCGATCGGCCAGACCGGGGGCAGGGGATGACGACCCAGGTCGCGCCGGACGAACTCGGCGTCCGGGAACGCCCGGGTCCACTCGGCCTCGGCGAGGTCGGCGAGGGATCGGCTGATCGAGCCTTCGACGCGGATGGCGGCGTCGAGACGGAAGAACTTCACGGGGGCTCCTGGGGTGTCGGGGCGGGGCATCGGGATGTCGGGGTGGTGTCGGGCCTGGACCGGGCCGGTGTCGGGGCGCGCGGGAGCGTGCCGGGGAGGCCCGGCGTGGGGGGCGGGATCTCGGGTTTTCGGGCTCGGGCCGTGCCGTGCTGCGCGCCGCCAGGGTGCCGCGAGGGGCCGATGGGTCGGCGGTAAAGTCGGCTGTCGTCTTCTCCATCGATCGGCATCGTGCTCGGTAGCGGCTCGTCTCCTCTCTGACTGATGCCTGATGGGAAAGGTGACCATGAACGCAAGCGAGGCCCTGGCCGAGCGCTTCGAGGCGCATCGTGAGCACCTGCGCACGGTCGCCTATCGCATGCTCGGCTCGCTGGACGACGCCGACGACGCCGTGCAGGCGGCCTGGTTGCGGGTCGACCGGGCGGGGATCGACGGCGTCGAGAACCTGGGCGGGTGGCTGACCACGGTCACCGCGCGGGTGTGTCTCGACATGTTGCGGATCCGTCGGACCCGGGGCGAGGAACCGCTGGCGGCGGCGCCGGAGGCGGTCCTGGAACGGCCGGGCGGGCCCGAACCCGAACACGAGGCGGTGCTGGCCGAGTCCGTGGGTCTGGCCATGCTGGTCGTACTCGGCCGGCTGACCCCCGCCGAGCGGGTCGCGTTCGTCCTGCACGACATGTTCGCCGTGCCGTTCGCCGAGATCGCGCCGGTGGTGGGACGTACGCCGGTGCCGAGCAAGAAGCTGGCCAGCCGGGCGCGCGAGCGGGTACGCGGGCGGGCCGCGCTCGACGAGGTCGACCTGGCCCGGCACTACACCGTGGTGGACGCGTTCCTGGCCGCCTCGCGCGGCGGCGATCTGGACACGCTGGTCGAGCTGCTCGCGCCGGACGTGGTGCGCCGCGTCGACCCGTTCGCGGTGCCGAGCGGGGTGGCCGGCGAGGTGCGGGGTGCGCGGGCGGTGGCCGAGGAGACGCGGATGTTCGCCCACCGGGCCCGGTTGGGCGCGGTCGCGCTCGTGGACGGGCGGCCCGGCATCGTGATCGCGCCGGGTGGGCGACTGTTCGCGGTACTGCGGCTGAGCTTCGCGGACGGGCGGATCACCGACATCGAGGTGATCGCGGAGCCGGCGCGGTTGGCCGGGATGCCGTTGGGGGCGGGGCGCACGGGTGACTGAGCCGCCGACCCCTCGGGGCGGTGTGGGGCGGCGCGGTGGGGGCGGGCCGATCCGGGTCGGTCCGGTCCCCCGCGCGGGCCGGTCCGGGTCGACCGCACTCGACCTCGGCGCGTCCGATGCGGTCGGACCTGGTTCCGGTCCGTCTCGACCCGGGTTTGGTGCGGCGCGACCCCGGCCGGCCCGACCCCATCCCGCTCCGGTTCTGCCCGATCCCGACCCGACCCGAGTCCGGCTCGATCCCGGGCCGGTCCGGTCCCGGTCCGACTCCGCCGGTCCCGGTTCGGCCCGGTCCGACTCCACGTGGCCACGTCGCACCGGTACACGCGGCCTTCCGTCCCCTCGTGGTCCGCGCCGCCCACGGTGCGCGGTCGGGTGGCGACAGTCCCCTGTCCGGCCGCTTGGGGGTGTCATCCGTCCGGCCGAGCCCGGTGGGCGGGGCGGTCGGGGCGGGCATACGGTGTTGCGTGGGTCACAGGAGTGCCGGGTGGTGTGTAAGTCGGGTTGTGGGCTGACGGGGCGTCAAGAGTCTTGGCTCCAGGGGACATTGGGATCTGATGGGGCGTCAAGTGAGATGTGACGGTGCGTCAGAAGCCTTTGTTTCAGCGGTAGTTGATCGCGTCAGGAGTCGTGGCTTCGAGGTGAACGGGGTTAGTGTCGGTCGGGTTGCCACGCTCGAGAAGCGACCCGGTCGGCCAGGGGCCGGGCCCGCGACACCTCCCCGGGAGCCGATCGCAGGCCTTGACGGGGACCAGGGATGAGGACCTCATGGCCATAGCGCTACCGCTGCGCGCCACCGACGATCCGTTCGGTACCGCGCCCACGTCGACCCCCGCCGTCTACTCCGGACGGCCCGCGTCGACCCCCCGCACGCTCGTGGACATCCTGGACGCCACCGTCCGTGCCCACCCCAACGAACCCGCCCTCGACGACGGCCGCCGTACGCTCACGTACCGCGCCCTGGCCGCCGAGGTGGAGGGCCTGCGCCGGCGGCTCGCCGAGGCCGGGATCGGGGTCGGCGACCGGGTCGGCGTCCGGGTGCCCTCCGGCAGCAACGACCTGTACGTCTGCATCCTCGCCGTGCTCGCCGTCGGCGCCGCCTATGTCCCGGTCGACGCCGAGGACCCCGACGAGCGCGCCGACCTGGTGTTCGGCGAGGCCGGCGTGGCCGCCGTGCTGGGCGCCGAACGCGACCTGCGCGTCACTCACGTGGGTGACCCGCGCGACGTGAGTGACCCGCGCCCGCCCGCCCGCCCCACCCCCGCCGACGACGCCTGGATCATCTTCACCTCCGGCTCCACCGGCAAGCCCAAGGGCGTCGCCGTCACCCACCGCAACGCCGCCGCCTTCGTCGACGCCGAGGCCGGCCTCTTCCTCCAGGACGAGCCGATCGGCCCCGGCGACCGGGTCATGGCGGGCCTGTCCGTCGCCTTCGACGCCTCCTGCGAGGAGATGTGGCTGGCCTGGCGCTACGGCGCCTGCCTGGTCACCGTGCCCCGCTCGCGCGTACGTTCCGGCGCCGACCTCGGACCCTGGCTGGCCGAGCAGGAGATCACCGTGGTCTCCACCGTGCCCACCCTCGCCGCGCTGTGGCCGACCGAGGCGCTGCTCGATGTACGCCTGCTGATCTTCGGCGGCGAGGCATGCCCGCCGGAGCTGGTCGAGCGGGTGGTCGCCGAGGGCCGCGAGGTGTGGAACACGTACGGCCCGACCGAGGCCACCGTGGTCGCCTGCGGCGCGCCGCTCACCGGCGAGGGCCCGGTCCGCATCGGCCTGCCCCTCGACGGCTGGGAGCTGGCCGTGGTCGACGCCGAGGGCCGCCCCGTCGCGATGGGCGAGACCGGCGAGCTGGTGATCGGCGGCGTCGGCCTGGCCCGCTACCTCGACCCGGCCAAGGACGCGGAGAAGTACGCCCCGCTGGAATCGATGGGCTGGGCGCGCGCCTACCGCAGCGGCGACGTGGTCCGCGCCGACGCCGAGGGCCTGGTCTTCGTCGGCCGCGGCGACGAGCAGATCAAGCTCGGCGGCCGACGCATCGAACTGGGCGAGATCGACGCGGCCCTTCAGGCGCTGCCCGGCGTGGTGGGCGCCGCCGCGGCCGTCCGCACCGTCAAGGGCGGCAACCAGCTCCTGGTCGGCTACCTGGTCACCGGCGACGGCTGGGACCGCGAGGACGCGGTGGCCCGGCTGCGCGCCGAACTTCCCGCCGCCCTCGTACCCCGCCTCGCCCCGGTCGCCGACCTGCCCACCCGCACCTCCGGCAAGGTGGACCGCGACGCGCTGCCGTGGCCGCTCGCCGACACCGAGGACAGCGGCCCCATCGAACAGCTGTACGGCACCGAGGCCTGGCTCGCCGAGCAGTGGACCGACGTACTCGGCATCGCCCCCGACACCGCGCAGGACGACTTCTTCGCGATCGGCGGGAACAGCCTGGCCGCCGCCCGGCTCACCACGCTGCTGCGCGAGCGATATCCGGCCGCCGCCGTCGCGGACATCTACCAGCAGCCCACACTGCGCAAACTCGCCCGCCGGCTGGAGCGCTCGGCCCAGGACGCGGGCGCGAGCCGCAAGGTGGCGCCCACGCCGACCCGGGCCCGAGTGGCCCAGCTGCTCCTGCTCGTCCCGCTGTACACGCTGATCGGCCTGCGCTGGACGGTCGGCCTGCTCGCGCTCGGCAACGCCGCCGCCTGGTTCGGCCACTACCCGTGGGCGCCCACCGCGTCCTGGTGGTGGGTCGCGGCCGGCTGGGCCGTGCTGTTCAGCCCGCCCGGCCGGGTCGCCGTCTCCGCCGGCGGCGCCCGACTGCTGCTGCGCGGGCTGCGCCCGGGGACGTATCCGCGCGGCGGCGGGGTGCACCTGCGCCTGTGGGCGGCCGAGCAGCTGGCCGACGCGAGCGGGGCGACCTCGCTGTCCGGGGCCTGGCTGCTGCGCTACGCCCGCGCGCTCGGCGCCAAGGTCGGTCGCGACGTCGACCTGCACACGCTGCCGCCGGTCACCGGCCTGCTCAAGCTCGGCCGGGGCTGCGCGGTGGAGGCCGAGGTGGACCTGTCCGGCCACTGGCTGGACGGCGACCGCTTGGAGATCGGCGCGATCAAGGTAGGCGCCGGCGCGATCGTGGGCACCCGCAGCACGCTCTTCCCCGGCGCGCGGATCGGCCGTTCGGCGGAGGTGGCGGCGGGCTCCGCCGTCACCGGCAACGTGCCGCCGAGCCGGCGCTGGGGCGGGGTGCCGGCGATACGGCTGGGCAAGGTGGACCGGGGCCGGTTCGGCGACCGGCCGCCGCGTCGGGCCTCCTGGTCGGTGCTGTACGGGGTGGCCGGGCTGCTGCCGACGCTGCTCCCGGTCGTGGCCGCGCTGCCCGCGCTGGCCGTGCTCGGCGCGTTCGTGCACCCCGGCGACGGGCTCGGTACGGCGCTCGGCGGCGCGCTGCTCGCGCTGGTGCCGGCGGTGGCCGCGTTCGCCGCGGTGTACGCCCTTTCGATCGTGCTCCTGGTCCGGCTGCTCAGCGTGGGCCTGCGTCCCGGCTACCACCCGCTGCACGGCCGGATCGGCTGGCAGGCGTGGACCGTCATGCAGTTGATGGACCTGGCCCGGGAGAAGTTGTTCCCGATCTACGCGAGCCTGTTCACGCCGATGTGGTTGCGGGCGCTCGGGATGAAGGTGGGCAAGGGCGTCGAGGCGTCCACCGTGCTGGCGCTGCCGAGCCTGACAACCGTCGGCGACGGGGCGTTCCTGGCCGACGACACGCTCATCGCCTCGTACGAACTCGGCGGCGGGTGGATCCGGATCGGCGCGGCGACGATCGGCGAGCGGGCCTTCCTGGGCAACTCCGGGATGACCGCCCCCGGCCGCTCGGTGCCCGCGCGCGGCCTGGTCGGCGTGTTGTCGGCGACGCCGAAGAAGACCAAGAAGGGCGGCTCGTACCTGGGCATGCCGCCGATGCGCCTGCCGCGCTCGGCCGACGTCGCCGACCAGGGCCTGACCTACGACCCGCCGGCCCGGCTGCGCTGGGCGCGCGGCCTGGTCGAGCTGTGCCGGGCGATCCCGGTGTTGTGCTCGGCGGCGCTGGCGCTGCTCAGCCTCGCCGCGCTGGCCTGGCTGGGCACGTACTCGCTCGTCCTGGCCGCGCTGCTCTCCGGCCTGGTCCTGCTCGCCTGCGGAGTGGCGGCGTGTGTGGTGTCGATCGCGGCCAAGTGGCTCCTGGTCGGGCGTTTCCGCCCGGTCGAGCACCCGCTGTGGAGCGGCTTCGTGTGGCGCAACGAGCTGGCCGACACCTTCGTCGAGGTGCTGGCCGTGCCGTGGCTGGTCGGCCGGGTCTCCGGGACGTCGGTGCTCAACCTGTGGCTGCGCGGCCTGGGTGCGCACATCGGGCGCGGCGTGTGGTGCGAGAGCTACTGGCTGCCCGAGGCGGACCTGGTCACCCTGGAGGACGCGGTGAGCGTGGGACGCGGCTGCGTACTCCAGACGCATCTCTTCCACGACCGGATCATGCGCATGGATACTGTGATCCTTCGCGAGGGCGCCACGCTCGGCCCGCGCGGGATCGTACTGCCCGGCAGCACGATCGGGGCACGCAGCACGCTGGGCCCCGCCTCGCTGGTGATGCGGGGCGAGACCGTTCCGGAGGACACCGGCTGGCTGGGCAACCCGATCGAGGCCTGGCGACGGTAATGCGTTTCGAGACGGCGTCGCAGGGCGCGGCTCGTCCCGCGACGGTGGGCGCGACGGGGACGGAGCACGAATCGGTGAGCGACCAGGGGCCGCGCACGGGTGCCGGCGAGGCGTACTTCGCCACACACGGCGACCCGCGCTATCGCGTCCACCGCTACGAGCTGACCCTGGACTACCGCCCGGGCCCCAACCGCCTGGCAGGCAGCGCCCGGATCGGCGCGGTGGCCGGGGATCGTCCGCTCGGCGACATCGTGCTCGACCTGGCCGAGTTCCGCATCGGTCGGGTGCTCGTGGACGGTCACCAGGCGCGCTACACGCACCGCGCGGGCAAGTTGCGGGTGCGGCCGGGCACGGCGATCCGGGCCCGGGCGGCGTTCACCGTCGAGGTGCACTACGTCGGCAATCCCAAGCCCGTACGCAGCCCCTGGGGCGGGGTCGGCTGGGAGGAGCTGACCGACGGCTCGCTCGTGGCCGGCCAGCCGATCGGCGCGCCGTCCTGGTACCCGTGCAACGACCGGGTCGACGACAAGGCGGCGTATCAGATCTCGGTCACCGCGCCGTCGATGTACGCCGTGGTGGTCGGCGGCCGGCTGCTCACCCGCAGCACCCGGGGCGGCAACTCCACCTGGGTCTACGAGCAGCCCGCGCCCACCGCGAGCTACCTGGTCACCGTCTCGATCGGGCGTTACGAGAGCGTTCCGCTGCCGGGGACGGGCGTGCCGCAGGTCGCGCACGTGCCGGCGCGGCTGGTGTCCCGGTTCCGGTCGGACTTCGGCCGGCAGCCGCAGATGATGACGCTGTTCGAGGAGCTGTTCGGGCCGTACCCGTTCGGCGAGTACACCGTGGTGGTCACCGACGACGACCTGGACATCCCGATAGAGGCGCAGGGGATGGCCACCTTCGGGGCCAATCACGTGGACGGGGCGCGCGGGGCCGAACGGCTGGTCGCGCACGAGTTGGCGCACCAGTGGTTCGGGAACAGCGTGGGCCTGGCCGACTGGCGGCACATCTGGCTGAACGAGGGCTTCGCGCGCTACGCGGAGTGGTTGTGGTCCGAGCGCTCGGGCGGGCGCAGCGCCGCCGTGCAGGCCGCGATCGAGCACACCGACCTGAGCGGGCGACCGCAGGACCTGCTGCTCGGGTCGCCGCGTCCGAAGCTGATCTTCGACGACCGGATCTACGGGCGGGGCGCGCTGACCGTGCACGCGGTGCGGTGTGCGCTGGGCGATGTGGCGTTCTTCGCGATGTTGCGGGACTGGGCCACGACACACCGGCACGGGCTGGTGACCACCGACGACTTCACCGCGCACGCGGCGCGGTACGCCTCCCGGCCGCTGGACGCGTTGTTCGAGGCGTGGTTGGACCGCGAGGCGCTGCCGCCGTTGCCGGTGGGGCAGGCCGGTTCCGCGCCGGCTGTCGCGCCTGTCGCGCCCGCCGCGCCGCCGCAGCGGCGGGGGCGGTTGGGGTGGCCGTGGGGGTCGGGGCAGGGCGGATCCTCCGGCTGAACCGGAGGGCGGCGATGTGGGGGCGGGGCGATCCGGCATACGGTGCGGGGAGGCCGGCGTCGACGAGAGGAATGCCCTGATGAGCCAGGACGAGACCGCGAACCCCGCTTCCGCGCCCCGAGGTTGTGCGGTGGTGACCGGCGCGAGCAGTGGGATCGGCGCCGCGACCGCCGTGCACCTGGCGAGTCTGGGCTACGACGTGGTGCTGGGCGCGCGGCGCAAGGACCGGTTGGAGGAGGTGGTCGCGCGCTGCGCCGGAAGGGGCCGGGCGCTGCCGCTGGATGTCGCCGATCCGGACTCGGTCGCCGCGTTCGCCGCCGAGGTGGAGCGTTGCGACGTGCTGGTCAACAACGCGGGCTTCGCGCGCGGTACGGAGTCGGTGGCGGAGGCCGACGAGGCGGCGTGGACGGCGATGTACGAGACGAATGTGCTCGGGACGCTGCGGGTGACGAAGGCGTTCCTGCCGCTGCTGATCGCCTCCGGCGACGGTCAGGTGATCACGATCGGGTCGGTGGCGGGGCGGGAGCCGTACGAGGGCGGCGCCGGGTACAACGCGGCCAAGCACGCGGTGACGGCGATGACGCGGGTGTTGCGCCTTGAACTGCGCGGGCAGCCGGTGCGGGTGTGCCAGATCGACCCGGGCATGGTCGAGACCGAGTTCACGCTGAACCGGCTCGGCGGGGACGCCGAGGGCGCGTCGGCGGTGTACGCGGGGATGACGCCGCTGGTGGCCCAGGACATCGCGGAGTGCGTGGGGTGGGTGGCGACCCGGCCGCCGCACGTGAACATCGACGCGATGACGGTGCTGGCGCGGGACCAGACGTCGGCGCGGGTGGTGCACCGGCGGGCCTGAACGCGGTTGGCCTGCCTGCGGGTTCACGCCATCACCCCCGCCGCGCGCGCGGCCACGGCCCAGTCGTGGGCGGGCCGCGTGCGGGCGTCGGCCTGCGGCGGTCCTTCGGCCGCGCCCGCGTCGGCGTAGCGTCGTCGCCGCGCGGCGAGTTCGCCCGGCGTCATCAGGTACGGCGGAACGACTGTCGCCGAGTCCTGCACGGGCGGCTCGTCACCGACAGGCCCCGGCGGCACGAAGTCCCGCCACCCACCGCAGCGGGCGGCTGGCTTCGGTGTGGCGGGCTCGAACGGTCGCGGGCTTCGCTCGGCCCAGCTCCCGCGCCGGACGCGCGGCGCGGGAGCAAGGAGCCGCAGCACCCAAGTGAGCGCGCGGGCAAGAGAATTCCTCACGTTGTCGGTGTCCTTCCCGGATGTGGTGACGAGGTCGCGCGCAGCGGCGTGCCGGGACCCGGGTAGCGGCAATCCGGCGAGCACTTGCAGGGCGGGTTGGTGGACATGGATCCGTCGCCGAACGGCCACGTAGAGGGTCCGCCGGTGAACAGCTCGGGTGGCTTCACCATGTGGGTTCCGGATTGGTCGACGTGGTAGACCGCAAGCCACATCCGGCCACTGCCGGCGGCACGCTTCGGGCAGCGTTCGTTTGGTTCCAGGTCTCGCATTCGACTGCGCTCCTCACGATGTCCGCGCTTCACTGTGCGTATTGCGATGGTGGCGCGGCGCATCGCCACTTTGGAGTGAGCGCCCGTCCCGACTTTTTGTGGGAAAGGTGGGTGACCCCCGTGCGCTTCGAGGCAGCTCCCGATGGCGAAAAACGTTTGCACCGGTTCGGACTCGCTATGAGGGCGCAGCGCGAACGGATGGGCCTGACGCTGGCCGACATGGCGGCGGCGTACGGCTATTCGACGTCGACATGGTCTCGTTACGAAAACGGCAGCCCCATCCCGCCGGAGCTGCCCGCGAAGTTGGACGAACTCATGGGAACCCACGGCATGTTCGCCGTTCTCTGGGACATGATCAAGGATGAGCGGTGGCCAAACCGGTATCGCGATTACATGCGACTCGAAGACGGAGCAAGGGAGATCGCCGAGTACGCGCCGTACGTGGTTCCAGGTCTGTTGCAGACCCCCGAGTACGCTCGTGCGCTGTTTGAAGCAGTGAACCCGGACGCCACGGCCGACACGATCGAGTCCATGGTGGACCTTCGAATGAGTCGTCAGGCTCGGCTGCGCGGCTCCGACCCGCCCTACGTTTCCGCCGTGCTCGACGAAACAGTCATCAGGCGGGCGGTTGGCGGTCCTGCCGTTCTATGTGCGCAACTCGAAGCCCTGTTGCCCCTCGTGGACACGTCGCGAATGCTCCTGCGGGTTGCTCCGCTTGCCCGAGGTGCACACGCCGCTCTGGGCGCCCCGCTGATCATGCTTGGCTTGTCCGACGGTGGGCAGGTCGCGTATCTCGAAGGGCTCGTCAACGGGCAACTTCTCGAAGACCCGGATACTGTGCGGGCTCGTCGGCGGTCCTACGATCGGGTTAGCGCCGAAGCGCTGACGCCGGGTGAATCGGCAGCCCTGATTACGGCGGTCATCAAGGAGAAGCAGTCATGATCCAAGTTCCCCATCTCGGCGATGCGGTGTGGCGCAAGTCGAGCCACAGCAACGGGGATGGAGGTGCCTGCGTGGAAGTTGCCCCCGGCTTCGAGGTTGTGCCGGTTCGGGACTCGAAAGACCCGAGCGTTGGTCACCTCGTTGTTGCCCGGGGTTCCTGGTCGGCGTTGGTGTCGACGCTGCGTGGGGTCTGACGCGCGGTCGGCGTGAAGGCACGCAGGCGCTCGACCGGGTTTCCGGTCGAGCGCCTTGCATGTGCGGCGTGTGGCTCAGGCGGGGATCGGATTCGGCTCGGCGTACGGGCTGAGCATGGTGTCGAAGTAGACCTCCGGGGCCTCCTCCAGGTAGGTCGACAGGTTGTCCAGGAAGGCGCGCAGCGACGGCAGCGCGTTGTGCTGGTCCAGGTCTTCCTGGGAGCGCCAGACCTCGTAGAGGAAGAAGCGGCCGTCCTCGTGCTCGTGGAGGTGGTACTGCAGGTTGCCGGGCTCCTGCCGGGTGGGTTCCACCAAAGAGGAGAGGACGCGCCGGACTTCGTCCGCGTACTCGGGCTTGGGGCGCAGGAATCCGTAAAGGGCCAGGGGGCGAGCTGTGTTCGTCATGACTCCACGCTAAGATCTCACATCGATGTGAGATTCAAGGGGATGTGAGGAGCAGCACATGAAGATCGGTGAGCTCGCCGCCATTACCGGCACCCCGGTCCGACTGCTGCGCTACTACGAGGAGCAGGGCCTTCTGGAGCCCGACCGCCTCGACAGCGGCCACCGCCGCTACGGCGACGGCGCTCCCGCCGTGGTCCGACGCATTCGCGCGCTGCTGGACGCCGGCCTGCCGACCCGCGTCATCCGCGACCTACAGCCGTGCATCCGCCAAGACGGCACGATCGCCGAATGCACGCTGGAGACCCTCCAACAACACCTCGAAGGTCTGGACAACCGCATCTCCGCGCTCGCGGAAACCCGCACCTCCTTGGCCGGCCTCATCGCCGCCACCCAGGCCCACGAACGAGTCCTCGTCTAGAACGGCCCATCGTCGGGAGCGCGCAGGTCCGCTCATACGCGTCGGGGGCCGACACCCTCCCCGCCGAGCGTGTCGCCCGGGTTGAGCAGCGCGCATGCCTTCATGGACAGGCATCCACAGCCGATGCACCCGGTCAGTTCGGCCTCAAGCCGCTCGATGGTCTGCCGACGCTCCTCCAGCCGCCGCTTCCAACCACGCGAGGCGCGCTGCCACTCCTGATGGCTGGGCGGCCGGTCGAGCGGCACATCGGCGAACGCCTCCCGGAGGTCCTGCAACGGGATGCCGATCCGTTTCGCGACCGAGATCAACGCGACGCGGCGAAGCATGTGGCGCGGGTAGCGGCGCTGGTTGCGATCGTCGCGCTCGGATGCGATCAGACCGAGTTCCTCGTAGAACCGCAGAGCGGAGACCGCCGCTCCGGTCCGGGCACTCACCTCGCCGATGGTCAGCCAGTCGTCCGGCCGGGGTCGAACCTTGCCGGAACGGTAGCTCGTCATGGGCAGCCTCCTGTTGACCTCAACATTACTTGAGGTCATACGTTCGGCCGCATCGCAACGGTACGAACGACCTGGAAGGGACCGCAGTTCGATGACGTATGTGATCGCTTTGCCCTGCGTGGACATCACCGACAAGGCATGCATAGAGGAATGCCCTCTCGACTGCATCTACGAGGGCGAGCGCATGCTCTACATCCAGCCGTACGAGTGCACCGACTGCGGCGCCTGCGAGCCGGTGTGCCCCGTCGAAGCGATCTACGCCGAAGACGATATGCCGCAGGAGTGGCAGCACTTCACCGACGTGAACGCCGAGTTCTTCACCACCCTCGGCGACCCCGGCGGCAGCACAAAGGTGGGCCCCATCGGCCGGGACCACCCGCTCGTGACCGCACTGCCTCCCCAGGGCGACTCGGCTTGACCCAGGCGGCCATTCAGGCCGTTTCCAACGACATCGGGATGGCGTCCATCAGGACCTCGTCCACCCGACTGCCGGCCCACAGCGCACTGCGGCGGCGGTGGCCGATGCGTTGGAATCCCGCTCGCGTGTAGGCCCGGATCGCCGCCACGTTCGGCTCCAAGACCGCGAGGAACACGTTCTCCAAACCGGCTTCCTCGAAGGCGAAGTCGAGTACCAGGCGGGTGGCGGGGGTCGCGAGTCCTCGGCCGCGGCCCTCGTCGCCCAGGGTGATGAAGAACTCGGCCGCGGCAACGGGGTGGTCGATGGACAAGGTCGCGGTGCCGATCGGAAGCGGCCCCCCGTGAGGATCCGTGCGAAGGCGGTCGTACACGGTGAAGTGAGCGTTGGGCCCCGCAATCATGACGTCGAGTGCGGCGCGGAGCACTTCACGTTCCTCCGGCTCGAAGCGCCCGTTGCCGCGCATGACCACGGGGTCGTTCGTCCAGCGCAGGTACGTGTCCAGCAGATCGTGACGCCTGGGTCCGATGGCCAGGGATTCGGTGGCGCGCACGATTTCGGCGTGGGTCAAGCTGATGGGAATCGCCTCCCGGGGATACGCAGAACGGCCGTGCAGGCGGTGGTACCCGCCCGCTTTTCGACGTAATGCCCGGCCCTGGTCCGCTCCATCCATGCGTGCACCTCGGCCGGGCCCAGGACCTGGTCCGGATGGGCGCGCAGGCCATGGAGGTGGTCGCCGGACGATTGCCTCTTGGGATCGGCGCGCCGCAGGGGATGCGAGAGGGTGGGGTCGTGATGTTGACCGGTGAAGGTGTGACGGCCCCGAGGATGTTGCTGCTGAACCGGGTGAACTTCGAGCCCGGGTGCTCGGTGTTCGAGCTGGAGCGGCCGTTGTTCCTGTGCGCCGGGGACCGGTTGTGGGCCGAGGACGGCCGGGTCGTGGTTGAGCGCGCATCGGGTGAACAGGAACGCCCTGCGGGCGGCATGGCGTCCGTGTTTCGCCGGTGGCGGCTCCTTTAGGTTGCGTCGAATCTTCAGCCGAGGCCGCCGTTGGTGTGGAGGGTGGAGATGTTGATGATGCGGCCGCCGTCCCGCATGTGGCGGGCCGCGTAGCGGATGGTCAGGAAGGGGGCCTTGGTGTTGACGGACAGGACGTGGTCGAAGTCCTGTTCGGTCAGCTCGGCGATCGGGGTCGAGGCGGTGCCCGTCGCGGCGTTGTTGACCAGGATGTCGAGGCCGCCCAGGTGCTCGTCGGCCGTGGTCATGAAGGACTCGGCCGCGCCCGGCTCGCCCAGGTCGACCCGTACCGCCCGGGCCCGCCCGCCCGCCGCCTCGACCGCCGCGACCACCGCTTCGGCGGCGGCCTGGTCTCGGACGTAGCCGAACAGCACCTCCGCGCCGTCCCGGGCCGGCCGCTCCACCACCGCCCGCCCGATCCCGCGCGAGCCTCCCGTGACCACGGCCGACTTGCCCTTCAGCGCCGACATGACATACCTCCGATTGGTTGGATCGCCGGTATCGGTCCGAGCTTGCGCCGCCGGCGGGTGTCGGAAACTCAGTCGCGCAGGACGGCCGGGGACAGGGCGTGTGGGATCAGGAGGCTCGGGCTGCCCGTTCCGTCGGCGCGCGCGGTCCAGACGTCGCCGCGCAGGTCGCCTGGAAGGCTGTACACGACCCGGGCATCGTCGAGCCATTCCGCCTGGTCGTCGAGGGTTCGGGTCTCGGCGAGCGGCGTTTCCGCGTTGGTGGCCAGGTTCAGTACGAACAGGTGCCACGGGCGGTCGGCGTCCGCGCCCGGGACCCGCTTCTTGTACGCGACGCGCGTGCCGTCCGGGGACAACGACGGGCACTCGGCGTTCTCGCGCACCGTGCGCAGCGTACGGGCGGCCACATCGCCCCGCGCCAGCCAGGTATGGCCGCCGGTGGCCACCGTCGCGTAGAAGGTGTTGTCGTCGGCCGCGAAGGTCACGCCCCACACGTTGACGTCGGGGGAGCGGACCGTCTCGTCACCGCGGCGCAGCGTGTACGACTCCAGGTTGTCGTCGAGTCGCCCGCCGCGCGTGTCCAGGATCGCGGTCCGGGTGGAGAAGTTCAGGCCCGCGTACGACTCGCCGTTGACGAACGACGTCCACGCGACCAGTCGGCCGCTCGGCGAGACCCTGGCACGCGAGGGTGTCCCGGCCAGCGCGCGCCGGCTCGTCTCGCGCAGGTTCGTGTCCAGGATCACCGCGTCGTAGGTGCCGAGCGCCAACCGGGCCGGTTGCAGGCACACCCCCGTGCCGTGCGCGGCGTGGAAGACCAGGCAACCACGCGCGGCCACGGCCCGCTGCTCGTCGGGGTGCGCCGCGTCGACCGCCGCGAGGTGGTCCCGGCCGCCGTCGGCGGCGGTGCTGCGGAACACGATCCGGCCCGGACGATCCAGGCTCAGCGCCGTGTAGTCACCGTCCCGCCCCGCGCGTCCATCGCCCGCCGCCCGCAGGGTGTACAGCACGGCGAGGCCGACGAGGAGGGCGGTGACCACCGTGAGCACGGTCAGGCGCGCGGTACGGGTCATCGGGAAGCCCCCTTCGAGCCGGCCGAAGCCCCGGCGCCCGGGGCGAGCGTGCCGGCGGCCGGCAGCGCGACGGCGGCGAGCAGGGCGAGGGCCAGCCCGGCGGCGGCGAGCAGCACGGCGGTGTGCGGGCCGTACAGGGTCCACGCCGCGCCGAACCCGGCCGCGCCGAGCGCCCGTCCGCCCGCCTGCCCGGTCTGTACCAACGCCAGCGCCCCGCCGCGCAGTTCCGCCGGCGCGGCCGGTGCGGCAAGCGCCATCAGGACGCCGTCGGTGCCCGCGTAGAACACCCCGAGCAGGGTCGGGACCGCCACGATCAACACCCGGTCGGGCAGCGGCGCGAGCAGCACCAGGTAGCCGCAGAGCAGCGCGACATGACCCGCCAGGAAGATCCGGCCGCGCCCGTACCGATCCCCGGCGGTACCGGCCGGGACCGCGCACAGCAGGAAGACCAGCGCGGTGCCCAGCGGCAACAGCGGGAACAGGTGCGGCGACAGGTCGGTGCGCCGTTGCAGCAGCAGGTACACCATCGCGTCCCCGACGGTCGCCGCGCCGAGCAGCAGCGCGGCCGTACACACCCGGGCGAAGCCCGGCACCCGCAACACCGTGGCCGCGTCCCGCAGTCGCACCGGCGCGCGCCGCACCCCGACCTTCCCGACACCGGCCGCCGGGTCGCGGACGAACAGGAGCAGTACGAGCAGCCCGAACGCGGCGAAGCAGAAGCTCAGTACGAACACCGCGTCGTACGCGTCGGCCGTCACCCACAACACCGCGAGCGCGACCGGCGGCCCGAACAGCGCCCCCGCCGTGTCCATCGCCCGATGCACCCCGAACGCCCGCCCCTGCTCGGCCGGCGGCGCGGCCATCGAGATCAGCGCGTCGCGCGGCGCGGTCCGCAGCCCCTTGCCGGCCCGATCCGCCGCGAGCACCCCGCCGATCCCCGCGACCCCGCCGGCGGCCGGAAGCAGCAGCTTGCAGCCCGCCGAGATCCCGTAGCCGACCGCGGCGACCGTGCGATGTCGGCGGAAGCGGTCCGCGACATGCCCACCGAGCAGCCGCGATGCGGCGGTGGCGCCGTTGTACAGCCCGTCGAGCATGCCGAACGCCATGGGGGAGAGGCCGAGTCCGAGCACGAGGTATACCGGGAGCACCGCGGTGACCATCTCCGCCGAGACGTCGGTCACCAGCGAGACCACGCCGAGGACGAGCACCACGGGCGCCACCCGCCGTACGCCACGGCCGGTCGGCGGTGGCGGCGCCGGCGGCGCCTGCGCCCTCGGATCACGCGCACCGGACGCGAGATCGGCGGAACGACTGGACGACAGATACATCCGGGACCTCCGGGCGGCCGGGCACGGGCAGGAAGGAAGGAAGTGGCAGGCGGCGAGGGCTGGTTCGAGCCCTCG
The DNA here is from genome assembly GCF_044334985.1 of Embleya sp. NPDC020630. Classification (NCBI taxonomy): domain Bacteria; kingdom Bacillati; phylum Actinomycetota; class Actinomycetes; order Kitasatosporales; family Streptomycetaceae; genus Embleya; species Embleya sp. NPDC020630. Next base: position 916,769 of record NZ_JBIRUB010000002.1, read on the forward strand.
ACGCCCACCCGCTCGACGCGTCGAGCGATCGGAATCGGCTCAACGCCGGAACTCGTCGACCATCAGAACCAGTTCACGGTCCAGCGAAACGCGGCGTCGGCTTTCGCCCCGGCGGAATCGGTGGCGGTCACCTCCGTGGCGAACGTCCCCACACCCCACGCCCGACCCGAGATCACACACGTCGACGCGTTCAGGAACAGACCCGCCGGCAGATTCCGCCCGACGCACGAATACGGCCCGGTCCCACCCGAGACCCGAAGCGCCAGATTCACCTCCTGATTGAACTTCGACGTCTGCGCCCCCGGATCGGCGATCGCCACGGTCGACGGACCCGGACCACCGTCGTCCCATACCTCGGTGATCGGGGTCGCGGTCGCCGCCTGGCCGGAGCGCCGGGTGCCGTACATGTCCTCGAAGGTGCGCAGCAGGCTGTAGTGGTCCTTGCGGCCCGCATACCGACCCGGCTTGACGTGCGCGCCGTACAGGATGGTCGCGATCCGGTTCTCGCTGCGGAAGTTGTCCTCGTCCCACGTGACCACCAGCAGGCTGTTGTGCGTCTTGGCCCATTCCGCGTAGCCACTCAGCTTGTTTCGGGTCCAGGTGTCCCCGGTGGAGATCCCACACGCCGGGTTGAACAGGCGGTCGTGCATGTCGTTGCACAGGTTGGGCACCACGTAGGAGACCGTGGGCAGGGCGGCGTAATCCGTCGGGAACGCGGTCATCGGATACGTGGTGGTGGCGGGCACGTTGGCGAAGGACAACCACGGGTTGTGCTTGCGCGCATACGAACCACTCGTACACACACCGGGGTTGGCCGCCGACCAGTCCTCGTTGTAACTGCCCCACGTGCCACCGACGTCGATCAGCTGCCGGCCGAGGTTGTCCGCGCTGTACGGCGCGCCCGGCGGCGGACACTCGTCGCCGGTGACGCCCTGGGTGGAACCGGAGAACATCGCCAGGTAGTTGGGCTGACTGGGATGCGTCTCGCCGTGAAAGTCGGTCAGGGAGGCGCCGCCGGCGGCCAGCTGGTTGAGATACGGCGCCTGCGAACTGCCGATGATTTCCTCCTGGTTGGCGTTCTCGTGCACGACGACCACCACGTGGTCGTAGCGCGGGATCGCGGCTGCGGCCGCGCGAGCGGCCGGCACCCGCTCGGACGGGCCGGCCGAGGCCGGGGCGGTGACCCCGGCGATCGCACCGAGTACGACCCCGACGGACAGTGCGACGAGGGTGGTGGATCGGGGTTTGCCCCGGGCCGTCGACCGGGACCCGGATCGGAAGTGGGCCATGACCTGGCGCCTCCTTGGCGTGGACGAAGCGGAACCGCAGCGTGGATTCGGCGACCCGACGAAACAACGTCCACCGCGCACAGGGGAGCCGGGCCCTGCCCGCCCGACGGGAGCCGGATTCCGCTCGGGACAAGGGCCCTGAACTGGCCGGGAGACACGCCGGTTCGGCCGGTCCACGCGGCGGTCACCGGCCGTATGCCGACCCGACGCGCATGCATCGATGCCCAAGCGGTGCACCACCGGAGCAGCCATGTCGTTCCGTCATGAATGCATGCCGGACCGGTATTGGACGCGGGTGAGAACGGCCTCATCTCCTGGAAACATGAACAGATCACGTTCCGCGACCCCACCGGAAACCCGCCCCCCGATCGACGCGCCCGCACCGCCCGGTCACAGCCGGGCCGCCCGCGCCCTGCGCCTTGCCCGCACCGCCGCCGTCGCCGCGCTCGCCACGGTCCTGGCCACGGCGGTCGGCATCACCCCCGCACACGCCGCCGACCCGCCCCACGTCCAGTGCACCCTCGCCGACGCGCGCATCGGCGAATCCAGCGGCCTGGCGCCCAGTTCCCGACACCCGGGCATCGCCTACACGCTCAACGACAGCGGAAACGCACCCGACGTGTTCGCGATCGACACGAATACCTGCCGCACCGTCGCGGTGTTGCACGTGTCGGGCGCGACCAACATCGACTGGGAGGCGATCTCGGTCGGCACCGACGACGCGGGCTACCCCGCCATCTTCGCGGCCGACATCGGCAACAACTTCTCCACCCGGACCCAGGTGACGCTGTACCGCATCGCCGAGCCCGCGACGCTCGCCGATGCCACCGTGCCGGCCACGAGCTTCCCGCTGCGCTTCGCCGACGGCGCGCACGACGCCGAAACCGCGCTGATCGACCCGCGCGACAACCGCCTCTACGTGGCGAGCAAACTCTTCGGCGCGCCCGGCTCGCTCTACCAGGCGCCGCCGCGCCTGCGCAGCGACCAGGTCAACGAACTCACCCGGGTCGGACCGGCACCGGACATCGCGACCGACGGCGCGTTCGCGCCCGACGGACGCTCGTTCGCGATCCGCAACTACTGGGACATCACCGTGTATTCGGCGCCCAGGCGGCAACTCGCCAAGTTCTCCGCGCCGAGCACGACCCAGGGCGAATCGTTGATGTACGCCCCCGACGGCAAGTCGCTGTACGTCGGCTCCGAAGGCGCGAACAGCCCGCTCTGGGTGGTCCCGTTGCCTCCCGAGGCGATCCCGGGTGGTCCGGGTCCGTCGTCCGTGGCGAAAGCCGACGCCGCGTTTCGCTGGACCGTGAACTGGTTCTGATCCACAGTCGTAGCGAACGGATTGCAACGAAGCGATTACCCAATCCGTCCACGGCGCACCGGCCGAACCGTGCCGGTCGCAGCGCAACGCGGCACCGCCGGGCGGGCCGGCGCGGTGTTCGGGGCAGTCGCCTCGGGCGCCGCGCCGGCTCGCGCGGTCGCTCCGTCATCGATGTCGCGCCCCGTTTCAGTCGCCCCCCGGCACCACGTCTCACCCTGGAGGAACACCATGGTCGACAGGCACCGTGCGGCACTCCGAACGCCATCCCGCACCCGGGCACACGAGCGGGTCGACATCCTGCTCCCGGGCGGAGGCATCGATACCCCGTGACCCTCCAACAGTTGCGCTACCTCATCGCCGTCGCCGAGCACGGCAGTCTGACCGGCGCCGCGCAGGAGCTGTTCGTCGTGCAGCCCGCGCTCTCCCGGTCGTTGCAGAGCCTCGAACGCGAGCTGAACGTCGTTCTGTTCGCCCGGGTCGGCCGGGGTCTCGTGCCCACGGCGGCCGGGGCCCAGGTGATCAACCTCGCGCGCAAGGTGCTGCGCGGCGTGCAGGCGATCAAGGACCTCGTGCACGTCGAGGAGCCGACGCACAGCGGTACGGTGCACCTCGCCGCGACGGCCACGCTCGCGATCGAGTGCACGAGCTGCCTGCTGCCCGGACTGGCCAAGCAGTACCCGGAGTTGCACATCGTGGTGGACCGACAGGACAGCCGGGAGGCGCTGTTCGCGTCGCTGCGCTCGGGGGCGACCGACATCGCGATGGTGGACCTGCCCGCGCCCGGCGGCTTCGAGGTGTTGCCGCTGCGCTCGTACGAGGTGGTGCTGGTCTCGCCGAAGCACACCCGGTTGCCGGATCCGGTCTCCTGGACGGACCTGGAGGAGTTGCCGATGATCCTGCCGTCCCGGCGCAGCGCGCGGCGGGCCGACTTCGAGATGTTGTTCGCCACCGCCGGGGTGCGGCCGACGGTGGCGATGGAGACCGACGACCGGGGGGCCTGGATCCCGTGCGTGGTGGCCGGGCACGGCTCGGTGCTCTGGTACGCCGACCTGGCCCAGCCGTTCGCGTCGAGTGTGGCCGTGCGGTCGATGAGCCCGAGGCTGATCCGCACGGTCGGCATGGTGCGCGGGCGCGGTCCGATCAGCCGCGAGGTGCGGACGCTGCTCGACTACTCCCGGCGCCAGGGGGTTCAGGAGATCGAGTACGTGTGAGCCCCGGCCCGGGTCGGGCTACGCGACCCGGGTGCAGGGGGATCCGAGTGCGGCGCTGAGAACGCGCGGGCCCGGTTCGCCGGCGCGGGTGTAGGTGTGCACCAGCGCGCGGCGGACGGCCGCGAGCGCGGCGCCCGGTACCACCGCGATCGTGGGGCCGCCCGCGCCCGGCAGCGGGCGGGCCTCGATCGCGCCGGCGGCCAGGGCGTTGCGGGCGGGCTCGGCGGTCGACCCCACGATCGGCCCGCCGGCCGCGCCACCCGCCCGCCTCGGCACCGCCAGGACGAAGCGCAGGCCGAGCCCATCCGGGTCGAACGGCACGTGGCTGGGCGCGCCGCTGTCCTCGCCGAACACCATCACGTGGCCGAGCCTGGCGAACAGCGCCACCGCACCCAACGGCGGATCGGCGAGCCGGACGCGGGACCGATGGCCGTTGCCCGGCTCCGGGTCGTGGAACGCCGCCTCGATCAGCGCGGCCGTACAGGCCAGCGGTACGGCCGCGGACAGCCCGGTGCACTCCGGCAGGTCGGTGTGTACCAGCAGATCGAGCCCACCCGCGCCGGTGGTGCCCGCGAGCACCGGGCGGGCCCATTCCGGGACCGGGCCGATGTCGCCCCTCGGATGCACCTCGACGCCCTCGTCCGGCCGGTCGATCGAGCCGAGCCGCAACCTCCCGTCGGCGCGCGGCGCGGCGGCGACCACCACCCGCCAGGACAGCGCCACGGCGGTGCCCGGCCCGGCCCGCGAGCCGGTCCGGCGCAGCACGTACGGCGCGGACCAGACCCCGGCCGGCGGTCGGCCGAACGCCTGCGTGAAGGCGAACGGCACCAGGCGCAACACGGGCGCCGCACCGCGAGCGGTGGGCAGCGCCGCCGCCGTCGGCGGGCCGCTGTGCGGGCGGGTCATCCCGGATCCTTTCGGGCGAGGAGACGGTAGGCGTTGCTCATGCCGTGTTCGCCCGCCACGCGGGCGAGCAGCGCGCCGACGGCGTCGAGGAGTACGGCCACGACGAAGCACGGCACGGACAGCGCGACCAGCGCGGCGCGGCGGGCCCGGCGCAGCGGGGTCGGGCCGCCGGGGACCCACGGCATCGCCGGGTTGGGCCCGAGCGCGGTGAGGGCCTGGGAGACCGCGCCGGTGAAGTCGTTGCCCTGGTGCGCCCGGCCGTGTTCGCGCGCGAGCACGGTGAACCCCCGGGCGTGGAGCGCGGCTTCGAGGTTGCGCCAGGGCATCAGGTGCTGGTGCTGGGGCTGGAAGAGCGGCAACCACAGGCCGCGCAGCAACTGCCCGTACCGGCATTGCGGGTCGGGCAGTTCGATCAGCAGTCGGCCGCCCGGCACCAGGACCTTGGCGGCGGCGTCGAGTTCGGCCAGCGGATCGCGGGTGTGCTCCAGGTAGTGGTGCATACCGACCGCGTCGTAGCCGCCGGCCAAGTCGTCGGCCAACTCCGGGAACTGGCCGCGATACCCGGTCCGGATCCAGCCGCGCCGCTCGGCCTCGGCGACCCCGTCGCCCATGTCGAGGCCGTCGAAGACGGTGTCCGGGAGCACGGTGCGGCCGACCACGCACATGTGCCCGTGGCCGGTGCCCACGTCCAGCCAGGCGCGCGGGCCGGAGTCCTCCGGCGTGTGTCGGCGCAGCAGTTCGGCACGGGCGCGGTAGGTCCGCGACATGGTGCCGAACAGCGCCTCGGCGCCCGCGCCGCCGAGACCGTCGTAGAAGTCGCGGTAGTAGTAGTCGAGTCCGGCGAGGGACAGGCGCGGGTTCTGGAAGACGTGGGTGCAGTCCCGGCACCGTTCGAGGGTGAAGCGGCCCGGTTTGCCCTGGAGGTGGTCGCGGACCCGACGGTGCACGGCGAGCCGGTCCGAGCCGCACCACGGACAGGTGTCGCGCCGGTCCTCGAAGAAGGCGTCGAGGCCGTCGGCGACGCTGTGCTCGTACGCCGGGCGCAGCGCCGCCGGATCCGGCGCCGGCCGCTTGGCCGCAGCGGTCGGACGGGGCCCGGCGATCGTGCGCAGCCAGCGCGGCACGGCCAGGAACGGACGCAGCGCGCCGGCCCGGCCCAGGTCGCGCGGGCGCACCGGCGAGCGGCCGGCGACCACCGCGAAGGGCTGCGTCCACATGGCCAGGAAGACCACCACACCCCAGAACGGGCTGGTCACACACGCACCGGCGTACGCGGCGGCCTCACCCAGGTTGCCGATCAGGGTCGGCCACACCGGCACCCCGTTCGCCCGCAGCCGACGTTTGCGCAGCGCGGGGTCGGGCCGCGTCGCGGAGAACCCGGGCGCGACCGCGTGCCCGGTGCCGAGCGCGGCGAACGGCTTGAGGCGGGCGATGAGTTCGATCAGGGCCGGGCTGTCGAGGTCGGCCAGGTCATCGGCCGGCACGGTGGCCCGGCGCAGCACGTCCTCGTGCACGAGCAGCGCGTGGCCCGCGCCCCGGCCACGGGCGAGTGGGTCGCGGTGGATGCGATCCGGGTCCAACCGAGCGAGAAGGGTGAGTAGTTCGTCGCTGGGCAGGTCACCGGGAACCAGATCGAGCAGGAGCAGGTCGTGTCGCTCGGCGTGGGCGACCGCCGCGTGGATGGTGGCCTCGTCCGGGTGGACACCGGTCGCGGATACGCAGATCCAGGGACCGGTCTGCCGGTCCTCCGTCGACGCGAAGGCAAGTGTGGGCAACCCGGGCAGTATCGGCAACGCGCGCAGCCGCCGGCGCAGCGTGCGCGTGCCGCCGGCCAGGCCGAGCCCGATCAGCAGGGCGAGCCACGGGAACGGTCCGTCCACGGGATTCAGCACAGCTTCTCCAGACGTTCGGCGGCGGCGTCGGCGCCGCCGGCCGCGGCGAACGAGGCACGGATTCGGGCGGCGCCCGCACGCAGTTCGGGGCGATCCAGCGCGTCGGTGACGGCCAAGCGCAACTCGGGTACGTGCGCGCGCCCGAAGCGCACCCGGACGCCGGCGCCGGCCGCCACCACCTGGCGCGCCACGATCGGCTGGTCGTCCCGGATCGGAGCGAGTACCAGCGGCAGGCCGAACGCCAGCGCCTCGCATACCGTGTTGTGACCGCCGTGCGTGACCACCGCGTCCAGGTGCGGGAGCAGGGCCAGTTGCGGGACGAACTCGCGGACCAGGACATGCTCGGCGGGCGCCCCGGCCAGCCGCTCCGGCGCGGCCAGGATCAGTTGGAGTCGATCGGCGAGCGGGCGGGTGGCGGCCACCACGGCCGGATAGAACCGGTCGCCGGCGTCGCGGTTGAGCGTGCCGAGCGAGATCAGGACGTGCCGGCGTTCCGGATCGAGCCGGTCCCACGGGAAGTCCACCGTCGCCGGCCGGCGGCCGAACGCGGGGCCCACGTAGCAGTGGTGCGCCGGGACCGGATCGGTCAGGCCGACCAGTTCCGGCGTGGAGAAGACCAGGACCAGCCGGGGCGAGAAGCGCGGATCGCAGTCGCCGGGTACGCCGGCCGCCACCGCCGCCTCGGCGATCCGGGTCCGCACCCAGTCGTCGATCTTCGGAAAGCCCACCAGCGGCCGGGTGAACTCGGCCGACGTGGTCGCCGAAGTGGCCCATGGGACACCGGCTTTCACGGCGACGAAGGCGCCGGCGAAGGTCTGCTGGTCGGCCACGACCACATCCGGTCGGTAGCCGGCCACGGCCGCCGCGACGCCGGGCAGCATGGTGTGCGCGAGCGGGACCAGGGTCTCCTCGACCAGGAAGCGCAACGCGCCCACCCCGCGCAGCCGTTGCCACCTCGCGTGCAGTCGGGCATACCCGCCGGGGGCGCCGGGGGAGTCGGCGGTGGCGAACAACCGCGCGCCCAGCGGCAGCAGGTCCAGGATCTCCGGCGGCCCGCACCACACCGCCTCGTGCCCACGCTCGGCGAGTGCGGCGGCGACCGCGACGGTGGGGTTGACGTGGCCGGCGAACGGCGGCACCACGAACATGAATCTCATCGGCCGACCCCGGGCCGCACCGACACCGGCTCGTGCCGGGGCAACCAGTCGAGCAGCGCGGCCAGTACGGGCGCGGTGGCCTCACGCAGCACGGTGTGCGCGACGCCGGGCAGCACGGTGAGCGTGCAGTGCGCAAGCACCTCGGCCAACCGCCGGGCAGGTGGCGCCAGTTCGGACAACTCGCCGTACAGCGCTAGCACCGGGCAGGTCACCGAGGCGAGTTCGACCTCGGTCGGGGCGCGCAGCAGGGTGACGTCCTCGATCAGGGTCGTGCCGTTCAGGAGCGCGTCGGCGCCGGCCCGCAGTCGGGCCGCCTTACGCGCCGGCCCCACGGGCAGCCGCTCCGGGCCGGGATGGGCCGCCAGGCCGAGCGCGGCCAGGTTGAGCGTGTTGGCCATCTCCTCCACCCAGCCGCCCGCGTACGGTTCGGCGTCGGCCGGGACGTCCAGGCACTGGCCCTCGATCAGCACCAGGCTCGCCACCAGGTCGGGCCTGGACCGTGCGACGTGCAGCGCGATCAGGCCGCCGAAGCTGTTGCCGACAAGGTGTACCGGGGTCGGTACGTCGCACGCGTCGAGCAGCGCGGCCAGATCGGCGACCGCGCTGTCCGGGTCGTATCCGCTGCGGGGCCGTTCGGTGCGGCCGTGTCCGCGCTGGTCGTAGAGCACGACGTCGGCGCCCGCGCGGGCGACCGGCGCGGCGAGCGTGTAGTAGAAGCTGGAGAGGTTGTCCAATACCAGACCGTGCAGGAAGACCACCGGCGTGCGCAGTGCGGGTCGGTCGGCAGGTGGGGACAATCGCTGGACGTGGAAGCGCAGGCCGTTCGCGTGCACCTCGCTCATCGACCGGCACCACCGACGGCCTCGGTGCGGGTGCAGGCCGCGATGTGCTCGACCAGTCGACCGACCGTCATCGCCATGATCTCCTCGATCTCCAGGTCGGCGAGGAAGGCGATGAAGTCGACCCGGTCGCCGTAGCGCTCCTGGAGCCGGCCGGCGAGCGCGACGAACTCGATGCTTTCCAGGGCCAGATCGTCGTCGAAGCCGCTGTCCGGGGTGATCTCGGCGGCGATCAGCAGTTCCTCGCCGACGATCTCGGCGAGCATCCCGGCCACCTCGGCCAGGATCCGGTCGGCGTGCGGGTCCGCGCTCATCGGGTGCTCCCATGTGAGGTGGTGGGGATTCCTGGTTGCCGGGCGCTCGTCCACGCGACCACGTACTGGTCGATCCGGGCGCCGTTGGAGTCGGTGATGTCCCGGGTGTGGACGAGGAGTTCGCGGCCGTCGGCGTCGGCGGGGCGGACGGACGACTCGGTCTCGTGCGGGCCGACGGGCCGGGCCGAGATCACCACGTGCGGTGGGTGGTCGGTGCCGGCGGCCCGGTCGGCCGCTTCCCTGGCACAGCAAAGGCGCAGCGCCCACAGCCCGCGCTGCTCGCGGTCGGATCCCACGAGCGCGGCCGGCAGGTCGTGTGTGTCGGGGGCCGAAGGTGGGCCTTCGGGATCGAGGCGGCCGACGGCGATGCCGAGCGGTCCCGGGCCCGCGACGGCCACCCCCAGGCGGTGGTCGTGCGCGATGGCGACGTGCAGCGGGGTCGGGGCGAGGGCATCGGGCTCGGCGACCACATGCGCGAGCGGGCGGCCGGGGTCGGCGGTGTCGATCCGGACCTGGGCCGGGTACAGGGGGCCGTGCCCGTGCGCCCACAGGTGGTGCCGGGCCGCGTCCTTGGCCGCGACCCGTCGGAGCAGCCACCCTTGGCGGTCCCGGGGTGCCTGGGCGGCGAACTCGGCCCGCTCGGCGGTGTCCAGGTAGCGGCGGGTCACCAGGTCCTGCGCGGCGGGGTCGGGCCACCGCGTGCGCAGCAGACACCAGCCCTCCGGCTGCGGCTCGGCGATGCCGGTGGTGTGCGGGGTGAACTTCATCGGCCACACCCGCTCGTCGGCGGCGAACCGGCGATAGACCCAGTCGCGCACCCGGATCCGAACCGCGCCCGTGCCCGGGTCGGCCAACTCGACGTCGCCGCGCACCGTGGTGGGCCCGATCTCCCGGATTCGGGCGGTGGCCAACAGCCGCGCGCCCGGCCCGGGTTCCGGTCCGTACCGGTCGATCGCCGCCACCGACATGGGAAACACCAGGCGGTCCGTGGTCAACCGCAACTGCATCCAGTGGCCCAGCAGTTGCCCGGCCGCGTCGAGGAGCGCCCCGGGCGCGGGCAGCGCGCGCAGCATGCCGCGGATGCCGTCGTCGGCGACGGTCAACACCTGCTCGACCCCGGCGAATCCGGGTCCGTGGAACATCCAGCGGTCCCCGTACAGATCCGGCGCGCGCACCGGCGCGGGGCCCTCGCCGGTCAGCGGTGTGCGGTCGGGGGCCGGTGCCAAGTGGGCGGCGGCCTCGTCCGCGAGCAGCACCTCGGCGGACATGTAACGGCCGAACGCGATCCGGATCCGGTCCGGGTCCATGGTGGTGCGGACCAGTTCGGTGTCGGTCGGCGGGGCCACCGGCAACCAGCGCAGGGAGCGTACGTCCCGATACCCGACGACCACCCGACCCGGCCCGGCCGCGCTCAGCGCCTCGTCGCCGGCCAGCCGGACCAGCGTGGTCATCGGCACCACCGGGAACCGATCCGCCGGGTCCGGCCACCACTCGGGCTGCTCGTAGACGCAGTGGTCGCGGACGTAGGGGTGGTCGACGAGCGAGAAGCGGTACGCCCGACGCGAGTCGGTGTCGGGCGGTGGCGCGAGCAACCCCGGCGCCTCGGCTTCGCCGGTGAATCCCGCTGTCATGGCGGCCTCGGCCACCGTGCGCTCGGCCTCGGCGAGCGTCGCGTGGAACGCCGCCAGCACCGGATGCGTGGAGGTGGCGGGCGGGCGGGACGTACCGGTCAGCCGCAGCGATCCGGCGGCCGGTCCCAACGAGACCACGGGGGAGCCGAGGTCGAGCCGGACGATCGGCCCGGCGGCCGGTCGTGCGGCGGCGAAGTCGATGATGGCCCCGGACTCCGGCTCGGTCGCGGGCAGGCCCGTTCGTGCCGGCCCCTGGGGATCGATCGCCGCGCCCTCGACCCACAACGCCGCCAGCGCTCGGCGGAAGCCCGCCAGGCCAGGGCGCAGCGTGGAGTGCGCTGCCACGGCCAGCGCGTCGCAGCCGCGCAGGCAGTCGTGCACGAAGCCGACCAGGCTGCCGGCGCCGGGCTGGACGAACACCCGTACACCGCCCGCGTACAGCTCCTCGATCAGCTCCCGGAACCGCACCGGTTCGAGGAGATGACGCACGGTCAGTCCGCGAACCGAGGCGGCATCCGCCGGATACGGCGCGATGGAGGTCGCCGACCACACCGGCAGGCGCGGGGTACACAGCGGCAGTTGCTCGAACGCGTCGGCCACCTGCCCCAGGTAGGGCGCCCACATCGGGGTGTGGAAGCCGGACCGGAACGGCAGCTCGCCGCCCATCACACCCTCCCGGCGCAGCCGACCCAGCACCTCGGTGACGGCATCGGCCGGTCCGCAAATCACGCTCTGATTGGGGCAGTTGTCGTGCGAGACCACCACCGGTTCGGCGCCCACGTGCCGTTCGGCGACCGCGACGCCGCAGCCCACCGCCGCATAGGCCAGGTCCGGGACGTCCAGCGAGTCCGGGCGCAGCGACGCGAGGAAGCCGTCCACCGCCGTGCGCGGGTACATCCCGGCCACCACCATCGCGGTCCACTCGCCCATGCTGTGCCCGGCCAGCAGATCCGGTACCAGACCCGCCCGTTCCAGCTCGGCGGCCAGGAACCGGCCTGCGGTCAGCGCGTCCACCGCCCGGCCGACGAGGTCCTCGGCGCCGGTGGTCTCGGGCCGGGGCCGGCCGCACGCATCGGCCAGATCGTCCAGGCGCGGCGATATCTCCGGCTCCAGACCGGGGAACAGGAACGCGACCCGCCCCGGATTCGCCGCGTGCGGCCCGAGCAGCGGACGCGGGGAGAACCGATCTCGGCCCGGCCGCGCCACGGCAACCCGCGCTCCACGGCACGCGCGGCCAGCGCCAGCCGCTTCGGCGTCGGATCGGCGACCGCGAGCCGACAGGGGCCGGCCGGCCCGCCCGACCCGCTCGCGTCCGCCCGATCGGCGAGCAGCCGGAGCAACTCGGGCACCGAATCGGCGGCCAGCGTGAGCACATCGGGCAACTCGCCCGCGCCCACCGACCGCCCGCCCCCGGTCGGCAGCGCCACCGGCCGCCCCGCCGGGGGCTGTTCCAGCACCGCGTGCGCGTTCACCCCGCCGAAGCCGAATGCGTCGACCGCCGCCAGCCGCCCGCCCGCCGGGTTGACCGGCCACGCCTCGGCCCGACCCTGCGGGCGCATCCGGGTGCCGGCGAAGCCCGGATGCGGGTCGTCGACATGCAGGGTCGGCGGCAACGTGCGGTGATGCAGGGCGAGTGCCGCCTTGAGCAGACCGGCCATCCCCGACGCCTGCATCGTGTGGCCGATGTTGGACTTGATCGTGCCGAGCGCGACATCCGCCGGCCCGTTGCCCACGCGCGGCCCGAACACCTCGCCCAGTGTGACGAGTTCCGCCTCGTCCCCGACGGGGGTCCCGGTCCCGTGCGCCTCGACCAGACCGAGCAGGCCCGGTTCCGTCGGATCCAACCCGGCGGCCCGCCAAGCCTGTTCCAGCGCTCGGACCTGCCCTTCCACCAGCGGACTCAGCAGACTCGCGGCCCGGCCGTCACTCGACACGCCGACGCCGCGCACCACCGCGTACACCCGGTCGCCGTCGCGTTCGGCGTCGGCGAAACGCTTGAGCAGCACCGCGCCGGTGCCCTCGGCGATCAGCGTGCCGTCCGCCGCCCGGTCGAACGGCCGGATGTGCTCGCTCGCGCTGAGCGCCCGCAACTGGGTGAACACGCTCCACAACGTGGCGATGTGGCAGTGGTGCGCGGCGCCCGCGATCACCGCGTCGCAACGCCCGGACCGCAACTCGGCGGCGGCCTGGTCCAGGGCGAGCAGCGAGGTCGCGCAGGCCGCGTCCAGCGTGTAGGCGGGCCCGCCCAGGTCGAGCCGGTTGGCGATCCGGGACGCGGTGAAGCTCGGCACCAGGCCGATCGACGCCTCGGGTTGCTCCGGGCCGAGCGACGCCTGGAACGCCTCCCGGATCGCGGCCACTCGGTCCCGATCCAGCTCCGGCGCCAACTCGACCAGAAGGGAGGCCAGTTGGTGCGCCGTGCGCACCCTCTGATCGAGCCGGGCGGTGGCCACGCCCATGTAGCCGCCACGCCCGAAGACCACGCCGACCCGGGACCGGTCCGGCAGTCGGGCCTCGCCACCCGCGTCGGCGATCGCCTCGGCGGCGGCACGCAGGGCCAGCAACTGGTCCGGTTCGGCGCCGGCGACCACGGCGGGCATGATCCCGAAGCGCACCGGATCGAACGTGGCCAGGTCGTCCACGAAACCGCCGCGCCGGCAGTAGAACCGGTCGCCGCGAGCGGGCTCGCCGGCCGTGCCCGGCGCGTAGTGCAGCGCCGGATCCCACCGATGCGGCGGCACGTCGGTGATCGCGTCCACCCCCGACTCGACCAGCCGCCACAACGCGTCGGGCCCGGCCGCGCCCGGGAAGATCGCACCGATCCCGACGATCGCCGCATCGTCCGGACGCGGGCCGCGCGCGCTCATCCGGCCACCGACCCGTCGGCCGGCAGGCAGACGTACACGGCCTGCGGGTCCGTACCGGCGGCCAGTTCGTCCAGCAGCGCCCGCACGCCGTGCTCCGGATCGATCAACGGCACGCCGCGCCGGGCGTATTCGCGGGCCAACTCCGCCGTCACCATGCCGCCGCCGGTCGCCGCCCACGGACCCCAGTCGATCGTCACCACGCGCCGGGCCACCGGCGCGAGGGTGTCGTCGGACCCGGCCGACCAGTGCCACGCGAGGGTGGCCAGGGCGTCGTTGGCCGCCGCGTAGTCGGTCTGGCCCCGGTTGCCGTACACCCCGGCCACGCTGCCGAACATGGCCAGGAACGCCGGCGGCGCCAGGGTCGGGCGCAGGGCGCGCAGCGCCGCGACCAGGGCCCGGGCCCCGGCCACCTTCGTGGCGAACACCCGTCGGCACGACTCCGCGCTCTTGTCCGCCAACAGCCGATCGGCCAGCACCCCCGCGCCGTGCACGATGCCGTCCAGCCGGCCGTGCCGCTCGGCGATGCCGGTCAGGACCCGGCGGACCGCGTCCGCGTCGGTGACGTCGGCCGCGTGCAGCCGTACCGAGGCGGCGTGCTCGGCCGCCTCGGCCAGCGTGGCCCGCACCTCGCGGCGGTGCAGGATCCGGGTCGACTCGGTCTCGATCAGGGCCGGTTCGCGCATTCCGCCCGCGATCAACGCGGCCCGCAGCGCGGGCGCGTCCAGCGCGGCGGCGAGCGCTTGCGGCTCCGGCTCGTCGTCGAGGCCGGTGCGACCGAGGAGTTCGATGTGGCACCCCGTGGCCCGGGCCAGGCCGATCGCGGCCCGGGCGGTGATGCCACGCGCGCCGCCGGTCAGCAGCACCACCGAGGCCGGGCCGATGCGCTCGCGCAGCAGGGCGTCCCGGTCGGCGGGCGGCAGGTCCGGGAGCGGCGCCGGCCGAGGGCGCAGGGTCACCCGGTGTTCGCCGGCCAGGCCGCGCAGGACCGGCGCGCCGGGCTCGGGCCGATCGGGGGTGCGGCCCAGTTCGACGAGGAGCCGGTGGGCGAGCCGGGCGGGTTCGGTCTTGGCGTCCAGGTCCAGCACCCGGACCACCCGATCGGGATACTCCAGCGCGGCGGCCCGGGCGAACCCGGCCAACCCCGCCCCCGGCACCGGATCCGGTCCCGCGGCCTCCGGACCCCGGCCGAACCGACCACCGCCGGCGGTGACCAGGAATACCTGCCGCACGCCGGCCACGAGCGCGTCGCGCAGCAGCGCGAAGGCGTCGGGGAACACCGGGTCGGGACCGTCGGCGAGCGCGCCGAGGTGTACGAGCGTGTCCACCTCCGTCCAGCCCGGATCCGCACCCGCCTCGACCCCATCCCGCGCCCGCGACTCCACCACGACCCCGTGCGCGGCCAGTACATCGGCCAGCGCCCAGGCGACGCCGCCCCCGTCCTCGACCAGCACCACGCGACGGCCACGCAACCGCCCTTCGGGGGACGGGCTTTCCGAATCCCCGGGTGCTGCGGCGGGCGGCTCTTCGATCGGCACACACTCGACGACAAGCCGGGTGGGCCGGCCGGCGAGGGGTGCGGCGGGCTCGTCCACCGCCGGCTCGATCGGCACCGCCCGTTCGTTCCCAGCGGTCCCCGCCTCCAGCACCCCGGCCACGATCGCGTCGATCGTCTTGACCCTGGCCAGCCGCTCGATCACCTCCGCGTCGACCGGCTCGGCGTCGGCCGTGCCCGCGACGCCCGTGTCGCCGGCAAGGCGTAACCGCAGCGCCAGTTCGCCGATGATCTCGGTGCGTTTGATCGAGTCGACGGACAGGTCCGCCTCCAGGTCCAGGGCCGGATCGAGCATGTCCTTCGGATAGCCGGTCCGGGTGCCCACGATGTCGAGGACCACGTCCAACACCTGCGCGCGGGTGAGCGGCCCGACCGGTGCGGGCGGTGTGTCCGGTTCCACCCGGACCGGAGCCGGCTCCACCCGCACGGGAGTCGGCTCCGGTACGAGCACGATCGGCGGCGACTCGGGAACCCCGCCCGGTACGCCCAGGTAGCCGAGCAGCACCTCACGCTGTGCGGCGACTGCGGCCCGCGCGCCGGCCAGGTATTCGAGCACCACCGCGTCCCGCGCCGAGCGCTCCGGCACACCCGACTCGGCCACCGGCCCGGTCGGCAGCGGGGCCACCGGGGTCGCCGGGCGCAGCCCACCCGCCACCGGCCGGCCGTCGGCGGTCCGCACCAGATGGCCGTCCACCGTCCAGGCCGGTCGCGGGCCGGGCTCGACGTCCTCCGGCCGCACCCGCCCGGCCAGCCCGCCCGCGACCCGCACCGGCACGCCGGCGACGGCGAGTTCGGCGAGCGCGGTGAGCAGTCGGCGCAGGCCGTCCTCGCCGGGGACGTCGCAGGCCACCGCAGTGTGCGGCCGGTCGCCGAGGATGCCTCCGACCATCCCGGTCAGCGCCCGGCCCGGTCCCGCCTCGACGAAGATCCGCGCCCCCGCCGCGTACATCGCCTCGATCTGCTCGGCGAACCGCACCGGCTCGGCCACCTGACGGGCCATCAGCGCCCGGATGTCGGCGGGCGCGTCCGGGTAGCGCGCCGCGGTGCCGTTGGACCACACCGGGACCCTGGGCGGACGTACGTCCAGGTCCGCGACGGCGACCGCGAGGGTGTCGGCCGCCGCCGCGACCACGGGACTGTGGAACGCACACGCCACCGGCAGCCGCCGGGCCGACAGGCCCGCCTCGGCCAGTGCGGCGATCGCCGAGGTCAGGGCCGCCTCCGGGCCGGACACCACGGTCTGGGTCGGCGTATTGCGGTTCGCGAGCACCACGCCGTCGATCCCGGCCAGCACCTCGGCCACCCGGTCCGCGCCGGCCGTGACCGCCGCCATCGCGCCGGGTTCCGCGCCGGCGGCGGCCAGCACCGCCGCCGCGCGCACCTCGCCGAGCCGGCCCAGGTCCCCGGTGGCCAGCACGCCCGCCGACCACAGCGCGGCCACCTCGCCGTAGCTGTGCCCCGCGACCTGGTCCGGCAACACCCCGAACCGGTCGAGCAGCCGGGTCAGCGCGACCGCCGCCACCCCGAGCGCGGGCTGCGCCCGGCGGGTATCGGTGAGCCGCGCCGCCTGCGCGGCCCGCTCCTCCGCGTCGAACGCCGCCGCCGGAAACATGGCCCGCACACACTCGGGATCGATGTCCCGCAGCCCGTCGCACAGTTCGGGAAACCGGGCAAACAGATCGGCAAGCATCCCCGGCCGCTGACTCCCCTGCCCGGGATACAAAAACGCCACCTGCCCACCCGCCCCGGCCTCCGCCCCCACCTCCGCGTCCTTCCGGTGGAAGATCTCGCCCGCAGCGTCGGCCGCCCCCGCCCGGGCCAGGGTCAGCTTCACCCGCAGATCCGCGTGATCAGCCGCAACGAAAGCGATCCACACCGGGATCTCGGCACCCGACCCGGCACCCGACCCGGGCTCGACCACTTCATCCGCGATCGCCGCCAACCCCCGCAACGGCAGGTCCTCGCCCGCATCCAGCCGCGCCGCCAGCCGATCGAGCGCCGCGAGCGCCGCCGCCCGATCCGCGCCGCGAAAGCAGAACAGCTCGACCGGCCAGGCGGCATCGGCGCCACCGGGTCCGCTCACCCCGCCAGGCTCCGCACCGGCCAACACAGCGTGGAAGTTGGTGCCCCCGAAGCCGAACGCACTCACCCCCGCGATGCGTTCGCCCACCGGCGCCGTCCACGGGCGGGCCCGGTTGTCGAACACGAACGGCCCCGCGTCCGGCGGTCGGCGCAGATGCAGCGTCGGCGGATGCACCCCGAAGTGCACCGCGAGCGCCGCCTTGGCCAACCCGGCCAGCCCCGCCGCACACTTCGTGTGGCCGATCTGCGACTTCACCGAGCCCACCGCGCAGGCACCGGGAGCGGCCCCATGCGCCGTGAACACCTCGGTGAGGGTGTCCAGTTCGGCCCGGTCGCCGACCACCGTCCCGGTGCCGTGCGCCTCGACCAGGCCGACCCGCGCCGGCGACACGCCCGCCGCCCGGTAGGCACGCTCCAGCGCCCGCCGCTGGCCCTCGGGGCGCGGCGCGGTCAACCCCAGCGAGCGGCCGTCGCTGGACCCGCCGACGCCCTTGACCACCGCGTAGATCCGGTCGCCGTCCCGTTCGGCGTCCGCGAGCCGCTTGAGCAGCACGCACACCGCGCCCTCGCCCAGCGCGATCCCGTCCGCGTCCGCGTCGAACGTCGCGCACCGCCCGGTCGGCGACAACGCCCGCACCGAGGAGAACATCAGGTAGTCGTTGATCCCGTTGTGGGTGTCCACCCCGCCGCACAGGACCAGATCGCTGGACCCGGTGTTCAGTTCCTTGCAGGCCAGGTCGAGCGCGGCCAGCGAGGCCGCGCACGCGGCGTCCACGGTGAAGTTGACCCCGCCCAGATCGAGCCGGTTGGCGATCCGGCCGGCGATCACATTGGCCAGCACGCCGGGGAAGGAGTCCTCGGTGGGGGCGGGCAGTTGCCGATCCAGATCGGCCGGCAGCGCGCCGAAGTACCCTGGGAACAAGGCCCGGAACCCGTACGCGCCGGCCAGGTCGGTACCCGCCTCGGCGCCGAAGATCACCGAGGTCCGCTCCCGGGCGAAGGCCCGCCCGGGGCCGTAGCCGGCATCGGCCAGCGCCCCCGACGCCACGTGCAGCGCCAGCAGCTGGGCCGGTTCGATCGCGGCGAGCGAGGCGGGCGGGATGCCGTAACCGGTCGCGTCGAAGCCGATCGCGGGTACGAACCCGCCCCACTTGGACGGCGTCCGCCCGGCCGGCACCGCTCCCGGCGCCGCGCCGCGGACCGAGCCGCGCACGGTCGCGCCCGGTTCGGTGCTCGGCGCGAAGTACCGCTCGGTGTCCCAGCGTTCGCGCGGAACCTCGGTCACCGCGTCCACGCCGGCCAGGATGTTGCGCCAATAGCTCGCCAGGTCCGGCGCACCGGGAAGCACACAGGCCATGCCCACGATCGCCACGTCCTGCGGCCGGGGCGGGGCCGGTCGGTTCGCCCCGCCCACCTCGCGCGCTCGGCGGGCCAGCCACGCGGCCGACCCGGTGGTGACCTCGCGATGCAGCGCGGCGACGTCGGTCGGCGCGGACCGCAACACCGCGGCCTGGCCCAGCATGAACATGCCCTCCCGGCGCTGCGCGTCCGGGTCCACCGCGACCAGCCCGTCCGCCTCCCGGCGCAGCCCCTTGCCGGCGATCCGCAACCGGCCCAGGTTCAGCCGCTCCAACTCGGCCCACACCTCGCGAGCCGGCACCCCGCGCGACTCCAGATCGCGCCGACGGGCCTCGAACGCGGCCACGAACGGAGTGTGGGCACAGCGCGTGGCATGCCCCGGCGCGGTCTGGACCAACGCGGTCGCCGCACACTCGACCGCTGCGGCCTGGAACCCCGGCACGATCGCCCCGCCCGCCACCGCCTCGCGGGTGAACAGGTACGCGGTGCCCATCAGCACACCGACCGAGGCCCCGCGCTCGACCAGCGGCGCCGTCGCCGCGGCCACCATCGCCGCCGAACGCGCGTCGTGGATCCCGCCCGCGAACAGCAGGTCCAGCCCGGCCGCGCCGCCGTGCCGCTCGGCGAACGCGAGCAGCGTGTCCACCTGCGCCTCCCACAGTGGGAAACTGGCGCGCGGCCCGACGTGCCCGCCGCATTCGGTGCCCTCGAAGACGAATCGCCGGGCGCCCTCGCGCAGGAACTGGCCCAGCAGCCCGGGGGAGGGCGCGTGCAGGTAGGTGCGGATCCCGGCGGCCTCCAACGGCGCGGCGCGATCCGGCCGACCACCCGCGATCAGCGCATACGGCGGGCGGGCGGCGAGCACCGCGGCCACCTGCTCCTCGCGCAACTCCGGCGGCGCGAAGCCCAACAGGCCCGCACCCCACGGCAGATCGCCGAGCAGCGCACCGGTCTCGGCGAGCAGTGCGCGCACCTCGGGGCCGCGCAGCAGGGACAGCGCCAGAAAGGGCAATCCGCCCGCCCGGGCCACCTCGTGGGCGAAGGCGGCCCGATCGCTCACCCGCGTCATCGGCCCCTGTACCGGCCGCAGCCGCGCACCGTGCCGGGCGGCCGAGGCCACGTGGTCCACGATCGCCTCGCGCACCGCGCACACCACCCGACCGGCGGTGCCGTGCCGATCCGCGAGCCGGGCGGCCGACCCGCCGTCCTGCCCGACCGGCAACAGCTCGCGGTGCAGTCCGCCCGCGCCCAGCGCGAGGCCGAGATCGCCGGCCGCAGCCGATGCGAGGCGGTCGATCGGCAGATCCGGTCGGCGATAGACCCGATGCCCCCGAATCACGACCGTCTCGCTGCCGTCCATCGCCCGAACCGCCGCCGCCACATCGGCCGGCAGCGTGCTCTCCGCGACCAGGGCCAGCTGGGTGTCGAGCAGCACCCCGGCGGCGCCGCCGGCGACCGCCGCGGCGGCGGTGTGCGGCCCGATCCCGCCGGCCGCCCACACCGGCACCGTCACCCGCGCGTCCGCGAGCAACTGCTGAAGCAGCACGAAGGTGGTCAACTCGCCGCATCGGCCGCCGCTTTCGGCGCCTCGCGCGATCACCCCCGCCGCGCCGCCGGCCACCGCCGCGTGCGCCTGCTCGGCGCACGTGACTTCGACCAGGACCCGCCGTCCGGGACCGGCGTCGGCGATCGACCACGGCGCTTCGGGCGCGAGCAGCACCGTGTCCACCTGCTCGGGCAGCTCCCGCGGCCCGAGCGGACAACCCACCGGGACCCGTACGCCGAAGCCCGCAAGCTCGCCCGCACGGGCCAACTCGGCCAGCGCCGGCTCGCGTTCCCGGCCGAGGTCGAGCACCGCGAGCGCGCCGGCCCGATGTGCGGCGATCACGAGTCGGGCGTCTGGGCGCCCCAGAGGGCTCACCGCGAGAACCTGATCGCGACGCGGGGACGTCGACGTCATGGGCAAGTGCCTCCATCCGGGAAACCTGCGAGGAACCGGTCGGTGCGGGCGGCAGGAGCGCGAACGTAAGGGGCGAGCATGGCGAATTGCCCCGGCGACGCCCGAGTCGGGGCGTCCGTGGCGGTGGGAAAACGTGCATGTCGTGACGGAAAGACCGGGTAACCGTGAAAAGCGGTACGGAATCGAAGAATCGGCCGCAGTCGAACCACCGCGCCGTATCGTCGGTTTCGGACATCCAGGAGTCAACGACGCATCGGCCGGCGCCCCTCCGCTCGCGCACACCCCCACGAACGCCCGTCGAACCCCACCGCACCCGGGCGACACCGGGGCGATATCCGGCCGACGCGCGGCGCCCCGGCCCACCGGACCGACCACGATCCCGGTTCCGGAACGGCGACGACTCTTGCCCGTACGGCATGCACCCATGCCCTACCGATCCGGCGCGAGCGGCCCGACGACGCGGCAACGTACGCGAATTGCCCGTTTCGAACCCCTGCCGGTGCGGGCGGCGTGACCGTTAGGGTGCGGCGCGTGACCCTCCAGCAGCTGCGCTACCTCGTCGCCGTCGCGAACTTCGGCACCATGACCGCGGCCGCGGAAGCCCTCTACGTCGCCCAGTCCGCGCTGTCCCGCGCCCTGAAGGCGCTCGAACACGAGCTGGGCGCCGAGCTGTTCGTCCGCGAAGGGCGCACGGTGGGCCTGACCGCCGAGGGCTCCAGGGTCGTCCGGCTCGCCCGCACGGTGCTCGACACGGTCACCGCGATCGAGGACATCGGCCGACCGCTCGGCGCGGCGTCCGAGCCGACCCTGACCGTGGCCACCACGTCCACCCTGGCGATCGGCCATGTCGCCCGCCTGGTCGCGGCGTTCGCCGCCGAGCACCCCGAGGCGCCGATCGAGGTGACCCGGCACGACGGGCGCGAGGCGGTGCTCGCGGCGGTCCGCGCGGGTACCGCCGCGATCGGGGTGGCCGACACCCCCGGCCCCGGCGACCTGCGCACCTATCGGCTGGCCGAGACCGAGGTGGTGCTGGTGTCGCCGCCGGACACCCGGCTGCCCGACCCGATGCCGTGGAGCGCGCTGCACGGCCTGCCGATGGTGTTGCCCGAGCGCGGCAGCGAGCGGCGCTCGCAGTTCGAGGCGATGTTCGCCGAGATGGGCGTGCGTCCGCTCGCCCGCTGCGAGCACAACGACCGGGTCAACTGGGTCGCGGGCGTACTCAACGGCGAGGGCTCGCTGCTGTGGTACCGGGACGTGGCCGAGGACGTCTTCGGCGACTCGGCCTCGATCCGCTCGCTCGACCCGCCTCTGCGGCGCGGCATCATGCTGGTCTGCCGCGAGGACTCCCGGGAGCGCTCGGCCCGGCTGTTCGTCGACCTGGCCCGCCGCGGCGGGGTCGGCGAACCGGACGCGGACCCAGGGGCCCGTCCGGCTACAGGACCGGCGCCGCCGCGGGCTCGCCCAGGTCGGGAGTGTCCGTGAAGGTCACGTGCGCCCCGCCGGGACCGTGCAGCTCCAGCACGGTCACCGTGTTCTCCCCCTCCCGCAACACCGGCGCCGGCACATAGAGCGTGCGCTGCGGCCCCGCCGACCAGTAGCGGCCGAGCAGGAAGCCGTTGATCCACACCAGGCCCTTGGTCCAGCCGTCGAGCCGGACGAACGTGTCGCCGACCGTCGCCACGTCGAACGTGCCGCTACGCACCACCGGAACACCCGCCGGGATCGGCCCCGAGGCGTCCGGCAACACCGGTTCCCCCGACGCGTCCAGCGGCAGCGGATACATCTGCCAGCCGAACAGGCGCTGCCGCTCCCACCGCACACCGTCGGTGATGCCCTTGCGGTCGTGCAGGCCCGGCCCGTAGTTGATCCGGCCGCAGTTCTCCACCAGCAGATCCAGCCGCGCGCCGCCGGCGGGCACGGACAACTCGCACGACGCGGTGCGCCCCTCGCTGCGATCGAGCACCGCGACCGGCACCCCGTCCAGGAACACCTGGGCGCGGTCGGCCAATCCGTCCACGAACAGCGGCGCACTCTCGCGCGGGCCGCTGACCCAGGTGCGGTAAAGGGTGAACCCGTACGCCTGGTCCAACTCCTCCATGGTCAGCGTGTTCGGCGAGTACACCGGTGCGGACAGGTCCTCGACGTGCGCGAGCAGCGGCGCGGCCGACGGCAGCGCCACCTCGCCGAGCTTCACGCGCGCCGGCAGCGCCGGCGGCGGCTCGTCGGGCAAGGGCGCGTAGCGGCCGATCACCTCGCGGAACGCCCAATACTTCTTGGTTAGTTCGCCCGCCTCGCCGATCGGCGCGTCGTAGTCGTAGCTGGTGATCGTCGGCTGGTAGACGCCCTCGTGCTCGTTGGCGCCGTTCATCAGCCCGAAGTTGGTGCCGCCGTGCGCCATGTACAGGTTCACCGACCCGCCGGCCGCGAGCATGTCGTCCAGCACGCCCGCCGCGTCCGCCGCGTCCCGCACGTGGTGCGGGTCGCGCCAGTGGTCGAACCAGCCGTTCCAGAACTCCATGCACACCGGCGGCCCGTCCGGCGACCAGCGGCGCAGCGCCGCGAAGGACTCGTCGGCGCGCGAGCCGAAGTTCACCGTCGGCAACACCCCGGCCACCGTGCCGCCCTGGAGCATCGGCTCGGTCGGCCCGTCGGAGGTGAACAGCAGCCCGCTCGCGCCGCGCCGGCGCATCCCGTCGACCAGGTGCCGCAGATAGGCCACGTCGTTGCCGTAGCTGCCGTACTCGTTCTCCACCTGGAGGGCGATCACCGGCCCGCCGTGCTCCGCGAGCAGCGGTTCGACCAGCGGCATCACCGCGTCCAGCCAGCGGTCCACCGCGGCCAGATACGGCGGGTGGGAGCAGCGCAGCCGCATCCCCGGGTCCTTGAGCAGCCAGGCGGGCAGGCCGCCGAACTCCCACTCGGCGCAGATGTACGGGCCGGGCCGCACGATCGCCTTCAGCCCCTGGCGCTCGGCCGCGCGCAGGAACGCGACCAGGTCCTTGCCGCCGGTGAAGTCGAAGGTGCCCGGGGTCGGCTCGTGCAGGTTCCAGGCGACGTACGTCTCGACCGTGTTCAGGCCCAGGCCGCGCAGCCGGGCCAGTCGGTCGTCCCACTGCGCGGGGTGGACGCGGAAGTAGTGCAGGGCACCGGCGAGCAGACGAAACGGCCTGCCGTCGAGGGTGAAGCCGTCTCGACTCGGGACGAGGCTGGGGGTGGTCAAGACGCTCCTCGGTGCAGATGCGGTGTAGACGCGGTGCGGTGGGTCCGGATCATCGTGCACGAGGCACCCGGCCCGGACATGCACTCTTCTCGACGGCGTCGTGGACTTTTCCGGACCCCTCGCCCCACGCCTGCGGTGCTCCGACCTGGATGAATACTCTCTGGTTCACCCACCTTGCCATTCGGTGACCACGCACTTGGACTTTTCTTGCGGATCACCTCGACAAAAGCACGATCCGCGCGGCAACCCGTTGACGCCTTGTCGGGCAGGGCACATGATCGGCGGCCAGACAGCCTCCACCGGCTCTCCACACCACCCCATTCCCCGAAGGGACGGCCACCCCATGTGGGCCAGCACCCGCCCGCGCAGAGGCCGCCAGACGGCCCGCCGCGCAGCCGTCGCGGTCACCGTCGCGGCGCTCACCGCGCTCACCGCCTGCGGTTCGGACTCCGGCGACAACAAGGACGGCGCCGACCAGGCGGCCCAGGGCGACAAGGCGTCCGGCGGCACCGCACAGCTCGACTTCTGGGGCTGGAACCCGGCCTATGAGAAGGCCGTGAGCGCGTTCAACGCGTCCCACCCCGACATCCGGGTCAGCTACAACAAGGTCGAGCCCGGCTCCAAGGGCGGCTACGCCAAGATGCTCGCCGCGGTGAAGGCGAACAACGCGCCGTGCCTGGCACAGATGGGCTACGAGACGCTGCCCAGCTTCCTGGTCGAGGGCGCGCTCCAGGACGTGGACAAGGAGGCCTCGGCGGTCAAGGCCAAGTACTCCGCCGGCGCCTGGTCGCAGATGAGCGTCGCGGGCAAGACCTACGGCATCCCGGTGGACACCGGCCCGGTCGCGATGTTCTACCGCACCGACGTCTTCGCCAAGCACAACCTGACCCCGCCCAAGACCTGGGACGAGTTCGCCCGCCAGGCCGACACGCTGCACACGGCCGACCCGTCGGTGGCCTACTCGGCGTTCGGCGGCAACGACCCGTGGTGGTACGCGGGCATGGCCTGGCAGAACGGCGGCAGCTGGTTCAAGCCCGAAGGCGAGACCTGGAAGGTCTCGATGACCGAACCGGGCACGCAGAAGGTCACCCAGTACTGGCAGCAACTGCTCGACAAGAAGGCCGTCTCCTCGGACCCGACCTTCACCCCCGACTGGTACAAGCGGTTCGGCGACGGCAGCGTCGCCAGCTACGTCGGCCCGGTCTGGTTCACCGCGCTGTTGGAGGAGAACGCCAAGGACGCCGCGGGCAAGTGGGCCGTCGCGCCGATGCCGCAGTGGGACGCCGGCGGCAAGGCCACCGGCAACATCGGCGGCTCCGGCACCGCCGTGCTCAAGGGCTGCAAGAACACCAAGGCCGCGATCGCCTTCGCCGACTGGATGAGCAGCGACCCCGCGAGCCTGACCACGCTGGTCAAGGACGCGGGCATCTACCCGGCCGCGACCGCCGGGGCGACGCTGGACGCGATGCAGCAGCCGTCCGCCTACTTCGGCAACGCGAAGATCTACGACATCTTCAAGGACTCCGCCGCGCAGGCCCCGACCGGCTGGCAGTGGGGCCCCACGATGACCCAGGTCTCCGCCGACCTGACCGACCGGGTCGGCAAGGCCGGCGCCGGCAACGGCAAGCTCGCCGACGCGCTGACCGGCGTACAGGGCACCACGATCAAGGCCATCCAGGACAAGGGCCTGAAGGCCGCCGCGGGCTGACCCGGCGACACCACCCCGACGCCGGGGCCGTCCGACCGCGCCCCGCCGCCGCGCGTCACCTCGCGCGGCGGCGGGCCGCCGTCGGCCCCATCCGCCGCATCCACATCCACTCGTCCCATCCACCGGGAGCCCGCCCTTGAGCGCACCGATCCCGCGGCGCAAGCGCCGGCGGTCCGCGCCCCTGATGTTCCTCACCCCGTTCGGCGTGCTGTTCGCGGCGATGTACGCCGTCCCCGTCGGCTACGCGATCGTGGAGAGCCTGCACAAGATGCGGCGCTCCGGCCTGGGGCTGACCCCGCCCAAGCGGGTGTACGCGGGGTTCGAGAACTACACCAAGGCGCTGCACGACGACGCGCTGTGGCACGGCGTGGGCCGGGTGCTGCTGTTCGGCGCGATCCAGGTGCCGGTGATGCTCGGCCTCGCCCTGGTGCTCGCGCTGCTCCTGGACGCCAAGTCGGCGCGCCTGAAGGGCTTCTTCCGCACCGCCTACTTCCTGCCCTACGCCATCCCCGGCGTGGTCGCCACCATCCTGTGGGCGTTCCTGTACATGCCGCGCTCCAGCCCGGTGGTGAGCATGCTGGACGCCGTCGGCCTGCCGTCCGACTTCCTCGGCGAGGACGCGGTCCTGTGGTCGATCGCCAACGTGGTCACCTGGACCTGGACCGGCTACAACATGCTGGTCATCTACTCCGCGCTCCAGGCCATCCCCCAGGAGCTGTACGAGGCCGCCGAGTTGGACGGGTGCGGCCCGTGGCGCACCGCGTGGCGGATCAAGGTGCCGCTGGTCGCCCCGGCGATCGCGCTGACCACCGTGTTCTCCGTGATCGGCACGCTCCAGCTCTACACCGAACCGCGCGTCTTGCGCCCGCTGACCTCGTCGCTGGACGCCGACTACACGCCGATCATGTCCGCCTACCACAAGGCCGTGGAGAACAACGACTACGGCCAGGGCGCCGCGGTCTCGGTGCTGCTCGCGCTGGGCACGTGCGTGTTGTCCTTCGCCGTGCTCAAGATCTCCGCCCGGCTCACGAACGGCAGGTCCTCGCTGTGACGACACTGACCGACAAGCCCGCGAGCCCGGTCCGCGCACCCGTCGCGCACCCCGCGCCGAAGCCGGCCAAGGGCCGCACCGCGCCGATGCGTTCGCAGGTGCTGACCACATCGTTCCTGTTCCTGGTGGCGACCTACTTCCTGATGCCGGTGTGGTGGCTGCTGGTCTCCTCGACCAAGTCCTCCAGCGACCTGTTCGGCAGCAACGGCTTCTGGTTCGCCGACTGGAACCTGGGCGAGAACCTGCGCCAGTTGTTCGACCAGGACGGCGGCATCTTCCTGCGCTGGGTGCTCAACTCGGTGCTGTACGCGGTCGGCGGCGGCCTGGTCGCCACCTTCCTGGCCGCGATGGCCGGCTACGGGCTGGCCAAGTACGACTTCCGGGGCAGGGGCACGATCTTCTCGGTCATCCTGGGCGCGGTGCTGATCCCCACCCCGATGCTCGCGCTGCCGATCTACCTGATGCTCTCCAAGGTGCACCTGGTCGACACGATCTGGGCGGTGCTGCTGCCCGCCGCGGTCAGCCCGTTCGGCGTCTTCCTGGCCAAGACCTACGCCGAGGCGTCGGTGCCCGACGAACTGATCGAGGCGGCCCGCCTGGACGGCGCGAGCGAGTTCCGGATCTTCTGCACCATCGGGCTGCGGATCATGTCGCCCGCGCTGGTCACGATCTTCCTGTTCCAACTGGTCGCCGTCTGGAACAACTTCTTCCTGCCGCTGATCACCCTCAACAACCAGCACCTGTGGCCGGTCACCCTCGGCCTGAACGCCTGGAACAGCGACCCCAACCAGCCGCACGCCAACCTCGTCGTGGTCGGCGCGCTGGTGTCGGTGTTGCCCCTGGTCGCCGCGTTCTGGTCGCTCCAGCGGTTCTGGCGCACCGACCTGGTCGCGGGCGGGGTCAAGGCGTGAGGAACCGCTTCGCGACGGGCTCCGACCGCCGTACGATCGGCGCACCATGATCTTCGCGCGCTACCTCACGCCGGCCAGGGAGCACCAGCGGCTGGGCCTGGTGTGCCTGGGCGTCGGCTGGCAGCAGGTCACCGCGATGCAGTTCGAGGGCCGGGTGCTGGGCTGCTACCAACTCACCCTGATCACCGGGGGATCGGGCTGGTTCCGCTCGGGCAACCGGCACGCGCCGCGGATCCCCGTCCAGGCGCCCGCGGCGTTCCTGCTCTTCCCCGGCGAGTACCACGCCTACAGCCCGGACCCGACGGGCTGGCGCGAGCACTGGGTGCTGTTCGAGGGGCCGACCGTGGCGGCGTACGAGGACCTGGGGTTCCTGGACCGGGCCGAGCCGGTGATGTCGCTCGGCGGGGTACGGCCGCTGCGCCAGGGCTTCGACCGGCTGCTGACCGCGGTGGAGCCGGGCGCGCCGAACCGCGAGGTGGTCACCTCGGCGATCGTGCACCAGTTGATCATCGACCTGAAGACGATCCGGGTCGACGAGGACGGCTCGCGGGTGGTCCGCTACTTCGACGAGCACGCCACCGAGCCGCTGACCGTCGGCGAGCACGCCCGGCGGCTGGGCCTGGACGAGGCGGGCCTGCGCAGCGAGATGCAGCGGGCGACGGGCACCACGCCGAAGGAGTACATCGTGCGCACCCGGCTGTCCCGGGCCAAACGCCTGCTGCTCGCCACCGACCAGTCCATCCACGAGGTGGCCCGCAACGTCGGCTACGACGACCCGGCCTACTTCGCCCGGCTGTTCTCCCGGCGTGTGCAGCAGTCCCCGTCCGAGTTCCGGCGCACCGGGCAGACGTCGGGGCAGCCCTGAGCCGCATCGGCCCGCGGTGACTCACCGCGCGGTCTCGACCTCACGGCGTGTCCCGGCCGCCGCGACCGCTTCCAGGACCGCCACCGCCGCGACGACGACCACCACGATCAGCAGCACCGACCACACCGTCGGGTGGTTCCAAAGGCACAGCCAGATCCCGCCCAACAGGCCGGTCACCGCGTACACCGGTCCCCGGCGCGCGGCCACGAACGCGCCCACCGACCCGGTGCCGAAACCGTGCCGGGCCAACGCCGCCCCCGCCCGGTCCGGTGCGACCGCGAAGGCACGCCGGATCGTGCTCGCCGGGCGGGCCGGTCCGGCCAGGAAGGCCGCGATCGCGAGCGCCACGGCGGCCACGCCCAGCGTGCGGGTGGTCCGACGCAGGAAGCTCACCAGCGCGTCGTAGACCGCCGCCGCCGCGTCCCGGGAGACCTCCGGCGGCAGGTCGTCCAGGTAGGTCCGACGGGCCACCGCGAGCACGATGCCCAGCGCGAGCAGGGTCAGCGCCGTGCCCACGCCCGCCCACAGCAGCACGGGCCGGCGGCGCGGCGCGAGGCACACGCCCAGGACGAACAGCACCACGACCACGATCGGCAGCCAGGTGCCCGCGGTGTCCAGGAAGCGGAACGCGTCCTGCCCGGTGCGCAACCCCTCGCGGTGCACCAGCACGTAGCGGCGGTCGGTGTCGGGGATGTTCGAGGCGACCGTGAAACCCCGACCCACCAGGCCCTGCCGCACCTGATCGATCATCGGCCCCAGGTCGAGCACCACCTCGCCGTTCGTGGTGCTCACGGTGCCGCTGTCCTTGCCTTCCAGCGCGTCCAGCGCGGACGCGTGCGCGATCCGGAGCGCGTCCCGCCAGATCACGGTGAACGCGTCGCTCGCCACGAACACCTGCGCGGCCTGCTCGGCCACGCCCGCCAGCAGGCTCCGCAGCGAGCCGGACACCGGCCCGGAGCCGTTGTTCGGCCCCAGACCGAGCGCCTCGCGCAGCGAGTCGGTCAGCCCGCCCACGTCGACCGCCTGCACGGCCGCCGTGGCCAGACGGGCGGAGACCGCGTCCTGTACCGCGGTGTTCCCGGACAGCGGAGCCAGCGCGGCGACGAAGCGGTCGGTGTCGGCCACCTCGTCCCGCGCCCACGCGGCGGTCACCGCCACCGGGGTGAGCAGACAGGCGAGGACCACCAGGAGGCAGGCCAGGGTGAAGCGCACCGGATGCCCGGTCCGGACCTGCTCGGCTGACCTCGACATCGCCGGCGTCCTCTCCTCGATCACGGCCCGCGTTCGTCCCGTGCGGGTTCCATGAAATCGGGAGATCTACTCGGATTGGACAAAAGGTGCAAATTATGACTTGGCGTGTCAAGGTGCGAGAGGGTCGACTCGTCGGGTCGCCGTCTGCGCGACGGCGGGCAAGCGGGCGGCGCCGCATGGAAATCGAGTGAAAATCAGGCACATCCGCCCGGCCGTCCGGCCGGGGTTGGGAGTAGGCCATGAACAGCACAACCCGCAGGACGAGCGCCTGGTCCGGCTGGGTGGCATTCGCCGCCTGCACGTTGCTCGTCCTGGGTGTCCTCAACCTCTTCCAGGGGTTCACGGCCCTGTTCTCCGACGGGTACTTCGTCACCCGCTCCGGTGATCTGCTGGTCTGGAACTACAACACCTGGGGCGTCATCCTGCTGATCTTCGGCGGGCTGCAACTGCTCATCGGTGGTGGGCTGCTCACCGGCAAGACCTGGGCCAGGGTGGCCGGCTCGCTGCTGGTGATGTTGAACATCATCGCCGAGATCGGCTTCCTGGCCGCGCACCCCGTCTGGTCCACCATCGTGGTGGCGCTCGACTTGGTGGTCCTGTTCGCGCTGACCGTGCGCTGGAACGCGGCGCAGGGATATCGCGACGAGAGCATCGCCGAGTGGCAGGCCCGGGACGAGGAGGCATACCGGAGCGGGACCGGCGCGCACCGCCGCTCCGACCGCGACGAGACGATGCCGTAACGGCGCGTCACAACCGTTTCGTCACCCGTTCGCCACGCACGACAGGGCCCCGCTGGGGCGTCGTGCGTGGTGTTCGTGCGTGGTGCCTGTGCGTGGTGCCTGTGCGTGGTGCCTGTGCGCGGTGCTTGTGCAGTCGGGGCGGGGTCGTCTACGAGCGCAGCCACATCGCTTCCTGGCCGCGGCCGAGGGTGTCGAGGAAGCGGGCCAGTTGGCCGGCCGCCGCCGGGTGGCCCTCGGCCAGGGCGCGGCGGTACATCTCCTCCGCCTCGCGGACGCGGCCCCGGCGCTCGTAGAGGCCGGCGTAGCCGATCGAGGCGTCGCGGTGGCCCTCGGCGAGGGCGCGCCGGTACAGCTTCTCGGCCTCCTTCATCCGGCCCTTCGCGGCCAGCAGGCCCGCGAGGTTGACCGTCGCGTCGGGGTGGCCCTGCGCGTAGGTGTGTCGGAACCACTGCTCGGCCTCGTCGAGCCGACCGGTGTTGGCGAGGAGCAGGCCGAGATTGTGCCCGGCGTCGTCGTGACCCCGCGCGGCGGCGTGCCGGAGCAGGTGTTCGGCCTCCGGAGCGCGGCCGAGCCGGAGCAGCAGCAGGCCGAGGTTGTTCGCGGCGTCGGGATGGCCCTGGACGAGGGCGCGGCGGTACAGCTCCTCGGCCTCGGCGTGCCGGTCGTGTGCGGCGAGCAGGTCGGCGAGGTCGTTGGCGGCATCCGGGTGGTTGCGGGCCAAAGCCTCCCGGTAGAGCGCCTCGGCCTCGGCACCCCGGCCGGTGTCGGCCAGGTGGTAGGCGAGCTGCACGGCGGCGTCCGGGTCGCCGGCCGCGACCGCCCGCCGCAACCCGGCCTCGTCGTCGGCGGGAGCGGAAGGGGCGGGGATGCCGAATCCCGAGGGGGCGGGCGCTCCCGGCGGGAAGCTCGGCGGCGCCGGGGGAAGCGGCGGCGGGGTGGGCCGGCGCGCCGGGTCGACCGGGGCGGCGGGGGAGTGGGCGGACCCCGCCTCGACCGCAACGGGCGGGACGACGGCCGCATCCGGCAGAGGCCCGGCCGGGACCGGCGGCGCCTCGGCCGTGTTCGGCGGTGCCTCGGTCGACGCGGCCGGTGTCTTGGTCAGCGTCAGCGGCCCCACGGCCGGGGCGGACGGCACATCGGCCGTTGTCGGCCCTGCCTCGGTCGGCGCGGGCGGCGCTTTGGCCGAGGTCGGAGGCACATCGGCCGTTGTCGGCGGCACGTCGGTCGGATCCGGCAGGGGGCCGGTCGGCTGTGGCACCACCTCGGCCGGCGCGGGTGGTGTCTCGGCGGGCGTGGCCGGCGCCTCGGCGGAGGTCGGTGGCACCTCCGCCGGGGCGGGCGGCTCCTCGGCCGTGGTGGGCGGCACGTCGGTCGGATCCGGCAGGGGACCGGTTGCGGTCGGTGCCACCTCGGTCGGGGCGGGCGGCGCCGGGGCCTCGGTCGGTGCCACCTTGGTCGGGGTGGGTGGTGCGTCGGTGGAGGCTTGCGGGTCGGTCAGGCGGTGGGCCACCTCGGCGGCGGTCGGCGGGCGCTGTGCCGGGTCCTTGGCGAGGAGGTCCAGGACCAGGCGGCTCACGTGCGGCGGGACGTCGGGGCGGCGCCGGTCCACGGCCTCCGGGGTGCGTTGGAGCTGGGCGTAGACCGTGGCGGCGATGTTCCCGGTGTCGAACGGCGGTGTCCCGGTGAGCAGTTCGTACAGCACGCAGCCCAGTGCGTACAGGTCCGCGGCCGGTTCGGCGGGGCGACCGCGCAGCCGCTCGGGCGCGGTGTAGGCGAGCGTGCCGATCAGGGCGGTGCCGGTCGCGGCGACCGCCCCGAGCCGGTCGGCCAGGCCGACGTCGAGGACGCGGATCCCGCCGTCGGCGGTCAGGAACAGGTCGGCCGGCTTGAGGTCGCCGTGCACCACGCCGGCCCGGTGCGCGTGGTCGAGCGCGGCGCAGATCCGCGCCGTCCAGCCCAACACCTCGGATACGGCGGGCAGTTCGGGAAGCCCCTCGCGCAGCACCGTGCGCAGGTCGCGGCCGGAGAGCAGTTCGGTGACCAGGAACGGCGTGCCGTCGTCGGTCAGGCCGACGTCGGACACCGCGACCAGGTCGGGGTGATCGGGCGGCGCGGCGGCCCGCGTGCGCTCCACGAACCGGGTCGCCGCCACCTCGTCCGGCGGACCGTGCAGCAGCTTGACCGCGACCTCGCGATCCTCGACCGAGTCCCGCGCGGCCCACACCCGCCCGAGCCCGCCACGACCACGCTGTTCCACCAACTCGTACCGGTCCGCCACCCGACCCACCGCAGTCACGCCATCTCCCTCGTCCCGGCACCGTCGAGGGCGATCCTGCCGCACCCGGCGGGGGGTGTGTCGAGTCGCCGTCACCCGCTCGAACCCCGGGCGCCGGCCGCCCCGATCCCAGGGTCGGGACACGGCGACCCCGGGCGGTGAGGCAGCATGGTGGTTCGCGCCGCGTCCCCGCGCCGGCCCAAGGAGAAACGCACCGTGACCCGGAACCTCGCGAACCGGCTGCGCGACGTCGCCCGATACCCGCGACGCAGCCCCGCGACCTTCGTCGTGCTGATCCTGCTGGCGATCAACGGGATCGTGGTCGGCGGCCTGATGTCCGAGCCGGCCGCGGACCGGCTCCTGGCGGACATCAGCACCAACCTCGACAACCTGGACCACCATCCGTTTCGCGCGATGGCGGGCAGCCTGCTGGTGGCGGACGTGCACGGCACCCTGTTCGGCAACGTGACCACGATCGGGTTCGGCATCGGGGTGTGCATGGCGGTGCTGGAGCGCCGGCTCGGCACGGTGCGTGCGGTCGGCGTCACGCTCCTGGGCCACGTGGGCGCGACGCTGCTCACCGCGGTCGTGCTGATCGCGGCGATCCACGCGGGCACGTATCCCGAGGACACCCGGTACACGCTCGACTACGGGGTGAGCTACGCCTCGATGGCGGCCATAGCGGCGGTCACCCCGCTGCTGGCCAAGCCGCTGCGGCCACTGTGGGCGCTCGGCTGCCTGCTGTATCCGTTCTCGTCCGTGCAGTGGTACGGCGACCTGCCGGACTTCACCACGATCGGGCACGTCTCGGCCGCGCTGATCGGCCTCGGCGCCGGATTCCTGTTCACGGGCCGATGGCGGCCGGGCACCGGCCGGCCACTGTCGAGGACCGCGCTCGTGCCGACGGCCCCCGACCCGCTCCCGGAGGTCGCCGGGAACGGGCGGGCCGAGCCGTAGGACGAGGGGCGCGCGCCCTCGTCCGGGAGGGCCCCGGGTCAGCGCTCGATCGGCGGCACGCGCCACTCGATCTGTACGCGGTCCTCCAACGGCAACTCCTCCGGACCGAGCGCGACATGGTCGATCACGTAGCGGAAGAGCAGGACGACGGCGTCGGATTCCATCTCCGGCAGGGTCTGCCGGGTGGCCCCGAGGACGTCCAGCAGGAGGACCGGGTCGGACTCCAACTCCTCGATCTCCTCGGCCAGTTCGGCGTCGATCTCGTCCGCTGCGGCGAGCGCCGCGATGGAGTGGGCGAGGAAGGCCGGCTCGGATTCGAGGCGCAGCAGCACCTGCTCGGTGACGAACGCGTCGAGCAGGTCGGCGTCGATGTCGATGCCGCCGCCGGCGCAGCCACAACCGTCGCCGCAGCCGCCGGGCGCGCTGATGTCCTCGAGGGTGAGGGGAGTGCCGGTGGGGGAGAGGGAGATCGGCTGGACCGAGTCGTCGGACGCGGGGATGCCGGAGGAGGAGGACACGCGAACCCTTCGGGGCTGGGGGACTGGCGGGAGCGTCCATGGTCGCACCCGGCGCCGATCGGCGGACCGGCGCGCGTGGCGGCGGGCGGGAGCCGGCCGGGCGGTTCGGACAAGATCGAGACGATCCCGCCGGCTCGGCGGTCCGGCGTGCTAACGTTAATTGCTGCTGTGGTTCCCATGGAATTTTCTGTGCGCCTGCTGGTTGTAGCCAACAGGTGCACTTTTGTTTTTCCGGTGTCCAACTCCGGGCGGGGTAATCAGCAACGATTCGGGTCTCGCAGGGTGCGGGATCCCGGTACTGCCCCGAAGGGGAAGATACGTGGCTACTGGCACCGTGAAGTGGTTCAACGGCGAAAAGGGCTTCGGCTTCATCGAGCAGGACGGTGGCGGCCCCGACGTCTTCGCCCACTACTCGAACATCAACGCTCAGGGTTTCCGTGAGCTGCAGGAAGGCCAGAAGGTCTCCTTCGACGTCACGCAGGGCCAGAAGGGCCCGCAGGCGGAGAACATCAACATCGTCTGATTGCGCTCATGGGCGTGGCCCCGGTCACGCAGCGAGGGCCCGCGCCGCAAGGTGCGGGCCCTTCCCGTGGCCGCCGGCCGTCCCGGTCGGCGACTCCCGAAACCGGGGGAGCCACGGCGCACCACCCAGGCGGATGCCCGACATCCGCCGTTCAGGACCCTGCCCGACGCGACCTCGTCGCGCGGCCTCGCACGGTCCGGCACATCGGCCGCCGCTCTTCGGCAGGCGCCCGACCGTTGCGCAACATCTCGACGCGCGTGACCCGAGTCATCGCGTCGGTTCTTCAGTTCAGGTACTCCGGCTCGTTCTTGCGACTCCTTGTGCGGCTTCCCGCCGCGCGGAGACGTCCTCGATACGCGCCGCATCGAGGAAGGTTCTCCATGAATCGCACCCCCCGTTCCAGCTCCAACGATCGTTACGGCCGCAGCGGCGGCGGCTCCGGCTCCGGCCGGGGCGGCTACGGCGGCGGTGGCGGTCGCGGCCGCGGCGGCGCCCCGTCGGGCAACCGGCGCAAGCCGATGACCGCGGCGCCCGTCGCCGAGTTCGCGCTGCCGGTCAGCACCACCCCGTCGCTGCCCGCGGTCGCCGCGTTCGCCGAGCTGGACATGCCCAAGCAGCTGCTCGCCGCGCTCACCCGCAACGGCGTCACCGAGCCGTTCCCGATCCAGGCGGCCACTCTGCCCAACGCGCTGGTCGGCCGGGACGTGCTCGGCCGCGGCCGGACCGGCTCGGGCAAGACGCTCGCGTTCGGTCTCGCGATGCTGGCCCGGATCGCCGGTCGCCGCGCGGAGAGCAAGCAGCCGCTCGCGCTGGTCCTGGTGCCCACCCGCGAGCTGGCCCAGCAGGTCACCGACGCGCTGATGCCGTACGCCACCTCGGTGCAGCTGCGGATGACCACGGTCGTCGGCGGCATGTCGCTGGGTCGCCAGGCCAGTTCGCTCCGCAACGGCGCCGAGGTCGTGGTGGCCACCCCGGGCCGGCTCAAGGACCTGATCGACCGCGGCGACGCGCGGCTGGACGCGGTCGGCATCACGGTGCTCGACGAGGCCGACCAGATGGCCGACATGGGCTTCATGCCGCAGGTCACCGCGCTGCTCGACCAGGTGCAGCCGGACGGGCAGCGGATGTTGTTCTCGGCCACCCTCGACCGCAACGTCGACCGGCTCGTCAAGCGTTTCCTCTCCGACCCGGTCGTGCACTCGGTCGACCCGTCGCAGGGCGCGGTCACCACGATGGAGCACCACGTGCTGCACGTGAGCGAGGCCGACAAGCACACCGCCGCGACGCACATCGCCGCCCGCGAGGGCCGGGTGATCATGTTCATGGACACCAAGCACGCGGTCGACCGGCTCACCCGGCAGATGTTGCAGAGCGGCGTGCGCGCCGCGGCGCTGCACGGCGGCAAGTCGCAGCCGCAGCGCACCCGCACCCTGGAGCAGTTCAAGAGCGGGCACGTCACCGCGCTGATCGCGACCAACGTCGCGGCGCGCGGGATCCACGTGGACGGCCTGGACCTCGTGGTCAACATCGACCCGCCGACCGACCACAAGGACTACCTGCACCGCGGCGGCCGTACCGCGCGCGCCGGCGAGTCGGGCAGCGTCGTGACGCTGGTCACGCCGAACCAGCGCCGCGAGATGGCCCGGCTGATGATGATCGCCGGCATCGAGGCCGAGACCATCCAGGTGCGCTCGGGCGACGAGGAACTGACCCGCGTCACCGGTGCGCAGGTGCCTTCCGGCGTCCCGGTCGTGATCTCCTCGCCGGCCTCCGAGTCGCCGCGCCGCGGTGGCGCCGGCGGCGGTCGTGGTCGTGGTCGTCGGCCCGGTCAGGGCGGCGGCAGCGGTACCGGACGCCGTCCGTCGGCCGCCGCGTCCGGTGCGACCTCGGGCCGCTCCGGCGGCTCCACGGGCGCTCCGGCCCAGCGCCGGCGAACCGCCGTCGCGTAGTCCGCGTCGCGCGGCGTTCGACCGCCGCGCGACCGGTGTATCAACTCCGAAGCCGCGTCCGGGATTTGTCCCGGGCGCGGCTTCGTGCCGTGGCGTGCCGAGCGGTTGCGTCCGGATCATGTCGAAACCGTCACACCGCGTGGGGGAACGGGGAATTGATCCGCATTGTTAGTGTTGAACGATCCCCGGTCGTCCACCCCTCGTGAGGTCGCACGTGCGTAAGCCCCTGATATCCGGCTCCCGCAAGGGAATTCGTGTTCTCGCGCTGCCGCTCGTCGCGGCCGCGGTGGTGCTCACGGGATGCGGCTCGGGAGGGGCCGACAAGGCGGCGAAGTCGGACGCGGCACAGGCGAAGCCGGGTGACGCGGACAATGAGGCGAAGGACACACCGGCGCGGGTGACGGTGGATCCGGCCGACGGCACCCAGGGAGTCCTGCCGGGCAAGCCGGTCATCGTGACGGCCGACTCCGGGACGCTGACCTCGGTGCGGGTCGTGGACGCGCAGAACCGGGCGATCGAGGGCACGATCGGGGCCGACGGCCGTACCTGGACCTCCAGCACGCGCACCGTGCCGGGCGCGGCCTACACGGTGACCGCGACCACGAAGGGCAAGAAGGGCGCGGAGAACTCGGCCACCACGAAGTTCGGCACACTCAAGGCCGACACGGTCAACAAGGTCACGCTGCGGCCGGCCAACGGCGGCACCTTCGGCGTCGGGCAGCCGGTGTCGGTGATGTTCGACTACGCGGTCAAGGACAAGGCCGAGGTCGAGCGCAACCTCAAGGTCACCACGACGCCGAACGTCGAGGGGTCGTGGGGCTGGACGAAGGACATCTCCGGCAAGGACCGGGTCGACTGGCGTCCGCGCGAGTTCTGGCCCAGCGGTACGAAGGTCACCCTGAACGCGAACCTGGGCGGTGTGGCCAGCGGCCCCGGCACCTACTTCGCGCGCGACTACGAGAGCACCTTCACGGTCGGTACCAACCGGGTCGTCGAGGTGGACGTCCCGAAGAAGCGGCTGACCATCATGGAGGACGGCGTCGCGGTCAAGACGATCAAGGTGTCGGCCGGCTCCAGCGAGTTCCCCACGCGTGGCGGCACGCACGTGATCCTGAACAAGAACGCCAAGGAGACGCTCGACTCCACCACGGTCGGCCTGGGTGACAGCTACAACCTCCCGGACGTGCCGTGGGTGGTGCACTTCACCTCCTCCGGCACCTTCTTCCACTCGGCCGCGTGGAACACCGCCAACATCGGCGTCGCCAACACCAGCCACGGCTGCGTCGGGATGACCGTCCCGGACGCCGAGTGGTTCTTCAACCGGGTCGAGGTCGGCGACCCGGTCGTGGTCAAGGGCTCGACCAACACCGAGACCACCGAGCCCGGCAACGGCTTCGGCAACTGGCAGATGAGCTACGACCAGTGGAAGGCCAAGAGCGCGCTCGCGGGCTGACCCGCATCCGCATCGCCCCGGGGACCGGCTCGACGGGCGGACCGGGCGGGGGAGCCTGGTCGCGGTGAAGGTGGTGCGGCCGGAGTTGGCCGACGATCCGGAGTTTCGGGTGCGGTTCCGGCGCGAGGTCGAGGCGGGCCGCCGGGTGGCCGGGCCGTGGACCGCGACGGTGCTGGACGCGGATGCCGAGGCGGCGCGGCCGTGGCTGGTCACCCGGTTCATCGCCGGGCCGTCGCTGCACGAGGCGGTTCGGCCGGCCGGGCCGCTGCCCGAGGAGGCGGTGCGGGCACTGGGCGCGGGGTTGGCCGCGGCGCTGGTGAGCGTGCACGAGGCCGGGCTCGTGCACCGCGACCTCAAGCCGTCCAACGTACTGCTCACCCTCGACGGCCCCCGCGTGATCGACTTCGGCATCGCCCGGGCGGCGGATGCCACCGCGCTCACCACGACGGGCGTATCCGTCGGCTCGCCCGCGTTCATGTCGCCGGAGCAGGCCAACGGTCTCGACGTCGGGCCCGCGGGGAACGTGTTCTCGCTCGGCTCGGTGCTGGTGCACGCGGCGACGGGGGTCGGACCGTTCGGCGAGGGCAACGACCAGGCGCACATGTACCGGGTGATCGGGCACGAGCCGAACCTGTCCCGGGTGCCGTACTCGATGCACCTGGTGATCGAGGCGTGCCTGCGGAAGGACACCTCCGGCTTCTGCGTCCGCAACGACATGCTCCTGTCGATCGTTGCCGACGGCACCATCGAGTTCGACCAGACCGACCTGCACAACCGCAAGTTCATCGCGACGCTGCGCGGGGTGTGAGCGGGCCGGGCCGTCGACCGGTGTGGCGCCGCCCCGTTTGGCGGCATGCGCCAGCAGAATGGATTCTGCGGATGCCCGGGCAACGGGTATCTTCTACGAGTCTGTAGATTGAAGGCTCGAAATCTACGCGTATGTACGCGAGGCAGGGGGATCCCCATGGCTCTGTGGGACAAGTTCAAGCAGTCCGCCCAGACGATGCAGGGGCAGCTGGAAGCGAAGAAGAACGAGCTGAAGAGCGGCGGATTCCGGGACGCGAGCATGGCGATCTGTGCCCTGGTCGCCGCGGCCGACGGCTCCATCGACCCGGCCGAGCGGCAGCGGGTGAGTGCGCTGATCGCGAGCAACGACGTGCTGCGCAACTTCGCCGCGAGCGACCTGGAACAGCGCTTCGAGGCGTATCTGGCCAAGCTCACCGCCGACTTCGAGCTGGGCAAGGTGTCCGTGCTCCAGGACATCGCCAAGGTGAAGAAGAAGCCGACCGAGGCACGCGCGGTGATCCAGATCGGCATCGTGATCGGCGGCGCCGACGGCCACTTCGACAAGACCGAGCAGGCGGTCGTGCGCGACGCGTGCTTCGCACTGGACCTGCCCCCCGTCGAGTTCGGTCTCTGACCCGAAGCTTCGGCCAACCCTTTCGAGGGATCGATTCCGCCCGACGGCCGATGTTCGTCGGGCGGAATCGTGCCGTTCGGCGGACGTTGGAGACATGACCGACGCCCGCATCCTTCCCGGGCCGCGGCGGGCTCGCTGGTGGGGTCCGATCGCGGTCGCCGCCGTGTTGGTGCTGCTCACCGGCGGGTGGCCGCTGATCGACTCGTGGATCTCGGGCGACCAGCGGGTCCGGGCGGGCACGGTGTTCCGGGTCGGACCGGACGACGACCACCGCGCGTGGTTCCGGGTCGGCTCCGGCTGGATCCTCGACCGGGCGGCCACCGCCCCCTCGCGGCGGTTCGTGCTGCGGCACGGCGACGTGGACCTGTCGGTCGTGTACATCTCGCTGCCCCGGACCGAGAACGCCGACGCGCTGTGGACGGGGCTGCGCGACACGCTCCGGGTCGGTGACCGGCACGCCCGGCTCGGCGTGCCGGGACCGCTGGTCGCCCACGCCGGGGCCCGGGGCATGGTCGGCGCCGTGGCCCGTGACGGCGACACCGGGCAGGCGGTGATCTATCCCGGTCCCGAGGACGCCTTCGCCATCCGGCTGATCGCGCTCGCGCCGCCGGCGACCGCCGATCCGCAGTGGGCACAGGTGGCGGACGTACTGCGCTCGTTGACGTTCACCGAGGAGGCCGCGTGAGGGGTGGCGTGGTCCGGTCGGCCGGCGAGCCCTCGGCTCCGGTCGCCGTGGGGGTGGCACTCCTGGGGTGCCTGTTCGGACTCGGCGTCATCGTGCACGAATGCCGGGACACGGTACGGGTCTTCCCGGCCGCGGCGGCCCTCGCGGGCTTTCTGCTCCTGCTCACCCTCGGCGTCGGCTACCTGCTGCCGCGCCGGATCCGGCCGGTCGTCGAGCCGCCGCACGCCGGCTCGATCGTGTGCGTCGTGTGGGGGATGACCGCCGCGGCCGGGTGCGCCATCCTGGCCAACACCGGATTGGGCGACATCTGGGCGAAGACCCGGGGCGTCGACTTCGCGGACACGTGGGGGGCCGCGGTGACCGCGCCGTTCAACGAGGAGACGCTCAAGCTCTGCGGTCTGCTGATACTCGCGCTGATCGGGGCCGGGGTGATCCGCGCGCCGATCGACGGCTGGGTGTACGGGGCGCTGGTCGGCCTGGGCTTCCAGGTGGTGGAGAACCTCCTGTACGCGCTGAACACCATCCTGCTCGACGGCGCGACCGACCCGGGCGCCTCGGTGAACACGTCCTTCGCGGTGCGGGTGGGGATCACCGGGTGGGGTTCGCACTGGGCGATGAGCGCGGTCGCGGGCACCGGAATCGGCTACCTGGTCGCGCGCGACGGCCGGCCGCTCGCTCGGCGGGTGTCGGTCGCGCTCGGCTGCTGGGTGCTGGCGATGGGGATGCACTGGTTCTTCAACGCGCCGCTGCAGCACGGGTGGCGGGGGGTGCTCGCCCGGGTCGGGGTCGACTTCGTGGTCGCGATACTGGTGTACCGGTCGGCGCGGCGGCACTATCTGGCCAGATTTCGCGAGGTGGCCGCCGAGGAGGCCGCGACCGGCGCGATCCGGCCCGTGGAGGCTGAGTTGTTGCCGCGGCGGTACAGCCGTCGGCAGGTGCGGGGCGGACCTCGGCCCCGGCCGGTCCGGGTGCTGATCGGCGAGATCGAGGAGGCCCAACTGGCACTGGTGGCGGGGCGGATCCCGCGCGCGGATCCGAGCGAGCCGGTCCGCTCCGCGCGGCTGCGGGAGGAGATCGCGACGCTGCGGGCGCACCTGCGGGCGCGGCCGGCGGTGGGGCCCGAGTGGCCGACGGCGGCGGAGGGTGGGCCGGCGGCGCCTGGGGCGTGAACGCGCGAAAGCCCGTCGGTGTGATCCGACGGGCTTCCGTGTCGCCTGCTCCAGGTAACCGGAGTTACCGAACCGAGAGGGGCCCATCCACTTCTCGCGGATCCTGATTGCGCGGTGCGCGGCCCTACTTCGACCGCTTCTCCGCGTCTATCCGTGCGGGCCCCTCTCGTTCCTTCAAGTAGACCTCTGCCGCGTCGAAGGTGCAAACGGCATGGATCGGGATGAATGGCCCGATCTCGCGGTCGGTCAGCCCGCGGCGATCTTGCGCTTGACCTCGTCCATGTCCAACCCCTGCGCCTGCTTGATCAGATCGACCAGAGCGGCCTCGGGCAGCGCGCCCGGCTGCGAGAAGACCACGACGCCGTCGCGGACGAGCATCACGGTCGGGATCGACTGGATCGAGAACGCCTGCGCGAGATCGGTCTCCGCCTCGGTGTCCACCTTCGCGAAGACGACGTCGGGTGTGGCCTCCGAGACCTTCTCGAAGGTCGGCGCGAACGACCGGCAGGGCCCGCACCAGGCCGCCCAGAAATCCAGGACGGTCAGGCCGTCGCCGGATACGACCTCTTCGAAGTTCTCCTTGGTCAGTGCGACCGTGGCCATGCGTCCTCCCAAACGTTCGTGCCCCGTGCTGCGTGTACGTGCCTGTCAACAGGCGCGGGGTCGCGGGCATTCCTGGGCTCGCCCCGGGGACCCGACCACTCGCGGGCGCACGGCATCCACCGGGCGTGTTCGGGCGGTACCTACCCCGGTCGACCGGGCGCACACGCCCGGGCCGGCGGGGTGCACGACCGAGAGCGGCGGGCCGTACGACTCCGGGTCTTCGCACTGCATACGCCCCGTGACCCCAGCAGTCACACCGGCACCATAGGCTTGTTCGAACCGGCGCAGACCGCCGGTTCACGTGCAGCCGAGGAGTCCCGCCATGCGCTACACCCGCCGCAGCGTCGTCAATCTCGCCCCGGCCGAACCCGGGTGGGACGTCGAGGTGACCAGGTCCGGTGAAGAGCCCGTCCTGTGCCCCGTCATCGGCTGGGCCATCGTCGTGCAAGACACCAGCGCCGAGGGGCTTACCGAGACCGCGATCGAGCCCGCGTTCGTCTACGACGGCGCGGTGTACACCCCCGCCGAACTGGCGCACTCGATCGGTGAGCTGGACTACCAGATCATCGAACCGGAGGAGTGAGCGGACCGGTCGGGGCGTCCCGGTGGGTGACGTTCGGATCATGTGCTCTCGGGGAGTCGGCTCCCGTCGCGACGGCGACGGGGGCCGACCGCGTTTACCCGGGCCGGTCGGGTTCCCCCTCGGCGAAGCGGGAGAGGGCGATCGCGCCCGCGACGGCGAACACGAAACCGGTCAGCGCGAGCGGGCCGTAGGGGCCCGGGCGGCTGTGGTCGCCGAGGAAGACGATGCCCACGCCCGCCGGGAGTACGGTCTCGCCGACCACGAGCGCGGCGGCGACCGAGGTGACCGCGCCGCCCTGCAACGCGATCGTGTACAGCAGAAAGGTCAGCGCGGCGCCGATCACCAGCGCGTAGACGGTCGGGGAGCCGAGCAGGTCCGGGAAGGACAGGTCGGTCAGCACCCTGGTGGCCAGCGCGATCAGGCCGAAGCCGAGTCCGGAGAGCAGGCCGAGCAGGCGCGAGCGCCACGGTTCGGCGAGCCGGGCGGCGGCCCATCCGGCCAGGCCGAGCAGCGCGACGCAGACGAGCAGCGACCAGTGGAAGGCGGCGCGGGTGTGGGCCGGGCCCTCGTGCCCCGCGGAGACGCCGAGCAGCGCCAGGCCCGCGCAGACGGCGGCGACCGCGCCCCACTCCGGGCCGCGCAGCCGGGCGCCCAGGACCGGTACGGCCAGCACCGCGGTGACCGCGAGGTTGGCCGACTGGGCGGCCTCGACGGCGAAGATCGGCAACTCGCGCAGCGCCACGAACTGGCAGGCGTACCCGGCCAGATCGAGTCCGGTGCCGAGCACGAACGGCCACTGGCGCAGGGCCCGGGTCAGCACCCGGGGATCGAGTCCGGACGCGCCGGCGGTCCGCCGCGCGCCCAGGGCCTGCAGAACGGTTCCGACGCCGTAGCAGAGGGCGGCGGCGAGCGCCGCGAGTACGGAGAACACCACGGGTCGACGGTATGCGCCGCGCCGGCCGGTGCGGCGCAGGACGAGCCGGGTGAAGGGGTGCGCTTTGGCTCAGCGCAGCTCGGCGACCACCGCGTCGTTCAGGATCGGCCAGACCTCGGCGGCCCAGGGGCCGAACTCGCGGTCGGTCAGGCAGACGCAGGCCGCGTCCAGCTCCGGGTCCACCCACAGGAAGGTGCCGCACGCGCCGAAGTGGCCATATGTGGCGGGCGAGTTGGTGGTTCCGGTCCAGTGCGGCGACTTGGTGCCGCGGATCTCGAAGCCCAGGCCCCAGTCGTTGGGCCGCCGGGTGCCGTAGCCCGGCAGTACGCCGTCCAGGCCGGGGAAGGCCACGGTGGTGGCCGCGCGTACGGTCTCCGGCGCGAGCAGGCGCGGGGCGAGCAGTTCGGCCGCGAACCGGGTCAGGTCGCGCACGGTGGACACGCCGCCGGCGGCCGGGGAGTCGCCGATCGTGGTCTCGGTCATGCCCAGGGGCGCGAAGACCGCCTGCCGCACGTACTCCCCGAACGGGATGTCGCACGCCTTCTCGATGGTGGCGCCGAGCAGGTTGAAGCCGGTGTTCGAGTAGATGCGCTTGCGGCCGGGGCCGGCGAGCACCCGGTCCTCGTCGAAGGCCAGGCCCGACGTGTGCGCTTGGAGGTGGCGGATCGTGGATCCGGGCGGCCCGGCCGGGTCGTCCGGCTCGATCGCCCCCTCCTCGATCGCGGCGAGCGCGGCGTA
The DNA here is from genome assembly GCF_044334985.1 of Embleya sp. NPDC020630. Lineage (NCBI taxonomy): Bacteria > Bacillati > Actinomycetota > Actinomycetes > Kitasatosporales > Streptomycetaceae > Embleya > Embleya sp. NPDC020630. Next base: position 960,705 of record NZ_JBIRUB010000002.1, read on the forward strand.
CGCGGTGAGCAACTTGGTCACCGAGGCGAGCCGGAACGGCTCGTCCACCGGACCGTGCTCGCTCTTGACCACTCCATCGCGGGTGACCACGGCCGCCGCGGCCTTCCCGACGGGCCAGGTGTCGATCATGCGCAGGCTGTTCACGGGAGTCGAGCCTACGGCGAGGCCCTGCGTACGCCCAACCGAGGGAGGGGGTCGCGCGACGGGGTGGGCGGTTCGGGTGGGTACGGGACCGGGACCGGGCCGTCGGGGCGTGGCGTCAGTCGGTGACCTTGCTCGGCGGGGCGTCGTAGACGAGGTCGAAGTAGTCCGGGTGCTTGCCGATCCACGCCTTGACGAACGGGCACAGCGGCAGCACCTTGTGCTCGCCGGCGCGGACCAGGTCGAGCGCGCCGCGGACGAGGGTGCCGCCCACGCCCTTGCCCTCGAAGCTCGGGTCCACCTCGGTGTGGGTGAACACGATCAGGGTGTCGGTGGTCATGTACTCGGCGAAGCCCGCCAGGGCGCCGTCGACCCGGGCCTCGAAGCGGTGCTGCGCGGGGACGTCCTCGACCTTGATGTCCATGTGATCCCTTCGTCGTGGTGCGTGCCGACGGGGTCGGGCGCACCGGTGGTGTTCGTTGCCCCCATCCTGCCTGGTCTCGATCCCCGGGCTCGATCGGCGGGGCCGAAGCCGGGGGTGTGGCGAAGATCGTCCGGGTCGGGTTCGGCGTTGACCTCGTGGCCGACCTGGGGGAGCATGCGCAGATCTGACGCATCGTCATATCCGCCGAGGAGGCACCACCCATGCTCGACCCCGAACCCCTCGCCGGCCAGGTCGCGATCGTCACCGGAGGCGGTGCGGGCATCGGCGGCGGGGTCTCCCGGCTGCTGGCCCGCGCGGGCGCGCTCGTGGTGCTCAACGACATCGACGCGGACTGGGCCGAGCAGGCGCGTACGGACATCGAGGCGGCCGGCGGGCGGGTGGAGGTGGTCCTCGGCGACATCCGGGAGTCGGCGACGGTGGAGCGGCTGCGCGACGCGGCGCTCGCGGCGGGCGGCGCGGACGTCCTGGTGAACAACGTGGGCGACTACCGGCCCTCGACCACCTTCCTGCGCAGTACGGAGGAGGAGTGGCGGGCGCTGCACGCGATCAACTTCGAACACGTGCTGCGGGTCACGCACGCGGTGTTGCCGTCGATGGTCGAGCGGGGCCGGGGGAGCATCGTGAACGTGTCGACGGTCGAGGCGCTGCGCGGCATCCCGGGGTGCCCGGTCTACTCCGCGTACAACGCCGCGATCATCGCGTTCACCAAGTCGCTCGCGGTCGACGTGGCACGCAAGGGGGTTCGGGTCAACGCGATCGCCCCGGACATGGCGAACACGCCGCAGACGACATACGAGGCCAAATTGCGCGATCGCGACCCGGCGTTGATCGGTTCGTGGGTCCCGTTGGCGCGATTCGGCGAACCCGATGACTACGCGAAGGTTGTGCTCTTCCTGGCCAGTGCCGCATCGTCGTATGTGACGGGTCATCTGATCCCGGTGGACGGCGGGACCACGGCGGCCAGTGGGTGGTACGGCAAGGCCGACGGTCGAGGTTGGACCAACCTGCCGGACGGCGCGTGAGGGCACCTCCGTAGGGTGTCCCGTTGTCGTGCGGTCGCGGTCCGGTCGGATGGTTCGGGTGCGGTCCGGGTGTGGTCCGGGTCTCGTCCGGTTGTGGCGGGAGTCGGGAACCGGGTGACGGTTCCCGATCGTCGGGATGGCGACAGGACAGCGACGGTGCGGCCGAAGTTCGGTCGAGCCGCTCGGATCAGGGCAGTTCGGCTCGAAACGAGTTCGGGACAACGTGAACGACACGGGTACGACCGGCCGATGCGTCACCGGGGGGACGACGGACATGGCACGTACGACGGTGAGGGCCTACCTCAATCTGGCCATCCTGGTCGCCGGGCTCGAACTCCTCGCCATCGGTGTCTGGTTCGTCCTCGAAGGTGTTCGGGTGAACCAGTCCGACAGCATGATGGTGGTGTACATCTGCGCGGCGGCGGGGCTGGCCTCGGTGATCTGGCTGGCGGGATACCGGCCCAGGGCCGACGAGTCGATCGAGTATCGCGACGACCGCGCGCTGCGCGACGCGCAGGCGCGCCTGGACCGGATGGACCCGGCCCGGCTCGCGGAGCACGTGGCCGAACTGTGCGAGCGCGACGGCCTGGCCGAGGTGGAGACGGTGCGGGTGGTCGAGGACGCGTACGCGGTGGACGTCCACGCCAGGCGCGGCGACGGGACACCGGCGGTGCTGCGGTGTCGCAGCGCGGACGGCCCGGGCCCGGTGGCGGGCGGCGTGGTCCAGGACTTCGTCTCCGCCCTCGACGCCGCGGAACGCCCCGGCCCGCTCCTGCTGGCCACCACGGCCGGCTGCTTCTCCGCCAAGGCCGAAGCCCTGGCCGCCGACGCCGGCATCACCCTCCTCGACCGCTCGGCCCTGGCCCACTGGGAATGCGACAAGGAAACCCCGAAGCCTCTGGCCGCGTAGCCCCGATCCGGCTCGGCCGGGCCGAAACGACATCGATTCCTGTTCTCCACCAGGACGGCCGCTTCGGCATCATCGCCGACCTCGCGGGGCGGGCCGCGCAGTGGGTCACCCAACCCGGGAGCGCCGACCGCTGAGCACCGGGACCCGTCGGTGGTGGGCTGCGAGCGTCGAACGGATCGGGTCAGGCGCAGCAGCCGCCGCCGCAGCAGCCGCCTCCTGCGCCGCCTCCGGTGGGGCGGGGGGCGGAGGCGGCGCCGGTAACCGCGACCGTGGAGAGCAGCTTCGTGGTGTCGGCGTGGCCGGCCGGGCACGTGGCCGGGTCGTTGGAGGCGGCCATCGGGCGGTTGACCTCGAAGGTCACGTCGCAGGCGCGGCAGCGGTAGTCGTAGCGTGGCATGGGGCAAGGTTAGTGCCGGGTCGGGCGATGTTCGCCTTGCTCCCCGAGTTTCCCGCGATTCCCGCGATTCCTGCGTTTCCCGATCGGATCTCGTCGTCGTTCCGTGCGATGAGTGCCTCGGTCGTGAAGACACGACCGGCGCCGGGGGGATCGCAGGGCACCTCTCCCAGGCGCACCCGGGCGGAGCCGTGGGCGCCGCGCTGTGCGCCCACGCACTCACCGTCGGCCAAGTCACCCGAATCGGCACGACCCGCGCGCTCGCCGTGACCCCCGCAGGCCGCCAGGCGCTCGACGACCACGTGGGCGTACGGGCGGTCGACCTATAACCAACCCCGGACGGGTCAGCCCTTCGGCCCGGTGCTCTGGATCACCTCGAAGGACCACAGAGCCGAATCGGTCGAGGCCGGCTTGGGGCGCTCGGCACCGTCGGCACCGCCACCATGCGCGGCCCGCATGGTCCCGGCCATCCACGCCTGAAAGTCCTCCTCGCTGCGCCAGCGCGTGTACACGAGGTACTTGTCGGTCCCCTCGACCGGCCGCAACAACTCGAACCACTCGAACCCGTCCTGCGAGTCCACCATCCCGGCACGCGACGCAAACCGCTGCTCCAGGGTCTCCCGCATCTCGGCGGGCACAGTCAACGCATTGATCTTCACCACAGACATGACCCCAGTCTGCCCGACCCCGGCCCGACCGACCGGGTGCCTCCCGCGCTCAGGGTTTGCCGGTCACACAAGATCACCGCGAAGCGACTATCGGCAGCGGGATCTTCGTCGTCTACCAGGTGACTTCACAGGGCGAACTCCTCGTCACCGTGGTGACCATCGCTGCGCCACAGCCGGCACGCGGGTCACGTCCGGGAACTGTGACGGCCCCCGGCGCGGGGTGGGCAGCGCTCGGGGGCCGTCGTTTGGAGGGGCGGTCAGGGGCGGAGGGGGCCTTCGCAGGTGTAGGTGGAGGTGGCTGCCTGGGCGTTGGGCCAGGGGGTTGGTTCGGTGAAGTGGCAGTTCATGTCGGCCAGGTTGTTCAGGGCGGCGCCGGCCCGGGTCAGGATGAAGTAGTCGATCGTGGTGGCCATGGCGGTGTGCATCTCGCCGGGGGCGGTGGAGGGGATGTTGGCGGTGATTGCGCCCTTGCAGGTGAAGCGGGGGTACTGGTCGTAGTACGCCGTGCATGAGGTCGGGTTGTTGGATGTGGACTGGTGGAAGACCTGGCGGATGTATTCCGGGCTTGTTGCGGCGAGTTGGGCCGTGGGGGTGTACTTCGCCACCGGGATGGTCAACGCGTCGACGCCGGCGATCTGTTGGTCCAGGTAGGTGTCGAACTCGGCCTGATAGGTCGGGGCGCTCATGCGGTCGAGGAAGGCGTCGAAGCCCGCGACGTCGTTGGTGCGCAAGTGGCTGTACATCTGGGCGAGTTCGTCCGGGTGGTCGCGGCCGAGCATGGAGAAGAACGAGCCGGCGTAGGCGTAGTAGCGGAAGAAGTAGCCGGCGTCGTCGTATTTGAAGTGCAGGGTTTCGCGGACCGACGGGCGGCTGCCGTACTGCTGCACGTCGGAGATGATCTTCGTGACCAGTGACTTGCGCAGCTTCACGCCCTGGTCACGGGTCGAACCCGCCATGTACTCGGCCATGCCCTCGTCGAACGCGGTGGTTCGGTTGTCCGCGTACCACGGGCCGTGGCCGAACGAACCGGGCACCGCGTAGCGGCCGTTGAGGTAGTGCGTGTATTCGTGCCGGAACAGCTCCTCCAACTGGAGCTTGGAGTCACGCGGCACGACCCGCTGGTAGGTGTAGAAGGTGGCGCCGTCCTCGATGTACAGGCCGCCGTTGTTGGTGGCGTAGCCGTACAGGAACGGCTGGTAGGTGTGGTAGTCGGCCATGCTCGCGTAGAGCCGCACGGTCAGTTTGTGGTTCGGGTCGCCGGCCAGCGGCCGGTCGGTGCCGAGGGTGCGGAAGAACTGCTCCTTGACCTGCTTGGACGCGTAGTACAGCTGCTCGACCGTGGCCCGGTCGAGTGAGGTGTGCACCTCGATGTCGCCCAGGTCGTAGGTGTACGTGTTCGGGAAGACCTGCGCCTCGACGTCGGCCCGACACACCCCCGCCGCATGGCAACCGCCGTACGTCTCCAGCCAGTGCGCGACCTCGCTCCACGGCACCGAGAAGCGGCCGTACCAGCCCTCGGTGTCGGCGAGCAGGGTGCCCAGGCCCGTCACGGTCTCTGCGGTCAGGCTCGGGATGCGGCCGAGCCGGCCGTACTCGAACACGGCGTTGCGCAGCAGCCCGGCACTGGTCGGCACGTTCAGGTGGCGGTAGCCGACGAACGCCTTCAGCCCGGCGCGGTAGGCCGGGTCGGCCGCGACGGCGGACTGGTAGCCCGCGTCGCCGTTGGCGATGCCGTGGTACGCGAAGTTCTGGGCGGCCAGTGCCGCTTCCCTGCGGGTGGGGCTCTGCCACGCGTCGGTGCCGCCGTCCATGTCGCGTAGGACCCGGGCGGCCAGCGGCAGTTGGTGTTCGCGGACGCCGTCGACGTCGACGCTGATCAGGATCTCGCGCAGCAGCGCGCCCGAGGTGGGCGTGACGTCGAACGCGTGCGTCGCGGCGCGGAACGCGTCGGCCGCCGAGCTGATCGCGGCCACCGTCGCGGGGCCGCGCAGGTCGATCGCGGGGTTGTCCCAGTCGAGGTAGAGCGCGGCGTGCGTGAAGTACCAGAGTTCGTACAGGTGCGAGGCGTTGCCGCCGTCGTAGGCCGGGGCGAGCGCGGTGATCCGGGCCAGCACCGCCTGGAGGTGAGCCGGTGTCAACACCCGGCCCAGCTCCGGGGTGTAGGTCCACAGGAAGCCGCGCAGACAGTCGGGCCCGACGTCGGCGCGGGTCAGGAAGTCGGCCAGCGCCTGCGGGGACAACGCGGCGAACTCGGCGAGCGTACAGCCGGGCACCGGCGCGGCATCGGTCCGAAGTCGCGGCCCGAGCGGGACGTCGGTCGCCGCGGGACCCCGGCCGGTGGGCGCGCCGTTGCCGCCGTCGAGCGGACCCGGACCCCGGTCGGGGCCGAGGGGGAGCGGCGAACCGACCCGGTCGACCTCGTCGCCCGGGTCGGCCGCCGGCTGCGTGTTCACGTGCCCGACCCGGGAGTTCGTGTTCGGGGAGGGGCCGGCCGAGGCCGTCGGCGTGATTGCGATCGGCAACACACCGACGACCAGCGCCAAGAGGGGAACGCTTGTGGCAAACCACGTTCTACGGCGTGCGTGAGTGCTCATGTACGGCCCTTCGGGCGCAGGTGGGCCACGATCGGCGGCCCACATCGAGAACACGACGCGAGTACAATGGCACATGTCACAGGTGACATCCAGATGAAGTATCCGGTGATTGTGGCCAACTCGCTGTCCGGTGGCGGGAGTTGCCGGGGGATTCCCGGGAAGTCCCGTGCATGCCGCTGGTCGGCGTCGATGACAACGCGGCTTTTCTTCCCGGACCCGGTGACCATCGGCGGCCGAGCGACTACCGTCGGCCGCAGGCGGCCCGGCCCGCTTTCCGAGGCCGGTGGGGTCGCCGGTCCGTCATGCCCACTGCACGGCAAGGGAAGCGGAGGCTCGCGTGGTCTACAGTCAGCCCGGCCAACCGGACAGTATCGTCACGTTCGAACCGCGATACGACAACTACATCGGCGGCAAATGGGTGCCGCCCGTGCAGGGTCGGTACATGGACGACATCACCCCCGTGACCGGTCAGCCGTTCTGCGAGGTGGCCCGCTCCACCGCCGAGGACGTCGAACTCGCCTTGGACGCCGCACACGCCGCGGCCGATGCCTGGGGCCGGACCAGCGTCACCGAACGCTCGCTGCTCCTGCTCAAGATCGCCGACCGCATCGAGCAGAACCTCGAACGCCTCGCGGTCACCGAGACGTGGGAGAACGGCAAGCCGGTCCGCGAGACGCTGGCCGCGGATCTCCCGCTGGCCGTCGACCACTTCCGCTACTTCGCGGGTGTGATCCGGGCCCAGGAGGGGTCCATCTCGCAGCTCGACGAGGACACCGTCGCGTACCACTTCCACGAACCGCTCGGCGTGGTCGCGCAGATCATCCCGTGGAACTTTCCCATCTTGATGGCCACGTGGAAGCTCGCCCCCGCGCTGGCGGCCGGGAACTGTGTCGTGCTCAAGCCGGCCGAGCAGACGCCCGTGAGCATCCTGGTCCTGATCGAGCTGATCGCCGACCTGCTGCCGCCCGGCGTGGTCAACGTGATCAACGGCTTCGGCTTCGAGGCGGGCAAGCCGCTGGCGAGCAGCAGCCGGGTGGCCAAGGTCGCGTTTACCGGCGAGACCACCACCGGGCGACTGATCCTGCAGTACGCCTCGCAGAACATCATCCCCGTGACGGTCGAACTCGGCGGGAAGAGCCCGAACATCTTCTTCGCCGACGTGGCGGACGAGGACGACGACTTCTTCGACAAGGCCGTCGAGGGCTTCGTGATGTTCGCGCTGAACCAGGGCGAGGTCTGTACGTGTCCGTCCCGGGCGCTGATCCACGAGTCGCTCTACGACCGGTTCATGGAACGGGCGTTGACGCGCACCCGGGCGATCGTGCAGGGCAATCCGCTCGATCCGGCGACGATGGTCGGTGCGCAGGCTTCCAACGATCAGTTGGAGAAGATCCTGTCGTATCTGGACATCGGTCGGCAGGAGGGTGCCGAGGTTTTGATCGGTGGTGCGCGCAAGACGGTCGAGGGTTTCGAGGACGGGTACTACGTCGAGCCGACGATCTTCAAGGGCACCAACGACATGCGGATCTTCCAGGAGGAGATCTTCGGTCCGGTGGTGTCGGTGACCACGTTCCGGGACGACGCCGAGGCGTTGCGGATCGCCAACGACACGCTGTACGGGCTGGGCGCGGGGGTGTGGACGCGGGATGCGACGCGGGCCTATCGGTTCGGGCGGGAGATCAAGGCAGGGCGGGTGTGGACCAACTGCTATCACGCCTATCCGGCGCATGCGGCCTTTGGTGGGTACAAGGCCTCGGGGCTGGGGCGGGAGACGCATCGGATGATGTTGGGGCACTACCAGAACACCAAGAATCTGCTGGTGAGTTACTCGGCGAAGAAGCTCGGGTTCTTCTGAGTCGCGGCGGCGGTCGTGGCGGTCGCGGCGGAGGAGGTGCGGTGATGTCGGACGCGGAGGGTGGGGCGGTCGAGCGGGTCGCGATCACCGGGGCCGCAGCCGAGCTGGTGGGGGAACTGGCGGCGGAGCATGGGCCGTTGTTGTTTCACCAGTCCGGTGGGTGTTGTGACGGGTCGTCGCCGATGTGTTACCCGCGGGGGGAGTTCCTGGTCGGCGATGCGGATGTGTTGCTCGGATGGGTCGCCGGGCAGCCGTTTTACATGTCGGCGGCGCAGTTCGAGTATTGGCGGCACACCCATCTGACCGTGGACGTGGTTCGTGGGCGCGGTGGCGGGTTCTCGGTCGAGGCGCCCACGGGATGGCGGTTCCTGATTCGGTCTCGGGTCTTCAGCGATGAGGAGGCGCGGGTCGCGGGGGCGGAGGTGGTGTTGCCGGGCCTTCGGCATTGACGGGTGTTGTCGCTGAGGTGGCCTCGAACGCGCGGGCCGGGCGCGGCCGGGTTGCCTGGCCTTGGTCGGGGTGGCCTCAAGCGCGCGGGCCGGGCCGGGTTGCCTGGCCTTCGGCCGAGGCGGCCTCAAGCGCCGGCCGGGCTACTTGGCCTCAAGCGCCGGCCGGGCTGAGTGGCTTGGTCAGGCTGTGATGGGCTCATGGGCAGGTTGGGCGGGGTTGCCCGGCCTTTGGCCGAGGCGGCCTCAAGCGCCGGCCGGGCTACTTGGCCTCGGACGCCGGCCGGGCTGAGTGGCTTGGTCGGGTTGCTTGCCCCGGCCGCTTGAGTGGCCCTGGCCGGGCGGCTTGGCTCCCTGTTGGGTTGAGTGGCCCCCGGCCGGGCTGAGAGGCGCCCGATTCGGCTGAGTAGCCCGGTTGGGTGCTTGGGGTTCCAGCTGGGTTGAGTGGCCGGGTCGGGCCGTTTGGGTCCCCGCCGGCTTGAGTGGTTCTGGCCGGATTGCTTGGGTTCCAGCTGGGTTGAGTGGCCCTGGTCGGGTGGAGGGATGCCCGGCTGGGTTGAGTGGCGCGGTTGGGTGTGGGCTCCCGGCCGGGCTGGGTGGTCCTGGCTGGGCGGAGGGGTGTCCGGTCGGGGCCCGCTGGGCTGGGGTGGCTCGGGTGGGGTTGCTTGGGTGGGCTGGGTGGCGCTCCGGTCGGGGTGGGCAGCCGGAGGGAGTTGGTGTTGGCGTGCTGGTGAGTGGGGTGGGGCTTGGTCAGTCTTCTCGGCGGGTTCGGCGCATGCCGATGATCAGTGTGGCGGCCAGGAGGACTGCGATTACTGCGGCGAGGGTGTCGCGGAGGGTGTGGTCTTCCGGGCCGTTGATCAGGTTGCTCTGGTTGGCCATGTCGGCGGTGGGGGTCGGGGCCGGGCCGGTGTCTCGGAGGAGGCTTGGTAGGTCCAGGCCGCCGAATGTGGTTACGGTACGGCCCGTGGAGACGGCCGCCAGGATCAGGGAGGCCAGGCGGACCGGGTCGTTGCCGGCCATCGTCTTGGCGCCCGCCGCGAGCCAGTCGGCCGCCGCGCCCGCCTCTGCGGGGTGGCCCGTCGCGGCCAGGGCCTGGACGGCGGTCGTGGTGGCCGCGAAGTCGGTGGGGCCGCCGAGGTGGTTGCCGCCGGCCTTGAGCTTGGCGGCCAGCCACGCGGCGCCGGCCTGCGCGGCGGCCTGCCGGTTCGGCTCGGCCCCGGGACAGGTCAGCGGCGTGATCGCGATCGACGGGGCGGCCACGGCCGGCTGGGTGCCGTAGCCCAGGGCCAGCACGGCGCGCGCGGTCAGCAGCGGGTCGACCGGCGCACCCGGCCCACCGGCGAACGCCCCCCGGTCCGCGGCAGGTGCGTCGCACCGCAGCTGGGCCGCCCCGAGCGCGTCCGTCGGGGTGCGCCCCTGCGGCGTACGCAGCAGTTCCGGCGACGTGCCGGCCGTGACGATCGCGCTCGTCGCGGCGGCCGTCGCGGTCACGTCACCGACCGCGTTCGGCCCTGGCACACTCGCGAACGAGCCGTCGGCGAGCTGCTTCGACCGCAGCCAGTCCACCCCTCGCGCCACCCGGGTGTCATACGTCCGCAGCGCCCGCAACGCCTCGATCGCGGTCGCCGTCGCCACGGTGTCCTCCCGCGCGCCATCGCACGACACGGCCGGATCGGCCCGATACGCGGTGAACCCGCCGTCGGCGCACTGCTGCCCGAGCAGCCACTCGACCGCGCTCGGCGCCGGCTGCGTGTCGGTCGAGGCCAACGCCGTGATCGCCAACGACTGCCGGTACACGCCGTCCGTGGTCGGGTCGGTCTTCCCGTACAGCGCGAGCGGCACCGGACCGCCCTGGGCCTTGGCCGTCGTGGTGTACCCGACCGCGGACACCGGCGTCGGCGTGTCGGCCGAGGCCACGCCCCCCGTCCAAGCCGAGCACAACAGCGCCGTCGTGAGCACGGAGGCCGCCGCGGCGCGCCTGCGGCGTCGGGGGGAGGGCATGCATGGCCTTTCGTGAACGCCGATCGGAGCGAAGCGGATCCGATCGGATCGGACCTCGGTTCGGACCGCGGCACCGACCGCGGACCGGACTCGCCGACAGGCCCTTCGACAGGCCCGCCGCAAGTCCCGGCCAACCCTACCCGGGTGCCCCCTCGGCCCCGGGAGTCACAGGGCCGTATACCGCACCGGGTCGCCCTGCGCCTCGGCCGCGGCGCGGCCCCGTTTGACCAGGTGGCGCAGGTGCGCGGCGGCCTCACTGAGCGCCAACTGCCGGTTCTGCGCGCCCAACCGCGCCCACGGGCGGTTCCAGTCCATGCCCTCGGCGATCTGCCACAGGGTCAGCGAGCGCTCGCGCAGCCGCGCGTGCAGCGCCGCGAGCCGTACCTCGTGCAAGCGGGCCACCTCGGCCGCCCGGCCCGCCGCGTCCGTGAAGACGTGCTCGTGGGCGGGCAGTACGCCGGTGATCGGCAGCCGCGCGACACGTGTCAGCGAGGCGAGGAAGTCGCCGAGCGGATCGGCCTCCTCGGCGTCGTCGTAGAGCCCGATGTGCGGGGTGATCGACGGCAGCAGGTGATCGCCCGAGAGCAGCCGCCCGTCGCCGTCCTCCAGGTGCAGGCAGACATGGCCGGGAGTGTGTCCTGGCGTCCACACGGTACGCACCGCCCGCCCCGGCGCGGGCGCGAGTTCGCCGTGCACCAACTCCCGGTCGGGCACCGCGTAGCGCAGGCGCGGCCTCGTGCCGTCGTTCGCGCTCCGGGTCCGCAGCGCGGTCAGCGCGTCGATGGCCTCCTGCGGCGCGCCCGCGAGGGTCAGCACCTCCAGGTGGTGCCGCAACCAGGCCGCGCGCGGGGCGGCGTTGATCTGCTCGACCTGTTGCGCGTCGGCCGCGTGCAGCGCGATCCACGCGCCGGAGACCTCGCGCACCTTCTCCGACAACCCGTGGTGATCCGGGTGGGCGTGGGTGACCAGAACGCCGTGTACGTCCTCGATCGAGGTCCCGACCTCGACCAGGCCGTCGACGAGGGCGCGGTAGGAGATCGGGTCGTCCCAGCCCGCGTCGACCAGGACCGGCCCGGCGTCGGTTTCGAGCACGTAGACGAGCGTGCAGCCGAGCGGATTGTTCGGGATCGGAACCGGAACGGTCCACACACCGTTGCCCAGATCGGCGACGGTGGGCGCATCGGCGCCGGCGGCGGGCGACGAAGCTCCCACCGCCGACCCGGCGGCATCGGCATTCGGCACGGGAGGAATGGGGCGATCGGACGCGGTGGTCATGGGCGGCCTCCTTCTCGACGGTTCTCGAAGCGGCGCCCAACGGCCGCCGGATGGGAATCCGGCTCCGATGATCACCATAGAACACGTTCTCTCATACACCACCGGGCCGGTGATTTGAGGGGTCGTCAGATCGAGATCCGGCACGTACGATCCTTACCTGTCAGCCAGTGAGACTCCAGTCTCATTCGAGCCGTGAATCCGTTGTTCCCTCATCGGCGAACTGGTATCTGTTCTAGTCGGAGTTCCGCTCAACGTCCGCAAGCCCCACCCGCAAGCCCCTGTACCGCGCGCAGCGTGTGCGCACCGAGGAGGACCGTGATGACGGATATCGTGGAGCACAGCCAACTGGTCATCGGCGGACAGCTGGTCGACCCGCTGGGCACGGACACGATCGAGGTCGTCTCGCCGCACACCGAAGAGGTCATCGCGCGCGTTCCCCACGCGTCGACCGCCGACGTGGACGCCGCGGTCGCCGCCGCGCGCAAGGCCTTCGAAGAGGGCCCGTGGCCGCGGATGTCCCTGGACGAGCGCATCACCATCCTGGAGAAGATCCGCGACGGCTTCATGACGCGGTCGCAGGAACTCGCCGAGGTGGTCGCCTCGCAGAACGGCTCGCCGGTCGGTTGGGGCCTGTTCGCGCAGGCCATCGGCGCCGGGATGATCTACGACACCGTCGCCAAGATCGCCCGCGAGTACCGGTGGGAGGAGAAGCGCACCGGCCTGCTCAACCCGCTGCTCGTGCGCCGCGAGCCGGTCGGCGTGGTGGCCGCCGTGGTGCCGTGGAACGTCCCGCAGTTCGTCACCGCCGCCAAGCTCGCGCCGGCCATCGCGTCCGGCTGTACCGTCGTGCTCAAGCCGTCGCCCGAGACGCCGCTCGACTCGTACATCCTGGCCGAGATCTGCCGGGACGCGGGCCTGCCCGACGGCGTGCTGAGCATCGTCGCCGCGGACCGCGAGGTCAGCGAGTACCTGGTCGGCCACCCCGGCATCGACAAGGTCGCGTTCACCGGCTCGGTCGGCGCGGGCAAGCGGATCATGGAGGTCGCCGCGCGCAACCTCACCCGGGTCACCCTGGAGCTGGGCGGCAAGTCGGCGGCGATCATCCTGCCTGACGCCGACCTGGAGCACACCGCGACCACGCTGCTGCCGAACTCGTACATGAACAACGGCCAGGCGTGCGTGGCGCAGACCCGGATCCTGGCCCCGCGCGCCCGCTACGACGAGATCGCCGAGCGCTTCGCCGCGTGGGTCGGCGAACTCAAGGTCGGCGACCCGATGGCCGCCGACACCCAGGTCGGCCCGCTGGTGGCCAAGCGCCAGCAGCAGCGCTCGTTCGACTACATCCGCATCGGCCAGGAGGAGGGCGCCAAGATCCTCGCCGGCGGCGGTCGTCCCGAGGCGCAGGAGAAGGGCTGGTACGTCGAACCCACCCTGTTCGGCGACGTGGACAACTCGATGCGGATCGCCCAGGAGGAGATCTTCGGCCCGGTCGTGGCGCTGATCGCCTACGACGACGAGGAGCAGGCGATCGCCCTCGCGAACGATTCGGACTTCGGCCTGTCGGGCAGCGTCTGGACGACGGACATCGAGAAGGGGATCGACGTGGCCCGGCGGATCCGGACCGGTACGTACTCGGTGAACACGTTCGGCCTGGACTTCTTCGGCCCGTTCGGCGGCTACAAGAACTCGGGCATCGGCCGTGAGTTCGGGATCGAGGGGCTCGACGCGTACACCGAGGCCAAGTCCATCGCGCTGCCCGCGGGTTACGACGCGCAGATCTGACCGTCGCGGCCGCGGGTCGCGTGCGGGCGGACGCAGGAGTCGAGCGAAAGAGGAGTACTGATGGGTGATCGCTGGCGGGTCGAGGTCGACCGGAGCGTATGCATCGGGTCGGGCATGTGCATCGGCAGCGCGCCGAACGACTTCAAGCTGGACGCGGGTCGGCAGTCGCACCCGACGACGGGGGAGACGGACGCCTCGGACGCGATCCTGGAGGCGGCCGAGAGCTGCCCGGTCGAGGCCATCTCGATCGTGGACGCGGCCTCCGGCGCGACCGTGTTCCCCCCGGACTAGGTCCTGGCGCGAGTGCTCCGGCCGGGCCGAAGCGGGCCCGGCCGGGTGCCCTCGCGGGAGGGGCGGGGAGCCTCAGTCCTCCGGGATCAGCCGGCAGACGGTTTCGATGTCGGTGCGGACCTGAGCGATCGAGGCGCGGCCGTTGAGCCAGGCGATCAGGGACGAGTGCCACGTGTGGGTGATCACCCGGATCACCGCCAACTCCTCCGTGGTCGGTTCGCTCGGCGGCTCGTCGCCGCTGATCGCCTCCAGGATCATCGAGGTGGTCTCCCGGCTGACCGTGTCCACCTCGGCGCCGACCGAGCGGTCGGCGAACTGGAGCGCCCGCATCATCGCCTCGGTCAGGTGCGGCTCGCGCTGCATCCCCTTGAACGCCCGGAGCAGGGTGTCCACCACCCGCTCACGCGCGCCGACGCTCTTCGGCGGGCGGCGGCGCAGCTGGCTGTGCAGCTGATCCAGCTGGTCGTACATGGTGGCCACCAGCAGATGCACCTTGGACGGGAAGTAGCGGTACAGCGTGCCGAGCGCCACCTCGGACAGCTCCGCGACCTCGCGCATCTGTACCGATTCGTAACCGCCTCGGGCGGCCAGTTGTGTGGTCGCGCGCAGGATGCGGCGGCGGCGTGCCTCCTGGCGCTCGGTCAGCGGCGCCCGGTCGGCCTTCGTATACGTCGTCATGTCAGCCTCTCGATGCGCGGCGGTCCGCCGGGCGGTGTGTTACGGGTCACGCGGTGCACGTCGCAGTGGGTACCCGGCGGTATCTTGGCTGCTCTCCGACGGGCACATACTGAAACCTGTTCTAGATTACGCGACTACTATGCTCCGACGAGGGCAGCGATAGGGGGCCATTCGTGACACGGGAGACCGCATCCGCTGTGAACGCCCAGGTGGGCCCGGCGCGGACCTCCCCGGAGCGACCCCTGCGAATCGCCCTGCTGGCGTATCGGGGCGACCCGTACTGCGGCGGACAGGGAGTTTACGTCCGCCACCTCTCCCGCGAACTCACCAGGCTCGGACACGAGGTCGAGGTGATCTCCGGCCCGCCGTACGCGGTCGTGGACGAGGGCGTGAAGCTGACCACGCTGCCCAGCCTGGACCTGTATCGCGAACCGGATCCGTTCCGGATGCCCAAGCTGCGTGAATATCGCGACTGGATCGACGTGCTCGAGGTCGGCGGCATGCTGACCGCGGGCTTTCCCGAGCCGCTGACCTTCTCGCTGCGTGCGTGGCGCCACCTCGCGGCCCGGCGCGGCGAGTTCGACGTCGTGCACGACAACCAGACGCTGGGCTACGGGCAACTCGCGCTGCCCCGGCTCGGGTTCCCGCTGGTCACCACGATCCACCACCCGATCACCGTGGACCGCGCGCTGGAGATCGGCGAGGCCACGACGTTGCGGCGCAAGGCCACGCTGCACCGCTGGTACGGGTTCACCACCATGCAGAAGCGGGTCTCCGCGCGGCTGACCGAGGTGGTCACCGTATCCGGCTCGTCCAAGGCCGAGATCGTCGACCACCTGGGCGTCTCGCCCAGTCGGGTCACCGTGGTGCCGGTGGGCGCCGACACCGACCGGTTCGCGCCGGATCCCTCGGTGGCCAAGGTGCCCGGACGGATCGTGACCACGGCGAGCGCGGATGTGCCGCTCAAGGGCCTGATCCACCTGGTCGAGGCGCTGGCCAAGCTGCGCGTCGAGCACGACCGGGTCGAACTCGTGGTGGTCGGTCGGCCCAAGGGCGACGGTCCCGTGTTGCGCGCGATCGAGCGGCTGGGGCTGGGCTCGGCGATCCGCTTCGTGTCCGAACTCACCGACGACGAGCTGGTCGACCTGATCCGCAGCGCCGAGATCGCCTGCGTGCCGTCGCTCTACGAGGGCTTCTCGCTGCCCGCCGCCGAGGCGATGGCGTGCGGCACGGCGCTGGTGGCGAGTACGGGCGGGGCGATCCCGGAGGTCGCCGGGCCGGACGGGGTGACCTGCCTGGCGGTGCCGCCGGGCGACCCGGAGGCACTGCGCGCGGCCCTGGGCCGACTGCTCGACGACCCCGAACTGCGGGCCCGGCTGGCCGAGGCGGGCCGCGCCCGGGTGCTCGAACGGTTCACCTGGCGCAATACGGCGGTGCGTACCGTGGAGCGGTATCGGGCCGCGCTCGCGGCCGGCCCGACCGTGCCGAGCACGGCCGGTGCGGGGCGACGCGGGTTGACCGAGAGAGCGAGCGACGTGCTGCTCGGCCGGTCGCCGTTCGGGCGGGTGTCGTCCGCGAAGCCCGCCGTCGGATCCCGAAACAGCTGACCCCAGCCCATCCTCGCCGGGCGCCCCCGCAACCGGTTCGCGCACTACGAGACGGAGTCGCCGACTTGCTCACCGTGGATTTCTCCCGCTTTCCGCTGGCCCCCGGGGATCGGGTCCTGGACATGGGTTGTGGCGGTGGCCGGCACGCCTTCGAGGCATACCGGCGCGGCGCCGACGTGGTCGCGCTGGATCAGAACGCGAAGGACATCGCCGAGGTCGACGCGATGTTCGCCTCGATGCGGGCGGCCGGCGAGGTCCCGGCCGGGGCGCGCGCCGAGGCGATGGTCGGTGACGCGCTGGCGCTGCCCTTCCCGGACGCGAGCTTCGACCGGGTGATCATCTCCGAGGTGCTGGAGCACATCCCGGACGACAAGGGCGTGCTGGGCGAGCTGTTCCGGGTGCTCAAGCCGGGCGGGCTGGCCGCGATGACGGTGCCGCGCTACGGGCCGGAGAAGATCTGCTGGGCGCTGTCCGACGCGTATCACGAGGTCGAGGGCGGGCACATCCGGATCTACAAGGGCGACGAGTTCGCGGCCCGGATCCGAGAGTCGGGACTGCGGCCGTACGGGACGCACCACACGCACGCGCTGCACTCGCCGTACTGGTGGATCAAGTGCGCTGTCGGCGTGGACAACGACAAGGCGCTGCCGGTCCGGGCGTGGCACAAGCTCCTGGTCTGGGACATCATGAAGCGCCCGCTGGCCACGCGGCTCGCGGAGAAGGCGCTGGATCCGCTGATCGGGAAGAGCCTGGTGGTCTACGCGACCAAGCCGCGGCCGACGGGGGAGACGGACACCGGAGCCGGGGTCGCGGGGGCCGCACGGGCCGCCGGTCCCGACGGGACGCTCGACGGGGCGGGCGCATGAGCCTCGCCCGGCCCGGATCCGAGCCGGCGCTCGAACTGCTGGCGCTGGAAGGCGTGCTGACCGTCGATCAGGTCGCCGCGACGATCGACGGCATCGCCGCGGTACAGCGGCCCGACGGGTCGATCCCGTGGTTCGTCGGCGGACACCTCGACCCGTGGGACCACACCGAGGCCGCGATGGCGCTCGACGTGGCCGGCCGGCACGACGAGGCCGAGCGGGCCTATCGCTGGCTGGCGAGCCGCCAGGAGCCCGACGGCTCGTGGTACGCGGCGTACGTGGACGGCGAGGTGACCGACCGCAACAAGGAGGCCAACTTCACCGCCTACCTCGCGGTCGGCCTGTGGCACCACCATCTGCTGACCGGGGACGAGGAGTTCCTGGTCCGGATGTGGCCGAAGCTGCGCGCGGCGATGGGCTTCATCCTCGAACTCCAGGCCCCCGGCGGCGAGATCCGCTGGAAGCGGGACGAACACGGCGTGCCGGTGCCGGACGCGCTGCTCACCGGGTCGGCGAGCATGTACCAGGCGCTGCGCTGCGCGCTGGCCATCGCGGAACACCTCGGCGAGCCGCAGCCCGACTGGGAGTTGGCGGCGGGTCGACTGGGCCACGCGGTGCTCTCGCACCCGGAGCGGTTCCTGGACAAGAGCCGCTACTCGATGGACTGGTACTACCCGATCCTGGGCACCGCGCTGCGCGGGCCGGCCGCGGACGAGCGGATCAAGGACGGGTGGGACACCTTCGTGGTACCGGACCTGGGCGTGCGGTGCGTCTCGGACCGGCCGTGGGTGACCGGCGCGGAGAGTTGTGAACTGGCCATCGCGCTGTGGGCGTTGGGCGAGAGCGACCGGGCGGTGGAGATCGTCTCGTGGATCCAGCGGCTGCGCCACGAGGACGGCCTGTACTGGACCGGCTACGTCTTCGAGGACGACGCGATCTGGCCGGTGGAACGCACGGCCTGGACGGCGGGCGCGATGATCCTGGCCACGGCGGCACTCGGCGGCGAACCGGCAACGACGGCGGTCTTCGGCGGCACCCCCACGGCCTACGAGGGCGACGGCCTGCCGGTGGGCTTGGACCCGGCACAGGTGCGGTGCGGGTCGGATATCTGCGTGAGGGGCTGAGGGGCGGGCGGGAGGGCGTCCCGCCCGGCTTGCCTTGCGACTCCGGCGCCTTGCCCCGCTCACCCTGCGACTTCGGCGCACCGCCCCGACCCCGGCCTCCCGCCTCGCTCACCTCGCGAGTCCGGCGCCCCGCCCTGCTCGGCCCGCCCCCGCCCGCCGCGATTGCGGGCTCGATGCCGGTTCGCCGTTCGTCTGCGTGTGGCCGTGGTCTTGGGGGGTGGGGGACGGCAATAGGGTTTGGGCAGGGGGATTGGGTTGTTTGGGTGGCGAGGTGGGTATGGCGGCTGGGTTGGAGCCTGGGGATCGAATAGGGCCCTACACGGTGGTGGGGCTGCTGGGGGTCGGTAGTCCCGGCTGGGTGTATCTGGCGCGGACCGGTGCCGGGCGGCCGATGGCCGTGCGGATGTTGTACGGCGAGCAGCAGGGGATCAAGCGCGCGCAGAAGGTGCGCGGGCCCGGTGTGATCGAGGTGATCGGCAGCGGCGGGGCGGCCCGCAATCCGTGGGTGGCCTCGGTGTACGTGCCGGCGCCTTCGCTCGCCGACCTGGTGATCTCGTGTGGGCCGCTGACGCCCGACGCGGTGCGCTGGCTCGCGGCCGGGATCGCCGAGGGGCTGGTGACGATCCATCAGGCGTCGCTGGTCCACGGTGACCTGCGGCCCGCGCAGATCGTGGTGGCCTCCGACGGGCCGAGGGTGACCGGATTCGGGATCACCGGCGCGGGCCCGGATGCTCCGCTCGCCGCGCCCGGCTACCTCGCGCCCGAGCAGGCGCGAGGGGAGGAGCCGGTGCCGGCCTCCGACATCTACGCGCTCGGCGGGCTGCTGTGTTTCGCGGCGACCGGACATCCTCCGCACTCCGGTGTGGGGGAGGCGGCGATTCGGCGGAGCGTGGCGACCGGTGAGCCCGAACTGGCCGATGTACCGGCCGAGGTCGCCGACCTGATCCGGTCCTGCCTGGTGCGTGATCCCAAGGCCCGGCCCACGGCGCGGGAGCTGCTGGACGGGGCGGCCGGGGCGGTGACGGCTCGGGAGGGGGCCTACGGGGCTGCCTCGTGGCTCCCGGGCGCCGCCCTGGAGTTGATCGACGCATACCATCGCCGCGGTCGCCTGGTCGGCGACCCGCCGACCGTGCCCCTCGCGGACCGCCTCGGACCGGCCAAGCCGGTCGACAAGGACGAGCCGGACGAGCCCGTCGACTCGGCCGTGGCCGATGCCGGGTCGATCCCGGACCCGGCGGAACCGCGACGATCGGACGAGGCCGGATCGGACCCGAAGGCCGCCGCATCGACCCCGGCGAAGCCGGCCGATCCCGATCCCGATCCCGATCCCGCACCCCAACCCGCACCCGCACCCGACGGCACCGGCGCCCCCGAGACCACCGAGACGATGCAACTCGCCAAGATCGTCCAGGCGATGGTGCCGCGCATCGACGACAGCGACGATCGGCAGGACCCCTACGACCTGCCCGAGCCGGCCGAGGTGCACGAGGGTGGCGGGGCCAGTTGGGTACTGGTGGCCGCGCTCGTGGTGATCGCGCTCGTGGGCGGGGTGCTGGCCGGGGTCGCCTACGAGCGGGGCCGCGAGGACCGGGAGCGCGGAGCGATGGACCCCGCCGGGGTGCCGACCGCCGGCGCCTCCGGCGATCCGGTCGCGGCGTTCGTGGCCTCGGTACAGGTCGGCGCCTGCGTGGACTTCGCCGGCGACGGCTCGCCGACCTGGCGGCCCGCCGGGCCGCGCACGCTGCCCTGTGAGGATCCGGCGGCGCGGCAGCGGGTGCTGGCCCGCACCTCGGCCGCCGGCGGCACGGCGGACTGCATGAGCACCGACGGGCGCAGCCGGTGGCCGATCGCGCCCGGGCAGCCCGCGCTGTGCCTGGAGCGGATCTTCCGACCCGGCGAGTGTGTGCCGGCGGAGGTGCGCGACGGGCGCCAGTGGGCCTTCCTGGCCGCGCTCGTACCGTGCCAGGGCGCCTTCCAACGCGACGGCCAGGGCCGGTTGCGCATCGACGAGATCCATCCGATGCCCTCGTCCGCCGGCCCCACCTGCCCGGCCCGGTCCCCGGTCTACTATCCGCTGCCCTCCCGGGGACAGGAACTGTGCATGTCGACGGTGACCTAGACCGGGGACGCCGCCCGGCCCGCGCGGCCTCGGGTCAGGACGCGAGGTCGGCCAGCAGGCGCAGGGCCTCCGGGTCCCGCGTGGTGACGATCATGTCGGTGACGTGCGGGTCGGCGGCCCACGCGGCGAAACGTTCGCGGATCCGGTCCGCCGGGCCGACGAGCGCGATCTCGTCGACGAAGGCGCTCGGTACCGCGGCGATCGCCTCGTCGCGCCTGCCGGCCGCGAACAACTCCTGGATCCGGTCCGCCTCCTCGGCATAGCCGAACCGGCGCATCAGGTCCGCGTGGAAGTTCTTGTTCTTCGCGCCCATCCCGCCGACGTAGAAGCCCATCGCCGCCTTGATCGGGAACATCGCCCGCTCGACGTCGTCGCCGAGTGCCACCTGCACCATCGGCGCGATCCGAAAGCCCGCCGGCTTGTCCCGCAGCGCATCCGCGTACACCTCGGGACGGGTCGGCGCCCAGTGCAGCGGCAGCCAACCGTCCGCGATTCGTGTCGTCAGATGTACGTTCTTCGGCCCCTCGGCGCCGAGGAAGATCGGCAGGTCCGCGCGCAGCGGGTGGGTGATCGACTTGAGCGGCTTGCCGAGCCCGCTGCCGTCCTCGCCCGCATACGGGTGCTGCGCGTAGCGGCCCTCGGCCACCACCGGCCCCTCGCGGCGCAGCACCTGGCGGATCACGTCCACGTATTCGCGGGTGAAGGTCAGCGGGCTCTTGGGGAACGGCCGCCCGTACCAGCCCTCGACCACCTGCGGCCCGGAGAGCCCGAGGCCGAGGATCATCCGCCCGCCGGACAGGTGGTCCAGGGTCAACGCGTGCATCGCGGTCGCGGTGGGGGTGCGGGCGGTCATCTGGGTGACGGCGGTACCCAGGGCGATCCGCGAGGTGTTGGCCGCGATCCAGGTCAGCGGGGTGAACACGTCCGAGCCCCACGACTCGGCGGTCCAGACCGAGTCGAAGCCGAGGCGTTCGGCCTCGCGCGCCGTCTCGACGAAGTCGGCGGACGGGCCTCGGCCCCAGTATCCGAACGTCAGACCCAGCCTCATGGCGGTACCTCCATGTTTGCCCACGTTTGCCCGAAGTCGTACGGAATCGCGCGGCGTGGCGTGCCGCGGCGCGGTGAATCGCCTCCGCAGACTAGAACACGTTTTACTTTTCGGGGAGGCCGCCTCCCCCGGGCGACCCGGACAGGGCCTAGCCGCCCCCGGACAGGCGAAAGGGCGCCGTCCGAAGTGGACGACGCCCCTGCCTGTATCTGTTCGCGGGGTCTCGGTATTACCGGTTCCTCGGGAGCACCGGTGTCACGAGCGCTGGATGCCCATCGTGTTCTGGAGCACGCCGCGCACGTTGTCGACCTCGACGAGCAGGCCGTTCGGGTGCTCGGCCACCGCCAGGTACCAGACGCCCGTGTTCAGCACGCCCTTCTCCTGGTTGGTGTGCTCGTCCAGCATCGGGCGCGAGTCCGGCACCGAGAACCAGAAGGGCTGGAACGGCGCACCGCCCGGGGCGGGCTGCTGCCCACCGCCGGGGCCCTGCGGGCCCGGGGCGCCGAAGCCGCCCTGCGGTCCCTGGGGACCCTGCGGCGCCGGGCCGCCGAAGCCGCCCTGCTGCGGGGCGCCGCCGTACGGCTGCTGACCCTGGGGGCCCTGCGGGCCGCCGTAGGGCGCGCCGCCGAACTGCTGCTGACCCTGCGGGGCGCCGTACTGGCCGGGCTGACCCGCGCCCGCGCCCGGACCGCCCGCGCCGAGCAGCGGCGCCTGGAGGGCCGGCACCACGCTGGTGGCGATCAGGGCGCCGCTGAGCACGAGGACCAGCAACACGATGAGGATGCCGCCGGCCTTCATCTCCAGGCCGTCGGAGGCGCGGCCGATCGACCACAGGGCGTTGATCGGCGAGACCACCGCGAGCGGCAGGGCCCACTGACGAGCGGTCAGGCCGAGGATCTGCTTGTCCCGCAGCTGCGGAAGCAGCCCGCCGAGGATGAACAGCGCACCCGCGATGATCGGGGTCAGCACGCACGCGAAGATGACCGGTGCCATGGTGCCCGACCAGGCGCTCCAAGAGCCGTCGAAGCCCCGGGGAACCTCGCCCTTGACACCGATGTAGTCGAAGAACGAGAAAATGAAGATGAGCACGGCGGCGACCCCGATGACCGCGTCGCCACGCGAGAGCTTTCTGACGTCCACTGAATACTCCTCCCGAGGGGGATGGGCGCCGACAGCGTACGGGGGCGACCCAAGTCGTGCCACCGACATCGCCCCCGCGCGTCCTCGGTGCATTGGTCCGGGGACACTGTGCCAGACGGGGGAACGATCTGTACCCCGACCCCATACGACACACCGTATGGGGGCATTTTCCGCGGATGTCTATTCGCCGCGCTGAATACCCGTCAGGTCGGTCAACACGCCCTGAACGCCGTCGATATCGATGACGATGCCGCCGTCGCGCACGCCCACCGCGAGGTACCAGACCCCGGGGTGCAGCGTGGCCGGAGCGTCGCCGGAGACGTCGAGCGGCCGCAGCGTGCGCGGTTCGGGCACGGCCAGCCAGTACTGTTCGAACGTGCCCGGATCGCCGGAATCCGCCGCCGAGTCCCGGGCGTCCCCGCCCGTGGCGGCCGGCACCCGGTCGGCGCCGATCGACGGATTCGCCGCCGAATCGTCCGACTTGAGCAGCAGCACCGGAGGTTGCACCGCGGGCGGCTGCATCGCCGGGGGCTGCATCGGCGGGGTCTGCGGCGGGGGAGTGTTGCCCGACGGGCCGTACACGGGCGGCGCGACCGGAGGCGGCACCGGGAAGCCGCCGGTTCCGGGCGGACCGGGCGGATAGCCGCCGGGCGCGCCGGGGAAGCCGCCGCCGGGGTAGCCGGGCCAGCCGGCCTCGCGCGGGCGCACCAGCGGCACGTTCAGCCCGCCGATCCGGTCCACGGTGAGCAGCAATACGGCCTGCAACACGGCGAACCCGGCCAGCCCCCACGCGCCATAGCCGTGCGCGGCGTCCACGGTCGCCTGCGAGTCGCCGCCCGCGCGGGCGATCCGCTGCGCGGTGCGGGCCAGCTTGTCGTAGCCGCCGTCCGCGCCCAGCACGGCCCACACCGCGCTCCACGCCGACGCCACGCCGAGCACGACGCCCCACTGCCGCAGGGCGACCCCGGCGAACTGGATCTCGGTCGGCGGCGAGCCGGGACGGAAGGTGTACCGGCCGATCAGCAGCAGCACCAGCGAGATCGAGGACAGCAGCACGACGGCGGGCGCGAGCGGTGTGAAGTCGCCGATCCACGCCGAGTAGTGGGTGGTGCCCTCGGTCAGATCTCTGCCCTTGGCGGTCACCGTGTACCAGGGGAGAAACGAGAAGACCAGAACTCCGATCGCCGCCACCGCGACGATCAGATCACCTCGGGTGACGCCTTTGCGTGGCATCGTGCTCCTCCCTGACGGGGCTTTCGTACTGCGTGGACATGCGCGTGTCGCGACGGACCGCAGCCGTCGCGCCGCGGCCCGGTGCCGGTACGGTCGCCCGCACCGGCACCGCGGCCTGACATACCGTCATTCTCCGCGTTGGATTCCGGAGACGTCGCTCAGGACCCCGCGGACGCCGTCGGCCTCGACCAGGACGCCGCCCGGGTGGGGGGCGACGGCGAGGTACCACTGGCCGGTCCGCAGCGTGGCCACCGGCTCCTTGGACAGGCCCTCGGTGGGGGCCAGCGGTCGGGCCTCGGGCACGGCGAACCAGAACTGGGCGAACTCCGGCGGCTGCGGGCCGGTCTCGGCGGCGGCCGGCTGTGCGCCGGTGCCGGACTCGACGGCGCCCGGTGCGGCGGCGCCCGGAGCGGCGGGTGCGCCCGGCGCGGTGGTGCCGGGCGCGGCCTCGGGAACGGCGGCGGTCGACCCGGAGGGGGTCGGCGGCGGCATGTGCGCGGGGACACCGGCCATCGGCGCGGCGGCGGTGCCCACCCCCGTCGCCGGGTAGCCGGGCGGCGCGGGATAGCCGCCGGTGGCGTTCGGCAGCGGGTAGCCCGTGTTCGGGTCGATCGCCATCGGCAGGCCGGTGTTCGGGTCCAGCGGGGCCGGATAGCCGCCGGTGGCGTTCGGCGGGTAGCCCCACGGCTGCTGCGGGACCGGGCTGAACAGCGGTGACGCCAGGCTGGGGATGCGGTCGCCGATGATCAGGAACAGCGCCGCGACCAGTCCGGCCACCATCATCAGCCAGGCGAAGACGGTGGGTCCGGAATCGACCGTGAAGCGGGACGGGGCCGAGCCCTCGACGAGGTCGCCGATCATGCCGCCCGCCCCGAACGGGGCGAAGAAACCGCTGATCGCGCCGGAGACGCCGAACGCGATCGCCCACTGGCGCGGGGCCAGACCCAGGGCCGGCTTGTCCGGCTGCGCGGTGAACCGGCCGATGACCATGAGCAGCACGGCCAGCAGCGGCACCAGGACGACGGCCGGCATCAGCGGGTAGAAGTCGACCGTCCAGGCGTTCCAACTCTTGGACTCGCTGCGGCCGCCGCCGAGCAGGTCCCCGTCGTCGCTGATGTTGCTGCTGCCGTGGGAGGTGGCGCTGACTTCGTAGTATTTGAAGAACGAGAAGATGAAGATCAGGACGATCGCGAGAATGACGATCGCATCGCCCCTCGTGATCCCTTTCCGGTTCAACGTTGCTCCTTTGGCGATACGGAGGGGGACGTGACGCCGACGGCGCGGGGTGCGCCGAACGACGTGCGGTGCGTGGGCGGCTCGCGCCGGGCCCGATCGTGCGGCTCGCGGTGGTCCGTGTCCCGACCGGGAACCGTCCGGCGGTGCCCGGCACGCGTGGACGTCGCGAACCCGGGAGCGTCACCGCCGCGCACGTGCGTCGGGACGATCGCAACGACCCTAGGGGACGGGGGACTCGTGGCTCACGTCCCCTTCAACAGATAGGCCGTGATCCCGGTCGCGATCCCGGACGCGGCGCGCTCGCGCCAGCTCGGGTCGGTGAACTGCGCGGCGTCCGACGCGTTGCGCATGTTGCCGCATTCGATGAACACCTTGGGTCGGGTGGACAGGTTCAGCCCGCCGAGATCGGTACGGGTGACCAGCCCGTCGTCGGTGCCCAGGTAGGTGGCGGGCGAGGTGCCGGTGGCCGCCCGGAACGCCTTGGCGAGCAGGCCGCCGAGGGTGCGCGAGGGCGCCAGGATCGGCGTGGTGTCCACGTTCTTGTCCTTGATCGAGGCGGGCAGGATGACGTGGAAGCCGCGCCCGCCGGCCGGACCGCCGTCGGCGTGGATGGACACCACCGCGTCCGCCTTGGCCGTGTTGCCCCGCGCCGCGCGTTCGTCGACGCACGGCCCCCACGCCTCGCTCTCCCACGTGTACACCACGGTGGCGCCCTGGGCCTCCAGCAGGCGCTTCGCGCGGTGTGCCACGTCGAGGGTGAACTCGGCCTCGGTGTAGCCCTGGTCGGTCTCGGTGCCGGTGGTGTCGCACTCCTTGGTCAGCCCGCCTGCGTACACCTGCTTGTTGATCTCGCGGGAATGGCCGCCGTTGCCCGGATTGTGGCCCGGGTCGAGCATCACCACCCGCCCTGACAGCGGGAGTCCGCCGCCGCCGGCGCGGGGCGGGGGCGGGACGACGGCGGTCGCGGGGGTCTCCGCCGCGGCGGCGGGCGGTGGTTCGCCGGTCGAGGTGGTCGCGTTCGGGGCGGGCGCGCCGTCGGCCGGTGCGGCGTGGGGCGTACTCGGCGGGTCGCTGGCCGCGGTCGCCGACCGCGTGTGGGCGGCCTCGGTGCGCGCCGCGTCGTGCCCGCTCGGCCAGGCCACCGCGATGGTGCCGGCGCCGGCGGCGGCCAGCGCCAGGGCGGCCACGGTCAGGGTGATCCGTCGACGGCGGCGCAGGCGGTCGTGCGCCGTCTCGATCCGGGCCTCCTGCGCGGGCGCGTGGCCGAACGGGTCGGCGGCGGGCGGGTGATGGCGGTAGCGGGGAGCCGGGTCGTCGGGACGGCCGCGATCGTCGCGGCGGTCAGAGGTCAAGTTCACTCCTGGACGTGAGGCCGTAGCGCGAGGCGACGGCGTTCCAGGTCGTCACGAACGACTTCTTCGCGGTGGACGCCTCGGAACTGATCGCGGCTCCCTCGTCGTAGAGCGCCCGGGTGCCCGGACAGCCCGAGTCGGCCGCGGACTGCGCCCACGCGGCGAACGATCGGTCGGCGCGTGCGGAGGCGGTCCACGCGGTGCGCAACGTCGGTGCGGCGGCCTGGAGTTCGGGGGCGGCGTCGAAGAGCATCGTGTCCAACTGGGTGACCAGCTGGTCGCGTTGCGCGGCGGCGTCGAGCAGCGCGGAGCGGGACGCGGCCAGTGACGAGCAGGAGCCGATGTTGTTCACCGCGTCGATCACCGACTGCCGGGACGAACCGCTGCGGGAGAGGAGGGTGTCCAACGCGGCGGCCTGCGTGCGGCCGTCCGGTGTGGGGCTCGCGGGCGGCGGGGTGGTGATCGTGGTCGTGGTCTGTTGGGTCGGCGGCGGGGTCGACGGGACGCCGGGGGGTTGGGCGCCCGCCGCGTTGCCGGAGGGGGAGGGCGAGCCGGCGGTGGATTCCACGCTCGGTGAGCCGTGGGCGGCCGGTTTCTTGTCGTCCTCCGCCCACGGCTTCAGGGCGACCAGGGTGCCGACGGCGGCGATCAGGACGACGGCGGCCACGATGAGTACGAGCGTGCGCTCGAACGAGGGGCCGGGCGGGGTGGGCGAGATCGGGCCGGGGGCCGGCGGGGTGGCGCCGCGGTACCAGTCCGGGGCGGCGGGGACGTCGCGGGCCGGCGGCACGCCGTGGTCGGGCCGGTCGCCCGGGATGCCGTGGACGGGGGTGTGCCCGGGGTCCTGGCGGTACCAGTCCGCGGTCGGCGCCGACGGGTTCGGGGGCATGGGCGCAGGCGGCGCGGGCACCGGCGGCGGGGGGACGGCGGGCGGCTGGGCGGACACCCGGGGCGGGGTGGACACCGGGGGCGGGGCGGAAACCGGCCACCCCGGGGGCGGCGGGCCGGCGGGCATGCCGCGGGCCGCCGCCGGGTTGTCGACGGTGTCCTGCTCGTCGGGCGACACGGGTGGTGCGAGCGGTGAGGGTGGTGTGGGCGGCGGCGTGGCGGGCCGTGCCGGCGGCGTGGCGGCCGGCAGGTGGGCGGTGGGCTCGTGATGCGGACGCGGAGGCGCGCCCGGGTTCACGGCGGTCGGTTCCGCGGTGATCCGGCGGCGCACCCAGCCGCCCACGCCGCCGTTGGCCGTCCGGTCCCAGACCGTCTCGAACCGCTCGCCCTCCGCCGCGGGTTCGCCGGGCCCGTCGTCGTGCTGATGCTGATCGGACATGACCATCCCCCCGCGTCCTTCCGGATGGGCATTGTCCCAGCAAACGCGACCCGCGCGGGACCGGATCGGATTGCTTTCGGGAATCGAATCAGGCTCGATTCGATCTTGACGCCGAACGACGGGGCGGAGGACGCACGGGTCAGCTCCGGAGCACCCCTGTTGCCCCCGGCTCGCTTCCCGTGACCGCCCGCGCGTCGCTCCGGTCAGATTCCGGCCGCCACGCGGCGCAGCACCCGGAGCGAGCCTCGGCCCGGGAGTTCCTCGAACGCGCCGGAGGCGAGTGCGCGTCGGTAGACCCGGTACGGTGCCTGGCCGCCGTCGGCCGGGTTCGGGAACACGTCGTGGATCAGCAGCAGTCCGCCGACCGCGACGTGCGGCGCCCAGCCCTCGTAGTCGCCCTGCGCGTGCTCGTCGGTGTGCCCGCCGTCGATGAACACCAGGCCCACCGGGGTGTTCCACAGCGGGGCGATCGTGCGGCTGTGTCCGACCAGGGCCACCACGTACGGTTCGAGCCCGCTGCGATACAGCGTGCGGCGGAACGTCGGCAGCGTGTCCATCACGCCCAGTTCGGCGTCGACCAGATTCGGGTCGTGGTACTCCCACCCGGGCTGTTGCTCCTCGGAGCCGCGGTGGTGGTCGAGCGTGACCACCACCGTGCCCGCGTCGCGCGCGACCGCGGCGAGCAGGATCGTCGACCGCCCGCAGTACGTGCCCAGTTCGACCAGCGGGCCGACCCGGGCCGCCAGGACCGCCGCGGCGTACAGCGCGTCGCCCTCGTCGGCCGGCATGAATCCGGTGGCGGCCTCGAACGCGGCCCGCACGGCGGGGTCGATGGTGCTCATGTCGGGATCTCCTGGGTCGGACCACGCGGGCCGGGTCGGTACACCGCCGGGCCGCCGTCGGCCGGCCGGACCCCATGCTGCCGCAGCCGCCCCCGCGCCACCGTGTCGGGGGCCACATCGGGGTCCCCAACAATTGAAACGGGTTCTACTATCGCAAGTACTGGACCCAGTCACGGAAGTCATGGAAGGCGCGATATGGCCATCGGCATCACGGAGGAGCACCGCTCCCTGGCGGAATCGGTACGCGGATGGGTGCAACGTGTTGCACCCATCCAGGAGGTGCGCCGGGTGCTCGAGGCGGACGGCGAGGAGCGCCCCGGACACTGGCCGGCCCTCGCCGAGCAGGGCTTGCTCGGGATGCATGTCGCCGAGGAGTTCGGCGGCGCCGGCTACGGCCTGGTCGAGACCGCGGTGGCCCTCGAACAGGCCGGCCTCGGCATGCTCCCCGGCCCGTTCCTGCCCACCGTCCTGGCCTCGGCGCTGCTACAGGCCGACGGCGGCGACGCGGCGAAGGAACTGCTGCCCGGCCTGGTCGACGGCACACTGATCGGCGCGGTCGCGACCGGCCCCGGCACCGTGACGGCCGCCGAGGAGGCGGGCGGGCTGCGGGTGAGCGGAGTGGCCACGCCGATCCTGGGCGGCGCGCTCGCCGACGTGCTGGTGCTGGCGGCCCGCCGAGCCGACGGCGCGGTGGTGTACGTCGCGGTGGACGCGCCGGACGTCGACGTCCGGGCGCTCAAGAGCGTGGACCCGACCCGGCGCAGCGCCGAGGTGACGGTGGACACCGTGGTCCCGGCCACGCGGGTGCTGGCCGGCGTGGATGAGGCCCTGGCCCGCGACCTGGCGGCCGTAGTGATGTCCGCCGAGGCCTGCGGCGTGGCCGCGTGGGCGCTCGACACGGCGACCGAGTACGCCAAGGTGCGCGAGCAGTTCGGCCGCCCCATCGGGCAGTTCCAGGCGATCAAGCACCTGTGCGCGGACATGCTGGTCCGGGTCGAACAGTCGCGCGCGGTCACGTGGGACGCGGCGCGCGCGTACGACGCGGGCTCGGACGCGCCGACCCGGTCGCTGACCGCCGCGATCGCCGCCACGTATGCGATCGAGGCGGCCTTCACCACGACCAAGGACTGCGTACAGATCCTCGGCGGCATCGGCTTCACCTGGGAGCACGACGCGCACATCTACCTGCGCCGGGGGCTGACCCTGCGCCAGTACGCGGGGCCCGCCGCGCAGTGGCGGCTGCGGGTGACCGAGCTGGCGAGCGCCGGCGCGCGCCGGGACCTGGTCCTGGACCTGCCCGAGGAGGCGGAGCGGCTGCGCGACACCGCGCGGGCGATCCTGGCCGAGGTGGCCGGCGAGTCCGGGGCCGAACAGCGCGCGCGGCTCGCCCCGTTGGGCTACGCGGCGCCATACCTGCCCAAGCCGTACGGCATCGGGGCCGGACCGG
This sequence comes from Embleya sp. NPDC020630, assembly GCF_044334985.1. NCBI lineage: Bacteria > Bacillati > Actinomycetota > Actinomycetes > Kitasatosporales > Streptomycetaceae > Embleya > Embleya sp. NPDC020630. The sequence continues at coordinate 990,548 of NZ_JBIRUB010000002.1, forward strand.
TCGAGCAGTTGGTGATCCAGCAGGAGATGAAGGCACTCGGCGTGCGGCTGCCGGACATCACCATGGGCAACTGGGTGATCCCGTCGCTGATCGCCTACGGGACGCAGGCCCAGCAGGAGCGGTTCGCGCCGCCGACGCTGCGCGGCGAGATCCAGTGGTGCCAGCTGTTCTCCGAGCCCGGCGCGGGCTCCGACCTGGCCGCGATTTCCACGCGCGCTACCCGGACCGAGGGCGGCTGGCTGATCAACGGCCAGAAGGTGTGGACCTCGCGGGCCCGCGAGTCGCAGTGGGGCATCCTGCTCGCGCGCACCTCGCCGGACAAGCCCAAGCACGAGGGCCTGACGTACTTCATCGTGGACATGGCCTCGGCGGGCCTGGACATCCGTCCGCTCAAGGAGATCAGCGGCCTGGCGATGTTCAACGAGATCTTCCTCGAAGACCTCTTCGTCCCGGACGAGATGGTCGTCGGCGAGGTCGACGGCGGCTGGCAGGTGGCCCGCAACACGCTCGGCAACGAGCGGGTGCACATGGGCGCGGGCAGCTCGTTCGGCGCGGGCATCGCGAATCTGGTCGCGGCGGTGAACGGCCCGGCGGGCGAGTTCGTGGACGGCGGCTTCCGGGAGCGCCTGGGCGCGCTGGTGGCCGAGGCGTCCTCGCTGGCGCTGATCGAGCTGCGCACCACGCTGGCCCGGCTGTCCGGCCTGGAGCCGGGCGCCGGCGCCTCGGTACGCAAGCTCGTCGGCACCCCGCACCAGCAGCGCGAGTCCGAGCTGAGCCTCGAACTGCTCGGCCCGCTGGGCGCGGTGGACGAGGGGGACGGCCAGAAGGCGGCGTTCGGCTTCCTGATGAGCCGCTGCCTGACCATCGCGGGCGGCACCACGCAGGTCCAGCTCAACGTGGTCGGCGAGCGCATCCTCGGGCTGCCCAGGGATCCGCAGCCGAGCGAGAAGTAGGTCCTGCCGTTCGCCGGGCCGTTGCGGGTTCCGCTCTCGTTTCCGGTTTTCGGCTTCCGGTTTCGTTGCCGTCTTCGCTTCGGTTTCCGTTCTCGTTCCTCTTTCCCTTCCGCTTCCCCTTCCCGATCCTGATCCGTTTCCGTAGGAGTTGGCGACATGGCACAAAAGGCGTTCATCGTCGGCGTCGGCATGACCAAATTCGAGAAGCCGGAGAGCCGCGACTGGCAGTACTGGGACATGGTCAAGGAGGCCGGCGGCAAGGCCCTCGCGGACGCGGGCGTCGGCTACGACAAGGTGGAGCAGGCCCCGGTCGGCTACTGCTTCCAGGCGTCCACAGCCGGTCAGCGCGCGGTGTACGAGCTGGGCCTGAGCGGCATCCCGGTCTACAACGTGAACAACAACTGCGCGACCGGCTCCAGCGCGCTGATGATGGCCCGTCAGTTCGTCGCCGGCGGGCTGAACGACTGTGTGCTCGCGATCGGCTTCGAGAAGATGAAGCGCGGCTCGCTCGGCGGGGGCGGCGAGGGCGACTTCTCCACGTCGCCGGTGGCCCGGCACTACAAGATCATGGGCGACGCCCACGGGTTCTCGATGACCGCGCCGCCGACCGCGCAGATCTTCGGCAACGCGGCGCGCGAGCACATGGCCCGCTACGGCACCACCGCCGAGCAGATCGCGCACGTGGGGGTCAAGAACCACCGGCACTCGGTGAACAACCCGTACGCGCAGTTCCAGGTCGAGTACTCGCTCGACGAGGTGCTGGCCGCCAAGGAGATCCACTCGCCGCTCACCCGGCTGCAGTGTTCGCCCACCTCCGACGGCGCCGCCGCGGCGGTCGTGGTCAGCGAGCGCTTCGTGCGCGAACACGGCCTGGAGGAGCAGGCGATCGAGATCCTGGCCCAGTCGATGACCACCGACACCGAGGAGAGCTTCGCCTCGAACAGCTGCATCGACGTGGTCGGCAAGCCGATGTCGGCGGCGGCCGGGCGGCAGGTCTTCGAGCAGTCCGGCCTGGGGATCGAGGACGTCGACGTGATCGAGCTGCACGACTGCTTCTCGATCAACGAGATCCTCACCTACGAGGCGCTGGGCATGTGCGGCGAGGGCGAGGGCGGCAAGCTGGTCGCCGAGGGCGCCACCACGTACGGCGGGCGCTGGGTGGTCAACCCCTCGGGCGGGCTGATCTCCAAGGGCCACCCGCTGGGCGCCACCGGCTTGGCCCAGGCCGCCGAGATCAGCTGGCAGCTGCGCGGCTTGGCGGACGCGCGCCAGGTCGCCGACGCCAAGGTCGGGCTCACCCACAACATCGGGCTCGGCGGCGCCGCGGTGGTCGGGTTGTACCGGCGCGGGCAGTTCTAGCGCGGGCGGCCCCGGTGCGGGCCGCCACTTCGGTCTGGCGGGTGCGCCCTCGGGGTCGCACCCGCCGGACCGGCTATGCGCTGTCGGCGCCGGGGACGGTGGAGAGGTCGGCGGTGGGATCGGCGGCCGCGTGGTCGGCCCCCGCGTGATGCGCGGCCGCGTGGTTCGCGGGCGCGTGGTTGGTGGTAGCGGTACCGAGCAGCCATTCGGCCAGGAGGGCGCGCTCGGTGTCGTTGAGGTAGAGGCGGGCGTTGGCGCACAGCGTCTCGACGTTGCGCAGGAAGGCGACGGCGAGGTCGTCGGCGGAGGCGACCGGGTGTGCGGTGGAGGACCAGTAGCCGGAGTAGACCAGGCCCGTGGTGACGAACGCGATCGCTTTGCGGGCGATGGTCTGCATCCGCTCGGCACAGCGGTCGCGGACCGCGCCCGAGGTCTGGTTGCCCTGGAAGCCGTTCTCGCTGACCTCGGCGTGCAACTCGGCGAAGAGCACGTGGTATTCCTCCGGGGACAGCCGTGGTGCGCCGGTGACCGTGGCCACCCGGTCGATCAGGTCGCGGACCGGCTCGCGCAGGTGGTCCATCCGACCCTGGCCGTTGGGACGAGCCGAGGGCGGCTGATGTCGGGTGCGGTCGTAGATGTACCCGGGTGGGACCCGACTGATCGACAACTTCTCGTCGGTGCCCTGCTCCAGCATCAGTTCGAGCAGTGAGGAGAACGTGGCCGCGCCGCCCCAGCGGGTGCGGGTGACCTGCTCGCGACCGACCTGTTGCAGCACCGAGTGGGCGAGGGTGGCGAGCACGATCGGCTCCTCGGAGCCGTCGAGTTGCTCGCGTACGTGCGCCATCACCTGCTCGCGCACCCCCTCGTCGGCCGGCGCCACGTCGATCTCGTCGCGCAGCGCCCGCTCGATGAACTCCTGGTCGCTGATCACCACGTCGCCCGCGGCGACATACGCCTGGGCGGCCGGACCGCTGGCGATCACCATCGTGCGCCGGTCGTGGCTGCGCAGCCGCAGCAGGACCGGAGTGAAGTCCGCGTCGGCGCTCATGATGATCACCTCGTCGAACCTGGTCGAGTGCTGGAGCGTGTCGAGTACGTCCATCACCATGTGGATGTCGGCACTGTTCTTGCCCCGGCCCGTCAGCGGCGGGCAGTCGATCACGCGAAAGGCCGACCGCGTGAAGAACGCCCGGTAACGGTCGTGCATCACCGGGTTGAGGTAGCAGTTGCGGACGAGCAACGATCGGCGCAGGCCGCGCTCGGTCGCCTCGTTCTCCAACCACTCCAACCACTGGGACGGTTTGCGAGCGAAAATCTCCGCGGACGCGCGGTCCGTCTCCCGCAGCCCGCTGTAAATATTGTCAAAGTCAAGGAAAAGTGCGCTGCGAATTCTGCCTGGTATGCCCGAATCCATACTCATGTCCATGCCTGCCTCCCCCGATGCGTACGGCTTCAATCTGTCCGACGCGTCACGTGCGGGCAAGCGAGGCCACATTCGGTGTGGTTCCGGTCCGGTATCGATCTTGGCCGTCTTCCGATCCGCGCGCACGCGGGTTAGGTTGCGCGAAGCAGAAGCTTGATCGTGCCATGTAGGCGTGTCGTCGGTTTGTCCACCCGGGCATCCATCCACCCATTCATCCGTCAGCCTGTTCGTCCGTCTGTCCGTTCGTTTTGTCTGTCTGTCCGTCAGGAGTCCTGTCGTGTCTGGACGTTGGAGCACCACACTCGACGCACTGCTACGCGAGCGGGCCGGGGATCACAGCGCCGGTCTGCGCGACGAGGACCGGGCGTGGACCTGGGCCGAGGTGGTCGCGGAATCCGCGAGTCGAGCCGCCCTGCTGCGGGCGCTGCGGGTCGAGGGTCGACCGTGGCACATCGGGGTGATGCTGGAGAACGTGCCCGAGTTTCCGCTGCTGCTCGGCGCCGCGGCGCTGTCCGGCGCGGTGATCGTGGGGCTGAACCCGACCCGGGTCGGGACCGAGTTGGCCCGCGACATCGACCACACCGACTGCTCGCTCGTCCTGACCGACGCGGCGCATCTGGAGCAGCTGCGCACCGCCGCGCCGGACTTCCCGGCGGACCGGCTGCTGTGCGTGGACGATCCGGCCTGGGCGCGGGCGTTGGCGCCGTACGCGGGGGTCGAGCCGCCGGTCGAGCGGCCGGGGGTCGAGGACACGTTCATGTTGATCCTGACGTCCGGGACGACCGGGCACCCCAAGGCGGTGATCTGCTCGCAGGGCAAGATCGCCGGGCAGGGGGCGAGCGTGGTGGCCATGGAGCGGTTGGACGGGGCGGACGTGGCCTACTGCGCGATGCCGCTGTTCCACTCCAACGCCGTGGTCACGTGCTGGGCGCCGGCGCTGGCGGCCGGGGCCGAACTGGTGCTGCGGCGGCGGTTCTCCGCATCGGGATTCCTGCCGGACGTGCGGCGGTTCGGGGTCACCTACGCCAACTACGTGGGCAAGCCGCTGTCGTACATCCTGGCCACACCCGAGCGCCCCGACGACGCGGACAACCCGCTGACGCGCGTGTTCGGCAACGAGGGCGGGCCGCAGGACGTCGAGCGCTTCGCCCGACGCTTCGGCTGCACGGTGCGCGACGGGTTCGGCTCGACCGAGGGCGGGTTGTCGTTCAGCCCGGTTCCGGACATGCCGCCGGGCGCGCTGGGCCGGCCGAACGGCGACATCCGGATCCTGAACCCGGACACGCGCGAGCAATGCCCACCGGCCACCTTCGACGCGGCGGGCCGGATGACCAACCCCGAGGCGGCGGTCGGCGAACTGGTCAACGTCGGCGGCGCGGGCACCTTCGAGGGCTACTACAACAACACGGCGGCGACCGCGCAACGCATGCGCGACGGCTGGTACTGGAGCGGCGACCTCGCCTACCGCACCGAGGACGGCCTGATCTACTTCGCCGGCCGCACGGGGGAGTGGCTGCGCGTCGGCGGGGAGAACTTCGGCGCGACGCCGGTCGCCCGAATCCTGTCCCGGCACCCGGACGTGGCGGTGGCGACGGTGTACGGCGTCCCCGACGAGGCGGCGGGCGACCAGGCGATGGCGGCCCTGGTCCTGCGCGAAGGCGCCACCTTCGACCCGGCGGCCTTCGCGGACTGGCTGACGGCCCAACCGGACCTGTCCCGCGCCTGGCACCCGCGCTACATCCGGATCGCCGAAGTACTCCCACAGACCAGCACGAACAAGATCCTCACCAGAGTCCTGACCCGCCAAGCCTGGCACACGGCCCCCGACCCCGTCTGGTGGCGCGACCCCCGAAGCGACACAACCGCCCCATACCGCCCCTTCACCGAATCCGACCGCAAGACCCTGGAATCAGCCTTCACCGCCCGAGGCCGCGCCCACATCCTGTCCCTGATATCGAGAGAGGCCTGACACCCCGAGGCGGCCCGCAGGCGGCCGACGCGGGTCGTGAAGTGGTCCGCCGCCGGCGTGCGGGACTCCAATCCCCGAAGCCCCCGACGAGGCGGCCACGCTGCCCACCGAAGTCCGGCCGGCAACGCCGGGGAGCGCAGGCGCTGAGGCCGAATCCGCCGAGGAGCGCTGGTGAGTGGACCGGCCACCCCCAGCCCCCACGTCGCGCTTCGGTTGCGGATGGCCGGTCCGGGCCCGCTCCGAGCCGCCGACGGGCCGCCGCCGGCGCGCGGGGCTCCGACGCTCCGGCTTCCGGCGAGGCGGGCGTGTTGCTCACCGAAAACCGGCCGGCAGCGACGGAGCGGGTCGGTGGTCGGGCCGGGCTCTCCGGGGGTCTTCCCGGCCGGTCGGGCCCTTCCGGTGGGCGCTGCGCTGTTGGTTGCGGATGGCTGGTGCGGGGCGGGTCCGAGCCGCCGATGGGCCGCCGCCGGCGTGCGGGGCTCCGATACTCCGGCTTCTGGCGAGGCGGGCGTGTTGCTCACCGAAAACGGGCCGGCAGCGGCGGGGAGGGAGGGCGCTCGGGTCGAGTCCGCCGAGGAACCCTCCCGCGTGGGCCGGTCGTTCCGGCGGGCGTCGCGCCTGGGGTCGCGGGTGGCCGGTCCGGGGCCGGTCCGAGTCGGTGATGGGCCGCCGCCGGCGTGCGGGGCTCCAAGACTTGAGACTCTCGACGAGGCTGGTGTGTTGCTCACCGAAAACCGGCCGGCAGCGAGGGAGCGGGAGGGCGGTCAAGTCGGGCCCCCGAGGAACCTTCCTGGGTGGGTTGGGCGTTCCCGGCGGCCGTCGCGCTGTTGGTTCCGGGTGGCCGGTCCGGGGCCGGTCCGAGTCGGTGGTGGGCCGCCGCCGGCGCGCGGGGCTCCAAGACCCCGGGCTCCCGGCGAGTCGAGCGTGTAGCTCGGCAAAGACCGGCCGGCAGCGGCGGGGAGGGAGGGCGCTCGGGTCGAGTCCGCCGAGGAGCCTTCCCGAGCGGGTCGGTCGTTCCCGGCGGGCGTTGCGCCTTGGGTTGCGTGGCTGGTGCGGGGCTGGTCCGAGCCGGTGGTGGGCCGCCGCCGGCGTGCGGGGCTTCGAGACTCTGGGGCCCTGACCAGCCGGGTGCATTGCTTGGCGAAAACCGGCTGGCAGCGGCGGGAGGGTGGGCGGTCGGGTCGAGTCTGGCGGGGCTGCCTTCCTGAGTGGGTTGGGTCGCTTCGGGGTGCGGTGAGTGTGTGGGTGGCGAAGGTTCACGAACTCGGATCGCGTGGTGGGTTGTTGCCCCGGTGTAAGAGAAAACCGCAGGTCGGGACAGGCGGGGGCTGCTTGGGGTGCATCAGGATCCGGTTTTGGCCCCTCTGCCGGGCACTTTTGGTCTTCTGGGCGGTCTCTGTGGGGTCACAGTGTCCGAAGCCGGTTCCGATGGGGCGGATTCGGTGTCCACGCTGGCGTTGAAGGGGCTGGAGCACACGAAACCGGCACTCGGCGCCCGACTTTCCGCGCCAACCCCGCAAAACCGCAGGTCACCGAGGCTCAAAGCGCACAACCATCCTGCCGAGATCCGGTTTTGAACCCCAACCCCTCCCCAGCGCCCCCAAAATGCCCTGACCCGCTCGGGAAGGCTCCTCGGCGGACTCGACCCGAGCGCCCTCCCTCCCCGCCGCTGCCGGCCGGTCTTTGCCGAGCTACACGCTCGACTCGCCGGGAGCCCGGGGTCTTGGAGCCCCGCGCGCCGGCGGCGGCCCACCACCGACTCGGACCGGCCCCGGACCGGCCACCCGCGACCCCAGGCGCGACGCCCGCCGGAACGCCCGGCCCACTCGGGAAGGCTCCTCGGCGGACTCGACCCGAGCGCCCTCCCTCCCCGCCGCTGCCCGCCGGTTTTCGGTGAGCAACACGCCCGTCGCGCCGGGAGCCCGGGGTCTTGGAGCCCCGCACGCCGGCGGCGGCCCATCTCCGACTCGGACCGGCCCCGGACCGGCCACCCGGAACCAACAGCGCAACGGGCGCCGGGAACGCCCGACCCACTCGGGAAGGCTCCCCGGCGGACTCGACCCGAGTGCCCCCCGCCGCTGCCAGCCGGTTTTCGGTGAGCAACACCCTCGTCTCGTCGGGAGTCCGAGGCTTGGAGCCCCGTACGCTGGCGGCGGCCCACGTCCGGCTCAGACAAGCCCCGGACCGGTCACCCGCAACCCGAGGCGCGACGCCGGCCGGGAACGCCCGGCCCACTCGGGAAGGCCTCGGGAGAACCCGACACGAGTACCCTCCCGCTCCGCCGCTGCCGGCCGGTTTTCGCCGACCAAGGTCCACGCCTCGTCGGAAGCCCCAGGTCTTGGAGCCCCGCACGCCGGCGGCGGCCCATCACCGACTCGGACCAGCCCTGTACCGGCGCCCCGCGACCGTAAGCGCGACGCGCGTCGGGACCGGCCGGGCCCACTCGGGAAGCCCCGCCGGGGAGCCCGACCCGACTGCTGCGTTGACCGGGCCCGGGTATCACGACGGCATGTGACGGTGCCCGTACCGGTTGGGCTCGGTGTCCGGTGTGCGCGCGCTCGCCGGCTGCTGCCCGTGGTTGCTGCGTTCTTGTCGATTCCGTTGTGTTGGTGCCGGGCTGTGTTCCTGGCCAGTTCCGGTGTCGGGGTGGGGGATCGGCCTGGATCGCCGAGGCGTGGGGCCTCGCCGACCGGCGGCCGAGATTGTTCAGCGAGTCCTCGGCTTCTCGGCTGCGGGTGCCGAGATGGGCGGTTTGTGGCCCTTGCCGAGCCGCGTGGCGCCGCCCCGGGGCGCCTTGCGGACCTGGCGGCTCCGATTGGTGAGCGGACGACTCGGCTCACGCCCTGTCGTGACTATGCGTCAGCTTCCGGTGCCGGCAGCATGCCTTCATGGATGCCCTCTCACACCTTGCTTCGTTTGCCCTGGTTGCGGGGCTGTTGACGGTTGTGCCGGGACCGGATACCGCGATTGTGTTGCGGGCGGCGCTGGTTCGGGGTAATCGGCACGGGTTCGCGACCGCGCTCGGCATAGGGGCCGGGACCTTGGTTTGGGGTGCGGCTGCGGCAGCCGGTGTCTCTGCGGTGCTGACCACATCTCAGGTTGCGTACACGAGTTTGCGCGTTGTCGGTGCCTGCTACCTGCTTTGGCTTGGTTATGGATTGCTGCGGGCTGCGTGGGTGAATCGCTATACCGAGGTGGACGTCGACGCCGAGGCCGCCTCGGCAGACGGTGGCAAGGCCGCCTCCGGGTTGTGGTCGGCGTGGGGGCGCGGCGTGCTCACTTCGTTGACCAATCCGAAGGTCGGCGTTTTCTATATGGCAATGATCCCGCAGTTCATTCCTTCCGGTGCCCCGCATCTGGCCTTCGGGATACTGCTTGCCCTCGTCCACGACATCGAGGGCATGGTGTGGTTCGCGGCGATCATCCTCGGCGCGAACAGCCTGCGCGCGAGGCTGCGGCGGCCGCGCTTTCGGCGTGCGCTCGATGCGTCGACCGGTACGGTCATCGCCGGCTTCGGTGTCACGCTCGCTGCGGCCGACAACTGACCGTCGGCCGCTCCCCGGTTCCCCGACTGCCCGCCGGCTCTCCGGTTTTCGGTCCTGGCCTCGAGGACGGTCCGGTGTGCGTAGGTGTCACAGGCCCCAGAACCGGCCCTGGAGGCCCACCGAGGTGAAGTATGTGGCTGCCGATGCCGGGTCTCGGCGTTCGTAGCCTCGGTGCATGCGGCCCTCGTACCAGTGTTCGGCCAGGCGCCACAACTTGGTGAGGTCGAGGACGTAGCCCCGGGTCTGGCCGGTGCGGGCGAGCCAGTGGTCCACGCAGCCCTCGTCGCAGAACAGCCGCTGGTTGCCGCACGCGTGCACCACGTCGTCCCACAACATCGTGATCGGGACCAGGAAGTGCGCCACCTCGTCGCCCTTCGGCGGCTCGTCGATGCCCACGTTCCAGGCGAGTGCCCCCTCGCACCCCGGACATCGGGTCGCGACCAGCACCTCCTCGCCGACCAGGTGCGGCACGGCGAAGGAATCCCACGCGCAGCCGCCCCACCACAGCGTGTGCCGGCCCATCACCGAGAAGCCCAACGGCACCGCGCTGAACGGATGCGCCATCACGATCGCGTCGTCGCGCAGCACGATGTGCCGCTGCTCGTGCAGGGCCCTCAAGCCCGCACGCACGGTCGGCTCCGACACGCCCAGCGTCGCCGCCAACTCCGCGTCGGAGGGCGCCCGCCCGGTGTCGGCGAAGCCCCGGTAGACGGCCAGCCGCAACTGTTCGACGCTCACGAGGCCGCCTCCCGCTCAGGCGCGGCCGAGACCGGCAGATCCCGGGGCTCGACGGTGGCCGGGGCCTCGGCCGCCCGCGCGGTGGGCACAACGGCGACCCGCTCGCGCCTGGACTGGCGGATCGCGTCGAAGGTGAGCACCACGAGAGCGATCCACACCAGACCGAACCCCGCCCACCGGGCGGCCGGCATGGGCTCGTGGTTGACCGCCACCCCGATCCCGAACTGGATGATCGGAGCCAGGTATTGCAGCATGCCGATCGAACTGAGCGGCACCGAGTTGGCCGCCACGGCGAAGCACAGCAGCGGGATCACGGTGATCACGCCCGCGCCCATCAGCATCAGCGCCTGTGGTGCCCCCTCGTGCCCGTACGTGCCCTCGCCGATCCAGGCCAACCAGGTCAGGTAGCCGAGCGCGGGCAGGAACATCACCGCCGTCTCGACTGCCAGCGAGTGGGTCGCGGGGAGGTTCATCCGCTTCTTGACGTAGCCGTAGGTGGCGAACGACGCGGCCAACGTGAGCGCGATCCACGGGACCCGGCCGTAGGCCACGATCAGGACCACCACCGCGGCGACCCCCAGCGCCACCGCGGCCCACTGAATCCTGCGCAGGCGCTCGCCGAGGACCACGACACCGATGCCGATCAGTACCAGCGGCGTGATGAAGTAGCCGAGCGAGGTCTCCACGACCTGGTCATGGTTGACGCCGTAGATGTAGGTGCCCCAGTTGATCGAGATCATCACGGCGGCCACCGTCACGGTGATCAACTTGCCCGGGGTGCGGGCCAATTCGCGGATCCACGACCACTGCCGGAGCACCGCGAGCAGGACCAGCATGCACAGCAGCGACCAGGCCATCCGGTGGGCCAGGATCTCTACCGGGCCCGCAGGCTTCAGATGTGGCCAGAAGAGGGGGAACAGGCCCCACATGACGTAGGCCGCCATGCCCAACAGCAAACCGCGACGTTCTGCACCCATGGTGCCGACCGTACTGGCCGAGTGGCCTGCCGTCAGGAGCCAATTCCGAAGAGGTGGACCAGCAGCCGCCGCGCAGGCGGCCGATCCGAGGCATCAGTCGCCCTCGCGGCTCAGCTCCTCCCACCGGGCCACCTCCTCCCGGCGGGCCCGGTCGAACTCGGCGATCATGTCGTAGGCCGCGCCGCCGAGGATGATCCGACGCGGCGGCTCGGCCATGTCGACGATGCGCAGCAACAGGGCGGCCGCCTTCGCCGGGTCGGCGTCCTTCGACTCCCCCCACATTTCCGCCAGTTCGGCGCGCAGCGGCGCGTACACCTCGTTCTCGGTCGTCATGGTCAGGCCCTGGGTGAACAGCGTGGTCTCGTAGCCACCGGGCTGGACCAGGGTCACCTTCACCCCGAAGCCCGCCGCCTCCATGGCCAGTGCACCGGACATGTTGTCGAGGGCGCCCTTGCTCGCGCTGTAGAGACCGGTGGCGGCGAAGCCCACGGCCGAGCCCATCGAGCTGATCTGCACGATGTGGCCCGAACCCTGTTCGCGGAGATAGGGGAGTACGGCCTGGCTCACCCACAGGGCGCCGAAGAAGTTGACGTCGAAGTGGGCGCGGACCTGGGCCTCCGTCACCTCCTCGACCATGCCGATCAGGCTCGCCCCCGCGTTGTTGACGACGATGTCGATTCGCCCGAAGGCCGCCACGGCACGCGCCACGCCACGGAACACCGCGTCGCGGTCGGTGACGTCGAGGGTCAGGAGCCGCAAACGATCCTCGTGCGCGGCGACCAGGTCGGCCAGTGGGGTGACATCCCGCGCGGCCCCGACGACCCGGTCACCGGCGGCCAGCGCGGCTTCGGCGAAGGCACGGCCCAGGCCACGAGAGGCACCGGTGATGAACCAGACGCGGGGCGCGCGGGGGACGGCGGCAGTGGTTGCTTGGCCGGCTGTGGCTGTGGCGGCAGTAGGCGCGGTGGTCATGTGCGTGCTCTCTTCCAGGTGGCTGGGGTCGGTGGGGTCGGCCTGGGTGGGCGGTGTGGATGTTGTGGTTGTCGTCATCGGGTTCACCTGGGTCGGTAGCCGGACGAGGTCGCCGTGCGACGACCGGTCCGAGGGGGTTGGGGGATGCCGACGCGCCGAGCGCGCCGAAGCTGCGGCCGAGGCGGCACGATCGGCCGGGCGGCGTCGGTGGGACTTGCCGCAGCCTCGGCGGCGGTGAGTCGCGGAGCCGGGGCACCCGTGGTCCGCATGTCGAGGATCGAGAACGCGTCGGTGACGTGTTGGGCGAGGGGTGCGCCGGAGAGCCGGGTGCGGAACATGGGTGACAACTCCTTGATCGTGAGACGAGACGTTGCGTCTCGTTTCCTTTCGCTGAAGCATGCATCTTCGGTGTTGGAATGTCAAGACGAGACGTATCGTCTCGCTCGGACTTCGTGAAGCATGTGTGAATCGACGGGCTCTTGTCAAGACGAGACGTATCGTCTCGTTCATGCGGTACAGTGAGTGCATGACCATTGACGACAGCAGTGACCGCAGCGCGGAGGGTGCGCGTGCCGAGGGAGGGTCCGCCGGCAGGCCGAATCCGTCCCGACGCAGCGAACAGTCCCGTCGGGCGATCCTGACCGCCGCCCGCGAACTCGTCTCCGAACTGGGCTTCGCCAAGCTCTCCATCGAGGCGATCGCCGCGCGGGCGGGCGTCGGCAAGCAGACCATCTACCGCTGGTGGGGCTCGAAGGGCGAGGTCGTCTTCGAGGCATTCCTCGCCCTGAGCGATCCGGGGGAGGGCATTGTGTTGCCCGACTCGGGGGATCTCGAGACGGACCTCAAATACCTGATGCGCGAGACCGTCGCGGAGTTCGCCGACCCCGCCTTCGAAGGCCCGATCCGCGCCCTCAATGCCGAGATCATCAACGACCCCAAGCTGGCCAGGCTCTACCACGAAAAAATGGCCGCCCCCGTGGACGAGGCCAAAAAGGAGCGCCTACGCAGCGCCCAACGCGCCGGCCAGCTCGCTCCCGACCTCGATCTCGACCTGGCTCTGGAACTCCTCTACGCCCCCCTGTACCAACGCTGGCTACTCCGCAGCGGCCCCCTGACCCCCGAATACGCCGACAGCCTGGTCGACTTGACCCTCAGGGGCCTCCGCCCCTGACTCGTCGCGGGCGGTACGCGCATCGATGACCCCGATCGCCACTTTTCGCCAGGGCGAAGAATCGAGATTCGGCCAAATGCGCTGATCAAGGTTGTTACCGTGTCTTGGTGGCCATCTTGGGAGCGTCGTGAAGCGCTCGATCAAGCCCGGCAACCCGGCATTCGTTGCCGCCCGGCACCTGCGAAAGTGGTACTCACAGGAGGCTTTTGCCGAAGCGTACGACCGCGTGGCGCGAGCGGAGGGCATCAAGATCTCCATCTCCGTGCGCCAGGTGCGCCGCTGGGAGTCGGCCAACCCTCCTTGGCCGCACCCCGACGCGCGCCGGGTGTTGACCGCGATGTTCGGACTGTCGCCGGAGGACCTGGGTTTCCGAGCGCCCTACGATTTGGCTGCCGTCGAGCGAGCCGCACTGGCTCCGCGTGATGCGAGTCGCATGGAGCGGGAAGACGATGCGGGTTGGCGCAACCTCCTGGATGACATCCCCGAGCGCCTGGGGCAGCTGATCCGGCTGGAGAAGGACGCGATCTCGCTGTGGTCCTACGAGACGTTGATGATCCCCGGATTGCTTCAGTCGCCTGCGTACGCGTTGTCGGCGGCTCAGATGCGTAATCCCACGATTCCCAGTTCGGCCGCGTACGAAAGGGTGCGCATCCGGATGCAGCGGTCGGAACGGTTGATGCGTTCCGGCCGACCTGCCTCATTCATCGTCTCCGAGGCGGCTCTGCACCAGCCGATCGGCGGACTCGCGGTACTCGCCGACCAGATGGGGCATCTCCTGGCGCTGGCTTCGCAGAACCCTCAGGTGTCGATTCAGATGCTTCCGCTCGACGCGGCCTTCGTGGTGCCGTCGCCGTGCCTGCTTTTGGAGATGTCGCCCGGCCGGGTAGTCGCGTGGCTGGAACAACTGACCGGTTCCGTGCTGGTGGAATCCCCCGATGATGTGATGTCCTTCCGGGCAGTCTTCGAGCGCCTGTCCACGACGGCTCTGCCGACCGTGGCTACGCTCGAACGCATCGACGAGCGGAGACGGGCACTATGCACGGCGGTCGAGGTGGCAGCGCACCAGGCTGGCGCACCTCTTCGTACACGGACACCGACAACTGCGTCGAGGTCGCGGTTCTGGGAGCCGTTGTCGGGGTGAGGGACAGCAAGGTCGTGGACTCCCCGGTGCTCGCCGTGCACCCGGCGGCGTGGGCCGGTCTTGTGGAGCGCGCCGGTGAGCGCGTCGTGACGGCTATCCGCTGACCCGCACGCACTGGTTCCCGGTCGTGGGCGCACGCATGGCGCCGAGCGCCGTGGGCGTCCAGTAGTGCTTGCCCTCGGCGTCCTGGGTGGAGGCCGGCGCGATCCTCATGACGTACGCCTTGATCTCCTCGGGCTTTTCCCGGCAACGGGTCAAGAGGAAGTTGAACGCCCCCCGGTAGGCATCGAGGTCCGGACGCCGGGGCGCGCCCGCATCGGCGTCGCGCATGGCGTTACCCAGGTGGTCACCGTGGCGTAGGGCGCGCCCGGTGCCTGCGTGGTGGGCGCCGCCGCGCGGGTCTGCGGCAACGGCGGCGCGTCGGTCACGAGGACGCCGCCACCCGGCAGCGTCGGCGGGCGGGACTGCGCCGCGGACGAGGTCGCGCCGGGCGCCCCACCGCCCGATGAGCCGGTGGACGACACCGGCCGCGTCCTCCTCGACTTCCGTCCGCGGTGCGGATCTCGGTCGACCTTCCGGCTCGCTGCCCGGCCGCCGACCTGCTTCATGGCGTCGGCGCGGCACGGGTCGCAAGGGGTGCCGATGTGGATTGCGTTGCCGCCGTCGCGTCAGGTGCCCGGGGCCGCCTCGATCGGCGTCCGGGCCGTTCCGCTGGGTGCTCCGGTCGTTCCGCCCGTGCTCGGGCCATTCCGCCTTGCGTCCGGGCCGTCCCGACTGGTGTTCCGCCCATGTGGCGAGCCATCGCGCCCCTCGCCCGGGTCGCCCTACCCATGTGGCGAGCGTCCTGCCTGTGTCCGGGGCGTCCCGCCCGTGCGGCGAGCCCCCGCGCCCGCGCCTGTGTTCGTCCCGCGTCGTCGCTGTGCGGCGCGTAGTTTTCGAGGGCTCGGGGCCGGGGCGATGTGGGTGCCTGTCCCGGGTTGCCGGTGGTGATGCTTGTGTGGGCTCCGGGGGTCGAGCGCCAGGAAGTGGAGGGCCGGTTTCGGGGATCGGGCCGCGTCCGGGATCCGGGTGGGGTATTCGTCGAGGGCTGGGCAGGCCGACGGTGCGGAAGGCGTTCGCCCACAGGCCTTGCCCGGTCCGTGGCAGGGGTGGATTGTGCTCCGGGCACAGGGTCCATGATTGCTGACGGAGCGTCACATCGGGTGGTGGAAATTGGGGATTGGGGGTGCGGTACCGTCACGGACGGTGCCGAATTGTTATTTGACGGCCCGTCAGATTTCTCCTTACCGTGGCCGTACATCCACGTCTGGATCAAGGAAAACGACGCCACCCCGCTCCCGGGACGGCGTGCCTTGTGCTTCCCGAACGCAGGAGCGTCCCGTGCGAACCGTGAACTCCACACCCTTCTCAACCCGCCTGCTGCGCCGATCCGGCGTGGTCGCGGGACTCGTCGGCCTGACGCTCGGCGCCACCGCCTGCGGCGGCGACGACGACGCCGGCAGCGGAGCCTCCGGCTCGATGACGGTGCTCATCACCCAGGAGGCCAAGGGCATCGACCCGGTCATGACCACGGTGTCCTCTCTCACCGGCGGCAACCAGGCCGCGGCCGTGTTCGACATGCTTTTCTGGATCAACCCCAAGACCGGCAAGGCGGAACCGCAGATCGCGGAGAGCGCGACCGCCGCCGAGGGCAACTCGGTGTGGACGATCAAGCTCAAGCCGAACGTGAAGTTCTCCGACGGCACCGCCCTGGACGCCGAGGCGGTCAAGTTCAACTGGGAGCGGCACGCCGATCCCGCGAACCGGTCGGTACAGTTCACCGCCGTCAAGGGGATGAAGTTCGAGGCGGTCGACGGGCTGACCGTCAAGGTCACGCTGCCCGCGCCGAACGCCCACTTCGACCTCGTCGTGGCGCACAACCTCGCGTTCATCGGATCGCCCACGGCGATCCGGTCCGACCCGAAGCTGTTCGCGCAAAAGCCGGTCGGCGCAGGCCCGTTCAAGCTCAAGACGTGGATGCGCGACTCGCAGCTCACGTTGGAGCGCAACAACTCGTACTGGGGCCAGGGCAAGCCCGCGCTCAAGGAATTGATCTTCAAGCCGGTGATGGACCAGAAGCAGCGCCTGGCCGCGCTGTCCTCGGGCCAGGCCCAGCTGATGACCACCGCGCACTTCCCGTCCACCGAACAGGCCCGCAAGGACGGCATGACGGTCACGCTCGACCCCAAGAGCGGTGGCTTCATGACCATGTTCGACACGTCCAAGCCGCCGTTCAACGACCCGCGCGCCCGTCGCGCGTTCGCGTTGATCATGAACCCGGACGACCGCAACCAGACGATCCAGGGCTCGCCGACCCAGACCCTCAAGGGCCTGTTCCAGCCCGCGTCGCCGTTCGCGAACCCGGAGGCCGTGTACGCGACCAACAACCGGGTCGAGGCGCAGAAGCTGCTCGACGAACTGGCCGCCGAGGGCAAGTCGTTGAACTTCACGTACACCACCAACAGCAGCGCCAGCGCGCGACTGACCGCCGAGTACTGGCTCACCCAGATCGGCAACATGAAGAACATCACGATGAAGACCGAATTCCTCGAGGGGGCGGCCTACATCCAGAAGGTGATGATCAACAACGACTTCCAGGCCTCGGAGTTCGTGATCACCTTCGACGAACCGGAGCCGGTGCTCTACAACTTCACCCACTCGAAGGGTCCGGAGAACCGCACCAAGTGGAACAACCCCGCGGTGGACAAGGCGCTCGACGACGCCCGCAACAGTGACGACCCGGCGGTGCGCAAGGCCGCGTACCAGACGGTGCAGGCCGAGATCGTCAAGGACGTCCCGTTCTTCGCCTACGAGAAGTCCTTCGCCGCGGCGGTCCAGGGGAAGAGCGCCAAGATCGACGGCCTGTCGCTGTTCGAGGACGGCCTGATCCTGTTCGACCGGATCGCACTCAAGTAGCCCCGCCCGCGGCGGCCGGGCGCGCGGGCGGCCAGGCGGACGGCGGGATCAGGATCGGATGAGCACGGCGTCGGGGGGGGGCCCGGGGGACCCCCCCCCCCCCCCCCCCCCGGGCCCCCCCCCCCCCCCCCCCCCCCCCCCCCCCCCCCCCCCCCCCCCCCCCCCCCCCCCCCCCCCCCCCCCCCCCCCCCCGTA